>CAVQSI010000001.1:0-26276 GCA_963715825.1 Ilumatobacteraceae bacterium
GATCGGTTCGCTAGCAACGAGTGAGTCGATGCGCCGAGCGGCGATGGTCAGCTCGGTTCGGAGGTGACTCTCGGACGCCGACGGCCGAGCGAGGTGTCGACCGGCGCCGCGCAGCCCACTGACCAGTTCGGCGGCGACGAGCGACGTGTTGCTCGGCGCTGGCGGTGTGGTCTCGTTCACCGACTCGTCCGCTGGCGGCGACGGCAGCGCGAGCGGCGCCACCTCGATGTCGGTGCCGTACGGCGAGTCCGGCTCGGCGGGCGGGGTGACCGGGATCTGCTGGGTGCGAGCGGCGGTGTCGATCATCGCTGATTCGGGAGGCGGGAACTCTGGCGTTGCCGCTGACGGGGCCGGCATACCCGGCCGCGTGACACGCAGACTGCGGCTGCTCCGGGGTGATTCCATGTTGTGCGACTCCGTCGTATGTGGGGTGATCGTCACTCGGCCCAGGACTTGATCTTCTCGATGGTCTCGAGCGGGTTCGGGCCGTGGGGGTTGATGTTGAGGTACGTCACGCCGACGTCCTTGAACACCTGGATGCGCTCGCGGACGTGGCCCTCGTCGCCGATCAACGCTGACAGGTCGATGTACTCGTCGGGCACGGCGGCGATCGCTTCGGCGCGCTTGCCGGACAGGAACAGGTCCTGGATCTCGGCGGCTTCCTGCTCCCAGCCGTAGCGCACGAACAGATCGTTGTAGAAGTTCTTCGACTTGGCGCCCATGCCACCGACGTAGAACCCGATCAGGCCACGAGCGGCCTCGCGAGCCTCGTCGACATGTGGGCCCGAACCGAGCGCAACGGTGCCGCCGGCGATGATCTCCAACGGCGCCTTGTTGGGGTCGCGCTTGGCGGTGCCGGCGGCCAGCGAATCGCCCCACACCTGCTGGAAACGGTCGGGCACGAAGTGGATGGTCTGCCAGATGTCGGCGATCTCGGCGGTCAGCTCGACGTTCTTCGGGCCGATGGTGGCCAGCGAGATCGGGATGTCCTTGGCCGGCGGACGGTTCATGAACTTGATCGGCTTGCCGAGCCCCGTGCCGCCCTCGGCGAGCGGCAGTTGGTAGGTCGCGCCGTCGTGTTCGACCTTCTCGCCGCTCCACACCTTGCGGCAGATCTCGATGGTGTCGCGGGTGCGCCCGATCGGCTTCTCGAACGGCACGCCGTGCCAGCCCTCGATCACCTGCGGCCCCGACGTGCCGAGCCCGAGCACGAACCGGCCGTCGGACAGCGCGTCGAGCGTGGCTGCGGTCTGGGCGATCAGCGCAGGGCTGCGCGAGTAGAGCGGGATGATGCCGGTCATCAACTGCACGGTCGAGGTCTGCCCGGCGAGATAGCCGAGTGTGGAGATCAGGTCGTAGCCGTAGATCTCCGCTCCCCAGATCAGGTCGACGCCGGCCGACTCGAGGTCGCGCGCCTCTTGAGCGAGCTTCTTGGGGTCGCCGTTGAATCCAATGGTGGTGGAGATCTTCATCGCCGTTGCCTTTCGTCGAGATGTCGTCTCGACCGTAGTGAGCGGGCCTCGCAGAGGTGCGAGCTGTCCGTCAGCCGAACGGGCCGCCAGGACGCGAACGCGTACGACACGAAGCGCTCCCCCATCCGCTGGTAGCCAGCGCTGTTGGGATGCAGCCCGTCGGGGAGGTCGTCGACGTCGTCGACGCCGAACAGTTCGTGGCCGTGCAGGTAGTGGAGGTGCTCGTCACCGGCCCCTCGGCGTTGGGCGACCACCGTCTCCAGCAAGTCGCGGATCCTGGCGAGCGACAGTGCGCCCATCATCAGCTCGTCGGGACGCTCGATGACGTCGAACCTGCCCTCGGTGGTCGGCAGCGTCGGACCAGGATGGTCCTCGGCGGTCGGGCAGATGATCGGGCTGATCACCACGATCGGCATGTCGGAGTGGCCGTCGCGGATCGTGTCGAGCAGCCCGTGGACCGCAGGCACGAACGCCCGCTCGCGCATCGAGTCGGCGTTGACCACGTTGATGCCGAGCTTGAGGCTGATCAGGTCGGCGGGCAGGTCGCGGATCGTGCGGGCGGCGAACTGGTCGAGGTGGCACTGACCAGCCAGGCCGAGGCTGTAGAGGTCGACGTCGGCGGCCCGTGCGACGACCGCCGGCCAGGTGCCGGTCGGGTGCTCGGCCTCCATGCAGTGACTGATCGAACTTCCGTAGTGCACCCAACGGCGGCGCTCGGACGACGGCGGCAACTCGATCGATGCGCCGTCGTCGAGGCGGAGTTCGCGCAGCATCGTCGACGCGTTCTGCGCCAACCAGATCTCGACGTGCTTGCGACCAGCGGCGAGCCCGTCGAAGCGGATCATGCTCGGGTCGATGTGGACCATCTCGAAGTCCATCGAGGCGCGGTCCGGGAAGCGGATCACGTCGGTCTCGGTCAGTGCCTCGCTGGCGACGATGTCACCGTCGACGACGAGGTCGATGGTGGCCGTGTGCGGCGTGATCCCGGCGTACTCGAGCCGGGTGTACACCGCCTCCAGCTCGATGGTGGTCGAGTCGGTGACGAACTCGAGCCGCCCACCCGACGGCATCGACGACACGAACCCGATCGCCGGATCGACCAGTTGCGCACGTGCCCACCCCGGCAGCCGCTCGGTGAGCGCACCACGATGCAGGTCGGTGAGATCGCAGACACCGGCGAGACGCACGGGGGCGCCAGCGGCGCGAAGGTCGATCGACGTCATGCGCCGGGACGCCCGCGACCGGGCGCAACCGTGCGAGCGAGGATGCCGAGCGTTGCGCGCAGGCTGGCCTCGGAGATGATCGGGAACCGGTCGGCGAAACCGGCGTACTGCTCGTGCAGGTTCGACCAGTCGTAGTACGACGTCACCAGCGTCCCGCCGTCGATCGGCTCGAGTCGATACCCGTACACGTGCCCCATCGGTGGCTGCATCGTGCCGTCGATGCTCCAGGCGATCTCCGGTTCGGCTCGAACGTCTCGATCACCACGGTGACGTCGTACTCGCCGAGGTCGAAGTCGCGCAGCGAGTCGCGGTCCATGTGCACCACGAACCGGTCGCCGACGGCGGTCGCCGGGTCACCGTCGGCCGACATCAACATGCCGGTGGCGTCGATCGCCACGTGGCCATCGGGGCTGCGAAGCAGGTCGAAGATCGCTGCGGGCTCGGCGGCGATCGTGCGGTCCACTTCGAGACGGGTGGTCGGTGTGCTCATCGGATCATCCTCGCAGCTGCATCGGCGGGGGCGCGCACCCTGCGCTGCGATCGGCGGCATCGCCGACGTGCGCCAGCTCGACCGTCAGTCGGGGCGGCCGCGGTCGGCAAAGGCGGCCATCAGGCGCGGACCGTCGAGCTCTCGGGCGTAGCGGAGCGGGTCGATGCCGGAACCGATCACGTAGTCGGTCAGCAAGCGCACCGACACAGCAGCCAGGTCGTTCGGGTCCCAGGGCTTGGTGAAGTAGTGGTCGAGACCGGCTTCGTTGATCGCCCTGATCGTGTCCTGATGCCCGGCCTGGCCGGTGAGGAGGACCGTCCGGACCGCGCTGGTTGCCGGGTTCGACTTCAGCGAGACGAGGAGGTCGACGCCGGTCTCGGCTCCTGGCAGCCGGTGATCGGCGACGATCAGCCCGAGGTGATCTCCGGCGTCATCGATCTCGGCGATCGCTGCTCGGGCATCGGCGACGTCATCGGCCTGCTCGACGCGAATCCGTCCGGCGAACGCCTCGACGTCGCGCACGACCTCGGCGCGCACTTCCGGTTCGTCCTCGACGACCAGAATCACCAGCTCGTCCACCGTCTGTTCCCCCTCATGCAGCTTGCTCCGCCGGCAGCACGACCGTGAACACCGTGTGCCCGGGTCGGCTCTCGACATCGATCGTACCGTGGTGTTCTTCGACGATCTGGCGGCTGATCGACAGACCGAGGCCGAGGCCGAACTGGACCCGGCCGTCCTTGGTGGTGAACCGCGGTTCGAAGATCCGCGACTCGATCTCGGGCGGTATGCCGGGGCCGGTGTCGGCGATCTCGACCCGCACCGTCGCGCCCTCCGGAGCGACCCGGATCGACAGCTGTCCTTCGTCGTTCATGGCGTCGAGCGCGTTGACCAGGAGGTTCGACCAGACCTGTTGGAGCGCTCCGGGTCGAGCGGCGATCGTCGGCGCCGGCTCGTACTGGCGCCGCACGTCGACCCGGTCGAGTCGGTGCGAGACCATCCTCAGTGCGTCGTCGAGCCCGGTGGCGACATCCACACCGGCGTGGATGTCGCCCCGGCCGTCGTTGCCGCGGAGGTAGCCGCGCAGGCTTCCGACGAGCGACTGGACCCGATCGGCGACGCCGGAGATGTTGCGAATCGTCTCGGCGAGCCGCGTCGCCGCCTCGAGGCGCCTGAGTTCGTCGTCGCCGGCATCGGCGAGCGCACGTGCTTCGTCGGGGTCGGTCACTCCGCTGGCGACGAGTCGATCGGCGAGCGCCCGGTCGCCGACCGCCTCGGCGATGTCTCGGCGCAACGCTCGTCGCTCCGACGACGGCATCGTCGGCGCATCGAGTCGACGCCTGCACGATCCGCCGTGACGGCGGCATCGTCGACGACCGCGAGGACGTCGTCAGCGAGGTGGTCGACACTGCGCATCAGCGCCGCCGTCGGATTGTTCAGCTCGTGGGCCATGCCGGCGGCCATCTCACCCAGGGCCGTGAACCGGGCGCTCGCCACGAGCTGGGCCCGAGCTTCCGACAACGCCGCCAGACTCTCGTCGAGTTCGAGCTGGAGCTCCTGGGAACGCCGCAACCGGCGGGCCAGCGAGGTGATCAGGATGCGCGCCAACAACCCACCGAATTCGGGCTCGACGGTCAGTGCCCGGGCCAGTTGGTCGAGCGTGATCGGGATGGCACGCACATCGGTGACCGCCCGGCAACGCAACAGCGCTCGCCGATGGCTCGCCAGCGACAGCAGGCCCACGATCGCCCCGGTCGACTCCTCGTGCATGACCTTCCGCCCGGCCTGAGCGTGCGACGTCAGCTGGACACGACCTTCGATGACGACGTAGATCCCGCCGACGTCTTCACCTTCCTCGATCATGATCGTGCCGGGCGACACTCGGATCCGAGCGGGGTGTCCCAGGCAACGGTCGAGCAGTTCGACCAGTCGTCGAGTCATCTCGTCATCGTCCATCGGCTCGCCGAGCAACGGATGTGGGTCGGTCGCATCGATCGTCGGCGCAGCGCGCTGCTGCTCGATCCGCTCGCGGGCGGCGGCGATGTCGGCGTCGTCCAACAGTTCGCTGAACTCCACGAGCCGGTGGGGGGCGCACTCGACGAGGTAGGTGGCGAGCTGTGCTTCGATCAGGCTGCCGAGCCCGAGTTCGGTCCACGGGCGGATGATCATGCCGTTCACCGAACCGAGGCGCAGCGCCTCGTCGACGTCGTGCAGCGAGGCACGCGACGCCACCAGCACCGTCCGTGTGTCCCGCAGCCGAGGGTGCTGGTGGAGCGCTGCAACGACGTCGGCCCCACGGTGCGCGCTGGAATCCAGGTCGACCAGCGCCAACGGGATGTACCCGTCTGCGCCGAGCACCGACTCCGCCGTGTGCATCGCAGCGTCGACCCCCGAGGTGATCTCGACGTCGGCGTGGCCGCCGAGCAGAGCCCGCAGGTCGGCGGCCAGGGGCTCGCCGGCGTCGGTGCCGGCGACGACGAGGACGACCATGCGACCCGTCACAGCAGGCCCAACCCGTTCCAGATGGGCGGCATGACGAACACGACGAGGACGATGCCGACGGCGCCGACCAGCAACCCGACGATCGCCATGTCCTTCGTCTCGATCTCGCCCGATGCATATGCGACCGCGTTCGGCGGCGTGCTGACCGGCAGCGCCATCGCCAACGAGCAGGACAATGCGATCACCAGCCCCACCAGGAGCGGGTCGAGGTCGACGGCGTCGGAGAGGGCGAGGCTGATCCCGATCGGGATCAGCAGGTTCGCGGTTGCCGAGTTCGAGATGATCGTGCTGAGTCCGATCGCCACCAGGGCGAGCGCGGCCAGGAGCACCCCGGGCGACAGCGAACCCCAGTCGAAGAGCTCGACGAGCCACTGGTCGAGCCCGGTGCTCGACACGCCGTTGCCGAGCGCGATGCCACCGCCGACCAGCCACAGGATGTGCCAGTTGAGGCGTCGGAGGTCGTCGACGCCGAACACCTGCGTGGAGAGCAGGACGACCACGGCCGCGAACCCGACGATCGCCGAGGGCACGCCGTGGAGTGGTTCGCTGACCCAGCCGATCACCGTGAGGGCGAACACGACGTACAGGATCAGCGCGGGCCGACCGCGGTCGAAGTCACCGCCGATGCGGACGTCGATCGTGTCCGCCGACGCCGGAAAGCGCTTGATGAGCACGAACCAGGCGAACACGAGGACGACCAACGCGACCGGCACGGCGAGTGCCATCCACGTGACGAAGTCGACCTGGATGCCCTGGTCCTGGAGCCGCCCCAGCGCGATCGCGTTCGGCGGGGAACCGACCGGCGTGCCCAGCCCACCGACGTTTGCTGCGATGGGGACCGACAGGATCAGCCCGACCCTGAGACGATCGCCGGGAGCCAGCCCGGCGGCGACCGGGATCACCACGGCCATCATGGCCGCGGTGGTCGCGGTGTTGGAGACGAACATCGACAGCACGGCGGTGATCATCATCAGCCCCGCCACGATCGCCCGCGGCGAATTGCCGAACGGCCGGAGGAGTACCCCGGCCAGGTTGCGGTCGAGTCGGTACTTCGCTGCGGTTTCGGCCAGCACGAAGCCGCCGAGGAACAGGATCAGGACGGGGTTGGCCAGCGTGGCGAAGATGCTCTGGTAGGTGGGCGGTTCGAAGTTCGACGGCAGCCCGACGAGTGCTTCGTCGGAGATCAGCAGGATCTCGGCCAGGATGACGAGGATCGACGTGGCCGAGAGCGGGATCGCCTCGGTGATCCAGAGCACGACCGCCGCGCCGAAGATCGCCAGCATCCGACTCGCGGGCGCAGTCAGGTTGCCCTCCGGCCCGATCAGCAGCACGATGACGAACCATCCGGTTGCGACGGCCACACCGACCGTCGTCCGGTTGACCCACGTTCGACGATCGGTCAGCCGCGTGAGCTGGCGATGATCGATCGTCATGGGTCCGACGCTACTGCTGGGTCGAGCCACCCGGTCGCGACATCGGCGAAGCGGTCACGAACCGGGTGTGAAGGTCCCCTCCAGGTGCCACACACCGACGAAGTCGTTGAACGACCCTCCGACGATCTGGCTGGTCCAGTCGAGCACGTAGGCGCCCGTCTCGGGGTCGATGGTTCCCATCGGGGCGTCGCCGCTCCCGTCCGGCTTCGGGGCGCCCTGGTTGAAGTTCGAACCGCCGTAGTAGGCGGTGAATGCGGAGAGGTCGCCGGTCAGGACGCCGTCGGTCGCCGTGAGCGTGGGCACCGCCTCGGCCGGATCGGTCGCACCGGCGAACGCCACGGCGAAGAAGGGCACCGGCTGGAAGATGCTGTCGACGAGACCGTTGCCGTTCTCGTCGAACGCCGGGTCGGGGGCGGACTGCCAGTCGCCCGTGATCAACCCGCCGTCAGCGCCTGCGGTGAGGCCGGAGAAGGTGGTGTCGGCGCACGTCGAGTCGCCGTTCGCGATGAACGGACCTGCGTCGAGCGTTCCGCCCGGCTGCAACATGCGGAAGTAGGAACCGGTCACGTTGGCTGCGTCGTCACACACCGCGTCATCGATCGAGAACGTGCCGACGAGGTCACCCTCGAATGACGGTGCGGCTTCGGTCGTCTCGGGTGCTGCTTCGGTCGTCTCCGGAGGCGTGGTGTCCTCGGCCATCGGCTCGGTGGTCTCCGGCTCGGTCACTTCGGTGCGACAGTGTCGGCGGTGCGTCGACTCCGTGTCCGAGTTGTCGTCGTCACTCCCGCACGCAGCGGCGAGTAGGGCGACGACCGCGACGGACGCGAACAGACGATGGTGGTGGGTGAGATGGCGCATGACTGGCTCCTTGCCGTTCAAACAGTTGATGGAGAAGTTGGTGTCGAGGAATGCTCTGCTGGTTGCGGAGCAGGCGACGGGGTGGTCGGTTCGGTTCGGCGACGCAGCGCCAGCCCGGCGAGGCCGGCGACCAGGACGCCGGGGATCACGAAGAACCACGGGAAGAGGTCGAACGACGGGAGCGCGTCGACCGCTTGATAGTTGTCGACGTTGTCGCTCATCGTCGCGACCATCGGATTGAAGTCGGTGAGGATCGCCGGCCAGTCCGCCGACCACTGAGTGATCGCGGGGTAGTCCGCCGGGTCGCCGCCGGCTTCGACGACCATCGGCAGCGCGTTCACCCGGAGCTGCCCCTCGGCTGCACCGAGCGTGACGAAGTATCCCTGCACCGACTGGACCCGCTCGCGGGTCATCATCGGCCGGAAACTGTCGATCATCTCGGCGCCCTTCGGCGCTCGTTCGAACATCTGGAACATCACCGGTGCGGCCGCGACTGCGAGGCCGAGCGCGAGCAGCGTCCAGACCGCCGGACGTCCGCGACCCACGTGCCCGTCACGTCGAAGGAACAGCGCCAACCGCGGCCGCCACCACGATCATCAGCCCGGGGATCACGAAGAACCACGGAAACATGGGAAAGGGCGGCAGCGCAGCGACCGCGGCGTAGTTGTCGAGGTTTGCCTCCATCCGATCGATCAGGTCGCCCATGTCGTCCTGGATGGTCGGCCACTGCGCGTTCAGGTTCGCGACCGACACGAACGTGGTGTCGAAGTCCCCGTCGTCGATCGCTCCGGCTGCGACCAGACCGGTGCGCAGCTCGTCGATCGACTCGACGTTGGCGGCATCGATCTCGTCGAGGTAGCCACGGAACAACTCGACCTCGTCCATGGTCATGTACGGCTCGAAGTCGTCGATCATCTCGCCGCCGAGCGGGGCGCGATCGAACATCTGGAACACGGCGGGAGCGGCGATCATCCCGATGCCGATGAGCAATGCAGCGACAATCGGGAGGTTCCGCTTGCTCGCCATCGTCGTGCTCCGATCCGGGTCGATGCCCGGTTCCCACACTCTGCGCAAATCGGGCCGCTGCCCAGGGACCAAGGTCACCGCCACCGGACGACGGGCAAATCAGGCGCGGGCGAGCACCTTTGCGAGGCTGCGCAGCGAGAGCGTGAAACCCATCCGTCCCCCGAAGGCCGCCACCGGCGACAGGAAGCGCGGGAGGTACGGCACCATCACGTCTTCGTACCAGTCGAGCATCGATCCGGATCCGTCGGCGCGCACGGTGAAGCCCGCCGTTCCGGTGAGGATCGGACCGAGCTTCTCCACGTCGCACGCGCCCGATTGCTGGTCGGCGTCCCAGTCGCACCGGGTGACGCGCATGCGGTCTTCGAGCGCGACGGGACGGAACCCGGTCCACGCCGTGAACGTGTAGCCGACCGCGGTCGAGTCACCGTCGTCGCCCTCGATCGTGGTCGCCGGGATCCACGCACCGTGCGCGGGCCAGTCGACGAGTTCGTCCCAGAGCTCGCGTACCGGCACGTCGAATCGTCGGGACAGTTCGAACTTCACACGGGCCATACCCGCAATCCTGCCACCGCCCGGCCCCAAACCACGTTTGGAGCGGCTCGCTGGGTCAGGGGGTGCTGGCGAGCAGCTGGTCGAGGAATCGCAGGGCGGCGTCGGAGGTCTCGTGACGCCACAGCGTGACCACGTCGACCGACGCCCGATCGTCGGGCCCGCCGGGGGCAGCCGGAAAGGCGGCGGCGAGATCGGCCACGAGGGCGCGCTGCTGATGCAGCATCGCCGTCACGTCGATGCTGCACCGATCGGCGATCACGAGCTTGAGCAGGAGTTCGCTGCGTAGGTCGCGAAGATGCTCGACCGGCTCGGCGAGCCATCGCCGCAGCTCGGCTCGCCCGGTTCGTGTCGCCGCGAGCACGGTGCGGTTGCCGCCGGCGATGCCCGGCTCCTCGGCGATGGCACGGACGAGTCCGCGGTCGGCCAGTTGGTCGAGCGACCGGTACGTGAGCGCCCACGACAACGACCAGACGCGACCCAAGTCGCCGCCGGGCCGCAATGCCGAAGCGATCGCGAAGCCATGCGTCGAGCCCTCGTAGAGGACCCCGAGGCACGCCCACTCCCCCAGCAGGAGTTCGCGCCGGCGGCGATCTGCGGACGTCTGGGTCATGCCGGCGCCACCTCGATGTCGGTGGCCTTCACCGACGCGCTCACCTCGTCGCCCGGGCGGAGGCTCAACGCGTCGAGCGCGTCGGCGGTGATCTCGGCGGTGAGCGGGAGCTCGCCGTCGATCACCAACCGCACACGCTCACCCAGACGATCGATGTCGACGATCGTTCCGCTCCACGTGTTCCGGGCGCTGGATTCGACAGCGTTGCCGTGAGCGAGCAGCACCGAGTGCGGCCGGATCGTCGCCAGCGCGGGACCGTCGGTGGCGTCGGCGATGACGACTCGAGCCCCGGTCGGTGTCGTGAGCACGCCATCGAGCACGTCGCCGGCCACCAGGTTCACGCCGACCAGATCGGCCACGTAGCGGGTACGGGGATGCGCGGTCACCTCGGCCAGCGTGCCCGTCTGCACGACCCGTCCGGCTTCGAGTACCACCACCCGATCGGCGAGCGCGTGGGCATCGACCGGATCATGCGTGACCACGATGCGCATGCCGTCGAACGTGGTGAGGTGTTGGCGGAGGTCTCGCCTCACGAGCGCTCGCGTTCCGGCGTCGAGCGCGGCGAGCGGTTCGTCGAGCAGCAGCAGCCGCGGGTCGATCGCCAACGCCCGACCCAACGCCACGCGTTGCGCCTGACCACCCGACAACGCGTGCGGACGTTGCCGCGCGTACTCGGCGAGGCCCAGGCGGTCCAGCCACTCGTGAGCGCGCGTGCGGGCATCGACCTTCGCCGATCCTCGGGCACGGAGGCCGTAGGCGACGTTCTCCAGCACGGTCATGTGTTCGAAGAGCACATAGTCCTGGAAGACGAACCCGATCGGGCGATCCTCCGGCTCCACGAACACGTCGGCGGCCGGTTCGTCGACCACCGTGCCGTCGATCGCGACGCGGCCGCTCTCGATGGGTTCGAGCCCGGCCAGGCAGCGCAGCACGGTGCTCTTGCCCGCGCCGTTCGGGCCGAGCAGTGCGACGACTTCGCCCGGATGGGCCTCCAACTCCAACTGCAGATCGAGCGATCCCAGCCGCAGCCCGATCCGGGCGTCGAGCGTCACGTCGCGACCACCGTCGGGCGCGCCGGCGAACCGAACCACCGGTCGCGCAGTCCGACGAGCACGGCGAACGACACCGCGATCATCACCAGGGCCAGCACGATCGCCTCTTCGGGGTTGGTCTCGAGCGAGAGATAGACCGCGAGCGGCATCGTCTGCGTCGTGCCGGGGAAGTTGCCGGCGAACGTGATCGTGGCACCGAACTCGCCGAGCGCCCTGGCCCAGGCGAGCACCGCGCCGGCGGTCAGCGCCGGTCGGATGGCCGGCAGCGTGACGCGACGGAACGTGTACCAACGCGAGGCGCCGAGTGTCCGTGACGCGTCTTCGAGACGCGGATCGAGTTGTCGCAGCGCCGCCTCGACGGTGATGACGAGGAACGGCATCGCCACGAATGTCTGGGCCACGACGACACCGGCGGTCGTGAACGGCAAGGTGATGCCGAACCAGTCGTCGAGGTACTGCCCGACGAGCCCGCGCCGACCGAGTGCGAAGAACAGCGCCACGCCGCCGACCACGGGTGGCAGCACCATCGACAGCAGACACAGCGCCCGCACGGCGCCCCGGCCCGGGAAGTCGACACGGGCGAGCAGCCACGCGAGCGGGACGCCGAACACGATCGACAGCGCCATCGCACACAATGACGTCACCATCGACAACCGAAGCGCCGTGACCGCCGTGTCGTCGGTGAGGTAGGTCCACGCGTTCGACCACGGCGCCCGCCAGAGGAGACCGACGAGCGGCAGAGCGAAGAAGCAGACAGCCACGACAGCAAGCACGAGCGCCGGGAGCGGCAGCCCGATTCGCCGACCTCGCCTGCGACGGCTCACGGCGAGTCGAACCCGTACGAGGCGAGGATCTGCTGCCCGGACGGGCCGAGCACGAAGTCGATGAACACGCGCGCTCCGTCGGGGTTCGGGGCGTCCGCAAGGGCGACGACCGGATAGTCGGCGACCACGTTGACGTCGACGGGAATCGCGACGCCGGCAGCATCGTCGCCGGCAGCGGTCACGTCGGTGCGGTACACGATGCCGGCATCGGCCTCGCCGAGCATGACCTTCGTGACGACGGCCTTGACGTTCTCCTCGAACGACGACGGGGTCACGGTGACCCCGGCGTTGGCGAAGATCTGCTCGGCATATGCCCCGCAGGGAACCTCCGGAGCGCACTGCACCACGACGAGATCGGGGTCGGCGAGATCCGCCACACCGGTGATGCCCTGCGGGTTGCCTGGCTCCACGATGATCTCGGCCAGGTTGGCGGCGAAGACCACCGGGGCGGCCCCCTCGAGACCGGCATCGGTGAGCTCGTCCATGTTGGCGAGGTCGGCCGACGCGAACACGTCCACCGGAGCCCCCTCGGTGATCTGCGCCACGAGAGCGGACGAGCCCGCGAAGTTGAACGTGACCTCAGCGTCTGGATGGTCCACCATGAACGCCTCGCCGATCTCGGTGAACGCCGCAGTCAGCGACGCCGCCGCGAACACGGTGACGTCGGCGCCATCGCCGGATCCCGAATCGCCGGCCCCACAGGACGCCACCACGAGTGCCGCAACGACGAAGGCAACGGCGGCACGCACGGGATCACAATAGTCAGCGATCAACTATCAAGACAGGTCGAGCGTTTCTCGCCGCTCCACATCGGCGCGGACACGGCGGCGGCAGTACGTTCGCACGCATGTGGTCGTTCGAGACAGAGCCCGAATTCCAGAAGAAGCTCGACTGGGTCGAGCAGTTCTGCAAAGAGGAGGTCGAGCCGCTGCACTACATCTTCCCGCACGCCGTGCGCTCGCCCGACCCCAAGGTGCGCGAACTCGTACGCGGCCTCCAGCAGCAGGTGAAAGACCAGGGGCTGTGGGCGATCTTCCTCGACGAGGAACTCGGCGGTCCCGGCTTCGGCCAGCTGAAGCTCGGTCTGCTCAACGAGATCCTCGGCAAGTACCCGGCGGCACCGCAGTTGTTCGGCGCCGCTGCGCCCGACACCGGCAACATGGAAATGCTCGCCGCGTACGGCACCGATGAACAGAAGGAGCGTTGGCTCACGCCGCTGCTCAACCAGGAGATGTTCTCCGCGTATTCGATGACCGAGCCGCAGGGTGGGTCCGACCCGAACCTGTTCCGCACGACGGCAGTCCGCGACGGCGAGGAGTGGGTCATCAATGGCGAGAAGTGGTTCACCAGCGCCGGCCGCGTCGCCGACATCTTGTTCGTGATGTGCACCAACGGCATGTACGTGGTGCCGCGCACCACGCCGGGCGTCGAGATCATGCCCGAGCCGCGAAACCACAACCACATCATCTACAACGACGTGCGCATCCCACTCGATCACCTGCTCGGCCCCGAAGACGGCGCCAAGGTGCTCGCCCAGCGTCGCCTCGGTGGCGGTCGCATCCACCACGCGATGCGCACCATCGCCCAGTGCAAGCTGGCCTTCGACATGATGTGCGAGCGGGCGCTCAGCCGCGAGTCGCACGGCAAGATCATCGGCGAGCACCAGATGGTGCAGGAGAAGATCGCCGAGAGCTACGCCAAACTCCGGATGCTGCGGCTGTACGTGCTGGAGACGGCGTGGAACATGGATCGCACATCGAGCCAGGAGACGCGCACCGACATCGCCGCGGTGAAGTTCACGATGGCCCGGGTCCTGCGTGAGGTGTCGTTCGACGCACTGCACATCCACGGCTCGCTCGGCACCACCAACCTCACGCCACTGCAGGACATGTACGCCGGCGCTCCGACGATGGGGCTCGCCGACGGTGCCGACGAGGTGCACAAGTCCACCGTGGCCCGCCGTGTACTCAAGGAGTACCGCCCCCACGAGGGGTACTTCCCCCGCGAGTACATCCCGTACAAGAAGGAAGCGGCATGGGAGGCCTACCAGCCGAAGTTCGCCGCCGACCCCGAACTCAAAGAAGCCGCCGAGCGCTACAAGAAATACTTCGCCAACCGGAGCTGACACTGCGACGATTGGTGTCTCAGCCCCGATCGTTCTGGCAGGGACCGCGCGGGTGCGTCAGCGAATGAGGCGGGCGAGCCGCGGGAGCGCGCAGGGGCGTCCCGAGCAGGCATCCCAGGTGGCGAGGCCGCCGCTCAACTCACGAAACCCACCCAGGTCGCACACTTCCGCAGCGAGCGCGAGGCGAGCAGCGAGTTCCTCGGGTGTGTACGCAACCCAGCGCTCGGGATCGGACGCATCGACGTCGCAGACCGCCGCACCGTCGGAGCAGTTCCAGCCCTTGTCGTCAGCGGTGCGTGATCGCAGGATCCGCACACTGCCCGACGGACTCACCAGGATCATCCCTGGTTGCAGGCAGGTTCGAAGATCAGCCACAAGGGTTCATCGGCGCCGATCCCCACAGAGTTGAGGATCGGTTTCGCCGGTGGTTCAGCTCAGCTCGAATGCCGGAACGACATCGCCGGTCTCGACCAGGTCGCGGTAGTGCTGTTCGAACTCACGGGAGTACTCGCGCACGGGCCCGTTGCGGCGATCGGGGTCACCGCTTGGGTCGTACGACCGGGGGTAGTGGCTGTAGATCATCACCCGCCGGGCCTCACCCGAACGGTTGGGTTCGGAGTCGTGCACCAGCTTGGCGTGGAAGAGCATCACCGACCCGGCGGGCACATCGAGCGGCACCAGATCATCGCTGCAGAAGAACCCGTCGACGACCACGCCGGAACCCGATTCCGGATCGTCGTCGGCCATCGGGGCGTCGACGAGGTGCGAGCCCGGGATCACTCGCAGCGGGCCTCGGCCGGCGCACCCATCGATCGCCACCGCTGATGACAATGTGTTCTCGGGGTAGCCCTGTTGGCGGTAGTAGCCCCAATCGTGATGGAGGTGAAAGCCTTCCATCCCGATCTCGCGGTTGAACGAGGACTTGGCGAGCACGCTCAGGTCGAGTTGCCGGGTGTCGATGGTCTGCTTCGGATTGAGCTTTTCCTCCATCAGGATCGGCTCGTCGCCCATCAACTGCCGCAGTGGACCGAGAAGTCGTTCGTCGTCGGCGATCGCTGCGAGCCGTGCGTCGAGGTCGTTGATCGGCTGGATTTTGCGCACGGTCACGGTGCCGTCGTCGTGCAGCTTTGCGTCGAGACGCGGATGGCGCCGCCCGATCGCCATCGTCGAATTGATCGACAACTCCAGGATGCGATCGGCAGCGTCACGGAACTCGGCGAGTTCGACGTCGGTGAACACCGACTCGATGAGCAGATATCCGTCGAGGTGGAACGTGGCGATGTCCGATTCGGAGAGCTCGACACTGGCCACTCTCCAATCGTAGTGAGCGCGGCAGGGCGCGATCTCGACGAAACGGGCCAAGCCGGTTTCGTTTCCGCAGCCCTGGCAACATTGAGCCATGGCCGACGTCGAGCACCCACTCTCCGACCTGATCGCAACGGCGGCCGCAGCTGCAACAAGCGCTCGAACACGCGCCTATGCGCCGTACTCGAACTTTGCCATGGGTGCGGCTGTGGTCTCCGCCGACGGCTCCGTCATCGACGGGGTGTTGGTCGAGAACGTCTCGCTCGGCCTGGCGATGTGCGCCGAACGCGTGGCCCTGTTCGCTGCGGTCACCAAAGGCGCCCGGCCGGTGGTGTTGGCCGTGTGCTCGAAACGAACCGGTGGGGATCTCACGCTGCCGTGTGGGGCCTGCCTCCAGGTCGCTCTCGAGCTCGCCGGTCCGGACCTGACGGTGGTCGCAGTCGATCCTGACGGCGAGATCGAACACGCACCGCTCCGGTCGCTGCTCCCTCGGGCACCGCGTCGGAACTCCCCCGAATTCGACACGTGAGAGTGCAACGGTGGGTTCCTCTCAGTCGGTGATCGCTCCGTAGACGAGCGAGCGGAGCTGGCCGCGGAAGTCGAAGGCGCCGCTCGGGATGAGCTGCGTCATGAACACAGCGAACAGATCCTCGGTGGGGTCGATCCAGAACGACGTCGATGCCGCACCACCCCACATGAAATCACCGGCCGGGCCGACGCCGGCCGTCTCGGCCGGGCCGAGTCCGACCGCCACCTGCAGACCGAATCCGTTGCCGTCGAATCCCACCTCGCCGTAACCGCCCGGCATGGCGAAGTCACGAAGATTGCCGCCGCCGGGGAGATGGTTGGTGCGCATCAGCTCGATCGTCGGCCGGGAGAGGATCCTCGGGCCGTCGGTCGTTCCACCTGCCGTCAGCGCCGAACAGAACCGGACATAGTCGTCGAGGCTGCCGAGGAGCCCACCGCCACCCGACTGCAACGCCGGCACGCGAGTCGTCCGGTTCTTCGCCCGGTCGTCGAGCAGCCGGACCTCCTTGCGAGCGGTGCGGGCATACAACGACGGCACCCGATGTGCGTCGGACTCGCGAACATGGAAGCCGGTGTCGACCATGCCGAGCGGACCGAAGACCGCCCGCCGCAGGTAGTCACCGAACGGCTCATCCGCGATCACCTCGACGAGTCGGGCACAGATGTCGGACGACCACGAGTAGTACCAATGGGCACCAGGCTGGAACCACAATGGCTCGCTGGCCAACAGCCGACTGAGATCGGCCAACGTCACCGACGGATCGAGCGATCGGGAACCGCCACCGTCGACGAGCGCCTCCAGATTCAGACGGGCCTCGGGCGGGCCGACCCCGATGCCGGTCATGTGCATCAACGCATGCTTCACGCTGATCGGTTGCTCGGCGTCGACCAACTCGACGGTCCCGTCGCTGCGCTTGACGCTCACCTTCACTCCGCGCCATTCCGGCAGGAAGCGATGAATTGGGTCGTTCAACTTCACCTTGGCTCGCTCCATCAACGACAGCAGCGCCACACCGGTGACCGGCTTGCTCATCGAGTACAACCGCCAGATCGTCTGGTCGTCGAGCGCCGTTGCCGTCTCGAGATCCATCGCGCCGACCGTCGAGCGGTAGGCCAGGTGACCGCGACGCCCGACGGCGATCTGGTAGCCGGCGATCTTGCCCGGCTCCACGTATGCCGTGCGGAAGTGCTCGTCGATGCGAGCCAGGCGCTGATGATCGAAGCCGGCTGCCTCGGGGTTCGGAGTCAAATCCATCGCAATCCCTTCGTCGTCGAGGGCACACCGCCCGCGTTCGCCGAACGTAGCCAGCGCATCACTCGCCATCGGGAGTCGGAGCCGCTCGAAAATGACCGACCACCCGTCGTTCACGAAGCTCGACCGGCCCCGACGTCGCGACCGTCGTCACCGATGCCGGGCGTTGTTCGACGAGGAATTCTCAAAGCGCTTCAGCGTTCCACCACGTCGGGTCGATCACCTTCAATGGAAAGGATCCTCGAAAGATCGAGCGACCAGGTCGCCCACGCAGCGAACACCGTGCATTGTCTGTGAGACTCCGGGCGTGAGGACGATGCAATGACGGGCAATCGCTGGCTTGCGAAGCTCGAGGAGAGCCCAGATCACTCCGAGAACTACGTCGAGCGCTTCCGCCGGATGGCCGCTGAGGGGGCCGACCTGCACGGAGAGGCGCGTTTCGTCGACGCGATGGTTGGTCGTGGCGCCCGAATCCTCGACGCCGGTTGCGGCCCCGGCCGATTGGGTGGCCGGCTGGCCGACCTCGGACACGACGTGGTCGGCGTCGACCTCGACCCGGTGCTGATCGCTGCTGCCGAGCACGACCATCCCGGCCCGACCTGGCTAGTCGGCGACCTCTCCGAACTCGACCTCCCCGCCCGCGGCGTCGAGCCGGGCTTCGACATCGTGGTCGCCGCCGGCAACGTCATGGGGTTCCTCGACCCGACCACGCGTCAGCGGGTCCTCGAGCGCCTCACTGCCCACCTGCGCCCGGCCGGTCGGATCGTCACCGGATTCGGGTCGGGCGGCGACTACCCGTTCGACGAGTTCTTCGATGACATCGATGAGGCTGGCCTCGTGGCCCAGCTGAGATTCTCGACGTGGGACCTTCGACCGTTCACCGCCGAGTCAGGGTTTCTCGTCGCCGTGCTGGCCCCGCGATCAGACACCGACTGACACGCGCCGCCTGACCTGCGGACGGGCACGGTTCAACGGTGACGTTCGGCTCTGGTGCTCGCGCCATCGTTACGAGATGCTCGCGGTATCCGCGAATCACCATCTTGATACGCGAGGTGGATGAACGAGGTCGAGGAGGTGCCCATGGTCAGGGTGTTCCGAAACCGGACGGAGGCAGGCACAGCGCTCGCTGCGCGCCTCGGGCACCTTCGGGGTGACAACGTCGCCGTACTCGGGCTGCCGCGGGGCGGGGTCCCCGTTGCGTTCGAGATCGCGGAGGCGCTCGACGCACCCCTCGACGTGATCGTCGTGCGCAAGGTCGGAGTGCCGGGCCAGCCCGAGCTGGCGATGGGGGCGATCGGGGAAGATGGCATCCGCGTCGTCAACGACGAGGTCGTCCGCCTCACCGGGGCCTCCGAGGCCGACTTCGCCCGAGTCGAACGGCGAGAGCGCGAGGAGCTGCAGCGGCGGGCCGACCAGTTCCGCGGGGCCACACCTCGCATCGACCTCGCCGGCCGTACCGCGGTGCTCGTCGACGACGGGATCGCCACGGGCTCGACGGCGAGGGCCGCCTGCCAGGTTGCTCGGGCGCACGGTGCGAAACGGGTCGTGTTGGCGGTGCCCGTTGCTGCGCCGGAGTCCGTGAAGGCGTTGGCCGATGACGCCGACGAGATCATCTGCGTCGAACAGCCGGTGTGGCTGCGCTCGGTCGGCGAGTGGTACGACGACTTCACCCAGGTCGACGATCAGACGGTCGTCGAGCTGCTCGAGCGAGCGCATCGACGGGGTGCGCCAACGGGGTCGCGAGCCGAAGCGGAGCACACCACAACAGCGACCGCCGCGGGTGTGGACCGGGAGGTCGATGTCGACGTCGGAGGGATGGCGCTGCCTGGCCACCTGGCCGTTCCCCCCGAGGCGGTCGGCACCGTGGTCTTCGCGCACGGCAGCGGCAGCAGCCGCCACAGTCCGAGGAACCAGTTCGTGGCGGATCAGCTCAACGCCGCCGGCCTGGGGACGCTCACCTTCGATCTCCTCACCGATGCCGAAGCGACGGATCGTCGCAACGTGTTCGACATCGGCCTCCTCGCGTCCCGGCTCGTGCTGGCCACCGACTGGGTGCGCGGCCAGCACGCCACCGCCGACCTGCCGGTCGCACTGTTCGGCGCCAGCACAGGTGCCGCTGCCGCGCTGGTGGCCGCGAGCGACCCAGCACGTCCGGTCGCTGCGGTCGTCAGCCGTGGCGGACGACCCGACCTGGCGGGCGGTCGACTCGGCCACGTCGCTGCGCCAACGCTGCTGATCGTCGGAGGCGACGACACCGAGGTGCTCGTGCTGAACAGAGATGCCGCCCGGCTCCTCCGGTGCGAGCACCAGCTGACGGTCGTGCCCGGCGCCACACACCTCTTCGAAGAGCCGGGGACACTCGAAGCGGTGGCCGCGCTCGCCGCCGACTGGTTCGTCGACCACTGCCGCAGCGCAGGAAGGAGCGACCGATGAGCACCGTCCCCGATCTGTACCGGACGGCCAGCCGTGCGTCGCTGGCCGATCTCGGTCGGGCTGCCCGACCGATCGAGGGGCGCGACGACGACTACGACGAGTTGCTCGATCTCGTCGGAGATCGTCGCGTCGTGCTGATCGGTGAAGCGTCCCACGGGTCCGAGGACTTCTACCGCGAGCGGGCCCGGATCACCGAGCGACTGATCGCGGAGCACGGGTTCAGCGTCGTCGCCGTCGAAGCCGACTGGCCCGACGCCGACCGGGCCAATCGTTTCGTGATGGGCAGCTCCGACGATGTCACCGCCGCGGAGGCGCTGAGCGACTTCCGCCGGTTCCCGACCTGGATGTGGCGCAACACCGAGGTCGTGCACTTCATCGAATGGCTCCGGGACCACAACGACCGGATGGGAAACCCTCGACGAAAGGTGCGTTTCCAGGGGCTCGACCTCTACAGCCTCCGAGCATCGATGGATGCCGTGGTGGCCTATCTCGACCGTGTCGATCCCGACGAGGCGCGCCGAGCCCGGGACCGGTATGCGTGCTTCGACCACGTCGGCGCCGAAGGCCAGGCCTACGGGTTCGCGTTGGCCCACGAGCGCGCAGTGCCGTGCGAGTCCGAGGTGGTCGCCCAGCTCATCGAACTCCGGCGCCACGCCTCGGAGTACCTGCAGCGCGACGGGTGGATCGAGGAGGACGAGTTGTTCTCGGCCGAGCAGAACGCTGTCGTCGTGCGCGACGCCGAGGAGTACTACCAGCAGATGTACCGCGCCGAGGTCTCGTCGTGGAACCTGCGGGACCGGCACATGGCCGCCACGCTCGACGCGCTGCTCGACCACTTCGACCGCCGAGACGGGCACACCAAGGTGGTGGTCTGGGAGCACAACTCGCACATCGGCGATGCCCGCGCCACGGGGATGAGCGTGCGTGGCGAACTCAACGTCGGCCAACTCGCCCGCCAACGCTATGGCAGACATTCCGTGGCCCTGATCGGGATGACCACCTACGACGGCGAGGTCACCGCAGCGACCGACTGGGGTCGCCCCGCGCGGCGCCGCACCGTTCGAGCGGCGCTGCCCGAGAGCTACGAGCACCTGTTGCACGAGTTGGTGCTCGACGGGCTGACCACCGCTCGGTTCTGGTTGCCGACCGCGGACCCGGGCGCAGCCGGCGTGCTCGGGACACCACGATTGGAGCGCGCGATCGGCGTGATCTATCGACCCCAGACCGAACGGGCCAGCCACTACTTTCCCGCTCGCCTCGACCAACAGTTCGATGTCGTCATCCACCTCGACCGGACCTCCGCGCTGCAGCCGCTCGACGACATCGCGGCGTGGGACCCGCTCGAACCCCCGGAGACCTACCCGAGCGGGATCTGAGACCGCTCCCGCGGCCTCAGTGGCCCGCGAACTCGGGGGGACGCTTCTCGACGAACGCCGCGGCCGCCTCGCGATGGTCGGCGGTACCCATGGTTCGGACCATCGCCGAGGCCTCTGCATCGAGCGCCTCGGACAGCGTCGAACCGAGCGCTCGGTTGACGTTCTCCTTCATGTACCGCAATGCGATCGGGGCCCGGCTCGCGAGGTCGTGGCAGAACGCGAGCGCCGCCTCCGCGAATCCGTCGTCGGGGAGGACGCGATTGACGATCCCCAGGTCGGCCGCCTCGGCAGCGGTGAGCCTCGGTGACGTGAACATCAGCTCCTTGGCCTTGGCCTCGCCGACGAGGCGCGGCAGGAACCACGACGTACCGAAGTCGCCGCTCGCGCCGACGTTGGCGAACGCGGTCACCACGACCGCCCGCTCGGCGGCGATGCGGAGGTCGGCTGCGAGCGCCATCGACAGCCCGGCACCCGCCGCAGCGCCGGGCAGCGCTGCGACCACCGGCATCGGGAGCTGACGGAGCGCCAGGCTGACCAGCGCCTGCCGCGAACGCAACCACGCCACGCGGTCTTCGAGCGAGGTCGGGCCAGTCTCGGGTGAATCGCCGGAGGTGTTGTTCTCGTGCATCCCCTTCACGTCGCCGCCGGCGCAGAACGCACCGCCCTCGCCCGTCACCAGCAGCACCCGAACGGACGGGTCGCGTTCGATCTGCGGCAGCGCCGTTCCGAAGCCGTCGTACATCGACGCCGACAACGCGTTGCGCCGCTCAGGACGGTTGAACGACAGCACCGCAACATGCCCGTCGATGCGGCCCAGTAGGTCGTCGGTCCCGGTGTCGATCTTCGCCATGTGTTCGCTCCCTTGCTCGATTGCCCGTATTCGATTGCCCGATCGTTGCAGGCCGGGCATCACCTTCGACACACGAGAGGACCTCCGGCTCTGGTCCGGAGACAGCACGGTGCGTCACGGTCGAGACAGACCGATCATCACACGAAAGGCAGCGACACATGGTGTTCGAAGAGACCGTGGTCATCAACGGACCATTCGACGAGGTACTCGCCGCGACCAAGTCGGCACTCGCCGACCACGGATTCGGCGTGCTCACCGAGATCGACATGCAGCACACGTTGCGGTCGAAGATCGACAAGCAGATCGACCGATACGTCATCCTCGGTGCCTGCAACCCGAAGCTGGCCGGCGCTGCACTCGACGTCGAGCCACAGGTCGGAGCGTTGTTGCCGTGCAACGTCGTCGTCCACGAGGTCGAAGGAACCGTGCACGTCGATGCGCTCGACCCCGGGCTGATGGTGTCGATGACAGGCCGCGACGAGTTGGCGCCGATCGCTGCCGAAGCTCGCCGCCTGATCGGCGAAGCTCTCGCCGCCCTGGCCGCGACCTGATCGTCGTCAACCAACGAGGATCGGCTCCTCGATGTCGGTGCCGGCACCGTCGGGCAACGGGGCATCGATGTGCTCCGTCTCGCGAGGCGGGAGGTCGGCCTCGCCCTCGATGTCGATCGTCGGCAGGATGCGATCGAGCCAGGCAGGCAGCCACCAGTTGGCGTCGCCCATCAGCTTCATCGTGGCGGGCACGAGCACGATCCGGACGATGGTGGCGTCGACGAAGATCGCCATGGCAAGGCCGAGGCCCATCATCTTGACCACCGGGTCGTCGCCGAGGACGAACCCACCGAAGACGCAGATCATGATCAGCGCCGCCGAGGTGATGACACGCGCCGTGCTGGCGATACCGCTGATCACCGAGGCGTCGTTGTCGCCG
Organism: Ilumatobacteraceae bacterium; assembly: GCA_963715825.1. GTDB lineage: Bacteria > Actinomycetota > Acidimicrobiia > Acidimicrobiales > Ilumatobacteraceae > Sva-07. Next base: position 22,839 of record CAVQSI010000001.1, read on the forward strand.
GTGGCGATGTAGTCCTCACGCACCCGTGAGAGCAGGAACACCTCGTAGTCGATCGACAGGCCGAAGAGCACGGCGAACATGAACATCGGGATGAACGACACGATCGGCACGGTCGACTCGAGGCCGATCAGCTCCTTGCCCCAGCCCCACTGGAACACCATGACGAGCACGCCATAGGCGGCGCCGATGCTGAGCAGGTTGAGCAGCGCCGCCTTGATCGGCACCAGCACCGAACGGAACACGAGCGTCAGCAGCAGCACCGACAACACGACGACGGCGGCGATGAACCAGGGCAGGCGTTGACTCGACGCGGTCGGCGACGTCACCGAAGCTGGCGGTCTGGCCGCCGACATGGGCGGTCACCGACGTGTCGGCGAGGACCTCGGCGAAGACGTCGGTGCGGAGGCGCTGGACGGTGGCGAAGGTTGCGTCGTCCTGCGGTGAGGTGGTCGGGAAGGCGACGATCGTCGCGATGCCGGCCGCTTCGTCGACATCGGCCGGCGCAACGGCAGCGATGCCCGCATCGGCGGCGATCGCCTGCGAGAGCCGACCGACGACCGCAGCATCATCGCCCTGGTTCGCAGCGAGATCGACCGCAATGACGAGCGGGCCGTTGATCCCGGGGCCGAACCCGTCGGCGACGAGGTCGTAGGCCACCCGTTCCGTGCGCGAGTCGGGCAGCGTTCCCTCGTCGGGGAAGCCCAGGCGAAGCGCCAGAACCGGCGCGCTCAAGGCGAGGAGCAGCACCGTCACACCGACGGCGTATGGCCAGGCGTGGCTGGTCACGTGGCGACCCCATCGCTGCCAGCCCGAGCCGACCCCGCCGCCGATGCCGTGGCGCCGATGGATACCCAGGCGATTGATCCAGTGGCCGCTCAGCCCGAGGAACAGCGGGGAGGAGGGTGATCGATGCCGCCACCATCATTGCCACGATGATCGACGTGGCAATGCCTGCTGCTGTCATGAACGGCACGCCTGCCACGGCGAGCCCGAGGATCGCGATCACCACGGTGCCGCCGGCGAAGATCACAGCTTGGCCCGCAGTGGCGACGGCGCAACCCGCCGCGTCGGCAACGGTCAAGCCATCGGCGAGGAACTCGCGGTGGCGTGTGATCAGGAAGAGGGCATAGTCGATACCCACGCCGAGCCCGATCATCGTGGCCATGTCCGGCGCCCAGCTGGGGATCTCGACGATGTAGTCGATGAGCGACATCGAAGCGATACCGACACCCAATCCGAACAGTGCGATCCCAATCGGGAGTCCGGCGGCGATGATCGACCCGAACGCGAGCAACAGGATGACCATCGCAGCCAGGAGGCCGATCAGCTCGGCGGACCCACCGCCCGGATCCTCGAAGTTCATGAACAGGTCGCCACCCAATTCGATGCGCAGCAGTGAGCCATCGCTCGATGCGGCGACCGCATCCTTCAGCTCGGCGAGGTCGCCCTTGTCGAGCTGTTCGAGGACCGGGTACTGGATCGTCATCAGTGCGACTCGACCATCGCCAGAGACAGCGCCGCCAGCGACGGCCGCGTCGGTTCCGGCGGCGAGTGCGCCAGCCGGGTCGGACGTGGCGAGCACGGTCGGCAAGGCCTCGACGGTGCGCTGCACGGCGGCCAACTCCTCGCGAGCGACGGCCGAGTCGAAGAACGTTGCGCCATCGTCGGCGGGTGTCGCTACCAGCCGGGCGGTCAGGCCGGCCTGGTCGGATTGCGCTTCGGAGAGCAGGTCGACGGCGACCTGAAGTCGAGCCCGGCGCCGCGAACGAGTCCTCCAGGCTCGCGGCCAACGCGCTCGTCGCCACGACGACGACGAGGGCGACCGCGACCCAGGCCCCGATCATCACGCCAGGGGCGATCTCGCCGAGAACCTTCCGATTCGATAGCAGCACAGACAGACATTCACTCTCTCCTTCGACTACTCGGATGGCGGCTCCGCAACCCGGACGTGCCGGTGGACTGGCGAGACGCTCGAGTGCGATGATCCTCGATGAGACCGCCGGTCTGGGCATCGGTGGCATCGGCCGGTTCGTCGCCGGCCATCCAGCCGAGCAACAGTCGTCCTTTCTGGCTGATCTCGGTGAAGCTCCGGGATCTCTACGCTGGAGGCGTCATGAACCCGCAGTGCGCACCTTCCTCGCCGAAGCCGGCGGTCGCCTACTTCTGCCCAGCGTGCGGGATGCACTGGTCGCGGTGATCGTCGTCGGGGCCGTCCCCGAAGCAATCTTGCGGACCGACCTCGTGTGGCCAATGCTCTGATTGATCTCGTGATCGGGGTCGCTGTCTCGATGCTCTGGCGTTGGACGCACCCGCTGCCAATGTCGGCCGTCGCGTTCGGCACGGCGACGGCGCTGAGCATCGCCGGCGTGATCGCCGGGACCACGCAGCAACCCCCGGGCTCTACACGATGGCGCTCGTCGCGCTGCTGGCATGCCTCTGTCCATGGGCGTCGGGGCGCGAACATCGCGATCGGCGCCGTGATCATGTCTACCACCGGGGCGATCGGGATCGCCACCGATCCCGGCACGATCGGCGAAGCGATCGGCGGCATGACCGTGCTCCTGCTCCCCGCCGCGATCGGTGGAATGGTCCGCTACCGTGGGACCTCACGCTCACGGGAACTGGAGGAGGTCAAGCTCCGCGAGCCGGCAACTGGCACGCGAACTGTACGACACCGTCGCCCACCACGTGTCGGCGATCGTGATCCAAGCCCAGGCGGGACGTGTACTCGCCGCCACCCGGCCCGAGACCGCCGTCGACGTGTCGGCGGTGATCGAGGCGGAAGCGTCCCGAACGCTCGACGAGATGAGGGGCATGGTCGGTGCACTCCGCCGCGACAACGACGCCGAACTGATGCCACAGCAAGGCATCGCCGACATCGCTCGACTCGCTGCGTCGGCCTCGACGTTGATCGCCGTCGACGTCCACCTCGACGGCGATCTGTCTGCGATCGAGCCGATCGTCGACGCCGCGGCATACCGCATCGCTCAGGAGTCGATGACCAACGCCGTTCGCCACGCCCGAAATGCGACCCGGGTCGACATCCACGTGGTGACGTCACCCGACTCGTGCAGCTCACGGTCGTCGACGATGGTGAACCCACCGGCGCGGCGGGCATCAGCGGCTACGGCCTGATTGGGATGGCCGAGCGGGCCAAGCTGCTCGGCGGCACCCTCGACGCCGGGCGTGCGCCGGGTGGCGGTTGGCAGATCAGCGTGGTTCTCCCCCGTCGGGCGGTGATCTCGTGACGATCCGAGTGCTCGTCGCCGACGATCAGGAACTGGTGCGGACCGGGCTGTCGATGATCCTCGACGCCCAGCCCGACATCGATGTCGTCGGCCAGGCCACGAACGGGCGTGAGGCAGTCACCCTGGCCCAGCACCTGCGCCGCCGATGCCTGCCTGTTCGACATCCGGATGCCCGAACTCGACGGCATCG
>CAVQSI010000002.1:0-326918 GCA_963715825.1 Ilumatobacteraceae bacterium
TGCCCCCGCCCCATATGCCCTGGTCAGCCGTTTGCTGGCCAGGGCCTCTTCCGGTTTCAGGCCGACTTCTTCCGGTTCTTCCACCGGCCCTCGCCGGTAGAAGGGTCGACGAGTCCGGCGAACAGTTGGGCGGCGTCGGCTTGCATGCCGGGCAGGACGTGTTGGTAGGTCTCGATCGTGAACACGGTGGTGGCGTGGCCGAGCCGTTCGGACACGACCTTGACCGGCACACCTTCCTTGATCAGCAACGTGGCGTGGGTGTGGCGCAGGTCGTGGAACCGGATGGCGGGGGGAACCAGGCGTTACGGGCGACACATTCGAAGGCTTGGGAGATCGAGTGCGGATGCACCGGCCCACCGTCGGCTGTGGTGAAGACATGATAGTTCTCGACGCCGGAGACTCGCCGTGCGATCGTGGTCCAGGTCTTCCACACGGTGAGGATCTCGACGGTGGTGGGTCGAGATCGATGCTGCGGCGGCTGTTGGCGGTCTTGCCCCTGGATTCGGTGAGTTCGTAGCCGATGGCGACGAGACCACGGTTGATCGACACCGTGGCCTTGTCGAGGTCGATGTCGCCCCACTTCAGGCCGAGGAGTTCGCTGCGACGCATGCCGGTGTTGGCGGCCAACCAGAACGCCGGGAACAGCCGATGCCCGACCGCAGCCCGCAGGAACACGGCGACCTGGTCGGCGGTCCAGGCCTGGGCCTCGTGCTTCGGAATCGACCGCAACCGGGGCGACGGTGGCGACGTTGCGGGTCAGCATGCCTCGCTTGACCGCAGCGGCGAGGGCGCCGCGGATGATGAGGTGGATCTCGAGCACCGTCTTCGGGGCGAGCACCTTCACGTCTGCGGTTGGTGGCCTTGAGCCGTCGGATCGGGATCCGGCCGAGGGTGGGGAGGATGTGGCGGTCGATCTTGCGGCGATAGCCATGCCACGTCGACTCGGCCAGCGTGTTCGCTTTGCCGGGTAGCCACTGCTCGGTGAGGTAGGCGCCGAACGTCAGGGACCTTGTCTTGTCGTCGCGCCCGTCGATCTCGGCGGCGAGCTTGCTGGCCAGTTTCTCGGCGGCGGGCCGGTCGGGGCCGGCGGGGTGCCAGGTCCGCTTCTCCTTTCCGGTGACGGGGTGGAGGCCTTCGTAGATGACGGCGTAGAACTGGTTGCCCTTCTTCGCGACGTAGCCCTTCACGGCAGTGCTCCTTCCAGGCGTCCGGCGGTCGGGCGCCCGGTAGAAGAATCGGTAGAAGCGTGCGGAGTCTGTGATGACAAGGCGAAGCTGCGATAGGGGTTCGATTGTGTGCATTGCGTTCGCCTCGTAGGGTGCCGATGGTTCTCACGACTGTTCCGGCAGCGGCGCGATTATCGAGCACGGAATAAGGGCCTGAAGTGCGGCGCGTCCGCACCAGCGTCGACCGGATTTTGGAGCGGTCGTTATGCGTGGGATGGCGGCGAGCATCTGACAGCAGGGATACGGAGCGGACGGAATGCGTGGGGCGGCGGCGAGCGGTCTGCCGGGTCCAGGACGGGTCTGAAGCCGTCGCGGCGGCGAGAACACCGAGCACGAGACATGGGCCGACGCCGAGTTGGCGGGCCGTTGGCGTGACGATGTCGGGCGTTGTCGGGTGCCGGGATTTGGCGTTGAATCGCCGAGGTAGCCAGCGAGGCTCTCGGGGCACGAAGTCATTCCTGCCGCCAGGGTCCTCGGCAGCAGTGTTGCGGGGTACGTGCTCTCGTCAGCTGACCTGAGCGTTGGCGCCGGTGTCATGCACTGGCGGTGGCGTCCGGCTTGCAGCCGGTGACCAGCAGTTGCTGGACGGAGGCGAAGAAGCCGCCGATCTCCGCGGCCTGCTCGAGGTCGGCGCGGAAGCGTCGCACCTCGTCGTCCGTGAGAACGCCGGCATCCTCTGCTGCCTCGAGAACGCGGGCGAGCACGAACGTCTCGGAGAACACGCCCAGGTCGTCGGCCGTCACGGGGACGACCTCGACCGTGACGTCATCGAGGCCTGCCGCTTTGAACGAGCGGTACAGCATCCGCCCGGCGAACGGGCTGTTCATCATGGAGCGGTAGCGCTCGGCGACAGTTCGTTCGATCTCGGAGACCTCACTGGCAATGCTGAGCGATCCGAAATCGGTATCGAGCACCACGATCCGTCCTCCGGGACGGGTCACCCGGATCATCTCCGCAAGCCCCGCCGCAGGATCGGGGAGGTGCTGGAAGACCCGCTCGCTCCGACAGGCGTCGAAGAAGTCGTCGTCGAACGGCAGCGCAGCTGCATCGGCCTGCCGATGCAGCACACGTTCGTCGAGGCCGGCGGCCTTCGCCCGGACGTTCGCCTCCTCGACCATCTCCGGATCGAAGTCGACGCCGTGTACCTCACCCGTCTCACCGACGAGGTCGGCGAGTGCGATCGTGTCGGAAGCGGGCCCGCAGCCGAGGTCGAGCACCCGGTGCCCGACCTGCAGGCCCATCAGTTCATAGGTCCGTCGCTTCGCCGCCGAAAGTATCTGCGCCGCCATGTCGAGGTACGTGGAGTCGACGTGCCCGGAGTAGTCCATCGCCATCGCCATGGTCTACAGCACCTGCAGCGCCGGAACGGAGAACACAATCGCTCACTCGCCGGACCCCGGGCGGCTGCCACCACCTCGGTGGGCGCCGTTGTTCACTGCTCGATGTGCCGACCCGACAACAGTTCCAACGAGCGACGGGAACGGACAGCCGAACAGTTCGTCGCCGAGTGCCCCTCCTCCTAGAGGTGCACTTCGTCAGGTCGCGCCCACAACTCGAAGGTCGCGACGTCTCGGTACCCCAGCCGTTGGTACATCGAGTGAGCCATCGGCGTCGAGTGGAGCACACTTGCGCTGAAGCCCTGCGTTGGCCGTCGCATGAAGGGCAATGCCGGTCAGCAGGCTGGCGAGTCCCTTGCCGCGGCCAGGCTCGGTCGTGGCAACCCCATAGATGCCAGCGACGTCGTTGCTCATGTGGATGCCGATCTTGGAGACGGGTACGCCGTCGAGCGATGCGATCCACACGCGTACGCCCGTGCCGATGAAGCGGTCGAACACCCGACGCAGGTACGGGGAGTCGTCCTCAGCAAGCCCGTATCGGGTCGACACGAGGTCCAGCCAGGCCGCGCCATGGCCGACTCCGGCTTCGACCACCTCGATATCCGATGGTACGTCCGGTACGGGCGGCAGGTCGTCGAGAGTGTGAATCATTCCGGGCATCGTCTCGGCGCACACCCACCCGTGCGTGTTCAGGCTCTCTCGAACTCCGATCGGGGTGGTCGGATGGACAAGCCAGGCGGGAGTGCAGGAACGGCGTTCGAACCGCTCGAGCAGTTCATGGACCTGCGCATCGATGCTGCGATCGCCCTCGTCGTAGAACCGGAACACCGTGTTGTACGGAGGTTTGGGGACATCGGTTTCGAGGACCAGCCGTGTTGGAGTGTCGATCAGGCGCCCAGGGTCGACGCGGCCGAATTGAGCGAACATCGACCACGCGTTGGTCTCCAGAGCCGCGACCGCTTCGGTCTCTGTGAACATTCCGACTCCTCAGGCGTTGGGCCAATGTGAGCGCTCTCGCTGGCTCGAGACGCCGGCACACAATAGTCGTCCGGACGCGCGATGGGCTCGACACCGTTGGATCTCGTGATACTGGCCCCCACTGGACCGATCGCTCGGGTCTGGCCGATCGGCCTGCCGGTTCTGCGTGATCGAAGTGTCCGACGGCACGGGGGTAGCCCGCCGGCCATGGTCGTCGCCGGCAACGCTGAGCGATTCGATCACCGTGGTCATGGCCATAGCCTGGGATGATGGCCATGTCGCTGAGAGGTCGGCGTTCAACGGCATTGAGGAGGGCTGCATGGCGACCATATTCGAACCCGCTGACGCTCGCCGCGATCGGGCGGTGTTGACCGAGCTGAACATCGCCTATCTCGACTGGCTCGACGCCAACATCCAGCAGACCTTCGGCCTCGACCTGCCGGGGCTGTTGGGGCAGCCGATCGTCGAGTACGTCGCCGCCACGCTCGACAAGCTGTGCGCAGCGGAACCACCGGAGGGTGTCTTCTACCTGGTGCGACGCGAGGGACGGGTTGTCGGCATGGGCGGCGTGCGCCGGACGACGGACGAGGCATCGGAGATGAAGCGAGTGTTCGTGCGGCCGGACCAACGAGGCGGCGGGCTGGGCGTCACCATCGTGCAACGGCTGGTCTCCGACGCGAGGTCGTTCGGGTACGCGAGCATGCGACTCGACTCAGGCCCGTTCATGACCTCGGCGCACCGGCTCTACGAGGCCGAGGGCTTCCGGGATCGGCCCATCTACGCCGGTGCCGAGGTACCGAACGCGCTCCACCACGACTGGCGGTTCATGGAACTCGACCTGCGATGACCACGATCAGAACGTGCCGCACGGGCGCTGAATCCGGTGCGCGATATCGGCACGTATCGCTCGGTCGCGACGAGCCGAGACCCGAGCGATAATCCCGTCACGAAAGGCTCTCGCCCGCGCCGCATCGCCGGCGAAGTCGGTCGCCTGTGCGGGCCGAAGGGGCGCCGCATAATCTCGCGTTCCGGTCCCCTCTCGGGCGAGGCGGTCTATCGGCTGAGCGACTGGCCGCTCCGCTCGTTCGTCAGCCGTCGGAGTCGCTCGGCGGCTCGTGCCGCTCGGCCCGAGGGGATGTTCGTCGGGACGGTTCCCTCGGTTTGGTTGCTCCCGTCTCGTCGGTGGCGTTCGTCGGCGACATTGACGAGTTCGCTGAGTTCGCGTCGACGTGCAGTCGCACTGGTCGCACCGGGCCCCAGCGGTGCGCCGCGTCTTGGTCGGCCCGAGCACCATCCCCACACCGTCGGTGTAGGTGGACCCGCGCCGAAGCCGCACGGTTCGCGTCTCGAGATCGATGTCCTGCCACGCGAGACCGAGCGCTTCGCTGATCCGCCAGCCCTGCAGGTAGCAGAGCCCGACGGCAGCGGCGAACCGTCCATCCCGCGACGCCGACCCCTTGTCGATCAGGTCGGAGATGAACGCCGCGACCTGCTCGGGCCGGAGTTGGCGAGCCGCAATCGTCCCGAGCCCAGCATCGATCAATCGCACCTGCTTGCGATACGTCGCGAACGTGGTGTCGCGCACGCGGTGCCGGGCGACGTTCTGCAACCACCACGCCGACAGTTCGGCCACGGTCGAGTCCGCGGTGAACCCCTCTTCGAGCGAGGCGAAGCGGGCGTCATCTGCCACCTTCGCAATGTGGCGGTCTCGGGACGCCACCGCAAGCACGCGGGTCTTGCCAGTGGGCCGACCCACCTTGCCATCGGGTTTCCTCCACGGAGCGACCCACACGTTGCGGGCCTTGTCGAAGTACGGCTGCGCTTCTCCGTTGGGCGCCTTGTTGACAACGCGAAACGAGTCCGTGGTGGGGTCGATGACCCGCTTTCCCCGTGGAGTCTTCGGCGTCCGAATCACCCTCCTCCGCTACTCTCAACCCCACCTCGAGAGCAACCGTGAGAGTAACGCTCCACGAACATGACCGAACGCCAGCGAACGTGAATTCACATAACCCCAGGTCAGAGGCCTTTCCGCGCACATCGGCGAACGCTGGGAAACTGATTGGCGGAGGTGGACGGGAATCGAACCCGCCGGATGGGGATCGCCCATCCCAACCGCTTTGAAGGCGGCGGAGCCCACCAGGTACTCGGACACCTCCGCACGTGACACTACCGCTCGGCCGCCGCCGGTACGAGGCGAACTCACATCCAGGAGCGACGGTCGGTCTCGACACCGTGGAGGATCACATCGCGAACCGTCTGCGCCTCGGCGATCGGGATCATGCCGATCGTGACCGTGCCCGCCGCGGTGGCCACGTGGACGCGTCCGAGCCTGCGGCGCCGTTCGAACAGCGACTGTGTGACCTGCACCGAGTTGACCTTGCGCAGCAGCAGCTGCTCCGTGGACGCCACGAGGACATGGCTCGACGTGATCAACTCGGGTCCCAGCGACCAACGGTGAGTGCGGACGTGCCGCTGCGTCGACCACCACACGGGCGCGACGACCACCAGCATGAGCACCACCAGCACCGCGAGCGCCCACCAACCGACGAACAGCGAGGCAGCGGCGGAAGCGACAACGGAAGTGATCGACGCGTTGCGCACCCGGAGCCAGACCAGCGACGGATGCACACGCCGATCGGGGACGAGCGCCTCCAACGGGGTGAGGCCGACCAACGCGGCGGTCGCACCGACCTCGTCGTCTCGGCAGCCGACGAATCGCAGGTCGCCGGCGCCGGCGTTGGACAGGTGGACATCACGGAGACCGACACGTCGCTGGAGCGGGTTCTGCCGGCTGGTCATCACCTGCACCCGGTTGCGTGTGCTGGAGGTGCTCGTGCGAGACAACAACCCGGCGGTGCGGCGCAGCGTGGTGGCGTCGGAGCGCAGCGCCAGCTGCCAGTCGGTCAGGAAGACGCGGGCGAGATTCAACACCACCACCAGCGCCAGGGCGGCGGCGACGAGGGGCGGCACCGACCACCAACCGAACGAGTCGGCGGTCACCTCCGGAGCCACGTCGCTGAACCGATCGACGAGGGGCTGCAGCGCCTCCTGCGACACGGCGAGCAGTGGCACCAGCACCGCCAACCCGGCCAACGGCGACATGGTGAGCGCGGTGACGACGAGGCGCCGCGGGTCGTGCTGGAAGACGATGCGCTCGGCGCTGACGTGGCGATGTCCGTCGTCGTCGCCGGCGAGGGACGCGACGCCGGGGCGGGCGGTGCCGACGCGACGCTGGAGTTCGTCGGCCACCGGTCGGGCGACGGCATCGATCGTGAACTCGGCCTGCGACGAACCGGCGGTGTCGATGACCACCTTGACCAGGCCGGTCAACCGATGCAGGAGCTCCTGCTCCACGGCGACGCTCTGGATTCGCCCGACCGGAACCGTCAACCGGTCGGAACGCACCACGCCGCTGGTGACGATCAGCTCGTTGTCGACGAATTGGAAGGTGTAGCGCCACCACGAGACCGCCGACACGGTCAGGAACAGCGCGCCGACCACGACGATCGCGAACAGCAGGCGTCCGTCAGCCGCCCACCGGATGATCACGGCGATCGCGACGAACAGCTGCACGATGCCGAGCGATCGCACCACCCGGACCCCGATCATCACGATCGCGAAGGGCGACTGCCGTTGTGGCTCGGTGAGGTCGATCACGGCGGCGGCCACGCCGCGGGTGAGATCGGCGCCGCCGCTGCGGACGGGGGTGACGACAGCGGCACGTCGATGAGCGCTGCGTCGCCGTCCGTTCCGTCGTCGATCTCGGACTCGAGGGCCGCTCGCTCCGCGATCGCTGCCTTGATCCGCTCGGCGTCGGACGGCGACAGCCCCGGCACCGAGAAGTCGGGACCGGCCGAGCTGACCTGCAGCGTTGCCAGACCCAGGGATCGCTCCAACAGCCCGCGCCCCACGCTCACGTGCTGGATCCGGGAGAACGGGATCGTCTCGACACGATGACGGAACGCTCCGCTGCGCAGCGACAGGTCGCGCTCGCGCAGCTGATAGGCCAGCCGACGCGACTCGACGACCGCGACGACGCCCACCGCAAGAAGCAGTACGACGATGCCGACCGCCACGGCGACCGGGACCACCACGGCATCGCTGCGCCACACGATCAGCGCGGCGACACCGATCACGACAACCGCCGTCATCGCAATCCCTGCGAGCCCACCCCACACGTAGCGAGGGTTGACCGACACGAACACATCGTCGGCCAGCTGCGGAAGGTGGTCGACTGGGATCGGATCGTTCGAGAAGGGTTCATCCATCTCCCACCATTCAACCCGGACACGACACGACGCGACTCGACACGACACGACGACGTCGCGCGTTGCGGACCGTCCGTCCCGTCGGTACTCTCGCCTCACCGACTCTCCCCATGCATCCACCCGCTGATCGGGGGAACGTCATGGTCACACTCTGTTGGGCTGCCAAAGGCGGCAGCGGAACCACCGTCGTCGCAGCTGCGCTCGCACTGAGTTCGCAGCGTCCGTCACTGCTCGTCGATCTCGATGGCGAGATCCCCGCCGTCCTCGGCCTGCCCGAACCCGACCGGCCCGGTGTCGCCGAATGGCTGGCCAGCGACACGTCGCCCGACCACCTTGCGGAACTGCTCGTCGACATCGGCGCACGCGTCTGGCTGCTGCCGTGGCAAGCCGCGACCTGGGCGCGGGGCCGCCACCACGTCGCCGACCTCGACGCCCGGTGGGCGACCCTCGGACACTGGCTCCACGACTGGTCGAGCCAGTGGGGCTGCGACGTCACCGTCGACGTTGGCACCCGCGTCCCGCCCGAACCGCTCGCCGCCTGCGCCGACCGATCGCTGCTCGTCACCCGGGCGTGTTATCTGTCGCTGCGCCGAGCGGTACGCAGCGGCGTCCGGCCGACCGGCGTGATCCTCGTCGACGAGCCGGGTCGCGGGCTCGGCCAGCGCGACATCGAACACGCCATCGGCGCGCCGGTCGAGGCGGTGATCAGCGTCGACCCCGGAGTTGCTCGAGCGGTCGACGCCGGCCTGCTCGCCAGCCGTCTGCCACGTGTGATGGCCCGAGCGCTCCGCAGCGTCGCCGCCGCATGACCGACCACGACATCGTCCGCACGGTGTGCGCCCTCGTCGCAGATCGCCCGGGCGATCCTTCTCCACTCGTCGAGGCCGAAGTTCGGCGACTGGCCCCACTCTGCACGCCCGAGGAACGGCTGGCGCTCGCCGACCGGGCGATCGCCCACCTGCGCGGGCTCGGCGAACTCGACGCCTACGTCCGCGACGACAGCATCGACGAGGTGCTCGTCAACGCCGGTCGTGAGATCTGGATCGACCGCAACGGTGCGCTGCAGTACGTCGGCGCGCTCGGCACCGATCGCGTCGACCTGCTGATCGAGCGCGTCCTGGCGCCGCTCGGCCGTCGGGTGGACCGCACGTCACCGATCGTCGATGCCCGACTCGCCGACGGCGCCCGGGTGTGCGCGGTGCTGCCGCCGGTCTCGGTCGACGGGCCCGTGCTGTCGATCCGGCGGTTCCGTCGGCGCATCCTGCCCCTCGGTTCGTTCACCGACGACGTCGGGGTCGCGTTGCTGCGCGAGCTGCTGCACGCCCGCTGCAATCTGATCGTGGCGGGCGCGACGTCGTCGGGCAAGACGTCGCTGGTCGCCGCGCTCGTGGCCGCCATCGACGCGTCGCAGCGACTGGTGATCGTCGAGGACACCGCAGAACTGCCGCTGCAGCACCCGCATGCCGTTCGCCTCGAAGCACGCCCGCCGACGATCGACGGGCCGGGCGCCGTCGACCTCGCGCACCTCGTGCGCACTGCGCTGCGCCTCCGACCGGATCGCATCGTCGTCGGCGAAGTGCGCGGCGACGAAGTGCTGGCGCTCGTGCAGGCAATGAACACCGGCCACGACGGTTCGATCTCCACCTGCCATGCGAACAGCCCGACCGACACGCTGCTCCGTCTCGAGTCGCTGGTGCTGCAGGCTGCGCCGACGTGGCCGCTGGCCGCAATCCGCCATCAACTCAGCCGCTCGATCGACGTCGTGATCCACGTCGAGCGCGCCGCCGACGGGACCCGTCGGATCACCGAGCTGGCCGAGGTGACCCCACCGTCGCCGGACCACGATCACCCCGCAGCGGTCACCCGGCCACTGGCGCGCCGCGACGATGACGGACAACTCGTGGCGGTGGCCGCACTCGAACGGCGGCGACGATGATCACCCGAGTGGACCCGGGCACGGTCGCGTTCGTCTGCATCGTGCTCGCGATCGCGGTCGCCGCAACACCGCTGCGACCCCGACCACGACGTGCCGCATCGGTCGCCGTCACGGCCCCGCCGCGGCTGGCACCGGCGGTCGACTCGTGGAGGCGTCGACGCGCTCGACGCCACACACCCTCGGCGCGAGCCGTGGCCGCGTGGTGCGATGACGTCGCGCGTCGCGTCCGGTCCGGTTCCACGCTGCGCGACGCGGTCACGATCCTCCCGGCCGACCCGGCCACCGAGCGGGCCACGGCGCCGTTGCGCCTGGCGATCGAGCGGGGCGTGGCGCTCGTCGACGCGGTCGGGCGGGCGGACGACGCCGGCGCGCACCTCCGGCTGGCGCTCGGCGTGATCGCCACCGCGAATCGGGTCGGCGGGCCGTCGGCGGCGTCGATCGACCGGACCGCGATGCTGCTGCGCCAACGCGCCGCCCACCACGACGATCGCACGACGCAGGCAGCCCAGGCGCGTCTCTCGTCGCATGTCCTGACGGCCGTGCCGTTGTTGATGCTCGCCGTGCTCGTCGCGACCGACGACGACCTCCGATCGGTGGTGACCTCGCCGATCGGGGTTGCCTGTGTCGGCATCGGGCTCGTTCTCAACGCCGTCGGCTGGTGGTGGATGCGCCGCATCGTCGGAGTCACATCGTGAACGTCGGCGTGTCGATCCACCCGACGATCGGACCCGTCCTCGCTGCACTCGTTGCGTTCACCATCGGGGCAATCGCACGGCCGTCGGCCACCCGGCAGCCCCGTGCGATCGCACCGCCGACGACTCCGAAGCGACGCCTCCATCGCGGATGGTCGATGCTCGGTGTCGCGCTGCTCGCAGCGCTCGGCGTGTTGGTGATCGGTCCCCTCGCCGTGGCGATCGCAGGGGCAGCGATGCTGTTCGTGCGGCGTCTGGCGCCGATGCGCGCCGCCCGACGGCGTCGCGACGACATCGAGCGAGAGCTCCCCGAAGCGATGGATCTGCTGGTGCTCAGCGTTCGGGCCGGTCTCACCCCGTTCCAGGCGGTGAGCGAACTCGCCGCGTCGAGCGAGCCGGTCGTCGGCGACGCGTTCGCCGAGGTGGTCCGCCGCACCGAACGCGGCCAACCCTTCGCCGACGCACTCGCTGCGCTCCCCGAACGCCTCGGACCGTCGGCCACTGCGCTGGCCGACGTGATCGCCACCAGCGACCGCCACGGCCTCGCGCTCGGCCCAGTGCTCGATCAGCTCACCGTCGAGATCCGAGCGGCGCGCCGACGACTCGACCAGGCAGCGGCTCGCAAGCTGCCGGTTCGCCTCTCGTTCCCGCTGGTCACCTGCACGTTGCCGTCGTTCGTCCTCCTCGCGATCGCGCCCGCCGTGATCGCCGCACTCTCGTCGCTCGGCGGATCCGCCTGGTGACCCATCCAGCACTCGCCCATCCGCACACCGCCCACTCACACTCCCGAACGGAGCAGCCATGCCCACTCACTTCGCTCTCGCGCTGTACGTCCACATCCACACGACACTCGCTGCCACCCTCGACCGAACGCTCGACCCGGAACGGCATCGACTCGCACGCAGCGACGACCGTGGGCAAGCGACCACCGAGTACGCACTCGTGCTGCTCGCCGCAGCCCTGGTGGGCCTGATGGTGGTCGCCTGGGCAACAGCAGGTGGCGGCGCTGCACGCATCAGCCGGTTGTTCAACAGCGTGATCGATGCCGTCATCGACCGAGTGTGACCGTTGCTTCCGACGCCTGCGCGGCGGCGACGGGCAGGCGGCGGTCGAGTTCGCCGTGGCACTGCCGATCGTCGTCGTGATGGCGGTGGGGCTCGTGCTGGTCGGCACCGCCGTGCGCAACGAGTTGGCCGTCGAGCTCGCTGCACGCGAAGGGGCGCGTGCGGCCGCGGTGTCGGCGACACCTGCTGCTGCTGCAGCGCAGGCAGCCACCCGCGCGGTCGACCTGTCGATCGAGGTCGCCACCACGACCGACGGCTCGACCGTCACGGTCACCGTGACCTACATCGACGCGGTCGACGTGGCGATCATCGGGTCACTGATCGGCCCCGTCACGCACGTCGGGTCTGCGACCATGGCGCTCGAACCACCGTGACGCCGGCAGGGCGCCGCCATAGCCTTGGCGGACATGCAGCTGCACACGAGGCTCGACGACGTCGGCGGATCCATCGTCGTCACCGTCGACGGGGTCGTCGACCTCGCAGCGGTCGGTCGCCTCCACAACGACCTGTCGCGAACCCTCCGCCGGCATCCGGGTGTCACCGTGCTCGTCGACGTCGACCAGGTCAGCGTTCTCGACGACGCCGGGCTCGGCATCCTGCTCGGCGCGGCGGCGGCAGCGCGAGCGGACGGCGGCGACCTCGTCGTGGTCTGCACGCGTCCGGCGCTGCGCGAGCGACTGACCACGACCCGCTTCGACCGGGCGGTCGACGTCCGCAGCTCGATCACGTGAACGCGAAGCGCCCGACGCTCTGGGTGCTCGGCGACCAACTGCACCGCGAGCTCGGTGCACTGCGAGACGCCACGCCCGACTCGCACCGCATCCTGATGGTCGAGAGCCGCGCCAAGATCGCCGGGAAGCGGTGGCATCGCCAGCGGGCCCACTTCGTGCTCGCCTCGATGCGACGGTTCGCCGACGAGCTGCGCGCGGCCGGCTTCGAGGTCGACTACCGGATCGCGGACTCGCTGCGCGCCGGCCACGACGCCCACGTCGACGAGTACGCCCCGACCGACATGCTGGCCACCGAGCCGGCGAGCTGGGACGGGCTCGAGCTGCTGCGCGACCTCGGCGTCACGATCGTGCGCTCGAACCAGTTCCTGTGCCACTACGACGAGTTCGCCGACTGGGCGAGCGGCCGCAAGCAGCTCAAGATGGAGGACTTCTACCGATGGCAGCGGCGGCGGCTCGGCTACCTGATGGACGGCGACGAGCCGGTCACCGGCCGCTGGAACTACGACGACGAGAACCGCCAGCGGCCGCCGAGGACCGGCTCGCCGTGGCCCGAACCGCAGCACTCGCGCCTCGACGACCTCGACCGTGCCGTGCTCGACGACCTCCCCGACGATTGCTGGGGCGCCGAGCCCGACGGGACGTGGGCAACCACTCGCCAGGCCGCGCTGGCGCGGCTGCGGCACTTCGTCGACGAGGTGCTCCCGATGTTCGGTCCGCACGAGGACGCGATGGTCGAGCGGTCCTGGCACCTCGCCCACTCGGTGCTGTCGCCGTACATGAACATCGGCCTGCTGCTGCCCGGTGAGGTGTGCGACGCCGTGCAGGACGCCTACGACGAGGGTCGGGTGCCCATCGCTTCGGCCGAAGGTTTCATCCGCCAGGTGATCGGCTGGCGCGAGTACGTGTGGGGCGTCTACTGGCTGTGGATGCCGGAGTACCGCGAGCGCAACGCACTCGGGGCCGACCGGCCGGTGCCGCCGGTGTTCCGTGGCGAGGCGAGCACCGACATGAACTGCGTGCGCAACTGCATGACAACGCTGCACGACCGCGCCTACAACCACCACATCCAGCGGCTGATGGTGCTCGGCAACCTGGCAATGCTGCACGGCGTCGACCCGTGGGAGCTGACCGAGTGGATGTGGTCGAGCTTCGTCGACGGCGCCGAATGGGTGATGTTGCCCAACGTGATCGGGATGAGTCAGTGGGCCGACGGCGGGATGATGGCCACCAAGCCGTACGCGGCCGGCGGCAACTACATCGACAAGATGAGCGACTACTGCAAGGCGTGCCGCTACGACCGCAAGCAGCGCACGGGCGACGACGCCTGCCCGTTCACGACGCTCTATTGGGACTTCCTGGCACGCCACCACGACCTGCTGGTGAAGAACCCGCGCGTCGCCCGCCAGGTGCGGGCGTCCGAGCAACTCTCGGACCTGCCCGCTGTCCGCGATCGTGCGGTCGAGGTGCGTCGGCGTCTCGACGACGGCACGCTGTGACGATGACCGACTTCGAGACGCCGCACGACGAGCCGATCTTCCACATGGCCCTCCCCGACGACTGGGCCGCAGCGTTCGCGACCGGCGAGTACCGGATGTCGACCCGCGGTGTCACGCTCGAGCAGGAGGGCTTCATCCACTGCTCGACGCGTGAACAACTGCAGGACACGGCGAACCGTTTCTACGCCGATCTCGACCAGCTCGTGGTGCTCACGATCGACCCACGAGCTCGTGCCGTCACCGATCGTCTACGAACCACCGGCACCGGGCCTCGACGTGCTGTTCCCCCACATCTACGGTCCGCTCCCGGTTGCCGCGGTGAACCTCGCCGCGGTCTGGGCGCGCCGTCCCGACGCAGCCTGGACCACCGACACGCTCTGACGACCCGACGCGCACAGCCGGCCGAACCATCGAACTCCAGATCACCGGACGCGGCGGCGTGCCATCTGCATCTACACCTACGCCACCACCGGCCTCATCGCCGACGTGGTCGGCTACATCCCCACGGTGTGAACCTGTCGAAATCAGCCCGGTTCGGGCTCGTCAGTCGGCGTGGTCGACGAGCGCACGCAACCGCTCGACGTCGGGTCGATACACCTCAGCTCCGAGTCGATCGACACAACGTTCGAGCGAGACCAGATACCGCTTTGCATCAGCGATATCGCCCAGCGCCAGTGACAACTCGGTCAGCGCCAGATCGAACGGGCCGACCGTTGCCGAGCCAACCCACGTGAACGTGCCCGAGTACGGCACGATCAGCTCGCGCAGTTGCTCCGCTCGTTCACGATCGCCCGTGCGCGCCACTGCCCGCGCCATCAGGAGTGCCGCACCGCTCCACGCCATGTCACTCGGCAGCGCGGCGCCATTGCCAAGCGCGTCGCATTCATCGAGGACCCGCTCGATGTCGCCTCGTTCGGCGGCCAGAAACGCCGCGATGGCGCGCCATGCAGGCATGGCTGCGTGCTCGGCGATCGCATCGTCGATCTGCCCGGTGAGTTCCTGACCGCGGCCCTGCGCAAGACGAACGACCAACAGCGCCATGGTGTACGTGGTCAGCGCCCGAGATGTCGACACCGGGGCACCCTCGACCCAGTGCGACGCAATGTCGAGCGATTCGTCGAGGCGCCCGTCGAGATAGGCGAGACAGCACCGCTGATAGTCGGCCATCCATCGGCGCCCCGGTCCGAGCCGTTGGGCAAGTGCATCCTGAGCGGCATGCCCGATGCGCAGCATCGGGTCGCAGTGCTGCAACTGCACTGAGAACGCGAAGTGCAGCGCTTCGCACGTTGCGTCGTCGTCGCCGGTTCGGTCGGCACGTGCCAGCATCTCGGCGGCGAGTTCGCGGCGCTGCGCCGCGTCCGACGGGTGAACCAGAACCAGGTAGGCATTTCCGAGGGCACTGATCATCACTGCGTCGTCGTCGACGTCGCGTGCCAGAGCCAGCGCTTCGTCGAAGTAGGCCCGGCACAGATCGGCACGGCCGCCCATACTGAAGAACAGCGTTGCTTCGCCGGCACAGCGAGCGCGGGCCTCGGCGTCATCACAACGAGCGAGCGCGTCAGCGACCACGCGTGCGACGCGCTCGTCGGGTTCGCCTGCATGCGTCAGCGGCCCCAGCTTGCAGAGCGCTGCTGCGCCCAACGCGTACACGGTGTTGAGTTGCGCTTCCTCCGACCGGTGAACCACCTCCCACACCACGTCGAGGTAGGTCGAGTCGCCGGCACGACGCAGATTCTCGGAACGAGCCAGCATGAGGCGAAGAGTGCGCTCGTCGTGCGTGCCGAAGTGATCACTGCTGCGCTCGATCGCTTCGCCGAGTAGCACGGCCGCTTCGACGAACATCGCAGCACGAGTCGCCTGATCGGCAGCCGTCGTCACGTTTTCGATGACGAGTTCGGGTTCCCCGCTCGATGCCAGGAGATGCGGTGCCGCCGCAAAGACCTCGCCACGGGAGAGAAACGACACTGCCAACGATCGATGGATCTCGCGGCGATCGTCCAGTGCCAGCTGCTCGATCACAGCAGTGCGAATCGACCCGTTCACCACGTCGAATCCCCCGTCGCGCACTGCGCGGAGGTCGCCGGCGTCGACGCCGGCGGTCAAGACGCCGAGCACGCCCCGTGGTGCTCGACCAGTGCCGAGGATCACCTCGAAGCTCAACGGCGCACCCGCAACAACGATCAGCGTGGCAACGTCGATCAACCCACCCGGGCGATCCTCGATCGAGACCGTGTCCGTGTCCGGCTGGTCGGTCGCTCCCCGCTCGCGGGACGCACTCAGACGGATGACCTCGGCGCCAGCCGGTATCGGCACATCGACGGTGGCACCGACGGCGAGCACCACCATCGGGATGGGCAACGCGATCAGCCGACCGAGATGGCCCAGAGCCGACACCGAGAGGTGCTGGGCCTGCTCGATCACCACGAGCGTGGGCGATCGCTGAGCGCAACAGCGCAAAGCCTCCACCGCGGCGTCGCCGGGCTCGATGCCATCGATGCGGTCGAAGCGTTCGATCCCGTCACCCCACAACGCCGCCAGGCCCGCGAGGACCGACGGCTCGAAGGTCTTGGTCGGATCCGGCAGTTGCTCCATCACCTGGCGGGCCAGCGACCCCAGCGGTTCGAGGACGCGACGCGCCTGGGGGTGGCAGGTTGCCTCCAACACACACCAGCCATCGAGTGACGCATCGAGTGTGGCCGTCCGCGCCATCGCACTCGCTTCGATCGGCGCATCACCCGTCACCGTGATCCATACGGCGGTGTCCAACTCAACGGATCTGGCGCAGAGCGCACGGACACGGTCGATGTCGTCGCCCGTACCGAGTACCCGCGGGGCAACGTGGTCGACCGAGACGTGCTGCGTCCGGTCGAGCCCGAGCACGTCTCGCGGTGGGGCATCGGCCAGCACTGGATCGTCGTCGAGAATCATGCGTTCCAGGCGCAGCATCACCGGTCCGGGATCGAGCCCGACGCCGTCTCTCAATGTCCGACGCGCCCGCTGGAGTGCATCGAGACTGCCGCGGCGATCCCCCGAGCGGTACAGCCCGAGTGCGAGCAGACTCCACCGCAACTCCCGGTACGGCTCCGCAGGCGCAAGCACCGAGGCGGTTGCGATCGCCACGGCAACACCGCCGACAGCCAACTCGGCCAATACGGCATCTTCCTGCGCAGTGAGCAGCAACTGACGGAGTCGGGCTCGTCTCGCGTCCACGACAGGTCCACTCGGGAGGTCGTGAAACGTTTCGCCGCGTGCGAGGTCGAGCGCTCTGCGGTACTCACCCACCGCCGAGCGGTGATCGTTGACCAACGTCGCTCGGCGAGCTGCATCGACGTGGCGGGTGAACCGATCGAGGTCGAGCGACCACATGGATCCGAGCCGGTAGGTGGGGCCCGACTCGGTCACCACCGATGCACTGGTGAACCGTCGGCGAAGGGTGGAGACGTTGTTCTGCACGACTTGCCGACACGAGTCCGGTGGATCACGGACCCAGATGGCGTCGATCACCGCATCGAGCGCTATCGGGCGAAGATGGTCGATTGCCAACGCGGTCACGACCGCACGTTCTCGCGGGCTGAGGCTGACAGGCAGACCGTTGGAGCGCACGACGGTCGGTCCGAAGACAGCGACTTCGAGTGTGTCCACCGCGCTCACTCGCACACGACTCCTTTCAACGGAACCTGGACAACCTCGGACAGGGAAACGAACTCCCACACAGAGAACAGGCCACCACTAACGATTCGCTAACGATTCGCGACTCCGTGACCTGATCTCGGACGGGTCACCAGTGGCTGGTACCCGGGGCGCCCTTGAACGGGCCGGTCACGTTGGCGGTGACCCAGCCGCCGTAGAAACTGCCCTCGTTGCTGGTGACACGTTCGTCGTCGATCCAGCACTCGTCGGCCTTCTGGGCGTAGAACGCCCAGTGCCCTGCCACCTCTGCTGACCCGCGCGTCGGTGTCGGGTAGGTCCAGGCCGCGTCCACCACACGCTCGTCGCCCACCACGATGTCGGCGTACTCGGCGACGCCCTTCCACTCGCACAACGTTCGACGCTCCGACGGTGCGAGCACGTCGAGGTCGACGAATTCGGGAGCCACGTAGTACGCCGGCGGCTGGCTGGTCTCGAGCACCCGAACCGCAGCCGGTGCGTCGACGATCGTCACGCCGGCGTGGATCACGCGCACCCGCCACTCGACTCGCTCGATGCGCGGCGGACGCGGATAGTCCCACACCGACTCGACTGGTTTTCCATTCGCTGCGATCTCCATCGCGTCCACGATGCGCCTGGTACACCGCGGACGTCGAGTCGTGCTCACAGGTCGTCGAACTCGGACTCCTCGGGCGGAGTCGTGCGGCCGCCCGCCCGCTTGTCGGCGGCTTTGTCGTGGGCGCGCTGTTCCTCCTCGAGCGCCGCTTCCTCCTCGATCAGCCGCTCGAGGCTGGTGAGCCGGACCGGATCGAGGTCACCCGCCGCGATCGCCGCCTGCACCGCGCATCCCGGCTCCTGGTCGTGCTTGCAGTCACGGAACCGGCAGTGGTCCATCAGGTCGAAAACGTCGGCGAACGCCCGCTCGATCCCGTTGCCGGACAGCCACAGGCTGAGGGCCCGCACGCCCGGCGTGTCGATCAACCAGCCCTCGCCCGCGAGCGGCACCAGTTCGGCCGCCACGGTGGTGTGGCGGCCCCGCTGGTCGCCCTCGCGAACCGCTGAGGTCGCCTGACGCTCGGCGCCGACGAGCGCGTTCACCAGCGTCGACTTGCCGACACCGCTCGCGCCGAGGAACGTCAGCGTCCGATTCCCGACGGCGTACTCGCCGATCTCGTCGATCCCGTCGCCGCTGATCCCACTCGCCAGCAGAACCGGGACGCCGAGTGCGACGTCCTGGAGTGCGACGCGCCCCGGCTCGGGATCGTCGACGAGATCGGTCTTGGTGAGCACGACCACCGGCTCGGCACCGGAGTCGAAGGCGAGGACGAGCTCACGCTCCAGGCGGCGCGGGCTCGGCGGCGACCCGAGCGCGTGCACCAGGAACACGACGTCGATGTTGGCCGCGAGCGTGTGCGACACCGCCCGCATCCCGTCGAACGACGCCCGACGCGTGAACGCCGAGCGCCGCTCGAGCACGTGCTCGACGCGCTCGCCATCGTCGGACGCGATCACCCAGTCACCGACCGCAACGTCGGCGCCGATGTTGCGAACCCGCAGCGGGTCCGCTGCGCCCCGCGCTTCGGCGATTTCGCGCACCACCGTGCTCCATCCGCGATCGAGCCGGGACACGCGGCCGGGCGATCCAGGCCGACCGAGTTCGGACCACGCCTCGTCGAAATCGGCCGCCCAACCGAGTGCCGGGTCCGGCTCGTGACGTGCGCTCGACATCGTGGACGAACGGTACCCGCGATGGGGATTCGCGTGTTCCCTTGGCACACTCACGTTCGGTGAAGCGGTGACGCCGCCTTGACAACCTGCGCCTGAATCACCTAGCGAAGACAACGAAATCCCCTCACGAACAGCAACCTGCGAAAGGCATTGATGCCCAAACCCCTCGTCGTCGTCGAGTCGCCCGCCAAGGCCAAGACGCTGTCGAAGTTCCTCGGCAGCGACTACGACGTGCGCGCCTCGGTCGGCCACGTGTCCGACCTGCCGAGCAAGGGGCTCAACATCGACGTCGACAACGGCTTCAAGCCGACCTACGAGTTGACCGAGCGCGGCAAGACCGTCGTCAAGGATCTCAAGGCGGCGCTCAAGGACGCTTCGGAGCTCTACCTCGCAACGGACGAAGACCGCGAGGGCGAGGCCATCTCGTGGCACCTGATCGAGTACCTCAAGCCGAAGGTGCCCGTGAAGCGGATGGTGTTCCACGAGATCACCAAGGCGGCCATCGACCACGCGGTCAACAACCCGCGCGACCTCGACTACGGGTTGGTCGATGCCGCCGAGACGCGCCGCATCCTCGACCGCCTGTACGGCTACGAGGTGTCGCCGGTGCTGTGGCGCCGGGTCAACCGTGGCCTGTCGGCGGGTCGCGTGCAGAGCCCGTCGGTGCGACTGATCGTCCAGCGCGAACGCGAGCGCATCGCCTACGTCACCGCCGACTACTGGGACATCGACCTTGGTACGGCAACCCAGCCGGCCTTCGGCGCCAAGCTCGTTGCCGTCGATGGCGCACGCGTCGCCACCGGCAAGGACTTCGACTCGTTGGGCCAGGTGTCGGCGAAGGCGGTGGCGCTCGACGAGGCGCGCGCCCGCGGGCTCGCCGACGGCCTCGACGGCGCCACGTTCACCGTCCGCTCGGTCGAGGAGAAGCCGTACCGGTCGTCGCCCAAGGCGCCGTTCATGACCTCGACGCTCCAGCAGGAGGGCGGCCGCAAGTTGCGCCTGTCGTCGTCGCAGGTGATGCGCGTCGCGCAGGGCCTCTACGAGCGCGGCTTCATCACCTACATGCGTACCGACAACGTCGTGCTGTCCGACGAGGCGATGCAGGCCACACGAGCGGCGGTCACCAGCGAGTACGGCGCCAACTACCTCAACGCCGCGCCGAAGCAGTACTCGTCGAAGGTCAAGAACGCGCAGGAGGCCCACGAGGCGATCCGCCCGACCACGCCGTACCGCTCGCCACAGCAGCTCTCGTCGGAACTGAACAGCCAGGAACTCGCCCTGTATCGGCTGATCTGGCAGCGCACGCTCGCGTCACAGATGGCCGACGCGACCGGCGTCACCGTCAGCGTGCGAGTCGCGGCCAATGCCACCGACCGCTCAACGGGTGAGCTGACCGACTGTGAGTTCGCTGCGTCCGGCACCACGATCACCTTCCCCGGTTACCGGGCCGTCTACGTGGCGTCGAAGGAGGAGACCGGCGACGACGAGGGCGAGAACGAAGCGCTGCTGCCGCCGCTCACCCAGGGCGACGTGGTTCCCATCGCCTCGATCGAGCCGAACGGCCACAGCACCTCGCCGCCCGCGCGCTACACCGAGGCGTCGCTGGTCAAGCGGCTCGAGGAACTCGGCATCGGGCGTCCGTCCACCTGGGCGTCGATCATCCAGACCGTTCAGGACCGCGGCTACGTCTGGAAGAAGGGTCAGGCGCTCGTGCCGACCTGGACCGCCTTCGCCGTGATCCGCCTGCTCGAAGAGCACTTCGACGCGCTGGTCGACTACGACTTCACCGCATCGATCGACGCCGACCTCGACGAGATCGCGAGCGGGCGTCGCGCGAAGGACAAGTGGCTCAAGCGCTTCTACTTCGGCGACACCGGCGACGGCGACACCCAACCGATCTCGGCCGAAGCCGGCTTCGGCGAAGACGCGCTGCTCGGCCTCAAGCGCCTCGTCGAGGAGAACCTCGACGAGATCGACGCCGCCGAGATCAACACGTTCCCACTCGGCCCCGACGACGACGGCAATCTGATCGTCGTCAAGCCCGGCAAGTACGGCCCCTACGTCAAGCGCGGCGACGACACCGCGAGCGTGCCCGACGACCTGGCCCCGGACGAGTTGACCATCGCCAAGGCGATCGAGCTGCTCGCTGCACCGAAGTCCGACGAGCCGATCGGTGAGCTCGACGGCTACCCGGTGTACGCCAAGAACGGCCGCTACGGCCCCTACGTGCAGTGGGGCGACCACGACGATCCGCCGCCCGGGCTCGAGAAGCCGAAGATGTCGAGCCTGTTCAAGACGATGGTGCTCGAGCGCATGACGATGGACGAGGCCGAGGCGCTCCTTCAGCTGCCCCGTCACCTCGGCGACGATCCGTCCGACGGTGTCCCGATCTACGCGAACAACGGCCGCTACGGCCCGTACGTGCAGAAGGAGAAGGACTACCGCAACATCGACTCCGAGGACCAGCTGCTGCAGATCACGCTGGCCGAGGCGTTGGCGATCTTCAGCCAGCCCAAGGTGTACAAGCGCGGTGGCGGGAACATGGCGGCGAAGGGCCCGCTGCGCGAGTTCGGTACCGATCCGGTGAGCGAACGACCCGTCGTCGCCAAGGACGGCAAGTTCGGCGTGTACGTCACCGACGGCGAGACGAACGCGTCGCTCGGCAAGGGTGACCGGCTCGAGGAGATGGCCCCCGAGCGCGCCTACGAGCTGCTGGCGATTCGTCGCGAGGCGATCATCGCCAAGGGTGGCCCGACCAAGAAGCGCGCTGCGAAGAAGAAGGCACCGGCCAGGAAGAAGGCTGCCGCGAAGAAGTCGGCGGCAACGAAGAAGGCGCCCGCCAAGAAGGCCGCTGCGAAGAAGACCGCGGCCAAGCCGGTCATCACCGACCTCAACAGCTGAGCGATGAGTTTCCGCGCGGACAGGTCGCGCGAAGACTCATCGCTACCGGTTCCGCACCCCACACGATGAGTTTCCGCGCGGACAGGTCGCGCGAAGACTCATCGCTACGGAGGTCCGGGCCGCGAGAATGTCGAGATGTTGTCTCGCGGGAAGTCCGCTCGTTAGGCTGACCTAACTTCGACGAAGCCGGAGGGTGGGCTGACGGCCCGCGACGCTCACCACGAGGAGATCCCACGTGCTGCAGACATTCCTCACCGGGCTCCGCGAGGGGCTCGAAGCGGCGCTCGTCGTCAGCATCTTGATGTCGTTCATGGTCCGCAGCGGTCACCGCGATCGCATCCCAGCACTCTGGGCAGGCGTCGCCGTGGCCGTCATCGTGTCGTTCGGATTCGGCGCACTCCTGCACTACACCTCGGCATCGATGAGCTTCGAGACCCAGGAGGCCTTTGGCGGCATCTTGTCGATCGTCGCCGTCGTGTTCGTCACCTGGATGGTCTTCTGGATGAAGCACGCGTCGCGAACGCTCAAGGGCGAGCTCCACGACAAGATGTCCGCTGCGATCGAGATCGGCACGATCGGCGTGTTCACCGCAGCACTACTCGCCGTCGGACGCGAAGGGCTCGAAACCGCGCTCTTCCTGTATCCGACGTTCCAGGCGCAGGGCGCCGGAGCCGGTCCGGCCATCGGCGCGCTGCTCGGCATCGTCACCTCGGTCGTCATCGGCGTGCTGCTCTACCGCGGGGTGGTGTCGATGAACCTGGCGGTCTTCTTCAAGTTCACGGGTGCGGCCCTGATCGTGATCGCCGCCGGCGTGCTCGCCTACGGGGTGCACGATCTGCAGGAGGCCGGCCTCCTGCCGGGCATCGACACCCTTGCCTGGGACGTCGACGGGTGGGAGATCACCAGCTGGTACGGGGCGCTCCTCAAGGGCATCTTCAACCTCGGCCCGCAGATGACCGTGCTCGAGATCGTCGTCTACCTCGGGTACCTCGTCCCCACCATGGTGCTGTTCCTGCTCCCACCGAACACGCCAGCACGCACGCATGCCGACGCTGCTGCTGCCGTCGGCGAACCCGTCCGCTGAATCGCCCCCATCGCCCCTCCGAGGAGTTCCATCGTGACCCGACGCCAAGTCCTGCTCGCCGTTCCGGTTGGCGCCCTGCTGGCGGTGTCCGCCTGTTCCACCGAGGCCGCCGACTCGACCGTCGAGGTGACCGGCACCGACGACGGCTGCGTCATCGCCCAGGACGTGATCGACGCCGGCAAGGTCGGCTTCGAGTTCACCAACGACGAGCAGCAAGGTCAACGAGCTGTACGTGCTGAAGGCGAACGGCGACACCCTCGGCGAGGTCGAGAACGTCACGACGGGCACCTCGCGCACCCTCACGGTCGACCTGGTCGCCGGCGACTACCTCGTGCGCTGCAAGCCCGGTCAGTCCGGCGACGGCTTCGAGTCGCCGTTCACGGTCACCGGCGACGGCGGCACCGCACAGGCCGAAGCCGGCCGCGAGATCGCCTTCGACGCGATCGACTTCGACTACGAGAACCTCGACGTGACCGGCATCGCCGATGGCGACACGATCCGCTTCGCGATGGACAACCTCGGTGAGCAGGCCCACGAGTTCGAGGTGCTCGACCCCACCGGCGAGCCGATCGGCGAGGTCGCCGCCACGAACCCGGGCGAGTCAGGCGGCGCCACGATGACGTTCACCTCACCGGGGGTGTACACCTACCAGTGCATCCTGGTCGACCCCGCCACCGGCCAGCCGCACACCGAACTCGGCATGATCGGCACCTTCGACGTCACCTCGCAGTGACCGCGAGGCCATCTCGTGAACAAGATCACCTCTGAGGGGTGAACTTGTTCACGAGAACGCGGGGTCGTCGTCAGGTGAAGATGATCTGGCCGCCGGCGGCCATGTCGTAGAACTCGCCGACGGTGATGATGTCGTCGAGTTCGTCGATCAGGTCCTCGCGCTCCATGCCGAACAGCTCGACCGAGGCCAGGCAGGCGTAGAGACCGGCGCCGGTGTCGTGGATCATCTCGATGAATTCGGCGATGCCCGGGAAGTCGAGCTTCTCGATCTGCTTCTCCATGTACTTGGTCATCAACGCCGAGGCACCGGGAATGGCGCCCGCCAGCGTCGGGAGGTGCAGACCCGGGTTGCCGACGGTGGCGACCTTGATGTGGTCGTGACGCTCCTTGTGCACGGCGTCCATGCCGAAGAAGGTGAAGAAGAGGTTGGCCTCGATGCCCTCGTTGCGGGCCCCGTTGGCCATGATCAGCGCCGGGTAGATGCCCTCGAGTGAACCCTTCGAGACGATGATCGACACCTTCTCGATCGGCGCCGCAACCGGCGCGGTGGGAATGGGATGGGTGTCGGTCATGTCAGATGCAGCCCTTCGGCTTGGGGATGCCCGCCACCAGGGCAGCGAGCTTGGCGGGGCCCTTCGGGAACAACACGAAGAGTTCCTTCGTGGTGACGTCGGAGAGCTTGCTGATCTTGCGGACGGTCGGGCCCGTGCCCTTGTCGAAGTACTCCGAGCGCATCAAGTCGATGACCACCCAGTGTCGGTCGGTCAGCGGGGTCGGCACGCCGACCTCGGTGGCGATCTCGGGTGCCATCTCCTTGGTCCACTGTTGGGCGTCGACGAAGAACCCTTCGTCGTTCACCTCGACAGGAGTTCCGGCGAGTGTCTTGGTTGGCATGGTTCAGGATCCTTTCGTGTCAGCCGTCACGGGCTGCTTCTTGCCGAACTTGGGCATGTCGGGGCCGATGCCGGGGATGTCGCGCCCGGGCAGCAGGCCGTGCCAGTAGAAGGACTGGAACATCAACTTGCCGAGGTGGTTCGCCCGCGACTCCTTGAGCAGCGGCAGACCGACCGGGCCGGGGTAGTGACCGCCGACCGGTTCGTCCTCGTAGTTGAAGTCGATCAACAGCGCCTTGGAGAATCCGGTCTCGATGAAACAGTTGGCGTGGCCGTCGTAGGTGTGCTCGATCGGCTCACCGTTCAGGAACGCCTCGATGTTCTCCACCAGCACCTCTCCCTCGAAGTGGGTGACCGAACCCGCCTTGGACGTCGGGACGTCAGCCGCGTCGCCGATGACGAAGATGTTCGGCTTCACCGTCGACTGCAACGTGGCGTTGTCGGTCGGGATGAACCCGAGTTCGTCGCCGAGGCCAGGCGAGTTCTCGACGTACTCGGCGCCGCCGTGGAGCGGGATCATCACGGCGAGGTCGAACTCGACCTCGCGACCGTCCCAGCTGATCAACTTGCCGTTCTCGCCGTCGACTTCGCCGGTGTTGAACTCGGCGATCACCTCGACGTGCTTGTCGTCGAGCAGGGATCCGAGCGCCGCCGACGCGGTCGGCTTGGTGAACGCACCGTCGAGGGGTGTGACGTAGGTGATCCGCACGTCGTCGCGAACTCCCTTGTCGGTGAAGTACCAATCGGCGAGGAACGCGAACTCGAGCGGAGCAACCGGGCACTTGATCGGCATGTCGATCACATTGATCACGATGTGACCCGACTCGAAGTCGTCGAGCGCTTCGGCCAGGGCGACAGCGCCCTCCATGTCGTAGAACGTGTGGACGGTCTCGCGCCAACCCGGACCGGTCATGCCCTCGGTTTCGTCCGGGAGCAGGATGGTCCCCGTGGCCACCAGGAGCACGTCGTACTCCAGCGTCGTGCCGTTCTGGAGTTCGACCGTGTTCGCCTCGATGTCGACCGACTCGATCGGGCACTGGTGGTAGTGGATGCCCTTCTTGAGCTGGCGGTCGCGCTTGCGGACGATCTCGTCCGGCTCGGTGAGCCCGAAGGGCACGAACAGCAGGCCGGGCTGGTAGACGTGGCGGTTGTCCTGATCGACGATGTCGATGCGCAGGTCGTCGTTCTTGAACTTCTTGCGCAACCGGTTGGCAGCAAGCGTGCCGCCGGTTCCCGCGCCGAGGATGACGAGTCGTTGCTGTTGCCCCAGTGCTTGGCCAGACATCTCTGCGATCTCCAATCGTGTGGGCCGCAATCGTTGCGACCGCTTCTGAACTCGACGGTACGCACCGGCCGCGTCGTCCACTACGGCCTTTCGTCCCGATCCCCTCCGGGGTATGTACACGTCCTGCACTCCATTTCCATCGCCGGCCGACTCGTTACCATCGCCGGTCGTGAGTTCCCGCCCGCCCTACATCGCGTTCGAAGGCGCTGAAGGGTGCGGCAAGTCGACCCAGGCGACACGGCTGGCGAACTCGATCGGCGCCGTGCTGACCCGCGAGACCGGTGGCACCGACATCGGCGCCAGGCTCAGGGCACTACTCCACGACACCAGCGTCCACAACCTGCATCCCCGGGCCGAGGCCCTGATCACCGCGGCGGATCGCGCCCAGCACATCACCGAGATCGTGCTCCCCGCCCTCGACGCAGGACGACCGGTCGTGAGCGATCGGTCGGTGTACTCCTCGCTGGCCTATCAGGGCTACGGACGCGAACTCGACATCGACGAGATCCGCCACCTCAACGCGTGGGGCACCGGCGGGGTGTGGCCGAGCGTCGTGGTGTTCCTCGACACCCCCGACGACGTGATCGCCGAGCGGATGAGCCGTCGGGACCTCGATCGGTTCGAGGCCGCCGGCGAAGCATTCCACGCTCGCGTGCTGGCGGGCTTCCGGACGATGGCTGCGGCCGACCCAGCGCGCTGGATCACCGTGCAGGCGGTCGGCTCGGTCGAACGAGTCGCCGACGACATCCGCCAGGCACTCGACGAGCGAGGCGCGCTGTGAGCTCGTCGGCCGAGCCGTCCACCGAAACCATGCCCGGCCCGATCTGGGATGGCGTGATCGGCCAGACCGACGCCGTCCGCCACCTGCGTGCCGCGGCCGATCGCGGCGCGGTGCACGCCTATCTGTTCGCCGGACCGGCGGGGTCGACGAAGCTGCAGGCGGCTCGCGCCTTCGCCGCCCGGCTGATGACCAGGGCCGAGGACGCCGATCAGCGCGACGCCGCGCTGATCCTGCGCGG
Source organism: Ilumatobacteraceae bacterium (assembly GCA_963715825.1). GTDB lineage: Bacteria > Actinomycetota > Acidimicrobiia > Acidimicrobiales > Ilumatobacteraceae > Sva-07. The sequence continues at coordinate 27,019 of CAVQSI010000002.1, forward strand.
CGAGCACCCCGACGTGCGCGAGGTCCGCCGAACGGGTGCACGGATCGACGCCGACCAGGCGAGGGCGATCATCCACGAGGCCTCACTCACCCCGTCGGAGGGCGACTCGAAGGTGATGATCCTCGACGAGTTCCACCTGCTCGCGCCCGAGAGCGCCGGGCGGCTGCTGAAGATCGTCGAAGAACCGCCGGACTCGGTGACGTTCCTGATCCTCGCCGACTTCGTCCCCCACGACCTGATCACGATCTCGTCCCGGTGCGCTCGCATCGACTTCCGCTCGATCGGGGCGGACGTGATCGCTGCGCAACTGGTGGTCGAGGGTGTCGCGCCACCTGCCGCCATGGCCGCTGCCCGAGCTGCCCACGGCGACCTCGAACGAGCGCGCGTCCTCGCCACCGATCCAGCGCTCGCCGAACGCCGCGATGCCTTCGCCGACGCACCACACGAACTCGACGGCACCGGCTCGGTCGCACTGCGCACCGCCGCCCACCTCCTCGGCCTGATCGACGCCGCATCGGAGCCGCTGGCGGCTCGCCATGCCACCGAGGTCGCCGAGCTCGACGAACGCATCAAGGCCCACGGCGAACGCGGCAGCGGCAAGAAGCAACTCGACGAACGCCACAAGCGCGAGCTGCGTCGCTACCGCACCGACGAGCTGCGCAGCGGGCTCGCTGCCATGGCGGCCACCTACCGCGACACCGCCGTCAACCCTGCGACGACCGACGTCGATGCGTGCGCCGATGCGGTTCGTCGCATCCACCGTGCGATGGAGATGCTCGACCGCAACCCCAACGAGAAGCTGCTCGTCGAGTCGTTGCTCTGGTCGCTCCCCGACGCCCAGGGCGTTGCGCCCACCCGCTGAACGATCCCCGAGCCACCCGGCACGCCGCCGACCCGTCGTCTATTCCCGTCGCGGCTGATCTTTTTGTCACGCGGGCACGGCCCGTGGTACGCGACGAGCGCCGGTAGGGTTGCTGCACGGAATCCCACTTCGTGGAAAGGGCACTCCATGTTCGAACGCTTCACTGACCGGGCTCGTCGAGTCGTCGTGCTCGCGCAAGAGGAGGCACGCCTCCTCAACCACAGCTACATCGGCACCGAGCACATCCTGCTCGGGCTGATTCACGAGGGAGAAGGTGTCGCCGCGAAAGCGCTCGAGAGCCTTGGCATCTCCCTCGAAGCGGTGCGCAGCCAGGTCGAAGAGATCATCGGCCAGGGCGGCTCGTCGCCGTCGGGCCACATCCCCTTCACGCCCCGCGCGAAGAAGGTGCTCGAACTCTCCCTGCGTGAAGCGCTCCAGCTCGGCCACAACTACATCGGCACCGAGCACATCCTGCTCGGTCTCATCCGTGAGGGCGAGGGCGTGGCCGCTCAGGTGCTCGTCAAGCTCGGCGCCGATCTGTCGCGTGTGCGCCAGCAGGTCATCCAACTCCTCTCCGGCTACCAGGGCCCGTCGGGCTCCACCGGTGGCGGACGCAGCGAGCAGGCACCGGCCGGTGCCGGCGTCGGTGCCAGCAAGGGCGGCGACGACGAGAAGGGCGGCAACAGCCAGATTCTCGACCAGTTCGGCCGCAACCTCACCCAGGCCGCACGCGAAGGCCAGCTCGACCCGGTGATCGGTCGCAGCAAAGAGCTCGAGCGGGTCATGCAGATCCTGTCGCGTCGCACCAAGAACAACCCGGTGCTCATCGGCGAGCCCGGCGTCGGCAAGACCGCGATCGTCGAGGGCCTCGCTCAGAAGATCGTCAACAACGACGTGCCCGACACGCTCACCGACAAGCAGCTGTACACGCTCGACCTCGGCGCACTCGTCGCCGGCTCGCGCTACCGCGGTGACTTCGAGGAGCGCCTCAAGAAGGTGCTCAAGGAGATCAAGACCCGCGGCGACATCCTGCTGTTCATCGACGAGATCCACACCCTCGTCGGTGCCGGCGCTGCCGAAGGCGCCATCGATGCCGCATCGATCCTCAAGCCGATGCTCGCCCGTGGCGAACTCCAGACCATCGGCGCCACCACGACCGACGAGTACCGCAAGCACGTCGAGAAGGACGCCGCACTCGAGCGTCGCTTCCAGCCGGTCAAGGTCGACGAGCCGACGCTTGCGCACACCATCGAGATCCTCAAGGGCATCCGCGACCAGTACGAGGCGCACCACCGGGTCACGATCACCGACCAAGCCCTCGTGGCCGCCGCCAACCTGGCAGACCGCTACATCTCCGACCGTCACCTGCCCGACAAGGCCATCGACCTCATCGACGAGGCCGGCTCTCGCCTGCGCATCAAGCGCATGGCCACGCCGCCGGACCTGCGCGAGATCGAGACGAAGCTCAACGACGTCCAGGAAGCAAAGAAGCGCGCCGTCGAAGACCAGCAGTTCGAAGAAGCCGGCCGCTTGCGCGACCAGGAGAAGACCCTCCTCGAGGAGAAGGCCCAGAAGGAGTCCGAGGTCAAGGCCGAGGGCGTCGATCTGTTCGACGAGGTCGACGAAGAGGCCGTTGCCGAAGTGCTGTCGCTGTGGACCGGCATCCCGGTGTACAAGCTCACCGAGGAGGAGACCGAGCGTCTGCTCAAGATGGAGGAGAACCTCCACAAGCGCATCATCGGCCAGGAGCAGGCCGTGTCGGCCGTGTCGCAGTCGATCCGGCGCACCCGCGCGGGCCTGAAGGACCCCAAGCGTCCGTCGGGTTCGTTCATCTTCCTCGGTCCCACCGGCGTCGGCAAGACCGAACTCGCCAAGACCCTCACCGAGTTCCTGTTCGGTGACGACTCGGCGCTGATCACGCTCGACATGTCCGAGTACATGGAGAAGCACACCGTCAGCCGCCTCGTCGGATCGCCCCCCGGCTATGTCGGCTACGAAGAGGGCGGACAGCTCACCGAGGCCGTGCGCCGCAAGCCGTTCTCCGTCGTGCTCTTCGACGAGATCGAAAAGGCGCACCCCGACGTGTTCAACACGTTGCTGCAGATCCTCGAGGAAGGTCGCCTGACCGACAGCCAGGGCCGCTCGGTCGACTTCCGCAACACCGTGCTGATCATGACCTCGAACCTGGGTACCCAGGACCTGCGCAAGGCCAACGTCGGCTTCACCAGCGACGACACGGCCATGAGCTACGAGCGCATGAAGGAAAAGGTCAACGAGTCGCTGAAGAACCACTTCCGACCCGAGTTCCTCAACCGCATCGACGAAGTCATCGTGTTCCACGAACTGACTCGCGACGAGGTCCTGCAGACCGTCGACCTGCTCACGCAACGTCTCGTCGGCCAGCTCGAGGGTCAGGGTCTCGGCATCGAGATCAAGGCCGAGGCCAAGGAATTGCTCGCCGAACTCGGCTACGACCCGCAGCTCGGGGCGCGGCCCATGCGTCGGGCCATCCAGCGCCACATCGAAGACGCGCTGTCCGAGAAGATCCTGTACAAGGAGTTCTCGGCCGGTGAGATCATCGTGGTCGATGCCGAGGACGATCCGGAGAACGAGGGCAAGAAGCGCTTCACCTTCACCGCGGTCGAAGGCTTCGTGCCACCGGCGTCGGTCGAACTGGCCACCACGGCCACCGAGAAGCCGATCCCACCGGCCAGCGGTGACGGTGAGCTGCCTCCGCCCGAGCTGACCTGATCCCTTGGTCTCCTCCAACGTCGGCCGCACCCGGTCCTGAACTCGCTGTCGGCCGTCGGCCATACTCGTCACCGTGATCCGTCGCGTCCTGGCTCTGTGCGTCTGTGCGCTTGCGCTCGTCGGGTGCCGTGTCGAGCTCAACGTCGACGTGCTGGTCGAACCTGACGGCACGGGCACGATCACGTTCGTCGCCACCGTTGATGCCGAGGTGGTCGCTGCGGTGCCGACGCTGGCCGACGAACTCGCCACCGACGACATCGTGGCGGCCGGCTGGACGATCGACGGGCCCACGCCGCTTCCGGACGGCGGCCTGACGATCACCTTGAGCCACGACTTCGCCTCGGACGTCGAGGCAACCAACCTGCTCAACAGTATCGGCCCGCCGTTCAATCAGATGTCGGTGACTCGCAACACCAACGGCGACGACACGACGACCCGGCTGGGCGGACTCCTCGGGCTGCCGGACGGCTTCGAGAGTTTCGCCGACGAGGATCTGGTCGCCGCCGTCGGGTCGGTGCCGTTCGCCGAGCAGATCGCAGCGAGCGGCGCCACGCCGGAGTCGGCGATCAGCGCTGCGCTTCGCGCCGTGCTGCCCGGACAGATCGAGAGTGACGAGACCAACGCGACGCGGCTGGGTGACGACCAACTCGAGTGGATCGTGCCGACGGACGGCACGATCGTCGAGGCGCGCGCCTCGTCGGTGCAGTCGCCGGGCGACGACCGTTGGTGGGCGCGACCGCTGTCGATTCTCGCGTTCGTGGCGCTGATCGCCTGGGTGGCGTTCATGACGCTGTTCATCGGGTACGTGATCTGGGCGCGCTGGCAACGCACTCGCCGTCGCCCGCGCCCCCGGCCGACGCGCTGACGTGCCCATGTGGCAGCCTGGGGCATGCCCCACGCGCCGAGCCGAGTCGACTTCCATTTCGATGTGATGTGTCCGTTCGCCTATCAGACGGCGCAATGGATTCGAGAGGTGCGCCGCCAGAACGGCCTCGAGATCGACTGGAAGTTCTTCAGCCTCGAAGAGATCAACCGGGTCGAGGGCAAGAAGCACCCGTGGGAACGCGAGTGGTCCTATGGCTGGTCGATGATGCGGGTGGGCGCGCTGCTGCGTCGATCGAGCATGGACGACCTCGACCGCTGGTACGAACGCGCCGGACGGGCGCTGCATGAAGAGGGGCACCGTCCGCACGACCCCGACGTGGCGCGCCACCTGCTCGACGAGATCGGGCTCGACCCCGGCGTCGTCGACGAGGCAATCGCCGACCCGACGACCCACGACGAGGTGCGAGCGGAACACGACCGGGTCGTCGCCGCCGGCGGCTACGGGGTGCCGACGCTGTTCTTCCCCGAGTTCGTGGCGCCGAACGGCGAGCCCGAGTGCCTGTTCGGCCCCGTGGTGCTCGACCCGCCGAGCGGTGATGCCGCGCTGCGCCTCTGGGACGCCACCACCGCCTGGCTCGAGTTCCCCTACCTGTTCGAGCTGCAGCGTCCGAAGAACCGCCACCACGGCGAGATCATCGCCGACCGGTTGCGCCCCTATCTCGACGCCCGCGACTGGGTCAGCATCAACCGCGGCAAGGTCGTTTCGTTCGACTGACCACGTCGACGGGCCGCCGTCATCCAACTCTGTGACAGGCCTTCGTCATGATGTCCCCATGGCATCGAGTCGAGCGAAGTTGGTCCACGTCTGCAGCGAGTGCGGCACCTCCCATCCGAAGTGGTCCGGGCGGTGCTCGGGCTGCGGCGACTGGAACACGCTGGTCGAAGACGTCGAGGTGTCGGGCGCCGTCGATGCACCCGTGGCCGCATCGTCCCGGCCGGGTCCCACCCGGATCGGCGAGGTCGGCACCGAACACGGCGATCCGGTCACCACCAGCATCGGTGAACTCGACCGGGTGCTCGGTGGCGGCCTCGTCGCCGGTTCGGTCACGCTGCTCGGCGGCGAGCCCGGGATCGGCAAGAGCACGCTGTTGCTGCAGCTCCTCGCCGGGTGGAGCGGCCCGACGCTGTACGTCACCGCCGAGGAGAGCGCCCAACAGGTGAAACGTCGCGCCGAGCGTCTCGGCGCCACCCGCGACGATCTGTGGCTCCACGCCGAGACCTCGCTGCCGCACATCCTCGACGCGATCGAACGCATCCGGCCGGAGCTGGTGGTGATCGACTCGATCCAGACCGTGTCCGACCCCGGCCTCGGTTCGCTGCCGGGCAGCGTCGGCCAGGTCCGTGGCTGCGCCCAACGCCTGGTCAACGAGGCCAAGGAGCGCGACGTGTCGATCGTGCTCGTCGGCCACGTCACCAAAGAGGGTGGCCTCGCCGGGCCGCGCGTGCTCGAACACGTCGTCGACACCGTGCTCCAGTTCGAGGGCGATCGTCACCACGCGCTGCGGCTGTTGCGGGCGTCGAAGCATCGGTTCGGGCCGACGAACGAGCTGGGGCTCTTCGAGATGGCGACTGCCGGCCTGATCGCGGTGCCCGACGCGTCGTCGCTGTTCCTCGCCGACCGACGCACCGGCGTCCCCGGCTCGGCGGTCGTACCCACCATGGAGGGTCAGCGCCCGATCGTCGTCGAGGTGCAGGCACTCGCCAACCCCGGGGTGCCCGGGGTGCCACCGCGCCGCAGCGCCCTCGGTCTCGACGGTGCCCGGTTGTCGATGCTGATGGCGGTGCTGGGGCGCCGCTCTCGCATCGCGGTCGCCGATCAGGACGTCTATGCCTCAACGGCAGGCGGGGTGAAGCTCAGCGAACCGGGCCTCGATCTCGGTGTCTGCCTCGCCGTGGTGAGCGCGATCCGCGATCAGCCGCTTCCGGCGGATCTCGCGGTGTTCGGCGAGGTCGGCCTCGGCGGCGAACTCCGCCAAGTCGGCCAGGCCCAGCGACGCTTCACCGAGGCGGCCCGACTCGGACTTCGCCGGGTGGTCGCGCCGTCGAACTCACCCGACTGCGACGCCGACATCGAACTGATCCGGGCGGCGACGCTCTCCGAGGCGGTCGCCGCCGCCGGGCTGGGCACCCATTCCGCCCCCAGCGGACTGCGACCGGTGGGGTGAGTCACGGATCTCCCGAGAGGGTTCCCCCATCGCTCATCTAGGATCAGGTCATGCATTCCCGGCACGGTGGCGTCAACGAGGCGATGCGTGACGCGCTCGCTCGTGTCTCGCCGGGCACGCCGCTGCGTGACGGCATCGATCGCGTCGTCCGATCGAAGGCCGGCGCCCTGCTGGTGCTCAGCGACGATGCCGACGTGCTGTCGATCTGCTCGGGCGGCTTCCTCGTCGACGCGCCATACAGCCCGCAACGGCTGTCGGAGCTGGCCAAGATGGACGGCGCGATCATCTTGTCCACCGACGGCGGCCGCATCGCACGTGCGAACGTGCACCTCGTGCCCGACCCGTCGGTGCCCACCAGCGAGACCGGCACCCGACACCGCACCGCCGAGCGGGTGGCGCGTTCGCTCGACGTACCGGTGGTGTCGGCGAGCGAAGAGATGGGCGTCATCAACGTCTACGCCGGTGGCAACAAGCGTCAGTTGCACGAGGTCGGCCATCTGCTCGACCGGGCCAACCAGGCGCTGCAGACGCTCGAGCGCTACAAGGTGCGCCTCGACGACGCGATCACCAACCTGACCGCGGTCGAAGTAGAAGACGTGGTCACCCTGCGTGACGTCGTTGCCGTCATCCAGCGCGGCGAAATGGTGCATCGCATCGCCGATGAGATCGAGACGATGATCATCGAACTCGGCGTCGACGCTCGGCTGCTGCGGCTGCAGCTCGACGAGCTGTACGGCGAGATCGACGACGAACTCGACCTGGTCGTCGCCGACTATCTTCCCGCCGGCCGCACGGTCGCCGACACGCTCGACGCGATGTCGCATCTGTCCGACGACGAGGTGTCGAACCTGCGTCTCACCGCCGACGCGCTGTCACCGGGCCGCGACTCGACCGACCTCGCCCAAGAGGTCGCACCCAAGGGCATGCGTCTGTTGCATCGGGTCAGCCGACTGCCGTCGTCGACGGCGATTGCGGTGGCCGACCACTTCGGTGGCCTCGCCAAGCTCCAGCGCGCCACGGTCGACGACCTCGTCACGGTCGACGGCGTCAACGAGGCAACCGCCCGCGCCATTCGCGACACGCTCAGCCGCGTGACCGAGTCGACCATCCTCGACCAGTACAGCTGAGCGAGGACCGGGGACGCACCCGCCGAAGCGATGAGTTTCCGCGCGGACGGGTCGCGCGAAGACTCATCGCTGCCGAATCGACAGCAACGGGCGGGGCGCGGTCAGAGACGTTCGATGATGGTGGCGGTGCCCATGCCCCCACCGGTGCACATCGCCACGAGGCCGGTCTGCAGATCGCGGCGTTCGAGTTCGTCGAGCAGCGTGCCGATCAGCATCGTGCCGGTGGCGCCGATGGGGTGACCGAGCGCGATCGCGCCACCGTTGACATTGACCTTCAACGGGTCGGCGCCAGTGTCACGGAAGAAGCGCAGCACGACCGACGCAAACGCTTCGTTCACTTCGAACACGTCGATGTCGTCGACGGTCATGCCGGCTCGGGCCAGGCACTTGTTGGCGGCCGGGCCCGGTGCGGTGAGCATGATCAGCGGCTCGTCGGCGGCGACCGCCGACATCACGATGCGCGCCCGCGGGGTGAGTCCGTGCGCCTTGGCGTAGTCGGGCGACGACACGAGCACAGCGCCCGCGCCGTCGACGACACCGGAGCTGTTGCCGGCGTGGTGGACGTTGTGCAATTCGACGCCCGGGTACTTCTGCGCCATCAGCTCGGCCATCGTCAGCTCGCTCTGCTCGAAGGAGAAGTCGGCGAACTTCACGAAGCTGGGGTGCAGCGCCGCCAGCCCCTCGGCGGTGGTCTCGGGCCGCGGGTACTCCTCGTGGTCGAGCGCCACGCTGCCGTCGTCGTTGAGGATCGTGATCAGGCTGCGGTCGAACCGACCCTCGGCGATCGCCGCCGCCGCTCGCCGCTGGCTCTCGAGTCCGAGGGCGTCGACCTCGACGCGCGTGTAACCGTCGAGCGTGGCGATCAGGTCGGCGGACAAACCTTGAGGCACCTGCGGGTGCGTGGCCAGCAGATGCTCGTTGTTGGCGTGGAAGCCGTCGGTGCCGTTGCGCGCGGGGCGGCTCATCGACTCGACCCCGGCACCGATCACGAGGTCCTGGTGCCCGGCGCCGACACCCATTGCGGCGAACGTGACCGCCTGCTGACCGGAGCCGCAGAACCGGTTCAGCGTGACGCCGGGGACCGTGATCGGCCACCCGGCGTCGAGCACCGCCATGCGGCCGATGTCGTGCGCATGGTCGCCGGCGTGCGAACCGTTGCCGCACACGACGTCGTCGACGTCGACCGGATCGAACCCCACCCGATCGCGCAGCCCGTTGAGCACCTGCCCGAGCACGTTCTGCGGGTGGAGGTGAGCGAGGCTGCCCTTGCCCTGCTTGCCGATGCCGCGGGGCGAACGCACCGCGTCGATGATCCATGCGTCGCCGACTGTCATGGGATCGTTCTACTCGGTGGTCGTCGGGGCGAACGGGTCGGCGACCGTGGGCAGAATCTGCTCCCACACCGCATCGTCCTCGAAACCGAGGGCCCAGAGCGACACACCGTCGAGGCGGTACTCGCGGGCGAGATCCATGCGAAGCCGAACGCCGTCTGCGTCGACGTAGTGCACACGGCGCGTCTGGACGCACGACCCGGTCTCGTCGGTCACGTCGAGTTCGTAGTCGAACGTCCACTCGCCGGTGTCGTCCACACGCACCGGCACCGCCGACCGGCGTTCGACGAGGTCGTCGACCGAGCGCGCGGTCACCGAGGTGCGACCGGGCGCATCGGCCGGGCACGTCCCCGTCGTCGAGATCACCCAGTTGCGGCCGTAGGCCGGCACTCCCAGCACGAGCTTGTCCGGCGAACCCGTGGCCTCGATCGCGCCGTTGATCGCCGTCTCGACCCAGTCGAGCGGGGCGATCGGTCCGGGCTCGCCGACCGAGAAGTCATAGGTCATGATGCGGATGCGATCGACGTGCTCGACGATGGCGCCGTAGTCGTACACCCAGAACCCGCTCTCGCTGGTCTGACCAGCGTCGTAGACCGGCGGGATGCTCACTGCGAGGGTGCGACCGTCCGCGCGGAGCGCGGCGCCGAGTTCCTCGATGAAGGCCACCCAGTTCGGACGCGTGGTCGCCCAGGTGTCGCGGCCGTCGGCGAAGGCGAACTGCTCGTAGTCGATGTCGATGCCGTCGTAGTCGCCGTCGGCGGCAAAGCGCCGAATCGCCTCGACGTGGCGTGTGCGGGTGACGGGGTCGGCCAGGATCGCCGCCATCTCGCCGGCGGGCAGCAGGTCGACGATCGACGGCACCACCGCCACGTCCATGCCCCGCAACGCATCCATGAACGCGTCGGTGGCCTCGATGCTGGCGTTCGGATCGATCGCGATCTGATCGACCCCGACGGCGGTGAACCAGAAGGGCGACACCTCGCGCATGGAGCCACCTCGCCGACCGATGTCAGGCATGGCGTCGTCGAGCGTCCAGTAGGGAACCCACGCGTCGAGCGGGATGTCGGGCTTGGGCGGCAACGGTTCTTCGGTGGTGGCGACGTACACCGCTGCACCGGCGACGCCGAGCAGTGCCACGACCAACGCGACGAGCACGATCGGGCGGCGCGTGCGGGCGTCCGGTCGGGTCTCGTCGACCGGTGTGTCCTGGCGAGCGTCCTCAGGGGGCGCGAAGTCCACGGAGATCGGCGAGTCCGACTCCGGCGAGCGAGTCGACGAGGGTGAGCCCGGGGGCGGCAGCGACGGGGACGACATGGGGGACCCCCAGCGTCGCACACCCGGCGGCCAGCGCCGAGGCAACCCCGGTCGGCGAATCCTCGATCGCCACACAGTCGGCCGGGTCGACGCCGACCGCCGCGGCGGCGGCCAGATAGGGCTCGGGGTCGGGCTTGCCGTTGGACACCTCGTCGCCGGTGATCGACGCCACGAATGACCCCGCCGGCGCAGCGGCGATCACAGCGTCAGCGAGGCGACGCCACGACATCGTGACCAGCACGCACGGGATGCCCGCGGCGACGCAGCCGGCGAGCAGCTCGGGCGCACCCGGCCGCCAGGGCAGCTCACGGGCGACGTGAGCGACGACGCTGTCGAGGAGTCGATCGACGACCTGCACGGGTTCGAGTCGGACACCGCCGCGGGTTCGCAGTTCGTGCGCGGAGTCGAGCAGGTCGAAGCCCACCAGCGACAGCGCGTCGGCCTCGGTCCACGTGCCGTCGAACTCGGCGACCAGCTCGAACTCGGCCTCGAACCAGTACGGCTCGGTGTCGACGAGGGTGCCGTCCATGTCCCACAGGACGGCAGCCGGAAACGTCACGCGCTGCGGAAGACGGTGATCTTGTCTTCGCCGATGCGCTCGCGCTTCTCGGGATCGTCGATGCCGAGGCCCTCCTCGGGAGCCAGGCACAGCACGCCGAGCTTGCCGTCTGCCTCGTTGTGGTGCACCGCCAGCGACGCCTCGCCGACCTGGTCGAGCGTGTAGGTCTTGGTCAGCAGCGGCTGGATGCGACCCTGGTCGAGCAGCTTGTTGGCGGCGTACGACTCGGCGTAGTTGGCGAAGTGCGAACCGATCAGGTTCTTCAGCTTCATCCAGAAGTGACGGTTGTCGAACTCGACCATGTAGCCCGAGGTTGCCGCACAGGTGACGACCGTGCCGCCGCGCTTGACCGCGAAGATCGATGCGCCCATCGTCGAACGGCCGGGGTGCTCGAACACGATGTCGACGTCCTCACCGTTGTTGAGCTCGCGGATCTTCTTGCCGAACCGGCGCCACTCCGACTCGTCCTGGGTGTTCTCGTCGGACCAGAACTGGTAGTTCTCGGCCCGGCGATCGATGACGGCCTCGCACCCCATGCGGTTGAGGAGCTCGGCACGCTCGGGTGACGAGACGACGCCGATCGGCGTGCCGCCACCGTTGAGCACGTACTGCACGGCGTAGCCCCCGATGCCGCCGGTGGCACCCCAGATCAGGACGCTGTCGCCCTGCTTCATCTGCGCACCGTTCTGGCTGACCAGCATGCGGTACGACGTCGAGCTGCACAGGCCGTTGACCGCCGCCTCCTCCCACGTGAGGTGGGTGGGCTTCGGCATCAGCTGGTTGGCCTTGACCACGGCGAGGTCGGCGAGGGCGCCGAAGTTGGTCTCGAAGCCCCAGATCAGCTGGTTGGTCGCGAGCATCGAGTCGTTGTGGGCGCTCGGGTCCTGGTCGTCGACGTAGTTGCAGTGCACGGTCACCCGGTCACCGGGCTTCCAGTTGCGCACCGCCGAACCCGTGCGGACGACCACGGCCGACGCGTCGGAGCCGACCACGTGGTACGGCAGCGCGTGGCGCTTGCCCCATTCGTTCTGGCGGCCCATCTTGTCGAGGAAGCCGAACGTCGGCAGCGGCTCGAAGATCGAGGTCCAGACCGTGTTGAAGTTGATGCTCGATGCCATCACGGCGATGTACACCTCGTCGGGTGCCAGCTCGGGCGTGGCGACCTCGTCGACGTGGATCGACTTGCGGGGATCCTTGTCCCACGAATCGACACCTTCGAACATCGCGGTGTCCTCGCGCCGCACGAACGCCGCCCGGTAGCTCTCGGGGACCGGAAGGTTGGCGATGTCGTCGCCGCTGGCACCGGACTGGATGGCCTCGAGGATCTCCTGCATGGCCGGTGAGGTTACTGATCGGTAATCACGGCGGACAAAGCGGCCGAGTGACCCTCCGACCCCGAAATGTGTAGCCCACGGTGCACTGAGCGCACCACGAGCCACATTTTTCGGGAGTTGGGAGGGTTGAGGCTGCTCAGGAGGCGGCGGCGACGAGCCAGGCGGTGACCACGACGACGAAGACGAGCATGATCGCCTCGGCGGTGACCGTCGAGCGCACCGCGCGGTGCAGCACCTCGTCGTGGGGGTCGCGTTCGAGTGCCGGCATCAGCCGGAAGTGGTTGTAGGCGCCGGCCGCCATGGCGATGGCCGCTGCGGCGGTCTTCAGCAGGAACGTCTGGCCCCACTGCGTCGAGGTGAGCTCGCCAAGGGAATCGAGGATCGCGATGGCCATCACGAGGCCGGCGACGACGACAGCGCCGAGCGCCACGCTCGCGACGGCGGAGAACCGCACGACGAGTCCCAACGCGTCAGAACGACGGCCTGCCCGATGGCGGGTCCACAGCACGACTGCCATCGTGACGACGCCGCCGACCCACACCGATCCGGCGACCACGTGCACGCTGTTCGCGAGAGCGTGCAGTACACGGAAGCCCTTGGTGACCGTGTGGCCATCGAACCAGAACGACACGACGGCCAGCCCGACGCCGACGAACGCAACGGAGGAGGAACGGTCCGGCGTCCATCGACGGACAGCCGTGGTCGACTCGACGCCGCCGGTGTCCGCCTCGACATCGGTGCCGGCGTCGAGGACGGCGGTCTGCGCCGAGGCCGACAGCGCCCGCGGACGCGCCCGCAACGGCGTGGTCGTGGCCACCAGCCCGACAGCGATCAGCCCTCCGGCGAGTGCCCGCAGCAGGGTGGCCAGCCCGGCCGACGACGACCACGCCGAGGTGACCGCTTCGTCGGCGATACGGGCGACTCCGAGGTACTCCGCAATGGCACCGACGACCAGCACCCCACCAAGGATCCGCACCGCGGTGATCAACCCGTCGATCTCGCCACGCGAACCTCGCAGCGTGGTGGCGGCGAACGCCAGGGCGCCGATGCCGAGCACGATGGCGGCAAAGCTGACGAGCCGACCGGTGCGGGCGAGCATCTCGCCGGTTTGTGATCCGTCGACGGCGAGGAACTCGTCCATCGCCGTCCTCTCCGACATCTCGTCGGCGGTCATGGATCCCACGTCGTCGGCTGTTGGAGTCGCCGTCGTCGCAGCAGGCACCGTCGTCGCAGCGTCGCCGACGGTGAACGAGAAACTTCCTTCGATCGGGTGGGCATCACCAGCGCGGACGCTCCAGCGCACGCCGACCTGACCGCCATCGAGCGGAGGATCGAACGACAACCGGAACACCTTGCCATCGTCAGTGCTCACCGCCGACGGAACGCGGACCTGGCCACTGGGGTCGAGGACGACGAAGCCGTCGCCGGCCTCGGTCGCTGGGTTGGTGAACGCGATCAGGATCTCGTCGACCGGCTCCGCGAGCACGGCGCCGTTGGCGGGCATGGAACTGTCGAAGCTCGTGTGCGCGCTGACGGTCCCGGCGCTGATGCCGACTCCGAACAGCGCCACCATCAGACCGACGACAGCGACGAGCACGGGCTGTCGCCGTGCGCGAAACGGCGAGATCCGGGAAGGCGCCGCCGACATGGGCCTCCACCCTACGACGACAATGCCAGCCCGAGGCTTCGCAGGGACCCCTCACCCTCCAACCTCACCCGCCAACCTCCCGAAATGGCACGCTGGTATTGCGCTGAGCGCAACACCGCGCCATTTTTCGGGGGTTGGGGGGTGAGCTAGCGTTCGGACATGGCTTCTTCAGGTTCGTACATCGTCGCTGGCGCTCGCACACCGATCGGGAAGATGAGCGGTGCGCTCTCGTCGTTCTCGGCCGCCGACCTGGGTGGGTTCGCCATCGCGGCAGCGCTCGAGCGCGCTGGCGTGGCACCCGACGAGGTCCAGCACGTGATCATGGGCCAGGTGCTCATGGCCGGCCAGGGCCAGGTGCCCAGCCGTCAGGCCGCCGTCAAGGCCGGCATCCCGATGAGCGTGCCGTCGGTCAACGTCAACAAGGTCTGCCTGTCCGGGCTCAACTCGATCTACCTGGCCCACCAGATGATCGCCTCCGGCGACGCCGACATCGTGGTGGCGGGCGGCATGGAGTCGATGACCAACGCCCCCTACATCGCCGACGGCGCTCGTGGTGGCTTCAAGTACGGCAACACCGAGCTGCGCGACGCGATCATCGCCGACGGCCTCTGGTGCTCGTTCGATGCGTGCCTGATGGGCCTCGGCACCGACCGCTACGCGTCGGGCGAGAGCCTCACCCGCGAGCAGCAGGACGAGATGGCGGTCATGTCGAACGAGCGCGCCGCCAACGCGATCAAGGACGGGCGCCTCGCCGACGAGATCGTGCCGGTGGCCGTGCCGCAGCGCAAGGGCGACCCGATCCTCGTCGAGACCGACGAAGGCGTCCGTCCCGGCACCACGATGGAGAGCCTCGGCTCGCTGCGGCCCGCCTTCGACAAAGAGGGCACCGTCACCGCCGGCAACGCATCGCAGCTCTCCGACGGTGCCAGCGCCGTCGTCATGATGTCTCGCGCCGAGGCCGAGCGTCGCGGCGTCGCCCCACTCGGCGAGTTCGTCTCGTACGGCATGGTCGCCGGCCCGGACAGCGCCTCGCTGCTGCACCAGCCCAGCCGAGCGATCATGCAGGCCGCCGGCAAGGCCGGCATCGCCGTTGCCGACCTCGACTTGTTCGAGATCAACGAGGCGTTCGCCGCCGTCGGGCTCGCCTCGATCGCGGAGCTCGGCATCAGCGACGAGATCGTCAACGTCAACGGCGGCGCCATCGCCCTCGGGCACCCGATCGGCATGAGCGGCAACCGGCTGGCACTCACCCTGCTGCACGAGCTCAAGCGTCGCGGCGGCGGCACCGGCGCCGTGGCGCTGTGCGGCGGCGGCGGCCAGGGCGACGCCGCCATCCTGCGCACCGTCTGAACCGTTCCGTCTGAACCGTTCTGTCTGACCGTGTTGCGGCCGACATCCGGCCGACTGATGGTGCGCGCCCTCGCATCGGCGCATCCCCACCACTTTGGGTGATTGACACACCACGTCAGGTGGATATACTGACATCAGCGTCGACTTGTGTTACGAAATGTTGACGTCAATGCGGAACTTCTGTAATGTTTCCGTAACAACTGATCGAGTGGGTCCACCGAGCAACCAGGACTCACCCCCTTCTGGGGCATCATCGAAACGAATCGGCCCGTCCGCCCGCTACCGATTCGTGGAGATGGTGCCCCAGTCCAGTTTTCCGGGTCGGCGCCGCGTCAGTCGACGGCGCGTCGACCTTCGAGCGCCCGTCCGAGCGTGAGCTCATCGGCGTACTCGAGGTCGCCACCGACCGGCAGCCCGCTTGCGATCCGGGTGACCGTGAGTCCAATCGGCTTCAACAGCCGCGCCAGGTACATCGCGGTGACCTCGCCCTCGGTGTTCGGATTCGTGCACAGGATGATCTCCTGCACCCCTTCCGGATCGATCCGGGCGACGAGTTCACGGATCTTGAGCTGCTCGGGACCGATCCCTTCCAGCGGGCTCATCGCGCCGAGCAGGACGTGGTAGCGCCCCCGGAACTCGCCCGTGCGCTCGACCGCCACGATGTCGCGGGACTCCTCGACGACGCACAGCACCGACGAGTCGCGGGTGTCGTCGTTGCAGATCGGACACAGCACATCGTCGGCGACGTTGAAGCACCGCTCGCAGAATCGGACCCGCGCCTTGGCGTCGGTGATTGCATGCGCGAGCCGGGCGGCGTCGTCCGCCGGCACCTTGAGGAGATGGAATGCGATGCGCTGGGCAGACTTCGGCCCGATGCCCGGGAGGCGACCGAGTTCGTCGATCAACGACTGGACAGGAGCGGTGTAGTTGCCGGCCATCGTGGCGCCGTCAGCCCGCTTCTTCGATCAGCTCGGAGCCGGGGAACGCCTCGGCCAATCGATCGATCGGCGACTTGACCGATTCGGGCGGCGCGTCGACCAGGTCGTCGAGGTCGACGTCGTCGTCGTCGGGCAGCTCGATCGAGCTCACCGAGACGTACTCGGACGCCGAGCCGTCGACGTCGACACCGGCAGCCGCCGCAGCGAGCCCCCGCTCGCGGGCCGACGACCGGGCCGGCGCCCCGCCGGCGTCGTCCACCTGCGCCACGGGCTCCGCCGACGACGAACTCGACGACGGGTCGACAGATGCACTGGCGGACGGCGACGGTGCTGTCGACGGAGGTGCGGAGCCAGCAGGACGGGCCGACGACTCGCCGCCATCATCGCCACCGCGGTCGCCGCCTGCGCCGTCGCCGCCATCGGTCAGTTCGACGGCAACCGGCGCACCGACGAAGCCGGCGAGCGCCGACTCGACCACGGTGCGTTGTTCTTCGCACTTGGCGCGGTGCGCGGCGTTCGGCACCGACAGCGTCAAGGTCGACTCGGTGCTCCGGACGAACTGCGCCGGTGCGTACACCGCTCGCGCCATACCGCGCAGTGCCGGGCGGACGGTGTTCTCCCACACGTCCGCAGTGACCATCGTGGTGATCGCCGCTGCGAGGGGCGCCGCGTCCGGTTGACCTGCGGGCACGTCGGCGGCAGGTGCGGCCACCGTCTCGGGCGGCGCTTCGACGACGGGCGCCACGACCGGCGCGGGCTTCGCGTTCGGTGGCTGCGTCGTGTCGGCGGCGCTCGCACGGGCCCGACCACCCAGGGCGGCGCGACCGGTTGCCGGATCGCGAGGCGACGGCGTCGTCGTCTCGGCCGGTGCCGCCACCCCTGCGGCCACTTGGCGCTCGAGCCGCTCGATGCGTTGCAACAGCGCGGCGGTGTCGTTGCTGGCAGCGTCAGCGGTGAGTTGGACGGTGGCGACGTCGAGCAGCACCCGCGGATCGGGGGCATGGCGCATCTCGGCGAGACCGGCGCCGAGTACTTCGATGCCGCGCACGAGGCCCGCTGCACCGAGCCGCTGGGCCTGCGCTGCGAGCGCATCGAGGCGGTTCGAGGGCACCTGCACCAGCTCCGGCGCCATCAACGCGAGGAAACCGTTGCGGAGGAAGGCGATCAACTCCTCGGTGAGCGTCCGTGGGTCCATGCCGCTCGAGATGGCATGCGCCACCACGGTGAGGGCTCGGCCCGAGTCGCGGTCGATCATCGCCTCGACGAACTCGTCGAGCGCGACGACGTCGATCCCTTCGTCGCCGGTGTTGGCGACCAGCTCGAGCGCCGACAGCGTGTCGCGAGCCGAACCGCCACCCCGAGCGAGGGCCTGCTCGAGGGCAGCCTCGCTCACGTCGAGGCCGGCGTCGGTTGCGACCCATCGGGCGTGTTCGGCCAGCGTGTCGGCAGGCAGCAGGTGGAACTGGAGGTGCTGAGTACGGCTGCGGATCGTGTCGGACATCTTCTGCGGGTCGGTGGTCGCCAGCACGAACACGACGTGCGGCGGCGGCTCCTCCAACGTCTTGAGCAGCGCAGCCTCGGCAGCTCGCGAGAGCATGTGGACCTCGTCGAGGATGTACACCTTGTGGCGACCGGGCGTGCCGAGCGACGCCTTCTCGATCAGGTCGCGCATGGCGTCGACGCCGTTGTTGCTCGCCGCATCGAGTTCGTGGACGTCGTAGCTCACACCGCGTTCGACCGCCAGGCACGAATCGCACTCGCAGCACGGCTCGCCGTCCTGCGGGTTCTCGCAATTGAGCACCTTCGCGAGGATCCGCGCTGACGTGGTCTTGCCGGTGCCACGGGGGCCGGAGAAGAGGTAGGCCTGACCCTCACGGCCTTCGGCGACCGACGTGCGAAGCGCCCGCACCACGTGGTCCTGTCCCTTCACCTCGCTGAAGCGGCGGGGCCGGTAGCGACGGTAGAGCGACTGGGTGGCCATCGCGGCCACGATAGCGATGCCGCCTCACCGCACGGTCCCGTAACCTCACGACGATGCGAGCGAGCGCAGTGATCCCGATGTGCCTTGCCGTGCTCGTTGCGTGCGGGAGCGAGCCCACACCGGTCACCGAGGCCGACTACCGCGCCGAGCTGCAGACGATCTGCCGCGACACCACTGCAACACTGGACGCCCTCCCCCAACCTCCCGAGCAGATCTCGGTCGCCGACTTCTCGACGAGCGCTGCCAGCGCACTCGGCAACGAGGCCGAACGGGCGCGCCGCCTCGACGTCCCCGACGAGCTCGACGCGGATCATCGATCGTTCGTGCTCAACACCGACGAGCAGGCCAGCACCTGGAATTCGATCGCTACGGCCGGCGACGATGCCGCCCGGCTCGACGAACTGACCGTGCGCCTCGGCGAGCTGATCCGCGGACGCAACGACCTCGCCGACGAGATGGCTGTCGCCGACTGCCGACGCGGCGACGTGTGATGCGCTGCGGCGTGTGCCCGGGCTGATGGGTCGCCGGCCAACTAGCCTCGGGCGATCGTGAACGAGCCAACGTCATCTCGACTCGCCGGCGGCCTGCGTCGCGTCGTCACGGCGATGCTGCTGGCCATCGTCGGCTTCATCGGTCTCGCCGGATTGCTGCCCGGCACCGCGCTCGCCGACAACACACTGGTGTCGTCCGACCCCGCCGACGGCTCGACCATTGCGCAGTCGCCCGAGTCGATCTCGTTCACGTTCAGCGAGCCACTCGGCGAGGTGAACACCATCACGCTCACGTGCACCGATCTGTTCACCGTCGGACCACGCGAAGTGAGCGACGACGGCCTCACGATGACCGCCGAGGTCATCGACCCGCTGCCGCGTGGGGCGTGCGTCGCCTCGTACGTGGTGAGCGACGAGGAAGGCTCGCCGAACGGCCAGGGCAACGTCACGTTCACCGTCGAGAACGACCCCGCCACCGTCGAGACCACACCCACCTCCGAGCCGACCACGGGCGACTCCGTGCCGGCCGGCGACGTCACCACGTCGGCGACGACCACGGGCGACGTGGCCAATCTGTCCGACGTCGACCAAGGTCAGGGCCCGCTGTGGTTGGGGCGCCTGCTCTCCGTGTTCGGACTGGCGGTGCTCTTCGGGTCGTTCGTGCTGATCGCTGCGGCGTGGCCCGAAGGCGTCGAGTACCTCGTCACCATCCGCTTCATCCGGGCGATTTGGGTCGTGGCGCTGGTCGGCACGCTGCTCTACGTCGCAGCGGCGACGGCCGCGGTCACCGGATCGGGCCTCGGCAGCGGGTTCAACCCGGCGAACTGGGTCGATCTCTTCGACGCCGGCATCCCCGGCATCGCTGCGGTCGCCCGCTTCGTGCTGGTCCTGGCGTCTGCCTGGGTGGCGTTCCGACCCGACCGCGTGATCGATCCGGTCACCCAGATGGCCGCCCTCGGGATTCCGGCGCTCGCCGTTGCCACGATCGGCTTCAGCCGGACCGACATGGACCTGCCGATTCTCGGGGTGCCGCTGTCGATCATCCACGCCCTCGCGATGTCGGTGTGGCTCGGCGGCGTCGTGCTGCTCGCACGTGTGGTGCTGGCCGGGCCGGGCGAGGAGGACCTCGTCCACGCCGTCCGCGGGTTCGGGCGGCTGTCCACGCTCGCCATCGGCACCACGATCGCCACCGGCATCGTGCAGATGATCCTGCTCGACGGTGGCGACCTGTTCGGCACCTCGCACGGCCGGGTACTGCTGCTGAAGACGGTCGTCGTGGCGGCGATGATTTTCGTGGCGGTGTCCGCACGACAGTTCGTCAACCAGCGACTGGCCCGCGCCGACGAGATGACCGTGCCGATGGCCGACCGGCTGCGTCGGGCGTTCGGCGTCGAGGCAGCCGCTGGCGTGCTCGTGCTGGCGATGAGCGCCTGGCTGCTGTCGCTCACCCCGGCGAACGTGTCGGCCGGATCCGACATCGACTACGCGATCACGATGGAGGTCGACGCTCCCGAGGCCGAACTGCTGGTCACGGTGCAGCTCACCAACGACCGCGTCGGGCTCTCGGGCCTGGCTGTCGAGGTCGACGAACCCGACGAAGGACTGTCCGGGCTCGAGGTGGTCTTCACCGCGCCGGCGAACGACACCATCGGCACCATCACCCAGCCGGTCCCGCTCACCGGTGCCGGCCTGGCGGTGCTGCCCGAAGGCGAGCAGGGCTTGCCCCTCACCGTGGCGGGCGACTGGACGATGAGCATCACGGCGGTCACGCCGACCGGTGTGTTCACCAGCCCGCCGCAAGGCTTCACGATCCTCAACGCCGACGGCAGCGAAGCGGTCACCGAACTGACGGTGCCGCCGGCGGTCAACGTCACCATCCCGCCGCTCACCACCGAACCGTGACCGCACGAGCGGCCGGGTCGCCGCGCCGGTTCGAAGGGTACGGTCGGCGCGCCTGATCAGTGACGACGGACGAACTCGTCGAACGACACGGGGTCGGCCACGTCGAGTTGCGCGTAGGTGCACGACTCGGGCGTGCGGTCGGGCCGCCACCGCAGGAAGGTGACGCCGTGACGGAACCGACGGCCCTCGAGCTGCCCGAACGACACCTCGGCGACCAGACCCATCCGGATCGGCACGAACGACAGGTCCTTGCCGGCGTTCCAGCGACTCCCACCGCTCGTGGCGGTTCCGGCCGTGTCACCGTCCCACTCGGCCCACTGCCTCCACGGATGTCCGTCGAGCGCGTCGTGGGTGCGCGGTTCGAGTTCGTCCAGCAACTCGGCCCGGCGCTTGGCCGAGAACGACGCCGCGACGCCGACCGAGTGCATCTCGCCGTCGGCGTCGTACAGCCCGAGCAGCAGCGACCCGACGCCGTTGCCGTCCTTGTGGATGCGGTATCCCGCAACTGCACAGTCGGCGGTGCGCTGATGCTTCACCTTCACCAGGGTCCGCTTGCCCGGCTGGTACGTCCCCGCCAACGGCTTGGCGACGATGCCGTCGAGGCCCGCCCCTTCGAACCGGTGGAACCAGTCCTCGGCCACGGCCCGGTCGATCGTCGCCGGTGTCACCCGGACGACGTCGTTCTCGACGACCGCCTCGACGAGCCCCGCGCGGCGCTGCTCCATCGAGTCGTCGAGCAGCGAGGCGTCGCCGAGCGCGACGAGGTCGAAGGCGACGAACGCCGCTGGGGTCTCGGCGGCCAACCGGTTGATCCGCGACTCGGCCGGATGGATGCGCTGCAGCAACGCATCGAAGTCGAGGCCTCGACCGCCGGTGTCGGCGACGACGATCTCGCCGTCGACCACGCAGCGATCCGGCAGTGCCTCGCGGAGCGGTCCGAGCAGCTCGGGGAAGTAGCGGCCGAGCGGGCGGAGCTTGCGGGAGATCAGCTCGAGGCGGTCGCCGTCGCGGAACACCATGCATCGGAAACCGTCCCACTTGGGCTCGAAGAGCCAGCCGTCGCCGTCGGGAATCGCCCGGGCGAGCTTGGCCAGCATCGGTTCGAGCGGAGGCTGGATCGGCAGACGCATCGGCGTGTCGGGGCCGGTCGGGGACGCCTTTGCCATCGGCGCATTCTGGTCGATCTTCCGGGAGCCGCCGTCAGCCAGTAACTTGCGAGACGTGACGAACCCGATGCAGGAGAAGCTCGCCGACCTCGCCGAACGACGCGAGCAGGCCATTCACGCCGGTTCGCAGCGCTCGGTCGACCGCCAGCACGAGAAGGGCAAGATGCTCGCCCGCGAGCGCCTCGAGTACTTCCTCGACGAGGGCTCGTTCCACGAACTCGACATGCTCGCCCGCCACCGCGCCCAGGCTGCCGGCCTCGAGGATCGGCCCTACACCGACGGCGTGGTCACCGGTTGGGGCACCGTCGACGGACGCAAGGTGTTCGTGTTCTCCCAGGACTTCACCGTGTTCGGCGGGGCGCTCGGCGAGGTGTTCGCCGAGAAGATCCACAAGCTGATGGACCTGGCGCTCAAGGTCGGCGCTCCGGTCGTCGGACTCAACGACGGCGCCGGCGCCCGGATCCAGGAGGGCGTGGTCAGCCTTGCCTCCTACGGCGGCATCTTCCACCGCAACGTGCTGTCGTCGGGTGTGGTTCCACAGATCTCGGTGATCCTCGGCCCGTGCGCCGGCGGTGCCGTGTACAGCCCGGCGATGACCGACTTCATCTTCATGGTGCGTGAGTCGAGCCACATGTTCATCACCGGCCCCGACGTGGTCAAGACCGTCACCGGCGAAGACGTCACGCTCGAGGAACTCGGCGGAGCGATGAGCCACGCCACCAAGTCGGGCGTCGCCACGTTCGTGTCGGCCGACGAGAAGTCGTGCCTCGACGATGTGCGGTTCCTGCTTGGGTTCCTGCCGTCGAACAACCTCGAGGAGCCGCCGGTCGAGGACCTCGGCGACGACCCCGACCGGCTCTGCCCCGAGCTGCGCGACATCCTGCCGGCCAGTCCCAACCTGCCCTACGACATGATCGAGGTGATCCGCCACGTCGTCGACGACGGCGAGTTCTTCGAGTACTTCCCCCACTGGGCGAAGTCGATCGTGTGCGGGTTCTCGCGCATCGACGGCAAGCCGGTCGGCATCGTCGGCAACCAGCCCAAGATCCTCGCCGGCGTGCTCGACATCGAGTCGTCCGAGAAGGCCGCCCGCTTCGTGCGGACCTGCGACTCGTTCAACATCCCGCTGATCACCTTCGTCGACGTACCCGGATTCCTCCCCGGCGTCGACCAGGAGTACGGCGGCATCATCCGCCACGGCGCCAAGCTGCTCTACGCCTACTGCGAGTCGACCGTGCCGCGCATCCAGGTCATCACCCGCAAGGCCTACGGCGGCGCGTACGTCGTGATGAACTCCAAGTCGATCGGCGCCGACCTCGCGTTCGCGTGGCCCACGGCCGAACTCGCCGTGATGGGCCCGCAGGGCGCCGTCGAGATCGTGTACCGACGCGAGCTGCAGCAGGCCGCCGACCCGGTCGCCCGACGCGCCGAACTGGTGCAGGAGTACACCGAGAAGTACGCATCACCGTACGCGGCTGCCGAGCGCGGCTACATCGACGACGTGATCGATCCGGCCGAGACGCGCCAGAAACTGGTCGCCGGGCTGCGGATGCTGGCCACCAAGCGCGAAGAGTTGCCGCGACGCAAGCACGGCAACGTGCCGCTGTGATCCGAAGCGGAACCCGATGACCGACGGCTCGTCGGTGCCTGGCCAGCCCCCGATCGCCGGATCGCCACCACCCTCCGCGCCACCACCCTCCGCGCCACCACCACCGCCGGGTGCAGCCCCACCGCCACCCCCACCACCTGCATCACCGCCCGCATCACCACCGGCATCCCCACCGCCACCACCACCACCACCGCCACCGCCGCCACCGCCACCGCCGGGTGCAGCGCCACCGCCACCCCCACCACCTGCATCCCCGCCCGCATCCCCGCCCGCATCCCCGCCCGCATCCCCACCGGCGCCGACGCCGGGCGGGCCGACGTCGGCGGCGACCGACGACGATCTCGCGGCCCTGCTGTCACAGATCAGCGACGAACCCGTCCCGGAGGCGCCGAGCGTGGGCGCTCCGCTCACGAAACCCACCGACGTCGAACGGCCAGAACGGGCCAAGGTGGCCACCATCGAGTCGGAGGGCGGCATCGACTTCGACCCCGCACTTGCGTCCTACGGCGCCCGATTCGTGGAGCTCGTGATCGACAACGCCCTCGTGTTGCTGGCCATGGTGCCCGGCATTGCGCTCGTGGTGGTCGGCTCCACGCCGCTGATCATCGTGGGTCTGCTGTTGATGCTCGTTGGTTTCGGCGGGGTCACCGTGCTCTACGCCCGCGCCGTGTCTCGGACCGGCCAATGGGTCGGCAACCGGATCACCTCGACCAAGGTCGTCGACGCTCGCAACGGTCGGACGATCACCACCGGCGAAGCCGGTCTGCGGTTCGTGCTGCGGTACTTCGCGTCGTCGATCCTGTACATCGGCTTCCTGCTCGCCCTGTTCAACTCGCAACGCCAGACCTTCCACGACATGGTCGTCGGCACCGTGGTCACCCGGCCGCCGCGAGCGACATGGTCGATCGACGACGAGGTCGCCGATGGCTGACGCGCCTATCGTTGCCGCCATGGCCGACACGACCCCGAGCGCGACATCGACCACCGCCACCGTGTCGGCCACGGTGTCGGCCGCCGACGTCTCGCCGAAGCCGACCGACGAGGAAGTCGTCGCGATCATGGCCGGCGTCGAAGCACTCTGGCCGAAGCCGGCGACCGTCGTCGACACCACGCCGTCGCGCAGCACCGCCTGGCGCTTCAGCGGCCGATGGTGGTCGCGTCCGGTGCCCGCACGCCGCGACCGTCCGTTCCGCTGACGATCGACCGGGTCGTCCGCCCGGCACACGCCCACGTGGCACACTCTGGGCATGGGAATGCCTCCGCCCCCGCCGCCTCCCGGTCAGGGATCTGCGCCGCCGCCCGGCGTGCCGTCGACGCCACCGCCTCCTCCTGGATTCGCCGCCCCACCCCCGCCGCCGGGCGCGGTTGCGACCGCGCCCGGATACCCGCCCTACGGCTACGCCACCCCGGCGGTCGGGGGCGAACGCGCCGGGTTCGGCATCCGCCTCGGCGCCTACTTGCTCGACGGGCTGCTGTACGGGCTGCTGCTGGCGGTGTTCGCCATCCCTGGCGGCATCCTGATCGGCGCCTCGTTCTCCGACTGCTACACGTTCGAGCGATTCGACGGCACCACCCAGATCGAGTGTCCGGCGGGCTCGCCCGACGGAGCGATGATCGCCGGTGGTGTTGCCCTGATCGCCGTCGGGTTCCTGCTGGTGGCGTTCATCTACGTGCGGGCGCTCGGCAAGACCGGCCAACCGTGGGGCGCCAGGATCGTCGGCGTCAAGGTCATCGGAGAAAAGACCGGCGAGCCGATCGGTTTCGGACGGGCGCTCGGACGCTCGCTGTTCGCCGGGTTCATCTCGGCCCAGATCTTCTACCTCGGCTACCTGTGGATGCTGTGGGACGACAAGAAGCAGACCTGGCAGGACAAAGTGGTCAACTCGATCGTCATCAAGGTCTGACGGCCGGGACCGATCGCTGAGCAGAGACAACGGGCGCTGATGGACCTCACCACGGTCGCCGACGATCTCGTCGTGATCCACGACGGCCTCGACGTGCGGCGCTACGACGGACTCGCCGCCGACGCCGACCACGACCTCGACGGCGTCTCGGTTCGCACGCTCGCCCGACCCGGCGGCGAACTGCTGTGCCGCTTCGCGACGGTCAACGACGTGCACTTCGGTGAAGTCGAGGCAGGACGGATCGATGACCTCCCCGACGGGCCGATCCGGCGAGCCGAGCCGGGCGCCGAGCCCTACCCGGAGGTGATGAACCGGGCGGCGGCGGCCGAGATGGCCGCGATCGACCCGGCGGCGGTGATCGTCAAGGGCGACCTCACCGCCGACGGCGAGCAGGTCGAATGGGACGCCTTCGAGGCGTGCTACCGGGCACCGTTCGGCGACCGACTGCATGTGGTGCGTGGCAACCACGATGCCTACCGCCACCAGGGCGACTACGCCGGCGACGAGCGAATCGAGCTGCCGGGCGTGATCGTCGCGTTGCTCGACACGGCGATCCCCGGCGCCACGACCGGCACGATCACGACCGAACAGATCGACTGGCTCGACGACCTGTGCGCGGGCGCCGACCGACCGGTGTTCGTGATGGGGCACCACCAGCAGTGGATCGGCGACGGTCCTGATGCCAAGCGCAACGACGACTACTTCGGTCTGCATCCCGACGCCAGCGACGCACTCGACGAGCTCGCCGTGCGACGGTCGGGGGTCGTCGCCTACGCCGCTGGCCACACGCACCGCCACCGGGTCCGTCGAATGACCCGCTCGAGGGTGCCGTCGATCGAGATCGGCTGCACGAAGGACTTCCCCGGCACGTGGGCCGAATACCGGGTGTACGAGGGCGGGATCATGCAGGTGGTGCACCGTCTGTCGAGCCCCGAGGCGCTCGCCTGGAGCGAGTCGTGCCGCGGCCTGTACTCCGACTTCGGCATCGACTACGCCACCTACGCCCTCGGCACCCTCACCGACCGCTGCCTCACCCTCCCCCTGCGCTGACCCGACGCCCTCCCCGCCCCCGCTGCGTACAGCCCGAGACCGCAGACGGCGGTTTCGCTCATCTCGTGCCGGATCGGGGGTCACGTGGCCCATCCGCGAACTCTGTGACAGCCCCTTGCCATAGTGGACGGCATGGAGATCGCACTTCTCGTCATCGCCGTGGTGCTGGCCGTCGGCGCCGCCGTCGGCGGGTACCTGCTCGCCCTGCGGCGAGCCGAGTCCGACAGCGCCGCGCGCCTCGGCCAGCAGGCGGCGGCGAACGAATCGTTGCAACTGGCGATCGATGCAGCGGTGCGCGGCGCGGTCACCGAGGCCCGACTGCAGGCATCCGCCGAGCGCGATGCGGCCGTGCAAGCGGCGCTCGAACAGACCGCCGTGCTGCAACGTGAGCAGTTCGGCGCGTTGGCACTCGCCGCGCGCGAGCAGACCAACTCCGACCTCTCGTCGAAGAAGGACGTCATCGACGCCCGCCTCGACCAGGTGCACGCCGAGATGCGCAGCGAGCTCACCAAGCTGAGCGAGATGGTCAGCACGCTCGGGCGCTCGAGTGCCGAGAACTTCGGGCAGGTCACGTCGTCCCTGCAGGCCCACGCCGAGATCGCCAACACGCTCGCCGACTCCACGAGAGCGCTGCGCGAGGCGCTCGCCAACCCGCAGGCGCGCGGCAACTGGGGTGAACGGATGGCCGAAGACGTGCTGCGTCTCGCCGGGTTCCACGAGAACGTCAACTACGTCAAGCAGACCCAGATCGAAGGCGGCACCGGCCGGCCCGACTACACGTTCCCGATGCCCAAGGGCCATGCGCTCTACATGGACGTGAAGTTCCCCATGGCGTCGTACCTGCGCTACCTCGAGGTCGACACCAACGCCGAACGCGAGGTCCACCTCAAACGGTTCCTGGCCGATGTGCGGCTGCGGGTCAAGGAGCTGGCCAAACGCGACTACTCCGGCGAGAGCGACACGCCCTCGGTCGACTACGTCTTGCTGTTCCTCCCCAACGAGCAGCTCACCGGATTCATCCACGAACACGACGCCGCCCTCCTCGACGAGGCAATGGGTCAGAAGGTCGTGCTGTGCTCGCCGCTCACCCTGTTCGCGTTCCTCGGCGTGATCCGCCAGGCCTTCGACAACTTCATGATCGAGCAGACCAGCGACGAGATCCTCCAGCTGCTGGGCACGTTCAGCTCGCAATGGCGCAAGTACAACGAGCAGGTCGACTCGGTGAAGAAGAAGTTCGATCAGGTCGATCGGGCCTTCGAGCAGCTCACCGGACCACGGCGTCGCCAGCTCGAGAAGCCGCTGCGGCAGCTCGACGAGCTGCGCTTGGCACGCAATCTCCCCGTCGACGGGGAGCTGTTCGCCACACCACTCGCGTCCGATGCGGACGCCGATGACGACACCGAAACGCCGCCGAGCGGCACGATCCGGATGCTCGGCGCATGACGCATCCGGTTCCGACTGATTGAATCGGGCCCGTGAGCCAGCCCGCGTTCGACTTCGGCGACGACGAACTCGACGACGACGCGAACCCGACCTACACGGTCGGCGAGCTCGCCGAGGCGATCAACGACGCACTGCGGCGAGGTTTCTCCGACGGGGTGTGGGTCCGCGGCGAGATCAGCGGGTGGAGCGACCGCGGGCAGCACGCCTACTTCACCCTGGTCGATGACGACGGCACCAAAGCCGCCGTCAACGTGCAGTTCTTCGCAAACGCCCGGATGCGGCTGCGCCCGATGCTGCAGAAGCACCGGCTGCGCCTCGCCGACGGCATGAAGGTTCGGGTGTTCGGCTACCTCGACTACTACGCGCCCAACGGACGCATCGGGCTGAAGATGACCGGCATCGACCCGAAGTACACCCTCGGCGACATCGCCCAGTCGCGCGACGAGGTCATCCGACGCCTCGTCGCCGACGGCCTGCTCGACGCCAACAAGCAGCGGCCGTTGTCCCCCATCCCATTGCGGATCGGCGTGGTCACCAGCGTCGGCACGGCCGCATGGCACGACTTCCACGACGAACTGCAGCGCAGTGCGTTCGGGTTCTCGCTCACGGTCATCGACACGCGCGTCCAGGGCGAGTTGGCCGAGCAGATGGTCGCGACGGCCATCGCCACGCTGTCACGCCGGGTCGACCTCGACGCGATGGTCGTCATCCGCGGTGGCGGCGCCCGCAACGAGCTGGCGGTGTTCGACGCCGAGCGCATCGCTCGGGCGATCACGTCGTCGCCGGTGCCGGTGCTCACCGGCCTCGGCCACGAGGTCGACCGCAGTGTCGCCGACGAGGTGGCCCACACCAGCCTGAAGACCCCCACGGCGTGTGCCGGCGAACTCATCGCACGCGCCGCCCGCTACAGCGCCGACACCGAGGCGGCGTTCGCGTCGATCCTCCGCGAGAGCCGCCACGCCCTCGACGCGGCCACCGGCGAGCTGTCCGAAACCGCCCACCGGATCGCCCGACGCACCCACGCTGCGGTCGAGCGCGCCGACGAGCGGCTCGGCATGCGCGTCGACACGCTCACCCGCACCGCGCCGGCCAGCCTCGCCCGCGCCGACCAGCGGCTCGTCGACACCCGACAGCGTCTCCTCACCCGCGCCGGCACCGTCATCGAACGTTCCACCAGCCGGCTCGACGTCGTCGCCGCGCGGGTGGCCGCGCTCGACCCAGCCGTCCAGCTCGCCCGAGGATGGTCGATCACCCGCGACGCAACGGGTCGCGTCGTCCGATCGGTCGACGACCTCGCGCCGGACGACACCGTCACGATCGCCGTCGCCGACGGCCGAATCACCAGCCGCGTCACCAGCACGAACAGGACCACACCATGAGCGACACCCCCGGCTACGCCGACGCCCTCGCCGAACTCGACACGATCCTGCGCGAGCTGGAGGGGTCCGACGTCGACGTCGACCACCTCGCCGACCGCGTCGCACGAGCGTCGGAACTGATCACGCTGTGCCGATCCAAGATCTCCGCGGCCCAGCTGCGTATCGAACAGGTCACCGCCGACCTCGACGCCGTCGCCGAACCCGACGACTGAGCCGCACGACTGAGCCGCGACTGAGCCGACCACGAGCCCCGGTCGATCAGCCGGTTCGGGGCTGCCAGATGGCGGTGTGGAAGGCACTCCACACCGCCTCGCCGTTCGCGGTGATCTCCACGTCGAGGTCGACGAACCGGTGACCCTTGCGCTCGTACTCGGCAGCGACCTGCCCGCGAACTTCCAGCTCGTCGCCGGCTCGGACGAGCCCACGGTGGTGAGCACGGGTGCCGACGTGGATCCACGGCCCCAACTCGACGTTCAGGTGCAGCACCGAGTTGGCCTGGCGGGCGAGGAACCCGGGATGGCACACCGAGCCGGCGCCATAGACGTCGTGGTCGTCGCGCACCTCTGCGAGGTACACCACAGCCGGTCCTCGCTGGAATCGCATCGCCAACGTGCCGAGCACCGTGCCGGTGGCGAGCAATTCCGCAGTGACCGGCGGGACGAGCCCGGGTCGGGGCGCCGCTGGTACGGGAGTCGGCGGCGGCGGCTGATCGGCCAGCGATGCCCTGCCGGTCGCGCGTACCGTGCCGTCGGGACCGGTGACCGTCAGCGCACCGTCGTCGTCGAGGCGCGCCTCGACCAGTTCGCCGTCGTACACCGGCGAGACGAAGCGAGCCTCCATCGTCGAACCGGTCAGGAACTGCTCGCCCCACCGGTCGACGCACGGCTGCGTCATGTACGCCCACACGTCGACACCGGGCACGAGCCCACCGCGAAATCCGTAGGTCCGAGCAACCGTGTCGTCGTGCATCCGGTTGGTCGAGTCGGTGGCGGTGTTGTACGCCTCGATCGTCCTGGTCCAGCTCGTCATCGGCCAACCCTCGCACACCACCCGTTCCGACGACGACCGCGGTCCGGCTCGGATCATGCACGTCGGGGCAGGCCAGCAAACGCAGCAGTAGCCTGCGGTGAGATGCCTGGAATCGCTCCGACCACCCTGCGCTCGATCGCCGACCGGGTCGAGGCCCGCCTCGACGAACTGCTGACCGCCGAGCGCGAGCGGTGGGTGGCCTTCGACGCCGATCTCGCCCAACCGATCGACGAGATCCGTCGACTCGTGCTGTCCGGCGGCAAGCGTCTGCGCCCCGCGTTCACACACTGGGGGTACGTCGGCGCAGGCGGCGGCAGCGACGACCAGATCGACGTCGACGCCGGCGCCGCGTTCGAACTGATGCACGCGTTCGCCCTGTTCCACGACGATGTGATGGACGACGCTGTCACCCGCCGAGGCCAGCCCACCACGCACACCGTGGCCGCCGAGCAGCACGCCGCAGCCGGTTGGGTCGGCGAGTCTCGCCGGTTCGGTGAGGGTGTCGCCATCCTGGTCGGCGACCTCGCGTTCGTCTACGCCGACCGGTTGATGGAGGGCGCTCCGCCCGAAGCGATGCGGATCTGGAACGAGCTGCGCGTCGAGCTGAACATCGGCCAGTACCTCGACATCCTCGGTTCGGTGCAGAGCATCCGCGAGGTCGACAAGGCCGAGCGCATCTGCCGCTACAAGTCCGGCAAGTACACCATCGAACGGCCACTGCACCTGGGTGCGGTGCTCGCCGCGCCCGAGCGCGAGCACGAGTTGCTCGCGCCGCTCAGCGCCTACGGCCTCCCCCTCGGCGATGCGTTCCAGATGCGCGACGACGTGATGGGTGCGTTCGGTGAGGAGAGCCTCACGGGCAAGTCGGTCGGCGGCGACCTGCGCGAAGGCAAGCCGACGCCGCTGCTGGCGCGTGCGGTGCGGCGTGCGAACGCCGAGCAACTCGCCGTCCTCGACGAGGTCGGGGCACCCGGCCTCGACGGTTACGGTGTCGCGCGCATCCAACAGGTCATCGTCGACACCGGGGCGCTCGCCGAACTCGAAGACCACATCACCGCACTCACCGAGGCGGCAGTTGCCGCCATCGAGGAGGCACCGATCGTCGAGGCTGCCAAGACCGAACTGGTCGCCCTCGCCGACTACGTCAGTTGGAGGAACGTCTGATGCTCACCCCCACCGAACAGGACGCACGATGAAGGTCATCGTCGTCGGCGCCGGCCTCGGCGGACTGTCGGCTGCCGCACACCTCGTCGGCGCCGGTCACGATGTGACGATCGTCGAACGCGACCCGATTCCCGGCGGGCGCGCCGGGATGATCTTCGAACAGGGCTTCCGTCTCGACAACGGGCCGACGGTGCTCACCATGCCGAACCTCCTCGAGGACGCCTTCAACGCAGCCGGCGCCGAGATGAAGGACTTCATCACGATCAACCCGGTCGACCCGATGTATCGGGCGGTGTACGCCGACGGCTCGACGCTGTTCGTTCGTCACGGTCGCGAGGCGATGACCCAGGAGATCCGCGAGTTCTCCGGGCCCAAGGACGCCGAGGCGTTCGGTCGGTTCTGCACCTGGCTGGAGAAGCTCTACCGCGCCGAGATGGACTCGTTCATCGATGCCAACTTCGACACGCCGCTCGACTTGATCAAGCCGTGGAAGTCGGGGCTCGAACTCGTCAAGCTCGGCGGGTTCGGCAAGCTCGGCAAGAAGGTGGCGTCGTTCTTCGACGACGAGCGACTGCAGCGCATCTTCAGCTTCCAGTCGATGTACGCCGGGCTCGCCCCGTACGAGGCCCTCGCGCTGTACGCCGTCATCACCTACATGGACTCCGTCGAGGGCGTGTTCGTCCCCGAGGGCGGCATGCACATGATGGCTGCCGGTCTCGCCGACGCCGTCACCGCCGCAGGCGTCGAGATCCGCTACTCGTCGCCGGTCACCCGCATCCTGCGCGCTCCCGGCGGCACGAACGGCGGACGGGTCACCGGCGTCGAGATCGGTGCCTCCGAACGCCTCGATGCCGACGCCGTGGTGTGCAACGTGGACCTGCCCGTCGCCTATCGCGAACTGATCCCGCGGCATCGACGCGCCGCGAACCGCCCGCAAGGGCAAGTACTCGCCGTCGTGCCTGCTGTGGGTCGCCGGCGTCAAGGGAATGCCGCCGGCCGACGCCAGCCACCACAACATCCATTTCGGAAAGGACTGGGACGGCTCGTTCAAGGCACTGATCGACGATGGCGTGCGCATGCCCGACCCGTCGATCCTCGTCACGCTGCACAGCCTCGACGACCGCTCGCTCGCTCCCGAGGGACACTCGAGCATCTACGTCCTCGAACCCACCCCGAACCTGAGCGGCACGATCGACTGGAGCCGCGAGCGCGACACGATCATGGAAAGTCTGCGTACACGGGTCGACTCGCTCGGCTACCCGACCGAGGTGATCGTCGAGGAGATCTACGACCCGCAGGACTGGGAGCGCATGGGGATGGAACAGGGCACGCCGTTCGCGCTTGCCCACACCTTCTTCCAGACCGGTCCGTTCCGCCCGAACAACGTCAACAAGAAGGTGCCGGGCCTCGTGTTCACCGGCTCGTCCACGTTGCCCGGCGTCGGCGTGCCGATGGTCTTGGTGTCGGGCAAACTCGCCGCACAACGCGTCGAGCAGTACGCACGGGCGCGTCACTGATGGCGAGCGTGTCGTCGCTGTTCAAACGTGGGGCTCCGCCGACACCGACCACCCAGCTCCTCCCGACCGGCCCGGTCACGCTCGACGAGAGCTACGAGCTCTGCCGCGAGTTCAACAAGCGCCACGGCACCACGTACTACTGGTCGACCAAGGTGCTCCCGAAGGTCAAGCAGCATCACGTCCACGCGCTCTATGCCTTCGCCCGCTACGCCGACGACATCGTCGATGAGATCCCGTCGCAGGGTGGCCGCGACGTGCCGACCGAGGTGCGCGCCGCAGCGCTCGCCGACTTCGGTGAGCGGTTCTTCACCGACCTCGATGCCGGCCGGTCCGACGATCCGGTGCTCAAAGCCGT
The DNA here is from genome assembly GCA_963715825.1 of Ilumatobacteraceae bacterium. Lineage (GTDB taxonomy): Bacteria > Actinomycetota > Acidimicrobiia > Acidimicrobiales > Ilumatobacteraceae > Sva-07. The sequence goes on from CAVQSI010000002.1 coordinate 60,273, forward strand.
CGTCCACACCGTGCGTGCCTTCGACATCGACGTCGAGGCGTTCCATCGGTTCCTGCGTTCGATGACCATGGACCTCACCGTCGAGTCCTACGCCACCTGGGACGATCTGCTCGTCTACATGGACGGTTCGGCCGCCGTGATCGGCGAGATGATGCTGCCGATCCTCGAGCCCACCGACTACGACACGGCGCTTCCGCATGCGCGTGACCTCGGCAATGCGTTCCAGCTCACGAACTTCCTGCGCGACATCGACGAAGACCTCGATCGCGGCCGCCAGTACATCCCGCTGGAAGACACCGAACGATTCGGGGTCGACCTCACGCAGCGGCGCGTCAGCCCCGAATTCGTCGCGTTGATGCAGTTCGAGATCGACCGCTGCCGCGAGCTGTACCGGTCGGCGCAGATCGGCATCGACATGCTGCCCGACCGCTCGGCGAAGTGCGTCGGCGCTGCGCATGCGCTGTACGGGCGGATCCTCGACAAGATCGAGGCGCAGGACTACGACGTGTTCACCTCGCGGGCGAGCGTGTCGACCACCGAGAAAGCGACGATGGTCGCGAAGCTCCTCTCCCCGTTCTCGTGAACAACTCCGCGGACAGAGCGCGCACTTGTTCACGAGAACGATGGGCGGCGTGGGTGGCCGGCGGGGCGAGCGTCGTCACGGTGGCCGGAATGATCGCGACGCCGCTGTTGCCCCAGGGTGGCCGAGCCCGCAAGGTGCTGTCGACGGTGGTCGTGGTCGGGTCGTTCACGACGACCACCGCCAACGCCGTGCGGCGCTGGGGCGCCGGGCGAGCCGGCACCGCCGCCGTGGTCGACCGCAGTGGCGACCACGGCAGTCGAGCGCGTTGGCACTGCGACCGGCGTCCCGTTCGGCCACTATGCCTACACCCGCGCCCTGCAGCCGCAGGTGGCGCACGTGCCAGCGATCGTGCCACTCGCGTGGTTCGCGCTCGGTTTGCCGGCGCGAGAGACCGCCCATGCGGCACTCGGCGCACGGTCGACGCCGGCGACGCGCATCGCTCTCGGCTCGGCTGCGCTGACTGCGTGGGATCTGTTCCTCGACCCGCAGATGGTCGGCGAGGGCTACTGGGCGTGGGCGCGGCGCGGCGTCTACCGCGGGATCCCACTCACGAACTACCTCGGCTGGTTCGTGACCGGGCTCGGCGTGATGGCGCTGCTCGAAGCGGCGCTCCCACCGGCCGACGACGCCCGCAACGCCGACGGAGCGCTCGTCGGTGAATACGCATACATGGGCGTGATGGAGACGATCGGCTTCGCCCGCTACTTCCGCGACCCGGTCGTGGCCATCGTCGGCGGCATCGGCATGCTCCCGGTCGCCGCCGCTGGCGTCGCAAGGAAGCTCGGTGTCTGACCAGCGCGTCGCGATCGTCGGCGGGGGCGTCGGCGGGTTGGCGGCGGCGATCCGGCTGCGAGCACTCGGCCACGACGTCACCGTGTTCGAACGCAGCGACGTGGTCGGCGGCAAGCTCGCCACGCACGAGGCCGACGGGTACACGTTCGACATCGGCCCGTCGCTGGTGACGCTGCCACACGTCTTCGACGATGTCTTCCGAGCCGCCGGCACGTCGCTCGACGAACAGCTCGACCTCGTCCGGCTCGACCCACAGTTCGCCTACCACTGGACCGACGGTTCGTCGCTGGTCGTGCCCGACGGCGACGACGACACCGCCAAGGCGTTCGACGAGTTCGCCCCCGGCGCCGGCGAGCAGTGGCGAGCGTTCGACGCTCGCGGTCGGCGGATCTGGGACGTTGCCGATCGGACGTTCTTCGCCGGGCCGATGTCGAATCCTTGGTCGCTCGCGAAGCGGATGCGCTCACCGTTCGACCTCACCGCGATCGACCCGATGCGCACGCTGCACCGCTCGGCCGAGTCGTTCTTCGACGATCCCCGCCTCGTGCAGTGGGCCGGTCGCTACGCAACGTACTCGGGATCGTCGCCGTACTCGGCTCCGGCGACACTTGCCTGCATCCCCCACATCGAAGCCCGTTTCGGCTGCTGGTATCCGATGGGAGGCCTCGACGCCCTGCGCGCCGCGCTCGAACGCGTCGCACGCGACGGCGGCGTCGAGATCCGCACCGGAACAGACGTCGGGCGCATCGCCGCCCCGGAGGGCGGACCGGTGGCGGGCGTGGAGTTGGGCGACGGCGCGATCGAGCCCGCCGACATCGTCGTGGCGAACACCGACGCCGAGCACCTGTACGCCGACCTGCTCCCCGACTCGGCCGCGCTGAAGCGCGTGCGGCGGGCGAAGCGCTCGACGAGCGGCTTCGTGCTGTGTGTCGGCGCTCGCGGCCTCACCCCCGGGCTCCAGCACCACAACGTCTGGTTCTCCGACAGCTACCGCGCCGAGTACGACCGGCTCGACGCCGGCGAGTTGGCCGACGACCCGACGATCTACGCCTGCGTGTCGTCGGTGACCGATCCGAGCCAGGCACCCGACGGCTGCGAGAACTGGTTCCTGCTCGTCAACACCCCGCCCGACGTCGAGGTGGATGCCGATGCGTACGGCGACCTCGTGCTCGACCGGCTCGCCGAGCGCGGCGTCGACCTGCGACCCCGCATCGAACTCCGCCACACGATGACACCGGCCGACATCGAACGGCGCTACCGGTCTCCGGGTGGAGCGATCTACGGCACGTCGTCGAACGGCAGACGGGCCGCGTTCGTGCGGCCGACGAACCGCGGCGCCCGGCCGGGGCTGTATCTCGTCGGCGGGTCGAGCCATCCCGGCGGGGGCCTGCCCCTCGTGACCACCAGCGCCCGGATCGTGACCGAGATGATCACCGAGGATCTCCGATGAGCGCGGCGCGGCGAGGCGTCCGGCTCGTCTCGATCGGCCTCCGCCTGACCGCCGGTGCGGTGGCGGTGACCCGCCTTGCGCAGGCAGCGGCCGTGGCGGCGCCGGTTCGTCCCACGCTCACGCCGCTGCAGTCGATCACCGTCGTCATCCCGGCCCGTGACGAAGCGAGCCGGATCGGGCCGCTGCTCGATGCGATCGTCGGTGCCCCACGTGTGAACGAGGTGATCGTCGTCGACGACCAATCGAGTGACGGCACCGCCGACATCGCCGGTCGCGCCGGCGCGACCGTGCTCAGCGGCGCCGAGCTCCCTGACGGCTGGGCCGGCAAGGCCTGGGCGCTCCAGCAGGGCGTGGCGGCAGCATCGTCGGAGTGGGTGGTCACCCTCGACGCCGACACGCGACCCGACCCTCAGCTGCCGTCGGCGCTGGTGGCGCGTGCGACGGGCGAACGGCTCGACTTCCTGACCGTCGGCGGCCGCTTCGACTGCCCGACCCCGGGGAGCCGATTCCTGCACCCGGCGATGCTCACGACGCTCGTGTACCGCTTTGGTCCGCCCGGCGCCCCCGCAGCGCGTCCGGACCGCACGATGGCGAACGGCCAGTGCATGGTGTTCGAACGCCGCCGATTCCGTGCCGCCGGCGGCATGGAGGCGGTCCGCGGCGAGGTGGTCGAGGACATCGCCTTGGCACGAAACCTCGCCGCGCAGGGCCAGCGGGTCGGCTTCCTCGACGCCAGCGAGTTGTTGAGCGTGCGGATGTTCGAGTCGTTCGGCGACGTCCTGACCGGCTGGGGTCGCTCGTTGGCGCTTCCCGGTGTGGAGCCACCCCGACGGCAACTTGTCGATCTGGCCGTGGTGCTGCTCGCCCAGGTGCTCCCCTTGCCGCGGCTGCTGATGCGTCGAGGCGATCTCGTCGACGTCGGGCTGCTCGCGCTGCGCCTCGGCACGCTGGTCGGAACACGGCGAGCCTATGAACGCATCGACGCGGCGTACTGGGCGAGCCCACTCGCGGATCCGATCGCAGCCGCCGCCATCGCCCGCGGCATCGCCCGGCGCGGCCGCCAGGTCTGGCGCGGCCGCAGCTACGCCTGAGCGGCCCGACCGCGCCGGTCGGCGACGGCGGCCATCGCGAAGCGCAGCCCGATGAACGTCATCAGTACACCCGTGGCCGCGGTTCGGTACGGACCTTCGACGACGAGCTGCACGATCGGGAACGCAACGAACCCGACACGAGCGGCCACGGCGAACGATCGACGGACGGCGAATGTCGCCAGCAGCAGCCCGATCGCGATCAGGAACGGGATCGTCGCATACACCGCAGCGCCCCCGGCAAACGTGAGGATGCTGCGCCCACCGCGGAAGCGAGCGAACACGGGAAAGGCGTGGCCGATCATCGCCGCGCCGCAGCCGACATAGGCAAGCCCCCAGACGCCGGGATCGGCGAGCGCCGTTCCGACGAGCGCGGCGGCGACACCCTTCGCGCTGTCGCCGACGAATACCGGGATCGCCGCCCGGCGACCGAGTGTCTCGCGGGCGTTCCAGAAACCGGGGTTTCGGTCGCCGACCTCACGCAGGTCGATCCGGGCGCGACGCGCGGCGACCAGATTGGCGATCGGGATCGACCCGATCAGGTAGCCGACGACGATCGTGATCGCCACCGTGACTGTCTGTTCGGCGCCCATCGGTGACAGCATGGCCCAGACATGGGTCGCATCGCATCGTTCCACCTCGTCGACGAACCGACGTGGAAGACCCCGCTCGTCCTCGCCCGCCTCGGAGCGGACCGGCTACGGCTGCCGCGGGTGCACGGTCTTGCGTTCTGGCGGCTGCTCGGCACCGGCAGCGGAGACGACACGGGCCGCGGCGCCGACCTGTCACGCAGCGCACTCTTCGCCGTCTGGGACGACGAGTCCGACCTCGATGCGTTTCTGGCCGACAGCGCAATCTCCCGACGCTGGCGCGGCGCCGAGGAGAGTTGGCACGTGCGGCTTCGCTCGGTCGGCGGCCACGGCACGTGGAAGGGAGTCGACCCGCTCGGTGGCCTCGACACGGGCAACGCCGACGGTCCGGTGGCGATCATCACGCGTGCGAACGTCCGGCGGCGTTCGTGGCGTGCGTTCGGCGCGGCAAGCGAGGTCGTCGACGCCGAACTGCACCGGGCACCCGGGTTGGTCGACGTCGTCGGGATCGGTGAGACACCGGTCGGCAGTCTGGCCACGTTCAGTCTGTGGGAGTCGATGCGCGCCGCCCGCCAGTTCGCGTACTCGATGCCGGACCACCGCGACGTCGTACGACGCACCCGGGCCGAGGACTGGTACGCCGAGGAGATGTTCGCCCGCTTCGAGCCGTACGCCTCAACCGGCACGTGGAACGGCCGCGACCCGCTGGCCGCGACGGCGCCAGATTCTCCGTCGTGACGATCGACGCCCACCGATAACATCACGCCCTGCGCTTCCAGCGCGCCCAGATAGCTCAGTCGGTAGAGCAACGCATTCGTAATGCGTAGGTCGCGAGTTCGATTCTCGCTCTGGGCTCCACATCGCTCTGGGTCGCACGAAATGCCTGCTCGGTGGGCATCGAACCATCGAGCAGGCATCGCCGGCGAGCACCCCTCGACCACGATCGCCCGAGCCGCGCGCCACGCACGGCCGCTCCGCGTCAGAGCAGGTGGCGCTCGTGGAGGGTGCGATGCTCCCTCGCGGCTCCACCAAGACCTGCGGTGAGCGGCGAGCGACCCGGCACGAACACGACGTCGGCGAGCTCGCGCCGGCCCGAGACGCCGAGCTTCATGTACACCCGCCGCAAGTGGTTCTCGACGGTGCGCACCGACACGAACAAGTGGTCGGCGATCTCCCGATTGGTTCGACCCGCCCCGGCCAAGCGGGCGACCTCGGCTTCGCGGGCGGTGAGTTCGGCCGGGGTGCCGGCCCCGATGAGCTGCAGCGTGAGGATCGGACCCGAGTCGATCCCGGCCCGCCACCGTTCAGCGAGTTGGCGCTGGCGCGCAGCTGCGCGGCCGTCGCCGGCGGCCTCGTACCGTGTCGCCGCCCACAGGGCTGCCTCGATCGCATACAGGTGGGCACCCATCGTCGAGAACCGTTGGGCACAATCGGCCAGTCGTTCAGCCGACCGCGAGTTGATCGCCGCGCCGAGTTCCATCCGCAACGGGGCGAGCTCGCCCTGACAACCGTCGAGCACGGCCCACTCCGCTTCGTCCACGCTGCCGCCGAAGCGGACGATGTCGTGGAGTAGCCCCCCGATCAGCATGAGTGCACCGTTGCCGACGTGGCGGTCGATGGTGGTCCGGAGCGCCCGGCACGCTCCCCCGGTGTCGCCATCGAGTGCCAAGAGGTGGGCGAACGCCCGCTCGATCTCGATCTCCATCAGCTTGGCGGGGTGATCGTCGGCCGCAGCGAGCTCGTCGGCGAAACGATGGGCCGAGGCGGCGTCGTTGCGCATCGCCGACGCCATCACCGCACCCGCCAGCGACCATCGGCGTGGGCCGTAGGAGTGAATGCCGGCGAACGACGCCGCCGACTCGACGAAGCGCTCGACCGACTCCTCGAAGCGCCCGGTGATCAGCAGGTTACGGGCGAGCAGCATCGAGAACCAGGCCTGCCCTTCGAGCTTGCCCTCGCTGACCGTCACGTCGCGGGCGAGGCGGCTGATCGCCTCGGCATCGGTGAGCTGGCCCGCCTCGGCGAGCGCGGTGACATGGGAGACCACGAAGATGCCCGGCTCGGTGAGCGCCGGCTGACGTCCGAGTGCCGAGCACACGTCGAACGCGCGGGTGGCGAGATCGATGGCGTCGAGGCAGCGTCCGTCGAGCGACCACGCGCAGCTCGCCGAGATCGCCGCGGTGACGAACACGCGATCGCCGTCGTCGCGCGCGACGATCGGGTCGACGATCGCCGTGGCTCGGCGCAGCTGCCCCTGATTGGAGGCGATCAGCGCCCGCTCGGACCGGACCTCGTCGTACCAGGCACCCGGCGACAGCCGTTCCAAGGCACGCTCGAGGACCTCCTCGGCCCCCGGCCCGTCACCGATGCCCCAGAACAGCGCGGCAGCCCGCTCCATCGCGACGAGCGCCAATTCGGTCTCGGTGCGCGACTCGGAGGACGCCGCGAGCTGTTCGTCGGCCCGGGCGTGCTCGCCGACCGAGGCGAGCGCGCTCGCAAGCAGCAGCGCCACGTCGGTGCGGTCCGGCTCACCCTTGATCGCTCGGGTGGCGATCTCGATCGCGAGCCGCTGATCCTCGCCGTAGAGGGCGCGACGGGCGGCGAGCACCATGTCGTCGGACACCACGGTGCCGCCAGCGCGGAGCTGCCAGGTGGTGGCGCGGACGATGTCGTCACCCCGGCGCATCGGCGTCTGCTCCAGCAGCTCCAGCAGTCGGCCACAGATGCGTGTGGTTCGGGCCTCGCCCATCAGCCTGGTGGCGACGTCGCCGAACATCGGATGCGACATGCGGGCGTCGCGCCGCACGTCGTCGCGCACGATCGTGATCATCCCCGCCTGCTCCGCTGCTTCGATGGCTTCGCCGGTAGCGGCATGGCGGAGGAGGTCGAATCCCAGCGGCTCGCCGAGCGCGACCAGGTCGACGACATCGCGAACCTCCCGCTCGAGGGCGTCGAGTTCGCTGCCGATCAGCTCGTCGAGGCGGGCCGAGGTCGGCACGGCGACGAAGCGCCACAGGCCGTCACGTCGTGCCAGCGACCCCGAACGGCGAGTCGAGCGGATCAGCTCGCGCAACATCAACGGCGAGCCGAGTGTCAGTTCCCACAGCTGGCGGCGAACGCCCGGGTCGATCGGCCCGTCGAGCACCAGGTCGATCAGGTGGTCGACATCGGCGCGTGCGAGCAGGTCGAGATCGTGCCGTTCGACGAGTTCGTCCTTCCACAGGCTCGTGATCGAAATGGACGGTGCCGGACCACCGGTGCGCATCGTCGCAACGAGGCGGATCCGCTGTTCGACGAGCAACCGGTGGACGAGTGCGGCGGCGTCGCCGTCCAGCAGTTGAACGTCGTCGATCACGACGATCGGCCGCTCACCCTCGACCGAGGTCATCGCGCCAGGCAGCGCGCCGAGCGCCCGCAGCGGCAAACCGACGAGTGAGGTGGCAGCGATTCGTGTGACGTCGTCGGGGTCGAACGTGTCCGCGAGTCGACCTGCCAGCGCCGTCTTGCCCACGCCCGCCTCACCGGCGAACAGCACGCTTCCACCACCGGTGAGCGTTGCCGCAGCGAGCCTCAGCAGATCGTTCCGGCCGACGAGCGGCCACGCGGTGTCGTCGGTCATCTTGTCGCTCTCCTCGACCGATCGTAGGCGATGTGGTCCCAGCGGCGCCCCGGTGTGAGCACCAGAACAGCCAAGTGGCCAGTCGAACTGACCCTGCAAGGTGCTGCGAGATGCTGCGAGATGAGTAGTGACCACTCATGACACCGCCCGGCAGGTTGGGCGACGATCCGGGAAGATGGATTCTCCGGACGGCGAGGGGCAAACGGACCGCAGTGACGACGGCGCAGTCTCGCGTCGCAACGTCGTCGTCGGCGTCGCCATCGCGTTCGTGATGGCGGTGACCGGTTTCGGCATCGCGTTGTCGGCCCGAGGTGGTGGCGGCGGTGGCGAGACGGCCCCCAGCGAACAAGGGGCCACGCCGATCGCATCGACGCCACCGACGGACCCCTCCGCCGATGCGCCCACCGAAGCGCCGGCCGACGCCCCGGTGGGCCCGATCGTCACCGAGATCGATGTGCCCATCGTTGCTCCCATCGGCCCCGGCGAGGGGCCCCGGGGAACGGGTCTCCCATCGTTCGATCCGGACGACGTCGGTGGCCCGATGCAGACCTCGGCGGTCGACGTCCTCAGCCCGATCGTTGGTGAGGCCACGATCGCCGTCGTGGCCGACGAATCCGGCTCGGGAGGCGGGGCAGCGGCGGCTCCCCCGGTGCTCGCCGACGAGCTCGGGTTGCCCGTGCCGGACATCGAGGTCCTGCTCGACGACGACCGTGAACCCGCCGACACCACCGACGGCCCGGACCTCGACCTCGCCGCAATCGAGCGCTTCGTCGGTACCGGCGCAACGCCACCGACCGACGAATCGACCCCGACCGCCTCGGAAGGGGTGGACGTCGAACCGGGGCGTGTCGAGCCGGGCTTCGTCGACCCGTGCGCCGACGTCGACAGAGATGTCGACGCGGACGGAGACACCCGCTGCCCGGACCCCGGCGAGCCCGGCACGATCACCGACACGTTTGCGCTGACGATCCCACCGCCGCTGCACGTGGTGATCCGAGTGCGCCCGACAGACGGCTGCGCCGCCCCGGTGGCCGACGACGAAGTGCGCGTCTCGATCGAGTCGACCACGCCGATCGAGTCGATGACGCTTCGGTACTGGCGGTCGGGATGGCCGAGCGACGACCGGACGATCGAGATCGCCACCCCGAACGACGTGACGGCCGAATGGCTCGATGCGTTCGAGGCCGCCGAGGTCGACCCGCCTCCTCCGATCGTGCACTGCGCAACACTCACCGACCTCTTCGTCGGCCGCCCGCACCAGTACACCGCACAAGCGACCGACGTGTTCGACCAGCTCTGGTCGACCCGGGGGACACCACCGTTCTTCCGCGGCCCGGACTACCGGATCCCGAAGACGTTCCTCCTCACGCTCAGCGACAACGAACTCCTCGTCAGCGCGCCGCACCGGGCCGACCAGCAGGTCCGGATCTACGCGTTCCGACGTACCAGCGAGCCGACGGCAGGCGATCCGTGTTCGACCACATCGAGAACCCAGCCCGGCTACGAACTCCCGTGGTCACCGACGAACCCGCAGCGGTCGACGTCGAACGCGAACGACCTCGCCCGGGCCGGGTTCGACCCGGCGTACAACAACCGCACGTTCGGCACCATGCGCCTTGCAGAAGGCTCCACGTATCGACTCTGCATCTACACGTCGGTGGTCGAGCCATCGTTCGACGCCGGGATCGAACGCATCGAGGCATACGACCTGATCACCCCCGACGCGCTCGACATCACGTTCACCGTCGTCGAGGTCGAGACCACCGACGACGCCAGGGTCCGCCCCGGGACACTGCGAATCGGCGTCGAACCGGTGGGGCGCGGCATCATGCTCGGCCACCCGTGGTGCGGCACGTGGCGCAACTCGTCGGACATCCGCGGCCTGGTGGCGATCGACGAGCCGATCTGCACCTCCGACGCACGGTCGACGGCGCTGTACCGATCCGGGGCCCGGGTGACGATGATCGCCGAGGACGTCGACGGCGTCGATCACACGCTCGAGTCCGTGCTCCGGGTTCACACCTGTGTGGGGGTCTGCGTCCCACCGGAGTCGGAGCTCTACCGGCTCGAGTTGCCGACAGGCGCCCCGCGGCGCGACTTCTGGTGCGGCGGCGTCGGTGACGCATGCGACCGGCCGAGTGACGAGTCCTACGGGACGGTCGTGATCGAGGTCAGCTACGCCAACACCCAGGGCGACCTGCGCTCGGACTGGTCGATCTCGCTCCCCGACGAGCTCGGCGATCAGCGACCGGAACCGCCCGAGACGCCGCGATTCGACACGTCGGCGACACCGCTGACCTCGGGCCCACAGCCGAACCCGACCGTGTCGTTCCAGATCCTCGCCGACCGTCCCGTGACGGCCACGGTCACCCTGCTCGACCCGACCGATGGCTCACCGGCGTGCATCGTCGGCGGCGGCCCGAACACCGCATCGTTCGACGTGCTCCGTGAACAGCACGACGTCGCCATCGACAACCTCTGCCCGCGTCATTCCTACGCCCCGGTCGTCGAGCTCACCGACGCCGACGGCGACACCAGCCGATGGCATCTCGCGCCCGGCGACCCGCGGTTCGGGCCCGCAGAGCCGTGGCTGCGCGGCTTCCTCCGCACCGACGACATCGATCTGGTGTTCACCGCCTCGATCTCGATCGACGCACCGACCAGCATGATGCGTGTCAATCGGGCCGATCTGGTCGTGGCTGGCCGGGACGTGATCTGGTCGAGCCTCAACGAACAGCCTCGCGGCGCAACCGGCTGCCGCGGGGGTGAGGTGACGACGACCGCTCGCCGAGCACCCCGAATCCCCACCGACCGGATCACCACGTCGAGCGGCCTCGAGGTCGACGTCCGCCTGGATGTCGAGGTCGAACTGCTGATCGCCGCCTGCCAACTCCCGGTGCCCGGCTTCGAGCAGCCAGGTCCGTTGGCGATCGCGCAGACGATCGCGTACGACGACATCGTGTTCGGTTCACCGATCACGGTCACCGGTTCGATCCCGGTCGCAGGCCTGCCCGACCCCGATGCGACCGTCGATGTCGTCGCAGTGGTCACGTTCATCGAAGGGACACCATGAGCAGGTTCGCATCGAACTGGCTGGCCGCCGCCATCGGCGGACTCGTCTTGGGCGGCGGTCTCGGCCTGGTCGTCATCGAGTCCACGACCTCCGTCGACGCTGCGCGCGAGCGGTCCGCCCAACTCGGCCCAGGCGACGCAGCGATCCTGCCGGCCGACGCGGTCATCGGGATCACTCCCCGAGTCTCGGTGTCGACGTACTCGTGCCCTGGCGAGGGTGTGGTCGGGAGCCTCCGCGGCGGCGACCGGGTCGTGGCGACCGCTGTCGACGAGTCGGGGAGCTGGGTCGCGGTTCGCAGCCCCGACGACCCCTCCGACCGGGTCTGGGTGGCCGGGGCGGCAGTGATTCCCGACGAGACCTTCGAGGCGCTGCCGGTCGGTGGCTGCCCGACTCCTCGAGTGCTCGTCGGCGGCGTGATCGACGACACCACCAACTCGTCGACGACGACCACGACGGAGCCTGACGATCCGACCGAGCCCGGTGGGGCCCCGGCCCTGCCGCCGACCGCCACGACGCCGACGACGGCTGGTCCGACCCAACCCAACCCTGCGCCCACGCCACCGACCCCACCACCAGCACCGACTTCACCCCCGGCACCCACTTCACCACCTCCACCGTCACCGTCACCGACGCCACCACCGCCACCACCACCGGCGCCGACGACCGCCGCACCGCCGCCGCCCGACACCACCGGGCCGTCAGTGTCGGCGAGCGCATCGCCGAACCGGATCTGGGAGACCTTTGCCGGGTTGTGCGGGGGCGAGCCGAAGACGTCGACGATCTCGGCGACCGCGTCGGATCCGTCGGGCATTGCCTCGATCACGGCCTCGTGGAGCGTGGGCAACTCGTCGCCGTCGGTGTCGCTCGCTCAAGGGTCGGCGACGTTCGGTCCCGTCGCCTACGGCGCCGTCCCAGCGGGCGGTGAGCGCGCCGTGTCGATCACGGTGCGAGCCGTCGACAGCGCAGGAAACGCAAGCCAGACCACGGTGATCGTCACCGTCGTCAGCGCCGACACCTGCTTCGGCTGACGCTCGACTCGGGCACTCGCACCCGTCCGCCGGAGTTCCGCTCGGCTCGGTTCAGCCGCCGAGGACCGGGAGGCCCTCGGCGATCAGCTTCACACCGAAGACGACGAACAGCGTCGTCATCACCGCCGCGTTGTGCACGATGAGCCACGCCTTCAGTTCGTCGAGTGTCGCCTTCGCTCGGTCGCCACCCAGCACGTGATAGCTCACCGGTCCGGCGATCGTGACGCTCGCGAGCAGGACGTAGACGATCCACGCCACCACGGCGTCCGACGTCGAGGCGCCGAGCTGTGCAAGTGCTGCGCCCGCGCCGACGGAGAGCAGGAGGTTCTTCGGGTTCACCCCGGCGAGGAACAGCGCGAGCGTGAACGACTTGAACGGCGAGAACGAGTCGATGCCGGCCATCCACTTCGGCATTGTCGCCTCCGCGCCCGGCGCGGGACGGCTGCGCCACTGACGCGCCGCGGCCACCAGGAGGAACGCACCGATCGCGATCTGTCCCCACGAGACGGTGTCCGCCGTCGTGCTGTTGGTCGAAGCGTCGCTGGCGTCCGCGAGCGCGTAGGCGATCGCGCTCACTGCACCACTCGCCACGACCCAACCGGCCAGGAACATCGGCCCGTTCACGCTCGCGCGGGCCGAGAACAGCATCAGGATCACAGCAATGATCGGGACCGGACTGATCGCGACGGCGATCGCATACGGCAGCACCTCGGCGATGCTGTCCACCATCTCGATCTCCTTGCGTTCGTCGGGGTCGTCGCAGCGAGCCGGGCTCCCCGAAGGCGTCTCGACTCGTTCGTCGACGGCCGTTCTAGCGCAGTGGAGCCTGCGGACAGTCATTCGAATCGGACGATGCGCGTACGATCCGTGAGGCGGATACTCGTCAGAGACGAGTGGACCTCACAGCGCGCGGTCTGCGCGGACGAACGAACAGACCACCACGACCAAGGAGTGCCGATCATGGGCAAGAAGAAGCGGGCCGAAAAGGCCGAGCAGCACGACTCCACCGACGGGTTGCTGCCGGAGGCCTCCGACCGAGAGCAAGCCGAGCCTGGCGCAAAGCTCAAGCGCAAGGAGTACGAGGCCGAACTCGAGGTGTTGCAGGGCGAACTCGTCGCCATGCAGGAATGGGTCAAGGCCACCGGTGCCAAGGTCTGCATCGTGTTCGAGGGCCGCGACACCGCCGGCAAGGGCGGCACGATCAAGCGCATCACCGAACGGGTGAGCCCCCGCACGTTCCGCCTCGTTGCCCTGCCCGCACCCACCGAGCGCGAGAAGTCCCAGATGTATCTCCAGCGGTACATGAAGCACTTCCCCGCTGCCGGCGAGGTCGTGATCTTCGACCGCAGTTGGTACAACCGGGCCGGCGTCGAGCCGGTGATGGGTTTCTGCACACCGGAGCAGACCAAGCGGTTCCTCGATCAGACCCCCGGCGTCGAGAAGGCAATGGTCGAATCGGGCATCATCTTGATCAAGTACTGGCTGGAGGTCAGCGCCGACGAGCAGACCCGTCGACTGAAGGGCCGCATCGACGACCCGCGCAAGATCTGGAAGCTGTCGGACATGGACCTCAAGTCCTACAGCCGCTGGTACGACTACTCGCGGGCCCGCGATGCCATGCTCGCCGCCACCGACACGTCGTGGGCGCCGTGGTTCATCGCACACACCGACGACAAGAAGCGCGGCCGTCTCAACATCATCTCGCACCTGCTCTCGCAGGTGCCGTACGAGAAGGTCGACCGGCCCGAGGTCAAGCTGCCACGACGCCAAGCCGCCCGCGGTTACGTCGAGCCCGACCTGCCACTTCGCCACATCCCCGAGCCCTACTGAAGAGCGCCGAGATCACCATGACCATGACCGAAGAACCAACCCAGCAACCCGCCCCCGACAGCACCCAGTGGTACTCGCTGTCGGTCGACGACACCGTCTCCCGACTCGGCGTCGATGCGTCATCCGGGCTCAGCGCAGCCGAGGTCACGAACCGCTTGGCGAAGTACGGCAAGAACGAGGTGGCGACCGAACCGCCACCGACCACGTGGCAGATCGCCAAGGCGCAGATCGCCAACCCGATGAACATCATGCTGCTGATCGTCAGTATCGCCAGCTTCACGATCGACCAGATCGCGACCGGAGCGATCGTGATGGCGCTCGTGCTGTTCAACGTGATCATGGGCACCAACCAGGAGCGCAAGGCGATGGCGAGCGTCGATGCGCTCGCCCAGCTGCAGGTCCCGACCGCCCGGGTGCGCCGCGATGGCACCATCGAGGAGGTCGACGCCGTCGGGCTCGTGCCGGGAGACATCCTGCTGGTCGAAGCAGGCGACCTCGTCCCCGCCGACGCCCGGATCATCTCCTCGGCGTCGCTCGAGGTGCAAGAGGCCTCGCTCACCGGCGAGTCCGCACCGATCGCCAAGGACAGCACCACGCTCGGTGACGAGGAGCAGCCGCTCGGCGACCGCACCAACCTGGTGTTCCAGAACACGCAGGTCACCCGCGGTTCTGCCGAACTGGTCGTGGTCGCGACCGGCCAGTCGACCCAGATGGGCCAGATCGCCAACATGGTCACGGCGACCAAGCGGTCGAAGTCGCCGCTGCAGAAGGAACTCGACGACCTGACCAAGGTCTTCGGATTCCTCGCCTGGGGCGCGGTGGCGATCATCGCGATCGTGGGCATCGCACGCGACCAGGAACAGGAGACCCTGATCCTGCTCTGTGTGTCGACCGCGATCTCCGCGATCCCGACCGGTCTGCCAACGTTCGTGCAGCTGATGCTCTCGTCCGGGGCACAGCGGCTCGCCGAATCGAAGGCGGTCGTCAAGTCACTCAACGACGTCGAGACGCTCGGCGGCACGACCGTGATCAACAGCGACAAGACCGGCACGCTGACGATGAACGCGATGACGTCGGTGACCATGATGACCGGCGGCTCGTGGTACAAGATCGAGGGCAGCGGCTACGCCACGTCCGGTGCCATCCTCGGCCCCGCCGGCGCTCCCACACCCGACTTCACCGGCCTTGCGCTCGGCCTGGCCCTGTGCAGCGATGCCACGGTCGCCGCGGACGAGTCGATCATCGGTGACCCGACCGAGGCCGCGCTCGTCGTCCTCGCCGCGAAGATCGGCGTCGATGCCGAAGAGACGCGTCGCTCGTTGCCGCGCGTCGCGCTGGTGCCGTTCGACTCCGAGTACAAGTTCATGGCCACGTTCCACGACCGGCCGGACCACATGAACCTGAACCTGGTTCCCGACCCGCACTTCATGACCGTGAAGGGCGCACCCGACGTCGTGATCAACAAGTGCTCGCAGGCGCTGTGGCGCGGCGAGATCGTCCCGATGGACCAGGTCCGCCAGGAACTCCTCGACGCCAACCAGCAGCTCTCCGAGAAGGGCCTGCGCGTGCTCGCGTTCGCCGCGCGCTCACTGCCCGACGACACGATGCGCTCGGCGACGGAAGATCCGATGGGCGAGGTGCACGACCTCGTGATGATCTCGCTCGTCGGCATCATCGATCCGCTCCGACCGTCCGCCGTCGAGGCGGTCCGTGTCGCGCACGGCGCGGGCATCGACGTCCGCATGATCACCGGCGACCACACGGTCACCGCCCGGGCGATCGCCGACCAGCTGGGCCTCGGGCCCGGCGTGATCACCGGCGCCGACCTCCAGAAGCTCAGCGACGACGAGGTGAAGGCGCAACTGCCACAGCTGCACGTGTTCGGCCGGGTCGCCCCCGAGGACAAGGTGCGCCTCGCCCGTCTGATGCAGGAAACGGGCCAGGTCGTCGCCATGACCGGTGACGCTGTCAACGACGCCGCCGCACTCAAGCAGGCCGACGTCGGCGTCGCCATGGGCAGCGGCTCGGAGGTCACGAAACAGGCCGGCAAGCTGATCCTGACCGACGACAACTTCGGCACCCTCGTGCATGCCGTCGATCTCGGCCGCGACATCTACCGACGGATCTCGTCGTACGTCAAACTGCAGCTGACGATCCTGTCCTCGGTGTTGCAGTTGATGCTGATCGCCACGATCCTCAACGTCAACGACGGCGTCGCGCTCTTCCCGATGCAGTTGCTGTTCGCAAAGTTCTTCGTGGTCGCCACCGTCGTGGTCGGATTCATCGTCGACGTCCCCGACCCGGGTGTGATGAACCGTCCGCCACGGGTCCCCGGTTCGAAGATCGCCACCGGCGCCCAGACCATCCGTTGGGTCATCAGCGGCTTCATCATCGCCGGTTCGGCGCTCGCACTGCTCTCGTGGGGTCCCGGCGAGCCGAGCACCACCGACCCGTCGACGTCGATGACGATGGCCTTCGCCGTCGTCGCTCTGAGCGCCGTGAACATGGGCTTCGTCATGCGTCGTGAACGGCAGGTGCCGTGGTCGTCGCCGCTGTTCCCGTACATGGGCTGGATCATGCTCGGATGGGGGCTGACCCTGGCCGCCGTCGAGACCCGGTTCCTCCAGCGGGTACTCGACACGGTCTCGCTGACCGGCGCCCAGTGGGCGCTCGTGATCGGACTCTCGCTCGTCTCCCCGCTGTTCGTGGCGATCGACAAGATCCTCCAGATGCGCCGCCTCGACCGCGAACAGCGGGAGCGCCCGTTCGTCGGCCTCGCCGTCAACCCGGGTGACTGACCAGGCTCCCGCAGCAACCGGGTGGCGGGGACTCGTCCCCGGCATCACGGCGGTTCGCACCTACGAACGATCGTGGCTGCGGTTCGACCTGGTCGCCGGCGTGGTCCTCGCGGCGATGCTCGTCCCGCAGGGGATGGCCTATGCCGAATTGGCCGGGCTGCCTCCCGTCACCGGGCTGTACACCACCATTGCATGCCTGGTCGGCTACGCCCTGATGGGGCCCTCACGTGTGCTCGTTCTCGGTCCCGACTCGGCGGTCTCACCGCTGATCTTCGCTGCCATCGTGCCGCTCGTCGTCGTGGCGGACGACCCCGAAACTGCCATTGCGCTCGCCGGGATGATGGCCGTGATGGTCGGCCTGATCCTGATCGGGCTGGGTGCCGGAAAGCTCGGGTTCGTCGCCGACCTGCTCTCGAAGGAGGTTCAGGTCGGCTACATGAACGGCCTGGCCATCACGATCCTCGTCGGCCAACTCCCGAAGCTCGCAGGGTTCTCGACCGATGCCGACGGGTTCGTCGCCGAGATCGAGGCGTTCATCGACGGCTTCTCCGGACGCAACCAGACGACCCTGTGGTTGGGACTGGCGACGCTGGGCGTGCTCCTCCTGCTCCCCCGATTCACCAAGACCATTCCCGCCGTGCTCGTCGCCGTGATCGGCGCGACGGCGGTCACCGGGATCTTCGACCTCGACATTGCCACCGTCGGCACCCTGCCCGAGGGACTGCCCCGCCCGTCGCTGCCGTGGACCTCGGTGAGCGACGTCGCCCCGATGCTCATCGCTGCGGTCGGCATCACGCTCGTGTCGCTCACCGACACGATCGCCACGTCGACGGCCTTCGCGGCCCGGCGCGGCGAGGAGGTCAAGCCCGACCAGGAGATGATCGGGATCGGTTCGGCCAACATCGCTGCCGGGTTGTTCCAGGGGTTCGCTGTCTCGACCAGCAGCTCACGCACCGCGGTGGCCGACCAGACCGGCGCGAAGAGCCAGTTCACCGGTGTCGTCGGTGCTGGCATCGTCGCCCTGCTGTTGCTGTTCTTCAACGGGCTGCTCAAGAACCTCCCGCAGACCGCGCTCGCCGCCGTCGTCATCGCGGCCGCGATCTCGCTCGTCGACATCGGGACGCTGCGCCGCTACCTCAAGGTCCGCCGGAGCTCGTTGCTCCTCTCGCTGGTGGCAACCGGCGGCGTCGTCTTCTTCGGTGTCCTGCAGGGCATCCTGATCGCAGTCGTACTGTCGATCCTGCTGTTCTTCAGACGCAACTGGTGGCCCCACGGGGAAGTGCTCGGACGGATCGACGGCGAAGCGGGCTGGCACAGCAAGCACAACGGCCTCCCGACGGAGGAACTCCCCGGCGTCCTCGTGTTCCGGTGGGAGGCGCCCCTGTTCTTCGCGAACGCCGGCATGTTCCGTGACCAGGTCCGCGCGCTCGTGCGCGACAAGAGCCCACGCTGGGTGATCCTGCAGTGCGAGGCGATCACCGACATCGACGTGACGGCGGCCGACGTGCTCGAACAGCTCGACCTCGAGCTCAACGCACAGGGCGTCAACATCGCGTTCGTCGAACTGCGCAGCCGGCTGAAGGACCTCGTCTACGACTACGGGCTGTTCGGCACGCTCGACGCCGAGCACTTCTACGGGTCGATCGAAGCGGCCCTCGCCGACATCGAACGCCAATCGGCGGGCGGCAGCGACGGCTGAGGCGCCACCGATGAGCGAACCGACCGCATACGGCGGTTCTGCTCATCGCTGGGAGTCTCGGGCCTGGTCCGCCGCAGCTCGGCGGCGATGTCGGCGGATCAGCATCGACATCTCGGGCCCGGGGCGGGCGTCCACCTCATCCAACGTCCGCAGGCAACGGTCGATCGCCTCGGCCGCTTCCACGAGCTCACCGCGGCTCAGATGGACACCGACGATCACGCAGTACGGGCCTTCGTCGTACTCGTCGAGTTCGATCGCTCGCTGCGCCGCCTGGACTGCGAGGTCGAGGTCGCCGGTGGCGAAGTGGTGCTCGGCGATCCGACTCGCTGCGTCGACGACCGACTGGTGCAGCGCCACGACGTCGCCGACGAACCGGGCATCGTCACGGAGCGACTCGTACACCGGCTGGTGATACAGCTCGATTGCGGCGCCGAGCGCCTCGATGGCTGCGTCGGGATGGCGCGCCCGCGCGAGCGAGGTTGCACGACGCAGTCGACGCTCGATCAGCCAGACGTCGGCATCGAGGAACTCGCTGCGGTGCAGCCAGATGCGGTCGTCGCGTTGGCGGAGGTGGAAGTGGGCCTCGCCAGGGTCACGATCGGGCTGCAACTCGCGACGCAGATGCGACAGCGCCACCCGGAGGCTCGTGCGGCCGGCCTGCACATCGACGTCCGGCCACAACGCCGACACGATCGACTCACGTGTCTGCTCGCCGCGCAGCACCAGCAGTTCGAGAAGCTGGCGGACGCGCCCTCGGGAGATCGCGACCTCTGTGTCGCCATGGCGGATCACCGTTCCGCCGCACACCTGAATGCGCACGGGGGCGGCAGGCGGGGCCGGTACGACGCTGCGGAGCTGATCGGCGGCGACGGTCAGCGCGCTCTCGCTCGCGGCCACGAGTCGCAGCCGGTCGCGCACGGAGACGCCGGCGACATCCGCGAGGTATGCGCCGAGTTCTTCGCCTCGCGGGTCGCCCGCGTCGACGAGGCGAACGGCCAACTCGACCGACCACGGAAGCGGGAACCAGGCCAACACTTCGGGTGGCGTCGGCAGGTCACCGACCGGTCGGCCCGGATGGCGACGGGCGTCGCACAGGGCACGGGCGAGGGCGACCATGCGTCGGTGGAGCGGTCCGAGTTCGGCGTCGCTCTCGAGCCACTCCCGCAACACCGGTGACAACATGTAGGCGTACGGGGCGAAGCGAAGCGACTCTCCCCGTACCAGTGGTTCGTCGGCGCCCAGCTCGGTGATCTGCTCGCGGAAGACCTCGACGGCGTGCTCCTCGCCCTGTTCGAGCAGCGCGGCTGCCGCGGCGATCACTGCCACGAACGCCTGCTCACGTTTGCGTTCCCAGGCGATGGATCGAAGCCGGCCGACATCGGGCACGATGCCGAGGCTCGCTCCCATCATTGCGACGTGGGCGGCCGACGTGAACTCGTTGCGCCGGTTGCCCGACGGTCGCGCCGACGCCACTCCCGCCTTCAAGGCGGTGTCCGGATCGCCGGCCATCCAGCGGGTCCCCATCGCGTGACCCTTCACGGTGGGGTGGCTCGAACGTGCCTCGAGCCGCTGAACGTACGACTCCATCAGTTGGCGATCGCCGAGGCGGAGCACGAGCGTCGACATGTGACGCAAGTGGAGGTCATCGGGTTCGGCGATCTGGCGATACAACTCGATGGCTCGACGACTGTCGCCGCGCAGATCCGCCGACGAGGCCCGGCCCGCGAGGATCTCGTCGCGCATTCGCTGGCCACCGCGCTCGACGATGTCGCGTCCCCACTCGTCGAGCCCCTCGCGTAGGTCGGGCCGGTCGAGCAACCAACTTCTCGTGCCGAGTTCTCTCACCACGGCCGTCTCACCATCGATGTCGCCCCGCTCTCGGAACGCTGCCCCGGCCGCCCGCACGTCGTCGAGTCCCCGATCGGGATGACCCGCCAACCGCTCGGTCACCCCGCGGAGGAACAGGTACTCGGGCGTGTCCCGCTCGTCGGGCGGGAACGCGTCCATCCAGGCCGTTGTCGTGGCAACCGACCAGCGCGTGTCTCCTTCACCGAGCATGGCCATCATCGCGGTGCGCGCCGAGCCCCACCGGTGACCCCGGAGCGCCACGTCGACCGCTCCCATCGCATCCCCCACGAGCAGCAGTTGGCGCGCCACCGCGTCGCTCAGGGCTGCGTGCTCGTCAGCTCCGACCAACTCGACGGCGAGGTCGCCCCAGAGGTCATGAGCACCGATCGTTCCGTCGCCGTAGTCGACGAGCAACGGAACTCGGCGGAGCAGGTCGGCGACGTTGGTAGCGATGCCACACGCGCCGAGCATCTCGTCGTCGACCGTTCCGGCAACACGCGCCAGCACGATCGCCGAGCGATCGGTGGGTGACAGCTCACCGACGAACTCTTCGAGGAGGTAGCCCCCGGCCTGCTCGGCTCCGACCATGGCGGTGAGCCGGGTGACCGCGGGCCACCCGCCGCCGGATGCAAGCGATGTCGGCGCGACCCCGTGATGGTGGGCGAACGTTGCGAGCTCGTCGGCGTCGAACGCCAGGTGGTCCGGACCGATCTCGAGCAGATCGTCCGAGGCGCGCAGCCGTGCGAGCGGAACGTCGGGGATGCCCCTCCCGGCGAGGACGAGGTGCGCGTTGAACGGCAGACCCCGCACGAGTTCGTCGAGGACGTCGAGCGACCCCGCCACCGACTCGAGATGGTGCACGTCATCGAGGATCAGACACACGTCCACCGGTGAGCGACGAGCCAACGCAGCCAGGAGATCGCCCGCCAGCGGAGCGCCGTCGTTGCCCGTGGAAGCATCCAGCGCAGTGATCGCGGCCGCCACCAGGCTGCGGCCGCCTTCGAACCAGGGATGGCACCGGACGTAGACATCGATCCCGCTGGGGTCGAGGTCGTTGTCGCGGATCGCTTGCGCCAATGCGGTCGTCTTGCCGTAGCCGCCGGGTGCGGCCATGACCACGACGCGTCGCGTCCAACGCTCGTCGAGCAGATCGACGAGCCGGTCGCGCCGAACCTCGTCGACCAGAGGGCGGCCGAGGTGACGACGAGCGGCATCAGGCACGCCTCGAATCGTAGGAGAGCGGCGGACAGCGGGTCCGGTCCGGGCTCGCGACTCAGGCCAACGGGACGGACGGCCCATCGCGGGGAGACCGAGAACGACTCCAGAGCACCACGCCCGCCATGAGCAGGAGCACTGCGAACGCCAGCAGCGTTCCGGGATCACTTCCCGTTTCCGGAAGCGGTGTGGCGAGCGGCGGCTGCGTCGCCGGCACCGCTGCCGGTGCCACAGGGCCCGGGATCGGGATCGCTGTCGGAACCGTCACGGAGGGCACCACGACGGAGGGCACCACCGGCACGGGCGGCGCTGCGGGCACCGTCGGCACGGTCGGTACCGTCGGAACGGTCGGATCGTCGGCCGGCGGTGACAGCACCTCCGGCACCGAGCCGAACGCGTACTGCAGGCCCGTCGCCTGGGTGGATCGGAACTCGGCCACAGCGGGTGCTCCCCAGCCCATCCCGGTGCGGGCCTCGACCAGCACGGGCACGACCTCGCCCGGTGTGAGACCGGGGATCGGGAGGAAGGCCGAACGACCCGAGGCGTCGGTGGTCACCGACCAACCGGCGGTCGACGAGATGCGGTAGCTGGTGATCGCCCGGCCACCGTTCGATGGCGGCGGCTGCCAGCTGACCTGGGCACCGGCCGAGGTCTCGGTGACGACGAGCCCGGTCGGTGCCGACGCCGGCACCGCGTCGGGTACGTCGAACGTGGCGACGACCACTTCCTCGCGCAGGAAGCCGTCCTGCAGCACCTGGGCCACGATCTCGCGTTCGCCGCCGGTCAGCGAGCCGCCCGGCGTGAAGGTCAGGCTGCCCGATGCGCCGGTGGCAGCTCCGAGCGCTGCGGTGAAGCCGTCGGCGGCGTCGGTCGACCGCTCGATGAACACGACCTGCTGGCCCGGGATCTCGGCGACCGAGTACGTGAGTTCGAACCCCTCGGGCACGGCGAGCACGGCGCCGCTGACGTCGACGTCGGGGAGGCGCCCGGAGATCGCGACCTCACCGAGCGGAACCGACGAGAGGCTCGCCTCGACCCGCCACGTGCCAGGCATCGGCCCCGCAATGACGAACCAGCGCTTCCCCGGGCTCGTGGCGATCAACACCCCGTCGTCGCTCGGATTCGCGTCGTCGACCCCGCCGGCTCCGAACACGGTTCCGTCGGGAGCGACGAGGACGACGTCGGGCGTGCCGCCCACGCCGCTCACCTCGACGCCGAGCAGTTCCTCGCCCGCGGCGACGTCGAACTCGGCGAACTCCTGGCCGGGCTCGAGCTGCTCGGCGATGCGCTGCTGCCGCCGACCCGTCGGTGAGCGAGGTGAACACCCCGCCGGCGGTCGAGACCCCGGCGATCTTGAACCGACCCATGTCGCAGGTGAGTTCCGTGGCACCGTCGGACCAGTAGAGACCCGCCCCGACCGAGGCCTCCGTGATGAGGAGGTCGACGGTCGCACACCCCGCAGCACCGATCGTGTTCGCGACGAACTCCGCTGAGATCAGATCGACGCCGAGGATCGTCGCCTGCGTGAACCCGCGTACCTGGGCCGACGGCCCGGTCAGGGGGGCTCCGGTTCTGGGGTTGGTGAGCCCGAGTGCTCCGGCGTCGAACACGAAGCCCTCTGCGCCGCCGCCGACGTAGAGCACGTTGCCGATCAACTCGAAGTCGATCGAGCCGCCGACACCGACGAAGCCGCGGGTCTGCACGTCGACGAAGCTGAACAGCCGGATCGGCAGCTCGAGGAACGTGGCGATGCCCTCGGTGTAGAAGCGGAAGTACTCGCGTTCGTAGGCCTCGGGCGGCTGGCTCGGATCCGGCGGTGGCTCCTCGCTGAACTGGAGGTTCGCATCGACCGCGGCGATGTCGAACGCTCCGCTCGGCAGCCCGACGGTCAATCCGACGCCGCCGGCGAAGAGGAAGCGGGGGTTGATCTCGATCGCTGCCCGCAGCGCGTTGAGGAACACGCCCGGGTAGAGCGGGATCGACAGCCCGGAGATCTCGGCCTGGGCCGCCTCGAACTTGCCGTTGCGCAATCGGATCGACGCGTCGAGGCCGGGCGCGCCGTCGGTCGGCAGCTCGAAGCCGATCCGACCCTCCCAGGTGTCGGCGTCGCCCGGCTCGCAGAACGCGGCAGCCGAGTTGGGGGCGCAGTACCTGACGTAGAGCGCCTTGAGGGGGAAGCCGTTGAAGTCTCCGCCACCACTCGCCGGAGCGCTGCCATCGGAGTTCAACCCGTCGACCTCGCCGTCTCCGTCGGCGTCGAAGCCGAACACCCCGGAGACGAGCTTGCCGCGCTGGAACTCGACGCCGAGCTTGATGCCGGGGCCCTGCCCGCTGCCGAGTCCGGGGATCGAGACGTCGAGCGATCCCGACCACGACCGTTCGACCGAGTCGAACGCGATCGACAGCCCGCCGATCGGGATCACCTCGAAGAGTTGGATCTGGCTCGCCTCGAACGATCCGGCGATCAGCCGGCCGTTCTCGAAGGTGAGGTCGATGTCCATGCCGGCGCGCCCGCCACCGCTGAGCACGACGTCGGCGCCGCCGGCGAACCGGGACCGGTTGGGGACGGAGTTGTCGACGATGATCTCGAAGTCCTCGATCGTGAAGATGTCGAGGAACGGAAGCCGATCGATGCTCAGCGAGCCGGCGACGATCCTGCCGTCGCGGATCGTGAGGCTGCCACCCCCGCCGAAGGCGTCGCCGGCGTCGTTCGCGACGCTCAGCGTGAGACCGAACGTGGTGTCGCCGTTGGGGTTCTCGCCGAGGGCGACCTCGAGCGTGTCGAGCTGGACGATGCCCAGCGGCATGTTGTTGATCGTCAACGAACCGCCGACGAGGCGGCCGTCGTCGAACACCAGGTTGCCACCCGCGCTGCTCGTGCCCTCCTCGTCCTGCAGCCGTGCGGCGAAGATGAACTGGTTCGAGCGATAGGCGACCCGCAGTGCCTCCAAGGTCTTGAAGTCGCCGATCGGGAGACATGCCAGCGTGACGTCGAATCGCGTCAGACGTCCGTGGCCGAGACCCAGCTCGCCGCGCACTGCGAACGTGTCGCCGTTGGCTCGGACGTTCGCGGACACCGAGAACCACGCTTCGTCGCCGGTCTGCGGACCCGGCCCGAACGGTACGTTGCTGTCGGCTGGGGTTGCCGCACAGCTGGTGTTCGCACCGGGCACGCTGAACGGCAGCTCGGTCACGGTCGGGCGCCGGCCGTGGAAGTCGATGGCGACGTCTTCGAGGGTGAAGAGATCGCCGACCGGGAGATCGGCGATCGACAGGTTGCCGTCGACGATCACGCCGTCGTCGACCTGGAGCGTGCCCGCGATCTCGGTGTCGTCGGGACCGGGGCGGACGAGCGTGGCCTGCAACGACCACGTGCTCGCGTTCGCGGCGCGGTCGTAGCGCAGCTCGGCGTCATTCAGGGTCAGCCACTCGCCGAGGTTGAGGCCGTCGGCGTTCAGTTCGAATCCCTGCAGGCGGCGGTTGCGGATGTCGAAGCCGACCGTGGCCGCCCACGTGGTGGCCGGGTCGGTCGGGTTGCTGACCGTCGCGGATCCATCGAACGACACGGTGCGCTGGGTCCCTTCACCCGAGACCGAGTAGGCGACCAGGAAGTCGTCGAGCAGGAACAGGTCGGCGACCTGGACGCCGTCGGCGCACATCACGCCCTCGACGATGTCGGCGTCGTGGATGCGGAAACGCCCGGCGAGCGACGTGGTGTCGCCGTCGGCGGTCCGGATCGTGGCCGCGACGGCGTAGCGCGATCCCGGACCACCCGGGTCGGGTGTGGAACACACCGTCGATGACGTCGCCCCGGAGCGGTCGATGACGAGGGAGAACTGCGAGAACTCGAGCGGTCCGATCTGGAGGTTCTCGGCGTCGAACGAGCCGCCGGTGAGCACCCCGTCGGTGAAGGTGAGCTCGCCCCCGAGGCCCGTCGTGCCGTCGTCGTCCAGCACCTGCGCGGTCGCCGACCAGCGCGAGCCGCTGACGAAGTCGACGGCGAAGTTGCGCAGGGTGAACAGCTCGCCGACATCGACGTCGCCGAGTTGCAGCCGAGCGGCGGCCAGCTGACCGAGCGACCAGCTCATCATGCCGTTGCCGGTCACCTGACGATCGCCCGAGGTCACCACCGCCGTCGCCGCCCACTCGGTCGTGTCTCGCGCTCCTGTTCGCCGAGAGGTCGAGCCGATCGATCGTGGCGAACTCGTCGATGCGTACGCCCGACATCGACAGCGAACCGGATTGCACGACACCGCTGTCGATCACCAGCGAACCGGTCAGCGCGGTGGAACCGCCGCCGCCGCCGACCGAGAGCTGCCCGGCGACCGTCCAGGTGGCGAGGCCGCTGGGGTCGCGACGGGCGGCCAGATCGAGGTTCTCGACGGTGAACAGCCCGCCCCATCGCACTTCCGACACCGACACGACACCGCTCTGGAGCGAACCGCCGGGGCCGATCAGGAGGTCGACGGTGGCCGTCGAGGGGTCGGTCGCCTGGCCGAGACCGGCCACCGACGTTTGGCCAGTCCATCGCTCGGTGCCGTCGACGTTGCGGGTGAACTGGAGGCCGACGTCCGACAGGAGGACGATCTCGCCGATCGACATCCGCGGGATGCTCAGTGATGCCTGGACGAGTTCGCCATCGACGACCTCGGCGGTGCCGTCGAGGCTGAACGTTGCGCCACCCGGCGGCGTGACCTCGCCGCCGATCGTCCACTGGGTCGACGACGGACCGGACGCGTAGAGCAGATCGAGGCGGTCGATGTCGATGGGACCGAGCGGCAGGTCGACGACCGACAGCGTCGCCGTCTGGAGCGTCCCGCTGGGCGAGAACCCGAGCGATCCGGATGCATCGGTGCGACCGCCGCCGTGGACCGCGGATCCGGCGAGGGCGAACGTGGTGTCGCTGACCCCGTCCCAACGGCCGGACTGGTCGTACTCGACGGACATGTCGATCAGTTCGACGGTCGCCGAGAGCGGCAGTTGGGGCACCTCGAACGCGAGGCGTGAGAGCCCCCCGTCGGTGAACTCCAGCTCACCCGAGACGCTGACGGGGTCGAGGTCGCCGGCGACCACCGAGGCGGTGAGGTCGAGCGAGGTGCGGCTCAGCTCGACCTCGCCGAGCGACGTGCCGGTCGGGTCGACCAGCCTCGTGTCGTAGACCGACTGCGACCGGTACCGGGCCCGCAGCGACTGGATCTCGAACAGCTCGCCGACCGTGATCGATTCGACATCGAGCTCGGCGCCGACCATCGCCCGACCCGCGAAGGCCAAGCACCCGTCGACTGAGCCCCCATCGGCCGTGGCTCCAGCGAGCGACCACACGGTGACGGCACGGGTCGGTTCGGCGCCGTCGCAAGTCAGCGCACTCGTGGCGTCGTACTGGATGGCGAAGGTCTCGATGGCGAGCAGGCCACCGAGGCTCAGACGCTGGCCGGCCACGCGAGCGAACGTCGTCCGTCCCTCCTCGACCACCGCCACCAGGTTGGCCCCCACGACCTCCGACTCGTCGGCGGTGACGACCGCCCCCGTGCCGAAGAGCGTCTTGTCCCCTGCGACGTCGACGTAGCTCACGTTGAGGTCACGCAGATAGGCGAGCGATCCGATCTCGAGGTACGGGAGCTGCATGCTCATGCCGACGAGGTCGCCGTCGACGATCGTCGCCGAGCCGGAGAACTCGACCAGTTGCGCCTCGTCGCGGGTCCCGCCGGTCACACTCGGGCCGCGCACCACACCGGTGATGTCGTAGGCGCCGACGCCGCCGGTGGTGGTGTCGAGCACGAAGCTGAGCCGGTCGACAGCCGATGGACCGATCTGGAGGTCGGTGATGTCGAGCGATGCCGCGACCAGCTCACCCTCGGTGAACGTCAACGAGCCGGCGATGGCGGTGTCGCCGGTGTCGGTGACGACGTCACCGCTGAGCTGCCACGCCCCCGACGTCGACGCCAGCCGGAGCTGCTCGACGGTGATCAGCTCGCCGATCGGGAACTCGCCGAGGATCAACTCGCCGGCGGTGAGCGCGCCATCGGCGAACGCCAGCGAACCGGTGATCGACCGATTGCCGGCGAACGCGGTGCCCTGCAGGGTGCCGTCGACCTCGAACCGGCGAGGGCCGTCGACGTTCAGGGTCAGGTTCATCGATGCCAGCGACCCGAGGCGCACACCGTCGACGACGAAGCTGCCGCTCTGGAATCCACCGTCGTCGATCTCGACGGCACCGCCGAAGGCGACGCGGGGCTGGTCGAGGAAGCCGTTGAGGCGCCACTGGTTCGTCGGTTCGTCGTAGTCGAGATCGATGCCGCCGACCGGCAGCAATCCCGCTGCGTCGCCGACGAGGTCGGCGAGATCGGCGCCGAGCGCATCGGGATCGCCCA
This sequence comes from Ilumatobacteraceae bacterium, assembly GCA_963715825.1. Classification (GTDB taxonomy): domain Bacteria; phylum Actinomycetota; class Acidimicrobiia; order Acidimicrobiales; family Ilumatobacteraceae; genus Sva-07. The sequence continues at coordinate 88,257 of CAVQSI010000002.1, forward strand.
GCCGGATCTCGCCGACCTCGAGCCGCCCGCCCGAGAACTCGAGGTCGAAACCTCGGAGCAGATCGCCCGGGATCGACGGGAACTCCAAGCCGAACGCGTCGCCTGCGCCGGCGTTGCGATGCACCAGTTGCATCGTCGGGACGCGAAACCAGCCGCCGATGTCGGATGCAGGCACTGCAACGGAACCGCCGTCGACGTCTCCGTCGACGAGCTGCAACGAACCATCGACCCGGTCACCGTCCAGGTCGCCGACGAGGTCGTATGACCCCTTGCCCGGGTTGTACGTGAGGCTGGTGTCGTCGAACACGTACGGTCCGAAGCACAGCTGCCCGAGCTTCAACGAGCCGCCGACCGGCGCGCCGCTGGCGAACGGTGTGTCGCTGGAGATCTCGCTGGTGCGCTCGGTCCCACGTACTCGGTCGCCGCAGGCGAATTCAGCGCTGCCGGCTCCGTCGGGTGCAACCAGGCCGAGCTCGCCGGTCGTCGGGTCGAACGACACCGCCCCGTCGATCCCTCCGAGTTCACCGAGGCTGAGCTGCACAGGGAGCCGGAGGTACTCGAGTGCCCCATCGCGCAACGCCATCGAACCAGCGGCGACCTGCTCGAGCTTGCCCGACCGCACGATGGTGTCGACGTCGAACACCGGCAGGTCCTTGTCGAGCCCCGGCACCACCCGGGTCGCCGGATAGGAGAAGCGGAGGTCGTCGAACTCGGCGAGCTGGCCGTAGGACCCGCCGAGCTCGAGCACGGCCTCGATCAGCTGCCCCCGACCGAAGCGGACCCCACTGGACGTGAGCGCCACCGTCCGGTCGACGATGTCGGCTCCCCCCTCGAACAGCCACCCGGCGGCGTTGCGGTTGAGCGCGAACGACTCGTCGAGGGTGGCGATGCCGAGTTCGACGGTGCCGATCACGATCCGCGACGACGCGGCGACGCCTTCCGACACGGACTCGACGAGCCGGATCGCCGGCTGCCCGTCGCCGGCGAGCGTGTCCGACAGCCACGTCGCAGTGGCAGCGTTGTAGGCCAGTGCAGCGTCGGCGATCTCGAAGCCCGCGACGCTCAGGTTCTCGACGCCAACGGCGCCTGCTTGCAGAGCGCCGTTGGTGTAGTCGAGCACGGCGCTGATCGTCGAGCCTGCGACGCCGCTGTTGTCGAGCGTCCAGGTGTCGGTGCCGAGGTAGGTGACGGTCGTGTCGGCGAACTCGACGACGTCGTCGATCACCAGGTCGACCTCTCTCGTCACGTCGCCGGCGAGCCCTCTGCCGTCGTCGACGAACTCGAACGGCGCCGTGGCAGCGTCGAAGAGGGCCGGCATGACGAGGTCGCCCGCGAAGTTCCAGGTGTCGTTCAGACTCGCGGCGACGTTCTCGACCGGGACACCGAGAAGATCCGGGACACCGAGATCGTTCGACGAACCGTCGAGCAGCCAGTCGATGGCCACACCATTGAGTTCGACCGCCTCCGAGATCGTGTCGATCGCGAGTGTCGTCGTCACGTCGACGAGCCCGGGGACCGGAGCGGCCGTGAGCCCCGCGACGGGCACGATGCCCTCGGCGTACAGCCGAGGCGCCTGCGGATCGACGAGGTCGAGCACGAGTTCGACCGCATCGTTCGGGTCGAACGTGAGCGACCCGATGGTCGGACGGTCCGCCGCCGCCGGTGCGATCACGTCCGACGACACCCACACCTGTTCCTTGATCCGCTCGACCCAGCACCCACCGACGTCCATCGTCCCGATCCTCGGCAGCGCCTCGGCGCAGCCCGCGCCACCGCCGCCGCCACCACCACCACCGCCACCGCCGCCACCGCCGGCGTCGTCGTTGCGGAGGTGGATGCCGTCGTCGAGTACCTCGGCACGGACATCGGCGCTACCGTCGCCGATCACGGTGACGTTGTCGAAGGTGCCGAGCGGCGATCTGGTCGTGCGGACCACGACCAGATCGGTGGCGTCCGGCAGCGGTGCCACGATCTGGGCGTCGAGCGTTCCATCGAGGGTCAGGGTCCCGAGGACCGACACGGCAGTCGAGCGGTCGGGTTCCGCCGAGGCCGCCCCGACGCTCAGAATCGACGTGTCAGCCAGGGTCAGGTCGTCGTGGAACGTGGCGTCGGCCCAGGTCACACCGTCGGCGTCGGTGGCGATCAGCTGGCCTTCGTGGGTGAGATCGCCGAAGACGTCGACCTGGTTGCCAAGCACGACCTGGGTGCGCGGCGGCAGGGTGCTGGGTCGGGCGAAGGAGAGCGCTGCATCGTCGAGGCGGATCGATCCGAACTCGGCTGGACCGGCGGCGAGTCCGCCGTCGATGAACAGTTCGGCGCCGCTGCGGAGATCGATCTCGTCGGCGGTGAAGTCGCCGTCGATGCGGACCACTGCGGTCTCGGCCGCCGAGAAGGCACCGACCTCTCGGAGCCCGCTGAACGCCGTCGACGATCCGCCGCTGCGCATCGCGCCGGAGGCCTGCTGTACCGACACCCTGCCGCCGACGGCCTGGACGGGCTCGGCGATGATGACCTCACCGGTGAGGTCCATCCGAGTTGCCTCGAGCGTCTGATCGGTCGGTCCGAGGGCAGCGAAGTCGTCGATCGTCAGCGAGCCACCGTCGGAGTTGAGGAAGAACTCGGGGGCCACACCGCGATCGACGGCCCACTGCACTCGGCTGGTGCCGTCGTCGATCTCGATCGAGCGGGTCACCAGCGACGCACCGCCGACACCTGTGGTCAGCTGGTTGTCACCCGCCAGACCGACCTTGGCCGAGGCGAGCAGTCGGTGACCACCCTGGCCGATGAGCCCCTTGGCCCCTGGCCCGTCGAGTGCGACGGTCTGGGCCCGCAGTTCGCCGCCGGTCAGGGTGGTCGTGGTGCCGGCGAGGACGACGACGTCCCCAGTCGTGTTGCCGGTCGACTCGCGGATGAGATCGAGCACCGTGTCGATGATCAGCTCACCGCCGCCGAGTACGAGTTCGTCACGGCCCGACGCCCACAGCAGTCTCGAGTCTCCCTGCAGATGCAGGGTGCCGCCCGCCATCTCGAGCGCCGGGATCTGCGCCTGGCCGAACACCTTCAGGTCACCGCCGGCGACGACACGCAACGTCGCCGGACGCAACCAGGTGCCCGTGAACCGATCGACGGAGTTGCCCGCCGTGTCGACCGTGATCGGCAGTCCGACCGCGTGGTCGACGCAGACGTGATCGGTCGGCGTCGGCGCTCGAACCGCACCTTCGGAGCCGGCCGGCCCGTAGGGCGCCCAGTTGACCGGATCGGACCACGACGACGACGCCGATCCGGTCCACAGCAGGGTGCAGCCGGTGGCCGGGTCGGGGAACCGGAGCTCCGGAGCACCCAGGGTCGCACCTCGGGCACCGCCGATGATCTCGGTGACCGTGTAACTCTGCGCGGTGGTTCCTGCGTCGGGGCGGGCATCGGTCGCCGTGAACACGTCGCCGGCCACGGTGGCGACGACCGTGCTCTCCCTGCGGATCTCGAAGCCGTCCACCGGCGCCGCCGGGGCCGGCCAGGCGAACGTGACGCCGGTCCGGGTGCCGTCGGCGGCGACGTTGACGGCGGTGACCTGGACGGCGTCGCCGGCAGCCCAGCCCGAGGCCCCGGTCTCCGCCCCGCGTCCGCCGGTCAGCAGCAGCAGTCCGATCAGGGCAGCGGTGGCAACGCCTGCAAATGCGAGTCGGAGTCGACGGCGCGCTCCAACCGCTCGATGCCCCGGGCGCATGGCGTCCAGCTCGTTCCCGATGTCGATCCCGATGTCCGGCACTCTGACATCACCCCGTTACACGACCCGTTAACGCGCCGGACCAGCGACCGCGATGAGCGAACCGGGCGGATACGACCCGTTCGCTCATCGCGACGGAGTCGATGCGGCGTACGGTCTGCGGGATGACACGGCTCACGGCAGGTGACGGACACGAACTCGACGCGTACGAGGTGCATCCGGAGGGTGCGACGGCGTCGATCGTGATCGTGCAGGAGATCTTCGGGGTCAACGCACACATCCGATCGGTCGTCGACCGGTACGCGTCGTTCGGGTACCGGGCGATCGCTCCAGCGTTGTTCGATCGCGGCGAGCGCGGCGTCGAACTCGACTACGACGAGGCCGGCAAGGCCCGCGGCATCGAGCTGGTGATGCCGATCGCGTTCGATGCCGCGATGCTCGATGTGGCGGCCGCGGTCGAGCACGTCAGCGACACCGGGCCGGTGGCCGTGATCGGGTACTGCTTCGGCGGCAGCGTCGCCTGGATCGCAGCGTGTGATCTCCCGATCGCCGCGGCCGTCGGGTACTACGGCGGCCAGGTCCACGGCATGAGGGAACGCGAGCCGAAGGTGCCCACCATGCTGCACTTCGGCGAGCTCGATGCCGGCATCCCGCTCGACCAGGTCCAGGCGATCGCGGCGGCACATCCGGACGTGCCGGTGCACGTGTACGAGGGCGCCGACCACGGATTCAACTGCGACGCCCGGGCGCAGCACGACGCACGGTCCGCAGCGATCGCGCCTCGGCCGCACCCTCGAGTTCCTCGCCGCCAGCGGCGTCAGGTGAGGTCGTAGACGACCCAGGAGCGGCCGGCCTGGACGAGCAGCCGCGAGCCGTTCGAGACGACCGTCATCGGGCCGTCGTCGGCGTCGTCGAGGTCGTCGATCACGAAGCGTTCTCCGTCGAGCGAGGCGAGCAACCAGAAGTCGGGCGTGTAGACGCCGTCGCCCTCGTCGAAGAACTCTCGCTCGGCAGCGTCGAGCGCCTCCGACGGGAACACGACCAGGACCTCGCCGGTCTCCGGATCGGTGGCCGTGATGCCCGTCTCGTCGATCGTGATCGGCGAGACGTCGTCGTCCGACTCGAGCGAGAACGGCGCACTCACGACCTTCTCGCCGGTTGCGACGTCGGTGACGACGAAGACACCACTCATCGGGTTGATGGTCAGTCGGTACCCGTCGACGTCGAGGCTGAGCATGTCGGCCTCGTCGATGGCCGGCGTGGCGTCGACGATCATGCCCGCTGCGGCGGTTCCCGTCATCCAGCCGGCCCGAGCCATCAGACCCTCGGGAACGATCTCGATGTCGAGCAGCACGGCGTCACCACCACGTTCGTCGACGCGGTGGACGAGATGGCCACCGTCGTTCGTCGACGACAGCACGATCAGCCCACCGTCGACCGTCGAACGCACCGGAGACCATGGCCTCCTCTGCCGGAAGCGGACTCGCGGTCCAGGTGACGCCGTCGGGCGAGAACCACGTCTGATCGGTCCACGCAACGAAGCCGGACGGCGTGGCCATCATCGGGCCCTGCACCGGTGGCGCATCGGTCGGTGAGGGCACGCCGTCCCACGACGCAGCCCACAGCGTGGGGGCGTACTCCTGCTGGGCGACCAGTTCGGCGATTGCGGGATCGACTCCCAGCTCCTCCCAGGTGAAGCGCTGTGACTGCGTCGGGTTTCCGCTGTCGTCGAAGTCGGAATCGACGATGATGCCGTTGCTGTCGGTGCCGATCGAGAGCCCGTTCGACTCGTCGAGTCCGAGGCGGACGTCCTCCGGCACGAGCGAGTAGGGATCGATGTCGAGCGACGAGTACACCGGAACGACCCAACCGGTGTCGTTGGCGACGAGGCCCTGCGGGTACACCGACCACGTGACGCCGTCGGGCAGGTCGGGCAGGTCGGGCGGGGCCGGAAGCACGATGTCCTGGGTGGCCCAATTCGTGAGGTCGGAGGTGGTCGCCACGACGACGCGACTGTCCACGGGCATGCCGGTGAGTGGATCGATGACGGTGTAGACGACCGCGATGCGATCGCCGACCGCCGTGGCGGACGAGAAGTAGGTGGCCCCGGGTGGAGCCACCATCTCGCGCGGCTCCCAGGTCTCGCCGTCGGTGGTGAAGCGCACGTCGAGCGTCGGCGCGGTGTCGGTGGGCGCCCCGTAGATCGCGTCGGAGGCCGCAGGATTGTCGGCGATGATCTCGGCCACCACATCGAGCAAGCCGGCATCGGACAGCTGCGCAGTGGCTTCGGAGATGGTGTCGGGCAGTTCGCCGCCGAACAGGTCGATCACCTCCTGCGGGAACAGGGCCACGACCTCCTCGGGCAGTTCGTCGGGCAGTGGCTGCGGTGCGAACGAGGTCGAACCGACGAGGAATCCGTCCTCCCACGGCACCATCCACTCGCCGTACTCCGGCGCGCCGTTCGTGCCCGCCGGCGAGGCGACCCGAGCGGCGCCCTCGACGACCTCGACGGGCTGGCCGGCAACGGGTGGCGACGCGACCACCGTGGGTTCGGGCGACTCGACGTCGTCGTCCGCACCATCGTCGGCGACGGTGGTGGACGGTACCTGGGTGTCATCGGTGGTCACGAGGGTGTCGGGGTCGTCGCCACCGATGGTCAGCACCGCAACGGCGGCCGCCGCGACCACGGCAACGGCACCGATCGCCGCCCCGATGCGTGTGCGGGTGCGACGCCGACCGACTCGTTCGCCGGCGCCCGGATCGTCGGGCTGCAGTTCGTCCGGTGTTTCGTCGCGGTCCACACCGACGATGTTCACACATACGAGCGCAACAGTCGACCCTTCGTTTCGCTGCGGCGGGGAATCCCGATCTCAGGAGGGTCGGGTGACGATCATGCCGTTGCCCGATGTCGATGGGGTGTCGAGCACCACGAGCACGCGGCCATCGCCGAGGGCCGCGATGCCTTCGGGCTTCTCGGCTCCCTCGGGGAGGTCCCAGATCTCGTCGAGGTCACGGACGTCGGCGTCGTCGGGGGCGAGCGGAACGTCGAGGCTGAGCCGTCCGACCCGCTGCGACTTGTCGCTGAGCAGCCACAGGTTCCCATCGGTGTCGGTGCCGATCGAGCTGACGTCGCCGAGCGCTTTCTTGGCCGCCGACTTCAGCTTCCACATCGACAGCGGCACGAAGTCGACCCGCCCGCTGGGCGCCTCCCAGGACTCGCCCGACGTCAGGAAGTCGTCGCGCGACAGGCCACGTGGCTCGCTGCCGACCGGGCCGAACTCGATCAACGCCCGCGGACGCTTCTCCTGTGCCACCAGCAGCCGACCGCCGCGCAGGAACACGAGCCCCTCCCCTCGAGATGATGCGTCGTCCCACTGGCCGTCGAGCACCGACCCCGCTGGCGCGGTGAGTCGGATCTCGGCGCGAAACTCGCGGGTGGCCGTATCGGCGACGAGGACGAGCGGCGGGTCCTCGCACATCACGGCGACCAGCGATCCGCCATCGGCGGCGATCGCCTCGAACTGACTGTCGCCCGGCGGCAACGGCCATCCGGGCAGGGTTGCGAGATCGATCGTGATCCAGTCGCCGAACTCGCCGCCGGCACCGATCACGCTGGCACCGACCTCGGCAGTCCGATCGCCGACGACCAGCACGACGGCCCCACGATCCGTGCGACGAACCGTGACACCCGACGCCTCGACGACGGGCAGGTCGATCGACTCCGACAGGACCAGGTGAGGGAGCTCCGACGACATCGGGCCAATCTTCGCAGGGTCGCTCGGGGCGTCTCGTCCCGCGTTCTCGCGAACGAGCGGGTTCTGACGCAGTGCGATACGACTACGTTTGGCAACGGACGTGCCAGGAGCGGCGAGCGCAGTGACAACCCCGACCGACATCGATCATCACGACACGCTGGAGGCGTTCGTCCCGCGCCTCGCCGTCCAGCTCGGTCGGGGACCGGTGCCCTCGTGGACCAGCGTCGACGGGTCGATGCTCTCGGCCGACATCTCGGGCTTCACGGCACTGTCCGAGAAGCTCGCCGGCAAGGGCAAGGCAGGCGCCGAGGAGATCACGTCGCTGATCAACACCTGCTTCACCGCCCTGATCGAATCGGCGTATCGCTATGGCGGTGAGGTGATCAAGTTCGGCGGCGACGCGCTGCTGATCCTGTTCCGCGGCGACAACCACGAACGCCGCGCTGCGGACGCCGGGCTGTTGATGCAGCGGGCGCTGCACTCCGCTCCTGCGGCCAAGCGCGCCAACCTCACGATGACGGTCGGCGCCGCGGCCGGCCCGTTCGACGTGTTCCTGGTCGGCTCCGGCTACCGCGAGCTGCTGATCACCGGACCGAGAGCCAGCGAGGTGATCCGCCTCGAAGGCGAAGCTGCGAAGGGCGACACGCTCGTCGACACGCTGATCGCCGAACGTCTTCCGAGCGACATGAAGCTGCGCGAGGAGCACGGCGGCTGGGTGATCACCGGCTCGACCGGTGACCAACCGAGCGGACCCGGAGAGCGCGACCTCGGCGGAGCGGACCTTGCGCCCTACGTGCCCGATGCCGTGGTCGAGCAGCTGGGGGCGTTCTCGGACCTCGGCGGTGAGCACCGTCTGGTCACCGTGGGGTTCACGATGGTCGTCGGGGTCGGCGAGCAACTCGAACGCCTCGGGCCCAACGGGGTCGCCGACGCGCTCGGGCGGCTGGTCGACGACGTGGTGGCGGCATGCGATGCGTTCGGGGTCACGGTCCTGCACACCGACATCGCTCCGGACGGCATCAAGTTCGTCCTGTGCGCCGGCGCTCCGGTGAGCCCTGGCGACACAACGGACGCTCTCCTGCAGACCGCGCTTGCCATCGCTGCGTCCGACAGCCCGTTCGTGATCCGCCAGGGTGTCCAGGCCGGGCGCGTGTTCGCCGGCTTCCTCGGCAGTCCCTACCGCCGGACGTACACCCTGATGGGCGACCCGGTGAACACCGCTGCCCGCATGCTCGGCAAGGCCGACGACCGCGACATCGTGGTGGTGGCATCAGCGGTCGACGACACACGGGCGGTGTTCGAGACCGAGCTGCTCGAACCATTCCTCGTCAAGGGCAAGACCGAGCCGATCACCGCGGCGAAGGTGCGGGGCCTCACCGGTCATGTCCGACGCGACTCTGCTGGCACACGCCTCGTGGGACGCCAGCAGGAGCTCGACGTGCTGACGCACGCGATCGGCGAACTCGACACCGTCGTCGAGCTGGTCGGAACCGCCGGGGTCGGGAAGTCCCGGCTGCTCGACGCTGCGTGGAATGCGGCGGAGGGGCTCAGGATCTATCAGGGAGCGTGTACCCCCTACGGCGCCGCCGTGCCCTACAGCGTGTATCGCCCGCTGTTGCGCAGCGGGTCGGGCATCCCCGTCGATGCCAGCGCCGAGCTGACCGGCAACCGCCTCGGCGACATCGTGGCCGAGTACGCGCCGGAGCTCCTCCCGATGCTGCCGTTGCTCGCGTTGCCGTTCGGAGCGAAGGTGGCATCGACGCTCGAGGCCGACGCGATCGACCCCGAGTTCCGGCGGTTGCGGGTCCACGAGGTCGTCGTCGACTTCCTCGACGCCACGCTCACCGGGCCGATCCTGCTCGTGGTCGAGGACGCTCACTGGATCGACGACGCATCCGGCGAGTTGCTCAACCATCTCGTGCGTGCGAGCGCCGAGCGTCCATGGGCCGCCATCGTCACCAGGCGGCCCGAAGGGCAGTGGGAGATCCCCGACGTCGACCACGTCGTGAGTCTCCAGCTCGAACCGCTCACCGACGACGCGATCAGGGAGCTCGCCATCGACGTGAGCACTCGTGCGCTGGCCGATCGCGATCTCGACCTCGTCGCCAGTCGGGCGCAGGGCAACCCGCTGTTCGCCGTCGAGTTGGCCCGAGCGATCTCCGACTCCACATCGGATGGCGATGAACTCCCCGACACGATCGAGCAGATCATCGCCAGCCGCTTCGACCGGTTGGAGCCGTCGGCTCGGCGACTGATCCGAGTTGCGTCGGTGTTGGGCAACCAATTCCACGAGGTGATCGTCACCGCACTGTTCAGTGCCGTCGACCGCACCGCCGACGTCGGGGCCGCGCTGGCATCGGCACAGGAGTCCGGCGCGATCGCGCCACGAGCGGGCTCACGCTGGGGCTTCAACCACGCGCTGTACCGCGACACCGCCTACGAGGGGCTGCCGTTCACGCAACGCAAGCAATTGCACCGCCTGGCCGCGGGGATCATCGAGGAGCGAGCCGCCGACACCACCGCCGTCGCGTCGCTGCTCTCGTTGCACTATTCGGCCGCACGAGCACACGAACAGGCGTGGCGCTACTCGCTGCTGGCAGCCGAAGCCGCCGAAGCGCAGAACGCGATGAGCGAGGCAGCGATCGCGCTCGAGCGTGCGACGAGGGCCGGGCGGTACTGCCGCAGCGTGAGCGCCGACGAGCGCGGTCGGGTCGCCGAACAACTCGGTGATCTCTACTACGTGCTGGGACGATTCGAGGAGGCCGCCCGGCTGTACGGCACCGCTCGACGGGCCAGCGACGACCCGGTCGTCGACGTGACGTTGATGCGCAAGCTCGGATCGGTCGAGGAACGTAGCGGCCATCCACAGCGGGCGATTCGTTGGCTGCAGCGTGGTGCGACGAACGTGCCGAAGAACGCGTGCGATCCCATCAGTGGCTGGCAGCACGAGCCGAGGTCGCCCTCGCCGAAGCCGGAATCCGGTCGCGCCTCGGCGACAACGAACGATGTCTCGAGCTCGCTCGCACGGCGTTCCGCGACGCAACGAGAGCGGGCGAGCCGGCAACTCGGGCGTTGGCGCTCGAGCGGATGCACGTCGCACTCGTCTTCCTGCGCCGACCCGACGACGACGGTGTCGGCCCCCAGGCCATCGAGGCGCACCGGCAGCTCAACGACAACGTCGGGTTGGCCAGGACCTTGACCAATGCGGGAATCGAGGCGTACTTCCGCGGACAATGGACCGAGGCCGCCGAGCGCTACCTCGAAGCTCTCGAGTCGGCACAGCGCGCGGGCAGCATCGTGCCGGCCGCGACCGCGGCGATCAACAGCGCTGAGATCCTGTGCGATCAGGGCGAGTGGGATCGGGCATTGGGCCTCTTCGACGGCGCCGTGCGCAACTACGAAGCCGTCGGCTACCAGCCAGGAATCGGGGCGGCGAACCTCTTCTCGGCGGTGGCTGCAATGCGGAGCGGACGTCTCGACGACGCTGCCCGCCGGTTGGATGTGGCGGAGGCGTTGTTGACCGACTTGGCGATGACCGAGTGGCTCGACGACCTCGCAACTCGTCGGTCCGAACTGGCGTTGCTGCGCACCGAGCATGACGCCGACCGCTCGTCCGACGAGCTGCTTCGCCGGTTCGACCCGGATCACCCCCTTCGCGGTCGCGCCCTTCGGACGAAGGGTCTGGCCGAGTGTGTCAGCGGCAGCATCGACGCCGGTCTCATCTCGTTCGCTGCCGCGCTCGACCTCACGCCGGATTCGACCTTCGAACGAGCGCTCACGCAGTCGGCCATCGCGCGGTTCGCCACGAATGCCGAGCAGGCCGAACGGGCGCGATCGGAGACTGCCGAGATCTACGAACGCCTCGGCGTGCGGCGACCGCCACCGATGACCGCCGACGACCTGCTCACTCGGTGAACGTCACCAGCACGCTGCGACCACCCGACGGCGCCGACGAGATCGCGAGGTCGCCGACACCGTCAGGCCCGTCGAACGAGTACACCGCAACGACGCCGTCGACGATCTGCTCCTGCGTCCAGTCGTAGCCGGCCGCACTGAACTCGCGTTCGTAGAACTCCAGCAACTCCTCGAAACTCAGCTCGCTCACACCGCTGAAGCCGGCGTTCGTTCCGGACTCGCTCGAGATCTGGACCACGAGGTCGTCGGGGATCGGGGAAGCTCGGCGCGACGTTGTCGGGAACCTCGGCAACGCCGATCTGGACCCGGCCATCGTCGGTCTCGACTTCGAGTTCCGTCTCGCCGAGGGGGCCGAGGACCTCCGCTTCGTCACCGTCGGGTACGGCGATCTCCATGTCGTCGGCGACGCTCGGTGAGGTGGTGGCAGAGCCATCGTCGTCGCTGGTGCACGCTCCGGCGAGCAGCACTGCGCCGACTGCGACGCCGGTCACCCACCGGCGCCTCACCGTGATCTGACCCTGATGCCACCCAACAGCACGACATCTCCCTTGTCGAAGAGGATGCCGTTGTCGTAGACCGGTGGTGAGCCTTCCGGGGCGGCAGGGTCCCAGATCGTGATCTGGAAGAAGTCGAGCCAACCGTTGTCGACACCCTGCACACGGAATCGGTACTCGCGTGTTCCGATCGTGCCGACACCCTCGGCGACCGCCATCGCGTCGTTGACGATGAGATAGTCGTAGCTCGTCGACCTGAAGAAGAACTCCCCGACGAGACGCAGCTGCGTCCTGCCGGACGGCACCGTCTCACCACGCTGGTACTTGGCGTTGTAGCCGAAGAACGCCGGAGCACCCCGAACGCGATCCACCTCCGAACCGCCTCGGGCCCGGACCAGTACAGGCCCGAGCCGGCGACACTGCCCGCCGTCGGGTCGTAGACCACGACGAATTCACGGGTCAAGGTGTCGGACAGGCCCGATGCATCGGCGAGCCGCAAGGTGACCGCGTAGACCCCCGGCTCGGGGTACACGCGACTGGCCGTGACCGTCCATCCGCCGTCACCGACCGGCGGCGCGATCGCCCCGGTGGTCGAGCTCCCGTCGCCCCATTCCACGGTCGCGACGAGCGTGTCCGGGATCGGCGGTGCCGAGGTCGAACTCGGCCGTGACGGTGACCCCGTCGGAGATCAGCTGAGGCGTGGTCGGGAGCACCAGCTCGTCGATCCGGGGTGCGGTGGTTTGCGGTTCGACGACCACCGGCACCATCACGACGAGTGGCTGTTCGTCGAAATCGGCGATCTCGATGACCACTTCGAACTCACCCGGTGCCGTGTAGGTGTTGACGACGTTCACCGTCCCGTCGGCTTCGACGGTGGCCTGGGTGAACTCCGGCGCCCCGAGAGCTCCGATGCCGTTGCCGTCATCCCAGTCGACCGTGGCGGTGAACGAGTCATCGGGCAGCGAGTCGTCCCGGTACGACAGGTCGATGGCGACCGGCTCGCCGAGACGGACCGTGATCGGTCCCGGAATCGAGGTCAACCTCGGCGCCGCGGCTGGATCGTTGATGCGCACGGGCGTGGACGACGACGTCACCGTGTTGCCTCGTTCGTCGACGAGTTCGACGACCACGGTGTACAGCCCGGGACGGTCGTACGTCTTGGTCGCTGTCACGAGGCCGGTCGACAGCGGATCACCCGGTTCGGTGACGCTGGCGCTGGCGGTCGTCCCGTCGCCCCAGTCGACCGTCGTCGCGGTGTAGGAGTTCTGCGGCGCGGAGGCGTCGGTGAACTCGGCGGCCACGGTGATCGGAACGCCGACGGCCTCGAGATCCGGCACGCCGGTCAGGGCCCCGATCACTGGGACCGCCGCTGGGTCGTTGACGATGATGCTGCGGGTGTCCGTCGTCGTGGTCGTGCCGTCCGAGACGGAGAGGACGACCTCGTAGACGCCGATCCCGCTGTACGTGTGGGCGGCGTCGATCGCTCCGAGGTCCTGCGGGAACTCGGGCTCGGTGAACTGAGCGGGCACGACGGTTCCGTCGCCCCAGTCGACGCTCACGGTGTAGTCGCCCGTGTCCAGAGGAGCAGAACCGTCACTGAAGGTGGCGGTCAGATCCACTTCGACATCGACGGCGACCACGTCGTCGAGAACGACGTCGTCGATCACCGGTGCGGCATCGGGGTCGACGACCACGACCTCGACGACCGAGGACGACACCCCTCCCGCGCCGTCGGTCACGGTGGCCGTGACGTCGTAGCGTCCCGGCGCCTCGTAGGTGCGCCGAGCGGTCGCCGTTCCGACACTTGTGGACGTCGGTGGGGTCGCGAGGGCAGCGGAGGTGGTTCCGTCACCCCAGTCGAACACGATGTCGTAGGCATCGAACTCGCCGCTGGGGTCGGTGAATTCGACGGTCGCCTCGACGCCATCCGCGAGATCGGCCGGCGCCGTCGGAACCAGCACACCGGTCACGAACGGGTCGGTCGCAACGGCCGCCGGATATCCCTCGGTCTTGTTGCTGGCGTAGCCGACGTTTCCGGCCTGGTCGACGGCCTGGACGCGGGACTCGACGACGGTGGTCGTGGGGTCGAGCGCGAACTCCCCGTCCCACACGTTCGATCCGGCACGCCGAACGAGATCGAACGACTGCAGCACGATGGTGGACCCGACCTCCGGGTCCTGGGCGACGAGTACCACCACACGCTTCACGAGATCCGGCGCATCGGCGCGACCGGCCCTGAGCGAGACCCGCAGCGTGCCGCCGGCGACCGTGGAGGTGACCTCGGTGATCGTCGGCGCGATCACGTCGTCGTCACCGGGCGGCGCGTAGTAGACCACGGTCTCGATGTCGTCATCGAGACGCTGCACACCGGTGGCGCCGCTGTACTGACCGGTCGCCTGCACGAGCGTCTGACGTTCACCGGCGGCACCGGTGCTGGTGACGATCTCGAGGGGTTGCAGCGGGAACACCGACGGCAGCGGTTCGGGCTCGGGCTGGTTGAGCCCTTCGTCGAAGACCGGTGTGGCGATGACGGGGTCCGGCGCGTCGACGTAGGTCGACGTCATCGCCGTGATCACCGCGCCGCGGGCGACCTGGGCGAGCTCGGTGGTGTCCGTGCCGACGACGGAGATGTCGGTGACCGTCTTCGGCTGGATCGGGCGACCCGGCGCCACGATGACCTGCTCGTTGCCATCGGCATCGACGTTGCGGTAGTAGGTGCCGTTCTCTTCGGTGGGGACCTCCTCGTTGGTGATCACGGTGTCGTCGGCGACGACGGTCAGGGTCTCGAGGTCGGTGACGGGGTCCGGGGCCGTGGAGTTGGCGGGCGGGGCCGGCACCGGAGCGGGGTCGATGACATCACCGCCGATGCGGTAGAACGGCAACCCGTAGAACGTCGACTCCATCAGTGCCTTCTCGTCGTAGACGCTGAAGCTCTGGATCTCGGAGATGTACTGGTTCTTCGCCCAGGCGAGCGCTTGGCCGACGGTGCTCGACGCCGAGGCCGTTCCCGGGTCGAGGTCGAGCGGCGAGGTCACCTGTGCCGCGAAGAGCGCCATCAGCTGTTCGGTGTAGGCAACGGTCTCGGTGTCGCCGTAGCCGAAACCGGTGTTGCCGATGTAGAGCGAACCCTGACGGCCGAGCGTCTGGGCCCAGTCCTGGTTGGTGCGTCCGATCGTGATGTCGCTCACCGAGAGACCCGAGTGACAGCCCATCGAGAAGATCAACGTCTGCTGGAGCGACACGTTGAGTCCGTCAGGGTCGAGTGAGTTCTCGACGACGGTGGCGATCAGGTTGTCGTTGAAGTTGGGCACCTTGTCGCCGAGGGCCGGCAGGGCGCGGTAGTGATCGAAGTGGGCGTTGAGCGAGACGAGCGCCTGCGTGCCCTGTTCGAGGAGCTTGTCGGTGGCGGCGATCCGGTCCCACTTGTCGCCGCCGGTCGTCAACCCTTCGGCCAGCTCGCGGTCGACGTTCCCAGCGCCGAGTGCGCTGGCTTCGAGTTCGTCGGCGATCAGTGCGGAGCCGTCGGACAGGAAGTCGTAGCCGAGCACCGCAGCGGTCTGGATGTCGAGTTCGCCGCCGAAGTCCTCGAACGTCGCCAGGGCGTCCGCGATCTCGTCGGGCGTCTCGAGGACTCGGCCGAGCGCAACGTCGGTGACGTACAGGAACCGGTCGCCGAGCGAACGGGCAGCGGCGTCGCCGTAGGGCTCGTCGGAAAGGATCATGCTGTCCCACGACGCTGCGGTGAGCGCATTGCGGCCGTCGTCGAACAGGATCGGGTCGCCGCTGGCGTCGAAGCTCTCGATCAGGTCGCCGTCGAACTCCCAGCGGTAGTCGTACTCGTTGGCGACCGTGGTCGCATCCTCGAGCCGGGCCATCGGGATGAGTTCGTCACCGCCGAGGATCGCGATGTGCTCGAGGTTGCCGTCGCGCAGCGGGTCGATGATCTCGCTGTTGATCGCGGCCACCACGTCGTTGGCCCTGGCCGGCACGCAACTGTCGGCATCGAACGCGTCGTATGCGCGCGTACAGCCCCGTAGCCGTCGACCGGCACGACCACGGCATCGATGCCGAGCAGCGGGTTGTCCGACAGGTAGTTCACGAGGCCGGTGGCCGCATCGACGACGGTGGCACGGCCGGCCGGGCCGTAGAGGCGCTCGAGGCGTGACTCGTTGAGCAGGAGCAGCGTGTCGGCCGCTTCGAGCTCGGCCTGCGAGGGCGCCGTGCCGAAGGCGACGCCTTCCGGGCCGGAGAGGAACGGGAGGTCACGGCACACCGGCCGGGTGTCGGCTTCGATCACCTTCAGCTGCAGTGCTGCGGGGTCGACGTTGACCGCGCCGTTGGCGCCGTACACCTGGACGTAGTACCGGCCCGCTGCGAGGCGCGGCGACTTGAGGAACTCGTTCGCCAATCCGGGGCCGTTCGACGTGGCGACCAGCGTCAGCTCCGGCAATCCGTCGAGTCCGGACGTGGCGACGATCTCGTCGAGTCGGGGGAAGTCGTCGCCCGACTCGGAGTCGTCACCCGCAGCGTCGGGATCGGTGATCGGGATGATCGCCTCCTCGTCGCTCACGCCGGTCAGCGCTGCCGACGGTGTACCGGGCTGCACCTCGCCCCACAGGGCGAAGTCGAGGTCGGCGTCGAGGTTGGAGAGTTCGGCGACGAGCACGTCGTTCTCCAGGACGTCGATGGCGAAGACGTCGTAGTCGTCAGGGCTCGAGATGTAGGTCAGGTAGACGAAGTCCTCGGCGGCATCGACCACCTCGGGCAGGAAGTCGTTGGGTTCGAGGCCTTCGGCGACGGTCACCTGGGCCGAGGCGGGGACCACCACGCCGGTGCCGACGATGCGGGCGGTCGCGTTGATCGACGTGGCCCCGAGCCGCAGGCTGGGCAGCACGTCGAACTCGACCTCGTACGACGCTGGAGCCGGTTCGGCCGGCACGGTCCACGTGAGGGTGCGACCGTCGAGGAGGGGGTCGCTCACGACGCCGTTCACGGTCGCCGAGCCGGGCACGAACCCAGCGGAGGTCGGCAGGCCACCTCGAGCTGCACCGGGCGCGTGCCGTGCTGGCAGTCATCGTGAAGTCGGCGGAGAACGTCGACGCCGCGACGGTGCCAGCCGGGAGTGCCGCGACGTCGACCTCGGCGAACTCGACGCCGCCGTAGGTGAGCGACGCCGGATCGACGAGCGCCTGGAGGAGGTCGCCGAGCGTGAACCGACTGAGCGCGCCGTCGAGTTCGAGCTGGATGAGGAGGTCGCCGAGCGAGAGATCGTCGAGCAGGAGATCGTCGGAGAGATCCTTGGTGAGTGCAGGCAGGTCGTTCAGGGTGAGGAAGTCGAGTTCCTGCGTCCGACAGGTCTCCCAGCACACGGTTGCCGAGGTCGATCTGATGCCGAGCACGTCTTCGAGGGCCTTGACGGTGACGAAGCCGAGCACGGGTTCGATCTCGCCGAGGGTGAGCTCCCGGTTCAGGTCGACGCCGGCGTCGATCAGGTCCCCGACGGTCAGGTCGCCGAGGAACAAGCAGGTCGTCGACGGTCGCCCTGATCGGATACGGCCTGACGAATGTCGTCGAGCACCGATGGCCCGCCACGGGCTCGCCAGTCGCCGGGTCGATGATCGCGTTGGCGAGTCGTCGAAGGTCAATCCGTCGAGCGCACCGGCGTCCTCGAGTTCCTCGAGCAGCACGTCGGCCAGCACCGAGCGTGCGGAAGCGATGTCGCCGAGGGTCATGTCGTCGAGCGGACACGAGGTCGGCGACGGTCTTGCCGGACTGCTCGATGGCGGCGAGGAGTGTCGGTACGTCGACGCCCTCGATGAAGGGTGCCATCTCGCCGAGACGGATCCCCACCGTGGCGCTCTGGATCTGGGACAGCGTCGTTGCGGGCGGGAATGCACCGAGGGCGAACGCGTCACCGACGGTGCCGCGGGCGCAGTTCACGCGGAGGCAGTCGACGCCGATCGAACTGAGCGGGATCGAGCTGAACGGGATCGACGACAACGGCGAGCGGCGACGTCGATCGAGCTGAGCGGGATCGAACTGAGCGGGATCGACGACAGCGGCGCACCATTGACGGTCGCCGACTCGATGATGATCGAGCTGAGCGGGATCGAGCTCAGCGGAATCGACTCAACGGGATCGAGCTGAGCGGGATCGACCTCAGCGGAATCGACGACAACGGGATCGAGCTGAGCGGGATCGACGACAACGGCGAACCGGCGACGTCGATCGAGCTGAGCGGAATCGAACTGAGCGGGATCGACGACAACGGTGCTGCTCCGAGCTCGATCGAGCTGAGCGGGATCGAACTGCAGCGGAATCGACGACAACGGGATCGAACTGAGCGGGATCGAGCTCAGCGGAATCGACGACAGCGGCAGCGCACCAACGGTGATCGAGCTCAATGGGATCGAGCTGAGCGGAATCGACGACAGCGGAATCGACGACAACGGCACGCCGGCGAGCGAGAGCTCACGCAACGTCGTCGTCGACGGATCGACGCCCGAGGTGCAGTCGAAGCCTGTCGCATCGTCTGCGAGAACCTCACACCAGGCTGCGCCCGGGTCGATCGAGCTGAGCGGGATCGACGACAGCGGAATCGACGACAACGGTGTGTCAGCCAGGGCGATCGACGACAACGGGATCGACGACAACGGAATCGAACTCAAGGGAATCGACGACAACGGTATCGACGACAACGGGATCGAACTGAGCGGGGTGCCGTTCACGCCGATCGACGACAACGGGATCGACGACAGTGGGATCGACGACAGAGGCGCGGCGCTCGGGGCGATCGAGCTGAGCGGGATCGAGCTGAGCGGGATCGAACTCAGCGGAATCGACGACAACGGGATCGAGCTCAACGGGATCGACGACAGCGGGGCTGCTCCGAGCTCGATCGAGCTGAGCGGGATCGAACTCAGCGGAATCGACGACAACGGGATCGAACTGAGCGGGCTGGCGCTGAGGTCGATCGAGCTGAGCGGGATCGAGCTGAGCGGGATCGAGCTGAGCGGGATCGAGCTGAGCGGGATCGAGCTGAGCGGGATCGAGCTGAGCGGAACGCCGCGCAGCGTCACCTCCATGAGCGTCAGCTCGGCGAGATCGTCCGGGCCACAGGGATCAACGATCGTCGAGACGATGTCACACCAGTCGAGGCCGATGTCCGAGACGTCGATCGACG
The DNA here is from genome assembly GCA_963715825.1 of Ilumatobacteraceae bacterium. Taxonomy (GTDB): domain Bacteria; phylum Actinomycetota; class Acidimicrobiia; order Acidimicrobiales; family Ilumatobacteraceae; genus Sva-07. The sequence goes on from CAVQSI010000002.1 coordinate 107,328, forward strand.
ACAACGGGGTGGTGCCGAGTGCGATCGACGACAACGGGATCGACGACAGCGGCGTGCCGTCGACGTCGATCGACGACAGCGGCGACGCAGCGATGCGGCCGGCGGGGGTGTCCGGGTCGCCCGGGTCGCCGACACTGAGCACCTGACCGAAGGTCAGGCTGCTGAGCGGCTCCCGCGAGAGGTCGGCGAACTGCGGGTTCGGTAAGCCGTCGGGCAGGGTCGGGGGCACGTTGACCCAGAGGGCGACGATCTCGCTCCAGCCACCGTCGACGTCGATGTTGACGAGCGGGATCGACGACAACGGCGTCGAATCGAGCACGATTGACGACAGCGGCGTCGCCCCGATCGAGATGCTGGCGATGCCAGTGTCCTCGACGCCGATCTCGGTGATCGACGAGGCGGCGACGCCGGACGAGCCACCGCCTCGTGCGGCGATCTCGGCACGATCGAGTGTGTTCACTGCGATACCGGCCGGGGCCACGTTGACGGTCTCCTCGCCAGCGTCGACGCTCAGATCGAAGGCCAACGCGGGTGGGACTTCGGGGCCGCGGAGTGTGATCACCCGAACCGACGGTGCGAACGCCAACGTGCCGACATCGAGGAATCCGAAGGCCCCTTGGGTGCAGTCGGTGCAACGGACCAGGGGATACGCGTCCTCGAAGACAGGCTGGTAGCCGTCGGCCACGACCCGAAGGGTGCCGGCCGCCGTGAGCACACCGCTCTGCAGTTCGAACTGGCCGAAGTTGGCGGTGTCGGCCGACGGGCCGGCGATCTCGAACTCGAGCACCGAGTCGGCGTCGGCCACCCAGTCGTTCTGGATCAGGATGCGCGCGCCGGCGTCGACGGCGACGGTGCCGGTGGTGTCGAAGTCCGCATCCTCGATGTCGAGGACACCGGTCTCGACGCGGACGGTCGCCCCCGGCGTGTTCGCCCAGGTGAGGTCGGGCCCGATCGAGCTGGCGCCGTTCGACAGGACCGTGCCGCTGTTGTCGACGCTGCCCGTGCCGCTGAGGATGGCGTCGCCGAGCCAGGCGGTGCCGTCGACGTCGAGGGTGCCGTCGACGGTCGTGTCGCTCAGGACGGCAACCGAGCCCGTCTGGATCGTCGCGGAACGACCGGCCGGGACGACGGCGGGTTCGCCGGCTGCCGGCACGAAGCCGTACAACCAGTTCGCCGGATCGCCCCACGACGCGAGCAGGCCGGTGCCGATGAACGTGTTGACGGTCGACAGCGTGATCGCGTTGGCCCCGACCGTCGCAGTGGCAGCACCGAGGTCGAACTCGTCGAACAGGGCGCCGGAGCAGTCGCCGCACAGGATGATGTCGATCGGACTCGGTCCGCTGTACGGCGCCACGAGCGTCGCCAGGGTCTGATCGGGGTCGACCACGTCAAAGGGCGCGAATCCGAGCGAGCCGGTCACCTCGAGCGAACCGAAGCTCGAACTGCCGGCGACCTCGATGTCGATCACGCTGCTCGGACGCAGGATCACGTCGCCGGCGAACGCGGCCGTCGCATCAGCGCCGACCCGCACCACACCCCGGGGATCGAAGTTCGTCGACTGGACGTCGAACGTGCCGGTCTGGACGTCGAGCACACTGGTGCTACCGGAGTTCACCCGCACCGGGTCGGCCAGCGTGACACTGCCGTTGGTGGTGATCGTGCCGGCGTTGATCACGAGGCCCGAACCGGCGATCGAGGTCCCACCGTCGAGGTCAGCGTCGAGCGCACGGAGATCTCGCCGTCGAGGGCGATGGGCCCACCGACAGCAACGGTCGATCCTGGTTCGGCCCAGACGATGCCACCGACGGGAACGTCGAGTGAGGCGAGGGTCAGAGCGTCGTCGACGAACAGGTCACCTTCGACGGTGACACGATCGAGTGCGACCGACGTTCCCGGATAGATCCGCGCGACGCCGCCCCGTCGGGGACGAGTGCGGATCCACTGGTCGGCACGATCCCGGTACTCCAGTTGGCCGGATCGTTCCACGGGCACCGAACGACTCGTTGATGAACGTCGGGAGCACGGTCGGCAACGCCAGCACGAGGTCGCCGGCGAGCACCTGCTGGGTGAGGCCGAGATCGGTGAGGAAGTTCGGGAACTCGACACAGTCGTCGCTGCCGCAATCGACGATCGTGTAGCGGTCGAAGATCGTCGGCGTGTACGACGTCGGATTGGTGAACAACGTCGCACCGGGGTCGACCGTGAGCGCCCCGGAGGCGAGCAGGCGGCCGAAGTTCGCCGGTGACGAGACACCGAAGACGTCGACGAAGAGCCTGGCACTCGCTCCGAGGGTGACATCACCTGCCAACTCGAGATCGGCACCCGCACGGAGGATGACCCGACCAGTTCGGTGTACGACGCCGCGAACCGGGCGTCGCGGTTCGGCAGGACGTCGACGAGGCTCGACGCAGACGACTCCCAGGGGATGAGGACGTCGATGAACTCGCCGGGCGCGGGCCCGGCCAGGAACTCGTTGCGGTTGACGAAGGTGCCGTTGTCGGCGTCACCGAACGTTGCGCCGTTCGCGACCACCGTGCCGTCGTTGACGATGCCGGCGACCGCGTCGATCGATCCGCTCACGATGAGAACGCCACCCGCGGCGACCACAGACCCCTGGTCGCCGGTCGGGCCTCCCGTGAGCGTCAGTGAGCCCGGCGCCAGCACGAAGAGGTCACCCTCGACCAGAACACTCGCCACCGAGACAGCCGAGTCGATCTCGACCTGACCGACCCCGTCAGGGATGACCACGCGGGCATCGGGGCCGGGCACCTTCCCGTCGCTCCAGTTCGCAGCGTCGTCCCAGAACTGGCTGGAACCTCCGACGAACCGCGGCGTCGACGCCACGCAGTCGGCGGCGCCGTTCATCGTGAAGGTGCAGTCGAACTCCTCCCCGTCGGCGACCGTCAGCGGAATGAAATTGGAGAACGCCAGCGACGAGCTGTCGGGCGCGACGCCACCGGCGACGTTGAACGTGCCGGCGGGGAGTCGCGTGCTGAAGGTGTCGAACGGGGCGGGAGGAGTGGGTTCGAAGCCCAGGAGCGGGCTGCCGTCGGAGCATGGCGCTGTTGACTCGACCGGCACGGCCGGTGGCACACAGACGATCAGGGTGCGAGCGAACCCCGTCGCCGGCGCACCGCCGGCGTCGAGGAGCGTGACGTTGATGATGGCGCGGTCATCCGGCTGGAGTTGCAGGTCGATGCCCGTGACCACCTCGCCGGGAGCGATCAGGATGCCGTCCTCCTCGGGCGTGAGAACCGAGTTCCAGCCGTCGGGGTCGCACGCAGGAAGCAGGCCACTGACCGGATCGGTACAGATCGCCCAGCGTCCCGGCTGCACCTTGATCTCGTAGAAGCCACCGGCACCGGTCGTGCCGAACGGAGCGTCCTGCACCCAGCCGACGGTCGGAACGAACTCGACCGCCCGGATGTCCACTCCGACCACCGGATTACCGCCGGGATCCGTGACGACGCCGCTGACGGTGCCGACGCGGCTCAGCGTGATGTCGAGGGGAACTCCGGCCGCGCTCGAGACCGGAACCGCGCCGATGAGGTTGAACGAACTCGGGAAGTACAGGATGGCCAGGTCGGACGGTTGCGGTGGTGCGATAGCGACCACGAACTCACCGATCGGAAGGTCGCCGAAGTCGAAGGTTCCGTCCGCTGCCGTCACCACGCTCGCAGGACCGGCCGTGACCGTCGCACCTTCCAGTGGGAGCCCATCGGCGTCCTTCACGACGCCGGTGATCGAACCGACTGCCTCGAACGCCCCGACGTCGCACGACGGCCCGACCGGCCGGTCGACGCCACGCTGGTCGATGCCATCAACCGGCGCCGCGGTACACACGGCGTCGTCGCCGGCGTCGACGGCGACACTCGTTGCCCCGAGCCCGACGGTCTGGGTCGGTCCGCCGTTGTCCGCAAGTGGCTGCAGGTCGAGTTCCGCCAGCGTGACCGTGGTGGCATCGCCGCAGGTGCCATCGGTATCGAGGTTGAAGCCGTCGGCGTTGATCGTTCCCTCACAGGTGAGACCTGCCGCACCGTTCGCGATGCTGTTGCGGAGGTCGAGCGTCCCTTCGTTCCTGAGTGCGACGCCAGACCCGGTGAACGTGCTGTTCACCACGTCCATCGTCGCCCCGGTCCGGTTCTCGATCGCTGCCCGTCCGTTGTCGACGAACGTCGAGTTGCTGACCACGGCGTCGCCCCAGTTGGAGATTCCACCCGTGAACGGCGTGCTCTGATTGGTGAACGTGCTCCGGTCCACCGTCAGAATCGAGGTGGCGCCGCGGTTGGCGATCGCCGCGCCGGCACCGTTGTTCGCCTGGTTCCGGTCGAAGGTGACCTGACTGACGTTCAGCGTCCCGTAGTTCAGCACCGCACCACAGAACGTCAGGTTGTCGGGGTCGGTCGGCAGGTTGGGACACGACTGCTCGTTACCCCGGAAGACCACCAGGTTCGACAGCCCCACGGTCCCGCTGTTGATACGCAGGATCGCCGTGCCGCTCCCGCCACGCCCGTCGAGCGTTATGTCGGCGCTGGCGCCGTCGATCTCGATGTCGCTCGTGATGATCGGGAGGCGGGTGTCGAGCACGATCGTTCCGGACACGGCGAAATTGATGGTGTCCGCGCCGCTGCCACCGATGCAGCCGTTGGCGGCAGTGTCGGAGTTGGCGGCCGTGATCGCCTCGCGGAGCGTGCAGAGGCCGTCGTCCGCCACCGTGTCGAGCAGGCTGTCGACGACGATCGGTTCATCGACGGGGCCGACATCGGTGGAGAACACCGCACCGGCATCTGCGTTCGTTCCGGGTGCGCCGGCGATCAAGGTCGGACCGCTGAGGTCGATCGCCCAGCCGAGCAGGTCGCCAGGAGTGGCCGGGGGTTCGTACGTCGTCAGGTTGTCGAGCGCCAGGAGTCCATTGATGCCGTAGAGCTCGACTCGGCCACCGCCACCGCCGCGGCCGACCGCGACGTTCTCGCCCTCGATGTCGAGATAGTCGTTCACGGTGGCGTTCAGCGGGCTCGCAGCGACGACCGGGCCGAGATCGGTCGTGTTCGATCGCTGCGATCGGCAGGACTCGTTGACGTTCACCCGAAGGCGATCGGAGATGCCGCCCGTGACCACACGATCACCGGAGATGTCGACCGCCGAGCCCATGTTCCACGTCGCGTCGAACTGCGCGACGCCGGGGTTGCCGATCGGGCCGACGCCGATGGTCCACTCAGTAGCGGCGACTCGCCCCGGGCGCGCCGGCGACTAGTCGACCGTCACCGGCCGGCGAATCGTCGAACGCCACGGCGAACCCGAGCTGCGCTCCAGCTGGAGGAGGCGATCCGCCGAAGTCCGCCGACAGCGGTGGGCCGACGAGCCAGAAGCCGCCCTCGCCGGAGATGAGCGACGCCAAGTACACCCGGCCCTGTCCACCGACCGCGCCCGGCGCACCGATCGCGAGGCTGTCGTCGTCGATCCATGCGACCGAGGCGCCGAATTCGTTACCGAAACCATCGCCCTCGGCCTCGATCCAACCGCCGACTTGCGACCACACACCTCCGCTGAGCCTGAAGACCCACACCCGACCTTCGTCCACGCGAGCCGACTCGCCGACCGCAAGCAGGTCGCCCCGCAGATCGAGCGCATTGCCGAATCGGGCGCCGAACTCGGGGGACGGCGACGGGATCGTGGCGGTCAGCACCCACGGCGACCCGCTGTCCGTGCGCTCGTAGACGTACACCACACCGGCGTCCTGCGCTCCGACGTCGGCATTCGGTGCCGACACCGCCATGCGGTTGCCCTCGAGTCGCGACCGCCTGGCCGAACCGCTCGCCCACGGTGGCGCGACGAGCGCGTCGCTGCCACCGATGACGGCGACGTTGGAGAAACTGCTCGTATTGCCTGCGGCGTCGGTGGCGGCCGCCACGAGCGGGTCGCCGTCGGCGAGCGAGAGCGCAACCGCTGCGCCGAGAACAATCGAGTACGAACCGGGGCCGGTCGCAGTGGTCGTGTCGCGTCGAATGAAGCGCGCGCCTTCGCCACTGGCGCCGGAGTCGGCTTCGAAGATCTCGACGGTGATCGGATACGCGCCGAGATCAGCGGTGTCGATCGAGAAGTCGACGACGACGTTGGCGCCGTCGATCCGAGCCCCGGAGAGCACCGGCTGGTTCTGGCCGCGGTTGGCGCCTTCATCGACGTCGCCAGGATCGTTGACCGCCGCGCCGGCAATGACGATGCCGCGATCGAGATTGTCGCGGATGACGTTCGCCCCACCGATGCGGTTGCCAGTGCCGGACAAGACGACGACGCCATTGTTGTTGTTCGCAATCAGGTTGCCCTGGCCGCCCAACCCGCCGATCACCGTGTTCGTGCCACCGCGGATCGCGATGCCACCCCAGTTGCCCGAGTCCGTGTTGGTGCCCGACTGGTTGTTGCCGAGCGTCGCACCCGCCACACCGAAGCCGACACCGATCCAGTTGGCGAGGATTGCGGTTCCAGAGCTGTTCGTGCCGATGGAGACGCCTTCACCGTTGTTCCCGGTGATCGTGTTGCGCCCGTTCAGAAAGCCGTTGCCGATCTGGTTGCCGGTTGCGGTCGCGGTGTCGGCGCCGCCGCTCGAGCGGATGATGATCCCGGTTCCGTTCGCGACCGACGCGGTGCCTCCTGCGTCAGTGCCGATCAGGTTGCCGAGGATGACGTTGTCGTCGGCGTCGCCAACGATCGAGATCCCACCGCCGTTGCCAGAGATCAGGTTACGGTCCGCCGGGTTGAGACCGCCGACGACGACGTTGTTCGCCCCGTCGATGAGGATGCCATCGATGTGGCCGAAGTTCCCGGTGTCGTCTGCGCCGATGTAGTTGCCGGCGATCGTGGTGCCGTCGCCAGCGGCGATGCCGGTGGCGAAGCTGAGGATCGACAGACCGCGGACCGTCGAACCGGTCGAGGCCGACAGATCGAGGCCGACGGCGCCGGCGCCCGGACCGGTGCCAACCAGTCGCACGCCCGGCACTGCGTTGATCGTCACGACTGCGCTGTTGGTGGGCGACGAGCCGAGCTGGGTGAAGCCGTCGATCGTGACGGTCTCGGTCACGACGGGCAGGGCCGTCGCCGGGCTGATCGTGTGCGGGCCGGGGTCGGTGATGTCGAACGCGATCTGGTCCGGACCCGCCAGCGCGTTGGCCTCCTCGATCGCCGCGCGGAGGGTGCAGCCACCACCCGTCGCCACGCAGGACCCGTCGCCCGGAAGCGTGTCGCCGGTGTCACCGGTGTTCGTGACGATCAGCGATCCGCAGGTGCCGGCCCGCACCGCGAAGTCGTCGAGCTCGACGCCCTGCCCACCGAAGAACACGTGCCCGAGGCTCGGGCGCACAGCCGGGTTCTGGGCGAACGCGTACGAGCGCACGTCGACCGTGGGGCCGAACTGGACACCATCGGCGAACGCCCGGACCTCCTCGGCGAACCGATCGTACGACAGCTGCAACGTGTACGGGCCGGTGCCGAGGCCCTGGCCACCCTGGTTGAACACCTCGGTGCCCGCCGCGTCGACGGTCGGCGAGGTCAGCAGCGTCAGGTTGTCTGCGAAGCTTCCCCCGAACTGGCCGAGGCTGCGGGCCACCACGGCCGGGCCCTGCTGTGGGAAGTCGCCGTCGCCCCCGGCCAGTCCTCCCGGCCCGAAGCCGAGGTAGGCGCGGTTGTCGCCTGCGCCGACGTAGCCGGCGACGGTGACCTGCGCGCAGAACGATGCGGTGTGGAACGTATTGTCACGGGTGCGGACGACGTTGTTGTTGCTCGACGGCATGGTGACCACGCCGCCGTCGACATCGGGCAGACCTGCGAGCACCTCGTTGTCCTCGCCGAGCGCCTCGGTGAAATCCTCGGTGAAGTAGGTGCCAGCAGCTGTGGCCACTCGGGCCGGCGCAGCGACGGCGACGAGCACCGAGGAGGCGACCAGGGCGAGGAGCAGGCTCAGCGAGACCGCCCGTCGTGGGCGATGTCGCCCAGGCCTGTGTCGGATCGTCCCGGATGTGTACTGCGTCCCCGGATCCTGCATGTCGTCGCCCCGTCGTTCGTGCCGGCCCCCACGCAGCTTCTGCGCCATGTCACCGAACCTGACAATGGCCAGGCTTAACACGGTCCTTCGACTGCAGCGCCAGTAAACCGCACGTGAAATGCGTCAGATGTGCCCGATGTCGCACCGAGCGCCAACTCTTTGTGACCGCAATCTCACGCAGCGTGAATCGCCTTGCGGAGCGCCACACAATCCTGTGGGCTGACCTCAGGTCTTGTGCAGCACCTTCTCGCGGAACACGCGGGGGCTGTAGGCGGTGAGCACGACGTCGCTCGTGGCTCGCACCGACGCCGAGCGGGGGAAGCCGAGGAACGGTCCGAGTTCGCCGAAGTACTGGTCGGGGCCGAGCGCGGTGAGCGGCTCCTCGCCGCCGTCGGCGAGCACCCGGATCACCTCGACGTTGCCCGACTTGATCACGTACACGAGGTCGGCGTTGTCGCCCTGCTCGAAGATCGACTCACCCGCCGCGTACGTGACGTCGTGCGTCGGGCGTTCCTCGTGCTGGTCCGGCGGCACCATCTGCACGATGCGGTCGGCGATCGGCACGAGCCGCGAGTCGTGCGTCGACACCACGATCATCCGCCCGTCGTCGCGCAGGCTCTGCAGCAACCGGATGATCGCCTCGGCCTGGATGTGGTCGAGGTTGGCGGTCGGCTCGTCGGCGAGCAGCAGCGGCGGGTTGTGGCCGAGCCCGCGGGCGACCGCCACACGTTGCATCTGGCCACCCGACAACCGGCTCGGAAGGTGCCCCGCCCGCTCGGCGAGGCCGACCTGTTCGAGCAGCTCGTCGGCGCGGGCGAACGACTCCTTGCGACTGTGTCCGGTCAGCGTCAACGGCACGGCGATGTTCTCGCGGGCGGTCAACGACGGGATCAGGTTGAACGCCTGGAACACGAACCCGATGTCCTCGCGCCGATAGGTGTCGAGGGCGTTGCCCTTCAGCGCGGTGACGTCGGTCTGCCCCATCGTGATCGTCCCGCTGGTCGGGGTGAGGATCCCGCCGAGGCACGACAGCAGCGTGGTCTTGCCGCAGCCGGACGGACCGAGCAGCACGACGAGTTCACCGGCTTGCGCCTCGAACGACAAGTTGTCGAGCGGGCGGATGGCGTAGCCGTCGTGGATGAACTCGACGACGAGGTCGGTGACGGTGAGTGGTCCGATGGTCATGCTGCCCCCGAGAATGCTTGCGACGGATCGGATCTGAGCACCTTGCGCATCCCGATGGCCCCCGCGGCGAGCGCCATCACCACCGCCAACAGCGGCAGCTGCCAGAAGGCGCTCGTCGGCACCGTGACCGGCAACGGGAACTGCGGGGCGAGGAAGATCTGGATGATCGCCGCCAGCGCTACGGCACCGAGGGCGATCAAGACGGCCTGCAGTGCCAGGCTGCCGAGCAGCGCCCTGTTCGGGGCTCCAACGGCCTTGAGCACGGCGAAGTCGCGCTGACGGTCGAGCGCCGACAGGTACACGACGGCACCCACGATGATCGCCGCCACGATCCACAGCAGCGCCCGCACGAGGTCGATCGAAGCGATCGCTCCGTCGAGCGGCTCGAGCGTTTCGCTCACCACTTCGTCGGACGGCATCGAGATCAGTCCGGGAGGAAGCGAGCCGAGGTCACCGGCGACCAGTACGGAGCTGATCACCTCGGTCGACGTGAACGCGACCACCTGCGCCTCCGGCAACGTCAGGTACACGAACGGGATACCGGCGAGCACCGTGGTCGACTCGGTCACCCCCACCACCGTGACCGGGGCTCCCCCCACGGAGATCTCCTCGCCGACATCGATGCCGAGCGTTCGATCGGCCGTCGCCTCGCCCTCGGTCTCGGGAACCCGGCCATCGACCACCTGCGGAGCGCCGAGCCCACCGGGCTCGAACCCGACGAGCACCACCTCCTGGGCATCACCGTCCCATGCGGCGCTCGAGCGGGTGATCACGACGGCGGACTTCGTCGCTGCATCGACGGCGTCGAGCACCGCAGCGGGCATCACCGACACCGACGTGAACGGCGCCGACGCTCCTTCGGGAAGTACCCATTCGTCGGCGCCGAACTGCTCGACCGTCTCGGCCGGTTCGAGGTTGAACTGGTTGACGAGCCCGGTCATCACGAACAACAACGCGAACACCACGGCGCCGAGGACCGTGACCACGACGAACCGCGTCTTGCGGTACACGAGATCTCGAAAGGTCAACAACAGCATCAGGTAGCCCCCAGTTCACTTCTCGTCGACACCCACTCGGCCACGGTTTCCTTCGACGCGTGGTAGCCGGCCTCGGCCACCTCGCGCGTGCGCTCGAACTCGAGCATGCCGATCCCGGGCAGGTGCAGCGTCACCAGCAGATCGACCGAACCGGCCTGCATCGACTCGCGCTGGTGGCGGACCGAACCGGTCATCATGCTGCGCAACAACACCGAGGTGGCGCTCGGCAACGCAGAGCGTCCCGGCGTGATCGACGCCCACAGCGCCCGCACACCCGACACCGACATCCCGAAGTCGCTGTGTGCACGCGGCCCGAGATCCGGCGCCACGTCGACGGCGATGATCGTGCCGACCGTGCTGTCGTCGCGCATGGTCTCGAACGGCAGGTTGTTCAGGACCCCTCCGTCGACGAGCAGATCGCCGTCGTACGGAACGGGTGGCAGCACTCCCGGGATCGCCAGGCTGGCGCGGACGGCGAGCGCGGTGCTGCCGCGCCGATGGACTTCGGGTCGGGACTTCGTGAGGTTCGTCGACACGCAGTAGAAGGGCAACCAGAGGTCTTCGATGTCACGGCCGTCGAAGCTCTGCTCGATGTTGCGACTGATGCGCCCGCCCTTCAGCAGTGACACCACTGGGATCGTGTAGTCGAGCAAGCGGTGCGACTGCTGCTCGACGAGCGCCAGCAGCTCCTCTCCACGCGGCCCGAGTGCGATGGCCGATGCGATCACGGTGCCCATCGAGCAGCCGGCCACCTTGTCGACCGGAACACCGTTCTCGATCAGGGCCTGGAGGACCCCGAGGTGGGCGAACCCACGAGCCCCGCCACCACTGAGCACGAGGCCGTAGCCGTGCCCGCTGGCCAGCCGTGCGAGCCGGGCGACATCGTCGGAGGAGCCGCTGCGGACGTGCACCACGTCGTCGATGCCCCACGGGGCGATCAGTTCAGCGGTGCCGCGCGGACGCTCGGTTCCGGCCGGATGCAGCACGGCGAGCATGCGCGCGACGTGACCGGCGTCGGCGATCGTGGAGAAGATGTCGGCGATCAACGCCCGTTCGGTGGCGTCGGGGTTCGGCGAGCACACCACGACGACCCGATCGGCCTGACGCAACGCCCGCCGGGTCCACGCCGTCACGTCGGCGTCGGTCTGCAACACGACGTGGTCGTTGCCGACGTCGGCTTCGTGCATGAACTCGGCGAGCCGAGGGACACCGACGTTGTCGGTCGAGACCTGGGAGATCGCCGTGCGGTTGAGCACCCGGTCGACGCGGTCGCTCGACAGGTGCTTCGTGGAGCCGAAGCGGGCGATTTCGGTGGCCATCTCCGCCACCAACGCGTCGGCATCACACTTCGCGGTCACGGCGACGGTCAGCGACGACGCCCGGTCGAAGCGACGCTGCGACGGGCTGCGCAACCGGAGCAGGATGCGACGCGTGACGTTGAGCATCATCGCCGGTGAGACGGCGACCAGTTCCTCGAACGTCGCCGCCGAGAACGACGCCAGCGTCGTGTCGCGAACGGCGCGCACCGTGGCGGACCGAGGCGTCCGATCGAGCAGTCCCAGCTCACCGACCACCTCGCCACGACCGAGTTCGGCGACCAGCCGCTCCTCGTTGTCGGCGACGACGTGCACCGACACCCGACCGCCGACCACGAAGTAGGCGGCGTCGGCCTCTTCGCCCTGCTCGAACAGCACCTCGCCGGCTTCGAGACGGCGCCAGCCGACACGGTCGACGACCTGCTGGACGATCGCCTGATCGGTGCTGCCCATCAGCTCGGTGACCATCGTCGCGACGTTGGTGCGGTCGACGCGCTCGCGAGCTTCGTCGGACACGCTGTCGGCCATCTCGGGGTGTGCGTTGAGCCAGTCCTCGAAGTCGGCGCGCTCGATCTCCAACACCTCGACCGGCCCGATGGCGGTGAGCGTGGCGGTGCGCAGACCGCCGGCGACGACGGTGACCTCGCCGATCACGTGACCGGCTTCGACGGTGCCGACGACGACGTCACCCTGCGGCGTCGCCTTCGACGCAGCCATCCGCCCGGACTCGATGAAGTACACCTTGTCGGCGGCGTCGCCCTGCTCGACGAGTACCTCACCATCCGCCAGCGAGACCGCGCGAGCGTGCGCCGCCAAGTCGTCGAACAGCTCGGTCTCCGGTGTCACCCCGTCCCCTTCTTCGTTGCGTCAGCGCAGCTCCCCACGCACCCCGACTGACAGTAGCCACACCGCGTGAGTCGCCAGGCACCCCGCCGTTCTGTGAACTCGTGCGGGAACGACTCCCAGACGAGTTCACGAGAACGATGGGTGGGTGGTGAGTTCGTCGAGGCGGCGCCGGCTGTCGGTGAGATCGAGGTCGCCAATGGCGGCACGGGCCGCGTCGAGGTGCGTCGTCGCCTCGGCGGTGAGATTGCGCCGCAGCAGCGACTCGGCCCAGTCGAGCTCGGTGCGCGCCACCCACGTCGGCGAGCGGATCGCCGCGTGCTGCTCGACGGCGCGGGCGAAGTAGTGGTCGGCGCGATCGGGTTCGTCGAGCGCGTCGTACAGCAGCGCGAGCAGGCGGTCGGCGGCGCCGAAACAGATCCCGCCGGTGCCGACGTGGACGCCGGACATCGGCTCGATCTCGTCGATGAATCGGCGGCATCGCACCCGGTCGCGCAGTGAGGCCACGATCTCGGCCCAGTAGGCGATCACGATCGAATGGCCGGCGTCGTCGGACAGCTCCTCGCCGTCGAGCCGGTCGAGCGCCTCGATCACGTCGTCGATCTCGCCCTTGCGCGAAGCGGATGTAGGCGGCGATCGCCACCCCGGCACCGGCGTGATGACCCACCTGCCCGGCAGTTTCCGCGAGCCACCCCAACTGGTCGAGCGTACCGCGCTCGCGGGTGTTCGCGAGCGTGGTCGTGGTGACGTAGTTCGTTGCTTCGGGCACCCCCATCGGTGTCAGCATCGTCACCGCCTCGGCCGCCAGACCGCTCGGCATCGTCGAGGCGTCCGTCGAGATTCGCCCTGGTGGATCGAACCACGGACGCAAACGCACCCGACCGAGTCGACTGGTGTCCTGCCGCCTCCACCAGCTCGTACGCTCGGGCCATTCCGTCACCGTCGTGCCACCTCATCGACAGGTAGAACAGGACCAGTTGTGCCCCCAGCCGCGCCGAAGGACTCAGGTCCTGCTTCGGGAGCGCATCCAACCAGACCGCACGATCACGCACCTGCTCGTACGCTGAATCCTGCGTACTGGAAGGTGCCGGGTCTGCGCATCAACCAGCCGCGCTCCTCGATCGGCAACGCCGCAAGCAGCAGTTCCTGCTCGGCGAGTGCCTGGCGCCGGCCCTCGATGTCACGCTCGAAGATGAGTTCGATCGCCAGCTCGCCGAGCAGTGACGCGCGCTGCAGCGTCGACAGGCCGTCGAGCTCGAGCGCTTCGCGGAGGGCACCGGTCCGTTCGGGATCCGGCCGGTCGTCGCCGCTGAAGCTCGATCGGGTCGGCAAGTCCAGCGCATCGCAGGCGACGTCGACGTCGCCGGCATCGATGGCTGCTCGCGTGGCAGCGAGCACGTTCGCGCGCCCGGCCTGCCCGTCGGCGGCGTTCAACTGGACAGACGCGAGCCGGACCATCAACTGGCGCGCCTCAGGCGTGACCAGCCGTTCGTCGTCCACCAGCTCGAGCGCCTGCTCGAACCATCGAGCCGCGTTCTCATTGGCGCTGCGATTCTCGGCCAGCTCGCCCGCTCGGATCGCCAACTCGATCGCCCGCGTCGGGTCGCCACCCGCTGACGCTTCGGCCCAATGAGTCGCCAGCTCCGTGACGACCTCGTCGATGTCGTCGGCGTGGCGAGCCTCCAGCGCCTCGGCGACCTTTCGATGTTGACGAGCTCGTCGGCTCGACGACAACTCCTCGTGCAGTGTCTCGCGCACCAGCGCATGGGCGAACCGGTGCCGGTCGACACCGGTCTCGATCACCAGGTTGGCGGCCGCGGCGGTGTCGAGCGCATCGAGGACGTCGTCGGCGTCACGACCCACCACGTCGGCGAGGAGGTCGACGTCGAACTCGTAGCCGATCACAGCGGCCGATCGCAGCACCCCCTCGACGTCGTCGCCGAGGCGGCTCAACCGTCGACCGACCACCTCCCGGATCCCCTCGGGAATCCCAGCGTCGTCCGGACTCAGATCGGATACCCAGCGACCGTCGCGCTCGTACAGCGCACCGGTCTCGGTGAGGTGGCGCAGCACCTCGCCGAGGAAGAACGGATTGCCCGAAGTTTCGCGGTGGACCCGCTCGGCGAATGCCAAGCCGATCTCGTCGAGGTCGTGACCGCCGGTGCGGATGAGGAGGTCGCGGACGCCGTCGTCGCCGAGCCCGTCGAGCGCAATCCGGCTGACGGCCGGCATCCGCCGGAAGTCGGCGAGCATCGACGACAGCGGATGCGTGCGGTCGACGTCGGTGTCGCGATACGTACACAGCACCATCAGCCCGATCGGCGGATTGGAGATCAGGTGGCGCAGCAACAGCAGCGTCGGCTTGTCGGCCCAGTGCAGGTCGTCGAGCACGAGCAGCCGGGGCCGATCGACCCCACCCACCGCCAGCCAGGAACCAACGGCCTGGAACAGCCGGAAGCGTTCGACATCCGGATCGTCGTCGAGCGCCTCGGGCAGCCCGTCCACGAGCCGCCCGAGTTCGGGGACCAGCCTGACGAGGTCGCCGGGGTACTCGCCGAGCGCCGCCAGTCGAACATCGGGATCGACCTGACGGACGAACCAGTCGAGGGCAGCGCCGAACGCCTGGAACGGCACGGCAACGTCCTCGTCGGAGCGTCCGCCGAGCACGGTCCCGTCACCGCCGTGTACGCGGGTGGCGAGTTCCTGGGCGAGCCGCGTCTTGCCGATGCCCGGTTCGCCCGCGAGAAGTACGACCTCGAACCCGCCGGTCGCGCAGCGCTTCCACGCATCGACGAGTTGCTCGAACACTTCGTCGCGGCCGGAGAACGGCAACCCGGTGCCGTGGGCGAACACCGGCGGCAGGCCCATCTCGATGCCGGGATGTTCGGGTTCGGCGATCGGCGACCACCGCACCTCGCAGGCAGGGAGCGGTTCGGCGAGCCCCTTGAGGTCGAGTGCTCCGAGCGGTTCGAACTCGTGGCCGCCGCGACCGCGGCTCATCAACATCACCATCTCGGCGCAGCGGATCGTCGCCGGTGCCGCCGATGATTCGAGGCGTTGTGCTTCCACCACGGGCAGCCCGAAGAGATCGTCACCCTCGAAGGTGACGTCGCCGACCGAGATCCCGATCCGAACCTCGATCCGCTCGTCGCTCCCACGACGATTCGCGAGTTCCAGCTCCTGCTGGATGGCAACGGCGGCCGCCACCCCGTTGGCCGCGCTCGCGAACGTCGCCATGAAACCATCGCCGAGGTGCTTGACGACGCGACCGTCGTTCGACTCGATCGCCGCGGTCAGAATCGAGTCGTGGACCCCCCGAAGCGCGTCCGCAGCGTCCTCACCGATCCGCGTCCGGGTCTCGGTGGAACCGACCATGTCGGTGAACATCACCGTGGCCGTTCCGACCGTGGTGCCCGTATTCGCGTCGCTCATCCGTCGCCCCTCGAAGTGTCCCAGCACCGACAGTACCCCAGCGTTCGGCGAGGCTGTCCTGCTCGAACACCACCTCGCCGTTGTCGTGGACACGGCGCGGCCTCCGGGCGCACGGTGTTGACGACACGACGGGTTGAGAGCGAGTCACGGATCTGCGCGGTGGCTGGCGAGGCGGTCGGCCATCGCGTCCACGAGTGCGGACGGCGCCGCTCCAGCGTCATCGAGGGCGTCGAGGAAGACGTCACCGGGAATCCGCCAGAGCGTCGTCGGAACGATGGTCGTCACCGTCGCCGTGCGCGGCCGCTCCTCCAACAGGCCGATCTCACCGAACCAGTCACCGGCGCCGACCGTGCCGATCTCCACGCCGTCCCGTGTGACCCTCAGGGTTCCCGACCGTGCAACGTACAGGTCGTCGGCCGGCTCGCCCTGGCGCACGACATCGGATCCGGCGTCCAGATCCTGCGCGACCAGCCCGGCGGCGATCCGTTCGAGGGTCGGCCCAGCGGCCCCGTCGAAGATCGCGAGGACACGGAGTGCCTCCACCTTCGGTGCGAGTTCACGTTGACGGTTCGCCGTCGCGCGGCCGATCGTGACCAGCGGCCACAACACCGCCGCTCCGATGACGAGGACCGCGGCCGCGATCGCGACGAGCGAACCTTCGATCCCGATCAGTGCGATCAACGCCGGCGCCGCAAGCGCCCCGACCAGCTTGCCGGTGTTCGACGCCCCGTTGATCGCCCCGAACACCCGGCCGAGCGAGGACGGCGGTGTGATGCGCTGCACCATCACCACGATCACCACCTCGAACACGACCATGCCGACCCCGACGGCGATCAGCACGACGCTCGCGCCAAGCGTCGTCGTCACGAATGCGAGCGCCGCGGTCGGAATCGCCGTGGCCAGGAGCGAGAAGACGATCGGCCGGACCGGGCTGACCGAGTCCGCCGCACGCGAGGCGATCGGCATCGCCAGCACTGCGCCGAGACCGATGGCACCGCTCAGCAGACCGACCTGGTCCACGCCGACGCCCAACTGGTCGCGCACCACGTACACGTGCAGCACCATCTCGGCCCCGCGAACGAAGTACATCATCCCGATGAGGCCGACGAGCGGCGTCAGTGCCGCCAGCGAGCGAACAGCACCGATCCCGTCGACGAAGGCCGCGACCGGGCCGAGGCGGGTGGATCCGCTCCGGCTCGGGCGCACCCGTTGCGAACGATCGGGGATGCCGCGAATCGTCGCGATGAGCAGACCCGACACGGCGAACGTCGCCGCGTTGACGGCGAACCCTGCGGCCGGCGACCACGCGGCGATCGCCACGCCGAGCAGCGGCCCGATGAAGGTCATGATCTGTCGAACGGTGCTGAGCACCGCGTTCGCACCGGCGAGATGGCGTTCGCCTGCGACCGTCGGCACGATCGCCGACAGCGCCGGACGAGTCGGTGACGCGACCGTGTATGACACCAGCACGAGGCCGAGCACCGGCAGCGCGGCGGCGTCCAACGAGACGATCGCGGCCAGACCGACCATCAGACCGGAACGAATGAACTCGATGGACACCACCAGCGATCGCAGGTCTCGGCGATCGACGAGCGATCCCGCCGGCAGGCTCAGGAATGCCCGCGGCGCCAGCCGAGCAATCACCGCCAGGGTCAGCCACAGGCCGAATCGCGGCTGGTCGGCGAGGAACACGACGAGCGACACCCAGAAGATGCCGTCACCCGCGCCCGAGATCACCTCAGCACCGAAGAGCTTGCGGAGCCCTCCGTTACGCAACGTGGACGCCAACCCGGCGTGACCATGGTCCACTTCGTCGCTGCTCATGCCGAGCGGAAGTGTCGCGCATCACAGCAGAAGCCCAGACCCGACGACGCGCTCCGGCGTCGGGGCATGCGGACCGCAGCGGTAGGTTCGGCCGCGTTGGATGTCCATGGTGAACTCGCCGCCGAACAGTTCTGCGGAGAACGCACCAGCAGCGTTCGCCTCGACGCCAGTGCGGCCCCGGAGTCGTCGGTGAACCCGACGAAGACCCGACCGCCGACGGAACCGGCCAAGGTGACGGTGCCACCGACGACGGTCGGGGTGGGGCCTTCGCCATCACAGAACGGTTCGTCGATGTCCGTGCCGAGCACGGCCTCGAACGCCGTCGGGCCTGCCACGTCGAAGGCGACGTTGTCGCCGGCGAGGTTGTAGCGCGAGAAGTCACACGAGTCGACGCCCGTCGGCGGCTCGAACTGGAGGTCGTACTGGCGGAGAAAGCCGGTTGCTCCGGTGTTCTGGAACAACTGCAGGGTCAACACCCCGTCGGCACCGGCAACAACGTCCGATTGGTATCGACCGACCGCCTCGGCTGCGTAGGGACCGATGCGGGCCGGCACCCGTGCAAAAGTGTTGAACGCACTCGCATCGAAGAACGCGCCCGGAACTGCCACACCGTCGGGGTCGACCACCGTGATCGTCACCGGTTGCACCGTGCCCAATGAGATGTCGCCGAGCTCGACCACGTCGCCGTCGGGGTGCGGAACCTGCGATGAGCGGATCTCCCATGACGGTGGCAGGGCTGCGGTTCGAGCCCCGTTGCGGAATTCGAGCACCCCGAGGCCCGCGCCGACCGGCACCGAGTCGTCCTCGACGTCGAACGTTCCATCGGCGCCGGTTGCTCCGATGCCGCCCGGGCGCTCCCCGAGAATCTGCGAGCCGACGATCGGCGTGCCGGAACGGTCGAGCAGGCGCCCGGTGAATCTCGTGACGCCCGGATCCGGCTCACGCTCCAACCGGACGCTCCACCGATGACGTGGGCATCGTGAACGCGGTCGGCGGTGCGGGCAGGTAGCCGTCGGCCGAAGCGGACACGCTGCCGGTGCCGGGAACCAGGAGGGCGTCGATCGAACCGCCGGTGACAAGCCTCTGCTCGACCGACGATCGAAGCGAGGTCGGTTGCCCGTCGAGCAGCGTCGACGACCCGTTCACCACCACGCCGAGCGTTGCGTCGATGGGTGCTCCGGTCTCCGAGTCGACGACGCGGACCGTCACCAGCGAACCGGGCAGCTGCGCGCTGATCGTGCTGTCGGCCGAGATCGTCACGGTGGCGACCACGCTGTACCGGTCGGGGAACGGTGAAATGGCGGACGCGTTGACGAACATGGAGTAGGTGCGAGGCAGCACCGACAGGCTGTAGGCCCCGGTCGCATCGGTGGTCGTCAAGTCGCCGTCGGCAGGGTCGGGGCCGACCATCGTGACCGTCGCACCGTTGACCGCGGCACCGGACGGTCCGGTGATCACGCCCGACACGGTGAGGCGTGACTCCACGATCGAGAACAGGAAGTTCTGATCGGGATTCGAACCCGCTGCGATGGTGACTGTTCGGGTGGAGGGCGTGAGTCCGCTCGCGTCGGGTGGTTCAGCGGTGAGCGTGTACTCGCCCTCCTCGACACTGAGCGAGTAGCGGCCGTCGCCGTCAGTCGTGGTGCTCGTCGGGGCCCCTCCTGCTGTCGGCGTCAGGGTCATCGTGACTCCCTCGAAGTCCGTGATGACCCCCGCCTCGCGCAGTTCCACCAATCCACCGATCGAACCGGGTGCAGCGATGGCCGCGCTTGCGCCGATCTGTGTGGCTCCCACGGCGACCATCAGGGCCGCCACCATCCAGACGATCCGTCTCATGTCCGCCTCCCCGGGGCTCCGTCGAGATGATCCGTCAAACGAAGGTACCAGAGCTGTCGATGGGTGGAGGACGGACCGCTCGTGGGCGCTCGGCCAAGCCCACCGAGAAGGGGGCCGGTAGGTTCCAGCAGGTGACCGACCTTGCTGCGACGCCCCGACCCGGATCGATTCTCGGAACACGGGTGCTGCGGACGGAGGACCCAGGCCTGCTCACCGGCAGCCGGAAGTACCTCGCCGACCTCGCCCTCGTCGGCAAGTTGCACGCCGTGTTCGTGCGCTCCGATGTCGCCCACGGCGAGATTCGGGCGATCCACACCGAGGACGCCGTTGGGATGCCGGGCGTCGTCGAGATCCTCACTGCGGCCGAACTCGGTGTCGCGCCGCACCACGGATTCGCAACGGTGCACGCCGACTTCGCCCGACCGCCGCTCGCCGACGGGCGGGTGCGATTCGTGGGCGAGCCGATCGCGGTGGTGCTGGCCGAGACGTTCGAGCAGGGCGAGGACGCTGCCGAACTGGTGTGGGCCGACATCGATCCGCTGCCCACCTACGTCGACGCCGAGGCGGCGCTGGCGACCGGCACCGAGGAGATCTTCCCGGGCCACGGATCGAACGAGGCGATGGTGATCGTCGACAAGCCCCGCACCGACCTGTCGCAGGCCGACGTGGTGGTGCGCGGTCGCTACGTCAACCAGCGCATGGCGGTGGTCCCGATGGAGCCGGACTGCTGCGCGGCGGAGGTCGACGACAACGGACGCCTCACGTTCTGGGCGTCGACGCAGATGCCGCACGGACTGCACGGCCAACTGGCCGCTGCGCTGGGGATGGAGCCTGCGCAGATCCGGGTGATCACCCCGCAGGTCGGCGGCGGGTTCGGCGGCAAGGCCGGCATCCACGCCGAGTACACGGTGGTCGCGGCGGCAACCCGGCGGACCGGTCGGCCGGTGGTGTGGGTGCCGCCACGCAGTGACGACATGAAGGCCCTCCCCCACAGTCGCGGGCAGATCCAGTACGCCGAGCTCGGCTGCACCCGCGAGGGCGACTTCACCGGATTGCGGGTTCGGCTCGTCGGTGATGCGGGTGCGTATCCGTCGGTCGGGGCGTTCCTGCCGGGCGGCACCCGTCGAATGGCGCAAGGGACCTACGCGTTCCCGACGATCGAGTTCGACGTGGCGGTCGCCGTCACCAACACCACACCGATGGGCGCCTATCGCGGCGCCGGCCGACCCGAGGCGACCGCGCTGCTCGAGCGGCTGGTCGACCAGGCCGCGCTCGAGTTGGGTATCGACCCGATCGAGATCCGGCGCCGCAACTTCCTCGGCGACGACGTGTTTCCGTTCCGGACGCTGACCGGCAACACCTACGACTCGGGCCGCTACAACTTCCCCCTCGATCGGGCGGCCGAAGCCGTCGGCTACGACGAACTGCGCGCCGAGCAGGCGCGCCGACGCGAGGCGGGCGACGAGACCTTGCTCGGCATCGGGGTGGCTGCGTACGTCGAGATCACCGCCGGCGGTGGCGCCGACGAGTTCGGGGCGGTCGAGGTGCACGACGACGGCACGGCCACGATCTTCGCGGGCACCCAGTCCCACGGGCAGGGCCACCAGACGGCGTACGCAATGTTGGTCGCCGACCAGACCGGCATCGCCGTCGACCGCATCACGTTGGTCGACGGCGACACCGACCGGGTGCGCACCGGCGGCGGCACCGGCGGGTCGCGCTCGTTGCAGCTCGGCGGCTCAGCCGTCCGCGGAGCGACCGAGGCGATGGTCACCAAGGCCAAGCAGCTCGCCGCTCGCATGTTGGAGGCCGACGAGGCCGACATCGTGGTCGACACCGCCGCCGGCACGATCGGCGTGGCAGGGGTCCCGGCACAGGCGCTCACCTGGGGAGATCTCGCCGCTCGTGCTGCGGAGGTCGGCGAGCAGCTCGACGGCGAGTTCGACTTCCACCAGGAGGGCGCGACGTTCCCGTTCGGGGCGCACATCGCCGTGGTCGAGGTCGACTCGGGCACCGGCAAGGTGCGGCTGGTCCGCCATGTCGCCGTCGACGACTGCGGCACCGTCCTGGCGCCGTTGCTGGTGGAGGGACAGCAGCACGGCGGCATCGCGGCTGGCGTCGGTCAGGCGTTGTTCGAGGAGGTGCGTTTCGACGACGATGGCAACCCGGTCACGTCGAACCTCGCCGACTACGCGATGCCGTCCGCGGCCGAACTGCCGTCGTTCGAGGTGCACTCGACCGAGACGCCCACGCCGCTGAATCCGCTCGGAGCGAAGGGCATCGGCGAGGCGGCGACGATCGGCGCCACACCGGCGGTGCAGAACGCAGTGATCGACGCGTTGTCCCACCTCGGGGTTCGCCACATCGATCTGCCGTGCACACCCGAGCGGGTGTGGACGACGATTCGCGACGCCGGGGCCGGCACGCTCGCCGATCCGTGGCGCGAACCGCCCGACGTGTTCGCCCGCCTCCGCGCCGACGCTGCCGCAGCCGCCGCCAACGCAGAAGACGCCGACGGGGCCGCGGCAGCCGACGGCATCTGACGTCCGACGTCTGGTGTCAGCCACAAACGTTGCGCTCCGACTGGAACGGCTACCTACTGGTCGGTAGGGTGGCAAGGGTGAACGAGACGGAGATCCTGCACGAGCTGACGCCCGTCGCGGAAGCGCTCCTCGAGCGCCATCTCGCGACCACCAAGGAGTGGTTCCCCCACGACTACGTGCCGTATTCGCGTGGGCGCGACCACGAATCGGGCCACCAGTGGAGCCCCGACGACGCGGACCTCGCCGGCCACGAGATCGGCCCGGAGGTGCGCAGCGCACTCCTGGTCAACCTGCTGACCGAGGACAACCTGCCGTACTACTTCCGGTCGGTCGAGCGGATGTTCGGCAAAGACGGCGCGTGGGGTACCTGGGTCCGTCGGTGGACCGCCGAAGAGGGCCGCCACTCGATGGCGATCTACGGCTACCTGATGACCACACGGGCGATCGACCCCGTCGAGTTGGAACGGTCGAGGATGGCGCAGGTGTCAGGCGGCGAGACCCCCGACCCGCCGCTGCACGAGGGGTTCATCTACCTCGCACTGCAGGAGCTGGCGACCCGAATCTCCCACCGAAACACCGGCGCGCTGCTCGGCGACCCGGTCGGCTACGAGGTGATGAAGCGCGTCGGCAGCGACGAGAACCTGCACCAGCTCTTCTACCGCGACCTCGCTGCGGCGGCGATCGAGGCCGACCCGAACACGATGATGATCGCGATGGAGAAGCAGGTGCGCAGTTTCGCCATGCCCGGCACCGGCATCCCCGACTTCGATCGTCACGCTGCGCTGATCGCCAAGGCCGGCATCTACGACCTGCAGATCCACCACGAGCAGATCCTCGTGCCGGTGGTCATCCGCCAGTGGGGCGCCGACAAGATCGGCGGGCTCACCGGCGACGGCGCCATTGCCCAGGAGAAGCTGATGAAGCGCCTCGCCACCAGCGAGAAGGTCGCCAAGCGCTTCGCCGAACGCCGCGACGCCGCACTCGCCACCGCCTGAGCGCTCACGAACCCCGCCGCGATGAGCGAAGCGACCACATACGGCGCCGTTGGCTCATCGCGACCGATCCGAACCCCGCCGCGATGAGCGAACCGACCGCATACGGCGCCGTTGGCTCATCGCAACCGGTCGGGGCCGGGATCGCCGTAGGTTCGTGTTGGACATGACGCAACTGCCCGTCCCTGCCCCTGACGACGTCGACCGTTGGGTCGGCGAGCACCTGCTCGAGCTGTCATGCGACGACGAGACACATCGATCCGGGCGGTTCGTCGGAACGCAGGAGGCCGCCGACGCGGCGCTCGCCGGGCTCGACATCTCGGGCTACGCCCGGCGCCGCAACGAGGTGCTGCCGGAAGCCGCTCGCGGGGCCACGGCGCTGTCGCCGTACATCCGTCACGGTCTGCTCACGTTGCCGGCGGTGTCGGCAGCGGTGGGCTCGGCGCCGAGCAAGGATCGCCAGAAGTTCCGCGACGAGTTGATGTGGCAGGAGTACGCACGCCATGTGTACGCCCGGCTCGGTGAACGCACCCGGCGCAGCCTGCGCTTCTCACCCACCGTCGACGAGCCCAGCCCAGCGCCCGACGATGCGTGGGACCGCTCGATGGCGTGCATGGACGCAACACTCGGCGAACTCGAGCGCGATGGATGGCTCGTCAACCAGACCCGCATGTGGTTGGCGTCGCAGTGGACCGTTCGGCACGGCCTCGACTGGAGGCGCGGCGAGGACCGGTTCTTCGCGCAACTGCTCGACGGTTCGCGTGCCGCCAACCGCCTGGGATGGCAGTGGACGATCGGCGCTGGCACGGGCAAGCCGTACGGGTTCAGCCGATGGCAGGTCGAGAAGCGGGCGCCTGAATTGTGCGACGGCTGCGCGCACCGCAACGCCTGCCCCGTCGAGGACTGGCCCGCCGAGCGAGCGTTGATCCCGGTCGACGAGGACCGACGGCTGCAGCGCGACAACGACCCCGACACCACTGCCGGCCCGAACGCCGTGGAGCGCACACGCGAACCGGACGCCGTGTGGCTCACGGCCGAGAGCCTCGGCGACAGCGATCCCGCACTCGCCGCCCACCCCGAACTGCCGGTGGTGTTCGTGTTCGACGAACCGCTGCTCCGTCACCTGCGATTGGCGTCGAAACGGCTGGTGTTCCTCACCGAGCGACTGGCGGAACTCGCCACGGCACGCGAGGTCGAGGTCCACCTCGGCGATCCAGCGGTACTGCTCGCGGGCCGCAAGCTGGCAACGACGTTCACATCGGTGCCCAAGGCGCGGCGCCTGCGCGTCGCGCTCGAGGTCGTCGAACTCCACCCCTGGCCGTGGTTGGTGCGTCCCACGTCGGGCCCGCTCCAGAGTTTCTCGGCGTGGCGTCGCAGCACCTGAAGGCCACCACCACCATGACCCCCGCGACGAGCGACCCGGGCAGACTGGTGCGATGACCCGGTTGTTCGTCGCCGTCTGGCCGCCCGACGACGTGCTCGACCGCTTCGCCGACATCGATCGCCCCAAGGATCAGGGCGTCAAGTGGGTGCCCCAGGAGAACCTGCACATCACCCTGCGGTTCCTCGGCGACGCCGACGTGGACGACGTGTCGGATCGGCTCGATCAGGTGCTGCTGCCCGCAGCCACTGTGGTGCTCGGCCCGGCGTTCGATCTGCTCGGCGAACGATCGTTGATCACACCCGTCGCCGGCGTCGACGAGTTGGCCGCCGTCGTGTCGCGGGCGCTGCGTGGGCTGGGCACCGAACGCGAGCGCAAGCGGTTCCAGGGGCACATCACCGTCGCCCGCCTCGCCCGGCGGGCGCGACCGATGCGCAGCGCTGGTCGACACTTCGAGGCGTCGTTCGACGTCGATGAGGTGGCGCTGGTGGCGAGCACGCTCACCGAGAGCGGCGCTGTCTACGAAACGGTGGGCACCTGGCCGACACGCTGAGTGCCAGGCTGACGTGATGACCCGCGAACGCATCTCCCAGGGCAGCGAGTTCGAGCAGACGATCGGGTACTCCCGCGCCGTCGTCGACGGGCGATGGGTGTTCGTGGCGGGCACCACCGGTTTCGACTACGCAACGATGACGATCTCGGACGACATCGTCGACCAGGTCGAGCAGACCTTGGCCAACATCGACGACGCGCTCACGAGGGCCGGGTCGTGCGCGGCCGACGTCGTTCGGGTGCGGTACCTGCTGCCAGACGCCGACGACTTCGAGGCCTGCTGGCCGTCGCTGCGGCGCTACTTCGGCGACGCTCGGCCGGCTGCGACGATGATGGTCGTCGGACTGTCCGATCCCCGCATGCGCATCGAGGTCGAGGTCACCGCCCTCAAGCCGGTCACGTCTGGGGTCTGACCCCAGATGTGACGCCGGCGGGTGCTACGACTTGCGCATGGGGGATCTGCTCACGGCGCTCGCTGCCGCACAACCGGACAAGACTGCGATCATCGACGACCGGACTGGCGTGGCCGGTGCCGATGACGTCCGAACGTGCACCTACGCCGAGTTCGAGGACCGCGCGAACCAACTCGCACACGTGCTCGACGACCTGGGCGTCGGACCGAGCGACAAGGTGGTGTGGTGCGGCCAGAACTCGACGGGGATCCTGGAGCTCACGAGTGCGTCGCGCAAGATCGGCTCCACGGCCGTGCCGCTCAACTACCGGCTCTCCGACGAGGAGGCCGCGTACGTGGTCGACCACTGCGACGCGACGACCGTGTACATCGACGCCGAGTTCGCCGACCTGATCTCCCGCATCCGCGCCGAGATCCCGAAGGTCCGCAACGTGCTGGTCTTCGACGGCGACGCGCCGGCCGGCATGACCGCCGTCGACCCGCTCGTCGAGGCGGCACCGACCGACGCGTTCGAGCGACCGGACATCGACGCTGGCGGCGCGACGATGACCTACACGTCGGGTACCACCGGCAAGCCGAAGGGCGCGTACCGCCGCACGGCCGCCGACCCGCGAGCGGGCGCCGCACTGATGCAACACATCGGCTACCGACCCGACGACATCTACCTGACGACCGGGCCGCTGTATCACTCGGGCCCCGGTGGCTTCGCGGCCAGCGCGATCGCGATGGGCCAGACGGTGGTGTTGCAGCGCAAGTTCGATCCGGAGGACTGGTTGCGGATGCTGCAGCTCCATCGGCCGACCTCGACGTTCTCGGCGCCGACACCGATCCGGATGATCTGCAATCTCCCCACCGACGTGAAGGCGAAGTACGACCGGTCGTCGATGCGGGTGATGATCGCCAACGCTGCGCCGTGGAGCTTCGCGCTCAAGCAGCAGTACGTGGCCGACTTCCCGCCCGAGTCACTGTTCGAGATCTACGGCTCGACCGAACTCGGGGTGAACACGGTGCTGCGGCCCGAAGACCAGATGCGCAAGCCGGGATCGTGCGGCAAGGAGGCGCCGATGGTCGAGATCCGGTTGTACGACGAACTCGGCAACATCGTCGAGGGCACCGGACCCGACGCAACCGGCGAGGTCTTCGTGCGGTCGACCGCAGTGTTCGCCGACTACTACAAGCAGCACGACAAGTTCGAAGAGGACCATCGCGACGGCTTCCAGACCGTCGGCGACATCGCCTACCGCGACGACGAGGGGTTCCTCTACATCTGCGATCGCAAGAAGGACATGATCATCTCCGGCGGGATGAACATCTATCCGGCCGAGATCGAAGCGGCCCTCGAGGGGCACCCCGACATCTACGAAGCGGCCGTGTTCGGCATCCCGAGCGACGACTGGGGCGAACTGGTGCACGCCGTGATCGTGAAGCGGGAGGGCTCCGGCCTCGACGAGGACGGCGTGAAGGCCTACTCACGCGAGCACTTGGCGAGCTACAAGATCCCGCGCTCGATCTCGTGGATCGACGAACTCCCCAAGACCGGCTCGGGCAAGATCCTCAAGCGCGACCTCCGCAAGCCCTACTGGGAGGGTCGCACGAGCAAGGTGTGACCCCCAGCCACCCACGTTTGCGTGACAGTTTCGGCGGACCGGGTCACCGAATCTGCATCACAAACGGCGTGGGGTGGGGTGGGGGTGGGGTGGGGTTGGGAACGGGGCCAGACTGGACACGTGCCGACTCCGCCGACACTTCGTGACCACTGGGCCGAGGTGCCACACCCGCGGCGGCTGTCGCAGCACCATCCCCATCGCGTCGAGATCCTCCGGCGCCACGGCGAGGCCGTCGCCGCAGGACGGCCCGTCTACCTCGACCCGACGAGTGGGCTGAGCGTGTTCACCGCCGGGTTCCTCGCCTCGCGCGGCTACTGCTGCGACAGCGGCTGCCGCCACTGTCCGTACGTCGACTGACGACGATGAAGATCGAACTGCCCGAGGCGGCGCGCAACCGGGCGATCGCTGCGGGTCACGCCGAATGGATCGACGATCTGCCCGACATCGTTCGGGGACTCGAGCGCGACTGGTCGATCGAGGTCGGCCAGGCCTACGACGAGGGCACGGAGGCCTTTGTCGCGGACGCCACGCTCGCCGACGGCACGCCGGCCGTGCTCAAGGTGCTCGTCCCACGACGCGGCGGTGCGTTCGACGACCACGAGGCCATCGTGTTGCGGCTCGCCGGCGGCGCTGGCTGTCCGGTGCTGTACCAGGAGAACATCGACCGAGGGGCGTTGCTGATGGAACGACTCGGGCCGTCGATGTTCGCGCTCGGCCTTCCGTACGAGCAGCGACTGCGCGCACTCTGCGATGCGGCGTCGAGGATCTGGCGTCCGGCACCCGAGGCTGCCCTGCCCACCACTGCGTCCAAGGCCGCGTGGCTGATCGACTTCGTCACCACGAAGTGGGAAGCACTCGACCGACCGTGCGCCGAGCGGACGATCGAGCACGCCGTGGCGTGCGGGCAGCGCCGACTGTCTGCGGGCGATCCGACGCGACCGCTCCTCCTCCACGGCGACGTGCACCAGTGGAACGCGTTGGCGGCCGGCGACGACTTCAAGCTGGTCGATCCCGACGGCCTCGTCGGCGACGCCGAGTACGACCTGGGCGTGATCCTTCGCGAGGATCCCGACGAACCGGGAGCGGCCGATCCGTGGGCGACCGCACGATGGATGGCCGCACGCTACGGCCTCGACGCGACGGCGATCTGGGAATGGGGGGTGATCGAACGGGTGTCGACCGGCTTGGTCACCACCGAGATCGGCCTGCAACCGGTCGGCCGCCAACTCCTCGCCGCTCGCCGATCGGCTTGCGGTCACCTGAACGCTCACCGCCGGGCGCGGATGATCAGGCAGTAGGGCACGATGCGGGTGTCGGCCACCTCGGGGTGCGCCGCCGCGGTCCGGACATCGGCGCACGGTTCGGCGACGTGGTCGATCGTGAAGCCGCTGGCGATCACGAGGTTGATCCAGCTCGACACGGTCCGACGGCTCCAGGTGATCGTGAACGGTTCGTGTCGCTCGCGCATCTCGTCAGGAGCGGCGCCGAAACTCCACCGATCGACCATCTCGCCCTCGTCGAAGTAGCCGCCGATCGCCAACATGGAACGCTCACCGTGGTCGTCGTCGATCCAGCGCCGTCGGGGAATCGAGCTGACCGGGTGCGTGATCGAGAACTGCAGCCAGCCGCCGGGCCGCACCACTCGCGCGACCTCGACGAGCGCAGCCTGCGGGTCGGGCATGTCCATCAGGCTCATGAAGGCCGTCGCTGCGTCGAAGGACCGGTCCGGGAACGGCAGCGCGGCGCCGTCGGCCAGCACATGGCCGATCGGATCAGCGATCGAGCCGTCGCTCTCACAGGCTGCGCGCAGGAACGTCTCGGACACGTCGAGCGCCGTCAATCGAGCGCCCCGCTCACGCAGCAGCCGGGTGTTGTGAGCCCTCGCCGCACCCGACGTCGAGCACCCGCAACCCGTCGACGGACGGCAGCACCTCGAGGAAGCCGGGCGTGTTGACCAGGTCGCGGTAGCGATCCGCTCCGGCACGGCTCATCTCGATCCACGCCGGCGCGTTGGCGTCCCATTCGGCTCCGGTGCGCGTCTCCCCCACCGGTCCAGCATGTCACCCCCGGTGTGTCAGTGGAGACAGAATTCGTTGCCCTCGGGGTCGAGCAGGGTGATCCAGTGGCCTTCGGGCTCGTCGAACTCGCCGACCTGGGTGGCACCGAGCGCCACGAGCTCGGCCGCCCGCGTGTGCAGCTCGGACGGGTCGACGTGGACGTCGAGGTGCATCCGGTTCTTGGCGGTCTTGCCCTCGGGCACCTTCAGGAAGAACATCCGCGGGCCGACGCCGTCGGGGTCGACGATGGCGAAGGCCCGGTCGGGGTCCGACTGGTCGATGCCGAACGCGTCGAGCGCTGCCTCCCACGTCTGGAATCCGGCCGGCGGCGGCTGCTCGACGTAGCCGAGCACCTCGCACCAGAACTCCGCAAGCTTGCGCGGACCTGCGGCGTCGACGGTGA
Source organism: Ilumatobacteraceae bacterium (assembly GCA_963715825.1). Lineage (GTDB taxonomy): Bacteria > Actinomycetota > Acidimicrobiia > Acidimicrobiales > Ilumatobacteraceae > Sva-07. The sequence continues at coordinate 136,783 of CAVQSI010000002.1, forward strand.
TCTGAATCGCTCGTGCCATCGCCCCATCATGACGCACGCCTCGCAAGGCGATCGTTCCGCCAGGTTCCGGACAGAGCGCCGACCGCCTAGGTTCGGACTCATGGCCTCTGCGAACTCCGTCATCGAGACCGTCCTGAAGTCGCCGTTGCACCGGCTGATGTCGGGCAAGTTGCTGCTGCTGCGCTACCTCGGTGCACACACGGCGACCGAGTACACGCTGCCCGTCCAATACGCCGACACCCACCACGGCCACGTCGTGCTGGTCGCCAAGGCCGACGACAAGACGTGGTGGCGGAACTTCACCTCGATGGGTCAGGTGCAGGTGTTGCAGGCTGGTTCGTGGGTCCCGATGACCGCGCACGCACTGCTCGGCTCTGAGGACCCCGAGGCGGTCACCCCGCTGCTGCGGTCGTACGCAGCCCGCTTCCCGAAGGTGGTCAAGTCGCTCGACGGCGACACCCTCGAGGAACGAGTCGACGGTGCCGTCGTCGTCTGGCTGCGCCCCACGGGCTGAGCGCGAGCGGGAGCACCGGCCGATCGTCAGGGTGTCCGGCGCGGTCTGCGCTCAGTCTGCGTTGCCGACCGCGATGACCGACTTGCCGAGGGTCGTACCGTGGTCGAAGAGGAGTCGCCGTAGCGGCGAACGGCCCGCGATGTCGATGATCCCTGCTGACCCATCACGATGCGATGCTGGGATGTCTGCGCCACACCGCCGCCCCACCGGCAAACGGCCGCCTGACCGCGTCCCGGGCAGGCACCCGAGCGAACCGAAACGCAACCGACACTCAACGGAGGGGTCGAGCTCGGAGAGGGCACGCCGTCGCCTCGATCTTCCCTGGCCCGTGTCCACCGGACGGCGCGTTGCGGTGTGTGAAGGTGGTGATGATGGTGATGATGGTGCACCACGACGTGCAGACCCCGACGTTCGACGAGTTCTTCCTCGCCGAGTTCCCGCGGCTCGTTTCGATGCTCACCGCCTGGAGCGGCGACCGCTCGGTCGCCGAGGAACTCGCCCAGGACGCGCTTCTGCAGGCGCACCGGAACTGGGCGACCGTGGTCAGCCTCGAGCGACCAGGCACCTGGGTACGACGAGTGCGCTACGTCGACGATCTACCACTGGCCGACATCGCCGCCGTGCTCGGCTGCAGCGATGGCACCGTCAAGACGCACCTCCAACGGGCACGGCGCACACTCGCCGACCACCTCTCCGTCGGAATGGAGACCCCACGATGACCGACCACGACGGCCGGCACGACCCACACGACCCGATCGACGGCGCCCTCGGCGACGCCGGGAAACGGCTGCGCCAACAGGGCCCCGACGCCGTCACCTCGCGGCAGGCACTGGCGCGCCTGACCGAACGGGCCGAGGCGCCGACACCGGGTCGGCGATCCTGGTGGCCAGCACTCATCGGCGCAGGACTCGCCGCTGCTGCGATCGTGGGCGTGATTGCCATCCGCGCCGACGACAACGAGACCCCGACCCTCACCCCGGTGACCGAACCGACCTCGACCAGCACACCGGTGCCGTCGACGAGCATCGAGCCGAGCACCACGCTCGTGCCGAGCACAACCGGCCCCGGCCCGACCGGCGCGTCGCTACGCGTCGACGGCGGCTGCATCAGCGTCACCACCGCCGCCGGCAGCGCCACCGGCTGTCCGTACAACGTCGTGGCGTTGGACCAACTCGACCAGCGAACGTTCGTCGCCGACCTCGACGGACCGGTCGTCATCACCTCGGGTGGCGCCGACCCGGTCGCCGATCTCACCGTCACCGCCGACGACGGCGAGTTCGCTGCCCGATGCCGGTGGAATGAACTCGCCCCACGCATACCCGTCGGCGGCATCGTCGAGGTGGTCGTCTGCAACGACAGCGGCGTGATGCTGGCCACGACGGGCCCATCGGCGGAAGCGGACTGGAGCTACACCCACTTCACCCTGCCGACGCCGTACCTGCCCGACGGCGCCGATCTCGGGTTCGGAACAACGATCGACGGCCTGCCAGGAGCCATCACATTCACGACGACGGTCGACGGCTCGGCAACGTGCAGCATCTTGCTCGTCCCCGACCGGTCGGGCTGGAAGGAATCGTGCGGCATGGTCGACGGCACCGAGCCCCGACCCGCCCTCGTGACGATCGACGAGATCAGCCCAGCAGACACCGGCATCTGGGAGATCACCATCGACGGCGGTGGGCTGGTCACCTCGGCGCTACCAGTCGCCGAGATGGCGCCGAGTAGCGGCTGCGCGATCGACTCCGCGATCGACCTGATCCGGCTACTCCCCGCTTCCAGTGTCGTCACCGGCTTCGGCTGCATCGAGGACAAGGCGTCGATGACCACCGGCTCGGTGCTGACACAGAACGGACCGCCCGACGGATCGATCTGGTCGGCCGTGCGCCAGGACGGCATCTGGGCCATCAACGACAGCGGCACCGAAATCGACAGCGACTTCGCCTTCCCGATCGTGCCTCGCGAAACGTGGGTGGCCTGGCCCCCGTCGACCGTGCCGGGGTTCCGGTCGTACTGGTGGGAGCCGATCGTGGCCATCCCGACACAGCCGACGGTCGACGGCGTTGCCGACGAACTCCTGGCCACGCTCGCACCACTGAACACCGACCCGGAGTTCGCGCTGAACGAACGCCTCGTCGCCGTCGAGCCGGACGGACTGGCGCTGATCGTCTCGCAGGTCGACCTCGGCGGCGACGACTCCGTCGTCGGAGCGGTCCTCTACGTCTGGCTCGAGCAGGTGTTCGACGACAGCGGACCGATCGGCTGGCGAGCCAGTGAGGTGCTCACCGGCGACGTGTGCGGGCGCGGCGGACCAACCGAGCGGGAGATCTGCCCCTGACCCCGCCGGGCCGTCAACCGACGAGGAGTTCGGCGAGTCGGTCGGCTGCTTCGGGAGCAAGCTCGAAGAACAATTCCGCCTCGATCGACGGCGTGCGAGCGGAGCGCATCCGCCAGCACGCGATCACCCGGGGCGAGGTCGACCGTCCGAGCGTCGACGGCGAACAGCAGCGATCCACCGCCCGGGAACGCCCCGGCTCAGGCCTCGGCGACGAGGTTGGCGAGGTCCTCGACGAAGTCGAAACCGTCGACGCCGACGAGTTGTTCCGGGTCGAGGCGGATCTTCGCCGAGCGCGACCCGGCACCGACGACGATGCGGTCGCAGTCGAGCACCCTCGAATCCAGCCACACCGCGAGACCGTCCGGCAGACCGAAGATCGTCACCCCACCGATCTCCTGACCGGTGAGTTCACGAGTGACCTCCGCCGGGGCGAAACTCAACTTGCGGACGCCGAGCCTGCGCCGCACCGCGCCGTTCACGTCGAGACGTGTGTGGGCAAGAGCGACGCACACGACGTGATGTCCCTCGGGCTTCTTCGATGCGACGAGAATCGCATTCGCCGACTCCTCCATCGGCACGCCGTACGCCGCGCAGAACTGGGCGGTGTCGGCGAGGTCGGGGTCGCAGTCCATCACCTCGTAGACGAGGCCGAGCCGATCGAGGTGGGCAACGACGTCGGGATGGGCGCTCATGTCGCGTCGGCCTCCAGCACCGGCTCGTGTACTTCGGCCGGTAGCCCGTCGAACGTTCGGACGACGGGGGCACGCGCCGAACGAATGGCAGCGACCGCTCGGCGACCCAGCGTGTCGAGTTGCAGCGACACCCACAGCAACACCAGCGCCACGATCCCGTCGAGCCACCAGTGATGTCCGGTGGCAGCGATCACGAGCATCGTCATCACCAGGTGCACCATGCCGATCCACCGCCACGGGCTGGTGCTCGCCGCCAGGGCCCCGAACGCGATGACCGCAGCCCATGCCACGTGCAGCGACGGCATTGCTGCGAACTGCGACGACACGCCCGTGCCGGCTTCGCCGTAGACGTCGATCCCGTAGATCACCGAGACGTCGACGTAGCCGAGTTCGGTCAGGAACCGTGGTGGCGCGACCTTGACGAAGCGGATGAACAGACAGAACGCCGTCAAGATCGCGAGCGCATTGCGCCAGTGTGGGTAGGCGTCGCGATGGCGGGCGTAGAGCCACACGAGGAAGATGACGATGCCGGGCACGTGCGCAACCGCGTAGTAGTACGCCGAGAACCAGGCGAGCCACCCGTGGTCGAGCACGAACTGCTGCAGCGACAGTTCGCTGGGCAGTCGGAAGAACTCCTGCACGGCCACGATGTCGTAGGCGCGGTCGATCGCTCCGTCGGCTTGCGTGAGCGGCAGGTTCTTGGCCATCCGCCAGATCGAGTAGAGCGATGCCACGATGGCGAACTCGAGCGCTGCCGGCCCGACGATGTCGCCGAGCCGGGTGGGCCTCGAGCGTCGCAGTGCCAGCGCGAGGAGACCGGCGATCATCGCGGCGATCGCCGCCTGACTCCACGTCGGCCACTTCACGAACGATCAGCCTGCCGTCCGCAGACCGCAAGCGCAAACCCCTGGATGGGGAATGCCGCGCTCAGCGCGGCGACCCGAACACCTGGGTCCAGTACGGCCGACCGTCTGCGCCGTAGGCGAGGCCCACCCCGAACTCGGTGTGCGCCGACAGGATGTTGCGGCGATGGCCATCGCTCGCCATCCAGCCGTCCATCACCGAGGCCACGTCGGGGAAGCCGAATGCCACGTTCTCGGCAAGCCTGCCCCAGTCGTAGCCGACCCGGTCGACTCGTCCTGCCAGGTTCGAGCCGTCGCCGCCTGTATGACTCATCTGACCACGGTTGGCCTGGTCCTCGGAATGCCGCTGCGCAGCGATCATGAGACGTTCGTCGTACCGCAGTCGCCGGGAGTCCTCTGGCCGACCGCTCGGCGTTGACCCGATCGAGCATCTCGCGCAACATCGGTGACACCGGGGCCGCCGGTGGATCAACTCGAACCGCCCGCGCCAGCGTCGCGGCCGGTACGGGTCCCGAGAGTCCAGTCGGAGCAGCGACGGCTGCCGGCTGCCCGAACGCCGCCACGGACAGCACGATCAGCGCAACGACGCCGGTGATTGTCTTCATCGGGAGCACTCCTCCGCCCGCTGTTCGGCCCGCCCGCCCTAGCGTAGGCCGTCAGCGTGAGGAAGGAATGTTGGCGGGATCGTGGGTCCGGCGACGTCATGCAAGGTGATGGACCAGGAAGCGACCGCTGAATACCTGAAGCACGCAGATCACCTGCTGCGCTTTGCGTCGGCCGTGGTCGGGCCATCAGCGGCCGACGACGTGGTGGCATCCGTGGTGATGCGCGTGCTCGTCGAGAGCAACGAATGGCGTTCGATCCGCAACCTGCAGGCGTATCTGATGCGATCGGTGATGAACGAGGCGATCGACCGCCAACGCCGGAGGAGTCGGCGCAGGCGCCGGGAACTGGACGACTCAGCCAACGCGCCGCTTGCGTCGTTCAACGACCATGTGCGCACCGAGGTGCTCGACGCCGTTGGACGACTCAGCCCCCGACAGCGCGCCGTGGTGTACCTGACCTACTGGCTCGATCGGTCCGCCAGTGAGGTCGCCAACGAACTCGACGTGTCGGTGCGCACCGTCGAACGTGAACTGACCCGAGCCCGCCGAGAACTGGAGGTGCTGTTGCGATGAATCCCTCAACCGACCCGTTGGACACCGAGATCCGCCGAGCGATGGGTGAACTGGCAAACGCCGCTCCCCCGGCGCGTCCTCCCGAGTCGTTCGGCACCGAGTCGCTCGCCACCGAGTTCGAACCGCTCCAGACATCGTCGACCTCCACGACGGGCGAGTCGACGGGTCACCGCGGTCGGCTGCTCGCCGTGGCTGCAACGGTGGTCGTCGCCGTGGCCGGCGTTGCCCTCGTGATGGTCGACTCCGACAGCGCGCCGACCTCGATCTCCGACTCGCCGACCACGCCGACCACACCCGAGATCGCCCCACTCTCCGGCGACGCCCTGATCGCGGAACTGACCGACCGGCGGTGGGTCGCTCTCGAACGCTTCGACGATCCGTCGCCGACCGCTCGGACACCCGAATTCACCGTCACGTCGACACCGAACGGGCCGGTGGTGGTCGGGTTCGACGGCTGCAACGGCTACGACGGGACGTTCGAGCTCGACGGCACCAGCATCGCCGGTGGCGAGATCATCAGCGAGACCGTCGGCTGCGACGTCGAGACGCTCGGCTTCGGTGGCTCGATCGAACTGCTGCCCGGCGCGTCGACGCTCGTGCTCGTCGAGGCGGACGGCTCGCCGCTCGCTCGCTTCCACGACCTCGCCCTCCTCGATCCGGCCTCGGCCGACGACATGCCCGACACGTTCTTCGTCGACGGTCTCGAGGGCGTCGCGTTCGGCGGTCTCCGGCGTCGGCTCCACACCGTTGCACCCGCGTCGGATGGAACGACACCGACGACGGCGTGCGCGTCGAACTGCTCGAAACCGACACCTGCAATCTGAAGCTGGGCGACGACGGCCCTGCCAGCGGATGGCTGGCCGACGTGACCGAGAGCGGTGCCGATGCGCTGCTGGCTCCCGACGGGGTGCTGCTCGCCGGCGACTCGTCGACGCTGTCCTGCGCCGACTCGAGGTCGTCGAGCCGGATCCGGACGGTGTCACGCTCGCCGCCGGCGCCATCTTCGGGTTCCAGCCGGGCGTCGGCACCGGCCCCGACGATGTCCTCGCCGAACTCGTCCCACGCTTCGGGGAGCCCGATTTCGACTCGGGCCTGCTCCCAGCCGAACGAAACGTCGACGACGACGGCAACGTCACCGTGTATTCACCGTGCGGCGGCCGTGCCGAGTATCGCGAGCTGTGGTGGGGCGATCTGTCGTTCGGCTTCTGGGTCGACGGCTCACGAACGTTCCTGCACTACTGGAAGGTCGGCGACGAACGCATCACCGCCTTCCTGGTCCCCGACGTGGAGGTCGGTCCGGCGACACCGACCGGATTGACCACCGAGGACGGCGTCGGCGTCGGCGACCCGGTCACCTCGATTCCCGACCGTTTCGACGTGTCCGACAGCGTCCGCAGCTACGGCCCCCTGAACGACCCCGTCATCTTCTCGGTGCAGTCGGCGAACCCGGCATTCACACCCGGCAGCGTCGTCTCACCGACCGTCGGCGGGCTCTACGTCGTCGTCGACGGCGAGGTCATCGGCTTCGGCGCCGAGTCCTTCTCCTGCTGATCACCTCAGCGCGATGAGCGAAGGGTCCACCGGCGCCACCGTTCGCTCATCGCGAACCCGAACCCGCTCAGCGCGATGAGCGAAGGGTCCACCGGCGCCACCGTTCGCTCATCGCGAACCCGAACCCGCTCAGCGCGATGAGCGAAGGGTCCACCGGCGCCACCGTTCGCTCATCGCGAACCCAGGTCGGGGGCGTCAGCGTGCGTAGGCGGTGACGGTGTCGGCAGCGTCGATCAGCCAGCCGGGGATGATGCCGACGACGAGCGTGAACGCGACGGCGGCCACGATGGCGAGGCCGATGGAGAACGGGATCGCGACGGGCGGCGCATCGTCGACCGGGTCGGCGGTCCACATCGTGACCATGATCCGCAGGTACAGGAACGCCGCGACGACGGCGGCGACCATGGCGATGATCGCGATGGCGTAACTGTCGACCTCGACGGCGGCCTGGATCACACCGAACTTGGCGATGAACCCGCTGGTGAACGGCACACCGGCCTGCGCGAGCAGGAACACCGTGAACGCGAGCGCCAGCATCGGCCGGCGCCGGGCGAGGCCCTTGAAGGCATCGAGGCTGGTGTCGCCGTCGGAGCTGCGCGACACCACGGCGACGACGGCGAACGAGCCGATCACCAGCACCGAGTACAGGATCAGGTACAGCACCACGGCAGGCATGCCCGGGCCGGGATCGGCATCGCCGGCGCCGTGGCCGGCGGCTTCGACGCCGACGAGGATGAACCCGGCGTGGCTGATCGAGGAGTAGGCGAGCATCCGCTTGACGTTGTTCTGGACGACCGCGAGGATCGAACCGACGAGCAGCGTGACGAGCGCCAGTGTCCAGATGATCGGGCGCCAGTCGTCGCGGTAGAACGGCAGTGCGATCACCAGCACGCGCAGCATCGCGGCGAACGCTGCGGCCTTGCCGACCGACGCCATGAACGACGTCACCGGTGTCGGCGCGCCCTGGTACACGTCGGGTGCCCACACGTGGAACGGCACTGCGGCGACCTTGAACCCGAGCCCGACGATCAGCAGGGCGATGCCGGCGAGCGCCAGCGACTCGTTGCCGAACGGGTCGACGCCGTTCTGCAGGGCGGCGACCATCTCGCTGATGTTGGTGCTGCCGGTCGCGCCGTAGACCAGCGCGATGCCGTACAGCAGGAACGCCGAAGCGAACCCGCCGAGCACGAAGTACTTGATGCCCGACTCGGCGCTCTCGTCGCTGCGACGGTTGCTCGCTGCCAGCACGTACAGCGCCAGCGACAGCGTCTCGAGGCCGAGGAACAGCACGATGAGGTCGTTGGCCGACGCCATCACGACACCGCCGATCGCCGCCACCAGGTAGAGGGCGTAGACCTCCGGGCCGTCGTTGGGGGTTCCCCGCAGGTACTCGTCGCTGATCAGCGCCACGAGGATCACGCCGATACAGATCGTGATCGTGAGGAACATCGACAGCGTGTCGTACGCGATCGCGCCGCCGACGAGTGTCGTGGGCCCGTTGTCGGTGATGTCGTCCCACTGGACCATCGCCAGCACCCCGGCGGCGCCGGCGATGGTGGCCGTGGCGAACGCGTAGAGACCCTTGGGCCACTGCGGGGTGAGCGCCCCGGCGAGCATGAGCACCAGCGTGCCGCCGAGCAACGTCAGCATCGGCGACAGCGCGAACCAGTTGACCTCAGGGCCGACGAAGGTGTCGAGTTGCTGCAACATCAGCCGTCACCCTCCTCTTCGTTGTCAGCAGGTTCCTCGGTACCGCCGTGTTCGCCGATCTGGATGGTCGGCTCGGGTTCGACGTAGTTCGTGTTGTCCTCGACCCGGGTGATCAGCGCGTCGATGCTCGGCTCGATGCGGTCGAGCACCGGCTTCGGGTACACGCCCATGAACACGATCAACCCGAGGAACGGCAGCAGGACGAGGCCTTCTTTCACCTTCAGTTCGCTGAACTTCTGGTTCTCCTCGTCGGGCTCGCCGTGGAACACGCGCTGATAGGCCCACAGCAGGTACAGCGCAGCGAGGATCACGCCGACGGTGGCGACCACCGTCCACCAGCGTGCCGTGAGGAACGAACCGGTGAGGATCAGGAACTCGCCGACGAAGCCGTTGAGGCCCGGCACGCCGATCGACGAGAGCATCACGACCATGAACCCGGCGGCGAAGATCGGTGCCACTTTCTGGATGCCGTTGAGCTCGGCGATCGACCGGGTGTGGCGGCGCTCGTAGATCATGCCGACGAGGAGGAACAGTGCGCCGGTCGACACACCGTGGTTGATCATCTGGATGACGCCGCCGGACATCGATTGGGTGGTGAACGCGAACGTGCCGAGCACGATGAAGCCCATGTGGGCCACCGACGAGTAGGCCACGAGGCGTTTGAGGTCGGTCTGCATCGTTGCGGCGATGGCGCCGTAGATGATGCCGATCACGGCCAGCGTGAGCCAGAGCGGCCGACTCCAGAACGACGCCTCGGGGAACAGGTACACGCCGAAGCGCAGCAGGCCGTAGGTTCCGAGTTTGAGCATCACACCGGCCAGCACCACCGAGCCAGCGGTCGGAGCCTGGGTGTGGGCGTCGGGAAGCCACGTGTGGACCGGAACCAGCGGCACCTTCACGGCGAACGCAATGGCGAATGCGAAGAACAGCCAACGTCCCGTCGACGCGGCGAAGTCGGCACCCTCGGCGATCTCGACGAGGTCGAAGGTGGTGTAGCCGAGATCACGTGACGCAATCGCCACCGTGGCGATCAGCCCGACGAGCATGAACGCCGAGCCGAGCATCGTGAACAGGAAGAACTTGGTCGCTGCGTAGACGCGCTTCTCGTAGCCCCAGCCGGCGATGAGGAAGTACATCGGCACGAGGACGATCTCGAAGAAGACGAAGAAGACGAACAGGTCGAGGCTGAGGAAGCTGCCCATGACGCCGGCCTGCAACATCAGCAGCCAGGCGAGGTACGGCTTCTCGTCGTGGTGCGGGTCGATCCCGACGATGGCGAGCGGGAAGAGCAAGCCGGTGAGCACCACGAGGAACAGCGAAATGCCGTCGACGCCGAGATGCCACGAGATGCCCCACGCCTCGATCCACGTGTGCTTCGTGACGAACTGGAAGCCGGCGTCGCCGGTCGCGAACGACGCCATCAACCAGATCGCCATCGCCAAGGTGCCCACCGTGGACATCAGTGCGATCACCTTGGGGAGCTCGGGGCGTGACTTCGGCATGAGTGCCACCAGCAGCGCGCCGACGACCGGCACGAGGATCAGTGCGGTGAGGATCGGGAACCCGATGGTTCCGGTTTCGGCGGCCAACATCACAGGATTCCCCGAATCACCACGAACCACCCGAGCAACAGCACCACGCCGATGCCGATGATTCCCGCGTACTGTCGCACGTAGCCGGTCTGGCCCTTGCGCACCTCGGTGGCGGCCTCCTTGACCGCGACACCGACACCGTTGACGGCACCGTCGACGATCTTGGCGTCGAAGTCGGTCACGGCCTGGAACCCCTCACGGCCGGGCTTGCCCATGAACCACGAGATCGCTGCGTCGTAGTACCAGGCGTTCGCGAAGAGCGACGGCTCCCACGGCTTGATCCGCTTTCGCTCGTAGACCAGCCAGGCGAGCGCGATGCCGATCAGCGCCGCTGCGACCGCGATCGCCACGAGGATGTACTTGTTGTCGTAGGCCCAGGTGCCGGTGATGTCGGCCTCGCCGAACTCGATCACCGGATGCAGCCACTCCTCGAGCTTGGTGGAGACGCCACCGGGGATGCCGAACAGTTTGGGCATGTTGATCAGGCCGCCGAGCGCAGCGACGCCGGCGAGCGCCACGAGCGGGATCCACATGATCGGCGGCGACTCGTGCGGCTTGAACTCGCCATGAGCGTTGTGGGTCTCGACCGGCGGTTCGCCCTCGGCGACCTCGGGGGCCTCCTCGGCGTTGGCGAGGCTCGTCCAACGCGCCTCGCCGAAGAACACCATGATGATCTGGCGGGTCATGTAGAACGCCGTGAGGACCGCAGTGAGGATCCCGATCGCATACAGCGCCGGGCTCTCGGCGAGCGAGAACAGCAGGATCTCGTCCTTCGACCAGAAGCCGGAGAACGGAGGCACGCCGGCGATCGCCAGCCATCCGACGATGAACGTCGCCGCCGTGATCGGCATGAACTTGCGCAGGGCGCCCATGAAGCGCATGTCCTGCTCCTCGTGCATGCCGTGGATGACCGAGCCGGCACCGAGGAACAGCAACGCCTTGAAGCCGGCGTGCGTGATCATGTGGAAGATCGCCGCGACGTACCCACCGGTGCCGACCGCGAGCATCATGTAGCCGATCTGCGACACGGTCGAGTAGGCGAGCACCTTCTTGATGTCGTTCTGGGCGAGTGCGATCGTTGCGGCGAACAACGCCGTGATCGCACCGACCCAGGCAATCGTGGTGGGCACCCAGTCGTATGACGCGGCGATCACCGGGTTGATGCGCGTCAACAAGAAGACGCCGCCGGTGACCATCGTGGCGGCATGGATCAGCGCCGACACCGGGGTCGGGCCCTCCATTGCATCGGGGAGCCAGATGTAGAGCGGCAGCTGTGCGCTCTTGCCGGCCGCTCCGAGCAACAGCAGCATCGCAATCGCCGATGCCGTGGAGGCGGCGAGTTCGCCGGTCTCGGCGCTCTCGTTGATCACGGTGTACGACAGCGAGCCGACCGCCGAGAACGCCAGGAACATCGCCAGCATGACGCCCCAGTCACCGACACGGTTGGTGACGAAGGCCTTCTTGCCGGCGGTGGCCGCCGATTCGCGGGTGTGCCAGAACGCGATCAACAGGTACGAACAGGTACCGACACCCTCCCAGCCGAGGAACGTGACCAGCAGGTTCTCGCCGAGCACCAGGATCGTCATCGAGAAGACGAACAGGTTGAGGTAGAGGAAGAACTTGGAGAACTTGGGATCGCCGTGCATGTACCCGACGGCGAACATGTGGATCCAGCCGGCGATGAACGTGACGAACAGGCACATCCCGATCGACAGCGGGTCGACGAGGAAGGCCAGGTCGACCTGGAACGTGCCGACCGGGATCCACGAGAACAGCGTGACGACCGTCTGGCGCTCCTCCTCGGGCTGGCTGAGCAGATCGAAGTAGACGGCGACAGCGACCGCGAAGGAGGCGAACACCGCCGCGGTTGCGAGATAGCCCGACTTCGGGTCGCCGAGGCGGCGTCCGAACAACAGGATCAGGAAGAAGCCGGCCAGTGGGAAGGCAGGGATCAACCACACGAGGTCAGCCATGGTGTCAGCCCTTCAGTTCCGCGAGATCGTCGGCGGTGGCGCCGGGGCGGCGGCGCAGGATCGAAACGAGGATGCCGAGGCCGACGACGACCTCAGCGGCGGCGACCACCATCACGAAGAACACAGCGGTCTGGCCGTTGATGTCGCCGAGCTGGCTGGCGAGCGCCACGAACGTGAGGTTGGCGGCGTTGAGCATCAGCTCGATGCACATGAACATGATCAGCGGGTTGCGTCGGACCAGCAGCCCGAACGCGCCGATCGCGAACAGCGCAGCGGCGAGGAGGAGATACGACGTGGTGCCGATGGCGGCGATCATGCGTCGCTGCTCTGGTTGTCGGGGTCGGACGACCCGGTACCGCGCGGCCACTTGCGGGTGAGCAGCACGGTGCCGACGACGGCCACGATCAGCAGCACCGAGGTGAGCTGGAAGGCGAACACGTGGTCGCCGTAGAGATTCGCCGCGAGTTGCTGGATGTTGGCGTCGCTGTTGCCGGTCTGCTGGGCGGTGTCGATGCCGCTGCCGGGGTTGATGACGAGGGCATCTTGCGCGCGGACGATCGCTGCACCGAGCAGCGCGACGAGCCCGACGGACATCACGGCGGCGAGTGGCCGCTGGATCGGGATCGGCTCGATCGACAGGTCGATCGACTCGTCGACACCGAGCAACATGATCACGAACAGGAAGAGCACGACGATGGCGCCTGCATATACGATCACCTGTACCGCAGCCAGGAAATTGGCCTCCATGGCGACGAACTGTACGGCGACGCCGAACAGGGTGAGCACGAGGCCCAGCGCAGCATGCACCGGGTTCTTCAGCGCGATGACGCCGACGGCTCCGCCCAGGATCATGACCGCGGCAGAGAAGAAGACGACGTATTCGAGGAACGTGGCGTCGCTCACCGCTCGACCACCCGAACGGTCTTGGGTGCGTCGCGCACGTCCTGGGTGGGCTCGGGCTCGCGCACGCCGTAGCCGAGTTCACCGCTCCAGCCGACCTGGCCTTCGAAGGTGGCATCGCCCGACGGCGACGTGGCGCGCATCCATCCGCTGGTGAGCAGGTCGTCGCCCTCGCGCCAGTCCTCCCATGGCAGCTTCTGGGGGAGACCTTCGTCGTCGACGACGAGTTCGGCCTTGGTGTAGATGGCGTCCTGGCGGTTCGTGAAGGAGAACTCGAACAGCTTCGACTCGGTGATCGCTTCGGTCGGGCACGCCTCGACGCACATGTCGCAGTGGATGCAGCGCAGGTAGTTGATCTCGTAGATCCAACCGAACCGTTCGCCGGGCGAGGTCGGGTTCTCGGGGTCGTTGTCGGCGCCGCGCACGTGGATGCAGTCGGCCGGGCAGACGCCGGCACACAACTCGCATCCGATGCACTTCTCCATGCCGTCCTCGTACCGGTTGAGGACGTGGCGGCCGTGCAGGCGCTCGGGCCGCGGCAACTTCTCGTCGTGCTGGACGTCGCGAGCCTCGTCGTGCTTCTTCTTCGCACGTCGGCCACCGGAGTACTCGGTGGTGACGCGCTTGCCGCCGAACAGACGGTGCTGGCGAATGGTGACGCCGAATCCTTCGAGGTATCCCATCAGACGGACGCTCCCTTCTGGGTGCTTCGAGTCGGTGTGTCGTCGGTCGGGTTCGCGGCGTCGTAGGCATCGCTGCGGTTGCGGGCGCTCACGCGCAGTGCAGCGCCGAACATCGCGACCGCCACAATGGCAACAGCGAAGGCGATCGCAACCACCCGCAGGCTGTCGCCGAACTCGCCCTGGGGCGAGAACTCACGCAGTGCTGCGAGCAGCAGGAACCAGCCGAGGGCGATCGGGATCAGGATCTTCCAACCGAAGTCCATCAACTGGTCGTAACGAAGCCGTGGCAGCGTGGCGCGCAACCACACGTACAGGTACAAGAAGCCCATCAGCTTCACGAAGAACCACAACGTGCCTTCGATGGCACCCGGGATCAGTGGAATGTCGAACAGCGCCTGCGGACCACCGAAGAACAGCGTGACCATGACGGCGCTCATCGTGACCACACCCATGAACTCGGCGAGGAAGAACAACGCGAAGCGGATGCCCGAGTACTCGGTGTTGAACCCGCCGACGAGTTCCTGTTCGGCTTCGACGAGATCGAACGGCGGACGGTTGAGTTCGGCGGTGGTGGCAACGAGGAAGATGAAGAACGGGACGAGACCGGTGGAGATGAGGTTCCAGTCGAGGAAGCTGTCCTGACCCTGCACGATGCCGTTCGTCGACAGCGTGCCCGACGAGAGCAGGACCGCGGCAAGGCTGAGGCCGAGCGCCGCCTCGTAGGAGATCATCTGTGCCGAGGCGCGAACGGAGCCGAGCAGCGGGTACTTCGAACCGCTCGCCCAGCCGGCGAGCATGATGCCGTACACGGCGATCGACGACAGCGCGAGCACCAGCAGGATGCCGATCGGCGGATCGGCGAGCTGGACCAGCGTGGTCTCGCCGAAGATCTCGACGGTGCCGTCTTGGCCGTCGGAGAAGTCGCCACCGAGCGGGATGACCGACCAGATCAGGAAGCCGGGGACGAACGACAGGAACGGCGCGAGCCGAAAGACGATCCGGTCGGCGCGCGAGGGGAGCAGGTCCTCCTTGAAGAAGGCCTTGATGCCGTCGGCGAGGCTCTGCAGGATGCCCCACGGGCCGGCCTTGTTCGGGCCGACGCGGTTGTGCATGCCCGACACGACCTTGCGTTCGTACCAGATCATCAGCATCGTCGAGACGAGGCCGAGCACGAAGATGATCAACACCTTGGCGATGATGATGAGCAGCGGCGTCCAGAGCAGGCCACCCTCGAGCAACGGGTCGATCGCCAACATCAGACGCGCTCGATCCTGACGTCGGTGGTGGCGCCGGCGCTGTCGACGATGTCCTCGATCGTGCCGCCGCCCTGGTTGAACGGTGACCACGCCACGCCGCGCGGTACACGCGTGTTGGCGGTGATCGGCAGCACGCTGGACGCCTTGGCGCTGACGACCTTGACGTCGTCGCCTTCGGAGACACCGAGGCTGTCGAGGTCGAGCGGGTGCACGTGCACGGCAGACCCGGGCGCGAGGTTGACGAGCGACCTCGACATCTGGGTTCCGACTGCCCGGTCGTACAACTTGCGACTCACCACCAACCGATAGTCATAGCTGTTCCGACCCGGCGCGGAGAAAGACACCTCGGGCAGCGGGGCCAGTTGCGGGGTGGTCAGCACGCCGTTGGGCTCGTCGTGCAGGGCGGCCACAGTGGCAGCGGCGAAGCCGGGCACGGTCGCCGCGACGAGGGCGGTGACGTCGTCGACGGTCGACACGCCGCGCAGCGGGTGGTCGGCGCCGAAGGAGTGCTCGCCGATCATCAGCCCGAGTTCGACGGCGATCATCCAGTCGGGCCGGCTCGTTCCGGTGGCGGTGACCTGCTGGGCGAGCGTGGTCACGCGGCCCTCGAGGTTGGTGGTGGTGCCGGCCTTCTCGCCGTAGGCCGACGCGGCGAGCACGACGTCGGCGTGCTGGGCCGACTCGGACGGGAACGTGTCGATGGCGAGCACGCGTCGCGCGCCGGCGATGGCGCGACGCGCGAGGTCGGCGTCGGGACAGTCGTTGAGCGGGTCGGCGCCGAGCAACACCAGCAGTTCGAGGCGGCCCTCGGCAGCGGCGCGCAACGTGGCCAGTCCGTCGTGGTCGGCGTCGACGGGAGCGAGACCCACCGACAGCGCGCCGACGACATTGCCACGCCGAAGCGCCGGCAGCACGGTCGCGCCGGGGCATCCGTCGAGCACCGTCTGCAGGGCGGCGACCGTGGCCTCGGCCGACTCGGCGAGGTTCGGGCGGCCCGCGATCACCACGACGTTGCCGCTGGCGATCTGCTCGGCGATGTCGGCGTCGGCGAGCGCCTTGGCGACCACCGCCTGTTGGGCCCCCGGCTCGTAGCGCAGCGACTTCCAGGCGTACGGCGACATACCGGTTTCGAGTGTCGAGAACTCGATGAGACGCGTGCGCTTCTTCTCGGCGGCGTCGCGCAGGCGGAGGTAGAGCACCGGCAGCTCTTCTTTGAGGTCCGGTCCGAGCAGGATGACAGTGGCAGCGGTCGCCGCGTCGTCGATCGTGGCGCGGTCGAGGCCCAGGATCTCGGCCGGCAGGCCGTCGCCGAGCTGCGCGTCGCGAGAGGAGATGCCGATCGAGTCGGCGAGCTGTGCCCAGGCGAAGGCGTCCTCGTTGGACCCGCGGGCGCCGCCGAGCAGGCCGATGCTGTCGGGACCACCCTCGGCGAGCGCATCGGTGATGAGCGTGGCGGCGGCGCGCAGCGCGACGTTCCAGCTCGCGGACACCAGGTCGGCGTCGACCTTCACCAGCGGACCGGCCAGGCGGAGATCGGAGTTGACCGCTTCGAAGTTGAACCGACCGCGATCGCACAGCCAACCCCAGTTGACGGGGTCGGAGTCGACGCCCTGGTAGCGCAGCAGTTCGTCGCGGCTCGACTGCACCACGGTGCGACAGCCGACCGAACAGGTGGTGCACGTCGACTCGCGCTGGGCGAGGTCCCACGGGCGCGCCTTGAAGCGGTAGGGCTTGGCGGTGAGCGCACCGACCGGGCAGATCTGCACGGTGTTGCCCGAGAAGTACGACACGAACGGTTCGTCCGGGAACGTCATCACCTGGGTGTCGTTGCCGCGGCTGATGAAGTGGATCAGCTTGTCGCCGGCGACTTCGTCGGCGAAGCGGGTGCAGCGATCGCACAGGATGCAGCGTTCGCGGTCGAGGTAGACCAGGTCGCTGATCGGGATGGGCTTTTCGTAGTGGCGCTTCTCCTCGACGTAGCGCGACTCGCCGGGCCCGTGGCTGAACGCCTGGTCCTGCAGCGGACACTCGCCGCCCTTGTCGCAGACCGGACAGTCGAGCGGATGGTTCGCGAGCAGCAGTTCGAGCATGCCCTCCTGGGCCCGCTTGACCTGAGGCGTGTCGGTGCGGACGACCTGGCCGTCCGCCACGGGCGTCATGCACGACACGACCATCATCGGTCCGCGCGGTCCCTCGACTTCGACCATGCACTGGCGACACATGCCCACCGGCGACATGCGCGGGTGGTAACAGAAGTGAGGGACGTACTCGTCGGCCTGCAACGCCGCCGAGATCACCATGTCACCCTTGCGTGCGGGTACGTCACGACCGTTGACGTTGAGCGTGACCGCGTTCGGATCGGGTTCGGGCTCCGGATCGCCGTCGGCCGCCTCGGCATCGTCGGCGAGGTCCTCGTGGGCGCCCTCGACATCGGCGACGACCTCGTCGGTGATCACGTCGGCATCTGGTGTGGGGGTGTCGGGAGTGTTGTCGTCGCTCATTCGCCTGCCCCCACCATCACCGGGATGTGGCGACGCTCGGCCCGCTTGGTGACCAGCGCCTCGAACTCCTCGGGGAACAAGGTGAGCGCCGAGTGGATCGGCACGTACGCCGACGGGCCGACGAAGCAGATCGTGGTCATCTTGTACGGGAACGGGACGGCGTCGAGGCCGAGGCGCTCGCTCGATGCGTGCGGCATGTCGCCGGGACAGATCGACTCGCCGACCTGGCGGATCGTGTCGAGGTCGGCGTCGGTGCCGTAGCCGTCGACGATGCGCTGCACGAGGCGATACAACCACGTGCCGCCTTCGCGGCAGGGCACGCACTTGCCGCACGACTCGTGCGCGTAGAAGCGCACCAGCGAGAGCGCCGCTGCGGGGATGTCCGTGGTCGAGTCCATCACCATCACCGCGCCGGAGCCGAGCATCGAGCCGGCGGCGCCGGCCTGCGGGCCTTCGAACGGGATGTCGAGCTGGTCGGCGGTGAACCACGGGGCCGAGCCACCGCCGGGAACGAAGGCCTTGAGGTCGTTGCCGTCGCGGATGCCCTGTGCGAAGTCGTCGCCGTAGAGCAGATCACGGAAGGTGGTCGAGCCGTTGACGATCTCGTACACACCGGGGCGCACGACGTGTCCGGACACCGCGATCATGCGGGTGCCCGGCGAGGTGGGCGTGCCGATCGCGGTGTACGCGGCGGAGCCCTCCTTGGCGATGAACGGCAGGTTCGCCAACGTCTCGACGTTGTTGACGATCGTGGGCTGTCCGTACAGGCCGACGGCGGCGGGGAAATACGGCGGCTTCAGGCGCGGCATGCCGCGTTCGCCTTCGAGCGACTCGATCAACGCGGTCTCCTCGCCGACGACGTAGGCGCCGGCGCCGTAGTGCAGCACGATGTCGACACTGAAATCGGTACCGAGGATGTTGGTGCCGACATAGCCCGCGGCGTACGCGTCGTTGAGCGCCTGCGCCACACGCTCGTGTGCGAGCGGCATCTCGCCGCGCACGTAGAGGAAGCACTGCGACAGGCCGGCCGCGTAACTCGCGATGAGGCAGCCCTCGATCAGCTGGTGGGGGTCGCACTCCATCAGCAGGCGGTCCTTGTAGGTGCCCGGCTCGGACTCGTCGCCGTTCACCACGAGGTAGCGGGGCCACACACCCTGCGGGGTGAAGCCCCACTTGGTGCCGGCGGGGAAGCCGGCACCGCCACGGCCCAGCAACGTCGAGTTCTTGACCTCGTCGGCGACCTCGCTCGGCGATGTGGCCAGCGCGGCGCGCAGCCCCTCGTAGCCACCGGTGGCCAGGAAGCGCTCGAGGGTGTGGCCGTCCTCGTACTGGAAGCGCGACGTCACCACGGCGGGACGGTCACCCGGGTAGAAACCCGGCGCCCAGGGGTACGGGCTCACGACGCGATCGGTGGACTCGTTGAACGTGCTCATGCGGGCCTGACCTTCATGCTGGGCTCACGGGGATCCAGGCGGGACCGTCGGTGACGTCGTCGGGGTGACGGGCGCCCACGGCGCGTTCGGCAGGAATCTGTTGACGGTTGCGACCGAGCGTGCCGTGCGGCGGCACCTCGGCGTCGAGCTTGCCGGCGCGCAGGTCGGCGACGAGATCGTCGAACGCCTCGGGGGTGACGCGATACCGGTGGCGGTAGTTGACCTGCAGCGTCGGTGCCTCGGTACACGCAGCCTGGCACTCGGCGTGTTGCAGGGTGATCAGTCCGTCGCTGGTGGTGGACCCGGCACGGATACCGAGCGTGTGCTCGGCGTGGTGCATCAGATCGTCGCCGCCCATCAGGGCGCACGACATCGTGCCGCAGATGTTGATCAGGTACTTGCCGGTCGGCTCGAACCGGAACATCTCGTAGAACGACGCCGTGCCGTACACCTCGGCGGGCGTGACGTCGAGCAGTTCGGCGACGTGACGCATGGCGTCGTCGGTGACGTAGCCGTTCTGCTGCTGGCTGAGGTGCACCAGCGGAATCAGCGCCGACTTCTTCTTCGGGTAGCGGGCGATGATCTCCTTGGCCACCACCACGTTGTGGTCGCTGAGTCGACTCACCACTCCACTCCGTTCATCGATCCACTCCGCCGAGCACTGGGTCGACGCTACTGATGATCGCGACGGCATCGGCAACCAATCCGCCGCGCATCATGTGCGGCAGGCACTGGATGTTGACGAAGCTCGGCTCGCGCATGTGTATCCGGTACGGGTTGGCCGAGCCGTCACTGACGATGTAGCAGCCGATCTCGCCGCGCGGACCTTCGAGGCCGACGTACGCCTCGCCCTCGGGCACCTTGAAGCCCTCGGTGAAGATCTTGAAGTGGTGGATCAGGGCCTCCATCGACTCGTCGATGCGCGCCCGCGGCGGCGGGGTGACCTTCTTGTCCTGGATGCGGAAGTCGCCCGGGGGCATCCGATCGAGGATCTGGCGCACGATCCGCATCGACTCGCGGATCTCCGCGAGGCGGATGGCATAGCGGTCGAACGCATCGCCGTACGAGCCGACGATCACGTCGAACTCCATCTCGTCGTAGTGCATGTAGGGCAGGTCGCGCCGCAGGTCCCATTCGACGCCGGTCGAGCGCAGGATGGGGCCGGTCGCGCCGAGCGCCAACGCCTCCTGCGGGGTGATCACGCCAACACCCTGGAGGCGTTCGCGCCAGATCGGCTGGCCCGTCATCAGCGTGTCGTACTCGTCGAGGCGAGGCGGCAGCATGTCGAGGATCTCGAGCACGCCGTCGCGCCATCCGGCCGGCAGGTCGGCAGCAACGCCACCGGGGCGGATGTAGTTGTGGTTCATCCGCAGGCCGGTGACCTCCTGGAAGAACCGCAACACCTCTTCACGTTCGCGCCAGCCGTAGATCATCATCGACACGGCGCCGAGGTCCATGCCGTTGGTGGCCATGAACAGCAGGTGGCTCGCCATCCGGCTCATCTCGGCCATCAGCATGCGAATCCACACGGCACGATCGGGGATGTCGCCGTCGATGCCGAGCAGCTTCTCGGTCGCCATGGCGAAGGCGAGCTCGTTCGCGATCGGACTCAGATAGTCCATGCGGGTGACGTTGGTGCCGCCCTGCGCATACGTGAGCTGCTCGCCGGTCTTCTCCATGCCGGTGTGCAGGTAGCCGATGATCGGCTTGCAACGCAGCACGGTCTCGCCCTGGAGTTCCAACATCAGCCGCAGCACACCGTGCGTCGACGGGTGCTGGGGCCCCATGTTGATGATCATCGTCTGATCCTCGTCGGGATCGTCGGGGAGATCGCCGAGCTTGGCGGCATCGGCCTCGGACATCCGCAGGACCGAGCCGATCTCGCGCATCAGTTCCTTGGCGGACAGTTCGCTGCGCGGACGCAACTGCTGTTCGCCTTCGTCCGTGCCGGCGACGGACCGTTGGTAGAAGTCGGTGCCCGCGTCGTCGGTGTCGGCCACGTCGATGGCGGCGAGCTCGTCGTCGGGCGCGTCGGTGTCGGGGATCGTCGTCTCGGACATCAGGCGTTGGCTCCCTTGAACTGCACCGGGATTCGACCGATCTCGTAGTCCTTGCGCAACGGGTGGCCGACCCAGTCCTCGGGCATCAGGATGCGGGTGAGGTCGGGGTGGTCGCTGAACTCGAGGCCGAACATGTCGAACACCTCGCGTTCCATTGCCTCGGTGCCCGGGTGCACGTCGAACAGCGTCGGCAGCGTGGCGTCGTCCTCGGGGACCTGGACCCGCAGCCGCAATCTCCGGCGGTTGCCGAGGTCGAGCAGATTCACGACGACCTCGAAGCGCTGGGCCGGTTCGGCGTCGTCGGGAAGGTGGCGGTCGGGACGTTCGAGGTAGTCGACCGCGGTGAGGTCGATGCACATCGCATATCCCTCGTCGGCCAACGTCTTCACCGTGGCGAGATAGTCCTCACGATGCACATGTCGGACCTCGTCGGGCGCGCTCACTTCTTGGCTCCCAACAGGACAGGAGTCGGCGACGAACCCGGCTCGATGTACTCGACGTGCACATTGGCGCCGGCGCCGGTCTCCTGGCGACGCTTGAGGATCTGGTTGGTCTCGATCAGGCCGTGCAGCGTCTCGATCGCGTGGATCAGCGTCTCGGGCGTCGGCGGACAGCCGGGCGCATAGACGTCGATCGGCACGATCTGGTCGACACCCTGGACGATCGCGTAGTTGTTGAACATGCCGCCCGACGAGGCGCACACACCCATCGAGATGACCCACTTGGGCTCCATCATCTGGTCGTACACCTGGCGCAGTACCGGTGCCATCTTCTGGCTGACACGCCCGGCGACGATCATGATGTCGGCCTGTCGCGGCGACGCCCGGAACACCTCCATGCCGAAGCGCGAGATGTCGTAGTGCGCACCGCCGGTGGCCATCATCTCGATGGCGCAGCAGGCGAGACCGAACGAGGCCGGCCACGACGAACGCGAACGCGACCAGTTGACCAGGTCTTCGAGTTTGCCGGTGATGACGTTGTGCGACAGCCCGCCGAGTCCGTCGTCGAGCACATCGTTGACGATGCCCATGGTGATGACTCCTTTGCGTCTCGTTACGCGGCCGCGCCGTCGCTGGCCGGCACGCGTCCTTCGGTGCCGACACGACGAACCGTGGTGGTGGCCGTGCGTTCGGGTGACACCATCGCAGCGTTGGCAGCCAGGCTGCGGTAGCGGTGAATGGGACCCCAGTCGAGTCCGCCTCGGGCGACTTCGTACACGAACGTGGCGAAGAAGACGGCCGAGAAGGCGAAGATCGCCCAGAAACCGTAGACGCCGAGTGTCGAGTGCGACACGGCATACGGGTAGATGAAGATGATCTCGATGTCGAACATGATGAACAGCATCGCCACGATGTAGAAGCTGACCGGGAACCGCTCGGGGGGTTCCCGACTCGGAACGATCCCACACTCGTAGGGGGCTTCCTTGGCCACCGAAGGCCGGCGCGGCGCGAGCAGCCTCGAGGCAGCGAAGCTGAGCACGCCGAAGATCACGGCGAGGATCAGCAGGACGACGATGGGCAGGTACTGCCCCATTACTGGCTCATCTCAGACGCCGGCTCCGACCTTTTCCTGCTCGGCGTCGGCGGCGTTCTCGGCGGAAGCTTCGACCTTGACGGGCGGCAACGGCTGCTCGAGGTTGGACTTGAGGATCCGGTCACGGCGATGCAGCAGGTAGCACAGCGACAGGAAGATCGCCGCGCCGCCGATCGCCAGCACGATCGCGGGCTGACGGCGTGCACCGAGGTCACGGACCATGTAGACGTATTCGCGCTGGCGGGTCTCGTCGATCTGGGGAGTGGCCGGTGCACGACCTGGCTCGACCCGCACCGGCACGTACGCCGCCGCTTCGGCCACCACGTAGTGCGGGGTGTGGAAGAAGGCGATGAAGTCGAGTGTGTCGTTGATCTTCGGATAGCGCTCGCCACCGATGTCGAACACTTCGACGATCTCGAACTGGCCGGCTGCGAACGCGCCTTCCTCGATCAGCACTTCGGATGCCGACGCCTGGGCCTGGCCGAATGCCGGCGAGGCATTGTCGAGCACGATCCACCCCTGCTCGAGGAACGTCTCGCGCACGATGTCGGCGGATGCGGTGGCGGTTGCGTCGAGGGGGACGTCAGCATTCGGATTCAGGACACCAGCCGCGCCGAGCGCGTCGACGTCCTGCAACACGCCAGCGCCAGGAACGGCCTGCCATGACGGGTCGGGGCCACGGAGGCCGATGCCGTAGATCGCCCAGACGATGCCCATCAGCATCAGCCAGCCTGCCAGCCCGGTGAGCGCCACCAGGAACGCCAGACGCGACCCCATGTTCGTCGCCATGATGCCGTACACGCTGCCGCACAAGATGACGAAACCGATCACGACGGTGAGGAGACCGCGGAGCTCGGGCTCCCAGCCGATTGCCAACAACGTCATGGTCACAAGCTCCGTACGTATTCGACGATTTCGCGGATCTGCTCATCGGTGAGCAGTGACCCGAACCCTGGCATCCGGCCGCTTCCCTGGCCGTTCAGACCATAGAGCCTGCCGAACTCCGACCCGTTCTGCAAGAACTGCACCAGCTGGTCGTCGTCGGCGAAGTGCGCATTGACCGAGCCGCCGGTGAGGTTCCAGCCGAACGCACCCTGACCGGGCACGCCGGGCTGGCCGTAGCTCCAGCCGAGGGTGTGGCAGCGGGCGCAGCTGTAGGCACCTGCGGCGAGGTCGAGGTTGAACAGGGCCTCGCCGATCGTGGCGGCGTCGCCGTCGGCGACCGCCCGTTCTGCAGCCGCTTGGATGTCGGCCTGCAGTTCGGCCGGGCAGGTTGCCGGAGTCGCAGATGCGAGCGTCGTCTTCACCCTCGGCGCAGTTCTCCCGGGGGATCTGGATGCTCTTCATGTACGCGATCAGGTTGTCGATCTGCTGGGTGTTCATCGGGCCACCGCCGACGAGACCCCACGGCGACATCGGCGAGAACGGCCGGCCGTAGTTCAGGATGAACCGAACTTCGGACTCGTCGAACTTGTAGAAGACGGTGTTGACCGCCGGCGCCTTCCAGTTGACGGCCTCGACTTCCTGGGTGATCGGATCGGTGATCGTGAACGGTGCTTCGCCGCCCACTCCGGCCATGCCGCCGTGACAGCCGGCGCAGTTGAACCCGCCGTCGGCGGTCGGTGCGAACAGCTGCGAGCCCCAGCTCGCGAACCGGTTGTCCCAGCCTTCCTGCGCGCCGGCCTGACGGCTGGGTTCGAACACCCAGTAGAGCGGCAAGGCCACCACGATGATCGCGAGCATGACCACGCCGAGGAGCTGGACGCGCTCGAGACGCGGACCCTCGAGCGTCTCGTCGTCGTAGTACTCCTTGCGGTTGGCGGCGAGCTCGAGCTCGGAGCCGACCTCGCGTCGTCCGGCGAAGACGTTGAAGAGCCCGTAGATGATCCAGCCACCGAGGATGATGACGAGACCGATGACCCCGATGGTGGTCGTGGTCAGGGCGAACACTGGCGCCATCAGTGCTCCCCGCCACTGGTGCAGTGCGGGCCTTCGGCCTCCTGGCCGGTGGTGTTGATGCCGATCGCTGCGCCCGGCACGGTGGTGCCGGTGTCGATCGTGAGGTCACCACTTGCGGCGATGGTCGCGGGGTGGTGGTCCATACCACGAGGCGCCGGTCCGCCCTTCTTCTCGCCGACACGGTTGTACTGCGAACCGTGGCACTGACACTCGAACCACTGACTGGTGGCGCATTCGGGGACGCGGCACCCGAGGTGCGGGCACTTCTGACTGAGCACGACGAGGCCCTCACGCATGGTGGACAGCACCGACTCGGGATAGACGGTCTCGGCGAGCGGCAGCGCCTCAGCCGGGTACTCGGTGATCCACGAACGAGCCTCGGCGGCGTAGAAGAAGCCGCCGCCCTGCTTGATGCCGTCCTTGATGTTGCCGACCTTGCCGACGGTGACCGCGCCGCCGAAACCGCCGGTGCCGCTCGGCCACAGGAAGGCGACGAACGCCGCAGCGGCGAAGCCGGCGAGGCTGACGCTCATCAGCGAGACGGTCGCCCGGTTGAAGAACTGGCGACGGGAGACGCCGATGATCTCGGGGTCGGGCGGGGTCCACTGGACGATCTCGGGCTCGGCGCGAACGGCGACGTCGGTGGTGCCACTGCGAGCAGCGACCCCTGCGGCCTCGACGTCGGCCGCCGAGGTCTGGGTGGCGACGGGTTCGGCCGACTTGCGGGCGGCTTTGTCCCGGTGCACCGTCTCGCCCGAGAGCGCGCCGGCGCCGCGGACGTCGCTGCGACGGGCGAGGGTGAAGAACGAAATCGCGCCGAGAACGACGACGACTCCGATCGCGATGGCGATGATTGCTGCAGTACTCATGACTGGGGGGTCTCCTTTCGCAATCTCACAATTCGAAGAACAGGCCTTCGACCCACGGTAGGACGAAGTTGAAACCAGGGCCTCGGAAGAACGAACCGATGAGGACGAGTACCGCCCAGAACATCAAGAACACGGTGAAGAGCCCGGTGAGGAACTTGCGATCCTCGGGCTTGTTCGACGGGTTCCGGTCGAGGTAGGGGGCGAGCACGAGGGCGATCAGGCCGACACCGGGCAAGGTGACGCCGGCGACCATCGGGTGGAAGTAGACGAGCAGCTCCTGGAGGCCGAGGAAGTACCACGGCGCCTTCGAGGGGTTGGGCGTCTGGTTGGTGTTGGCCAACTGCAGCAACGGGGCGTGCACGAACACCGAGAAGATGAAGGTGAACGCCGTCATCGCCAGCGCAGCGACGAACTCGGCAGCGAGCAGGTGCGGCCAGGTGTGGACCTTGTCGACCGGGGTGGCCTTGACGTCTTGGATCGAGCCGGACTTGACGACGGTCAGCAGGCGTTGGGTGTGGCCACCGGGACCCGCCCCGACGGGGACGCCGCCGGCAGCAGCGGGCGCAGCCACGACCGCACCGACCTTCTCGGCGACCGCCACGGCGCCGCCTCCGGCGGGTGCCTCGTCGGCGGTGCCACCGGCCTTGGCCGCCTTGGCCGCCTTACTGCGCTGCAGCAACGCCTCGGGGATGCGCGAATCAGCAGGAGCGGCTGGCGCCGCGGGTTCTGCGGCGGCAGGGGCAGCCTCGGCTGACTTCTCGCGTGCGGCCTGAGCTCGCTTGAGGAGGTGCTCTGGGATCTCGGTCATGGGGTTACCTCATGCTCCAGTCAACAGGGCGAATCACAACGGACCAGAAATTCCGCCGTCCTTGCGGACACGCCAGAAGTGGATCGCCATGAAGATCACGATCACGAACGGTAGGAACAACACGTGCAGGACATACCATCGCAACAGGGTTTCCGAGCCGATCTCGGCTCCACCGAGGAGGACGAATCTGACCTCCGCACCGAACACCGGGGTGTAGCCCATCATGTTGGTGCCGACGGCGACTGCCCACAGCGCCAACTGGTCCCACGGCAGCAGGTAGCCCGTGAACGACAACAGCAGGGTCAAGGTGAGCAGGATCACACCGATCACCCAGTTGAACTCGCGCGGCGGCTTGTAGGCGCCGTGGTAGAAGACCCGGGCCATGTGCAAGAAGACGGTGAGCACCATCAGGTGCGCACCCCATCGGTGCATGTTCCTGACCAGCAGTCCGAAGGTGACCGAGGTCTGCAGGTTCTGGATGTCGTTCCACGCCGCAGTGGTCTCCGGGCGGTAGAAGAACATCAGGAAGATGCCGGTGACGGTCAGCAGGATGAACAGGAAGAAGCTGAGTCCGCCGAGGCACAGGGTGTAGCTGACCTTGACCGCGTGGCGCTTCACCTTCACCGGGTGCAGGTGGTACAGCACCGAGTTCATGATCACGTAGCTGCGGTTACGCGGGCTGTCGGTGTAGCCCTTGCGGAAGATCGAGCCCGGCCGGAAGATCGAACTCCAGGCCTGGCTGCCCTGCACGTCGCCGACCGCGGTGTTCACACGGTCCTTGACAGTGGGGCGTGGTTTGTCGTCGATGTTGGTTGCCATCTCAGCGTTCCCCGGCCACGCAGGCCGCGTTTGGACGCTCGCTCGCTGGCGCTCGCAGCGCTCGTGTCGTCGTAGTGGTCATGTCTAGAGCCTCATGCCGTAGCCGTAGCCGTGGTTGTTGGTTCGAACGTGGGAGTTGCCGGCGGCGGTGGCGGTGCCCACCTTGCCGAGGATGATGACGCCTGTCGGGCATCGATCGACACACAGCGCACAGCGGGTGCAGATGTCGTCGTCGATGGTGAACATGAAGGCATCGGACGGGTCGGTCCCCGGCTGCTCGGTGCCGTCGGCCTCGACGACCGCATCGACCGACACCATGTGGATGCACTTCCACGGGCAGATGTCGACACAGCCCTCACACGCGATGCACTCGGTCTGGTCGATGTGGATGAACTGCTTGGGCTTGACCGCCTTGGTCAGATAGTCCGCGTCGACCTCGACCAACGTGTACGCGTCGGTGTACGGCATCATCGGGGGGTTGGCGTCGGTCCTCGCCATCAGCAGCGTTCCCCGGCCACGCAGGCCGCGTCTGGACGCTCGCTCGCTGGCGCTCGCAGCGCTCGCATCGGCGTACGGGTCGACATCGTCATCACGCCTTCTTCACCAAGGGGCGCCCGTAGGTGGAGGTCGGGAGTTCCTTCGGCTTGACGTCGCCGCGCTTCTGCCACCAGACGGCGAGGTAGATGTACATGCCGAACAGTGCGGCGTGGAGCAGCACCACGACGATGTCGCGAACCGCTTCGTACTGCAGCGTGATCGGGTTCCAGCCGCCGGCCGACTCCGGCTTCAGGATGCCGCCGGGGCCGTAGATGATCTTGTCCTTCGACCAACCGAGGTCCTTGTCGGCGTGGTCGATGAACTGGTGCGGCAGGATGCCGAAGGCAAGGAACATCACACCGAACAGGTAGGTCGAACCGAGCATGGCCTCGCCCCAGGAGAACGGGGCTCCGACGGGTCGGCGCTTGCCGTACGGAATGATCGCCAGCGAGAGCACGAGCGTCGCGATGAGCGCCGTCAGGAAGGCCTGATTCATCCCTGGCCACTCGAGTGGTGCGATTGCGATCATGTGTGCGGTGATTCCTGTCGTGGTCGATCTGTCTGGGGCTTCTGGTCGACGGTCACGATCGGGGAGCCGATCGGCAACCGACGAGCCGGGACATTTCTCAGTGAACTGTAGTCGTCGGCACCAGAAGTGCGAAGTCTGGCACGCAAGTCTTGCGAGCGCGCCAGGTTGTGCGTAAGTGCATCAGGATCGATCGGTGCGCAGATTCCCGGATCGCGACGACAGCCATCTATCATCTGCGAAGTGACCGAGATCCCCGAGCACCTCCTGAAGCGGTCGCGCGAGCGGCGCTCCGCGATCGGACAGGGCGGCGACGCCGCCGCCGATGCGCCCAGCGACGCGGCTGCAGCGTCGAACGTACCAGCCACCACCACGCCCGCCGCCGCTCCCGCAGCAGCGCCGGCCGCCGCGGGCCCACCGGCGCGCACACCCGCTCCGGCACCTGCCGCGCCACCGCCGCCCAAGCCCGACCCCGTCTACGTCGAGGCAGCGAAGCGTCGACGCAAGATCCCCTTCTGGGCGATGGCGACCCTCAGCCTGATGCCGGTCTGGGGATTCATGTACGTGCGCGCCGTCACCGAACCACCCGAGGTGGTCGAAGGCCCGCTCGGCATCGGTACCGAGATCTACAGCAGCTGCGCCAGCTGCCACGGCGCCGCCGGCGGCGGCGGGGTGGGCTATGCGTTCTCCGGAGGCTCGGTGCTCGAGACCTTTCCCGAGATCGAGGACCAGATCCGCTACGTCTACTACGGCACCGAGGGCTACAACGCCGAGGGCGTCGACATCTACGGCAATCCCGATCGCGAGGGCGGCCCGCACCTCACCGGCGGCCTCGGCGTCATGCCGGCCTTCGGTGGCCAGCTGACCCAGTACGAGATCGTTGCGGTGGTCTGTCACGAGCGCTACACGCTCGGCGGCGCCGACCCCACCAGCGAGGAGTGGGCCGACGAGTACGAGACCTGGTGCTCGGAGGAGTCGCCGGTGTTCGCCGAACTCGAAGCCGGCACCTACGACTACACCTCGGAGGCAGGCCCGACGATCGGTGACGTCGCGATCACGCCGATCGGCCCGAGGGCCATCCCCGGCTCGCCTCCCGGGGCTGCCGGCTGACGGGACACACCCTGGACACCGACGTCCTCGTCGTCGGCGGGGGTCCTGCCGGAGCGTCGGTCGCCACGTGGCTGGCGCAATCGGGTCACCACGTCACGCTCGTCGAGAAGCGACCCGTCTCTCGCCACAAGGCGTGCGGTGACGCGATCACGCCTCGAGCCCTCAACGAGCTGGCCAGGCTCGGCGTCGACCCGATGGCGCTGGGCGCCCACCGGCTCGCCGGCGTGCGCCTCGTCCACGGCGATCGCGAGGTCACTGCACCGTGGCCGCGACACGGCGACCTGCCGGACCACGCCGCCGCGCTTCGCCGCGACATCCTCGATGCCCATCTGCGCACCCGTGCCGCCGACGCCGGAGCCACCGTGCTGATGGGCCACGAGGCCACGGCGCCGATCGTCGAGCGCGGGTTCGTCCGCGGCGCTGCGCTCGCCGTCGATTCGGGACTCGACACCACCTCGGAGCGCCGTGACAGCGTCCGGGCCCGCTTCGTCGTCGTCGCCGACGGCGCCAACAGCAGCTTCGGCCGCGACCTCGGCACGACCCGTCAGCGTCACTGGCCGTACGGCATTGCCACCCGGACGTACTTCCGCAGTGACCGGGCGGCGGAGTCGTGGATCGAATCGGACCTCGGCATTCCCGACGCCTCCGGCCATCCCATTGCCGGGTACGGCTGGACGATCCCGCTGGGCGACGGCACCGTCAACGTCGGTGTCGGCGTGCTGTCGACCTACCGCCACGTGCGCGGTGTCAACGCGCTGAAGTTGCTCGACGCCTTCGCCCATCGGATCGCTGATCGCTGGCAACTCGATCCCAGCGACCAACTCAAGGCACCGACACGCTTCCGTGTGCCGTTGGCCGGCTCGGTGGGGCCGAAGATGGGGCCGACGTTCCTCGTCGTGGGCGATGCCGCCGGCGCGGCCAGCCCGTTCAACGGCGACGGCGTCGACGCTGCGTTGATGAGTGGGCGGATCGCCGCCGAGGTGCTCGACGACGCACTGTCGGCCGGCAACTCCACGACGTTGCAGCGCTATCCGTCGATGCTCGCCGACGAGGTCGGCCAGTACCACCAGGTGGGCCGCCTCGTCGCCCGCTTCCTCGGTCGACCTGCGATCCTGCGACCCGCGCTGCGCCTCGGCGTGCGCAGCGACCAGGTCGCCGGTGCGGTCCTGCGCATCGCCACCAACGAACTCCGCGACGGCCACCCGGGAGGCGCCGAGCGCGCCTACGCCCTCGCGAGCGCCGTCAGCAAGTTCGCCCCGAGTTGGTAGTCCAGGCCTCATTGTCAATCGAGGCCTCACCGCACTCCGGTGGTGGGGAACGGTTGGTCGGCCTCGACGCCAGGCTCGTCGCTGGCGCTTCCCTCGCCGGCCCGCCCGCCCGACTCCCCACCGGTGAGATTTCCCCGCACCGGTGACGTCCGCCACACACCGCGACGATCAGTCGGCGCGGCGGCGGGGGTGCAGCGCCCTCGGCAGGCGCAGGGTGACCACCGAGAGCGCCAGGATCACGGGATAGATCTCGAGGCGGCCGAGCAGCATCTGCACCATCGCGATCGCACGGCCGGGCGCAGGGATCGAGAGGAAGTCGTTGGCGTGGTCGAGCGAGCCGAGACCGGGGCCGACGTTGCCGAATGCGGTCGCCGACGACGACAGCGACGTGATCATGTCAGGTCCGGTCGCCGAGATCAGCGCCGCCCCGCCACCGAAGATCGCGAGCGCCAGGATCATGAAGCCGACCACCCGTCGTGCGACGTCGTCGGGCAGGATGCCGTTGCCGACGCGCACCGGACGCACCAGATGGGGATGAAGGTGGCGCAGCGCCTCGCGGTGGGCGAAGCTCGCGATCGCCATCACCCGCACGAGCTTGACGCCACCCGCAGTCGAGCCGGCCATCGCGCCGATCGGCATCGCGAACAGCAGCACCAACTGCGTGGTCTGGCTCCAGAGCCCGTACTCGGTGGTGACGTAGCCCGTCGTCGTCACCGTCGACGTCGTGGTGAACAGTGCATCGCGGAAGCTGGCCGCCTGCGCGCCGTCGTTGCCCGACGCAACGAACGACCACAGGGTGATGCCGGCGACGAACAGCAGGTACACCTTGAACTCCGAAGACCGCAGCAGCGGTTTCGGGTCTCGCTTCAGTGCCCGGTAGTAGAGCGTGAAGCTGCCGCCAGCGAGGAACATCGCAACGATGCAGACCCACTCGATGGCGGCAGAGTCGAACGCCCCGATCGAGTCCTGGTAGGGCGAGAAGCCACCCGTCGACACGGTGGTGAAGCTGTGCGACACGGCGTCGTAGATGCTCATGCCGGCCACGGCGTAGAGCACCGCCAGCACGATGGTGAACCCGACGTACACCGCCCACAGCCGCCGAGCGGTTTCGCGCACCCTCGGGGTGAGCCGCTCGCCGGTCGGTCCCGGCGCCTCGGCGGCGAGCAAGCTCATGCCACCGGAGCCGACGGTCGGGAGGACCGCTACGACGAGCACGATGACGCCCATTCCACCGATCCACTGCGTGGTCGAGCGCCAGAACAGCAAGCCCTTCGATGTCGCTTCGATGTCGGGCGTGACCGTGGCACCGGTGGTGGTGAACCCGGAGATCGATTCGAACAGGGCGTCGTCGATCCGATCGAAGTGTCCGGTGAGCAGGTACGGGATCGCACCGGCGACCGCCATCGCGATCCAGGAAACGGTGACCGTGGTGAACACGTCGAGGATCCGGATCTGTTTCGGCACGATCGTGACGCGCCACATCACCGAGCCCACGGCCCACACCACGACCCCGGTGGCGAGCAGCACGAGCACGTCGGGCCCACCGTCGATGGCGTCGACGATGCCGGACACGGCGATGCCCACCCCGACCACGGCGATCGTCAGCCCGACCACGTTCACCACCAGCGACGAGTACCGCCCGGGCGACAGCAGTCGTTCGCCACGCCCGCCGAACCACGACACGCGTCCAGTCGAGTGGGTCGCCAGTGTCACGCGGTGAACGCCTTGCGCGTGACGGCGAGCGCATCCGGGCGCGAGAAGACCACGACGTTGTCGCCGGCGTGCAGCAAGGTGTGCCCACGCACGATCTCGGCGGTGCCGTCCTGGCGGGTGACTGCGCCAAGCAACACCGAGTGACGCAGGTGGAGATCGGCGACGAGCGTTCCGTCGGCCGAGCTACCGGCCTCGATCACGAACTCGTTGACCTCGACGTCGCTCTCGAGGAACGTCGCGACCGACGCCGTGCCACCGCGGATGTGCCTCAGCACAGCATTGGCCGACGCCGTCCGCGGGCTGAGCGCAGCATCGATGCCGAACTGACGAACGAGTGGGAGCAACGACAGACGGTGCAGGACGGCCACGGTGAACGCATCGCCCTCGGCTGCGGCATAGGCGCACGCAAGCACGTTCGAGGCGTCGTCGCCGGTCGCCGCGATCACCAGGTCCATCCGCGCCACCGACTCCTCGAGCAACAGTTCGGTGTCGGCGATGTCGCCCTGCACGATCGTCACCCGCGGCAGACGTTCGCTGAGGGCCTTGGCGCGGACCGGGTCGTTCTCGACCAACACCACCGTTGCCCCCTCGCTCTGCAGTCGCTCGGCCACGCGTGTGCCGACGGCGCCGCCACCGAGCACCATCACCCGGCGGGCCTGACGGGTGGCGGCGCCGAGCAGCTCCATGATCTCGCGTCGTGCGGTCCGGGTGGTGAGGACCCGAACGTGGTCGCCTGCTTCGAGCACCTGATCACCGCGTGGGATCACCGTCTCGCCATCGCGGGTCAATGCCCCGAACAGGAACTTCCAGTTCGGCTCGAACGATCGGCCGATCTCGGCGAGGTCGTGGCCGATGAACGGCGACGTCTCGCCGATGACGGCGCCGAGCACCAGCAGTTCGCCGTTCGACATCGGATACACCTCGTCGGCGCCGGACACGTGCGCGAGTTCCATGATCTCGTCGGCGGTGTCCGCGTCGGGATCGATGATGACGTCGGCACCCATCGTGGCCAGCAGCTTCTCGCCGAGCGGGCCACGCAGCTCCTCGGTCTGGATGCGCACGACGGTCTGCTCGACGCCGAACTCCTTGGCCAGCAGCGACGCGAGCAGGTTGACCTCGTCGTTCTGGGTCACCCCGGCCAACAGACCGGCCCGTTCGATGCCGGCAGCGCGCAACGTCGACGGCACGGCAGCGTTCCCGACGACCACCTGCACGTCGAGTTCGGCTCCGATCGCTGCGGCGATCACCTCGTTCTGCTCGACGACGACCACGTCGTTGCCCTCGGCTCCGAGCCGCTGGGCGAGATACCAACCGACCTCGCCGGCACCGACGATCACGACATGCATCGGCCCAGCCTGCCCCATCGGACCACCCGATCGCGAACGTCAGGGTGACGCGGCGCCTGGCACCGGCGTCACTGGGTCAGGCGGTGACGGAGACCGAGTCGAGCAGTGCCCGCGGCGCGGCACGCAGCGCGGCGGTGGCCTCGGAGTCGGGGAAGTCGTCGCAGCACGCCTCGGCACGTTCGACGTACTCGCGCGCGGTGTCGACGGCAGACGCGAGCCCGTCGTTCGACCGCACGATCGACAATGCCGTGTCCTGGGCCGCCGAGTCGAGCGGCGAACCGAGCAGCTGCGCCAGCTCCGACGACGCCGCAGTGCCCAGCGACAAGGTGCGCAGCACGGGGAGCGTGTAGACGCCTTCGACGATGTCGTGGCCGGCCGGCTTGCCGAGCTGGGCGTCGGTGGCGGTGATGTCCAAGATGTCGTCGACGATCTGGAACACGGTGCCGTAGGCGTTGCCGTACTCGGTGAGCGCATCGATCACGGGCCGGTCGTGGCCGGCAACGATGCCACCGATGCGCGCTGCGGTGCCGTAGAGCGATGCGGTCTTGCCGTGGATCGATCGCAGGTAGCTCGCCTCGGCGCGCGACACGTCGTAGGTGTGGCGAAGCTCCTCGATCTGCCCTTCGCACAGCCAACCGATGGTTCGCGCCAACAGACCGGCGACCTCGGTGCCGAGCGACGCAGCGATCTCGGATGCTCGCGACAGCAGGAAGTCGCCCGCGAGGATGGCCTGCAGGTTGCCCCACTTGGCGTTGACCGTCTCGACACCCCGGCGGGTGTCGGCTTCGTCCATCACGTCGTCGTGGTAGAGCGAACCGAGGTGCACGAGTTCGCACGCCACGCCACCGCGAACGACGTCGTGGGTGGCAGGCGTACCGAAGATCTGCGCGCCGGCCACGGCCAGGACCGGACGAAGGCGCTTGCCGCCGGCGACGATCAGGTGCGACGCGATCTCGTTCAGATAGGCATCAGGGGTGACCACCGCGGTGTGCATCGCATCCTCGATGCGCTCACGATCGGCGTCCATCGACGGAAGGGTCAAGAGCGGCGACATGCCGTTGGGGGCCAGCACCTCTTCCTGGGACACGTCGGACAGGCTAGGCGCGCCCGACCGAGGACGCACGGACGAGCAACCAGCCAGTGACCTGGGCACCATCTCGGCGCACGGGTCGCCCCACACCGCCCCCGCCCCTATCCTGGCTGCCATGTCTGTGACGGCGACCGCGCCCGCCATCTTGCCAAAGGCGAACGAGGCGTGCTGGTGTGGCAGCGGCCGCAAGTACAAGCGCTGCCACAAGAAGTCCGAGGGACGGGTCCTGCCGGGTGTCGTCACCCCGATGCGCAGCGTTCCCGACACCATTGCCCGCCCGTCGTACGCCGACACCGGCGAGGTCGTTGCGTGGGACGAACCACGCGTCAAGACCTCCGACACGATCCAGGCAATGCGCCATTCCGGTGCCGTCGCCGCCGAGGTCCTGCGCCTCGCCGGCGAGATGGTGGCCCCCGGTGTCACCACCGAGGAGATCGACGTCTACGTCCACGACCTGTTCATCGAGCGCGGCGCCTATCCGTCCACCATCAACTACCACGGCTACCCGAAGGCATGCTGCACGTCGGTCAACGAGGTGATCTGCCACGGCATCCCCGACTCACGGCCCCTGCAGGACGGCGACATCTGCAACATCGACGTCACCGGCTGGATCGGTGGGGTTCACGGCGACACCAACGCCACGTTCTTCGTCGGCGATGTCGACCCCGAGAGCCGCCAGCTCGTCCAGGTCACCGAGGAGTGCACCTGGTACGGCATCGAAGCGGTCAAGCCGGGCCGTCCGCTCAGCGACATCGGCCGGGCGATCGAGGACCACGCCAAGAAGTACCGCTACGGCGTGGTGCGGGCGTTCGTCGGGCACGGCATCGGCGAGCAGTTCCACACCGACATCCAGGTGCTGCACTACTACGACTCGCGGGCGTCCACCATCATGCGCCCGGGCATGACGTTCACGATCGAGCCGATGATCACCCTGGGCACCGTCAACTACAAGGTGTGGGACGACGACTGGACCGCGGTGACCGCCGACGGTCGGCGCACGGCCCAGTTCGAGCACACCGTGCTCGTCACCGAGGACGGCGTCGACGTGCTCACGGGTGGGCCGGGCGCGGTGAGCCCGACGGCTCCCTGGAATCGCTGACCGATTCCTCGTCGCCGCTCGCAGCGCCGCTCGCGGCCGGGATCGCGAACAGCGACCACAGCGCGATCACGGCGAGCAGCACACCGCCGACCAGCGCCGATGCGGTGGCGAACCGGTCGAGCCAGAACGGGGCGTCGGTCGGGATGATCGCCGCGGTCAGACCGTCACGCTTGACGAAGCCCCACACGGCGAGTTCGACGCCAACGAACAGCATCGCGGCATCTGCCGCGAAGCGCATCCCCCGCCTCGCCAGTACGACGCCGACCCCGGCCGAGACCGCGGCGATGAGCGGCAGGACGACCCAGATCGGTCGGGGATCGGTGGCACTCGGCAGCGAGAGGTACTGCGCTGCGCCCACTGCCACGGCGAGCGCCACCGCCGGCAGGCTCGCTGCGATCGGCGGGATCCGAGTGCGTCGCAGGAACCAGGCGCCGACGGCGGTGCCGACACCGGCCACGACACCGAGCCACATCGCGACCGGCGACGGTGCGGGCTGCCAGGTGCTGATGACGGTGACCTCGACGGTGTCGCCGTCGACGACGATCGGGATCACCGCTTCGAGGATCTGGTCGCCGGGCCCGAGGCCGAAGGGGCGCGCACTCTGCATCCAGTGGGCCCGGTGGTCGTGCCAGGCCCAGTACCCGCCGGTCGCGACCTCGTCCCAGCTCGGCTCGGCGTCTGCGCTGGCCGAGGCAGGGATGCCGTCGGTCCCGAAGCGGTCCGCATTCAGGTAGGTCGCCGGCGAATTCTGGTTCTCGAGCACCACGCCGTCGGGCCGGAACCACAGGTAGTCCTCGCCCTGATACCCGACCACCATCGCCTCGACGCCCGGCTCGACGCGCAGCTCGAAGAACGAGTCGCCGCCGATGATGCCCACCTCGATCGTCGACGTGGCCGGATCGATCGAACTGACCTCGGACTGGTAGTCGGTCGGCCCCGGCGGGTCTGCGAGCGCCGGCGACGCCACCGCGCCCGCCACGCCGAAACCCACCACGACACCGACGATCAGACGTCGCAGTCGGTGGCGCACCGGCTCGGTCATGCGTTCACGATCAGCACGAGTTCGCCGCTGGGGTGCACGGTGCACACCCCGACGAACTCGCCGGGCGTGGAGAAGCGCTGCGTGAGCGTCTCGTTCGCTCCGACGAAGAACGGGCCGACGGTGTGGCCGCGATCGTCCTGATTCTCGATGCGGATCGTGTCACCGACGTCGACCTGCAGCTCGGCGGGCAGGATCTCGAGCGGTGTCCCGGCGTCGAGCGCCTCGCCGGCGCCGACGGGGATGACGTACTCGAACGTCGCTGTTTCGCTGACGTCGACCGCTTCGGTTCCGGGCTGCGGCGCGTCGTCGCCGCAGCCGACGAGGACGCCGAACGTGGCGCCGACGGCCAGCACCATCGCAGCTGCTCGGCGGACGGATCGGCGAGGTCGGTTGCTCATGCGGCATCCTGTGCAGCGAAGAGCTGTTCGATGTCGGCGGCCATCTCGCTCGACGAGGTGCCGAAGGGCCAGGTGACCACGAGCCGACCCTGATCGTCGACGAGGTAGAGGAATCCGCTGTGGGCGACCTCGATGTCACCGTCGTCGTTGGTGGTGACGTCGTAGCTCACGCCGAACGGCGCCGCGGCTGCGGCGAGCACGTCGGCATCGGTGGTGCCGGCGGCTTCGGCGTCGGCCACGAAGCTCTCGATGTAGCCGGGCAGGATGTCGTTGTCGCGATCAGGATCGACGGTGACCATGACGGTGCTCAACTGGGCAGCGAGGTCGTCGGGCAGGCGTCGCATGGTGATCGCCCAGTCGGCCATCGTGGTCGGACACACATCCGGGCAGTTGGTGTAGCCGAAGTAGACGGCCTGGAACCCACCCGCCTCGGCGCGGAACACGACATCGCTGCCCGGGTTGGTGAGCGACGGCACCGTCGTGGCGTCGACGACGGGTGCCGGTTCACGCACGATGCCCGCGAGTTCCCGTTCGGCGTCCGGTGTGTCGGCGGTCGTGCTCGTGCCGTTGCTCGTGGCCGTGTTGCTCGTGGAGGTGTTGCTGGCGTCGGGTGCTGACGACTCCCCGTCGCTCCCGCAGGCGGCCAATGTCAGCGCGCCTGCGGTGGCGACTGCAGCGACCGTCCGGACGACTCGATGACGGCGGCTCGCCGCCTCACGGTCACCCATCGAGCGTCTCGATGTAGGCAACGATGTCGGCGATCTCGGCGTCGGTCAGGTTGTTGGCCGGCATCCTCAGCGTGTAGCCGGCAACCAGTTCGGCGGACGGATCGGCGATCGCCCGGGTCAGGTACGCCGTGTCGGCGACCACGATGGTGCCATCGGCCAGCTCGACGTCGGAGCCGGCGAGGCCGTTCCAGCCGGGTCCGGCACCGCCGCCGAAGCCCTGGCCGTGGCAGCCTGCGCAGCCTTTGCTGCGTGAGAGCTGTTCGCCGATCGTCGGGTCGCCGACACCAGCGCCTCCGGAGGAGGTTGCACCGGGTGCATCGGTCGCCGTTGCAGCGCCCGAGTCGGTCTCGCTGTTGTCATCGCCGCACGACACGGCCGCGAGCGCCATCACCAGGGTGACCGCTGCACCGGCTGCGAACCGACCGATCCGCTGTGTCCCTCGTCGTTCACCCACGTCGTTGCTCCTGTCCGAATCCCAGTTGTGTGCCTGCTGACGATCCTGTCGTCGTCCTGTCGCCTCGGGGGTCGTGCGCAGGACGACAGGTCTGCGTGCTCTGTCGTCGCCCGAGCGCTCGGAGTTCCCGGGGGCGACTCGTCGGTGGACTCATTGTGCGATCGCTCCGTCGTCCTGGTCTCCAGGCTCGCGCATCATCGCCACCAGGTCGACGCGTGCTCGCGCAACGCGTGAGCGGATGGTGCCGATCGGACAGTCGAGCACCTCGGCTGCCTCGTCGTACTGCAGGCCCAGCACCTGGGTGAGCACGAACGCACTGCGGCGATCGGGATCGAGGTGCGCCAGGACGTCGTCGAGGTCGACGCGTCCGGACATGTCGGGGGTGACGACGACGCCGTCGACCGAGCCCGCGGTGGCGTTGTCGAGCACGGCACGGTCGAGCCGTCGACGGCGCCCGGCGCGACGCGTGTGATCGACGCAGGTGCGCCGGGCGATGGTGAGCAACCACCCGCGAGCAGAGCCCTCCGCACGGAAGCGATGGATGGACCCGATCGCCCGCTCGTAGGTCTCCTGGGCGAGATCGTCGGCGTACTGGGTGTCGCCGAGGTACCGGCACAGCCTCCACACGTCACCCTGAGTCTCGGCCACGAAGCGTTCGAGCGCGACCCGGTCGCCGTCACGCGCAGCGATCAGCAGTCGGGTCAGGTGGTCCATGGCCCCAGTCTCGCAGCGGCCTCGGCGCCTCGCTCAGTGACCAATGTCAGCTTTCCGCCTCGCGACCGGGAACCATCTCGGCGGCACGGACGACTGTCAGCACCATGGAGTCGATCGATTGTGGGACCATCCGCGAGGCGTTGTCCGCCCGCGCCGACGGCGAGGCCACGGGCGACGACGTCACGATGGTCGACGCCCACCTCGTGGGATGTGCCGACTGCCAACGGTTCGCCTCGGACATGGAACGCGTCGACCGGATGGTGCGCATCCGGCCTGCCGAGCCGGTTCCCAGCCTCGTCGCCTCGGTCACCGCCCGAGCCCGGCCCGCTCGCCTCGGGCGCGGTGGGTGGCTGCGACCGGCACTCGCCTGGGTCGCCGTGGTCATGCTGGTCCAGAGCCTCCCGGCGCTACTGCTCGGCGAGGCGTCGGGCACGAGCCCGCACCTCGCCCGGCATCTCGGTGCGTTCGGCGCGGCACTGGCCATCGGGTTCGCGTACGCCGCGTGGAAGCCCCACCGGGCGTTCGGGTTGCTGCCGTTCACCGCTGCGCTCGTGGCGACCACCAGCGTCAGCATCGTCGCCGACATCGCCACCGGGTCGCGCACGCCGCTCGCCGAGCTGATCCACGTGACCGAACTGGCGGGTCTGGCGTTGCTGTGGATGGTCGCCGGGTCACCGGGCTGGCGCACCCGACGCGCATCACGACGTCGTCGGCTGCCGCATCTCGATCCGCTCCAGTAACGCCGTCCACCAGCTCTCGAGCGCCACCGCGTCGGTGATCGCGTATGCCGCTGCGATCGCCCGACTGCAGCTGCGCACGTCGCCGCGTCGCAGCGCGCCGATCGCCTCACCGAGGTCACCGGCCGGCCACGGCAGCTCGCCGAGCGTCACCGGCGACAGCCGGATGCTGTCGACCGACAGACCCGTCCCCGCCCCCCGGTGCCAGAGCCATGCCGACGCCACCGACGACGTGAGGACCGCGGCGATCTCCCACGACGCCGATGCGAGTTCGTGGGCCGTACGACGCTGGTCGTCCTCCCAGTGGGCGCCCGTCGGGTACACGCCGAGCACGGGCACACCCGGCAACCAGTCGCCGTCGGGGTCGCACACGGCCTCGACGATCCGGGTCTGGTTGGCGACGAGCACCTTGGGGACGAGGCGCCGTCGGGCCCAGCGGACCATGTCGTCGTCGAGCCGGTCGAGGTCGATGCGCGGTCGATCGAACCGGCGCTTCGCGAACGTGATCGGTCGGACACCCCACCACGACCGCGCCGGATCCACGAGGCCGGAGGTGATGAGAGGCGGACCGGTGTCGTGGTCGCCGACGGCGGGGATCATGCCGTAGTACTCGTCGCGGAAGTTCGCGTTCAATCGCGCCCGATCGCCGAGGCAGCCGTCCACCAGCGTGAGGTTCGGCATGTCCGGCACGCCCTGACGGCTCGTTGCGACGTAGGACCAGTTCGCTCGACGGGGTTCGGGCTCCGGTTGTCCGAACTCGAGAGCAACCACGCAGACGTGGACTTGCGCGTCGAACACGCGCCGGTCCGACCACCACGACCAGACCATGTGAGCGCGTTCGCCGATCGAGCGGCGGATCGCTGCGGCGTCGCGGGAGGCCAGCAGCGACTGCGGGAGGACGAGGGCGACGCGCCCTCCGTCCGGTTCGACGAGGTGACCTGCCAGCGCCAGGAACTCGGCCGCCGCGTCGGCGTACGGCCCCCCGCCGTGGCGGCTGACGCCACCGCGCGTCGTGGCAGTCGCCATCTGCGACAGGAAGGGCGGGTTGCCGATCACGAGGTCGAATCGCTGGTCGTTCCAGTCCGCCGCAAGCGCGTCGGCTCCGATGAGTTCGGCGTCGAGCGGCAGCGTCGACCGAGCCACCTCGATCGCGGCGGGATCGACGTCACACCCGGTGAGCCTCGCTGTCGCCCCGAGCGCCCGCACGCGGTCGGCAGCGGCGCGGAGGAACCGTCCGTCACCGCAGGCAGGGTCGAGCACCGTGACGGGATGCGTGCGTCCGCTCACGACCTCCGGTGTGATCACGGCCTCCACGACGGTGTCGACGAGGTCGAGCGGTGTGTACCAGGCACCCAGTTCCTTGCGAGTCCCGACCACCGCCGCAGACTACGACCCACCCCGAACCCAACCCTCCCTCACCCCCACCCCCACGCTGACCCCCACCCCCACCCCCACCCCGAAAAATGACGTGCTCGGTGCGCGAGGCGACCTCATTCCGACATTTTTCGGGGTGATCGGGGTCGCGGGGCCTTGGGTCGGTCGACAGCGGGCGATCTAGTGTCGGCGCCGTGACCACGACCGCGAGCGGCGGACCCATTCCGGCGCCGAACGGCACCAGTCGGCACCACGACTTCGACCGCCAGACCTGGTCCGAGCTGCGAGCAGCCACCCCGCTCACGCTCGCCGAACCCGAACTCGCACGGCTCCGCGGCATCAACGAGCGCATCGATCTCGACGAGGTCGCCACCGTCTATCTCCCGTTGAGTCGCCTGTTGAACCTGTACATCAGCGCGACGCAGGACCTGCACCGGGTGTCGGCAACATTCCTCGGGACCATTGCGCCGAAGGTGCCGTACGTGATCGGGATCGCCGGCAGCGTCGCAGTCGGCAAGAGCACCTTCGCCCGCATCCTGCAAGCGCTGCTCGAACAGTGGCCCGACCATCCCAAGGTCGATCTGATCACCACCGACGGGTTCCTGTACCCGAACCGGATCCTCGACGAGCGCGGCCTCATGAACCGCAAGGGGTTCCCCGAGTCCTACGACACCAAGGCCCTGCTCCAGGTGTTGCGCCAGATCAAGAGTGGCTACGACGTCGTCGAGGCGCCGGTGTACAGCCACGTCGTGTACGACATCGTTCCCGACGAGAAGGTCGTCGTGAGCAACGCCGACATCGTGATCATCGAGGGCCTCAACGTGCTGCAGACCCGCAGCGGTGCGCCCGAGTTCGTCAGCGACTACTTCGACTTCTCGATCTACGTCGACGCCGACGAGTCCGACATCGAGCAGTGGTACGTCGAGCGGTTCCTGGCACTGCGGGCGTCGGTGTTCCAGGATCCCAATTCGTTCTTCCGGTTCTACGCCGAGCTCAGCGACGACGAGGCCATCGAAACCGCGAAGCGCATCTGGCGCGAGATCAACGGGCGGAACCTGCGCGAGAACATCGAACCGACCCGCGAACGCGCGTCACTGATCGTGCACAAGACCCGCGATCACTCCGTCGACGGCGTCAAGCTGCGCCGGCTGTAGCAGGATCACGGAGATGAGCGACATCTCCGACCTCGACATCCTGACGATGGCAGCGGACATTGCCGACCGCGAGTCGATGGCCACGTGGCGCAGCGACGACCTCGAGTTCGAGACCAAGCCCGATGGATCGCCGGTGTCGGTCACCGACAAGCTGATCGAACGGCTGCTGCGCGAACTGCTCGCCGAGCATCGCCCCGGCGACCGGATCATCGGCGAGGAAGAAGGTGAGACGGCAGGTGAGACGGCGGTGAGACGGAGAGCGAGACCGGATCGGGTTCGCGTTGCTGGGTGCTCGATCCGATCGACGGCACCCGCAGCTTCGTGGCGGGACGCAGCGCCTGGGGAACGCTGATCGCGCTCGAGGTCGACCGGCACCCGGTCGCCGGGATGGTGTCGATGCCGGCGCTCGGTCGTCGTTGGTGGGGCACGGTCGACGGTGGCGCATTCGCCGCCGACGAGTCGGGGGCGGCGCCTCGTTCGATCCACGTCAGCGACGAGGCCGACATCGATCGCATGCGCTGGTCGACCGGTCCGATCATCGACCAGCTGCCAGGGGCCGAACGCAGCCGGATCGAGCGCTTCGACGGTCGGGGTCGATACGTTCCGTTCGAGGAGTGGACCACCTACCCGGCGTTGATGGTCGCCGACGGAACCCTCGACCTGGCCGTCCAGTTCGGTCAGCACTGGGACCACTCGGCGCTGGCCGCGGTGGTCGTCGCCGCCGGCGGCACGATCCGCTACGACGAACAGCCGACCGATGGCGCCCGGTTCGCCGCGACGTTCACCAACGGACGCCTCGCACCC
Organism: Ilumatobacteraceae bacterium; assembly: GCA_963715825.1. Lineage (GTDB taxonomy): Bacteria > Actinomycetota > Acidimicrobiia > Acidimicrobiales > Ilumatobacteraceae > Sva-07. The sequence goes on from CAVQSI010000002.1 coordinate 180,106, forward strand.
GGCTGACGGTGCCCGCCGACCGGACGAGCCGATCGACCACCTCTGCGGGTGTGGCTGATCGCTTCGATGCGCAGAGCCACCCTGCTCGAGCGCTCTACCTCCGGGTCAGAGCTCGGTGAGCCCGAGCCACGTCGGGACGTCGGCGATCGAGGCGAGCTCGACCACGTCCTCGTCGTGGTGATCGACGCGTTCGTGTTCCCAGGTGATGTGGTACGGCACGTGGATCGCGTGGCCCCCGAGGGCGAGCACGGGGAGCACGTCGCTGCGCACCGAGTTGCCGATCATCAGGAACCGGTCGGGTGCCACGCCGAGCCGGTCGAGGATCTTGGCGTAGGTGTCGGGGTCCTTCTCGAGCACGATCTCGATGTCGGTGAAGTGGTGCGCGATTCCGGACGTGGTGACCTTGCGGGTCTGGTGTACGAGGTCGCCCTTGGTGATCAGCACCGTGCGCACACTCGGCGACACGACGGCGAGCACCTCGCTCACGTGGGCGAGCAGGTGCACGTCCTCGACCAGCATCGACCGGCCGAGGTCGGCCAACTCGCCGACGACCGTGCTCGGGATGCGGCCCTCGGTGACGTTGATCGCAGCACGCACCATCGAGAGCGTGAACGCCTTGACGCCGTAGCCCGTCACCGAGATGTCGGCACGCTCGACGGCCTTCAGCGCATCCTCGACATCGACGCCGACGGCGGCGTACGGAGACACCAGTTGGACGAAGCGGTGCTCGGCGTGACGGAACGAATCCTCGCTGCGCCACAACGTGTCGTCGGCGTCGAAGGCAACGACGTCGAACTGGTCGATGCGGCGGCTCACCGGTGGATCGCGTTGAGGTAGTTGTAGACGGTGATGCGGCTGACACCCATCGCGTCGGCGACGTCCTCGACCGCTCGACGAAGGATGAACGCGCCGCGCTCGTCGAGCAGGCGGACGGCGCGCTGCTTGTCCTCGCGTGACAGCAGCGGGAGCCGACCGCCGAGCTCGGCTTCGACGGCGTCGATCAAACGGTCGAGTGCGCCGTGCAGCGGCGGCATCCGAACCCCGGCCACGGTGCGACCTTCCCACACGAGCGCCACGTCGCTGGCCTCCATGTCGTCGGCGGCCACGAAGGACGCGCCGAGCGCCTCGATGACCGGCTTGACCGAGCGGATCAGCGGGTGCACGACGGGGCGGCCGTCGACCGCCGAGGCGTCGCCGACGGTCCGAGGTGCCCGGGTGGCGCTCATTCGTCGCCGCCGCGGGGGACGTCGAATGCCGGCGGACCGGTCGGGATCTCACGGGCGACGTGGACGCTGACGTGGGTGGCGCCGTTGGCCATCGCTGCGTCGGAGAGCGCTCCGATCACGTCGCCGACCTCGGCGAGGTCGACGATGATCGACGACCCGAAGGGCCCGACGTCGACATCGAGTCCGCGCGCTTGCGCCGCTTCGATCGCCGCGGTCACGTGCGGGCCAGGTCGTCCCTCGACGAACGGCTCGATGGTGAACTCGACGTATGCCACCCGAGTCAGCGTAGAGGCTGACGGTTCAGCCGCGAGCGCCGAGCACCCGCCGCAGCTCGTCGGACATCGCGATGCAGTCTCGACCCGCGAGCCCGAACGCTTCGTTGAGCTTGCCGAGGGCCTGCTTGAAGCTGCCGTTCCAGTCCTCGACGAACTGGTCGCGGGCGGGCCCGGTCCAGGCGGTGCCGTTCAGCACGCCGTCGACGGTCGACATCACCTGCGTGATCGCGTCGATCTGGCGGTTGAGCGTGGTGCCGAGGTTGGTGAGCTGCTCGGTGTTGGCGCCGTGTGTGATTCCCATGGTGTGCTCCGTTCGTGGCCGGCGCCGACCCGATGCCGACGCTCGCAGCAGCAGTGGGCGGTGACAGCACCGGAAGGGAACGCGTACCATCCGGTGATGACCGAACCTGCGAACGGCGCCGCCCACGACCTCGACCCGATGATCGGCTCGGTGAAGGCGCACGCGCAGGATCTGCTCGGCGACACGATCGCGCTGCGGCGCACACTGCACGAATGGCCCGAGTTGGGCAACGACCTGCCGATCACACGCGATCGAGTGCTCGAATCGTTGGAGGGGCTGCCGCTGGCGATCACCACGCACGAGTCCACGAGCGGCATCGTGGCGTTGCTCGAGGGATCGAAGCCGGGGCCCACGATGTTGCTGCGCGGCGACATGGACGCCCTGCCGATGCCGGAGGACACCGGGCTCGACTTCGCGTCGCACGTCGACGGCTGCATGCACGCCTGCGGGCACGACACCCACACCGCCATGCTGTCGAGCGCCGCGCACCTGTTGAGCGAGCGACGAGACGACATCGCCGGGCGGGTGCTGTTCATGTTCCAGCCGGGTGAGGAGGGCCACCACGGTGCCCGGTTCATGCTCGACGAAGGTCTCCTCGACGTGCCGGCTCGCGCTGATGGAACCGAGTCGCCGGTCGATGCGGCGTTCGCGCTGCACATCACCTCGGCGCTGCCGAGCGGTTGGGTGAGCAGCCGACGGGGGCCGATCATGGCGTCGGCCGACACGATGACGATCCGGGTCGTCGGGCGAGGCGGTCACGCGAGCGAGCCGCACCGCGCTCTCGATCCGATCCCGGTGGCGTGCGAGATCGTGATGGCGCTGCAGACGATGATCACCCGGTCGATCGACGTGTTCGACCCGTCGGTGGTCACCGTTGGTCGGGTCACCGCCGGCACCACCAACAACGTGATCCCCGAAGTGGCCGAGATCGAGGGAACGATCCGGGCGACCAGCGAACGAACTCGCGCCAAGGTGCATGACGGAATCCGACGGGTGGCCGAAGGTGTTGCGTCGGCGCACGGATGCGCCTGCGACGTCGAGGTCGTGTTCGGGTATCCGGTGACCAGCAACGACGACCGCTTCGCCGACTGGGCGCTCGACCTGGCCGGTGACGTGGCCGGCGCCGACCGCGTGGTCAAGTTGCCCCATCCGGTGATGGGCGCTGAAGACTTCAGCTACGTGCTGCAGAACCTGCCCGGGGCGATGATGTTCCTCGGTGGCACACCGAAGGGCGAGAACCCTGCGACCGCCGCGCCGAACCACTCGAACCGAGTGATGTTCGACGAACCGGCCATGGCGACCGGCACCGCGCTCTACGCGGCCGCCGCGCTGCGCCACCTCGCTCCCACCTGAGCCGATCCACCCGAACGCGATGAGTCTTCGCGCGGACAGGTCGCGCGGAAACTCATCGCTCGGGAGGTCGACTGCACCGCGATGAGTCTTCGCGCGGACAGGTCGCGCGGAAACTCATCGCTCGGGAGGTCGCTGGGGTCAGCGGGTGCGGCCGTCGTCGCCGGTGGTGCGGCGCAGGCGGAGGGTGACGATCTGGAACGGTCGCAGCGTGAGACTCACCACGCCGTCGCCGACCTCCTCGCCCGACTGGGCCTCCTCCAGCAGGTTGCACCGCCACGCGGCGGCGACCCTCTCGCTCGTCACGACCGAGACACGAGCGCGGTTGCCGCAGGCCTCGTGCAGCCGCACGATCAGGTCGCCGCTGCCGTCGTCGGCGAGCTTCACGGCGTCGACCTCGACCCCGGCGGGATCGCTCGACACCGTGACGACGGGCGGACGGGTCGGAGCGGTCGCATCGTCGGTCGGCCCGACGACGCGAAGCGGATGGTTGAGACGGCTGGCGGCGTCGCGCACGTCGGCGAGGCCCGCCCCGTGGGGACGCACGGCGAGCGAGACACGGTGGTGACCGCGGTCGGCGAGCGGGTCGGGATACTGCGCTGCTCGGGCGAGGCTCACCCGGACCCGGCCACCGAAGAGTCCGTGGCCGAACCGGCCGTTGTTGAGGATCGCCACACCGAACTCCGGCTCGGCGACGTCGACGAACCGGTGTGCACAGACTTCGAACTTGGCGGCGTCCCACGGACTCGACGGATGCGTGGGGCGGGTGACGACGCCGAACTGCACGTCGCACGTCGCCACGTCGGCGCGCACGTCGAGCGGGAACGCCATCGACAGCAGGTGCTCGTCGTGGTGCCAGTCGAGCTCGAGGTGCACGTCGAGTTGGCGGCAGCCGGCGCGGAGCTCGTAGGTGGTCACGGCCGTCGACGGCCCGAAGCTGCGCCGCACGCGCACCCGGCCGACGAGCGGCCCGGCGTCGACCACCTCGACCGACACGCCGGTGCTGCCGGTCAGCGCAGTGCCGCTGTCGACCGTCCACGACTCGACGTCCCAGGCGTCGTACTCGACAGGATGGTCGACCGCCAGCTCGAGCGTGGCTGCGAACTCACCCTCGGGTACGAGCTCGCGGGCGCTCGTGAGGTCGATGATCGAGGTGATGTTGCCATGCGCGTCCCAGCGCACCGCGAGACGCCCGTTGCACATCGACGTGTCGGAGAGCACGACCCGGTCGTCGACCCCCAGCGCCTCGACGGGAGCGAGACCCATCGCAGCAACGCACACGCGCAGCGCCGTCGTGCCGTCGGCGAGTCGTTGGGTCGGGCCGTCCAGATCGGGCGCACCGAGGCCTTGCTCGTCCGCCCCGCCGAGCTCCAGCGTGACGACCTCGTCCACCGCAGCGTCGCCACGGTTGGCGATCGCCGTCTGCTGACCGGCCAGCTCCGAGAGGAGCCCGGCGATGCGGGTCTCGAGTTCGGTCTCGACCTCGCCGAGGATCCGCTCGGCGTCCTGGTGGACCCACGCGATCGACGAACCCGGCAAGATGTCGTGGAACTGCTGCGTGAGCGTCTGCTTCCACAGGTCGTCGACGTCGGCGCTGCGGCCGAGCGTCGCCGCCCACAGCTCGGCTTCGACGAGCAGCCGTTCGCAGCGCCGGTTCCCGAGCTTGGTCTTCAACTGACTGGTCAGCGTCCCCCGGTGCATCTCGAAGTAGAGCTCGCCGCGCCACACCGGGACAGCAGCACCGCGATCGGCGTCACGTTCGATGCGCTCGAACATGGCGGCCGGCGTCCCGATCTCGAGCGTGGCTCGCGAGTCGATGTGGGCGAGACGACGCGCCCGCTCGACCATCTCGCGGGTCGGACCGCCACCGCCGTCACCGTGACCGAACGGCATCAGCGAGTCGCCGCTCCAGCCGTGGTCCTGGAAGTTGGTCACCGAGAACGCGAACTCCGCCGGCGTGATCTCGGCGTTGTAGGTGTCGACGGGCGGGAAATGCGTCAGGACGCGAGTGCCGTCGAGGCCCTCCCACCAGAACGTGTTGTGCGGGAACCGGTTCTGCTTGTTCCAGCTCAGCTTCTGGGTGACGAACCGGCGCATGCCGCCGGCGGCGAAGAGCTGCGGCAGTCCGGCGGGATAGCCGAACACGTCGGGGATCCACACCTCGGTGCAGCGCCGCCCGAACGTCTCCTCGAAGTAGCGCTGGCCGAACACGATCTGACGCACCAGGCTCTCGCCCGACGGCAGGTTCATGTCGGACTCGACCCACATGCCACCGACGGGGACCCACTGCCCACGCTCGACGCGGTCGCGGATCTTCGTGAACAGCTCGGGCTGGCGCTCCTCGATCCACGTGTAGTGCTGGGCGGACGAGGCACAGAACTTGTACTCGGGATAGTCGTCCATCATCGCCGCGGCGGAGGCGAACGTCCGGATGCACTTCCGCACCGTCTCGCGCAGCGGCCACAGCCAGGCGGTGTCGATGTGCGCGTGGCCGATGGCCACCGAGCGGTGGCGGACGGCGTCACCGAAGTCCTCGGCCAGCGCGGGAGCGAGCACGGCGCGGGCGGCGGCGACGTCGGGCACACGATCGAGCGCCTCGGCGAGCAGGCGGGCGAGCCGGGCGCGGCGCGGGTCGTCGGAAGCGAGCGACCGCATCACGCCGTCGAGCACCTCGATGTCCCAGGCGAGCGCGCGAGCATCCGGATCGACGACCACGAGGCCGGCGTGACGGAACGTGTAGAGCGGGCGCTCACCAGCGGTTTCGAGCAAGCCGAACCTCGACGGTTGGTACCCGGCGAACGTCGGGTTCGACGCCGCCTCGAGGTGCAGGGTCACCGGGCCGGGAGCGGCATCGATGGCGTAGTTCGTGCGGCGGGGATGGATGCCCTGCAGCGGAGCGAACGAGCCGTCGTCGCGCAGCTCGACGAGCAGGCCCTCGCACTGGAAGCCGGCGGCATCGGGATGGAAGCCGAGGTCGATCACTGCTTCGACGGGTCGGCCCACCCAGTCGGCCGGGATGTCACCGGTGAAGCGGAACCACGTGGTCGCCCACGGAGCGCCCCACTTGGTCCGGGGGGCGAACGGCTCGAGATGGTCGAGGTCCGGGCCTGCCTCGATCGCCAACGCCCGGGCGTCCGGGTGGGCGAGCGGCAGCACCCGTTCCCACAGCTCGCGCTGGATCCGTCGCTCGATCAGGTCACGATTGGCGTGCACGCCGCGACCCTACTTTTTCGGTGAACTCGTTCCGTGCGGCGACGTGTCATCCTCGCCGGGGAACGCCAGGGAGAACACGACGAACTCGCCGGGTCCTGACGCCGACGGCGGGGAGTCGGCCGACCGTTCGCGGTACTCGGCCAACAGCGCATTCATCCGGTCGACGAGCTCGGTTCGATCCGGTGGTTCGAGCCGCAGGCGCAGCGACCAGATCGCGACGTCATCGCCGGCCCCGCTCTCGACCGACGCCACGAGGTCGGCGCGAGCGGCGTCGACGACCGCGCCGAGGGAACGGGCGAGGTCACGTGGCTCGTGGACGGCCTCGGGTCCCACCCGGAACCCACGAGCGACGGCGCGGTAGCGGCGTTCGAGCGCTGCGCCGACGCGTCGTGTGGCGACCACCTCGATCAGGCCCACCGCTTCGAGGGCGTTCAGGTGGTGGTAGAGGCGGGTGACCGGCACGTCGAGCTCGGCCGCCAGCTCGGCGGCGCTGTGCGGGGTGCGGAGGCGACGCAGCAGTGGACCGCGCACTCGGTGCGACAGCTCGTCGAGGAGATCGGTCGAGCCGAGCTCGACGACCTCGGGCAGGGGTGACCCGTCGGAGAGGTCGTCCCAGTCATCGTCGGACATGACACCACTCTATGTTCAAATCACTTGAACATTCTTGTTCAAACTGTTTGAATGAGGCTCGTGACCGCCACTTCGACCTCGACCGCTACCTCGACCTCTACCTCGACCGCCGCCGGCTCCAGCCACCGCCCACTCGGTGCCACCTTCTGGCGCATCTGGTCGGCACAGACCGTGTCGACACTCGGCAGCGCCGTCGCGGGGATCGGCATCGCCGTGCACGTCTACCTGGACTCGGGCAACGCGCTGTGGCTCGGGTTGCTGATGGCTGCTGCCGGCGCACCGTTCGTCGTGCTCGCACCCCTCCTCGGCCGCATCGACCGGTTCGACCGACGAGCCGTGATGATCGCCGGCGACTCGGTCGCCGCCGTCGGCACCCTCACCGCGCTGGCGTTCGCGTGGGGTGGGCGGCTCGAGGCGTGGCACCTCGTGGTCGCCGCCGTCATCGGGGGCGTGGGCACGGCCATCCAGATGCCGGCGGCTCAGGCCGCCGTCCCGTTGCTCGTCGACGACGACCAACTCGATCGCGCCAACGGTGTCGCCCAGATCGGACCGGCCGCTGGCATCGTCGTCGCTCCGATGATCGCCACGCTGCTCGTGGCGCGCTGGGGAATCACGGCGGTCCTCCTCGTCGACGCTGCGACGTTCGCCGTGGCGGTCGCCACCACCGGGCTGACGCCGTTCGGTCGTCGGGCCGACCATCAGGCCGGCGACCACGCCGACGATGCGGCGCTTCAGGCCGACGGTGTCGAGCGCGCCGACCGCCGGAGCGAGCTTCAGGCCAGCAGCGATGCGGCGGCGGGCTGGGCACCGGTCGTCGACTGGTTGCGGCAGTCCGGTCGCGGGATCGCCCTGCTGATGGCCCTGATGGCGGCCGTGAACCTGTGCCTCGGCTTCTTCAACGTCGCGCTGGTCGCGGTCGTCGCCACGATCGACGAGCGATGGGCGGGTCTACCGCTGGCAGTGGGCGGCGTCGCCATGCTGCTCGCCGGGATCGTGATCGGTCGACGTGGGCTCGCCGAGCGGCGCATGACGGCGGTCACGTTCGGGATGTCGATGCTCGCCGTCGGCTGCGGGGTCTGTGGGCTGCGGCCGTCACTCGCGGTCGTCGCACTGGGGAGCGCAATCGCCCTCGCCGCCGTGCCGGTGCTCAGCTCGGCAGCAACGACGACGCTGCACGAACGGGTCCCGACAGAGATGCTCGGTCGGATGTTCGCGCTCCGGGGCGGCATCGGCAGAGCGCTCGACCCGGTGGGCGCCGTCGTCGCCGGTGTCGTGATCAGCTCCGTCGCCGAACCCGCCATGTCCGACGACGGATCGTTGCACGCCACCGTCGGGCGAGTGCTCGCAACCGGCGACGGACGCGGAGCGGCGCTCGTGATGATCCTGGTGGCGTGCGGACTCGGGGTCCTCACCCTGGTCGCCGGGTCGAGCGCGATGCTCCGGGAACTCGACGAGCCTCGACCCGAGGCAACGCCCGGGCCTGTCGAAGCGCCGCGAGCGGAGCGGACCCCGGTCAGCTGATCCGCTGACCGGGGCCGGGGCCGGTCAGTTGAACGGGACGACGCGCACGTCGAACGCTTCGTGGCCGTTGCGGCCCTCACGGACCTCGAAGTCCACGCGCGCGCCGTTGTCGAGCGTCTTGAAGCCGTCGTTGACGATCGCCGAGAAGTGCACGAACAGGTCCTTGTCACCGTTGTCCGGCGTGATGAAGCCGTAGCCGCGACCGGAGTTGAAGAACTTGACCGTGCCCTTGGCGTCGCCGGCAACGCCGGTCGGGACCGGGCGGCCGGTGTCGCGCTTCGCCGAGCGCTGCGGGCGCTCCGCGGGGGCGGCCGAGTCGCGAACGATCCGGGTCTGGCGGTGCTCGACGTCGAGCGTCTCGGTGTGTGCCTGCTTGGCGACCGCAGGAGCGGCGTGGATGACGAGGTCGTGCACGGCTGCCTTGGTGACCGGCTCGTCGATGCCGATGCCGCGCTGCAGCTTGAGCGCGTCCTTCTTCTGGCTGTGGTCGAGCAGGGACACGACGGTGCCAGTCGCTCCGGCGCGGGCGGTGCGGCCCGAGCGGTGGAGGTAGGTGGCGTCCTCGGCAGGTGGGTCGTAGTGGACGACGGCGTTGACGCCGTTGACGTGGATGCCGCGGGCGGCAACGTCGGTGGCGATCAGCGCCGAGGCCTGACCCTTCTTGAACGCGGCGAGCGCACGATCACGCTGACCCTGGCTGCGGCCGCCGTGGATCGGCTCGGCCGTGACGCCGTTGCGACCGAGCTGCTTGGCGAGCCGGTCGGCGCCGTGACGGGTACGGGTGAACACGATGGTCGAGCCGAGGCGCCCGATCACATCGGCAGTGGTGGAGACGCGATCTTCGCGGTCGACCAGCCAGAAGTGGTGCTTGGCGGCGTGCACGTCGGGACCCTTCGGGCCGACCTCGTGACGAACCGGGTTGTGCTGGAAGTCGGCGACGAGCTTGGCGACGGGGCCGTCGAGCGTGGCGGAGAACAACAGCACCTGACGCTCGTTCGCGGTCTGCTCGACGATGCGGCGGACGGCGGGAAGGAACCCCATGTCGGCCATCTGGTCGGCTTCGTCGATCACCACGGTGGTGACGTCGCGCAGGTCGATCGCTCGCATCTGCATCAGGTCCTCGAGGCGGCCCGGGCAGGCAACGACGAGTTCGACACCACGGTCGAGCGCCTTGCGCTGTCCGCCGTAGCCGACGCCGCCGTAGATCGACGCGGCATCGTGGCCGGCGGCCTTCGCGAACGGGGTCAGCTCGGCCATGATCTGCTCGGCGAGTTCCCGGGTCGGCGCGAGCACGAGTGCGACCGGGCGCTTCGGGCGGGCATCGGTGAGACCGGCGACGAGCGGGAGCCCGAAGCCGAGGGTCTTGCCGGAACCGGTCGGCGCACGGCCGGCGACGTCGCGGCCGGCGAGCGCGTCGGGGATGACGGCCGCCTGGATCGGGAAGGCGGTGTGCTTGCCCTGGCTCTCGAGCCGATGCACGATCACATCGGGCAGGCCGAGGTCGCGGAAGGCGACAGCGTCGTCGGCACCGTCGGGGGACGTGACGCGCGGGGCGTCATCGATGATGGTCATTGGGGGGACTCCTCTATGTAGCTCAACAGCGCAAGACCGGAGCAACAAAGAATCCGAATGCGCTCACCGTTCGGGAATTCGAACAGCGCCAGACCGGAACCCTACCGGGAGTCCGCCCGATTCAGGTGTGACGCCGGGCGCGTGGCTCGGCGTCGAGGGTCTCAGGTACCGAGGACCTTGGCCTTCGCCTGGGCGAACTCGGCATCGGAAAGGATGCCGTTGGCGTGGAGCTCACCGAGCTGCTTGAGCTGCTCGACGTCGACATCGCCCACCGATGGGGCCGGTGCTGGTGGCGGCGCAGGCGCGTACTGCGGCGGGGGCGCAGGCGCGTATTGCGGCGGGGCCGGCGCGTATTGCGGCGGTGGCTGGTTGTAGCCCATGTCGCGCTCGTAGGCAGCGGTGCGATCGGCCGCGAGCTGCGCGTCCTTCTCGGTGTAGCGCCCAGCCTGGCGGCGAGCGACGCGGCCCGACACCGCGGTGGCGGTGCCGGCGATGACGGCGGTCCGGGCGATTCCTCTGACGAGTCCTGGCATGGTCGTTCCTCTCGGTCGTTCGGTTCGGTTCGGTGCGGGTGTGCCGGTTTCAGTCGGCTGCTTCGAGTTCGTCGAGCACGGCGATGACGTCCTCGGCGGGGATGCGCTTGGTCGCGATCATCGTGCCGCCGGCGTCGAGGGCCGCGCTGACGAAGGGGATCGCCCACGTGTTCTCGTACATGAGCAGCACGCCCGTCGTTCCGGGCAGCATCGTGTCGGCGGCGGCCTGCAGGTCGTCGTCGCCGAGCATCCCCGATCGGGCACCGGCGAGGACAGAGACATCGCCGCCGAGTACGTCGAGTTCGACGATCGTGAAGGTGCCGTCGTCCTCCTTGCGGATCGCGACGAGGTCGTAGAGGCTGACGATGCCACGGCCGATGAGATCCATCAGCGCCGCAGCTGTCGTCGAGAGGTCGTGACCTCCGGTGAACTCGAGGAGAACGAAGTCGATCGGGCCGTGGGTGTCGGTCATGTCGTGTGCCGTGGCGCTTCCTGTGGTCGGGACGTTCTGACCGTCAGAGTATGGCCGTCACGGGCTGGCGGCGTCACCACCCTGATCGGATGATTTCGCTCACTCCACGGGGCCGGGCGGCGCGACGGCGTCACCGAGCACGGCGCGCATCACCGGGTCGAGGTTCGGCCCGCGTCGTAGGTGATGGCCACCATCGGCGCTGATGCACACACCGGTGATCCACGAGCTCTCGGGTCCAGCCAGGAACCGGACCGCCGCAGCGATGTCCTCGGTGGTGCCGAGCCGGTGCAGCGGCATCTGATCGAGGTAGTCGTCGACGATGTCGGGAACGCCGGTGAGCCCGGCGGAGATGTCGGTCGGCACCAGGCTCGGTCGCACCGCGTTGGCACGGATACCGGACGCGCCCAGCTCGTCGGCGACCTGTCGCACGAGCATCTCGAGGCCGGCCTTCGACACGTTGTACGGCGTCATGTAGCGGTGCGTCGCCGTCGCTGCGATCGACGACATCGCCACGATCGACCCTCCCCCGTTCGCCGCAAGGTGAGGCACGGAGTGCTTCATCGTGAGAAAGGCACCGGTGAGGTTGGTCGTCAGGACGGTGTTCCAGTCCTCGAGCGTCGTCAGGTGGAACGGCCCGGCCGAGCCGGTGCCGGCGTTGGCGACGACGATGCGCAACGCACCGACGTCGGCCGCGGCTGCGCAGGCGGCCTCGACGCTCGCCTCGTCGGTCACGTCGCAGCCGACCGTGGCGATCGCTGCGTCCGGGAACTCGGAACGCAGCGCAGCAGCCGACTCGGCCAACCGGTCGACGTTGCGGGCGGCGAGCATCACGTCGGCGCCATCGGCGAGGAGCGCACGGGCACACGCCAAGCCGATGCCCGACCCTCCGCCCGTGACGAGTGCGAGTTGACCGGCCAGTGGTGCGTCGTTCGACATGACGACAGTGTGGTGCAGCGAGTGGGGTGCAGCGGCACATCAGGCCCGGCACCGTGTGTCGCTCGGTCGATCGGGCACGATGGAGACGTGACGACCGCTTCGACCCCCGCTCGACCGCTCTCGGGGGTGCGCGTGCTCGACCTGAGCAGGGTGCTCTCCGGGCCGCACTGCACCCGGATGCTCGCCGACATGGGCGCCGACGTGATCAAGATCGAGCCGCCGGCCGGCGACCTCACCCGCTTCGCCACTCCGAGGCGCAACGGGCTGTCGAGCTACTTCGTGCAGCAGAACGTCGGCAAGCGCAACCTCAGCCTCGACCTCGCCACGCCCGACGGCGCCGAGATCCTGCTCGCCCTGGCGGAACACGCCGACGTGCTCGTCGAGAACTACCGACCGGGTGTGATGGCCAGGCTCGGGCTCGACGCCGATACGGTGCGAGCCCGCAACCCACGCCTGATCTACGCGTCGATCTCCGGCTATGGGCAGACCGGGCCGTGGGTGAAGCGCCGAGCGTACGCGCCGGTCGTCGAGGCCGAGTCCGGCATCGTCGCGTCGCAGGGCAACGCACGCGGCGGCGAGCTTGCCAAGGACCCGCACAGCCACGCCGACCTGTACACCTCGCTCGAGACGGCCTCGGCAATCCTCGCCGCGCTCTACCAGCGCGAGCACACCGGCGAGGGTCAGTGGATCGACGTGTCGATGGCCGAGACGATGCTGTACGTCAACGAGCACCTCCACGACTCGCTGTGGGACGGCCACGACGACCCGCAGTGGATCCGCAGTTTCCGGCCCGGCGACTACCTCGTGCTGACGGTCGCCAACGGTGAGTCGCTGGTGGTCAGCGGGCATCCCGCCGAGCGCGGCACCTTCGATTTCTTCATCGCCGCGATGGGCCGACCTGAACTCGCTGAGGACCCGCGCTTCGTCGATGTGGCAGCGCGGCTCGCCAACTTCGATGCGCTGCGCACGATCATCCGCGACCACGCGGCAACCGTGCCCGACGCGGCCACGTTCGAGGAGCAGTTCTCGAAGCACCAGTTGGCCGTCGGGCGGGTCCGCCAGCCCGGCGAGCTGACCGACACCGACTGGGCTCGCGAACGCGGCGCCGTGGTGAGCGTCGACGATCGCGGTGGCGGCACGATGCGCGTCCCGAACGTGCCGTGGCGGTTCAGCGCCTCGCCTGACGTCGGGGTGTCCGGCGTGCCGAAGTACCGCGGCGAGGACAACCGCACGCTGCTCGCCGAGCTGCTCCACTACGACGACGAGCGCCTCGACACGTTGGAGGCCGACGGCGTGCTGTCGAGCCGCCTCCCCGACGGCTGAGGCGAGTCGGTGCCGTGAGTCTCGGATTCCCCGTGCTGCCGATGAAGGCGACGATGGGCTCGACCGGGGCGGTGCCCGACGGTGACGACTGGGCCTTCGAGGTCAAGTGGGACGGCTACCGCACGATCGTCCACATCGTCGATGGAGCAGTGCGCCTCCAGAGCACGGCCGGCCACGACGTCACCGGGCGCTGGCCGGAGTTCGCAGACCTCGCCGAGTCGGTGAACGCCCGGTCGGCGATCCTCGACGGGGAACTGATCGTGTTCGACGACGACGGGCGACCACGGTTCGACCTCGTGCAACGCAGCGGCGTCGGCTCCGACCGCCAAGCGGTCATCCAGTTCTTCGACGTCCTGCAGATCGACGGCAACGACACCATCGATCTCGCGTACCTCGACCGGCGGCGGCTGCTGGATCAGCTCGTCGAACCGGGCGACAACTGGACCGTGCCGTCGTTCCGCGTGGGCGACGGCGCCGCGCTGCTCGCCGCAACGGCCGAGCAGGGGCTCGAGGGCGTCATCGCCAAACGGGTCGACTCTCGGTACCGGCCCGGCGCACGGACGAAGGACTGGCGCAAGATCAAGCACCGCACGCTGGTCGAGTTGGCGATCGGAGGGTTCACGCCCGGCACCGGAAATCGGTCCGACACGTTCGGCGCGCTGTTGGTTGGGCAACCGTCACCGACGGGGCTGCAGTTCGCGGGCGGCGTCGGCACCGGCTTCGATCAGCGCACGCTGCAGACGCTCACCGCCCGGCTCCGCGAACTCGCCACCGACGAGTGTCCCTTCGATCCAGTACCCCCCGCCGCGATCGCCCGGACCGCAACCTGGATCGACCCGGTCCTGCGGGCGCAGGTCGAGATCGCCGAGTTCACCAACGACGGCCTCGTCCGCCACGCCAGCTTCGTCGATCTCACCCGATAGATCCGCGCCGAGCCGGGATTCACCGGGTCGCAGCCAACGCAGCGTTCGCGATCGGCACCAACACGTCGGGGACGTCGGCGTAGCCGGGCGGGTCGCCTTCGAATGCGATGACGTCGACCGTCCAACCGTTGTCGGCGTGAACGGACAGGATCTTGCCGTCGTACAAGCTGTCGGCGTCGACCCCCTCGAGCGGTTCGCCGCCGCTCACCGCCGTTGCGTCCCAAGCCGTTGGCGACGCGTGGTAGACGATCCTGACCTCTCGGAAGTCACGCTCACCCTGCCACTCGCACATCAGCGAGGCCGGGTCGTCGGTGGCGAACAGGTCCATGTGGAAGCGCTCGGGATCGCCGTCGACCCAGTCGTTCACGACCTCGTCGAGTGGATCGCACAGCGCCTCGATCGTCATCGCCACGTCCACGACGTCGGTCGTCGCTCCATCGTCCTCGGCGACCACCGTGTCCTGCACGGTGGTCTCGACGTCGGTCGGCGACGATGAGTTCTCGCTGCCGCACCCGGCGACGGCGATCGCGGTGAACGCGAACACGCACAACGGTCGCTTGATTCGTCGGATGTCCCACATGGCGCACCTCCTTGGTCATCGATATGGGGATCGGCTCACCTCCAGTGTCTCCCCGCGTCCGCGCCGCTCCAAGGGTCCCCGGTCCCGTGTTCGGATGCGTTCGACAACTCCGGGACGGGTCACACTGACGAGGCATGATCGACCGCTCCGACGCGCTGGCATTCGACGCATCCGATCCCCTCGCCCGCTGGCGTGACGAGTTCGTGATGCCGGATCCCGAGCTGATCTATCTCGACGGCAACTCGCTCGGACGAACGCCGAAACGCACCGTCGACGCGTTGCACCGGGTGATCGAGCAGTGGTCGGGCGACCTGATCGCCTCGTGGTGGGAGCACGACTGGCTGAACCTCGCACTCAGCGTCGGCGACGAACTCGCCCCGCTGCTCGGCGCCGGCCCCGGCGACGTCGCGGTTCACGAATCGACCACCGTCGCGCTGTTCCAGCAGCTGAACGTCGCGCTCGATCTCGTCCCCGGCCGGCGCACGATCGCGATCGACGACGGTGACTTCCCGACCGATCGCTACGTGACCGCTGGCGTGGCCAGGCTCCGGTCGTGCGCCGTGCGCCGCGGCCTCCGCGACCTCCAGGGCGTCGACGTGGTGGTTCGTTCGCTGGTCGACTACCGCACCGCAGAAGTGGCCGACCTGGCCGGAGAAACTGCGAGGGCGACAGCGGCCGGCGCCACGACGATCTGGGATCTCTCGCATGCGGCCGGCGTGCTGGACCTCGACCTTCGGGGCGCTGGGGTGGAACTGGCGGTCGGCTGCACCTACAAGTTCCTCAACGGCGGCCCCGGCGCACCGGCGTTCGTGTACGTCTCGCGCGAGATCCAGGATCGGGTGACCCAACCGATCTGGGGTTGGTTCGCGCAGTCCGACCAGTTCGCCATGGAGCGCCCGTTCGACCCGCGGCCCGGCGTCGGACGGATGCTCAACGGAACGCCTCCGGTGCTCGGGCTCACCGCCGCCCGTGAAGGCATCGGAGTGACAGCAGAGGCGGGCATCGGCGCGATTGCGGAGAAGGCACGGGCGCTCACCGGGTTCTGCCTCGAACTCGCCGACGAACACGGCTTCGACACCGACACGCCACGAGATCCCTCACGTCGGGGCGGGCACGTCGCGATCCGCCATCCGGACGCCCGGGAGCTTCAGCGGGCCTTGGCCGAACGCAAGGTGATCGTCGACTACCGCGATCCCGACGTGCTCCGATTCGGCCTCTCGCCACTCACCACGAGCTTCACCGACGTCTTCGAGGCGATGCGACTCCTCCACGAACTGGTCGATCGGCCGTGACCGCGGCATGCTGGAGCCCATGAGCGTCGTCAAGATCAATGCCATCACGATCCCCGAGGGCATGGGCCCGCAGCTCGAAGGCCGCTTCGCCGGGCGGGCGAAGATGGTCGAGCAGTTCGACGGGTTCGAGGACTTCCAGCTCCTGCGCCCCGTGGAGGGCGAGGATCGCTACTTCGTGTACACCCGCTGGGCATCCGAGGAGCACTTCCAGGCGTGGATGAACAGTCAGGACTTCGCCCACGGCCACGCAAGCGGCCAGGCCGACGGCAACCAGCCCGCCGACGGCGAGGAACCGCGCAAGCCAGTCGCCCAGGGCGCCGACCTGATGTGCTTCGAGGTCGTCGAACACGTCGTCAAGGGCTCCTGACCAGCGCTTCTCGTGAAGTCGGGCGGGAACTCTTCCCCAACGAGTTCACGAGAACGAGTTGTAGCCTCCACGTACTCGTGGCACTGATCGTTCAGAAGTACGGCGGCACGTCCGTCGCCGACCCCGACCGCATCAACGCGGTTGCTGACAACGTTGCGTTCACGAAGAAGCGCGGCAACGACGTGATCGTCGTCGTGTCGGCGATGGGCAAGGCCACCGACAACCTGATCGCCCTGGCGGATTCGGTGTCGCGTACGCAGCCAGGACGCGAGATGGACATGTTGCTCACCACCGGCGAGCGTGTGACCGCGGCGCTGATGACGATGGCGCTGTTCGACCGTGGCATCGAGGCGATCAGCTTCACCGGCAGCCAGGTCGGCATCATCACCGACACCGCTCATCGCAAGGCGAAGATCGTCGAGGTCAAGGGCGACCGCGTTCGACAGTCGCTCAGTGAGGGCAAGGTCTGCGTGATCGCCGGCTTCCAGGGCGTCAGCACCGACAAGGAGGTCACCACGATGGGTCGTGGCGCCTCCGACCTCACGGCCTCGGCGCTCGCCCAGGCGATGGGCGCCGACGCGTGCGAGATCTACACCGACGTCACCGGCGTGTTCACCGCCGACCCGCGCATCGTGCCCCAGGCGCGCAAGCTCGCGAAGGTGCACTTCGACGAGATGCTCGAGATGGCCGGCGCCGGGTCGAAGGTGCTCGCGCTGCGCTCGGTCGAGTTCGCCCGCAATCACGACGTACCCCTCCACGTCCGTTCTGCATTCACCTGGGAACCCGGCACGTGGGTCACCAACGAGGAGGCTTCTGTGGAAGATCCGATCATCTCCGGTGTCGTCACCGACATGTCCGAAGCAAAGGTCACCGTGTTCGGCGTGCCCGACCGGCCCGGCATCTCTGCCGCGCTGTTCGAGCCGCTCGCCGACGCCAACGTCAACGTCGACATGATCGTGCAGAACACGTCCACCCAGGGCACCACCGACATCAGCTTCACGATGCCGATGGCCGACATGGGCGAGGCCGAGCAGATCGTGTCGCGCGTCGCCACCGAGATCGGCGCAACCGGGGTGTCGCACGACAACGACATCGCCAAGGTGTCGCTGGTCGGCGCCGGCATGAAGTCGGCACCGGGCATCGCCGCCAAGATGTTCCGCGTGCTCGCCGACGAGGGCGTCAACATCGAGATGATCTCGACCTCGACCATCCGCGTGTCGGTCGTCTGCTCGGCGGGCGACATGGAACGCGCCGCCCGGGCGCTGCACACGGCGTTCGGCCTCGACTCCGGCGCCGACTACTCGGCGCCCCTGCCCGAACGCAAGTAGGCAGGGGCAGACCCGCCCGCAACTCAACTGCGACGTCTCCCACACCTCGGTGATCGTGCAGCCGGAGGTGTGGGATGCGTTCGACGGATCGGTCTTCTTCCTCATGCCGTCGACGACGTGCCCGATCTGGAGGAACTCGGCCGCATCGCAGCGTTGTCGGCGCCCGACACGGCCGAGATGCAGCTCGTGAACGACATCAGCGTGCTTCGCCGCCCGTTGTCGGCGATCCGCACACGGACGCCCGCCTGAGCAACGCGGTCTTTTCGGCTCGACCCTGGAAAGTCAGGCGTCGCACACGCTTGAATGTGACCCACATGGGTGACGTCTGGCCACAACTGCTCCTCGTCGCGATCCTCGTGTTGGTCAACGCCGCGTTCGCCGGCACCGAGCTCGCGCTCGTGTCGTTACGCGAGAGCCAACTCCAGCGGCTCGAGGAGAGCTCGGCCACGGGCGGCGTCCTCGCCCGGTTGGCGCGCCAGCCGAACCAGTTCCTCGCAACGATCCAGATCGGCATCACCCTCGCCGGGTTCCTCGCGTCGGCCGCCGCTGCGGTGTCGCTCGCCGAACCGCTCGAAGGCCCGCTGAGTTTTCTCGGCGGTGCAGCCGCGCCGGTGTCGGTGATCCTCGTCACGCTGGTGCTTGCGTACTTCACCCTCGTGTTCGGCGAACTCGCCCCGAAGCGCATCGCCATGCAGCGCGCCGAGAAGTGGGGCATGGTCATGGCGCGCCCGCTCGACCTGCTGTCCACGCTCACCAAACCGGTCGTGTGGCTGCTCTCGAAGTCCACCGACGTGGCGGTGCGGCTGCTCGGCGGCGACCCGAACCGACAGCGCGAAGAGGTCACCGGCGAGGAACTGCGCGACATGGTCGCGATCCACGAGACGTTCCCACCCGAGCAGCGCCAGATCATCGACGGCGCCTTCGAGATCGCCGAACGCACCCTCGACGAAGTGATGGTGCCGCGCAGCGACGTGGTCGTCATCGACGCCGGCGCAACGTGTCGGGAGGCGCTCGCCCTCCTCGTCGAAACCGGACACTCACGCGCCCCGGTCGCCGAGAAGCGCAACCTCGATCGGACGGTCGGCATGGTGCGCCTGCGCAGCCTGCTCGATCGGCCCGACGAACCCGTCACGTCGGTGATGTACGACATCCCGGCATTCCCCGACGCGGCCCGGGTGCTCACCGCACTACGCGAGTTCCAAGCGCGCCGCACCCAGATGGCCGTGGTCGTCGACGAGTACGCCCGCACGATCGGCATCGTCACGGTCGAAGATCTCCTCGAGGAACTGGTCGGCGAGATCTGGGACGAGACCGATCCCGACCTCACCACGGTCGTCCGTGAGGCAGACGGCACGATCGTGATGCCCGGCTCGTTCCCGGTGCACGACCTCGTCGACCTCGACGTCGAGCTGCCCGAGGGCGACTACACGACGATCGCCGGGCTCGTGCTCGACCAGATGAACCGGTTCCCGCGATCAGGAGAGACCATCGACATCGACGACTGGCAGATCGAGATCCGCTCGGTGGGACGCCATCGGATCACCCAGATCGCCTTGCGGCCACTCGAGCCGAGCGACGATCAGCGAACGGTGGCGATCAACCAGTAGTGGTGCGGGTTGATGCCGTCGAACTCCTGGTTGACGGCGCCGCGACCGGTGATCTTGCTCTTCGGGTTGCGCCAGATCTCGATGTCGGTGAGCAGCGGCGACAGCGGCCCGATCAACTCGTCGGGTGGCAGCCGGTTGGCCTGCCAGCCGAGACGGGCAGCCAGACGGCGCTGTGACAGCCAGGCGCCGAACTTCGGGATCCGGAACAGCCCACGGGTGGCGGCGCCGAGCGGGAGCAGCAGGATGTCCTGCGGGCTGCGGGCGCGATAGTTCAACACCACCTTGCCGCCCGGCTTGGTGATGCGCACCGCCTCGGACGTGAGCTCGAGTGCGTCGTCGGGGTCGCAGTGCTGCAGGGTGATGTAGCTGAAGACGACGTCGGCGGAGTTCGGTGGGAGGTCGAGGGTGTGGCCGTCGAGCACGTGACTGGTGCGCAACCGGTCGACCTTGCCGAACTGACCGACGGTCTCGATGCACCGTTCGAGAAAGCCTGCGTCGAGGTCGCAGGCGATCACCGAGGCGTACTCGCGGGTGAACGCACACGTCATCCGGCCGATGCCGGAGCCGATCTCGACGAGCGTCTTGTCGTCGGGTGTACGACCCTCGGCATCAGGGGCTCGCAGCCCGAACACGGTCAAGTAGGCCGGCACCTCGGAGTCGCCGGTGGCCACGAACTGTTCGAGCGTGAGCTGACTGCCGGTCTCGTTGTTGAACACCCAGCCGGTCGTGCGCACGACGTCGTCGCCGCTCACCTGACGTTCACTCGTCTGGCCAGCGGCCTTCCACGGCACCAGTTGGGGGCGACGACGCATCCCAGGAGTGTGCCAGAGCATCCACCGAACCGACCAGCGGGTGGGAAACTCGACGCGGCCACGACGGACAGGGCCGTTATCGTCTCCGCCATGTCTGAAGCACTTCGCGTCGGCGTCGTCGGAGCAACGGGTCAGGTCGGCAGTGTCATGCGCCGACTGCTCGACGAGCGCAACTTCCCGGTCAGCGAGATGCGGTACTTCGCATCGGCCCGCTCGGCGGGCACGACCCTGCCGTGGAAGGGCACCGACATCATCGTCGAGGACGCCGAGACCGCCGATCCGAGCGGGCTCGACATCGTCCTGTTCTCCGCCGGCGCCACGTCGTCACGGGCCTTCGCCGCGAAGTTCGCCGACGCCGGAGCGATCGTGATCGACAATTCCTCGGCGTTCCGCATGGATCCCGACGTCCCGCTGATCGTCGCCGAGGTCAACGGCGAACTGGCCGCCAACCCGCCGAAGGGGATCATCGCCAACCCGAACTGCACGACCATGGCGTTCATGCCCGTGATGAAGCCACTCCACGACGAAGCGGGCCTGACCCGTCTCGTCGTGTCCACCTATCAGGCGGTGTCCGGCGGCGGGCTCGCGGGCGTCGACGAACTCGACAAGCAGGTACGCGAGGTCGTCGACCGCGCCGCCGAGCTCACCCACGACGGTGCTGCGGTCGAGTTCCCGGCGCCGACGAAGTTCGTGAAGCCGATCGCGTTCAACGTGTTGCCGATGGCGGGCTCGATCGTCGACGACGGCCGGTTCGAGACCGACGAGGAGCAGAAGCTGCGCAACGAGAGCCGCAAGATCCTCGACGTCCCCGAACTGCTCGTGTCCGGCACGTGTGTGCGCGTCCCGGTGTTCACCGGCCACTCGCTGTCGATCAACGCCGAGTTCGAACGTCCCCTCTCGGTCGAGCGCGCCACCGAGCTACTCGGCGCCGCCACCGGCGTCGTGCTCTCCGACGTGCCGACGCCGCTCGAGGCCGCCGGACAGGACCCGTGCTACGTGGGCCGCATCCGCGTCGACGAAGGTGCCCCCGGCGGTCGTGGCCTGGCGATGTTCGTCAGCAACGACAACCTGCGCAAGGGCGCCGCCCTCAACGCCATCCAAATCGCGGAGTTGGTCCAGTTGCGGCGATGACTGCGTCAGCGGCTTCGGTCGCTGCCCAAAGGCAGCGTCCCTCAGCGCTTCCTTGTCCTCCCCACAACTGATCCCAACTCCGAAACCGATGGATTGTTCTCAGCGCGACGATTCGTCGGACGGGTTTCGTCAGCAGGTGCAGGGGATCGACTGGCACTTGGGGCAGCCGTCGGCGTAGCGCTGGACCGCTTCGTTCAGGTCGACGCCCTGTTGGTTGGCGAGCGTCGCCACCCAGGCAACCACGTCACCGAACTCGTGCACCCGGTCCTCGTGGCTCCCCTTGCGCACCGCCTGGGCCAGCTCGCCGATCTCCTCGGTGAGCCACGCCACCGTCGCCGACACACCGCGCTCGCGGTCGCGGTCGCCATAGGTTCGTTCGATGACGTCCTGCAACTCGGCGAAGTCCACGACCGGCGACCGTAGCTCCTCAGGAGCCCGCAGCCAGCGCTGCCCCCAGTTCGAAGGTCGGCTGGAAGTCCGCCATCCGAGGATCGGCGTTCACCACAGCGAGATAGGACGTACTACAGCCAGGCGCCGTCGACGAGACCCGGGTCATCGACGCGTACGCGAGGCGCCGAGAGCGTTCCTCCATCGCCACGCCGACCACCACGGCGGGGCTGTCCCAGCCCTTGTAGCTGTGCACGGTGCACCCCTTCACCGCGTCGGCATCAGGCCAGAACCGGCCCTTGCTGCGGTGACGCTCGTCGGGATCGCGGCTGTACACGTGATGCACCGGATACCCGGCGGCCTCGATCTCGTGCGCCGCGGCCAGCCCGTCGTGGTGGTACTCGCACAGGTACACGACGTCTCGGGGCGCCAGCTCCGGATGCTCCCGCAGGAGCCGGACGACCTCGCGGCCGACGGCCACGCCGAGATCGGCGACGCGCTCGACGTTGCGCCACGAGCGCACCGCAGTCGAGACGTGACCGACGACGGTCTCCTGGTCGTCGGCGATCTCGGGAACCACTGCGTCGTCAGCGATGAAGGACCTGGCGAACTCGTTGGTCGAACGGACGAGGTCCGGTGCCATCCGGTAGGAGGTCGTCATCCGGATCCACGGGTCGGTGAACCCGGCGGCGGCGAGGGCATCCGGGTCGTCCCACGTCGACTTGCCGTACAGATCGACGGTGGCGTCGGCGACCAGCAGCATCTCGCCCTCAGGTCGCACGACATGCTCGCGCAACAGGTTCCACCAGTCGACCGTGAAGTCCTGGCCCTCGTCGACGAGCACGGCGTCGAAGCGCCGTTCGAAGCCGGCCTCGAAGACGTCGCGGGCCTTGACCACGATCTTGACCGGCCAGGTTCCGCGGGCGGGCTCGTCGGCAACGATGCCGGCCTGAGCGGCGTCGTCGACGACTCGCGAACAGAACGTGTGAAAGCTCGTACAGGTCACACGCGCCGGGTTCGCGCCGAGCTCGGCACACCGATCGACGACCAGTCGGCGGAGATGGTTCGCGAGCGTCAGGTTGAAGCACAGCACCAGCACGTTCCTGCCCTCGGCCGCCAGCCGGGCCGCGCGCGCGGTGAGCGCGAACGACTTGCCGCTCCCCGCCGTTCCGGCGACGCCACGGATGTGCGCACCGCCCGGGTTGGCGGCGACGCGTCGCGGCATTGTCGCTCAGCTGCACCGGTGCCACGGCGTGATGGACCATGCCGTCGACGACCAGCTCGCGCTGCAGCCGCTGGATCGAGGCCGCCGGGGCCGGAGTCGATCCCGGGCCGTCGACGAGGAACTGCAGACGGCCGCCCAGGTCGTCGGCCGACCACACCAGCACGGTGTTGGCCGGATCACCGAGTCCGGATGCCAGCAGCGAGCCCGCCTCGGCGCCGGTGCACCAGGGCAGCACCACGACCGATCGCACCAGGCCGCCAGGTTCGCGGGCGTCGCCGGGGAACGCGAAGAACTGCTCGTAGACGGTGTTGCGATGACGGCGAGCGACCGCGAGCGGCCGTGCCGTGCTCGGCCGCCACACCCCGTCGGCGCCGAGCGACTCGACGTCGTCGCCGGCGGTGCGGCGGTGATCGGCGGGACGCCAGTCGAGCACGTCGACGGTGATCGCGCCGCGGACGTCGTGGACGAGGACGAGATCCGGGACGTCCTGGCCGACCTTGGGCCGGACGTAGATCGTCCAGTCGTCGCCCAAGGCCGCGAAGGCGTCGAAGACTGCCCGCTCGGCGTCACCGAGCGGTGCTTGGAGTTCGTCGAGATGGTCGACGGAAGGTCGGATGATTGCCACGTACAGCGCTCCGTTCGGACAGGCGGACGGGCTGTCATCGGCGCGACCTGGCGCCAACTTGAGCGGCTCGTCGCTCGGTAGGAGCCTGCCCCGACCACCGGATGGCGGCGCTTTCCTCCCGTCGCGTGCCTGTCGTTCCGAGCTCGTCGGCGACCGCCTTGCGAGTCGGACCAGTGATCCTCTTCCGCCTCCGCTTGCCGTTCGGGCCGACACCGAGGTCGACCGAGGCGATCCAGCGTTCGACCGTCACGCCGCTGCCGGGCCGCGTGTGGTCGCTCCGGTAGATCGACCCTTCCCCGTGGGAGCGGCTGGGCGACTTGCTGACCATGGCGGAACCCCCTGCGTCAGTCCACCCTGCACTCTGCGTCGAATGGCTCCCAAGGTGGCCGAAAACGATCGAACCCCTGGCCCGGGCTGCTCTCGCAGTTCCGTGACCAGGGGTTTGTTGGTCGGGGTGAGAGGATTTGAACCTCCGGCCTCCACGTCCCGAACGTGGCGCGCTAACCAAGCTGCGCTACACCCCGTAGCGGCTCGCCATGCTATCCAGCGGTGGCGGGTTCTTCCTCCGGCGAGTTCTCCGGCTGCGATGCGGCCGCGTCGGCCGTGTCGGGAAGCGGCACCATCGGTTCCACCGGCGCCGCATCGGCGGCCAATCCCTCGGTGTAGACGCCGCCGGCGAGGATCGCATCGGCGGCCCGACGCAGGCGCAACGCGTCGAGCGGTTTGACCAGCCAGCCCTCGGCGCCGCTGCGGCGGGCCAGGTGGAGGTCGGCGCGACGGTCGAGCAGCATCAGCACCGGCACGTGGCCGACGACGCCTGCGGACTCGTCGAGGCGCAGTGACATCGTGACCGCCATCGCACCCATCGAACCGACCTGCAGGTCGAGGATCGCCAGGTCGGGCATCCGTTCGGAGACCTGCCCCGAGACCGCTCGGCCCTCACGGCACACGGTGAAGTGGACGTCGTCGTCGCCGAGCGCGGCGATGACCTCGTCGACGATCCAGTCGGCATCGGTGGCAAGCAGGATGTGCACGGCCCAGACGCTACCCGTCGACGACCGGATGGTCGAAGAGATGCCCCGCGATCACCAGCAGTCCGTCGAGGTCGTGCACGTCGCTGTCGAGCAGCGGGAGCACGACCAGGCGGTCCGCTCCGACGATGTGGGCGAGTGGTGCGATCACCTCGAGCTCGAGGTCGCGCATGGCGCGCAACGACGCGACGTTGTCCCACAGCACGCCCAAGGTCTGGTCGCCCGCTCGTCGCGCCTCGTCGCCGGCGCGGAGCGCGTCGGTCGAGGTGCCGTCGCCGAACTCGGGATGGGCGCGGTTGACGATCGCCGACGTCACCCCGACGCCCTGGTCGACGAGTTGTCTGGCGAACCACACCGCTTCGTCGATCGTGTCGTGGCGGGGCGCGGCGACGACCACGAACGAGGTCTCGGGCGCCCGGATCAGTTGCACGACGTCGTCGGCGCGCTCGCGGAATCCGGTCTCCATGCCGGCGAACGCCTGGAAGAACGCGACCGAGTCGGCGAGCACGTCGGAGCCGACCACCTTGCCGATCGCCTTGAGCACCGGTTGGGTGGCGGTGCCGATCACACGGAGCCCGCTGCGGGTGGGCAGCATCAACAATCGGAACAGGCGATGATCGAGGAACCGGGCAAGGACGCCGGGAGCTTCGAGGAAGTCGAGGGCATTGCGGCTCGGGGGCGTGTCGACGATCACCAGGTCGAAGCGGTCGTCGCCGTGGAGTTCGTGCAGGGTCTCGGCCGCCATGTACTCCTGGGTGCCACTCAACGCCCCGGCGATGTTGCGGTAGAACGGGTTGGTCAGGATCCGCTCGATCTGCTCGTCGGAGTCGGCGTGACGCCGCACCAGCCCATCGAACGTGGCGGCGGTGTCGAGCATCATCGCCCACAGCTCGCCACCGGGCTTCCACTCGCCGTCGGCGGCGAGCTCGATGCGCTGCGGCTCCGAGGCCAGGCCGTCGGCGAGACCGAGCGCGTCGGCCAACCGACGCGCCGGGTCGATCGTGACCACCACGGCCCGTCGCCCGCGTCGCGCCGCCTCCAGCCCCAGCACCGCCGCCGTGGTCGTCTTGCCGACGCCACCGGATCCGCAACACACGATCACCGTCGACGCATCGATCACATCGCCGTCGCGGACGATCGCCGCGGCGCTGTCGACCCGAGTGCTGTCGTCGTCCGACGTCATGTCACTGCCACGCCGCCAGGGTGCCGGCGAGCGCCTCGATGTCGGCAGCGGTGAGCCCGGCGACGAATCGGGCGGGCAGGGTGACCTTCGGGATCGGGAGTTCGGTTGCGAGTCGGGCGATCTCGCCGGCCTCCATCTCGCGACGCGACCTCCGGAATGCTGCAGCCTCCACGAGACCCTGCGCAGTTGCCGGATCGAGATCCGCGGTCGCTCGACGAACCTCGGCGTCGTCGGGAAGCGGCTCGCCGAGGTCGACCGCGTTGACCACCACCGGTCCGAGCTGCACCCCGACGTCGTCTTCGAGCGCGAAGGCCGTCTCGACCACCTCGTTGACCGGCGTCGTCTCGGGGAGCGTGACCAGCACCACCTGGCACCGCTCGGCGTCGTGGAGCAGTTCGAGCACGTCGTCGGCCTGCGCCCGTACCGGTCCCGAACTGACCGCGTCGGCCAGCCCGGCCGCCGAGGTGAGGAACGTGATCGCGTGCCCGGCGGCCGGGCCGTCGACCACGATCAGGTCGTATTCACCCGATCGCTCGAGCTGTTTGATCTTGCCGAGCACGACGATGTCGTCGATCCCGGGTGCCGCCGTGCCGACGACGTCGATGACCCCGGTGCGGTTCAACCGCTTGGCGATGCGGGCGAACCCGTGGTCGCGCAGGTACTCGTCGAGCGCGTCGGGCGCCGAGATCGCCACGACTTCGAGGTCGGGCAGCAGCTCGGCCAAGGCGGGCTTGCCATCGAGTTCGACGACGAGCACGTGCTGCCCGGCATCCGATGCCGCACGGGCGATCACAGCCGTTACCGTGGTCTTCCCCACACCGCCCTTGCCCGCCACCACGACCACGCGGGCAGCAGTCAACGACTGCAGCGGGAACTCGCTCTCTGGAGGCACCTGTGCGAAGACTAGCGATCGGCATGCTCACGCTGGTGGCCGGGCTCACACTGTTCGGTCCGAGCATCCAGGCACAGGACGCACCCGACCCCGACACGGACACCAACGGCGAGGCCGATGTTCCGGTCGACGTGGGCCGCGTCGACGTGTTGCAGGTCAGCGGATTCATGGACCCGATCCTCGTCGACGCCATCGACACCGCGATCGATCGGGCCGACGACGACGGCTCCCAGGCGCTGATCCTGCAGGTCAACAGCGACGGAACCGTCGTCGACGACGACGTGGTCGAGGACCTGCTCGTGCGCGTCGCCACTGCGCCGATTCCGATCGGGATCTGGGTCGGGCCGAGCGGCGCACGCTTCTACGGGTCGGCCGCGCAGCTACTCGCCGTGGCAGATGTCACGGGCATGGCACCCGGCGCACGCGTCGGCTACATCGGTGTTCCGCTCGATCCGCCCGGTCTGCCCGACGGCGTCTCGGTCGACTTCGGTGTCGCCGAGGAGCGCCTGCGCAACGGGTCGGTGGGCCTGTCCGACGCCCGCGCGCTCGAGGTGTTCAAGCAGCGCATCGACGACGAAGGCATTCCCACGATCTCCAACATGGTCGCCGCGATGGACGGCTACGAGGAGAACGGTGTGGTGCTCGTCACCACCCAGCTCACCGTGCTCGACGACGGCGCAACCCGCTTCGACACGGTGTCGGTGGTCCGCTTCTCGAAGCTGACGCTGATCGATCAGCTCTTCCACACCGTCGCCAGCCCGCCCGTCGCCTACCTGCTCCTGCTCACGGGCCTGGCACTGCTGATCTTCGAGTTCTTCACCGCCGGCGTCGGCATCGCCGGCGCGGTCGGCGCGGCGTGCACCGTGCTCGCCTTCACCGGCCTCGCCGTGCTCCCCACGCGGATGTGGGCGCTCGCGTTGATCATGCTGGCGATGATCGCCTTCGCGGTCGACGTCCAAGTGGGAATACCGCGTTTTTGGACCGGTGTCGGCATCGTTTTCACGGTCGTCGGGAGCTGGTTCCTGTTCGAGCCGATTCCCGGTTCGTCGATGCGTCCGTCGTGGCTGGCGCTCATCGCCGGCATCGGTGGTATCAGCCTGACGTTCATCGTCGGTATGCCCTCGATGGTGCGCACCCGCTTCGCCACGCCGACCATCGGGCGCGAGTGGATGATCGGCCAGGAGGGCAATGCCCTCGAGGCGGTCGACCCAGAGGGATTCGTGTCCGTTGGTTCGGCCACCTGGCGGGCGCGCACCAACCGTGCCACACCGATCGCTGCGGGCGACCCGATCCGCGTCGCTGGTATCGACGGCGTGACCCTCGACGTCGAACCGCTCGAAGGCGCCGCCCGCGACTACCGCGAGATGCGCAAGAAGCCGTCCGCCGACGCTGACACCCACACCGACACCGACACCGACACCGACGCCGGCGAACCCGCCGACGCCCACCAACCCTGAAAAATCGCGCCCGTGTTGCGCTGATCGCAACGTGCGCGCGCCATTTCGGATCGGATCGGATTGGGCGGATTGGATCGGGTCGGGTGGGGACGGTCAGGGAGCGTCGGGGAGGCGGGGGCCGGCGATACGGAGGTCGTCGCGCCGGCGGGTGACGCCTCGGGCGTCGAGTTCGGCCACCAGCGGCAGCACGAACTTGCGACTCGCGCCCGTCGCGTCGCGGAATTCGGCCACCGTGAACCCGTCCGGCGAGGCCGCCAGCAGCCCAGCGGCGAGCGCGGCCGCTGCGTCGATCGTGTCGGCGTGGAAGCACATCGAATCGCGCGTCACCAGGTGACCCCGGCGCACGAGTTCGCGCAACTCGGCTCGGTCGACGTCGTCGGGCTGCGGCGGCGCGAACCCGCCCGCGAGCGCCACCGCGAGGTACGGGTGATCGACGAACGGATCGACCGCATCGGCGGGTCGGACCGTGGTGGCATCGATCACCACGTCGGCGAGCGTGGCGAGCACCGCCCGTTCCCGGTCGTCGAACGACGCGAGGTCGACACCGACGGTGCCGCCATCGGCGACTCGTTCGAGCAGCACGGCACGCAGTGCCTCGAGTTCCTCGTCGGTGGTCAACCAGTCGCCCACCGTCGGATCGACTCGCTCGCCGGTCAACCGTTCGACGTCGCCGACCGTCACCCACCCGCGCTCGCGCACGATGCGTTCGATCGTCCGATCGGGCGCAGCGCGCGAGGCGCGCAGCACCGGCTCGATGTCGAGCACCTCGCCGCCGCCGACCGTCTCGTCACGCCCCGACTCGCGCAACACGAAACGGTCGCCCGGCAGCAGCGGCAGCGCCGTGGGCAGGAACAACCGAACCGCTCCGTCGTGGCCGGGCGCGATCGTCTCGGTGCCGAGCACACGCAACCGCACAGCGTGCTCGCCCGAGCCGACGTACGCAACGAAGGCCCCGCGTCGCGACAGGTCGTGGTCGAGCGCCGAGAGCACGTGGACCGATGCGTCGAATCGGTCGGTCAGGTGCCACTGATCGGGCGCCACGAGTGCGTCACCACGAGCGAGGTCGTGGTGATCGACGCCGGTGAGGTTCACTGCCACGCGGGTGCCCGGCCCGATGTCGTCGACGGACCGCCCAGCGGTCTGGAGCGAACGGATGCGCGCACGACGGTCACCGGCCAGCACGTTGTCGTCGACGGCGAGCCGACCACCGGTGAGCGTGCCGGTGACCACCGTGCCGCTGCCCTTGGCCGCGAACACCCGGTCGATCCACAGGCGGGGACGCCCACGGTCGGCGGCCCGTGTCGTGCGCGCAACGAGTGCGTCGAGTTCCCGACGCAGCTCGTCGAGGCCGGCGCCGGTGGTCGCCGAGACGGCGAGCATCGGAGCGTCGGCGAGGAACGTGCCGGCCACGTGGTCGGCCACGTCCATCTGCGCCAGCTCGAGCAGGTCGTCGTCGACGAGATCGGCCTTGGTGAGCGCGATGATCCCCGCCCGGATACCGAGCAGTTCGAGAATGCGCAGGTGCTCCTCGGACTGTGGCTTCCACCCCTCGGTGGCGGCGACGACGAACACGCACGCCGTGACCCCGCCGACCCCGGCGAGCATGTTGCGCAGGAACTTCACGTGCCCCGGCACGTCGATGAAGCTGAGTTCCTCGCCGGACGGCAGCGTGGTGTGGGCAAAGCCGAGGTCGATGGTGAGTCCGCGGCGTTTCTCCTCGGCGAACCGGTCGGGATCGGTCCCCGTCAACGCGAGGACCAGCGACGACTTGCCGTGGTCGACGTGGCCGGCCGTGGCGACGACGGTCACGAGGCCGGGTGCGCTGCGGTCAGCGCCGCGATGATCGTCGCGTCGTCGGCCGGTTCGACCGATCGGAGGTCGAGCATCGTGCGGTCGTCACGCGATCGGGCGATCACCGGTCGGTCGTGTCGGCGCAGTGCGGCGAGCAGATCGCCGTCGAGTTCGACTCCGAAGGAGGGCATCGTGACGCCCGGCGCCGAGCCGGCCCCGGGCAGCGAGTCCATCGGTGCGGCGACCGCCGACGGATGCGCCGACGACACCGCGGCGACGACGGACTCGGCGCGCGCCGTCAACGAGGCGAGCGGCACCGCCACCATCCGCCAGAACGCAATGTCGGTGGCCGCTCGCTTGTCGAGGTACGCCAACACCGTCTCCTGCAGGGCGGCCAACACGAGTCCGCCGGGACGCAACGCCCGCGCAAGTGGATGGCGCTGGCACCGTTCGACGAGGTCCGCGCGGCCGGCGATGATGCCGGCCTGCGGTCCGCCGAGGAGCTTGTCGCCACTGAAGGTGACCAGCGACGCGCCGTCGGCGATCGTCTGGCGCGCCGCGGGCTCACCGGCGAGCCACGCCGGTGGCGGGCCCGACAGCCACGGACACGAGGCGTCGACCAGCCCGCTCCCGATGTCGGCGACGACGGGAACCCCGAGCGTTGCCAGCTCGCGAACCGACGTCTCCTCGACGAATCCTTCGACGCGGTAGTTGCTCGGGTGCACCTTGAGCACGATCGCCGCGTCGACACCCGGCTTGTCGAGCGCGCGGCGGTAGTCGTCGAGACGAGTGCGATTGGTGGTGCCCACGTCGACGAGTCGCGCCCCCGACTGTTCCATCACGTCGGGCACCCGGAA
The DNA here is from genome assembly GCA_963715825.1 of Ilumatobacteraceae bacterium. Classification (GTDB taxonomy): domain Bacteria; phylum Actinomycetota; class Acidimicrobiia; order Acidimicrobiales; family Ilumatobacteraceae; genus Sva-07. The sequence continues at coordinate 210,946 of CAVQSI010000002.1, forward strand.
CGATCCACCGATCTCGACGCTCTCGCCCCGACTCACCGGGACGTCGCGACCCTCGGCCAGCGCAGCGATGACGAGCAGCACAGCAGCGGCGTTGTTGTTGACGACCATGGCCGCCTCTGCCCCACAGAGGCGGGCGAACAGTTGGCCGACAGCACGCTGGCGCGAGCCCCGAGCGCCCGTCGCCAGGTCGAACTCGATGGTCTGGGCCACCGCGTCCTGATGATGGCGCACCGGGGCGCGACCCAAGTTGGTGTGCAACAGCACGCCGGTGGCGTTGACCACGGGCATCAGCAGCGTTCGACGGAACGCCTCGGCGCGTGCTCCGGCCGACTCGACGTCGTCGGCGTCGATCGCCGCCCGCGCGATGTCGACCAGGATCGGATGCGGCAGACCGGTCGCAGCGAGCGACCGGGCGAGCGCGTCGACCGATGGAGGTCGTGGACGCTCGCCGGCTGCGTTCATCGGGTCGAGCCTACGACGTCAGCCGCACCGTGACGCCGGGCGACCCAGCGTCGGCGCTGCGCGCGGGCTCAGGCGTCGGGGAGCTTGTCGATGGCGTCCTTGACGACCTCGGCACCCTGCTGCACCTTGTCGCCGTGCGCACCGGCCTTGTCGTCGATGACGTCGGCAGCCTTGTCGACACCCTGCTTGGCCTTGCCCTTGTTGCCACCGACCGAGGACTTGACTGTGTCCAGCAAACCCATGTGGAACCTCCTGTGTAGAGGCCCGACCCTACTTGACGACGTCAGCGGCCACGGATGACAGATCAGGCTCGTGTCGTGAGCGTCGAGTGAGCGGCGTCGAGCACCTCGACGCCGTGTGCCCGAGCCGACGCCTCCCAAGCCGGGTCGTCAGGCGTGGAGCCGCGTCGGTGGTCCCACACCACGCGAGCGTGCTCAGGATTCGCTCGGTCACTGTGGAACCACACCCAGTGCTCGGCGCGCTCGTTGACGATCATGCGGGTGTCGGAAATCGTGCCCAGCTCCATCGTCACGGTTCGCCACGTCGTGCGATGTCGACCAGGATCGGATGCGGCAGACCGGTCGCAACGAGCGACCGGGCGAGCGCGTCGACCGACGGAGGTCGTGGACGCTCGCCGGCTGCGTTCATCGGATCGAGCCTACGACGTCAGCCGCACCGTGACGCCGGGCGACCCAGCATCAGCGCTGCGCGCGGGCTCAGGCGTCGGGGAGCTTGTCGATGGCGTCCTTGACGACCTCGGCACCCTGCTGCACCTTGTCACCGTGCTCGCCGGCCTTGTCGTCGATGACGTCGGCGGCCTTGTCGACACCCTGCTTGGCCTTGCCCTTGTTGCCGGAGAGACTCTGCTTGACCGAATCCATGAGTCCCATGTGGAACCTCTTTCGTCTGGTTGACCGTTTTCGATCGGTTGATCGGGGGCGACGTTACCGGACCCGATCACGATGGATCGAGGGCGAACGCCCGACGAGCGCCGTCGAGCACTTCGACACCGTGTGCCCGTGCCGAGGCCTCCCAGCCCGAGTCGTCGGGCTGGGACCCGCATCGGTGGTCCCACACCACCTGGGCGTGCTGCGGGTTCGTGCGGTCGCCGTGGAAGTGCACCCAGTGCTCGGCGCGCTCGTTGACGATCATCCGGGTGTCGGAGATCGTGCCGAGTTCCATCGTGACGGAGCGCCACGTCGAGGCACCGACGGCGTCATTGAGACCGGCGGCGATCTGGCCGTGCTTCGGGACCGGTCGTGGCGCCGACCGACGAGGTGCACTCGATCCGATCCGCGTCGAACACCGACCGCAACCAGGCGTCGTCCGGATGATCCTCGGGCACATGTGACAGCAGCGTGTACGTGCCGAACTCGCCGTGGCCGGTGTGCAGGTCGACGACCAGCACGTCGTCGACACCGGCGAGACGTTCGGCGAGCACCCGGGCAAGGATCAGGTTCGACTCCTCGGTGCGATCGCCACCGAAGTAGAGCCCGTCGGGGTGGCTGAACTGGCCTTCGCTGATCGCCGACTTCACCCAGGCGTGGCCGTGTTCGTCGATCAGCGCGCGGGTGACCTCGAAGAGCGAGTCGGGCGACGGCAGCTGGTCGCCGCCGGGTACCAGCGCGTCGTGGAGGATCTCGTAGCCGGCGTTCGTCGGCATCGCGGTGCGTACGTCGCGGCCCCAGTTGCGGTTGAGGTCGACGTTCGATTCGTTCTGGCGTCGCCAGGAGGACATCCCCCACGGGTTGACGGCGTGGATCATCACGACGGCGACGTCGCCCGCGAGCTGCGCGTCGGACCCGTCGACGACCCAGCGTTCGATCGCGTCGCACAACAGCGTCGACGACGAGAACCCTTCGTCGCCGTGGACCCCGGTGAGGAGCACGAGCGCCCGACCGGGCGTCGCCGCACCGTACGACGTCACGTCGATGGTGAGCTGCTGGCCGTGGGGACCGGGTGCTGCGATCGGGTGGGCGGTCCACCCGAGGCCGGCGAGGTGGCACGTCCACCGGAACCGTTCGCGGCACTCGTCGTAGGTGAGCGGAAACCGGTCGGGTCGCATCGTCCAAGACTCCCACCGCGAGCGGCGTCGCGGCGACCCGCGGCCATCGTCAATCCGAGCCCGGTATCCTGGCGACGTCGTGACCAGTTGGAGCAAGGCCGTTGTCAGGTATCCCCCGACGTGGATCGCTGCTGTACTGCTCGGCGCCGTGGTCTGGCTGGTGCTCACCGTGCTCGACCCGCCGGGTGTGCTCGTGATCATCTTGATCGTCCTGGCCGTGATCGCAGCGGCGGCGTGGCCGTTCACGATGTCGGCCACCGGCACCTTGGCGAAGTTGCAGTTCGAGATCCCGCGCGTCGAGGAGATCGACCCCGTCGAGATCGCCGAGCTGCGAACCGAACTCGACGCCATCGTCGACACGCAGCCGACCGAACAGCTCGACGCCCTGCTGTCCAAGCGTCAGAGCCTGATCAACGTGCTGCAACGGCGCCTCGACGCCGGCGAGCTCACCTACGCCCGCTACCTCTCGACGTCGCAGCAGGTCTTCAGCTCGGCGCTCGACAACCTCCACGAGGTGGCCGTGGCGTACGAGAGCATCAGCACGATCGACGAGCCGTACATCGAGCGGCGCCTCGCTGAACTCGACGCCGACGACAGCGATGCCGAGTCGGCCGAGCGCGAGCGCGCCACCCTCGAACGGCGCCGCGAGCTGCGCACCAACCAACGGCGCCGTATTGCGCAGTTGCTGGCCCAGAACGAATCGGCACTCACCGCGCTCAATCGAACCACCACCGCGCTGGCCGACGTACCGATCGGCAAGAAGCCCGAAGACGCCGACGCCGCAATGGCGGCGCTCGAGGAACTCGCCGACCGAGCAGCCAAGTACGCCTGAACCCGACACCCGAAAGGCCCGCAATGAGCGACACCACCACACCCACACCGGTCCTCGACCTCAATCTCAACGTCGAAGCCGCCAAGGCCGAACTCGTCGTCGTCGAACCGGAACCCACCGACGAACTACGAGCCCAGGCGAACGCCCAGGTCGAACAGCTGCTCACGATCGACCCGACCAACGAAGACGCCCGATCCGCCGCACGCGACGCCGTCGACGCCATGGGGCGCGACCTGCAGACTCGCTCGGCCACACGCAGCCGGATGCTGCAGGCGCCGCTCAAGGACATCTCGCACGGCACCGAGGACGGCGGCGAGGTCGCCAAGTCGCTGTCAGATCTCCGCATCGAAGTCGAGAAGCTCGATCCGTCGGGGCTCGACACCGAAGCCGGATGGTTCACCCGTGCGATCGGCAGGATCCCGGGTGTCGGCACCCCGCTCAAGCGCTACTTCATGCGCTACGAGAGTTCCCAGACCCAGATCGACGCGATCGTGCACTCGCTCGAGAAGGGGCGCGATCAGCTCAAGCGCGACAACGTCACCCTCGGCGACGACCAGAAGCAGATGCGCGAACTGACCCACCAGCTCACCGACCAGATCGCACTGGCGCAGGCCCTCGATGCCGCTGTCGTCGAGAAGCTGGCCGGCGAGATCGGCCCCGACGACCCTCGCCGTCAGTTCGTCGAGGAGGACATCCTGTTCGCACTGCGCCAGCGCACACTCGACCTCCAGCAGCAGCTCGCCGTCAACCAGCAGGGCGTGTTGGCGATCGAGATCATCATCCGCAACAACCGCGAGCTGATCCGCGGCGTCGACCGTGCGATCGACGTCACGATCAGTGCGTTGCAGGTGGCGGTCACGGTCGCCTTGGCGCTCGCCCACCAGAAGATCGTGCTCGACAAGATCGAGGCGATCAACACCACCACGTCGGCGATGATCGCCGGCACCGCCGAGCGGCTGAAGACCCAGGGCACCGCGATCCACCAGCAGGCGTCGAGCACGATGCTCGACATGGAGTCGCTGCGCCAGGCGTTCAACGACATCGACACCGCGCTCGACGAGATCTCGCGGTACCGGCGCGAGGCGCTCCCGACGATGGCGGGCACGATCCTCGAACTCGACCAGCTGACCGCCGAGAGCGAAGAGGCGATCGAGAACATGGAACGCGGCCGAACAGCAACGACCCGCCTCGACGACGGCGCCACGATCGACATCGGCGAGATCACCGCCAAGGAGAGCGAATGACGATGCAGCGACCCACGCGAGCGCACACGTCACGATCCCGGATGGGCCGCCTGGCGATCGCCGCGACGGCGTTCGCGCTCGTGGCCGCGGCATGCGGCGTCGGTGAGGAGAGCAGCGAGCCACTCGATCAGGCAACTGCAGCCGACCAGCTCACGGAGCTCGCCGACGACATCGGCTGGAGCGACGACCCGATCGGCCGGACCGCGTCGATCCCGCCGCCGACGGGCGCCAACCTCGCCGACACGTTGCCTCCGATCACCGAGTTCCCGATGCGTGTGCAGGCGCCGGCGAGCGCCGACACGGTCGTCGAGGTCTGGTCGTCGACGGAGAAGTCCGGTGAGCTCGGCACCACCGACGGGTGGATGACCGAGGTCGCCGAGCAGTTCAACGACGCCGGCATCACACTGTCGGACGGCAGCGTCGCCGGCGTCGACCTGCGCAGCATCGCGTCGGGAACCGGCTACCAGTTCATCGCCCGCGGCCAGGAACTGCCGGACGGATTCACCCCGTCGAGTCAGTTGTGGATCGAGATGGCCGGCGAGTTCGAGACGATGACCGAGATCACGCCGCAAACGGTCGACAACGTCGCGGGCATCGTGATGAAGGACGAAACCGCCGACGAGCTGCGCACCACCTACGGCGAATTGAGCGCCGCGAATCTGGTCGACGCGGTGATCGCCGGCGATCTCGTGATGGGCTACACCGACCCGTTCGCGTCGAGCACCGGGTTGAACTTCCTGCTCACCGTGCTCGACACGATCGCCGAGGGTGACCCGGCCCGCCTGACCTCGCCCGACGTGGCCAGCGTGTTCGAGCAGTTCCAGCGCCAAGTGCCGTTCGTGGCGCTCACCACGCTGCAGATGCGCGACTCGGTCGAGAACGACACCGGCACACTCGACACGTTCGTGATGGAGTGGCAGACGTTCACCAACACCGAGTCGCTCCAGTCGGGGTTCGAGTTCATCCCGTTCGGGGCGCCCCACGACAACCCGCTCGCCGCCGTCGGCGACCTGTCCGCCGGTCGGCAGGAGGCGCTGCAGGCGTTCGCCGACTTCGCTGCCCAGCCCGAGTTCCAGGAACTCGCCGACGAGTACGGCTTCGACCCGCCCCCGTACACGCCGACCGTCGGCGTGCCCTCGGGCTCGACCCTGATCGAGGTGCAGAACGTCTGGAAGGACAAGAAGGACGGTGGCCGCCCGGTGGCGACGGTGTTCGTCGTCGATGTCAGCGGGTCGATGGAGGGCACCCGGATCCAGTCGGTGCGCACCGCCATGCAGTCGGCCCGGGAGTTCATCAAGCCCACGACCGAGGTCGGTGTCGTCGAGTTCAACGACACGGCGATGAAGCGCCTCCCGATCGGCGAGTTCGACCTGAACCAGCAGGCTCGCTACGCCGCGATCGCCGAGGACCTGGCACCGGGCGGCGGAACGGCGATGTACGACGGCATCGTGCTCGGTCTGCAGATGTTCGAGGAGCAGCGGGCGGCGAATCCGGAGATCAAGCCGATCCTGGTGGTGCTCACCGACGGCGAGACCACCGACGGCCTCCAGTTCGGCGACGTCGACAACGTGATCGAGGGGCTGCGGATCCCGGTCTACACCGTCGGCTTCGAAGCCGACCTCGACGAACTCGGTCGGGTGTCGTCGCTCGTCGAAGCTGCGAGCATCGACGCCAGCGAGGAAGACGTCGAGTTCAAGATCGCTGCGCTGTTCAACGCCGGCGGCTGACGAGTCCGTGAGCCACGCCCAGGTGTTCGACCGGTGAAGCCACTCGCGATCTGGATCGCGGTGGTCGCGGTGGTGTTCGGCGGCTACGCGCTGGTTGCGTCGTTGCTGCGCGAGACCGAGCAGGTCTTCGTGGTGGTCGACACCTCGTTCTTCATGGAGGCCAAGGAACCCGAGGTGCGACGCGAGCTCGATCGCATCGACGACCGCGATCGCGGCGAGTTCGCGCTCGCCACCGTGCGCGACCAGGTCGGCAACGGCGGCGCCGCCCTCGTGCACAGCTGGCAGGACGAGCTGACCCTCGGCGGCTTCCAGGCGTTCGGGCCGTGCTCACTCGCCGGGATCGACCAGTTCGCGGAGGCGGCTGACGCCAGCGAACGGATCCTGATCACCACCACCGGCTCGTGCGACACCTCCGCGCTCACCGACTGGACGATCGTCACCCTCGACGACTGAGTGTTACGCCAGAGGTCAGTCCCCCGGCGCAGCACCTACGATCGACGCGGTGAGTCTGCCTGTACCGATCGTCCAACTCGACCCTGAACTGCCGTTGCCGGAGTACGCCCACGAGGGTGATGCCGGACTCGACCTGTACGCCCGCGAGTCCGCGACACTCGCTGCCGGTGGGGGGCGGGCGTTGGTGCCCACCGGGATCGCGATCGCCATCCCGATGGGTCACGGCGGATTCGTGCTGCCGCGCAGCGGGATGGCGGTGAAGCACGGCATCAGCGTGGTCAACGGGCCCGGCCTGATCGACGCCGCGTACCGGGGCGAGATCAAGGTCGTGTTGATCAACACCGATCCCGACGCCGACTACGAGGTGCATCGCGGCGACCGCATCGCCCAGCTGGTGATCCAGCGGGTCGAGTCGGTCGCGTGGCAGGTCGTCGACTCGCTCGACGGCGTCGACCGCGGCGGCGGCTTCGGCCACTCCGGGCGCTGACCCCGTCCACCGTCACGTTTGTGTTGCATTCTGAGTGAGGCGGGTCACCCGAAGTGCAACGCAAACGGGGTGGTGGGGCAGGATCAGCCCCAGGCGAACACGGGTTGTTCGAAGTCGTGGACGCGCTCGTTGATGCGACCGTCGAGGGCCACCCAGCGGAACTGCACGAGGAGCGCGCCCGTCGGGGCATGGATCAGATCGCCGCCGAGGGGGACCTGCACGACGGGTCGGTCGCTCTCGGGGATCGTGACGAAGCGAGGCGAATCGGGACGGGTGAGCTGGTGCAGCCCGATGCGATACGCGGCGAGCACCTCTCCGGGATGCGGCACGATCTCGACGCCGACACCGCCCCACACGACGACCGGCGTGATCACGTAGCCCGAGCGGGTCGCGTAGTCGTCGAGCAGGCCGAGCACGGCGTCGTCGCCAAGGCGCACGCCGATCTCCTCGTCGGTCTCCCGCAACGCTGCATCGATCGGGGTCTCTCCGGAATCGAGTCGGCCACCCGGCAACGCCCACTGCGACGCGTGGCGGTTGAGCCCGGCGCTGCGACGACACAGCACGAACGATGCTCCACCAGCGACATCAGCCATCCGACCGTCGAGGTCGGACACGTCCGACGGGATCACCGCCAGGTCGTCGGCGGTCGCCCCGAACGGATCGACCTGATCGGACCCGGCAACCGAATCGACGAGCAGGATCGCGACCGCCGCATGGCGACGACCATCGAGCGGGACCTCGAGACGGTCGTGGCGTGCGAGGTTGGCGACGATGGTGCTTCGCAGGTCGACGTCGAGGGCGATCACGTCGCTGTTGCGTCGGGCGTCGGGTCGCCGAGTTGTGTCGTCGCGTCCGTTGTCATGTCGCCGTTCGGCTCGGGAGGGATCGGACTCGTCGATGCCAACACCTTGGCAGCCAGCGCCGTACTGATCGGCACCGAGGCGACCAGTCCGATCGAGCCGACGAGCGCACGGACGATCTCGACGGCGACGATCTCGCGAGTTGCGGTGGAGCCGAGGCCCTGCTGCGCCTCGCTGAACAGCAGCAGCAACGGCAGCGACGCGCCGGCGTAGGCCAGGAAGAGCGTGTTGACCGTGGACGAGATGTGGTCGCGCCCGATGCGCAGCGCACGGCCGTACAACTCACCGAAGCCGGCATCGGGAGAGGCCCGACGGAGTTCCCAGACTGCCGACACCTGCGTGACCGTCACGTCGTCGAGCACGCCGAGTGAGCCGATCACCACACCGGCCAGCAGCAGGCCACGTGGGTCGATCTGCGAGCCGAGCGCGTCGAGGAAGCCGACGCTCTCGTCGCCGAATCCGGTGAACTTCGATGCGGCCAGGAACACCCACGCCAGCAGCGCGGTCAACGCCAGGCTCGCGAACGTCGACAGCAGCGCGGCGGCCGTGGCCAGCCCTCTCCCGTGCGCCAAGAAGAGCGCGACGAATGCGATCGCTCCCGCGGTGACGATCGCGACCGCCACCGAGTTCGATCCCTCGAGCAGCGCCGGCAACGCGAACACGACGATCACCACCAGGCTCATTGCCAGGCCGGCGAGCGCGCCGACACCACGCCAACGGCCGAGCACCACGATCGAGGCGACGAACAGGATCAGCAGGAGCAGCATCGGCGTTCCGCGCTGGAAGTCGTAGAACACCGCCTGCTCGGCGCCACCACCGAGGTCGACCAGGTCGACGAGGATCCCGTCGCCAGCCGAAATGGTCGAGTCGAGCGGCTGTTCGAGCACGTAGCGGTCGCCGCCGCTGACGACGATGTCGATGCGTTTGCACGCCAGGAGTGGGTCGAACGAACACGGCACTTCGGTGACGGTCTCGGCGGTCGCCTTCACCGGGTCGCCGTCGAGGCCCAACGGGTCGGTACTGGGACCGTCGCTACCACCGGGCCACAGCACGACGAGGCCGACGAGCACGAACAGCGCGCACACGCCGACCGCGATCCACATCGCCCGTCGGGTCTCTGGGCGGACGTATTGGTCGAGGTCGTCGACGCCGTGTGTGTGGCCTGAACCCATCGGCACAGTCTGATCGACGGGACCCACCCGCGGGGTGACGGTCAGCCGTTGTGCTGGTCGGCGGCGTGTTCGCGCTGGTGGAGGCGTCGGTGACCGACGTCGTCGTGATGGTGGTGGTCGTCGCCGGGCAGTGTCTCATCGCCGATGCGCAACAGGCGGCCTCCGAATGCCTCGGCCAGTTGCTCGGGGCGCAACCCGGCCTCGGGCGTGCCATCGGCGACGACGCAGCCGGCGAGGAGCATCATGCGCTCCGCCGGTCGTTCTCGTCGAGGCGGTCCCGGACGGTACGTCGGATCGCGGTGTGGGCAGACGTCACGGCACGCCTCAGCCGCGGTAGCCGCTGGTGATCGGCAGGCGGCGGTCCTTGCCGAACGCCTTGCGGCTCACCCGTACACCCGGCGGTGTCTGGCGACGCTTGTACTCGGCGATGTCGACGAGCCGGGTGATGCGACGCACCATCGCCTCGTCGTGGCCCAGCTCGATGATCTCGCCCGCGGTGCGGTCGTCCTCGACGTAGAGCTGCAGGATCGGGTCGAGTACTTCGTACGGCGGCAGGCTCTGGTCGTCGCGCTGGTCGGGACGCAGCTCGGCCGATGGCGGCTTGGTGATCACGTCGACCGGTACCACCTCGCGCCCGGCGGCACGGTTGACGTACCGGCACAGGTCGTAGACCCGGGTCTTCAGCACGTCCTTGATGATGCCGTAGCCGCCGACCGAGTCGCCGTAGATCGTGAAGTACCCGACGGCGACCTCGCTCTTGTTGCCGGTGGTGAGCGCCATCCATCCGAACTCGTTCGACAGGGCCATCAGCAGCAGCCCGCGACACCGGCTCTGGATGTTCTCGTACGTGAGGCCGGGCTCGCGGCCTTCGAACGACGGGCCGAGCATGTCGAGATACGCCGAGAACGCAGGTTCGATCGAGATCGTGCGGAAGTCGATGCCGAGATTCTCGGCGAGGAGCTGGGCATCGCTCTTGGAGTGCTCGCTCGAGTAACGCGACGGCATCGAGACACCATGGACGTGCTCGGCGCCCAACGCGTCGACGGCGATACAGGCCACGATCGTGGAATCGATGCCACCGGACAGCGCGATGACCACGTCGTCGAAGCCGTTCTTCGTGCAGTAGTCGCGCGTGCCGAGCACCAACGCGTCGTAGAGCTCGCGGTCGGCATCGAGCGGTTCGGTGATCGACGCGGGCGCCGGGTCGTCGTGCACGATCGGTTCGGTGGTCACCTCGACCGTCGGCAGCAGCGCCTCGGTGATGCGACCGCGGGGGTCGAGCAGCCGCTTGCGGTACACCGGCGGCACCGGCACGTCGACGATCATCAGGTCCTCGACGAACTGCGGCCCTCGTGCCAGGAGCGTGCCTTCGTGGTCGAACACGACCGATCCGCCGTCGAACACCAACTCGTCCTGGCCGCCGACCTGGTTGACGTAGACGATCGCCGTGTGCGAGTCGGAGGCCCGGGTGGCGAGCATCCGTTCTCGCTCGACGCCCTTGCCCGCGTGGAACGGCGAGGCGTTGATGTTGATGCTGACCTCGGCGCCGGCAGCAGCCTGTTCGGCGACGGGCCCGAAGGGACTCCAGATGTCCTCGCAGATCGAGACGCCGACCTTGGTGCCGCCGACGACGAACAGCTCCAACGGATCGGACTCGTCGCCCGGCGTGAAGTAGCGGGCCTCGTCGAACACCGTCGTGTTCGGGAGCAACCGTTTGCGGTACGTCCCGACGATCTCGCCGTGGGCGCACACCGCTGCCGCGTTGTAGAGGTCGCGGTCCTGGTCGACGAACCCGACGACGGCGGCGCATCGGCCGGTGCGGGCTGCGAGCTTCGACAGCGCCGCGAGGTTGTCGGCGACGAAGCCGGGCTTGAGCACCAGGTCCTCGGGCGGATATCCCGTGGTCGACAACTCCGGGAAGGCGACGAGGTCGCACCCGGCAGCCTCGGCGCGGTCGTACGCGTCGAGCATCTTGGCCAGATTCCCGTCGAGGTCGCCCACGGTCGGGTTGAGTTGAGCGAGCCCCACTCGCAGCACCGTCACGATGGCCCAGGCTACCTGCGGCGACGACGACGGGCCTTGCTGCACGATTGCCATCCTGATCTGGCACTATGGCCCCGTGGGTATGGCTCGGGTGGCGATCGTCGGATTGCTGCTCCTCGCCGCTTGCTCGCCGGGCGAGGGTCCCGAATCGATCCCGTTGCCCACGTCGCCCGACACGACCACCACCACGACGACCACCACGACCACGACCACCACGACCCTGGTCCCGCCCCGCTACGAGGCGACCATACGCAGGACCACCGACGGCGTCCCCCACATCGCCGGCGACACCTTGGCCGACGTGGCCTACGGCCAGGGGTGGGTGAGTGGCGAGGACCACGGCTGCACGCTCATCGACCAGATCCTCAAGGTCACCAGCACCCGCTCCGCGGCGCTCGGTCCCGGCCCGGAAGGCGAGAACGTCGACAGCGACTTCGCCTGGAAAGCGATCGGCCTCGTCGAGATCGCCGCCGCCGACTTCGAGACGGCGTCCGCCGAGGTCGTCGAACAGTTCGAGGCATTCACGGCGGGATGGAACGACCAGCTCGCCGACGTCGGCGGCACGCGCCTGACCGGATGGTGTGCCGAGGCCGACTGGGTTCGTCCGATCACGCCGGTCGAGGTCTACACCTACGCCCGATCGATCGCACTGCAGGCCAGCAGCGGCGCCATCATCGACTACATCGGCAACGCCCAGCCACCGACGGTGGAGCCGGTCGGTGTCCGGCGCCCCGCTGCGCGCCCCGACGGCACGATCGATCTCGACGAAGTCGCAGCAGCCGATCTCTCCGACATCGACGAGACGGGCCTCGCCAGCAACGGATGGGCCATCGGCAACGAACGCGTCGCGGGCAACGAGGGCGGCATCCTGCTGGCCAACCCACACTTCCCGTGGGAGGGCGAACTGCGCTTCGCCGAGTTCCAGCTCACCGTGCCGGGCGAGGCCGACGTCTACGGCGCACAACTGCTCGGCGTTCCCGGCATCGGGATCGGCTTCACCGAGGGCGTGGCCTGGACCCACACCGTGTCGGACGGCAAGCGCATGACCGGGTACAACCTCACGCTCGACCCGACGACGCCGACCTCCTACCTCCTCGATGGCGTACCGATCCCGATGACCTCGGCCGAGGCGGCGATCGACATCCTGCGCCCCGACGGCACGGTCGACACCGAGACCCGCACGCTGTGGCGCAGCGAGTACGGCCCGATCCTCGACTTCCCCGGCGTCGGATGGACCGACACGAACGTGTTCACGTACCGCGACGCGAACATCGACAACAACGAGTTCATCGAGCAGTACGCGCGAACGCCGTTCATCCAGAGCATCGCCGATCTGCAGGCCCTGACCGCCGAGTACCAGGGTGTCCCACTGTTCAACACCGTCGCGGTCGGCGACGACGGCACCACGTGGTACAGCGACACCTCCGCCACCCCGAACCTCAGCGCCGAGGCCGAGCAGGCCTACATCGGAAAGCTCTTCACCGACCCGCTGACGCAGATCGCCTACGACCAGGGATTCGTCCTGCTCGACGGTTCCGACAGCCGATTCCAGTGGGAGGTGGTTGCAGGTGCTCGTGACCCGGGGCTCGTGCCGTTCTCCGAGATGCCGATGGTGCAACGCAACGACTACGTGTTCAACGCCAACGACAGCTTCTGGGTGCCGAGCGACGAGTTCACGCTGACCGGGCCGTACTCGATCCTGCACGGCGAGCAGGGCACGCCGCTCACGATGCGGACCCGCCAGAACGCCGCCGTCCTCGGTGACGACAATGCGGCCGGGCTCGCGGGCCCCGACGGCCTCTTCGACGCCGACGAGGTCCGTACCGCCGCGTTCGAGAACTCCGGCCGAACCGCCGTACTCCTGCGCGCAGCGGCAGTCGACGCATGCCGTGCGACCCCGATCGTCGACGTCCCCGAGCTCCTCGTCGCCGACGGGTCGATCAGCCTGCCCGCCGCCTCGGTCGACCTGACCGCCGCCTGCGACGTGCTCGCTGCATGGGACGGCGTCTACGACCTCGACCGGTCGGGGCCCATGATCTGGCGCGAAACGATGAGTCGCTTCGACCAGGCGGCGTTCGAGAACGCCGGACCACTGTTCGATGACGCCTTCGACCCCGCACGCCCGACGGTGACCCCGTCGATCCCCGCCGCCGACACCACCGCACTGCTGCAGGCAATGGGGCGTGCGGTGCAGACGATCACGGCTGCCGGCTTCGAACTCGACATCACCCTCGGCGCTTCGCAGTTCACCGAGCGCTCCGAGACCCGCATCCCCATCCACGGCGGGAACAACACCGACGGGGTCACCAACATCGTCACGTGGAGCGGCCGGTCGTCGTCGAGCGAGCCGGTACCGCAGCGCGGTGAGCCGGTGGCGGTCGGGAGCTCGCTTCGCGGCGAGGGCTATCGCATCAACTACGGCACCAGCTTCGTGATGACCGTCGACTACACCGGCGACGACGTCCAGGCGTGGGCGTTGCTCGTGTACGGCCAGACCGGCGATCGCACGTCGCCCCTGTTCGACTCGCAGACCATCGAGTTCAGCGAGAAGCAGTGGCGCCAGGTGGCGTTCACCGATGCCCAGATCGAGGCCGATGCCGACCTCGAGACCTACACCGTGCTCGGTCGCTGACCCGCCGAGCGGGCGCGCGACGCACCCTCAGAGTTCGATGATCTCGAGCTTGCCGGTGGGGGCGGCCGCCGCTTCGTGCGCGAGCGACGACCCCGCCGTGCAGCAGAGCAGGTGACGGCCGTCCGGGCCTCCGATCGCACACGCGAAGGTGCTCTGGGACGTGATGACGCGGCGCGTGATCGCTCCGCCCTCCTCGACGCGAACGGCCTCGTTGCCGAGCGCGTTGGCGACCCAGACACCGCCGTCGGCGTCGGCGCTCGTTCCGTCCGGGACCACGAACGGCTCGGCCAACGAGGCCCACACCCGACGGTTCGACAGCGTGCCGTCGGCAGCGACATCGAACGCGGTCAGTTCGAGCCCGAGTGTCTGCGCGACGACCATCGTTCGGCCACCGTCGAGCGTGACCACACCGTTCGGAAACGCCAGGTCGTCGGCGGCGATCGACACCGCGCCGTCGGGATCGACGCGGGCAAGCACAGCGGTGTACGCGGAGCGATCGTCTGCGATCCCGGCGAGCAGCCCCTCGGCGCCGACCTCCCCCATGGCGGTGTCGAGGTCGAACCCGAAGTTGCCGACGTACGCGCGGCCGGCATCGTCGACGAGCATGTCGTTGCAGTGGAACGTCGCCAGATCGCTCAGGTCGGCGTGCACGACGACGTTGCCGTCGTGCTCACGTCGCATCACCGACCGCGACAGCATCGCGACGTACAGCAAGCGGCCGTCGGGCAGCCATCCGAGACCCGACGGGCGTTCGTCGCCGACGGTCACCTCGGTGCGCACGTCGCCGTCGAGTCCGACGCTGCAGATCTCGTGGGCGTAGAAGTCGCTGAACCAGAAGCGCCCCTCATGCCAGCGCGGGCCCTCACAGAAGTAGCGGCCGTCGACCAGTGTCGTCGTGTCCATTCGAGTTCCCCTCTCGCTCGACCGACAGTGTGACACCACCAGACGCCCTCGCTCGGATCGGGCCCAGTTCACACGCCGTTCACAACGGAGCAACGACTCAGCAACCCGACGCTGCGACGATGCCGCCTGCCATCGGGCGACTCCGACGTCGAACATCTAGGTTGGGTCGCCTGTACCCCCGAACACATCCCCGAACACACGGACGGAATTGAGGACAACTGTGGTTTACAAGGCTGAATACATCTGGGTCGACGGCACGGAGCCGACCGCCAAGCTGCGATCGAAGACGAAGGTCCTGGAAGACGGCGCCGAGCTGCCGATCTGGGGCTTCGACGGCTCGAGCACGAACCAGGCAACCGGCGACAAGAGCGACTGCGTGCTGAAGCCCGTCGTCAGCTACCCGGACCCGATCCGCGGCGGCGACGACGTGCTGGTGATGTGCGAGGTGATGCTCGTCGACGGCAAGCCGCACCCCTCGAACACCCGTGCGGCCGCCGCTCGCACCGCCAAGAAGTACAAGAAGCACGAGCCGATGTTCGGCATCGAGCAGGAATTCACCCTGATGAAGAACGGCCGTCCGTACGGCTTCCCGCCGGCCGGCTATCCCGAGCCGCAGGGTGGCTACTACTGCGGTGTGGGTGAGGACGAGATCCACGGCCGCCCGATGGTCGAGGATCACCTCGAGGCGTGCCTCGCCGCCGGACTGTCGATCTCCGGCATCAATGCCGAGGTCATGCCCGGACAGTGGGAGTTCCAGGTCGGCCCGCTCGGCCTGCTCGAAGTGGCCGACCAGCTGTGGGTCGCCCGCTGGCTGCTCTATCGGATCGGCGAGGACTACGGCATCGCCGCCACGCTCGACGCCAAGCCCGCCAAGGGCGACTGGAACGGCGCCGGTGCCCACACGAACTTCTCCACCAAGGAGATGCGCGAGGACGGCGGCTACAAGTACATCGAGGCCGGCTGCAAGGCGCTCGGCGAGAAGGCCGAACTGCACATCGCCAACTACGGCAAGGGTGTCGAGGAGCGTCTGACCGGTGCGCACGAGACCCAGCGCTACGACCAGTTCAGCTACGGCGTGTCCGACCGCGGCGCCTCGATCCGCATCCCGTGGCAGGTCGCCGTCGACCGCAAGGGCTACCTCGAGGATCGCCGGCCGAACGCCAACATCGACCCGTACGTCGTCGCCCGCCTGATGGTGGAGACCGTCTGCGGCGCAATGAAGTGACGTGCCGGGGCATCGCCCCGACACCGTGAATTCGTACACCGAATGAGGACAGGGCGGGGGCTGCGGCTCCCGTCCTGTCGCATTTCGGCGCCAACCGCGAGAGACTCAGGAGATGACCGACATGCGCGAGCAACAGCGCGACTACGTCCTGCGCAGCGTCGAAGAGCGCGGCGTCCGGCTCGTGCGCCTCTGGTTCACCGACGTGCTGGGCACGTTGAAGAGCCTGGCCATCTCACCCGCCGAGTTGGAGAACGCTCTCGACGACGGGATGACGTTCGACGGTTCGTCGATCGACGGGTTCTCGAGGGTCCAGGAAGCCGACGTGCTGGCAATGCCCGACCCCGACACGTTCGAGCTGCTGCCGTGGGGCGACTCCAAGGTGCCCGAAGCGCGCATCTTCTGCGACATCCACCACCTCGACGGCACGCCGTTCGAGGGCGACCCGCGTCAGGTGCTGCGCCGCCACGTACAAGAAGCCCACGACGAGGGGCTGACGTTCTACGTCGCCCCCGACGTCGAGTACTTCTACTTCGAGCCGCTCGTGCCCGGTGAGCCGCCGGTGCCGATCGACCAGGGCGGCTACTTCGATCTCACCACCAGCGACGTCACCGGCGAGCTGCGCAAGAAGACGATCCGCACGCTCGAAACGCTCGGCATCCCCGTCGAGTACAGCTTCCACGAGGACGCGCCGGGCCAGCAGGAGATCGACCTGCGCCACACCGATGCGCTCACGATGGCCGACAGCATGATGACGTTCCGACTCGCCGTACGCGAGGTCGCATCGCACCACGGCGTCCACGCCACGTTCATGCCCAAGCCACTCGAAGGTGTTCAGGGGTCGGGGATGCACGTCCACCTGTCACTGTTTCGCGGCGACGACAACGCGTTCTACGACGCCGACGACGCCTACCACTTGTCGCCGACGGCGAAGTCGTTCATGGCCGGAATGCTGCATCATGCGGCCGAGATCACGGCGGTCACGAACCAGACCGTCAACAGCTACAAGCGGCTCGTTCCCGGGTTCGAAGCGCCGGTCCACATCAGCTGGGCGCGCAACAACCGCAGCGGTCTCATCCGGGTACCGATCCCCAAGAAGGGCAACCCCACCGCGACCCGCATCGAGTACCGCTCGGCCGACCCGGCGTGCAATCCGTACCTCGCGTTCAGTCTGATGCTGGCCGCAGGAATGCGCGGGGTCCGTGAGGGCTACGAGTTGCCGGACGAGGCCGACGCCAACTTGTTCGAGATCGGCGACGATGTGCTCGCAAAGCTCGGCATCCGCCAGCTCCCGCAGTCGCTGAACGATGCACTGATCGTCATGGAGAACTCGACGCTGGTGCAAGAGGCGCTCGGCGAGCACATCTTCGAGTGGTTCCTGCGCAACAAGCGCAGTGAATGGCGCAGCTACAAGACCCAGGTCACGCCGTTCGAACGAGATCGCTACCTCGGGGCCTTGTGACCATGCCTGCTCGCGACACAATGCTTGCGGTCGTGCCCGATCCGGCGTCACCGGAACTGGCGCGCACGCTCGACCTGGCCGGGTACGGGTGGAAGGCGGTGTCAGACAGCGACGCCGAGCAGCACGCTCCGCCGGGGGGCTGGGCCGGCGCGATCGTCGACGTCGGCGCCGACCCCGACGGCGGTTGGGCGTTCCTGCGCACCGTCCGCAAGAGCGGCGACCGCGCGTTCCCCGTGATGCTGCTGGTCGGCGGGGCCCAGCTCGGCGATCTCGAGCACCGCGACGAACTCTTCGACGACTTCTGCCTCACGCCGTTCCATCCCGCCGAACTCGAAGCACGTCTGCGCCACCTGCTCGCGACCGACATCGACCTCCACCGGGCCGAACTGGTCGAGTACGGCGAACTGTCGCTGAACCTCGAGACCTACCAGGCCGCCATCGCCGGTCGACCGCTCGACATGACCTACATGGAATACGAACTGCTGAAGTTCCTCGCCCAGAATCCGGGCAAGGTGTTCACCCGCGAGATGCTCCTCAGCCGGGTGTGGGGCTACGAGTACTACGGCGGCGCCCGCACGGTCGACGTGCACGTTCGTCGACTGCGCGCCAAGCTCGGCGAGGAGCACGCCAACCTGATCCAGACGGTGCGCTCGGTCGGCTACCGCTTCGGCCAGTCCCGCTGGGACACCTGACCCACCCCTGCCTTGCCCAACACCACGTTTGCGTGCAGAACCGGGTGACCCGGTCCACCCGAAGTGCACCACAAACGTGGGGTCAGCGGCCGAGGAAGGCGCGGACGGTGTCGGTGACCACGAAGGCGAACACGTCGGCGCCGTCGGAGGTGGGATGCACGCCGTCGCCGGTGAGCACGCCGTCGCTCGTGGCGAACGCGGTCCACGGGGCGATGATGCTGTCGCCGCGCCGGTCGACGCGGTCGCGGACGATCGCATTGAGCTCGGCCGCCGCCTCGGGACGGTCGCGGAAATAGGTGTCGACCCACACGAGCGCGGCGTCGTCGGGGACGGCGGCGAGCACCTCGTTGACGGCCGCAGCGACTTCGTCGGGGCTGGCGTACTGGCCGACGTCGTTCGTGCCGAGCGCAACGACCCACACCTCGTCGGTGTGGTCGCCGTCGCCGTTGTCGGCCAGGAATCCTGCGATCGACGCTCCGCTCGCGTTCTCCGGCGACGAGACCGCGATCCGCTTGCCGTTCTCGGCCTCGATCAGATGGTCGAGGCCGAGCAGTCCGTACCGCTCGTCGAGCGCGGGCATCGCTCCCTTGGTGATCGAGTCGCCGATCATCACGACCGTGTCGATGCCCGACGCTGCGTCGGCGATCCCGTTGGCCGCCCCGCTGATCGCGGCGGGGTCACCGGTCACGTCGATTGCCGGCGGCGGCACGTCGGCGCCGTTGGCGGTGCTTCCGGTCTGGTCGGCGAAACAGCCGGTCAGCGCAACGAGCGCGACCATCGCGCCGACGACCGCGGAGCGACGGGTCGACGCTGCTGCCGACGACCTGCCTGATCGGGGGGATCTCACGAACGACAGTCTGGTCAGTCGAGCACCGTCGATGGTGTCACCCCGCCTGGATGCGCCGGGCGAACCGGTCGTGGGCAATCAGCATCTCGTCGACGCGCGGCGAGACGAGGTGGCCGTCACGCACGACCGGCTGTCCCGCCACCACCGTGTGGCGGGTGGCGACGGGTCCGCATCGCAGCCAGGCTTCGACCGGGTCGGCGACCGCGCCGGCGAACGACGGGCCCGTCAGCGGCCACACGGCGACGTCGCCGACGGCACCGACGGTGAGCGATCCGATCTCGCCGAGTCGGCCGAGACAGCCGGCCCCGCCGATCGTCGCCATCTCCAGCGCCATCCGAGCCGTGCCGGCAGCGGCACCGTCGCGCAGTTTCGCGAGCAGCATTGCCTGGCGCGCCTCCAGCCAGAGCGACGCAGCGTCGGCCGACGACGAGCCGTCGACACCGAGACCGACGTGGACGCCAGCGGCTCGCAGTTCGACCACCGGCGCGATGCCCGACGACAGGATCATGTTGCTCGACGGGCAGTGCGCGGCCCCGACGCCGGCGGCGCCGAGACGTCGTATCTCGTCGTGATCGGGCATCACACAGTGCGCTACCCACGTACGGTCGGTGCACCACCCGGTCCGTTCGAGGTACTCCATCGGGCGGCAGCCGAACGTGGCCAGGCTGAACTCGTCGTCCTCGGCGTTCTCGGCGAAGTGGGTGTGCAACCTGACGTCGAGCCGCGCCGCGAGTTCAGCCGTGCGCACCATCAGGTCCTCGGTGACACTGAACGGTGAGCACGGCGCCAGCGCAATGCGGGTCATCGCACCGAACGAGCGGTCGTGGTGACGCTGCACAGCGTCCTCGCACGCGGCGAGGATGTCGTCGTCGTCGGCCACCACGTCGTCAGGCGGCAGGCCGCCGTCCTTCTCCGACAGCGACATCGAGCCGCGGGTGGGGTGAAATCGGACGCCGAGATCGCGAGCGGCGTCGATCTCGGCCGTCAGCAGGTCGCCGGCACCGTGCGGGTGCAGGTAGAGATGGTCGGACGAAGTCGTGCAGCCGGCCAGTGCCAGTTCGGCCAGACCGACCCAGGCGGACACGTGGACCGATTCGGTGTCGAGGCCCCGCCACAGCGGATACAGCGACTGCAGCCACCCGAACAGCGGCTTGTCGGTCATCGGGGGGAACGCACGCGTGAGGTTCTGGTAGAGGTGATGATGTGCGTTGACGAGACCGGGTGTCACCAGGCAGTCGGTGGCGTCGAGCACCGTCGCCGCAGCGGGCGGTCGACCGGTCCCGATGCCGCTGACGACGCCGTCGTCGATCGCCACCCAACCCCCGTCGAGTTCGCGCCGAGCGTCGTCGACGGTGGCGACGCAGCGGGCGTTGGCGATGACGAGATCCGCAACCGATGTGTCGGCGGGCGTGCTGGTCATGCAGGCTCCTCGGTCGGGGGCTCGAGGAGGGTCGCGAGGATGCCGGCGAGGTCGTCACCGGTCGTTCGGGGGTTCACGATGCACCAGCGCAAGACCACTTCGCCCTGCCACGTCGTCGGCACGACGAACGAGCGACCGGCGGCGAGTTCGGCGTCGCTCCACGCCTGGTACTGCTCGGGAGCCCAGCCGATGCGGCGGAAGAGCACGATCGAGAGCTCGGGCTCCATCAGCAGTTCGGTGACGGGGCAGTCGTCGATCAGACGGGCGGCGGTGCGAGTGACCGAGAGCGTGGTCTCGACGGCATCGGCGTAGGCCGCGGTTCCGTTGGTCGCGAGGCTGAACCAGAGCGGCAGGCCTCGCGCCCGGCGCGAGAGGTGGTGGGCGTAGTCGCTCGGGTTCCACGGTTCGTCGGCTGCGTCGTCGGCGTGGAGCACGTCGAGGTACTCCGCATGCTGGGTGTGCGCGGCGCGGGCAACGGCGGGATCGCGGTACAGCAGCGCACACGAGTCGAACGGTGCGAACAGCCACTTGTGGGGGTCGACGATGAAGCTGTCGGCCCGCTCGATGCCCGTGAAGCGGTGGCGAACGCTGGACGCCGCGAGGGCCGCGCCGCCGTAGGCGCCGTCGACGTGGAACCACGTGTCGAGGTCGGCAGCGACGGCCGCCGCCCCCTCGAGGTCGTCGATCACGCCGATGTTGGTGGTGCCGGAGGTGGCGACGACCGCGAAGAGTCGGGCACGATCGTCGGCGTCGAGCGCCTCGACCGCCGTGCGCAGTGCGCCCTCGCGCATGCGGCCGCGTTCGTCAGCGTGAACGGCGACGACGTCGGCGTCCATCGCCCGAGCTGCCTGGACGATCGACGAGTGCGCACCTGCGGATGCAACGATCAGTCCGCGGGTGCGGTCGTGGAGTCCGTCGGCTCGATGGCGCCACCGCCAGCGGGCGGCGATCAGTGCGCTGAGGTTCCCGGCAGTGCCCCCGCTGACGAACACGCCGCCGGCAGTCGCAGGGAGTCCGGCCAGGTCGGCGATCCACCGAAGCGCTTCGTTCTCGGCGTGGACGGCGCCGGCTCCTTCGAGCCATGAACCTGCGTACACGCTGGACGCTCCGACGACGAGGTCGAACAGGATCGAGGACTCGGTCGGGGCGGCCGGCACGAAGGAGAGGAACCGCGGATGGTCCACCGAGATGCAGGCCGGGGCGAGCACCTCTTCGAACACCCGCAGCGCCTCGATGCCACCGATGCCATCGCTGGTGATCGTGGGGCCGGCCGCATCTTGCAGTTCCCGCGGCGACCTGGGCTGATCGAGCGGTGGCGGGTCGAGCCGCATCCGGTCGATGGCATACCGGATGACCGCCTCGGTCAGTTGCTCGGTCGCCCGATCATGTGTGTGCATTGCGCCAGTGTGCCCGAGGTTCGCGGTGTGCACGGCACATCGGAACGTCAGTCGGGGAGATCGAGGAGTTCGTTGTCCTTGAAACGGTGACGACCGTCTCGGTAGAACACCTCACCGATGATCGCCGAAGCGACCGCACCGGCCATGATCACGAGGACCGGGATCAGGAGCAGGACGATCACGATGGCGATGGCGCCGGGCATGTCGTCAGGTTAGCGCTGCGCACTCGTGGTGACGAAAGCAGGTCACGATGTGGTCGTTGACCATGCCGGTCGCCTGCATGAGGGCGTAGCAGATGGTCGGGCCGACGAAGCTGAACCCGCGGCGTTTGAGGTCCTGGCTCATCGCCTCGGACCGGTCGGTCGTCGCGGGAACCGCTGCCATGTCGGGCCACGTGTTCTGGATCACGGCGCCACCGGTGAAGCTCCACAGATACTGCACCGGGTCGTCGAGCTCCAGCCAGGCCCGTGCGTTGCGGATCGATGCCGCGACCTTGGCCCGGTTGCGCACGATGCCCTCGTCGGCGAGCAGGCGCACCGTGTCATCGTCGCCGTACCGGGCGATCACCTCCGGATCGAATCCGTCGTAGGCCCGGCGATAACCGTCGAGCTTGCGCAGGATCGTCGACCAGGACAGGCCGGCCTGTGCGCCTTCCAGGATCAGGAATTCGAACAGCACCTGCGGGTCGTACTGGGGAACACCCCAGACCTCGTCGTGATAGCGCAGGTAGGCGTCACCGATCTGCGGGCCGCCGGTGAGTGCCCAGTCGCAGCGAACGGGCGGTTCGCTCACCCCTGCGGGACGTAGGCCCAGGCTTCGACCTCGACGAGGAAGTTGCCGGGCAGCGCCGCGACGCCGACCGTCGAGCGCGCCGGGCGGTGCGACCCGAACGCCTCCGCGTAGGCCTCGTTGAACGTGGCGAAGTTCTCCATGTCGGTGAGAAAGCAGGTCGTCTTGACCACATCGTTCAGCGACGCTCCGACGGTTGCCAACTGGGCAGCGACGTTCTGCATGGTCTGCGTCGTCTCGGCGGACACGCCGCCGTCGACCTTGACGCCGTCGCGCATTCCCCCCTGACCGGACACGATGACGAAGTCCCCGGCGCGAACGACGGGGGTGTAGGGGCCCAGCGGTTTGCTCATGGCGCTGCAACCTACTGCCACACGGCCCGACGTGCCAGCGCCGCGGCGGGGCCGCCGGGGCCGCCGGGAATCCAGGCGTTATCGTCGATGTCGCATGGACGTCGCCCCGGACACCGAACCCTTACCCACCGATCCCTCCGACACCGGGCCCCTGCGGGTCTCACGCCGCTTGCTGCTGGGAGGCGCCGCTGCGAGTGCGTTCCTGGTCGCCTGCGGATCGTCCGACGGTGACGCCGGAACCTCAGGCGACACCGGTGATGCGCCGGACGGTGCTGCCACCGGGATCCCGTTCGGCACCTACGTGGTGGCGCAGCGATTCCCGCAGGACGTCCAGGAGTCGGGACTCCAGCGCCTGCCGATCAGCCTCGCGACCGCCGACGGTCGCCTCGTGTCCGACGGCCCGGACACGTTGAGCGCCACGGTCGACGACGCCGACGGCAACCCGCTCGGCCTCGAGCTCTCGACGGTGCGCCGCGATCTCGAGTCGGGCGCGTACTACAGCTTCCGGGTTCCGATCGAGACCCCGGGCATCTACTTCCTCATCGTCGAGGGTGGTCCCGAAGGCGGCGCTGCGTTCCAGGTGATGGAGCCCGGTTCGGTCGCAGTCCCCGGCCCTGGCGATCCGATGCCACCGTTCGACACGCCGACCGTCGACGACGAACGCGGGGTCGACCCGCTCTGCACTCGCGAGCCCGAACCGTGTCCGTTCCACGACGTCACGCTCACCGATGCGTTGCTGTCGGGCAAACCGGTCGTCTACCTCGTCGGCACGCCGGCGTTCTGCCAGACCGGAACGTGTGCTCCGGCGCTCGATTCGATGATCGACGTCCAGGACCGCTTCGGTGACTCGTTCACCTGGGTCCACTCCGAGGTCTACACCGACAACACGGCGACCACGCCGGCGCCGGCGGTCGAGGCCGCCAACCTCACGTTCGAGCCGTCGCTGTTCGTCATCGCTCCCGATGGCAACGTGATCGAGCGTCTCGACGCCCTCTGGGACGAGACCGAACTCGTCGAGGTGCTCGACCGCGCACTGGCCTGAAATCGGCCGGGCGGTCGATGACCGTCAGATCAGCAGCGGCCAGCGGCTCAGGAGAAGCTGGAGCCGCAGCCGCAGGTGCGCGATGCGTTGGGGTTCGTGATGGCGAACCCGGACTGGTCGAGGCCGTCCTTGTAGTCGAGGGTGGCTCCTTCGAGCAGCTGTGCCGAGGCCGGGTCGACGACGACCTTGACGGTGCCGTCGTCGCCGTAGGTGGCCTGATTGTCGTCGGCGGCGATGTCGCCGTCGAAGAACATCTCGTAGGAGAAGCCGCTGCAGCCACCGGGGCGGACAGCGACGCGCAGTGCCAGATCTTCGGCACCCTCGTCGGCGAGCAGCTGTCGGACCTTGACGGCGGCGGAATCGGTGAGCGTGATCATTCGGGGACCTCCTGGTTGCAGTTCGTTCAATTTAGCGGGAAGCGACGGTCACACGACACGGCGTGCGACTGATGAGCGTGCAGAACTCGTCGACCTCGCCGTCGCCCATGTGCGCGACGAAGCCGGCGACGAGCCCGCGATGGAGCCCACAGACGAGTTCGGGATGAGCTTCGGCGAGTTCGGCGAACGGGCAGTGACCGAATGCCACCACGGCAGCGTCGGGGTCGTCGGCGACGCCGGTGACGATCGGGTCGAAGCCCAACCGGTCGAGATCGGTCACCAACGCTTCGAGCGTGGACGGTGCCCGGGTGAACGGCTCGGCGCGGACGGCGCCCTCGACGCGCCCCACCGCCTCGGCATCGTCGGCGCTCGCCTGGAGGCGCGTCGCCATCGCCAACACCATGCGGGCGAGGACCGGCATCGTCGGCGGCTCGAAGCCGAGCGAGGGCGCATTCGCCGCGATCGAGTAGCGGTGTTGTGGGCGGCCGACGTCGCCGCGGCCGCCGACCTCGACGTCGAGCAGACCGGCTTCGCGCATCCGTTCGAGGTGAGGGCGCACCGTGTTGGGGTGCAGGTCGAGCGACTCGGAGATGTCGGCCGTGGCCAGCGGGCGCGCGGAGCGTGCGAGTTCGAGGTAGATCGCGTAGCGCGTGTTGTCGCCGAGCGCTTTGAGCAGGTCGAGTTGCGGCGGACCCGCCATCGCCGGCGACGGCGCACTGGTACGTTCCTGAACCACACAGGGAGATTACACGGTCACGGCCGGTAAAATGCCAGACATGCCCGCCGACCCGACTTCCGCACCGAACGGCGCGACGGTTGCGCCACCGACACACGACGAGGTGATGGCGGCGCTCGCCACGGTGATCGACCCGGAGCTGGGCGCCGACATCGTGTCGCTCGGCATGGTGCCGTCGGTCGACATCACGCCCGACGGGCTGGTGACCGTCGGCGTCAAGCTCACCATCCGCGGCTGTCCGCTGCGCGCCGAGATCAAACGCGAAGTCGAGGGCAAGGTGTCGGTGCATCCCGGTGTCACCGACGTCAAGATCTCCTGGGGCGAGATGAACGCCGACGAGCGCACCGAGGTCATGACCAAGGCGCGGTGGAACGCCCGTCAGAACGCGCCCGACACCGAGATCCCGCTGAGCTGCAAGGTGCTGGCGATCGCCAGCGGCAAGGGCGGCGTCGGCAAGAGCTCGGTCACGGTCAACCTGGCTGCCGCGCTGGCCGGCGCCGGCCACACGGTCGGTGTGCTCGACGCCGACATCTGGGGGTTCTCGGTACCGCGACTGCTCGGCATCTCCGACCGGATGGAGGCCCGCCAGGTCGAGGGGTCCGACAAGCCCAAGATCGTCCCCAACGAGCGGATCGTCGGCGACGGCGTGCTCAAGGTGGTGTCGACCGGATTCCTCGTCGAGGAGGACACGGCGCTCATGTGGCGAGGGCTGATGCTCACCAAGGCCGTCGAGCAGTTCCTGCGTGACGTCCAGTGGGGTCACCTCGACTACCTGTTGATCGACATGCCACCCGGCACCGGCGATGTCCAGATGGGTCTGGCCCGGATGCTGCCGAGCACCTCGCTGATCGTGGTCACCACGCCGGCGCTGGCCGCGCAGAAGGTCGCACAACGCGCCGCCGACATGGCGCGACGCAGCTTCCTCGAGGTGATCGGGGTCATCGAGAACATGAGCGCGTTCACGTGCGACCACGGCGAGTCGTACTCGCTGTTCGGCGAAGGTGGTGGCCGCGCGCTCGCCGAGGCGATCGGTGCGCCACTGCTCGGCGAGGTGCCGCTCGAAGCAGCAGTCGCCGCTGGCGGCGACGCCGGCGATCCGGTGTCGCTTGCCGGGACGGGGGCCGCAGCCGATGCATTCCGTGCGATCGCTGCGTACATCCTCACCGAGATCGCGCCGCCGACGCCGCCCGTCGACGTCGACATGGCCGGCTGCACCGCGCACGACTACGAAGCCATCACTCCCGTCTCCCTGTCACGCTGATCCGTCAGACGAGGTCGGCGTAATCGGCGTCGCCGGGCATCGACACACCGGTGATCCGGCCGTCGATGTCGCGACGGATCTTGGGCAGCACGCACGGCGGGTTCTCGACGAGCGCTGCAGCGTCGAGCGCGGCGGCGGCCGTCGGGTGCGGCTCGAGGAACCGCAGGTTGACCATCGTCGGCGGCATCATCATCAGCTCACCGTCGGCCTGCATGCGCAACGCCTCCGACGGGCGCACCCAGAGGCTCTCGACGGTCTCCTTGTCGTCGTGCAACGGCTCCTGATCGTCCGGCAGCTCCGTCACGAAGAACCGGGTGTCGAACCGGCGCTGCTCGCCGATCGGCGTGATCCAGTGGTCGACGTAGTACGTCGTCGAGAGGTCGAGCACGAGGTCGTCGCGTCGGCAGAGCTCGACCAGCGACAACGAGCTGTCGTGGATCTCGTGGCGATCTTCGTTGCGCAGCGCGAGCGGACCGCCGTTGCGAGGTGCAGCCAGCAGCACGCCCGCCTCCTCGAAGCATTCGCGGATCGCGGCCACCCAGTACGCAAGACCACCGTGGTCGATGCCGAGCTGCCGGCTGGCGGCATCGTCGTCGAGACCGCGACAGAACCGGGCGATGTCGTCGGCGCCGTCGACGCCGTCGACCCGGCCTCCCGGGAACACGAACATCCCGGCGCCGAACACGGCATTGGCGGTGCGGCGCAGCATGAAGACCTCGATGCCGGGTGCGCCGTCGAGGGCGTCGCGCACCAGCATCACGGTCGCTGCGGGCTTGACGGGGACGAGCGCCGGGTCGATCGGGAGGGCAGAGGACGAGGCTGAGGGTTCCGCGTTGTTCATACGGGCCCTACCGTAGAGATCATGACCACGGCACCCCCCACCGCGCCGAACCGGCCCGAGGACGTCCTCGAACACATCGGCCCAGGAACCCAGATCATCGTTCCGCTCGGAAATGGCGAAGCAACGGCCGTCATGGAACAGATCGACGCCGCTGCGGCAGCAGGCGATCCCCGGATCGACGAGGTTCGGGTGCACCAGATGCATGCCCTCCACGACCGCCCGTACCTCCAGGGCGCGTACGGCACCCGACTCAAGCACATCTCGTACTTCCTGTCCCACGTGACGCGGCCGTACTTCAGCGTCGGCTCGATCGGGCTCGTCCCCGCCCACTTCTCCGAGGTGTACGCGCTCATGCGAATGCGTACCGACGACCCGTTGGTCATCGCCGCGGCATCGCCACCTGATCGCCACGGGTACTTCTCGCTGGGCGTGTCGTCCGACTACACCTCCAGCTTCATCGGGCGTGGCCGGTTCTTCCTCGAGGTCACCGATGCCATGCCGCGCACGTTCGGGCGCAACCAGATCCACGTGTCGCAGGTGGTCGGATGGTGCCGCAGCGACCGGCCGCTCATCGAGGTCGCCCCCGCCGCCCCCGGCGACACCGACTGCAAGATCGCGGCGCTGGTCGCCGAGCGAATCCCGAACGGGGCGACCATCCAGACGGGCATCGGCGCCATCCCCAACGCCATCATGGCGTCGCTCACCGATCACAAGGACCTCGGCATCCACACCGAACTGCTCTCCGACGGCGTGGTCGACCTCATGGAGTCCGGCGTCGTCAATGGCGTCCGCAAGCGCCTGAACCGCACCAAGGCGGTGGGCACGTTCGCACTCGGCACCGCGCGGCTGCACGAGTTCCTCCACGAGAACACCGCGATCGAGCTGCACGCCGTTCGCTACGTGAACGACCCTCGGATCATCGCCAACGAACGCAACTTCGTGTCGGTCAACGCCACGCTCACCGTCGACTTCCTCGGCCAGTGCGCATCGGAGACGATCAGTGGTCAGTACTACTCGTCGTCGGGCGGCCAGAACGACTTCGCCCGTGGCGCGGTGTACTCCGAAGGGGGCCAGGGGTTCGTCGTGCTGCACTCCACGACCTCCCGTGGCGACTCGCGCATCGTGCCGCAGCTCGCGGCCGGCGACGTGGTCACCACCCCGAAGAACACGGTTGACAAGATCGTCACCGAGTGGGGCGTCGCGGAACTGCGCGGCCGGTCGATCCGCGAGCGCACGAGGGCACTGATCGGCATTGCCCATCCCGACCATCGCGAGCAGCTGAGCGCGCAGGCGCGGGCGATCAACTATCTCTGAACCGCGAAGGTCACCCCGTCGTCGACGCGCCGAGAGGAGTCACCGACCGGCGTCGACCCCGTGAAGGTTGCCGTCGGCGATGAAGCGTTCGTCGGTTGCGGCGTACGTCAGGGTCGGCGCTGGTCGACGAGTCAGGCGGTGCCGGTGGACGAAGGCTCGTCGACGGGCGCTGACGGTCCGTCGATCTTGGCGTTCGGCCGCGACCAGGCGTACACCATTGCGCCGCCGACGACGGCGACCATGATCAGCCCGACGACCTGCCAGTGGTCGGTGAGGAACACCGTGGCCTGGGTCTGGCGCTCGAGGGCCCAGTCGGTGATCGGGTCGCCCTCTTCGAGGATGTCGACCCAGTAGAAGTACCACAGCAGATAGAACCCCGACAGGAGCACGAACACCGCCGCGATCCGATCGACGTACTGCAGGCTGCCGCGCAGCACCTTGAGCAGGCCGGTGTTCGCCGATGCCAACGCGATCGTCAGTGCGCTGACCAGCAGGGCCATCCCGGCGCCGTAGGCGAGCATGTTGCCGACGCCGGACACGACACCGTCGCGGCGGCTGGTGCTGAACACCGTGGCGATGAACAGCCCGATCGTGCAGCCGATCGACGCGACGGCGTAGGCGATGCCGTACACGAACATGGCGCTCACGGTCTGCTTGGGTCCGCCACCACCGCCACCGGCGTCGAGCCGGGGCGTCATGAACGGCAGCTTGTAGCCGAACAGCATGGCGATGCCGAGCACGAGCAGCGCCACCCCGATCGCACCCGTCGCGTACTTGGCGTTCTCGTTGATCCAACTGGTGAAGTTGTACGAGACCACGCCGGCCACGAGGAACACCGACAGGAACCCGGCCGACACCGCGCCGCTGACGATGACCGCTCGGCGCATCGTGGCGCGCTGCGTGCCCGGCATCGCACCCTGCATGCCGAGGAAGTACATCAGGTAGGTGGGAAGCAGGATGAACCCACAGGGGTTCACGGCGGCGACCATGCCGCGGATGAACGACAGGCTCATGCGTTGGCCTCGTCGATGGTGAGCAGGTCGGCGATCTCGGCGCGGAGTTCGTCGGCGTCGAGGGCGCCGGTCTGCTCGACGATCGTGCCGTCGGACGTGACGAACAGGGTGATCGGCATCGCCGTGGCGCCGATGGCGTCGGCGAGTTCGGCGAACTCGTCGCGGAACAGGTCGTATTCGACGCCTCGCTCCCCGGCGAAGCGTTCCATCACCTCGAGCGAGTCGAGCGTGTTGACGCCGATGAAGCGGACGTCGTCGGTCTCGGCGTCGACCTCGGCGAAGTCGGGCAGTTCTTTGGCACACGGCGGACACGTCGAGTACCAGAGGTTCACCACCAGTGGCTCGCCAACCATCTCACCGGTCGTGACCTCGCTGTCGTCCCGATCGATGAGGACGACGTCGGGGAACGGATCGCCCTGGACGTCGTCGTTGCCGAGCCCGTCGTTGGGGAACGTGATCACCGATTGAGGGTCCTGCAGTGTGGCGTCGAACGCCGGGGCGTCGCCGTCCGAGCTCTGAACCCAGATGACGACGCCGATCACCGCCACGGCGACGAGCAGCGATCCGACGAGGAGTCGCGGACGGATGTTCACGCCTTCGAGGCTACTGACGCGGGTCGCGCCCACCGATTCGCCCCCGGAGTTGTTCGCATTCGTTCACCAGCCCACTGACCGCATCCCCCACCCCCGTTTGCGTGGCGTTTTCGGCGGACCGGGTCGCCGAAAACGCAGCGCAAACGGGGGTTTCGGGGGCTCAGGCGACGGCGACGGGGATCTCGACGGGGCCGAGCTCGTCGATCACCATCTCCGGGCGCGGGTGCTTGGGCGGGCGCCCGCACGGCCGCTTGTTGGCGATGATCCGGCCGCCCGAGAGCAGCTCGCCGCCCCACACGCCCCACGGCTCCTCACGTTCGAGGGCGCCGGCGAGGCAGTCGGCCTGCAGGGGGCACAGGCCGCACATCGCCTTGGCGCGTGCGATGTCGATCACGTTGTCGGAGAAGAACAGCGCGCTGAGGGTGCCGTGGCCGTCCGCGCAGCGAGCGACCGGTCGTCGCACCGGTTCGTCGCCGGGCGGTCTCGGACTGTCCGGTTCTCGCGGCTCGAGCAAGGCCGAGTCGTGCGGGTCGATGAGCGTGGAGTGGTACATGGTGTGGTCCTGTTCGAAGTCGTTGCGGGCGGTGAGGTCGTTGGAGGAGTCCAAGAGGGTCATGGTCGGTGCCTTTCGGGTGGGTGCTGGATGGGTGATTGGGTGCTGGATGGATGGATGGGTCGGAAAAACCAAAGAGGCCGCCGGGTCGGAACCCGGCGGCCTCGTGAGAGGTGATCTGACGTTGGTGTTACGTCAGAACTCCTACGAAGGAGCCGGGGCCGAGTCGCTTGGAGCCGGTGGTGTTGCCAGTGGTCGGGTTGTGCTCGGTCGACATGTGGTCGCCGCACGCCCAGTTGCCCCCGAAGTTCGGGTCCTGGAGCGAGCCGGTCGACACCGAGAACAGTCCCGTGTGGACACCGGCGTACGGGCGCGGCGAAGCCGAGCGGATGGTGGCGGTGGGCGTGATGCTCATCGTTGATCCTCTCGTCTCGTCGTGTCGTGGGCGCCGAAGTGCTGACCCGGATCGCTACACAACCACGTCGGCGGTGTGCAGGTCAAGGGAGTTTCTCGTTCGACACCGAAATTCGTTCGCGCACATTGGCCGGACCCGGCCGCGCCGACAAGAGTGACGGGGTGGATCTCGCGTTGTTCGGCGTCGGTTGGATCCTCGGCTGGCTGTTGCTGTGGCGCCTTCGGCCGTTGCCGCAAGCCGAGCCCGATCCGGCGGGCTCCCCGACCGATCGGGCGTCGATCGCCGTGGTGGTGCCGGCACGCAACGAGGCTGCGGCGCTTCCGCATCTGTTGCCCGGGCTGGCGGCGCAGTTGCGCCCGGGTGACGAGCTCGTGGTCGTCGACGACCAGTCGACCGACGCCACTGCGGCGGTGGCGGCGCACCTCGGCGCCCGGGTGGTCCACCCACCGCCACTCCCAGACGGCTGGCTCGGCAAGCCGCATGCGTGCTGGACGGGCGCGACGTCGACGTCGGCTCCCGTGCTGCTGTTCGTCGACGCCGACGTCCGCCCGGCCCCCGGCCTGCTCGACCGTGTGGCGCTCGCCGCGTCGCGCCAGCCGGACGCGGTCATCTCCGTGCAGCCGTGGCACGACACGGGTTCGTGGGTCGAGCAGGCGAGCCTGCTCGCCAACGTGACCGCCCTGATGGGATCGGGCGGTTTCACCGTGGCGGGATCGCGGCTCGCGCCGACGGTGGCGTTCGGTCCCGTCCTTGCGGTCGGGCGGGACACCTACGACGCCGTCGGTGGCCATACTGCGGTGCGCACGATGCACACCGAGGACATCGGTCTCGCCCGCGTGGTCGGTCGGTCGTCGTTGTACACCGGCCGGCCCGACACGTCGTTTCGCATGTATCCGGCAGGACTTCGCGAGCTCGTGCAGGGGTGGACGCGCAGCATCGCCACCGGCGCCCGCTTCACCCCGTGGTGGTTGTCGATCGCCGTGGCGCTGTGGGTGTGGTCGCTGGCGGGAGGCTGGCTGGCCGAGCCGTTCGTGTATCCGTTGAGCGCTGTGCAGTTCTGGGTGCTCGGACGTCGAGCGGGTTCGATGCACCCACTCACGGCCCTGCTGTACCCGCTGGCGGTCGCCGTGTTCGTGGTGATCTTCCTGCGCAGCCTGTTCGCCATGGTGTTCCGGCGCGACGTGACCTGGAAACAGCGCTCGGTCGCCGCCCGCCCCGACTGAGTCGGGTCAGAGATCGATCAGGATCTTGCCGACGTTCGCGTTGGCTTCCATGTGGCGGTGGGCGTCGGCAATGTCGGCGAAGGCGTAGCGCGAGTCGACCACCGGGCGCAGCGCACCGCTGTCGAACAGGGGGAGCACTTCGTCGATGAAGCGTTGGCTGAGCGCCAGCTTGCGTTCGACCGGACGGGCCCGCAGCGTGGTGCCGATCCACGTGATGCGCTTCGACAGGATCAGGCCGACGTTGACCGAGGCGTTGCCGCCGCCCATCAGGCCGACCTGCACGATGGTGCCGTCCATTCTGACGGCCTTCAGGTTCCGATCGGTCTCCTCGCCGCCGATCACGTCGAGCACGACGTCGACGCCGCCGGGGACGGCATCGCCGAGCGCGCCGAGCCAGTCGGACGGGCTGCGTTCGAGCACGACATCGGCGCCCAACTCGCGGCAGGCGTCGACCTTGCCGGCCGAGCACGTGACGGCGATACGGGCACCGATCGCCTTCGCGATCTGGATGCCGGCGGTGCCGACACCCGAGGCGCCCGCGTGGACCAGCGCCCAGCGACCGCTGGTGAGGCCGCCCTGCACGACGAGCGCATCCCAGGCGGTGAGGAAGACCTCCGGAACCGCCGCGGCGTCGATCGAGGGGATCGAGGCGGGAACGGGCAGTGCCTGTCGTGCGTGCGTGACGACCTGCTCGGCGTAGCAGCCGCCGGCCTCGATGCCCATCGCCCGGTCGCCGACCGACCATCCGGTGACGTCGGCGCCCACCGCGGACACGACACCGGCGTACTCGAGGCCGGGGATTTCGATGGGATGGTTGCGTGGATCGGGATACATGCCCATCCGCTGCAGGATGTCGGCACGGTTGATGGCGGTGTGTTCGACGTCGACGACGATGTCGTCACGGCCGGGCGTGGGCCCGTCGACCTCCTCGATCGTCAACACCTCGGGGCCACCATGGGAACGAAGAACCACTGCGCGCATCTGCCGGAACCTATCGGTTCCGGCAGATGGCAGGAGGTCCGGGGATTGGAGAACCCGGCCTCGGATCTGTGGTGATCGTCAGTGACGGCGGGCCAACGTGAGGGCTCCTCCGCCGAGCAGCATCATCCCGAGTGCCGTCAGCGCGATCGGCAGGGTCTCACCGGTCGGCCCGGTCGCCGGCATCGTGCCGGTCGGCGAGCCGCTCGCGGTGTCGCCACCGCCGGCCGGCGGCAGGGCACCTTGGTCGATGGTGGTGGTCGGCGCCACTCCCGGCGCAGCCGTCGTCGTGGTCGCACCGGGTGCGGTCGTCGTCGGTGGTGTCACCGGGCACGGTCGGCGCAGTGGTGTCGGTCGGCGGCTCGGTCGTGGTGGTCGGCGGCTCGGTCGGGGCCGGCGCGGCGTAGCTCGCGGTGATCACGCAGCGCGCCGGTCCGCCGCCACCCTGGCCAGTGCCGTCGATGATGAAGTCGGGGCGATTCGGACCCGCTGCCGGCCTGCGACGTACAGATGGCTCGTGTCGGTGATCGTGTACGCCGCATCAGCCACGGATGGCGAGATGAGGTAGGACCCGGCCGGCAACGTGAACGTCTGCGGCGTCGCTTGTCCGGTGCCGGTGAGCACGCTCTCGCCGGAGCTCTGACGGGTGACGACGAACGTCACCGCGCTGGGGAGCCCGCCGGAATCGCCGGTCACGACCACCTCGACGGTCAACGGACCTGGTAGCACCCTGGGCGGACGCGACGGCCGGGAACGCGGCGACTCCGATGGCGGCCGCGGCGATGGCGACTCCTCGGACGGCTCTTCGAACGCTGACCATGATGGACTCCTGACCTCGATCTCTCGAGATCAACGGTACCCCCGCGGGTATTTCCGGGGAGGAGTCCTTGGTCCCTAATCGTCGACCGACTCCGCCACGGGGTCCTCAGCCGTGGCCGTCGGGCTCGGCACGAACACGTGCTCGCGGTAGTACGCCATCTCCCGGATCGACTCGCGGATGTCGTCGAGCGCCCGATGGGAGCCGTGGCCGCGTGGACGATCCGCGTCGACGCCGGGATACCAGCGCTTGACGAGTTCCTTCACGCTCGACACGTCGATCGATCGGTAGTGCAGGTGGTTCTCGATGTCGGGCAGGTACGCGGCAAGGAACCGGCGATCGGTGCCGATGGAGTTCCCGCACAACGGCACGCTCGCCGGCTCCGGCACGTGCAGTTTGATGAACTCGAGCGTCGCTGCACCGGCCGCCTCCAAGCTGATCTCGGACGCCTTGATCTGCTCGAGCAGCCCGGACTTGGTGTGCATGTCGACCACGAACGGGTCCATCCTCGCCAGGACGTCGTCGGGCTGGTGCACCACCAGATCGGGTCCCTCGGCGATGATCGTGAGGTCGTCGTCGGTCACGATCGTCGCGATTTCCACGATCACGTCGGACGTGTGATCGAGTCCGGTCATCTCCAGGTCCATCCACACCAACATCGACATCACTGTAGGGCCGAGTTGCTGCGATCATGGGGCGATGTCCGCCTTCGCCGCCCTCCTCGCGCAGCCGGGCGTCGAGGAGGTGAGCGAGTTGCGTGGCCGTGTCGGATTCATGGCGTACCACGGCGGCGCGTTGGAGGCCATGACCGACGTGATCGCCCGTCAGGCCGCCGAGCTGGCCGATGCCTCGTGCTACAGCGTCATCCAGCCGCCCGGCATGCGCGACCACCTTCCCTCGATCCAGGTCAACCCGGACGAGTCCGCAGCGCTGGCGCACTTCGTCGACCACGTCGACATCGTGATCACCGTGCACGGCTACGGGCGGCGCGGGCTGTTCGGCTCGCTGCTCCTGGGTGGCGCCAATCGTCCCTTCGCCGAGCACGTCGGCCGATCGTTGCGGCGCACGCTGCCCGCCTACGACATCCGCACCGAGATCGACACGATCCCGCAGCAACTGCGAGGGCTGCATCCTGCGAACCCGGTCAACCTGCCCCGCGACGGCGGCGTGCAGATCGAGCTGCCGCCACGGGTACGTGGATCGAGTCCGCTGTGGTGGGACTGGGAGGGCCCGGGGCTCACCCCGCACACCGAGTCGCTGATCGCCGGGCTCGCCGACGCCGCGACGTCGTGGACCACCCCGAACGCCTCAGACGGGTAGCGCGACCTCGACCACGCCGCCGGGGCCGTCGGCGAGACCGATCGTGCCGCCGTGTGCCGTCACGATGCCCCGGGCGATCGACAATCCGAGGCCGGCGGTGCCGGTGCCGAGATCTCGCGCCGGGTCGGCACGGGTGAAGGGCTCGAAGGCCCGATCGCGGAAGTCGGCCGGGAAGCCGTCACCCTGATCGACCACGCGCAGCGTGGCCGCCTGGGGCGTCGACGCGATCTGGACGAGCACGACGGAACCCTCGGGAGCGTGACGGATCGCGTTCTCGAGCAGGTTCCTGATCACCCGTGCGAGCTGTGATCCGTCGGCCTCGATGGTGACGCGGTGGTCGGCTTCGAGCAGCAGCGCCACGCGTCGGGTCTCGGCCAGTGGGCGCAGGGTCTCCATCGCCTCGTCGGCGAGTTCGGTGAGGTCGAGCCGTGTCCGGGTCATGTCGAAGGTGCCGCTGACGATCCGGCTGTGCAACTGGAGGTCGTCGACGAGCGACGCCAGCGCCTTGATCTGGCGCTCCATGCCCGAGAGGTATGCGTCGGGATCGGGGGCCACGCCGTCGCGGATGGCTTCGACCGATGCTCGCAGTGCAGCGAGCGGGGTGCGAAGGTCGTGCGAGATCGACGACAGCATCACCGCCCGCTCCTTCTCGATCGCGTCGAGCCGGTCGACCATCAGGTCGAACATGGCAGCGGCCTCGCCGAGTTCGTCGGAGCGCACCACGCCGGTGCGTGCGCCGAGGTCACCGTCGGCGACGCGCATGGCGGCGTCGCAGATCTTCGAGGCGTCGCGAGCGACCGGGCGGGCCATCAGCATCGCCACCAGCGCGGCGCCGAGCACCGCTGGCACGAGCACCCACATCAGCAGCCGCTGATCGTGTTCGTTGATGAACATCGACTGCGCGGCGATCGCGATCATGATCACGGCGACGCCGAGCACGGCGAGCATCGCCACGACGAAGCGAACGCCGATGCGGTCGAATGGCCGCAGACGCCGGTCGTGATCGCCCTCGGTTCTCACGGCTCGAACCGGTATCCGACGCCCCACACGGTGGTGATCCAGCGTGGATGTTCGGGGTCGTCTTCGATCTTGTTGCGGATGCGCCGGACGTGGACGGTGACCGTGGCCGGGTCCTGCCAGTCGGGCGACGACTGCCACACCGATTCGAGGAGTTGCGCCCGAGAGAACACCTGCCGCGGCGATGCGGCGAGGAATGCCAGGACGTCGAACTCCTTGGGGGTCATCTCGATCACGCGGCCGTCGAGGGTGACCTGCCGGCTGAGCGGTTCGACGGTGAGCGCGCCGTGCACGATCGGTCCCGGCGCCGATGGTTGCCGTCCGTTGGTGCGCCGCAGCACGCCGTTGACCCGGGCGGCAAGTTCACGAGGCGAGAACGGTTTGACGACGTAGTCGTCGGCGCCGAGTTCGAGCCCGGCGACGCGGTCGGACTCTTCGGCGCGGGCGGTGAGCATGATGACGGGGATGTCGCTGGTGGAGCGCACCCGGCGCAGCACGTCGAGGCCGTGGACGCCGGGCAGCATCATGTCGAGCACGACCAGGTCGGGCGGGTCGGCATCGAG
This sequence comes from Ilumatobacteraceae bacterium, assembly GCA_963715825.1. GTDB lineage: Bacteria > Actinomycetota > Acidimicrobiia > Acidimicrobiales > Ilumatobacteraceae > Sva-07. The sequence continues at coordinate 248,071 of CAVQSI010000002.1, forward strand.
CAGCGCGAGCGCCGTCGTGCCGTCGCCGGCCTCGGCGACCTCGTGGCCGTCGCGTCGGAGGTAGCCGACGACCACTTCTCGCACGGTCGGCTCGTCGTCGACCACCAGCACCTTCGTCATGGTGACAGCCTCGCCCCTCGCGTCACCGTGTTCAACCCCCCAACCAGCAGTTTCCCGATCGTTGCGACACGCCCCATCCCGAAAAATGCACGCCAACGGTCCACGGGTGGCTCCTGGTGTGCACGTTTCGGTGCGGCTGACGCCCGACGGCCGAACTGTGCACGTCCGAGGTCGCTCAGCGACACGTCACGCGCAAGTTTCGGGGACGAGGTGAACCGGGAGGGAAGTGCGCGGAGTCAGGGGGCGAGGCGCGCGATGGTCCACGTGGCGTCCACGGCGGGGCGTCGGTAGCGGATGCGATCGTGCAGGCGGCTCGGGCGGCCCTGCCAGAACTCCCACTCGAACGGCACCAGGCGCCAGCCTCCCCAGTGCGGCGGCCGTGGGACGGGATGGTCGGCGAAGCGCTCGTCGAAGCCGATCACCCGTTCCTCGAGCACCGACCGGTCGGCGATCTCGTCGCTCTGCGGTGAGGCCCACGCCCCGAGCTGGCTGGCTCGTGGCCGCGACCCGAAGTACGCGTCGCTCTCGGCCTCGGGCACCCGCTCGACGTGAGCGCGCAGTCGCACCTGGCGGTGGAGGTCGAGCCACGAGAACACTGCGGCTGCCACCGGCGCGGCGTCGAGTTGGCGGCTCTTCGCGCTCTGGTAGTTCGTGAAGAAGACGAGGCCCTGTTCGTCGACGGTGCGCACGAGCACGATCCGCGCATCGGGGGTACCGTCGGCGTCGACGGTGGCCACCGTCATCGCATTCGGCTCGGCGACGCCGCCTTCGGATGCGTCGTCGTGCCAGCGGTGCCATTGCGCCACCGGGTTCGCGTCGACATCGCCGAGGTCGATCCCGGCGGTCTCGTACTGGACCCGTCGGCCCCACAGCTCGGCGCGCTTGTCGGGAGCGGCCCAGTCGGTCATCGGTCGTCCGCCTTGGTGACGGCTGGCGGTTCGATCCGTTCGATGCCACGCATGTACGGCCGCAGTGCATCGGGCACGGTGACGGAGCCGTCGGCGTTGCGGTAGTTCTCGATGATCGCCGCCCACACGCGGGGGACTGCGAGCGCAGAGCCGTTGAGTGTGTGCACGAACTCGGTGCCCTTGATCGCCTTGCCGTTCGCATCATGGCGTTTGAACCGAATGTTGGCGCGACGAGCCTGATAGTCGCTGAACCAGCTGATCGACGAGACCTCGAGCCAGGCGTCGGCGCCGGGCGCGTAGACCTCGATGTCGAAGCTGCGATGGTGGCTCTGGCCCATGTCGCCGGTGCAGATCTCGATGATGCGGTACGGAAGTCCGAGTCCGGCGATGGCGCGTTCGGCACGCTCGACCATGTCGGTGAGCAGCGCCGGCGCCTGCTCGGGTGTCGCGAAGGCGAGGATCTCGACCTTGTCGAACTCGTGGGCGCGCAGCATGCCTCGCGTGTCGCGGCCGGCCGAGCCGGCCTCACGTCGGTACGACGCGCTGTGGGCCATCACCCGGATCGGCAGTGCGGTGTCGTCGAGGGTCTCGTCGGCGTAGATCGACGTGAGCGGCACCTCCGCGGTGGGGATGCACCACAGGTCGTCGCGCTCGATGGCGTAGGCGTCGTCGGCGAACTTGGGGAGCTGCCCGGTGGCAGTGAGCGTGGCGGTGCTGACCAGCGACGGCGGCCGGACCTCTTCGTGCACGTCGGCGTTGAGATCGAGGCCGTACTGGCACAGCGCACGGGCGAGCGTGGCGCCGGCACCGCGTTGCATCGTGAACATCGCACCGGAGATCTTCACGGCGCGTTCGTTGTCGAGGATGCCGAGCGCTGCTGCGGTCTCCCAGTGCGGAACTCGCAGGTGACCGGGTACCTCGTCGGCCAGCCCGACCGGTCCGGTCACGATCGGATTGTCGGTGTCGTCGACACCGTCGGGCGCGTCGGGGTGCGGCAGATTGGGGATGCCGAGCAGCAGCTCGCGCAACAACGCGGACAGCTGGTCGTGCTCGGCGGCAAGCGTCCGTTCCTCGTCGCCGAGCTCGCGGCTCTCGGTCTGCAACAGTTCGGCGGCGTCGACGTCGCCGTCACGCCGGAGTCGTCCGACCTCCTTGGAGATCGTGTTCACCCGGGCCCGGATGGCGTCGCGGCGCCCCGTGATGTCGAGCACACGAGCGTCGAGGCGCGCGGCCTCGTCGACCTCGTCGAGCAGCGACGTGCTCCCGCGTCTCGCCAGTGCAGCGCGAACGCCGTCGAGGTCGGTGCGCAGGAGCCGCTGATCGATCACGCCACGAACGCTACTGCTCGACGGTCGACCGGTGCCGATCGGTTAGGACGGCCGGTCCTCGGGAGCCGCCGGCACCTGTGCGAATTCTCGCTCGACGTCGGCGGTGGTCAGCGGGCGGCTCGTGTCGGTCGCATGATCGCCGGTGAGTTCGGCGTCGGGCATCACGATGCCACGCCGATACGAGTTGTCGTTCTCGGCGTGGAAGCCGACGGCGAAGCGCTTGAAGAACAGGAAGACGATGATCGTCCACAGGAAGATCCCGCCACCGGTCTTCATGATCGCCCCGGCGAGCTGTTGATCGTGCTGCACCGACATGCCCCACACACGGGTCGGGATGTCGTAGGTCCGGTACACCGCGCCATCGGCGAAGGTGAGCCAGGCAGCCGGGATCGTGGGCACGAGCGACTGGATGAAGAGGTAGATGCACTTGGCGAGCGGGCCGATCTGCAGTTCGGGGAAGGGCCCGACGACCGGCATCCACATGAGCAACGACGACAGCACCACCGCGAAGTGCAACGAGTAGTGCAACGGGCCGTTGTCGACCGACGCGGTGACGACGCCGGGGATGTGGGTGATGATGATCACCGCGTTGAACACGATCGCCGCGGTGACCGGCCTGCACATGAACGCCACGACCCGGTACAACTTGCCGTTGCCGACGAGCACCCGAAGCAGCCACTCCGGCGTCGCCATCAGCACCAGCGGCGGCAGGAAGTAGCTCAGCATCATGTGCTGGAGCATGTGAGCCGAGTAGAGGTACTCCTCGCCGATGTCGTGGAGCGGCCAGTCGCTCGCCACCCACAGCATGACCATCGCGCCGACGAAACAGCCGATGTTGAAACGAGACACCGCTGGCTGGCCGGGCGGGACGGCCTTCGGGCCGATGACCCGCACCATGTAGATGTACGCGCCGGTCAGGAACGCGACGAGGAGCCAGACTTCCGGGTGCCACTGGTAGCGCCAGGGATCGAGGACTTGGGCGAGCATCGTGTGCGCCCCTCCGAGGGGTCGGTCAGGTGATGAAGAAGTGGAACGTGGTGAGCATGATCGAATACAGCACGATCGCGCCGGCCAAACCAATGTAGAAGCCGAACTTGAACAGTGCAGCGTCATGCTTCAGGTGCATGAAGTAGCTGACGACCACGAAGAACTTGATGGCCATCATCAGCAGCAGCGACGGCACCAACAGCGATTCGGGGACGCTGCCGATCTCGGTGGCAGCCACTTCCATCGCCGTGAGCACGGCGAGCAACAGCGCGATCAGGATGTAGGTCTTGTCGGGGATCTCGTGGTGGTGGAGATCGTCCTGCTCGAGTTGCGAGACGACCGCTTCGGTGTCGCCGGTCGAGGCGGTGCTGGTGTCGTTGTCGATGCTCATGTCAGGCCGGAATCAAGTAGACGAGGGTGAAGATGACGATCCAGACGACGTCGACGAAGTGCCAGTACAGCCCGACCATCTCGACGGTTTCGGCCTTGTCTCCGACGATGCGCCCCTTGAGGAGCATGCCGACGAGGGACAGCAGCATGATGATGCCGACGGCGACGTGGACGCCGTGGAAACCGGTGAGCGTGTAGAAGCTCGACGAGAACAGGCTGGTGGTGAAGCCGAGACCCTCACGGTAGAAGACCGTGAACTCGTAGACCTGGCCGGCGAGGAAGAGTCCACCGAGCAGTGCCGTCACGATGAGCCAGAGACGCGAGTTGCGCTCGTCCTTGCGCTTGGCGGCCGAGACCGCGAGCACCATGGTGAGCGACGACATCAGCAGGATGAAGCTGGTGGCCGACGTGAACGGGATGTCCCACAGCTGGTCGGGGCCGATCGCGTCGCCCTGCCGGTTGCGGTACAGCATGTAGGTGGAGATCAGACCACCGAACAGCAGGCACTCGGAACCGAGGAAGAGCCACATCGCCAACTTGGTGTTGGAGAGCCCGGTGGTGGTGTGGTGCACGAGCCCGATGTGGTCCTGGCCGTCGTCGAGACCGACGGCGGCCGCTTCGACCGCATCGCTCTCGGACGTGACGGGCGGATCGGTCGTGGTGTCAGACATGAGCGAGTTCCTTGCTCGGCTGGCCGCCGTCGGACGACGGGGGATCGAACTCGGAGTCGTCGGCGGTCGGCGGCTCGAGCGCCCAACCGAACAGCGCCAGCACCATGATCGCCGCGCCAGCGGCGAGCAGCAGGGTGCTGTAGATCACGCCGTAGCAGATGACGAACATCCCGAGCGACAACACGAGGGGCCAGTACGACGGCGACGGCAGATGGATGTGCGCCTCGGCGTGCTGCTCTTCGATCTCGATGACCTCTTCGCCGGTTCGCACCTTCTTGTAGTCGTGCTGGCCGTCTTCGCCGACGTCTTCGTACTTGCGGTGGAAGAACTCGTCGAGGGTGTGGATCGTGGGGATCCGGTCGAAGTTGTGCTCCTTCGGCGGGCTGGTGGTGATCCACTCGAGGCTGCGGGCATCCCACGGGTCGGCGGGGGCCGGCGGGTTCTTGCGGCTGACCCACACGTTGACGAGGAACAGCAGGGCGCCGACGCCGAGGATGAACGAACCGACCGAGGAGACCAGGTTCCAGAACCCGAGGTTGAAGAAGCCTTCACCGGCTCGGGCCTCGGTCCAGATGTACATGCGTCGGGGCTGACCCTGCAGGCCGATGATGTGCATCGGGCCGAACGTGAGGTTCATGCCGATGATCATGAGCCAGAAGTTCCAGCGTCCCCAGGTCTCGTTGAGCATCTTGCCGAAGACCTTGGGCCACCAGTAGTAGATGCCGGAGAACAACCCGAGCACGGCGCCACCGAAGATGACGTAGTGGAAGTGGGCGACGATGTAATAGGTGTCGGTCTGCTGGGTGTCCGACGGTGCAACAGCGTGCGTGACGCCGGAGAGCCCGCCGAGGGTGAACTGCACGATCAGGCCGATGGCGAACAGCATCGCCGTGGAGAACCACAGCTTGCCGCCCCACATCGTGAGCGTCCAGTTGATGATCTTGACGCCGGTGGGCACGGCGATGGCCATCGTGGCCACCGAGAACACCGCGACCGAGATCGGTCCGAGACCGGCAGCGAACATGTGGTGAGCCCACACGCCGAAGCCGACGAGGCCGATCGCTGCGCCCGAGAACACCACGAACGGATAGCCGAACAGCGGCTTGCGGGAGAACGTCGGCAGCACCTCGGAGATGATGCCGAAGGCGGGCAAGACGAGGATGTACACCTCGGGGTGACCGAACAGCCAGAACAGGTGCTGCCACAGCAGCGGGTCGGCACCGTCGGCGACCGAGAAGAAGGTGGCGTCGAAGTTCCGTTGGAAGAGCAGGAGCACGAGCGCCACGGTGATGATCGGGATGGCGAACAGCAGCAGGAACTGCACGACGAGCGCCATCCACGTGAAGATCGGCATCCGCATCAGCGTCATTCCCGGTGCTCGCATGTTGAGCGCTGTGACGATCAGGTTGACGGCACCGACCTGCGAGGCCACACCGGTCATCAGCAGACCGAGCGTCCAGAAGTCGACGCCGTTGGTGGGCGAGAACGGCACCGAGCTGTTCGGGGCGTACATGAACCAGCCACCGTCGGCGGCGCCACCGAGGAACCACGAGGTGTTGATGAAGATGCCACCGAACACGAAGGTCCACAGGCTCAGTGCGTTGAGACGGGGGAACGCCACGTCTCGGGCACCGATCTGCAGCGGCATCATGTAGTTGGCGAACGCGGCCGCCATCGGCATCACGAACAGGAACACCATGGTGGTGGCGTGCATCGTGAACATCTGGTTGTACTTGTCGGCCGACAGGATCGTGCCGTCGGGTTGCGCGAGCTGGGCGCGGATGAGGAGCGCTTCGAAGCCGCCGATGAAGAAGAACACCATGGCGACGACGCCGTACATGATGCCGATCTTCTTGTGGTCGACCGTGAAGGCCCACGATTTCCAGCCGGTGGTCTGCACCGGTCGACGGAAGTAGCCGTACGACGACGACGGGGTGACGACAGCACCGCCGGCACCGGCGATCGCCGGGCTGTCAGTGGGTCGTTCGATGATGGCCATGGGTTAACGGGCTCCCATCACTTGCGTTCGAGCAGGTAGGCGACGAGTTCGTCGATCTGGTCCTCGCTGAGGGCGAGGTTCGGCATGCCACGCACGAGACCGTTGGTCTCGGCGAGCTTCAAGGGGTCGGTGTACATCGGCTTCATGGCCGGTGAGTTGCGCAACCACTCGCGGAACTGCACCGAGTTGAGACACTCCTCGCTGACGCCGGCGAGGTACTTCTCACCGAACGTCTCGGGATCGGAGTCCCAGACGTCGGCTCGGCACTCTTCGTTCAGCAGGTCGAACATCGCGCCGGCGAAGGTGTTGCGGGTCATCAGATACGACAGGTTCGGCGCTGCACCGGAGTAGACCTGCAGGTCGGGGCGGGCGATGACCGGCTGGCCGTCGGCGTCTTCGAGTCCGTTGATCTGGTGACAGCGCGAGCACTGGGCGATGAAGGTCGACTCGCCGGTCGCTGCGAGCGACTCGTTGTCGATCGGCGCCTCGTACGGCGCCAGTTGCTGGGCCTTCCATGTCTCGAAGTCCTCAGGTGTGAGCGCAACGACCTCCATGCGCATGTTGGCGTGCGACAGCCCGCAGAACTCGGTGCACTGGCCGGCGTAGATGCCGGGCTCGTCGGCCTGGAGGCGCACGGTGTGGACACGTCCGGGGACCATGTCCTTCTTGCCGTTGAGGCGCGGGATCCACCACGAGTGGATGACATCGCGGCTGGTGCCACGCACGAGAACCGGCGTGTTGATCGGAATGATCATCTGGCCGGAGGTGACGATCGGCTCGGCCACACCGCCGCAGCCGTCCTGCTGGGCGTAGTCGATTTCCCACCACCACTGCTGTCCGGTGACGTTGACGATGCACTCGGTGTCGTCGGTGTCGTTCAGCGCCATGATCGTGCCGACGGTGGGAATGGCCACACCGATCAGGATGAGTGCCGGCAGGATCGTGAGGCCGATCTCGAGGGCCGGCTTGCCGTGGGTCTGTTCGGGGATGGCCTGGCCTCGGTCGCGGAACTTGACGATGATGATCGCCACGAACGTCAGCACGATCACGCCGACCACTGCGGCGATGGCGAAGACCGGCCACTGGAGATTGTGGATCATCTGAGCATTCGGGCCGGCCGGGTCCCACGTGTCCTGTGGTGCATCCTGTGCGCATCCGGCGGCCAACAGGCCGAGGCCGGCGACCAGTCCGATTCGTGCTCGGCTACTCATGTTCCTGAACGTACTCGCGGATCTCAACGGATGCCTTTTCAGTGGGAAGTTACTCATGGCACGATCAGTTCCAGCCGGGCTGACTCGACACCGGGCACGAAGAAGAAGTACCCGTCCGGTGCGGCAAAGCTCGGCGCGCCGATCGTGAGGGTGATGTTCTGGCGACCGCCAGGCTCGACGAGGGTGGTGCACTGCAGCAAGGGACCTACGTCCTGGACGGCAGCGCTCGGCGGCACGGTGAGGTCGACGGAGAGGCGACGATCCTCGTCGGAGTTGTTGACGAAGATCACGTTGTTCGGGTTCGACCGGGGCAGGTTGAGCCGACCTTCCGCGCCCTCCTCGATCGGACCGTTGACCGCGTACGTGAGTTGACCGTCGTCACCGAGCGTGATGGTGGCTGCCACAGCGGCAACCGCGCCGACGGACTGCGAAGCCTTCTCGTCGGCTTCGAACTCCTCGGGGCTCAGACAGATCTCCTCGCCCTCCTCGGTGAGCCCTTCGGTGGTCTCGTGCACCTTGATGTCGCGTTCGCCGTCGAGGCCCGCAGCAGCACCACCGGCGACGAGCGCGAGGAGCCCGACGGCGACCGCGCCGACGGCGATTCGCGCCTTGCGGGCTGGCCGATTGGCGATGAAGAAGGCGAAGGCCAGGATGAGGGCGCCCATGACGCTGAAGAAGACGACGGTGTTCGTCTTGGACAGCCACAGCATGATGCGGCTGAACGCGTACACGATGATGCCGATGCCGATGGCAGCGGCGAGGGGGAACTCGAGCGGGTTGGCGATGCGGCTGCGCACCTCGGCGTTGAAGGCAGCGTCGGCCGATGCCCGTTCGGCCCAGGCCTCAGCGGTCCATTCGGCGCCGGCGGCCAGCAACAGCACGACACCGACGATGAACACGGCCTGGTAGGTGACGAGCCCGACGGTGAGCACGGCGGCGCCGAGCGCGAACGCCATCGGCCAGATGCTGTTGGCCGGGGGCCGTGCCGCGGCGGGGGCGGTCTCGACCGACTCGATCTCGTCGTCCCAGATGTTGGAGTCGTTGGTGTAGATGTTGATCCCCGCGAGGAACGCGAGGGCGATCGCGGCCGAGACGAGCCCGATCGTGCCCATGACGCCGTCTTGGGCGACGCCGTAGGCGATTGCCGAGACAGCGGCCAGTACCGAGGCGCCGATGAGGAGTTTGGAACCGGTGGTGAACATTCAGTCGCTCACTTGGTGACGTAGACGAGGAACCAGATGGCGGCGAAGATCGCCGACATCGCGTACCAGTAGATGGCGTGGGAAACGAGGATCTCCTGGTCGCCGGATCGTCCGCCGATGTAGCGGAAGGCGGCGACCACGGTGAACAGCAGACCGGCGATCATCAGCACCATGAACATGCCGGTGATCGCGTAGAACATGGCGGCGTAGGTGCCGTCGCCGACACCGAGGCCCATGCGGTAGTACACGAAGGCCTGCGCATTGACGACGAGCAGTGCGACCAGCCCGGTGCAGCCGAGGGCGAGCACGGCATGGGGGCGGTCGTTGCGCTTGGCGCTCCAGACCGCCCACTGACCGAACACACAGATCCCGATGAACGCGATGAGCATCACGTTGGTGGGCACTTCGGGGATCGTGGTGCCGTTGGGCAACCAGGTGCCGGTGGTATCGATCGCCTCGCGGCGCTGCAGCGCCCAGACGGCGAGCATGCTTCCGGTGAGCATCACCATCGCCACGACGGCGAGGGACGCCCCGACGAGCATCTGGCGCTGTGGCGCCGGAGCGGGGGCTGCGGGCAGTGCGTGCATCAGGCGGTGCTCCCGTCGTTGGATGCCGCGTTGACGTCGCGTGACGTTGCGGCTGACTTGAGGTCGAGGAGGGGCTCGGCGGAGTGCACGACCGGCACGTCGACGAAGTTGTCGCGCGGCGCCGGCGACGTGGTGGCCCACTCGAGCGTCTGGGCGTCCCACGGGTCGTCGCCGACCGCGTCGTCGTGCCGGGTCGACGCCAGGAGCAACCCGACGAAACCGAGCACGGTGACGGCCATGAACGCGTGGCCGACGAGGGCGATGATGTTCCAGATCACGAGGTCGTCGTTGAGATACGACAGGCCGGCGGGCTGGTCGAGGAACCCGGCGATGTACATCGGGAATGCCGCCAGGATCGTGCCGGTGAGGCCGAGCAGCGCCAGCGGGAGCACCTTGCCGGCGTCGATCGTGGCGCCCCACAACTTGGGCGCCCAGTGGATGGTTGCGCCCATCGCGGCGAGCACACCGCCGTAGACGATGTAGACCAGGGTTGCTTCCTCGAACACGGTGCCCTGGAGACCGAGGTCGTCGGCGGCGTGCAGCAGGTTGCCGAGCATCCCGACGAGGATCATCCCGAATCCGAAGAACGCGAAGAGGATGGCGGGGCTGAACTTGAACCGGGAGCCGGCGCCGGGTCGGGCGGTCTGGAGCACCACCAGCAGCACCAGCAGCATGCCGAGCACCGGCAGCGCGTTGAACAACATGAACGGCACGAGGTCGCGGACCTTCGTGTCGAGATCGTCGATGTTGAGCTGGCTGCCGGCCCAGGGCAGGTTCTGGATGTTCTGCTGGGTGACGCCGGCGAGTGCGGCCATGCCGACCAGGCCGAGACCGGCGAAGAGCACGCCGCGCGCCACCGTCCGACGGCCGAACACGACCGGGGTCAGCTCCGCGAGCATGCCGATGGCCGGGATGGCGAACAGGAACGTGACGGGCTGGGTGACGATCCAGCCGGCCCAGACGAAGATGCCCTCGTTGCCGCCGAAGCCGGTGCGGGCGTTGCGATGGTCGACGAAGAGGTACGCGAGCGTGCCGAGGAGCACCGGCATGACGAGGATGACGCCGAGCGAGAACACCAGCGCCGACCAGGAGAACGGCGGGATGCGCCGCATGGTCATCCCGGGTGCCCGCGTGGTGAGCAGCGTGGTGGCAACGGCGCCCGCCGTGGCGGTGAGCCCCACCGCCATCAGGCCGATGCCGGCGATGAACAGGCCGACGGCGTCGGGGTCGCCGCCGAGGGTTCCGCCGTTGCCGATCAGTGAGATCGTGGTGAGGATCAGGCCACCGAACCACATCCAGAACCCGCTGGACGCGAGACGGGGGAAGGCGATCGAGCGGGAGCCGAGCTGCAACGGCACGGCGTAGACGCAGGCGGCCATGACGAGCGGCAGCAGCGTGGCGAAGACGAGTCCGACGTACTGAGCGTCGACCAGCTGCGCCAACACCTCGTCGTCGAGCGCAACGTTGGTGCCGTCGAGGCGCTCGACCCCGATGAGGACGTTGATCGTCACGGTGGCGATCAGGCCGAGGAGCCCGCCGGACAGGTACAGCCGTCCGGTGACCTTGTGGTCGGTGGACGTGAACGCGCCCGCGACAGCTGCGAGTGCGTTGGCGGCGTCGGCGTCGCTGTCGCTGTGGGCGACCGCTTCGGGACTCGATTCGATGGTGGTCATACGGGGTGGTGTCTCACTTGTCTGTGGCCCAGTGTCAGCAGTGGGCGACTCGAAACGTGGCAGGGCACGACAGCGCCGAGACTACTTGGAAGGAGTCCGTGCGCCCGAAATCCTCGCGAATCGCCTGCTCGTGGGGTGGATGGTCACCAGCCGTTGCGGACGAGGACGTCGACGGTCATCGCGCCGAACAGCACGGTGACGTAGGTGATCGAGAATCCGAACAGCCGCATGCTGTTCGCTGCGGTCGGGTGCCGCTGGAGGGCGAGGGTGCCGCCGAGGAAGATCGCTCCGAGCACGGCGGCGGTGATGCCGTAGATCCAGCCGAGGTCGGCCACCGGGATGAGGATCAGCGTGGTGATGACGAGCGCCACGGTGTACCAGATCATCTGGCGGACGGCGACCTCGATGGGCACGACCGAGGGGAGCATCGGCACGTCGGCGGCTCGGTAGTCGTCGGCGTACTTGACCGCGAGCGCCCAGAAGTGCGGCGGCGTCCACAGGAACATGGCGATGAACAGCACGATCGGCGCCCACGACAGCGAGTCCTGCACCGCTGCCCAACCGACGAGCACCGGCACGGCGCCCGCGGCGCCGCCGATCACGATGTTCTGGCGGCTCGTGCGCTTGAGCCACAGCGTGTACACCCCGACGTAGAACGCCGTGGCCCCGAAGGCCAGCACGGCGGAGAGCAGGTTCGCGCCGGCCCACAACACCCCGAACGCAACGATCTGGAGGGCGATCGCAAAGATCAGCGCATTGCGAGGTTCGATCACGCCGGTGACGAGCGGACGGCCCTGCGTGCGCGCCATGAGGGCATCGATGTCGCGATCGACGTACATGTTGACGGCATTCGCGCTGCCCGCCGCCAGGGTGCCTCCGAGCAGGGTGATGGCCACGAGTGACCACGGCGGCCAGCCGCCTTCGGCGAGCACCATCGTGGGCACGGTGGTGATCAGCAGCAGTTCGATGATGCGCGGTTTGGTGAGGGCGATGTACCCGCCGACCACGGTGGTGGGAGTGCGCCGGCTCCCGTGGGCCACGCCACCGGGCGCCAGCCGGGACGGTACGAGAGGACGACTGCCGACGGACATGACCGATGCATCGTACCGGCGCCACTCATCGGTGGACCAACGCCAGCCGACCGAAACCGACAACCTGCTCGGGCGCACCCGTCGTGCGATCCACGTGACGCCCGGGGCACACTGGTGCGGTGCCGACCACGCTGGAACCCACGGAGGTGATGGAACCGGACCTCGACGACGCCGCTGCCGTCGATCGTCCGTGGGTGGTGCTCGTGTGGAACGACCCGGTGAACCTGATGAGTTACGTCACCTACGTGTTCCAGAAATTGTTCGGGTACTCGCTCGAGAAGGCCACCGAGCTGATGCTCGACGTGCACGAGAAGGGTCGGGCGGTCGTGGCGTCGTGCGGGCGCGAAGAGGCCGAGATGCACGTGTTCCGCCTGCACGAGCACAGCCTCTGGGCCACCATGGAACACGATGGCCCTTCGTCGTAAGTTCCTCGCTCCGGTCGAGGCGGTCCCCGGCGGCTGGCGCATCAACCTCGACACCGAGGAGCGCAACCTGCTGCTGCGACTGATGGGCGAGCTGCAGGCGCTGATCACCGGCCCCGACGACAACGAGCTGCTGCGGCGGTTGTTTCCGGTGGCGTACCCCGACGACGAGGAGAAGGAAGAGGAGTACCAGCGCCTGATGCGCGAAGAACTCGTCGCCAGCCGCCTCGGGGCGATCGAGTCGGTGAGCCGCACGATCGAGCCGTCGAACGCGAAGGTCCTGCTCGACGAAGGCGAGACCATTGCGTTCATGCAGTCGATCAATGCGATCCGACTCGTGCTCGGCTCGATGCTGGGGATCACCGACGACGAGTCCGCGGACGCGGCCGACGACACCGACACCCCCGAGCACCACCTCTACGACTTCCTCAGCTGGCTGCTCGAGTGGACCGTGCGCTCCCTCTCCCCGACCTGACGCCCCCAACGCGATGAGCGAAGCGGGCGCCCACACCACCTCTCGCTCATCGCCACCAGCCCCAACCCCAACGCGATGAGCGAAGCGGGCGCCCACACCACCTCTCGCTCATCGCGGGGACGTCGACGTCGACGCGGGAGCGAGCGTGGGCGGATTCCCTTTTCGCCCGGAGACCGCCCACTGCGTTCGCATGGTTCGCACCACCCGCTCGGCCACCGGAAAAGCGCGCTCAGCGCGCGCACTAAGGTTCCGCCACGGCGACGGCGGGGACGTCACGGGGGAAGAGGAGAAGGGGTTGGGGGTACCACTGATTCCTGATCGGGCATCCGTCCGATCCACCACGGCACACGCGCCGATCGGCGCGGTCGACGTGGTCTCACCGTTGCTGGTCGGTGTCGCAGCGCTGGCGGTCATCGCCCTCGCCGCTGCGGCGGTGGCCGGAGCGGTTCCACTCGCCGCAGCGTTCGGTGTCGCCGTGCTGGTTCCGGCCGCCGTGTTCGACGTCCGACAGCGTCGGCTTCCCGACGCCTGGGTGGCTGCCGGAGCGATCGCACTGATCGCCACGCTCGTGATCGACTCGCTGGTCGGGCAGCCGAACGACCCCGGTCTGCTCGCCGACGTCGCCGTCGGCGCGCTCGCGATGGCAGTTCCGCTGCTGATCCTGCATCTGGTGTCGCCGGCATCGATGGGGTTCGGCGACGTCAAGGCGGCCCTCGTGCTCGGCGCTGCGATCGGAACGATCGACGCACGTCTTGCTCCGGTTGCGCTCTGTCTTGCTGCGGCGGGTGGCGCAGCGGTCGGGCTCGCCACCCGGCGCCGCACGATCCCCTTCGGCCCGTTCCTCGTCGGCGCATCGGTGCTCGTGATGCTGGCCAACGAGGCGATCGTCGACGCGATCTTCGCCAACGGAGCTCCGGCGTGACCGCCGCCCGCCCCGCTCGGGGTGACACCGCGGCCTCGGCGTCCGCACCGGGGTTCCAGCCCGCGGCACGACGGCGCAACCGCATCGCCGCCGGTGTGGCACTCGCGGCCATCGCGATCGGCGGCAATCTGTACGTCTACTCCACGCTCGACGAATCAGTGCCGGTCGTGCAGGCCGTACGCGACGTTCCCGCGGGCGAGCAGATCACCGGCGACATGCTGCGCACCGTCGACGTCGACGTCGATGCGACCGTCAATGTGATCCCGGGCGACCAGCTCGACTCGCTGGTCGGCACCTACGCGAAGGTTCGTCTCGTCGCCGGCTCGCTGGTGACCGCCCAGTCGGTCCAGCCGACTGCGCTGGTCACGCCGGGGACGTCGGTGGTCGCCATCCAGGTCGCCGACGGGTCGTTGCCGATCGGCCTGCGCGAACGCGTGCCGGTCCTGCTGGTCGTGCCTGCCGATCGGTCGGGCACCGACACCCAGGTGATCTCGATCTCGGGACGGGTGGTCGGACTGCCGACCGACACCTCCTCGGCGCTCGGCCTGCAATCGCTGTCGGTGGAGGTGGCCGCCGCCGACGCGGCCACGATCGCCGCGGCTGACGACGTCCGGGTGGTGCTCGTCGAACCGTCCGAGGACCCGGCGGTCGCGCCCACCCCAACCGATGGCGAACCTGCCACGGAAACCGACGGGGACGGCGAGCCGTGACGATCATCGCCGTGGTCGGCGATGCTGCGACCACCACGACGGTGGCGATCGCAGCGGGATGGCCGACCGGCCGCAGCGAGGTCCTCGTGCTCGAGGCCGACCGCTCGGGCGGCTCGCTCGCCGCATGGCTCGACACGCCGGCCCAGCCGTCACTCGCGACGATCGTCGCCAACGCCGGCAACGACTCGGGCCGAAGCCACCGATCGGTGCTCGACACGGTCGACGCGATGACCCGCCGGAGCGCTGCCGGGGTGCGCTTCGTCGCCAACGCCGTCAGGGCTCGCGCTGCGCACCGGGCAGTGGAGGAGGCTGCACTGGTCGTTCTTCCCGCCCTCGCCGGCGCGCCGGTTGCCGTGCTCGCCGACGTCGGTGCGCACCGTGTGGGCGAACCGCTGTCGCCGGCGCTGCGGGTCGCGGACACCGTGGTGATCGTGCACCGCCAGGCCACGGCGTCAGCGGCGGCAGCCACGGTGCGGATCGAACGTCTCGTCGAGTCGGTCGAGGAGCTCGCTCACCTCGACGCCACCTTCGTGCTCGCGATCGTCGGGCGGTCGCCGTTCGATCCGGCCGAGATCGGGCAGTTCGTCGACCAGGCGGTGCCCGACACCGTTCGACGCGTCGTGGCGCTCGGCGACGACCCGCTGGCCGCGGCCACGATCGCCGGCCGGTCCGGCGTGTCGGCCAAACGGCTCCGGCGACTCCCGCTGATGCGCGACACCGCCCAGCTGGCGGGCGAACTCGCCGACGTTGCCGACCTTGCCGATGTTGCCGACGTTGCCTCGTCCGATCGGTTCACCGCACCCGCCGGGACCGTCGAGTCGGGGGGCGAACGCTGATGACCGTGCGGTTCGGTGCGCCGACCGAGGACCTCGACCACGCGATCACGCTCGTGACCGACCGGGTCGCCGACCGGCTGATCGAGGCGATCGAACACGACGACGGCGCCCGGAGTTCGTCGAGAACGCCGGGCATCGCGCTGGCCGGCGACGAGCGCCGCCAGCAGTTGCTGGTCGGCGCCTGGATCAGCGACGAGGTCACCTCGGTCAACGAGGCGCGCCTGCAGCGCGGCGCCCGGCCGCTGTCGCAGCACGAGGAACACCACGTTCGAGCGCGGGTGGTCGCCGAGCTCACCGGCGCCGGCCCCCTCGAGCCGTACCTCAGCGATCCGATGGTCGAAGAGGTCGACGTCAACGGTCCCGACTCGACGTGGGTGACCTACACCGACGGTCGCAAGGTCGACGTCGGTCGGCTGTGGTCGTCGGCGGCCGAGCTGACGTCGTTCCAGAAGCGCATGGCGCTGCGGATGACCGGCACCGGCGAGGGCCGACTCGACACGTCGTCGCCGATGCTCACCCTGCAGTCGCGCGACGGGGCGCGCATCGTGATGGTGCTCGGCGGCAGCGACGAACACGGCGTGTCGACGCATCCGCGCATGGCGATCCGACGGTTCGTCGTGCGCCAGGTGGGCCTCACCGGGCTCGCCGAGCTCGGCCTGTTCCCGCATGCCCTCGTCGCTCGGCTGCGGGCGCTGGTGCGCTGCGGGTTCACGATCCTCGTGTCCGGGCCGCCCGGCGCCGGCAAGACCACCCTGCTGACCGAGTTGCTCGGCGAGGTGTCGCCGCTCGAACGCATCATCACCGTCGAGAAGAACCTGCTCGAGCTGCGCCTCGAGGACGACCCGAGACACCCCGACGCACCGGCGTTGTTCACCCGCCACGCGAACGCCGAGGGCGAGGGCGAGATCACGACGCGCCAGCTCGTCGAGCTGACGCGGCGCCTCAACCCCGATCGGGTGGTGGTGGGCGAACTCGTCGAGGACGAGGCGCTCGACATGCTCGACGTCGCCTCGATGTGCAAACGAGGGTCGCTGGCCACCATCCACGCGCACACGGCGGACATCGTCCTGCAACGGCTCGCGTACTACGTGTCGAAGTCGAACACGAGCCTGCCCGAATTCGCCGTGTACTCCCTCATCGCCCAGACCGTGGATTTCGTGGTGCACATCGACCTCGTGCGCAACGCCGTCGAGGACCAGGGTGCCGTGCGGCGAGTGACGTCGATCATCGAGGTCGGCGGGCTCGGCGAGGCAGGCGGCGTGTCGAGCACCGAAGTGTGGGGGCTCGACGCCCACGACGAACTCGTTCAGGTGGCGCCACTGTCGCAACGGCACCTCAACCGGCTCCGGCTGGCGGGGTACCCCGCCGACCTGTTCGCCACCGGGGGCAACCTCCGATGAGCCTCGACGTCGCGCTGCTCGTTGCGTCCACGATCGCCGGCGTGCTCGCCGTGATCGTCGTGGTGGCAGGCGACGACCAGGCGCCGCAACCGCGCCGGGCCGCTCGTCCTGGCGTGTGGGTTCGCCTCGCTGGGGCCGGTGCCGCGTCGCTGGCGGTGGTGGCAGCGTCGGGCTGGTTGGTGGCGGCGCTGATCGTCGGGGTCGGCTGCTGGTACGCGATCGGCGCCTGGCAGCAACGCGACGCCGGCGGGGTCAGCGACCTGCAGCGCATCGACGCGCTGGCGTCGTGGATCGAGAACCTGCGCGACGTGTTGATCGCCGGCGACCAGCCGGTCGGTGCCATCAACGCCACGGTGGCCACGTGCCCGACCGCCATCAAGCCGCAGGTGCGCCGTCTCGCTGCCGGGCTCGGTCGGCAGGACCCGGCCATCGTGTTCCGTCGCTTCGCCGACGACATCGACGACCCGCTCGGCGACCTCGTCGCCGCTGGACTCCTGATCGCCGTGCAACGCGGCGCCCGCACCGCCGCGGTGCTGAGTTCGCTGGCCGAGCAGGCCCGACGCCAGTCGGATCGCCGCCGACTCGTCGAGGCCGAGCGCGCACCGATCCAACGCGAGGTCACCCTGCTGACGGTGATCATGGGGTCGCTCGTCGTCGGGCTCCTCGTGTTCGGCCGCGCCGAGTACCTCGAGCCGTACGACAGCGCCGGCGGACAGCTGTTCCTCGGCCTGGTGCTCGCGATCTACGCGATGCTGCTGCTGCGAGTACAACGCCTCGCCCGGTTCCCCCGGCCGAGCCGGTTCCTCACCGCGGGGTCCGCTCGATGAGGCCGGCTGGGGTGTTGGTGCTGTGCAGCATCGTGTTCTGCGCTGGCGCCTGGTTGGTGATCGGCGGCTGGCGCCAGCCTCGTCCCGCGCTGCGGCGGGCGATGGCGCACCTGCATCGACCCGGGGTGGTCGCGCCGATGTCGGCGACGTCGACTGCAGCGGCGACGGAGCCCTCCGGCGTACTCGTCAGCGTCGGTTCGTTCGTCGAGCGCAACGGAGCGTCGAGGTGGACTCGCGCGTGGAGCCAACCGCTGCGGCTCGTCGGTCGCCGGGTCGAGACGCACGTCGGCTACCTGGTGCTCGCCGCACTCTGCGGGCTGATCGTGCCGGCGCTGCTGCTCGGAGTCCTCCAGGCGCTCGGCGTCGTGTCGCTGGGTGTCTGGATCCCGATGGCGTTCTCGCTCGGCTGTGCGATCGTGGCGCCGCTGCTCGTGCACTCGACGACGATGACAGCAAGCGCCGAGGTCGCCGTCGACCTGCGCCACCAACTCGGCGCCTACCTCGACATGGTGACCATGCTGCTGGCGGGCAACACCGGCTACGAGGGCGCGCTCGATCAGGCGGCCCGGGCGGGCGACGGCCTGCTGTTCCGCGAGCTGCGCCGGGCGATGCGCGAGGCGGGCACCACCGGGCAGAGCCTCGTGCGGGCGCTCGACCAGGTTGCCGCCGACTACGGCATCGTCGAACTCGAACAGGTCGCCGCCACCGCCACGCTCTCGGCCGCCGAAGGTGCGCCGGTCGCCCGCAGCCTGGCGGCCAAGTGCTCGACGCTGCGCTCGACCCTCGCCGCCGAACAGGAGGCCGACGCCCGGGTCCGCAACGACAAGGTCACCCCGCCCCTCGTCGCCATGGCACTGCTGTTCATGGCCCTGATCATCTACCCCGCCCTCAACCTCAACTGACCCGACCCACTCACCGACCCAGCCCACCCGACCCAGCCCACCCGACCAGCCCACCCGACCAAGCCCACCCGAGAGGAACCGACATGCACGATCCGATGTTGATGCTGACGAGCGTGATCGCCGTCGTCACCCGAGCGCTCGCACCGACCGCAGATCCCGGTGCGGATCGCGGTGCGGTCTCGATCGAGCAGGTGCTCTGGTATGCGGCTGCGGCCATCAGTGTGGCGGTCGTGGCGGCGATCATCTGGAGCCAGATCCGCGACACGGCGAGCACCCCGGTGCAGTCGCCGTCGGCGCCCTGACGTCCGGCGGACATGCACGATGGTCGACGCGGTGCGATGCGAACGCCTCCCGGAGCGGCGCCTTCGCGGCGATCGTGGGGCGGCCACCTCGTTGGCGGTTGCACTGCTGACCCCGATGTTCGTGTTCCTCGCATTCGCTGCGTTCCAGGCGGCGATGTGGAGCCACGCCCGTACCGAGGCTCGCGTGATCGCGCGTGACACCGCCGCGCTGGTCGCCCGCTCGGGCGTGGCCGCGGGCGACGCCCAGGCCTCGGCGACGGCGATCCTGGAGGCCGACACCGACCTCCGCAACGTCGTGGTGAGCGTGGGCACGACCGCCGGCGTGGTCGTCGTGACCGTCACCGGTGACGCGCCGGGCATCATCCGCGGCACCGCGAACGCCCTCTCGGTGACCTCCGCGGTGCCGGTCGAGGAGATCACGCCGTGACGTGCTGGCCGACTCGGCGGTTGCGTCGTGACGCCGGATCGTCCGACGCCCTCGGGTTGGCGTTGCTGACGCCGGCGGCGATCGGGCTGGCGGTGGTGATCGTGTTCCTCGGCCGTGGCGTCGACAGCCGGGCCACCGTGCAGAGCGCGGCCGAGTCGGCTGCCCAAGCCGCCGCGCAGGAACGTTCGGGCGCCGCCGCGGTCGCTGCAGCCGAAGAGGTCGGGCGGGCGATGCTCGTCGACCCGTCGTCGTGCTCGGCGCCGCAGGTGTCGGTCGATCTGTCCGAGTTCCGGCCCGGTGGTCAGGTGGCCGTCACCGTGTCGTGCACGGTGTCCACCGAGGGTCTGGAGCTGATCGATCCACCGTCGAGCGGCGCCACGGCGACCGCGTTCGCCGCGATCGACCCGCTGCGCGCCACCGAGGAGGCGCCGTGACGACCGCACCGTCAGCGACGACCGTGACGTCCGACCGCCGATGCAGCGGCGATCGCGGCGCCGGGTTGGTCGCCGGCATCGCGTTGATCTTCGCGTTCACGTTCCTGGGGTTGGTGTGGCTGGCCCGTGACGTCGACCGGGGCGTGTCGAACCGATCGGCGGCGCAGTCGATCGCGTTCCAGGCCGCCCGGTCGGGGGCACAATCGGCGGCGCTGACCGATCTGCGCTCAGGCGTCGCGGTGATCGATCCGGCGGCAGCGAGCAGTGCTGCGACGGCGACCGCCGGCGCGCTGTTCGCCTCGTACGGCGTCGACGGCCGCGTCACGTCGATCGACGTTGCCGCCGACCGGGTGTCGGTGACGGTCACGATCGTCGACGACGGCCGCACGGTCACCGGCGCCGGAACGGTGCGCTCGGAGCGGGCGCCATGACCGTCTTTTCCCTTCGGGCCGGCCCGGCGCCCACTGTCGGGGTGGCGGGCGCCGACCACATCGAACCGAACGGACAGGAGGACACGTGACCGAACGCGATCCGCACCGCTGGTCCCGGTTCGCAGCGTCGGCCGTGGCCTTGGTGGCGCTCGGTGTCGTGGTGCCGATCGGATTGATCGCTGCGTCGCGGGCGAGGTTCGGGTCGGCCAATCCGCTCGCCGGCGCCGATCCGCCGTGGGCGTGGGGGTCGAGCGAGGTGGGCGACGCCCTGTCGGGTCCACTCGCCGACGACACCGTCATCGACGGCATCATCCGGTTGAGCCTGTGCGTGGTGTGGGTGGCGGTCGCGATCATCCTCGTGACGACGATCGTCGAGGTCGTCCATGCGGTTCGCCACCAGGGCCTCGCCCTGCCGGACGTGCGCGGGGTGGGCTGGGCCCAGCCGATCGCCCGGTTCATCGCCATCGGGCTCGTCGCCGTGCTGCCGATGATGACGTCGGCGACCTCGTTGGCGTCGACGCTCGGCGCACGTGCCGCGCCGACGGCGACGTTCGGAGCACCGGTTGCAGCGCCGTCAGCCGCGGTGGGTGTGGCGGCGTTCGACGTCGCAGTGCCGGAGACTGCGCCGGCGCCGAGTCCGGCAACGGGGGCGGTGCACGTGGTCACCGCCGGCGAGTCGATCTACTCGATCGCCGTGGGCCTGGCCGACGGCGACTCGAGCCGCGTGCTGGAGATCGCCGACGCGATCATCGACGCGAACCTCGGCGCCACGATGCCCGGCGGTCAGCGCTTCACGAATCCGGCCTACATCGAGGTCGGCTGGACGCTGCAACTGCCGGCCGAGGCCGCTGCGTCACGACCGGCCGAGCCGGGTCCGGCGAGCGAGGTGGCGTCGACGTACACGGTCGAGCGGGGCGACACGTTGTGGGACATCGCCGACGAGCAACTCGGCGATCCGACCGCATGGCCCGAGATCTGGGAACGCAACGCCGGCGACGAGATGGGCGGCGGGCGCACGTTCGACGACCCCGACCTGATCCTGCCCGGATGGGAACTCGAACTCGCCGCCGCCCCGTCGGTCGAGGTGGACGAGGTGGTGGATGCTCCCGTCGAACCGGTCGAACCGGTCGAGACGCCGGTCGTGGTCGTCCCGCCGGAGCCGACGGACGCGGCCGCCGACGAGCCGGCGCCGCCGGTCGACTCCACACCGGCCGAAGCTGCAGCGCCCGACGTTGCAGCGGTCGACATCCCCGGGCTCGACACCACCCCGGTCGACGCCAC
This sequence comes from Ilumatobacteraceae bacterium, assembly GCA_963715825.1. Taxonomy (GTDB): domain Bacteria; phylum Actinomycetota; class Acidimicrobiia; order Acidimicrobiales; family Ilumatobacteraceae; genus Sva-07. The sequence continues at coordinate 269,607 of CAVQSI010000002.1, forward strand.
GACAGTCGACGCCGCATCGGTAAGCGGCGCCCGGTCGACCAATCGACCACCTCGCTCGACCGAGCGACCGCTGACGGACCGCTCCCGCTCACTCCCGACTCGCCATCATCGACCGTTCCTCCCCATCGTCCACCACGTCCACCACGGTCGCACCTCCGGCCGGACCCATCGCTGACCCGGCAGCGAACCCGCCCGCTGACGCGCCGACACCGCAGGCACCGTCGCCGATCCGACTGGAACACGCTGCATTGCTGGCCGCTGGTGTGCTGGCGCTCGTCGGGGTGCGCCGGCGGCATCGACTGCGCTCCGCCATGCCGCGGCATCGGGTACCCGAACCGCGTGAGGACGTTGCCCGGACCGAACGGACACTGCGAACGATCGATGCGGGCGAACGAATCCTGCGCGCCGACGTGGCGTGCCGGGCAGCGGCTCGCTCGCTGATCCACACGGGTAGTCAGATCGGGTGGGTCGAGGTCTCGCCCGACGGCGACCTCGACCTCCGCCTCACGGCACCGGCGACGCTCCCGCTCCCGTGGACCGGCGCCGGCCAGTCGTGGCGGCTGGGCGCCGAGGTGCCCATCGAGATCCTCGGCGAGGATGCGCGCCAGGTGGGCCAGCCGTGCGTGGCGCTGGTGCAGCTCGGGATCACGGCGGCAGGCAACGAACTGCTCGTCGACCTCGAGGCGTGCGGCGTGCTGGCGATCGCCGCCCGCTCCGATCAGGCCGACGAGGTGGTCACCGCGCTGGCCACGTCGTTGGCGTCGTCGATCTTCGCCGAGGTCGCCCACCTCGTCGCCGTGTCGCTGCCGGAAGCGGCACTGTTGAACCATCGCAGCGCCCACCGCACCGGCACCGCCGACGCGGCGATCGAGCTGGCGTGCTCGCTGGTCGGGACGACGGCGGCCAACGAGCGATCGTCGTTCGAGCTGCGGTCGCTGCGCACGGGCGGCGAGGCGTGGGAGCCCGCCGTCGTGCTGCTCACGTCGTCCGACGAGGGCGCTGACGTGTGCGTCGCCGGCGCGTTGCCGGAGGCGGGCCACGGGGTGGCGGTCGTGGTCGCCGACGAGCGCGGGTGCGTGGCGACGGCCCCGACTCGTCTGGTTGCTCGTGCCGACGGCTGGAGCCTCGAAGCGTTCGGCACGGCGATCGAACTCACCCCGGTGGGCGTCAGCGAGTCGGATCTCGACCAGATCAACGAGCTGCTCGTCGACGCCGACCGCGAGCTGGAGCCGATCGACCCGATCGACGAGATCCAGTGGGCCGACGATGGCAGTGCCGCTCCAGCGGCGCCGCCGGACGCCGTCGACGAGCCGCTGACCGCGCCGTCGCCGTTCGAGCCGCGACCGCACGAGATCGTGGTCGGGCTGATCGGCGCCGTCGAGGTGCACGCACGCAGCGGCGAGGCCGGCGCCTTCGAACGGTCGAAGACGGTCGAGCTGATCGCCTGGCTCACGACCCACCGCGACCGGGCGACGCGGACCGGTGCGCGCACGGCGCTGTGGGACCTCGACGTGCGCGACGCGACGTTCGCCAACGTCGTGTCCGAAGCCCGGCGGGCGCTCGCCCGGCTGGTGTCGCCCCCCGACGGCGAGGAGTGGGTGGCACGAACGTTGACCGAGCAGCTTCCGGTCCACGAGCTCGTGGTCACCGATGCCGATCTGGTGGAGGACCGTCTGGCGCACGCCCGGGTGCAGCCGCCGAGTCAGGCGATCGAGACGCTGCGGCCGGCCGTCGAGCTGGTGCGTGACATGCCGTTCGCCGGCACGAGCTACCTGTGGCCCGACGCCGAGGGCATCACGTCGAACCTCGTGCTGCTGGCGATCAGCGCCACCGCCGAGTTCGCCGCGCATGCGCTGTCGCTCGGCGACACCGACGCGGTGTTCTGGGCGACCGGCAAGGGCTTGCGGGTGCTGCCCGGCCACGAGGAGCTGATCGCACTGCGGATGCAGGCACACGCTCGGGCCGGCGATCTCGCCGGGGTGCGCCAGGAGTGGGAGTCCTACGAGCGGGTGCTGGTGGCCGACGCCTGGTCCGACGGCGAACCCGCCCCCAAGCTCCTCGCCCTGCGCCGCGAACTCCTCAACCCCACCAGCTCCTGACCGCACTCCCCCGCCCCGCCGATGAGCGAACGGTCCCGCCGACGCCCCTCCCACTCATCGCCACCCGACCACCCACCCACCCGATGAGCGAAACGTGCCGCCGACGCCCCTCTCGCTCATCGCGACCCGACCACCCACCCACCCGATGAGCGAAACGGTGCCGGCCGGCGCCCCTCCTCGCTCATCGCGACCCGAGAACCCCTCCCGTCGATGAGCGAACGGTGCCGCCGGCGCCCCTCCCGCTCATCGCGACTCGGGTTCTGCGACCACGAAACGTTCGGTGAACCGGGTCGATTCGGGCGCAGGTGTCGACCACACTGGGCACATGCGCCTTCCTCGTTCGAGCCGATCCCGCCTCGGGGCGGTCGCCATCGGGGCCGTGCTCGTGCTGGCCGCCTGTGGTGGCAGCGACTCGTCGAGCGAACCGGCGGGCAGCACGCTGCCGGCGCCGCCCGATGCGGTCGAGCTCGATCCGGCCGCCGACACCGCCGCCAATCAGCTGCCGGACGTGGTGGTCGACGACGTCGGCGCCGGCAACAAGGTCAACCTCCGCAACGTGGCACCGGCCGACACGCCGATCCTGTTGTGGATGTACGCACCGCATTGACCCACCTGCCGGGCCGAAGCACCCGACGTCGAGCAGTTCGCTCGAGCACACGAATCAGAGGTACAGGTGATCGGCCTCGGCACGCAGGACAGCCTGCAGGAGGCCCGGGAGTTCGTCGAGGATCGCGGCACCACGTTCACGATGCTGTGGGACGAGTCGTTCGAGTCGTGGATCGAACTCGGCGTGTCGTCGCAGCCGACGGCGATCCTGCTGACGCCCGACGGCACGATCATCACCGGCTGGGTCGGCCGGTTCCCCGAGGACCAGGTCCTCGAACTTGCGGCCCAGTACTCCGCCGGCTAGTCAACGCGGTCGGTACTCGCCGCCGAGCAACTCGGCTTCGATGTCACCACCCGGCTGCGCTGAGTACGACGCCATGGCGGTCAACGCCCGGCTCTCCGGGCGGCCCGACTCATTGCCGTCGTGCGAGGCACCCCGGACCGTGACGATCGTGAACGCAACAATGATCCCGAGCACCACGATCACGACCAGCAGTTCGATGAGGTTGAAGCCGCCATCGGCATCCGGGTCGGTTGCTGGCTGCATTGTTGACGAGGTGGGGCAACTGCGCCGCATGCTCCTGATTCGGCTGCTGAGGCCGCCGAGTCGAGTACGGAAATCCTCAAACTTCATGGCCGAAATCTGCCGCGAACGCGAGGGATCCCTGCCGGCTGCGAGCAGCCAAAGATCCTCGACACGATCAACGTGTTGAGATCAGGTGCACGGGTCGGTTGCGTCGTGACACCCGGCGTCGTCGCAACCGATCGGCTCGGGACCGAGGCCGAGACCCGCACTTCGTGCAGGACCGCAAGACCGCCACTACGTTCAGAGGGGGACGAGTTGTTCCAGTCGTGAATCGAACCCTGTGGTTCGGTGTGCCGACGGGCATCGTGGTGGCGGCCGACGGCAAACTCCTCAAGGGCTCCCCCGAGGGCGAGGTCGTCGAGTGCGCCGCCCCGTCCCGCGCTGGCTGGGTGGCCCCATGGGCTACGCGCAGCGGGATCCGGGCTGTGCACTCACATTGCCGTTGGCGTCGATGTCGTGCAGCTCCGACTGGCCATGGAGCAGTCCGACGGCGGCCAGGGTCAACTCAGGGGTGGTTCCGGTCTGGCCGGCCACCGCTGGGTCGCTGACAGGGATGACGTCACCGCCGCGTTGCGCAAAGTACGCCTCCGATGCGGTGAGCATCCGGCGGGAGTCCTCCTGACAGCTCGACTCGTCGCCCCGGTCCGACACCCCCTGAACGGACATGACGGTGACCGCAGCGATGATCCCGAGGATCACGATCACGACCAGCAGCTCGACGAGGCTGAAGCCACGGTCGACACGGTGGAGGGCCGAAGATGAATGAACCGCTCGCCGCATGCTGTTGTATCGAACGTCCCGACACAGGAGTCAAGTCCAGGGTTCCTCAAGTCTCACGGCCCAGCCCTGCCGGGACGCGGAGAGTCCCCGCCGGCCGAAGCCGACGGGGACTCTCCGTTCAGTGAATTGACTGAGATCAGGTGCAAACGGTGGTGGCGGCCACAGCTGCGGGCGCAGCGAGCAAGGTGCCGGAGGCCGGGATGGCGGCAACAACCACCTGGTCCCCCGCAACGACGGCGCCGCTCACGACGTTGTAGTTGTTCGAATAGCCCGCCAGCAGACCAGCCTGGATCAGGTTGGTCTCGGTCGCTGCAGCTCCGAGGGTGTTGCCCTCTTGAGCGTAATACGCTTCGAGAGCCACCTGCAGCGTCTTCTCATCGGCTTGACACGCCGAGGTCTGGCCCTGGTCGGTGATGCCGCGGACGGCGAACACGGTGACCGTGGCGAGGATGCCGAGGATGACGATGACGATGAGGAGTTCCACCAAGGTGAAGCCCTTGTCCTGCTTGTTGTTCCATTTGAATTTCCTTCCGCTCTTTGGTTGGTGCTCCCGAGGGAGACGTTTCTCACGAGTGCGCTCCGTGAGATCGTCTCCCGTTGCGCAGTTGTTTCTTCGGTCGCTCAGCACGGACCTTGAGTGGAACCTCGAAGTTTTCGCAAAGATCAACGACGTCTCAGTGGGGCCTCAAGACGACGGCAAGTCGCGCCGATGTACAACCAGGCGCTCGCAGTGGGCGGCGCATCCTCACACCGCAAGAGGCACCACATGTTCGGCAAGGCACGAGACATCAACGACACCGACACCCTCGACTCGAGCGCACTCGACGAGTTCTTCGGCGACGAGGCAGCCGCCGAGAACAGCGTGGAGATCCACGACCTGCGCTACCGCGTGGAGCAGGCCGAGTCGCAGATCAGCAGTCAGTTCACGTCGCTGGCCACCTACGCCCAAATCGCCCAAGAGCAAGTCGAGCTCGCACGCTCGGAGGCCAAGGCGGCCACCGAGCGCTCCGAACAGCGCTTGACCTCGCTGATCGAGCGCGAGCGCGCCGACCGCATCACCTCGTTCACCGGTGAGGCTCCCGAGGGCTCGCCCGACATCACCTCTCGCCTCGACGCCCTCGAGCAGTCGGTCGCCCGCATCCAGAAGGGCCTCGACGAGAGCCGCCAGCAACAGAAGGAACTCGCCCTCGCGATCACCGCGATGTTCGACCGCCTCACCGCCACGGCCGCCCCCGCCGCCGCGGTCGAGCCCGTCACCGAGCCGGCACCGCTGCCCACTGCGTCGTTCGAGCCGCCCGTCGCCATGCCGACGGTTGCCGGCGAGGACGTCGACATCGACGGCCCCATCAACGGCCTCGCCCTCAACGGCTGACCAGAGAACCCCGGCCTCCGGTCCCGACCCGATGAGCGAAGCGGGCGCGGGCGACACCCCACACTCATCGCCACGGGCTCAACCCCCAACGCGATGAGCGAAGCGGGCGCCGGCGACACCCCACACTCATCGCCACGGGGCGGGGCGGGGGACGGGAAGCGTCAGCGGACGATTTCCATGCGCATGCCGGTTTCGTCCCAGAACGGGTCGAGGGGCATGCGGCTGATGGCGCGGCCCGACGCACGGCGGGCGGTGAACAGCAGCGCACCGGCCTGCAGCATGTGGACGGAAGCCGCACCATCGGGCGGGGTGCGTGACACCACGTCATCCACGCCGGGGAGGCGGTCGCGAATCAACTCGAGCCGTTCGAGCCGCCCATCTTCGTGGTACGGCGACGTCCTCAACGGTTCGTCGCTGTTCATCACCGTGAACGACACGTCGGGGTTCGCCGCGAAGAAGCTGCGCGAGTGGTACGGCTGCAGCTCGCGTTCGGCCTCACGCAACCAACGCATCCGGCGCAGGTCGTGCTTGGTCATCCACGGCTCCATCTTGCGGGCCTCGCCGTTCGATGCCCGCACCGCCGCCCGGCTCGGGGTGCCCGAGATGCCGGTGATGCGCGGCCAACCGACATACTCACGCGCCTCGCGGTCGCACGGCCGGAACTGACCCGATGGTTCCTCGAACCACGCCATCGGGATGTTGATCGCGGCGGCTTCGAACGTCGGTCGGAAGTCGAGCACCTCGAACAGCTTGGGCAGCACGAACGCCTCCTCGGCGGCCACGGTGATGCCCGACAGACGCGCGGGCAACACCAACCAGCCGCCGGGACACGGCGTGACGCCGGCAAGGTTCTTGTACGGATTCTTCTTGACGACCATCTCGGCGGAGCCCCCGTTCCGGGCTCAGGCCCCGTTCGGCGAACCGACCGTGGCCGGCGGTTGCGGCGGGGCCATCGACTCGGCGGGAGCCGTGACCGGCGCCCCGCCGTAGGTGCCGGAACCCGACGAACCGGCCTGTCCAGTAGACAGAGTCGAGTGCGCGTGCATCTGCGCACGCGCGGTGGCGAGCTGCGCCTGCACCTCCTTGGGGTACTGGCTCGACTCCATGGCGACGTCGATCGAGATCAGCCCGGCCGCCACGAGGCGGGCGAGGTCCATCTCGATGGTCTGCATACCTTCGGCTGCGCCGGTCGCGATCATGTTGCGCATCTGACGCGACTTACCTTCGCGAACGAGGTTGCGGATGGCTTCGTTGGCGACCATCACTTCGTACGCAGCGACGCGACCTCCACCGATCGCCGGCATCAAGCGTTGGGAGATGACACCTTGCAGGGCTCCGGCCAGCATGATCTGGATCTGGTCGCGTCGTTCGGACGGGAACACGTCGATGATGCGGTCAAGCGCCTGGGCGGCGTCGTTGGTGTGCAGGGTCGCGAACACCAGGTGGCCGGTCTCTGCAAGCGACAGCGAGATCTGGATCGAGTCGAGGTCGCGCATCTCGCCGAGCAGGACGACGTCTGGGTCCTCGCGCAGAGCGCTGCGCAGGCCGTCGTTGAACGAGCCCACGTCGGTGCCGACCTCGCGCTGGTTGACCATTGCCATCTTGTGGTGGTGGAGGTATTCCACCGGATCCTCGATGGTGAGGATGTGCACGGGCTTGGTGTCGTTGATGCGGTCGATCATCGCCGCAAGGGTGGTCGACTTACCCGAACCGGTCGGCCCCACAACGAGCACGATGCCGTATGGCTTGTTGAGCAAGGTCGTGCAAGCGCCGGGCGCCCCGAGCTCCTCGAGCGTGCGGACGCGGAACGGCACGACACGCAATGCGAGCGCGAGGTTGCCGCGCTGACGAAACGCATTGGCGCGGAAGCGGCCGATGCCGGGCAGTCCGAACGAGAAGTCGACCTGACGATCCTCGTTCAACTCGGCGACCTTGCGCTCGTCGAGCAGCGAGTACACCATGCGTTCCACCTCCTCGGCGGTGAGCACGGCGACGTTCTCGAACGAGACCAAGCACGCCGTCGCGGACGGGCAGTGGCAGGCCGACCCACCGTGAGGTGGAGGTCGGACGCACCCGAGTCGACGGTGGCCTTGAGCAGTGATTCGAGCATCGGATCTGACGTGGACATGGTTGGCTAACCTCCCGGTCGGGCCACGGAGGGCCGCACTTGATGAGCTTCGTTGTTGTTGGTCGTGGTCGTCGTCGGTCTGATGATCGGCTCGTTCCTGACGGTCGTGGTGGATCGGGTACCGCAGGGTGGCTCGGTGAATGCACCGCCGAGTCGTTGCGGTTCGTGCGGGCTCCGCCTGGGCCCGCTCGATCTGGTGCCGGTGTTCAGCTGGCTGGCGCTGCGCGGCAAGTGTCGTCGCTGCCGGGCACGGATCGGCATCGACCCGATCGTCATCGAGCTGTCCAACGCCGTCCTGTACGTGCTGATGGCGATCCGCTTCGACGACACGCGAGCAGCGATCCCGGCCTACTGCGTCCTGATGTCGGTACTGCTCGCGCAGACCTGGATCGATCTGCAGACCCAGCGACTGCCACGCGAGATCACCTACACCGGCATCATGCTCGGCGCGATCACGTTGACGGTCGCCGCCGATCGTGATCGACGAGCCCGAACGCATCTGGATGATGGCACTCGGGGCCGGATCGCACTGTCTGCGATGTGGCTGATCTACGTCGCTCAGCCGAGGCGGCATGGGCGACGGCGACGTCCGTCTCGCGCCACTGCTCGGCATGTACCTCGGCTGGTTGAACCCCGGCATCGTGCTGCCCGGGCTGTTCTTCGGTTTCGTCGCCGGCGCCTGGTCGGCGTGGCGATGATGGCGGTCGACAGCGCAGGACGTCGCACGGCGGTGCCGTTCGGGCCGTTCCTGGCCCTCGGCACCATCGTGGCGATCTTCGTCGGACAGCATTTCGTCGACCTCGTCCTCGCTCGCTGACCCCGCACTGACCCGGCGGGTCAGATCTGCCCCTTCGGTCCGTCGAGCACGCCGTACATCGCCGACACGAGTGCCAAGGCGACGAAACCGACGATCACGCCGACGAAGATGATCATCAACGGCTCGAACATGGTGGTGAACTTCTTGATGCGGCTCTCGAGTTCGCGGTCGAAGTAGATGCGGCCACTTCGAGCTGCATGTCCGAGCGTGCCGGTCTCCTCGCCGACCTTGAACATTTGCCGGGCGGCGCCGGGAAACAGTTCGGTGTCGATCAGCGGCTGCGAGAACCCTTGACCCTCGAGCATCTGGGCCCTGGCGACCTCGAGACGTTCCTTGTACACGACGTTGCTCGTGGCGTCCGTGGTGGTCTTCAGCCCCTCGGGTAGCGGGACACCGGCGGCGAGCATCGCCGACAGGATCCGGCAGAAGCGTTCGAGGAGTGCGTAGTCGACGATGCCCGAGATGATCGGGATCTTCAGCGACAAGACGGTCCTTCCAGATCCTGCCGGTCGGGTGCTTGAACATGAAGATCAACGTGCCAGCGATCACGATGAAGAACGCCGGCGGTGATGAACCACAGGTCGGTGAAGAACCGCGAGAAGAACAGCATCATCCGCGTCGGCAGCGGCAGCTCGGCGCCCAGCTCCTCGAAGAGCGGCTTGAACTGCGGCAGCACGTAGCCGGCAAGGATCAACACCGTGATCATCGCCATCACCATGACCACCATCGGGTACGACAGCGCCGACACGACCTTGGCGCGGGTGTCGATCTCTCGTTCGAGGTACTCGGCGAGGTTCTCGAGGGCCACGTCGAGCTGACCGGTCAGCTCGGCCGACTGCAGGATGCCGACGTAGTAGTCGGGGAACACCTCGGGGTGGGCAGCAGCGGCCGCGGAGAACAGCCCACCGTTGCGCAGGTCGTCGACCAAGCACGCCGAGCGCCCGCCGCAGTGCGACGTCCTCGGTCTCGTCGCCGATCGTGATCAACGCGTCGGTGATCGGGATGCCGGCCTTGACGAACACCGCGAGCTGACGGGTGAAGTGCATCAAGTGCTTCTTCTTCACCTTCTCCTTGGTCAGCTCGAAGTCGAGCATCCCACGGCGTTCCTCGATCTTGGTCGGGAAGAGGTTCTGCTCGACCAGGATGGCGCGCGCTGCACCGATGGTGTCGGCCTTGGTCACCCCCTCGACGGGGGCGCCGGCGGTGTCGATGGCGGCGTAGGCGAACTTGGGCATGTGATGCTCCGTGTCTCTCGGTCGATTTCTTGGTGCGGGTGACTCAGTGGGCGAACAGGGTTCGGACGACTTCGGGGATGGTCGTGACGTCGTCTTCGACCATCTGCATTGCTTCTCGGAGCATCGTGCGCATTCCTTGAGCAACTGCCAGACGGCGCAGTTCCTCGGTGGTTGCCCAACCGACGATCAGACGACGAACTTCGGGGGTGATGCGCAGCAACTCGTAGACGCCGATGCGCTCGCGGTAGCCGGTGCCGGAGCAGTAGCTGCAGCCCTTGCCGTGGTAGAAGACGGTCTTGTCGCTGCCGCCGGAGTGCTGACGGAACACCGCCAGCTCCTCGGCGCCGGGGGTGTACTCCTCCTTGCAGTTGTCGCACGTCTTGCGCAGCAGACGCTGCGAGACGACGCCGACGATCGCGGAGGCGACGAGGAATGCCTCGATGCCCATGTCGAGCAGACGGTGCAACGCCGCGACGGCGTCGGTGCCGTGCAGCGACGACAGCACGAAGTGACCGGTGAGCGCCGACTGGATGGCGATGCGGGCGGTGTCGGCGTCGCGGATCTCGCCCACGAGGATCGTGTCGGGGTCCTGTCGCAGGAGGGCCTTGAGGCCGGTGGCGAAGGTGAGGCCCGCTTTGGTGTTGGTCTGCACCTGGTTGATGCCGGGGAACACGTACTCGACCGGGTCTTCGACGGTGGTGACGTTCTTGCCGGTCGAGTTGATCTCGAGCAGCGTCGCGTACAGCGTCGTGGTCTTGCCGGCGCCGGTCGGGCCGGCGCAGATGACCATGCCGAACGGTGCGTGCACCAGCTTGGAGTAGGTCTTGTAGGTCTCCGCCGGCATGCCGAGCTGGCCGAGGCTCACCATCGACTTGGACTTGTCGAGCAGACGCATGACGATCTTCTCGCCGAACACGGTCGCCACCGACGACACGCGAACGTCGATGGGTCGTCCGTCGACCTTGGTGGAGAACTGGCCGTCCTGTGGGGCCCGCTTCTCGACGATGTTCATCTCCGACATGATCTTCAGTCGGCTGATCAGGGCGTTGTGCGCCGACAGCGGCAGCGAGAACGCCTCGATCAGGTTGCCGTCGACACGGAACCGGATGCGGAGCCGATCGTCGAGCGGCTCGATGTGGATGTCCGAGCTGCGGTCACGCAGTGCCTGGCCGACGATCTTGGCCACGAGCTGCACGACGGGTGCCTGGTCGTCGAGGCTGACCTCGGCGAGCGTCTCGGCGGCATGGCGTTGGTCGTCCTCGGCGGCGAACGCGGCGACGATGTTGTCGACGTCGGCGGTCGAGCGGTACATCTGCTCGATGAACGACGTGATCGTCTTCTCGTCCGTCGCCTGCCACACGAACTTCATGCCGGTGGCCGACTCGACCTGCTGACGACGCCACGGTGACGGGTCGGCGGCGTACAGCAGGATCTGGCCGTTCGACTCGGCGATCGGCATCACCTTGTGGGCGCGTGCGACCTGTTCGGGGAACTTGGCGACGATCTCCTCGTCGAGCTGCGCCATCGAGATGTCGGCGACCGGCACCTGGCACACGGCGGCGACGGCCGCGGCGAGCTCGTTGCGGCCGACGTTGTGGTGGCTGAGCAGCAGCGTCACGAACTTCAGCAGGTCGCCGTTGGTGGTCGCCGACACGGTGTCGAACGACTCCTGCGAGAGGTGGCCCCCGGCGATCAGTGCCTGGCCGACCGCGTTGCACTGGTCGGCGGATTCACCGGCGGGGGGTGGCTCGGCGAGCGCGGTCGCGGTGCCACCGCCGGGTGGTGCCATGTCTTCTGGTCGGGGCTTGCGAAGTGCCATCGTGTTGCTCTCGATCTCAGGACTGGGCGGCGGCCTGCGGCGCGAAGGGAGTGGGTGGGGTCAGCGGTGACGCCGGATTGGACGCCGTCCCAGCGGGCGGCGGCGAGTTCTCCGTGCGACGCACGAACTGGCTCGGGTCGAGGGCCAGCAGTGCTCGTTCGACTTCTTCGAGGCGTTCGAGCTGGACGGCGGTCTCGACGTCCATGTGCTGTTCCTGCATCTGTGTCTCGAGTTCGACGATGCGGCCGACGGTCTTGTCCATCGACTCGCCCATCGACTTCTGGAAGCGTTCGACTTCGATGCGCACGAGCTCGACTTCGCCGGCGGCGCTGGCGACTCGGTCCTTCATCTCGTCGATGGCGTCGACGTCGACGCTGTCGAGACGAGCACCCATGGCGTCGATGGCCCGGTTGACGTCGTCGAAGCGGCTCTCGACGCCGGCGATGCGGTCGTTGAGCATCGAGACGGCATCGTCGAGGCCGGCGCTGACGCGACCGACGTAGGCGTCGATGTCGGCGACACGCTGGCCGACGGTGTCGTTGATGCGTGCTTCGGCGGTGAGGATCCGGTCGTTGATGCGGTCCTCGGCCTGATCGACGCGGGCGCCGACGGCGTTGGACACCTCGGCCTGCTGGCGTGCGGCCTGGGCGGACACCTCGTCCATGCGGATCGACAGCGACGACAGGCGACCGTCGAGCTGTTCGGCGACCTGATCGGACATCTCGTCGAGACGGGCCTGGGTGGCCTCGGTCACGGCGTTCACGTGCTGGACGAGCGCGCCCGCCTGGCCGTCGAACTTGCGGACGCTGCGGTCGACCGCGGCGAGATCCTGCTCGAGCTGGGCCTGGCGGTGCTCGAGTTGCTTGACCACCGGGCGCGCTGCGGACTCGACGGCTGCTGCCAACCCGGCATTGTTCTCGTCGGCCACGCGGCCGATGCGGAGGTCCAGCTCGTCGTGGCGACGCTTGGTCTGCGCGGTGAACTCGCCGAGGCGCTGCTCGATCGCAGGCAGCAGCGCCTTGACGGTCTCCTCGCTCTTGATGCGTGCAGCTCGCTCGGCGGCGAGTTCGTTGTGGAGGCGCTGGACCTCGGTCGAGACCTGCTTGCTGAAGCGGTTCAGCTCCTGCTGGACCGCAGCGACGATGCTGGAACGCGGATCGGTCTGGTCGGTCATCGCAGGTCCTTCCCGTGGCGCACGGCAGCATCGTCCCGCAACGAACGGTGCGGGCCAGGTGGGGCGGAGGGGGGGCGTCGTGTCGTCATCGGCTCAGGTGGTGTCATGTCTGCAAGGGGTTCGCATGTCCTCTATCGACCAGTCCCAGACCGATCTTGAGGGTTCGCTGAGACGGAATTGACCAAGTCCGGGCACGAGCCGGACCGCCGCCGCGACCTAACGTGCGTCGCATGCGTGTCCACCTGGTCGACGGCACCTACGAGCTGTTCCGCCAGCACTTCGGGATGGCGTCACGCCACAGCGACCGCGGGCCGTTCGATGCCGCCGCCGGCGTGGTCGCGTCGACGCTCGCGCTCGTCGAGGACGGCGCCACGCACATCGGGGTGGCGTCCGACCACACCATCGAGAGCTTCCGCAACGATCTGTGGGCCGGCTACAAGACCTCGGCGGGGATGGAGCCCGAGATCCTCGAGCAGATCCCGGTGATGGAGCGGGCGCTCGCCGCCGCAGGCTTCACCGTGTGGCCGATGATCGAGCACGAAGCCGACGACGCGCTCGGCGCCGCTGCACTGGTCGCCGAGCGCGACGAACGCGTCGAGCAGGTGCTGATCGTCACCGCCGACAAGGACCTCGGCCAGTGCGTTCGGGGCGAACGTGTCGTGCAGTTCGACCGACGCAAGCGCGAGATCATCGACGCCGACGGCGTACGCGCCAAGTTCGGGGTGGGTCCGGACTCGATCCCCGACTACCTCGGCCTGGTCGGCGACACCGCTGACGGGTTCCCCGGGCTGCCCGGATGGGGCGCGAAGAGCGCCGCGTTGGTGCTCGCTCGCTACGGACACATCGAGGACATCCCGGCGTCGGCCGGACAGTGGGACGTGCCGGGTCTGCGAGGCGCAGCGAAGCTGTCGGCCACGCTGCAGGCGCAGCTCGCCGATGCGCTGCTGTTCCGTCGAGATCGCCACGGTCGACACCGACGTCGACGTCGGCACGGTCGACGACTGGCAGTGGCACGGCCCCACCGACGACTTCGCAGCGATCGCCGACGAACTCGGCGCCCCCGAACTGGTGGCCTACGCCCAACGGGTCACGCCGCTGCCAGGCACCACGTGACTCGTCGGGGTGGCGCCGCCGACTGAGGTGACGACCAGGCGATCTGCGGCACACGGACGATGCCGATGAAGGCTGCTCCCTTCCGGGCCTGACCTGATTCACGGGCGCCCATTGCACAGGACCCGGTCGTCACCTCACTCGGCGGCGAACCGCCTCGCAACGCCACCCTATCGCTGCCGGGCCACGATGGATTGGCAGACGGCCGGGCTAGCCTCCCTGTCCCCACGTTCCGGTCCGCCCGGAACATCCGGGAGGGATGCGAGAGCGGCCGAATCGGCACGCTTGGAAAGCGTGTGAAGTGCAGAGCTTCCGTGGGTTCGAATCCCACTCCCTCCGCCATGTCGGTGGATGCTGGCGACCACGACCACGACCACGACGCCGACCCTGCCCTGGCCGATACCGACGCTCTCGCAATGGCCACAGGCGCTCGACGAAGCACGAGCCGCCCTGGCGCATGACGACGTCCCCGTCGGGTGCGGTCGTCGTCCACCACGGTCGGGTGATCGCCGCCCGGCACAACGAGCGTGAGCTCACCCACGACCCGTCGGCTCACGCCGAGGTCCTGGCGATGCGCGACGCCTCGCACGTGCTCGGTCAGTGGCGCCTCGACGAGTGCACCCTCTACGTCACCCTCGAGCCCTGCGCCATGTGCGCCGGCGCTGCGGTGAACGCCCGGCTCGGGCGGGTGGTCTACGGCACCGACGACCCGAAGGCCGGCGCCGTCAACAGCCACTTCGGGTTGCTCGACGGCGACGTGCTCAACCATCGCGTCGAGGTGACGCAGGGAGTGCGCTCGCACGAGGCCAGCGAGTTGCTCCGCACGTTCTTCCGTGCCCGACGACCGAGCCAACTCCGGGCCGCTGACGCGCCACGTCCACGAGGTGCGGCTGACACATCGTCGGACGTCGCGACACGTCAGTGATCCTTGCGACGGAGGCTGCCGATCAGACGATGGAGCGCCGAACTACGCTCGTTGTTGTCACCGTCTGCGGTGGGCTCCTCCGGCTCGTCGACGAACACGACCGACGCGACACCACCGCTCGCCGCCGTCGTCACGGGCGGGAGCCTGGGCGTCGTATCGCTCTCATCGATGATCTGGCCGTCGTCGGTCATCTGCCCGTAGAGCACTTCGGCTCGAGTCGCCATGGTCGGCGGGGCGAACCCACCGAACCCGGGCGCTGCGACGTGATCTGCGTTGGCGACATCGTCGGCCTCGGTCTCCGGACCCGCTGTCGGCGGCATCAGGGCGGCGTGCTCGAGGGGCTCGACATCGGTCACCACGGGCAGTCGGCGGTGACGTCCGCGTCGCTGGGGCGGCCGCAACCGTGGCCGACTCGATCGCTGCGATCGCCCGACGCACCGCCTCGGCGACGTCGTCGGGGACGTCAGCGTCCGCCTGCTCGAGATCGTCGCTGAGCTCCAGCGGCGGCATCGTGAAGGCCAGGTTGCCGTCGTCGGACTCCGTGACCACCGACTCGTCGACGTCCACGTCGGTCGGTGATGGCTCCGGCTCGGCGCCGGCCGCCGGCGCCTCGGAACCATCGGGCCACACGACGGAGAACTCGAAGTCGTCGGACGACTCGGCCATGGCGTCGTCGGCGATCTCGACATCGACGAGTTCGTCGAGCGACAGGACCACCTCCTCGGCGGCTGCGTCCTTCACGGCTGCGTCCTCGACCATGCCATCCGACTGGGGCACGTCCTCGAACTCGGCGAGGTCGAGCGACAACTCGAGCGCCTCGGCGTCGAACCCGTCGGCGATCGGCTCGTCGACGGCCGACTCAGGTCGGCGCCACCTCGAGGAGGGCCTCGTCGAATCCGTTGGTGACGGGGACCTCACTACCGTCGTCGATCTGGTCGTCCCATTCGATCGTCAGTTCGTCCGTGTCGGCGAACGGCAGACCCGGGAGTTGGTCGACGACCGTGGAGTCGAGCTGGGCAACCGCGCTGACCGGACGCTGCATGGCCGCCGGATCGAGCGGTGCCACGAACCAGCGATGCACGCCGGAGGGATGATGGCGATATGCGGTGACCCGAGCGGAAGCGATCGCTCCGTTGGCCAGGTCGGCGATCGAGTTCCTCGGTGGCTGTCTCCGCGACGACCACGACGGCGTCGCGGTCGACCGACGGATCGCGGTCGAAGAGTCTGCCGAGGTGTTCGATGTCGCCGACACGCACGGTGCCGCGATCGAGCTGGCCGACGTCGAGCACACCGGCATCGAGCAGACGACGACCCAACGACGCGTCGTTGACCCGCTCGGCGTAGTAGACGACGCCATGATCGAGGTACGTGAGCACCTCGGGGTTCGTCTCGAAGACGATCTCGCCGGTGAAGGCCCGTTCGCGGGCCTCGTTCAGCGTCATCCAGACGGGCTGCGCGCCGTCGACGGCCAGTGCCGCCGACGAGGTCTCCGCTGTGGTTCCGGTGTTGTGGATCATGTCAGGCAACCTCCGCCTTCGTTGACTCCATGGACGCAAGCAGCGTCAGGAGGATTTCGACCACGACCTCCCGGCCGGAGTCGGGGTCGATCAGTTGGCACGGCACGACGGCCTCGCCGTCGAGCGCACCGAGACGAACGTGCGAGTCGTGCGCAGCGACGGCAGGTCGTCGCAGCGATTGACGGCGATCACGGCGGGCACGCGGAGATCGCGCAGCAGGGCCCGGAGTTCCACGCCGGCCGCGGCGTGAGTCTCGGTCGCGTCGGCGTCGATCACGAACGCGACGACGTCGACGTCGCCTTTCAGAGATGTCGGTCATGAACCGGAAGCGCGCCTGCCCGGGCGTGCCGAAGAGCATCAGTCGGGTGTCGTCGCCGTCGAGGCAGTAGGTACCGAAGTCCATCGCCACCGTGGTGTGCGACTTGACGTCGGATTCCTCGCCGCTGGTCACGACGTCGGTCGAGATCACCCGTGTCTGCGACACCGACTGGATCATCGACGTCTTGCCGGCGGCGAAGGGGCCGGTGACCAGGATCTTGAAGGTCTGCGCGCTCATGACGTCGCTCCAGCAAGCCACGTGGCTCGAGCCTGGACGAACGAGCGGACTCGTCGTTGCTCCACGCCGGTGTCGGCGATCACCGCGAGCACCCGTTGGTCGCCGACCGGCCACACGAGCATCAGGCCACCATCGTGATCGACCACGAACTGGCGCAGCTGGGCGCCGCCGCCCATCACAACGAGTTGGTGCGCAAGGCCGATCGCCGCCGCGAGCATCGCCGGGTGGGACGCTTCGTCGGTCATCGAGGTGCTTCGAGCGAGACCGAATCCGTCGACCGAGGCCAAGATGGCCGACCGGACGCCGTCGACGTGGTCGACGAGTTCGTCGAGGATCGTCGTCGGGTCCGTGGCAGTGTCCGTGGCAGGCGACGCCGATACCCGCGCAGGTGCGGGCACCGATGCCGGCCCTGACACTCGGGCGGGCATCGACGGAGTCGGAGCGATCCAGGACGACGGCGACGAGGTCGACGGCAGCGGCGGCATGCCACTGGTCATCCACGACCCGCTGGAGTCGGCGACTGCCTTGACCTTTTCCATACGAACCAGCTATCGGCATCGCGGAGCCCGTCTTGAGGGATTTCTGACGAAACCGGACCAACCCGATCAAACGACGTTGCCACTGCCACATCGCCACGGGTCCGAAGTCGCGGATGTGGCAGGCTGGATCGGTGCGGTTTCCGATGCTCTCGCCTCGATCGCTGTTCCGGCGGGACACGGCCTCCAGGGCTTCGTCGACGACCTGACCGCCACCGGCAGAGTGGACTCCGATCCCGAATCTCCCTGCCTGCGTGACACTTTGGTTGCGCTCAGGCAAGTGAAGTGTGTCGATGGCTGGTGCGGCAACGATCACCACGACCGAGGCAGCGAGGCGCCTCGCCATCAGCCCGCAACGTCTTCGACAGCTCATCATCGCCAACGAGATCCACGCCGAGCGCCACGGACGGATGTGGGCAATCGACCCGGCATCGGTCGAGGAGTACAGCCGCCACCGTCGACCGACCGCAGGACGAAGCCTGTCAACACGGCTGGTGTGGGCCGCGCTCCTCAGCGAACTCGGCACGGACGTCCACGATGAGGCGATCGAAGCATTCGGACCGGTCGGACCGAGCAAGCGCGACTTCGTGCGCTGCGTGACCGCGACGCGAACGAGTGGCGTTGGCTTGCTCGACGTCGAGCACCAGTCCAGCGATTCGAGACTTTCGGCGCGTACCTCGATCGCGTCGAGCACCACGACGGAGTCCTGCGCACGGGGATGAGTGCATTGGCTGACCATGCGGTCGACCTCGTCGCCCATCAGCGAACGCTCGATGTCTACGCGCCAGCCTCGACGGCCGCAGCACTCATCGAAGCGATGCGGCTCGCGCCGGCATCGACGGGCAACCTGACGATCCGCTCCATCGACGACTTCGGAGCCAGCGGATTCGTGCTGGATCGCCATGTGATGCCGACTGCCGCCGTTGCTGTCGACCTGCTCGACGACGCCGACACGCGCGGACGTCGTGTGCGGGCAGCGATCTGATCGAGGCGATCACCTGTGGCTAATGATCGTGTCAGCTCGATGAACCGGCCCGCGGGCTGACGCGCCACGCGTAAGGTCAGACATTGCGGAGACGCTCGGCTGTCATGACCAGCCCGATCTGTTCGAGTCCGTCCACGATTTCGGACGGCGTTCGGTATGGGCGCGTCAGCCTGGCCGACATTCGGCTGATCGTCGTCGTGAGGTCGTCGCCGAATCCGTCGACGATGAGTTGGGCAAAGAAGTCATCGGGCTTCGTGATGGAGACGCTGGGCGCAGACTCCGGAACCTTGGCGTTCTCGAAGTCGCTCGTGTTCGAGGTCAGGATGTGATCGGCCCGAGCATGGAGAGCGGCTGCGAGATGCCAGAGGTCGTCGGGATCGGGTCCGTCGAGTTGGTCACGGACGACCTTGCACTCGCCCGCCGTGACATTTGCGGACGCCGACGCAAGCACCGCCGCACGAAACACCGCACTCTTCTCGGCCGGCAGGCCCTTGTCGTCGACCAGCACTCGTTCGATCTCGTCCAGCAGTCGATCGGAAACACAGAGGTCGAAGAGGCCGTCACCGACACAGGAGAGCACGAGGTCGGCCAGTCGGACCGGATAGAAAACGTTGGTGTCGACGAAGACGAGCGGGATCGCTCGGGCTGCAACAGGGCTCAATACTCGAGGCCGCCATCGATGAGCGCGGTGATCGCAGCGTCAGTACTCGAGCGACGCCGCGATCGTTCGGCAGCCAAGCGCTCGACGTCGACGACGCGGATCGTTCGGTGCGTCGAGCCGGGCTTGTGACCGAATGGCAAACGTCCGTCGGCGAGCAGCCGGTCGACATACTGGCGCGACACGTCGAGGATCCGCGCAGCCTCAGCAGGCGAGACCTCGTCGTCGGATGTGGTGTAGATGGGGTGACGACCAGCGGCCAAGTCGCGGCAGCAGTCGCTCGGCGAGCGCGAGGACCAGTTCTCTGACGGCCGGCTGTTCATCCATCGCGGCGAGAACGCCCGAGCGTTCCGTGTGCTCGGCAGCGACGAACTTCTCCGCTGCTTCGCGCACTTCATCGCTCACGTCGTCGAAGAAGACCGTGTCGCTCATGGCGAAACTGTAGATCGATATGGCCACAAGTGCAACACGATCAGCAATAACAGCAACACGATCAGTACGGCGACAGACTCACTCCCCTGGCGCCGACGACGGCGGATCGAGGAGTTCGAGCGCGCGTTCGCTGACCTGACGAGGGCGATCGCCTTCGTGCTGTACGTAGCCACGCGTCGTGGCAACGTCGTTGTGCCCGACGAACCGCGCGACGTCTTCGAGGTCGACGGTCCCCGACGCGAACAGGTTGGTGACCACCGATCGTCTGCCGGCGTGGGTGCCGAGCCCAACCGAATCCATGCCCGCACGCTCAGCAGCCTTGCGGATTGCTCGGTCGACGTGTTGTCGCAAGGTGGGCGTTCCGTGGGCGGTCGTGAAGACCAGGTCGAGCTTGTCGCCGTCGTACTCGACCGTGGGCCACGGCTCGGGAAGATTCTCGGCATCGGCCAGCCTCATCTCATGGCGAGCCTTCAGCAAAGCGACGGTCGTTCGGCCGAGGAACTGGGTGCCCATGGCTCCACGGGTCTTGGTCGGCCCGAGCGTCATCCCGATGCCATCGGCGTAGGTCGACCCTCGCCGGACGACGACGGAGCCGCTCTCGAGGTCGAGGTCCTGCCAGGCGAGGCCGAGTGCCTCGCTGATCCGCCAACCCTGCACGAAGCAAAGAGCGGCGGCCGCGGCGAAGCGAGGGTCGCACTCGGCCAGCAATCGTTGCGTTTCCGTTGGGGTGATCGTGCGTCGCTGCTTCGGTGCTGGCTTGGGCGACTTGACCTTGCGCGCCACATTCTGAGCCGCCAGACCGAGTTCGACGCCCTGCTCGATGATCTGTACGAGCAGCGTCCGAACATTGCGGGCCCGTGATGGCGAGCCCTCGTCGATGAGGTCCGAGACGAACGTCGTGACCTGCTCGGGACGGAGCTCGCGGACCGAGACGGCGCCCAGCTTCTCGTCGATGACGACGACGTGCTTTCGGTAGGTCGCCAACGAAGTCGGGCGAACCCGATGGCGAGCGACGTGCTCCAACCACCATCCAGCAAGTTCACCGACCGTCGTCTCGGCCGAGAACCCTTCCTCCAGCGCGCCGAATTTCGCCTCCTCGTTCGCCTTGGCGACGTGGCGGTCTCGGGAGGCAACGGCCAGCACCCTGGTCTTGCCGGTCGGGCGACCGACCCTGCCGTCGGGCTTGCGCCACGGGGCGACCCAGACCTCTCGGGTCCGATCGAAGTAGGGCTCGGCCCCACCGTTGGGCGCCTTGTTGACGACAACGAACGACTCGCCCGCAGCATCGGGCACCCGTTTCCCACGTGGCGTCTTCGGCATCGCTCAGGCCTCCTCGTTGCTCTCAAACCCCCTTTGAGAGTAACCCTGACAGTAACGCTCCGGAAAACGACGACAGGCGTCCACGGATCTCGATTCACGTTTCCCCTGCTCAGCAGGCTCTTCGTGGATCTCCATGGACGCCCGTGGACGTACTGGCGGAAGGCGTGGGATTCGAACCCACGGAGGCCCGAAGGACCTCAACAGTTTTCGAGACTGTCCCATTCGTCCACTCTGGCAGCCTTCCGTCGGTCGAGGCTAGCGGCGAACGCTCGGGCCGGCTACGAGCAGGTGGTGGCGTCGTCGGGGGCGACCAGCGTGAGCAGGTACTCGTGGGCGATGTCGCGGACGCAGTCGTCGCCGCGGTAGCCGGTGTGTTCATTGGCCTCGACGATCACGAGCCGTCCGTCCTCGAGGGCGTCGGCCATCGCTCGCGAGCTGTCGAGCGGGGTCGCCGGGTCGCCGGTCGTGCCGACCACGACAATCGGTCCCGCGCCGGCGCCGGTGATCTCGATGCGCGGATCGAGCGCCGGCGGGAAGAAGGTGCACGAGTACGACCCGGTGGTGTACGGGAAGATCCGGGGGGCCACGGCCAGGATGTCGTCGACATCGGCATCGGCCTCCTCGACGGTGGGCCGCTCCTCGTCGTCGGCGCAGTTGATCGCCTGGAACGCCTCGATCAGGTTGCCGTAGCTGCCGTCGGCGCGCCGGCCGTAGTAGGCGTCGTGGAGCGCCAACAGGCCCGCACCGTCCCCCGCTGCGGCGTCCTCGAGCGCTCGTTCGAGCGCCGGCCAGTAGCTCTCGGTGTACATCGCCTGGGCGACCGCCAGCACCGCCACGCTGCGGTTGACCGGCGCACGATCGCCGACACTCGGCAACGGCGACTCGTCGAGGCTCGTCATCAACCGGTCGAAGGCGCCCTCGGCATCGCCGCCGTTGTGGAACGGGCACTGCGGATCGGCGCTGCACTGGGCGAGGAACGTCGTGAGTGCCGACTCGAATCCGGCCCCCTGCTGCAGCGTCGATTGGAGCGGGTCCGAGTTCGGGTCAGTCGCGCCGTCGAACACGGCGGCGCGCACCGTGGTCGGGAACAGCGTCGCCCACACGCCGCCGAGTTCGCTGCCGTAGCTGAACCCGAAGTACGAGACCTGCTCGGCACCGAGGGCTTGACGGATCGCATCGATGTCGCGTGCCGAGTTGTTCGTGCCGACGTACTGCAAGGTGTCGACGCGGTCGATACACGCCTCGGTGTACTCGCGTGCGAGTTCCACCAGTTCTGCTCGTTCGGCGTCGTCGTCGGGCGTGATGTCCGGTGCCGAGAAGAAGCGGTCGTAGTCGGCATCGTCGATGCAGTCGACGACACCCCCGCTGCGTCCGGTACCAGCGGGTCCCAACCGATCACGTCGAAGTTGTCCGTGATCTCCGGTCCGAACCAGCCGGTCGCGTCGACCGCCAGCGTTCCCCCCGCAGCGCCGGGGCCGCCACGGTTGGCGAGCATCGGGCCGGCCGACGGCTCGGCGGTGGCTCGGTGACGAGCGACGTACAGATCGATCGTGTCGCCCTGCGGGTCGTCATAGTCGATTGGCACGGTAAGCGTGCCCTCGTCGACGCGCTCGGACAGCTGGGTCCATTCGATCGCGTAGTCGAGCGGTTCCGCAGGGCCAGGGGGGTCGGTGAGGGTGCTCTGCTCGGGCGTCGAGCTGGCACCGGGATCGGTGATGCCGGTGACGTCGCGGACTGCAACGGGCGGATCGTCCGATCCGCCGGAGCAGGCGGTGAAGGCCACCGCGGTGACGACGATCAGGGTGCTGCGACGCATCGACCACAGGGTAAGCGTGATTGGGCGCTCCCAGCAGGCAGACGAAATCGAGAACTTCGGCCCATAGCGTGGGCATCCATGCGGATGCCTCCCCACTCGATGATGCCCGGCGACAAGGACGCGTTGAAGGGTGTCGAGCTGCGCAAAGGCACGCTGCGCCGGGTCTGGACGTTCGCGCGGCCCTACCGGGGCACGATCATCGTCTTCCTGGTGGCCATCCTCGCGGCGGCATTGCTGGCCCTCGTGCCGGTATTCGTGATCCGGGCGATCATCGACAACGCCATCCCCGACGACAACAAGCGCCAGATCGTGATCCTCGCGTCGATCGCCGTCGCTGCGGCGCTCGGCGATGCGGTGCTGGCCATCGTGCAGCGCTGGGCGAGCGCCAAGGTCGGCGAGGGACTGATCTACGACCTGCGCAGCGCCCTGTTCGCCAAGATCCAGCGGATGCCGATCACGTTCTTCACGCGCACGCCGACCGGCTCGATCACCTCGCGGCTCAACAACGACGTCATTGGCGCCCAGACCGCCGTCACCTCCACACTCGGCAGCGTGGTCAGCAACGTAATCGTGCTGCTCACCACGCTGGCAGCGATGATCGCACTCGAGTGGCGTCTGACGCTGCTGACGCTGGTGGTGCTGCCGCTGTTCATCGTGCCGGCACGCCGAGTGGGGATGCGCCTGCAGGGGATCTCGCGCGAGCAGATGGCCTACAACGCCGCCATGAACACCCAGATGACCGAGCGCTTCAACGTTGCCGGCGCCAGCCTCGTCAAGCTGTTCGGTTCGGGCGCCCGTGAGCAGCAGGCCTTCGAGCGCCACGCTCGGGGCGTCCGCGACACCGGTATCCAGTCGGCGCTGCTCGGACGGGTGTTCTTCGTCGCGCTCGGCCTCGTCGGCGCCATCGGCACGGCAGCGATCTACGGCATCGGCGCGTTCATGGTGGTCGACGGCTCGATCGAGGTCGGCACACTGGTCGCCCTCGCCGCGCTCGTCACGCGGGTATACCAACCGCTCACCGGGCTCACCAACGCCCGTGTCGACCTGATGACCTCGATGGTCAGCTTCGAGCGCGTGTTCGAGGTGCTCGACGCTCCCGAGGCGATCCAGGAGCGCCCCGGTGCGATCGACCTCGTCGATGCCCGCGGTGCCGTCGAGTTCGCCGACGTGGTCTTCCGATACCCGCCCGCCGCCGATTCGGCGATCGCGTCGATGGAGCAGAACGCCGGACTCGGCGGCGACACCGACCCCGATGTCGACGTGCTGCGTCGGTTGTCGTTGCGCATCGAGCCGGGCGAGACTGTGGCGCTGGTCGGCGCGTCCGGCGCCGGGAAGTCGACGACCATCTCGCTGCTGCCGCGCCTGTACGACGTGACCTCCGGCGCGGTCCGTATCGACGGCCACGATGTGCGCGACCTCACGCTCAGCTCGTTGCGCGCCACGATCGGTGTCGTGTCACAGGACCCGCACCTGTTCCACGAGACCATCGGCGACAACCTGCGCTACGCCGCACCCGATGCCTCCGACGACGAACTGGTCGCCGCAGCCGTCGCCGCACGCATCCACGACACGATCGCTGCGCTGCCAGACGGCTACGACACGATCGTCGGCGAGCGCGGGTACCGCCTCAGCGGAGGTGAGAAGCAGCGGTTGGCGATCGCCCGGCTGCTCTTGAAGAACCCGGCGATCATGGTGCTCGACGAGGCCACGAGCCACCTCGACAACGAGAACGAGGCGTTGATCCAGGCGGCGCTCGACCATGCGATGGAGCACCGCACGGCGCTGGTGATCGCCCATCGCCTGTCGACGATCCGAAGCGCCGACCGCATCGCGTTCGTCGAGGATGGCCGGATCGCCGAGATCGGTACCCACGACGAACTGCTCGCGGCCAACGGCCGCTATGCCCACCAACTCAATGCCGGGGAGCTGGTGCTCCCCGGCTGACTCGTCACTGTACTTCCCACGTGTTCACGGCGTTCCCGCCGTTCTGGTTGACCTGGACGATCGCAATCGACCGCTCCGGTCCCGACGCGTTCGTCGACTCGATGCGCAACTTGTGTTGCACCTCGAGCTTCTCGAACCCGATGGGAATCGGAGCCGTTCTGGGGTCGACCACGTCGATTTCAGCGGCGAGGATGCCACCGCGAATTCCGACTTCATAGCCATTGGGGTTGTCGACCAGGACGCGCCCCTGCGGCGCCGAGATGTAGCCGGGAATCTCGACCGTCGCCACCCCCGGGCCTCCGAGCTGGAGGTCGAGGACCGGTTCGATCACAGGCGGCACGGGTGCCGGCAGGGCAGGGAGCGGCGGGTTCGACAGCTCTGGCACCACCGAGACGCTCGCCGGAGACACAGGTGAGTAGCCGACCACATTGCTCGCGACCACGGTGAAGGTATGAGGCGTCGCCGGCTCGAGCGAGCCGATGTCACAAACCGGCCCGGCCGGCCCGATGGTCGCCATGTCGACGGTGCACGTCGCACCGCCAGGCGACGCCGTCACCGTGTAGGAGGACACCGCCACACCACCGGCAGGCGGCGCTGGCCACGAAACCCGGACGACACCTGGGCCTGCTGTCACGGTCGGCCGCGGTGGCGCCGCCGGGGCGGTGGCTGGAACGCCGGCAGAGGCGCCCGGGGTGAGCCCCGACGGAACGTAGCCCAGAGCGGTGGCCGGGACGTCGTCCGATCCGACGAGCGACAGCGGGACCTCGAGGTCAGATGTCGAGAACGGGACGCCCCCGGGCGCTCCGTTCACGGTCATGATCGAGACGTCGGCTGACGGGAGGCCACCGAGGTCGGTGTCCTCGACGTACCGCTTGTTGAATTGCAACGACAGCGTGGCGTCGTTCGCCACGGTGACACGACCTTGTGCGCCGAGCACCCAGGTGGCCCCCAGACCGGTCATGTTGTGGGTACCGGGAACGTTCTCGGCGTAGAAGATCGCCTCCTGGTCGGTCGTGCACCCCGGTGTTGCGCCACCGCCGACGACGACAGATGCACCGCCCTGGACCCGGACGTCGTTCTCGAAGTAGTAGATGCCAGATGTGAAGAAGGTCGGCCCGTTCAGCACGACAGGGTCGGGGTACGTACCCGGGAAGTACACCGTGCACGTCGGGAAGCCCGCCGGCATCTGGGTGCCGCTCGGCGAACGAAGATTGAGTCCGTGCACCGGCAGGTTGGGCAACCAGATCATGTCGGTCTGAGAGGTCGCGGTCACCTCGGCGAGCCAGTCCGTCGGTGCAGCTCTGGTGGGAACGGGATCGGGGACACCCTGCAGCATGCTCGGCGGAACCGCCCCGACGCGCACCGTGACCGCTCCCTGACGAAGCTCCTCGTCGTTGCGAGCGGTGGCGAAACCGATCGAGTAGCACGTCGTGGTGACGTCGACGTCGAAGTCGGGTGGCGACGCAAGCGTCACTCGGGTGTTCTCACCGGCCTCCTTGCACTCCTCGTACAACGAGATCGGATCGGCAAGTGCGATCCGAAGACCTGCACGTACTGCTTCGGTACGTTGCGTCTTTTCGCTCAACGCCGTGTTGTGACGCATGACGGAGACCGTGTAATTCAGCATCGGGATCACGATCAATGCCCCGATCACCATCAGCACCAGCACCAGCACCAGCGCTGACCCAGCGTCGCGAACACGATGCGGTCGCGTTTCGACCGGATCGGGCCCTCCGTTCGAGGGTCCTACGAGTACGCTCATTGGTTCACCGTCAGCGTGCAGGAGACTGCCTCGTTGGCGGCAACCCGGACCTTGATGCCCTTCCAGGCACCGCCACCCTCCACGTCGACCACCTGAACCGAACGGTTCTGGTTACCCGCCTTGCACGACCATGCGCCAGGCGTGTACGCCGAGAGCTCGGAGTAGTTCTGCGGCTTGATCACCACGTCGACGAACTGCCCATTCGGGATCTGGAAGTCGAAGGTGCCCGTGGTGTACTGCCGGCTCGTGGTCACCACCGTCGGCTCCAGAGCGATCGGAGCGCCGAACGAATCGGTGACGGTGCTGTTCTGGTAGCGGAAGGCGTCGGGAGCGGGAGTGGTGCCCCCGACCTTCGTCTGCAACGTCAAGGTGCCGCCGCACTCACCGAGCGCGATCTGCTCCATGGCCGGCTGCAGCTTCGCCCAGTCGACGTCGACGTACATGTCGGCGATCTCGGCGTTGGTGTACACGCCGCCTTCGATGATCGCCGGTGTCCCGGTGTCGTTGCCGGCGATAAGGCGGGCGAGGATCTGGTCACTTCGCACTCCCACCGTCACCGGCGGCTCGAAGCCGGTGTAAGGCGGCGAGTTGTAGACCTTGGTCGAGCGGTAGTGGCTCGACGAGCCGGGTCGCGAGCCGGTCCAGGCCTCCCAATCCGGGCCGTCGCTCCACGTCTTGGAGACCACCCGGTAGTCAGGGTTGGAAGCGTTGGCGTTGTACTCGACGGTGCTGACCGGAGTGCTCCCGGTCCTCGTTTCGGAGAGACCGTCGTTGTTGTCGTCTGCCGGTGTGGTGTTGATCCCCTCGTACTGGGCGGGGGTGATGTTCGTCCATCCCCGGTCACGCTTCCTGTTGTCTCCATTGGTGGGCGCAGCGTTGTACGTGGGCATGTCGACCCACTTCCACGACCAACCCGTCGAGGCGTTCCTCACCTGAAAGCGGGCCTGGTAGGCCCAGGTGTCTCGAACGTGACTGTACGAACCGCGCTCCCATTGATCGCGGAACCCGGCGCCCGGGTTGCTGACCCAGTCCTGGGTGTCCTTGATGTTCGGTCCGACTGCGACGCCGACGAAGCGGCTGCTCTGACGGAACCTGTTGGCGATGAAGTCCGCCCGATTGAATCCGACCTGCGTGTAGGCGGCGCCGGTCGACTCGGCCCACGGCGCACCGGGCGCCGGCGGCTGCGCCGGGAGCACCCCCGGGCTTGCCCGGAACGGTCCCCGATTGTCGGTCCGATCCAGGCGATCGAAGG
The DNA here is from genome assembly GCA_963715825.1 of Ilumatobacteraceae bacterium. GTDB lineage: Bacteria > Actinomycetota > Acidimicrobiia > Acidimicrobiales > Ilumatobacteraceae > Sva-07. Next base: position 297,036 of record CAVQSI010000002.1, read on the forward strand.
TGGGGACACCATCGGTGAAGAACACGACGGTCTCGGGTATCTGCGAGGCAACGGATCCGTCCGGCTTGTAGAAGGTGCGGAACAGTGCATCTTCCCAGTTCGTGCCGCCGTTGCTCCGCAGCTGCGGCACGGCTGCGAGCAGTGCGTCGACGTCAGCCTGGTTGGTCATGTCGAAGTAGCGCTGCCACTCGGTGCTGCCGAGGATGCTCGACATCGAGTCGAAGCGCACGATCTGCAGCTGCACCGGGGTGCCGGCGAGCTTCTCGATGAACGTCCTCACGCTGTTCTGAACCTGAACAATGGCGCTGCTGCCGACCGATCCGGACTCGTCGACGATGAGCGTCATGGGGCCGCCACACCGGCTCCTGGCCTCGGTGAACGACGGCGTGCCTTGCAGGCTGTCCGCGTCGATCGTCTGGCGTACTGTGCCGCCAGCGGTGATGCTGATCTGATTGAGACCACCGCCGGCTCCAGCAGCATCACCGCCGCCGTTGATCGACACGATCACTCGGTTTGCATCTTTGCGCTCGGAGCGGGCTGGGCCGATTGGAGTTGGATCGCCCTCACTGGAGATCGCGTCGGCCGGGAGCGGCTCGCTGATGATGATGACCCATGTGGGGCGGGTGCACGGCACCGGGTCCACCAGAGCGGTGCACGCCTCACCATTGGCGACGCCGGGAACGAAAGTCTCGCCACCCGGGGGCCCCGGAAGGTCGCGGAGCACGACACGTGACGAACACGCCCACGCGCTTCCGTCTGTCGACCCGCACTCGATGCGCGACACCTCGTAGCTGTCGCCATCGGCCGCAGGTGCGAAGTGGTACGACACCTTGGTCGACGTGATGGTTCCGTCGGCGTTCTCGATGTCCCATTCCAGCTGAAGGACGTTGGATCCAGTGCTGAGATCGATCCCGTCGCACACCGTCGCGCCGCAGGGAGTGGCCTGCGGGCTGGTGTCGACGATGTTGGCAGACGCGAGGTCTGGCGGAATGAACATGCTGATCGCCTGTTCGGCTACTGCGACGTTGAGCCGACCTGTGGTGTTGTCCTGTTGACGGAGCGTGACGATGATCGCACTCGACAAGACTGCCGTCAGCAGTCCGAGCATCGAGATCGAAACCACCAGCTCGACTAGCGTCATGCCCTTATCGCCGGTTCGCGACGACTGCTTGATGTCAGACATCTGACTTCACCACCTCAATCTCCCGACTGATCTTTCCGTCGGGGCTCGTAATTCGAATGATGACCCGCTGAACCAGCAGGTCGGTTGTAGCGGGTCCGTCACACGCCGGCGTCGTCGCCGACCCGGTGACCCACTGTCCGTTGATCGTCGCGTCGGGTCCTGGGACGTAGTACTGCTGGATGACGGACGCGCTGCTCGGCGGCCACTCCTCCGTCTGTACCGCAGCCTGTGCGTAGATGGTGTAATCACATCGCTTCGGAGCTCGGACAATCCGGTCGACGGCATTGACAACGGCCGTTTCCACCTGCGCAGCGGTACGAGCCTGCGACGACGCCTTCACCCCGGTCCAGACCGAACTCATGACTGCGATGCCGACGGTTCCCATCAAGACGATCGCGACGACGATCTCGACGATCGAGAACCCGCTATCGCGACGAAGGTCGGTCGGATTCGCCTGTTCTTGTTCTGTCGCTTCGTTGTGATGGTCCATGCGCCTTCTCATCGGTCATCGGTTTCGGTGTCTTGAGAACCCAGTCCTCCCGAAGCCACTCAGAACGGTAGGTCCGCCGCTGTCAGCGGTGGCCGTGCCGCGCGTCAGAGGCCTGCAAAGTCAAGGAATCTTGAGACGACGCGACCGAATGAAAGAATCGATCAATGATCGAGGCTGCAGTTCGCGCCGCCGCAGTGCCGCCGTTCCATGCGATGGCGATGAGTCGGGAGGCGGCACTCCTCGAGGCGTCGGGGCGTCGGGTCCTGCACCTCGAGGTCGGTCAGCCGTCGACGCCGTTGCCCTGGCTCGCCCGCGACGCAGTGCGTGCGCACCTCGACGAGCCGCTCGGCTACACCAACGCCGCGGGATTGCACTCGCTGCGGCGACGACTCGCCGAACGCTACGACGGCGTCGACGCCGAGCGGATCCTCGTGGTCGCCGGAGCATCGGCCGGGTTCACGCTCGGCTTCCTGACCCTGTTCGAACCCGGTGCCCGCGTCGGGATCTTGGAGCCCGGCTACCCGTGCTACCGCAATGCGCTGCTGGCGCTCGACATGGAACCGGTTCCGATCCCGGTGGGTCCGGCGAGCCGCTGGGCGCCGACACCGACCGACCTCGACGCCGCGGGCCACCTCGACGGGCTCGTGCTCGCGTCGCCGTCGAATCCGACCGGCACGGTGCTGCGCACGGGTGCGCTCGCCGAGATCACCGCCGCCTGCCGGGTTCGTGGCATCGCCGTGATCGCCGACGAGATCTACCACGGCATCGTCGACGGGCCACCGGCCGCCCGGGTGCTCGACCATCATCCCGACGCCTTCGTGGTCAACAGCTTCTCGAAGTACTGGTCGATGACAGGCTGGCGGGTCGGTTGGGTGGTCGTGCCGGACTCGTTGGTCGACACCGTCGAGCGCCTGCAGCAGAACCTGTACATCTGTGCGCCGCACGTCTCGCAGGTGGCGGCCCTCGCTGCGCTCGATGCGTCCGACGAACTCGACGGGCACGTGGCGCGGTATCGGCACAACCGGTCGATCGTCATCGACGGCCTCGCCGCGGCGGGGATCACCGACATCGCGCCCGCCGACGGCGCGTTCTACGTGTACGCCCACGTCCCGCACCTCACCACCGGGCTCGGGATCGACTCGTTGGCGTTGACGGCGCGCTGGCTCCACGAACTCGGCGTGGCTGCCACCTCCGGCGTCGACTTCGACCTCGCACGCGGCCACGAGTACGTCCGCTTCTCCTACGCCGGCGCCAGCGCCGACATGGCCGAGGCGTGCGAGCTGCTCGCCGGGTGGACGCCGTGAGCCCGGCGACGCCGCTCGCTGGGTTGCGGGTGATCGACATGTCCACGGTGCTCGCCGGGCCGAACTGCGCGCGGTACCTGGCCGACTTCGGCGCCGACGTGATCAAGGTCGAACGTCCGGGCGGCGACAGCCTGCGCAACATGGCGTGGCGCGATCCACGCGACGGCGAAGGTCTGTGGTGGAAGCTGGTCAACCGCAACAAGCGCACGGTGGTCCTCGACGTGAAGGACGCTGCCGATCTCGACGTGCTGTTGTCGCTCGTCGACGATGCGCACGTGCTGGTCGAGAACTCGCGCCCGGGCACGATGGAACGGCTGGGCCTCGGACCCGACGTGCTGTTGGCACGCAACCCGGCGCTCGTGATCACGCGGGTGAGCGGCTTCGGACAGGACGGGCCCTACGCGTCACGGCCCGGATTCGCCACCATCGCCGAGGCGATGTCGGGACTCGCTGCGCTCAGCGGTGTCCCCGACGGCCAGCCGTTGCTCCCCCCGATCGCGCTGACCGACGAAGTGACCGGGCTCGCCGCCGCGTTCGCCACGATGGTGGCGTTGCACTCCGGCGTCGGACAGGTCGTCGACGCCAACCTGCTCGAGACCATGTTCCAGATGATGGGGCCGCTCGCATCGGTGTACGCGGTGCGCGGAGAGCAGCAGCCACGCCTCGGCGCCGGGCTTCCGTACACGGTGCCGCGGGGCACCTACCGGTGCGCCGACGACCGCTGGGTGGCGGTGTCGACGTCGAGCGATTCGGTGGCAGCCAGGGTGATGGAGGTGCTCGGCGTTGGCGCCGACGAACGGTTCACCACGTTCGCGGGGCGCACCGAGCATCGCGACGAACTCGAACAGGTGATGACGGACTGGTGCCTGGCTCGGACCCAGGCGGAGGTGATCGACGCGTTCACGGCGGCGGAAGCGGCGATCGGGCCCGTGTACGACATGGCCGACATCGCGACCGACCCGCACTACGCCGCGCGAGGAGCGATCGCCGAGGTGGACGGCACCCCGATGCAGGGCCTGATCGCCGGCCTGTCGGCGACGCCCGGCGAGCTGCGCTGGTCGGGACGACCGCTCGACGCCGACGGCGATGAGATCCGCCGCTCCGGCTGGCGGTGACTGCCGCAGTCACCGCTCGGTCGCCAAATCTCTCGTGCGCGAGGGGGGACTTGAACCCCCACGCCCTTTCGGACACCAGCACCTGAAGCTGGCGCGTCTGCCATTCCGCCACTCGCGCAAGTGGAGCACGAACGTTAGCGCTCTCCTCGACGCTTGGCACGCGCGGCATTCCTCCCGTCGACACCCGCCGATGAGTCAACCGGTGCGCCGGCGCCCCGCTCGCTCATCGTCACGCGGTCCGACCCGTCCGCCGATGAGCGAAAGGGGCCGCAGACGCCCCGCTTGCTCATCGCGACCGGTGGGGTGGCGGGCTGGGGTCGACGGTGAGGGCAGGAACGGGGGCAGTAGTCTGGCGACCCACCTATGGGATTGCAGTCACTGGAGCACCGTCTGGAGCGTATGGTCGATGGCGTGTTCTTTCGTCGCTCCAAGGGCTCGATCCGTCCCATCGAACTCGGCCGCCGTCTCGTGCGTGAGATGGACGACCAACGCTCGGTCGACGTCAAGGGTCGTCGCATCGTCCCCAACGACTTCACGGTGGTGCTGAGCGCCATCGATCACACCAGTTTCAACGACATCGAAGACGCCCTCGTCGCCGAACTCACCGAAGCAGCGCGCGAGTACGCACGCGAGGAGGGCTACCACTTCATGGGGCCCGTCACGGTCCAACTCGCCGTCGACAACGGTCTTCGCACGGGCCGCTTCAACATCGTCAGCCAACTCAAGCAGGCCGCCACCGGTCCGGGCATGGGCTCGCTGGTGCTGCCGTCGGGCCAACGCGTCGACCTCGGTACCGCCACGGTCACCGTCGGACGACTGCCCGAGTGCACCATCTCGATCAACGACAGCAACATCAGCCGCAACCACGCCGAGGTCAAGGCGGGTCCGTCGGCATTCGTCGTCTTCGACCTCGGCTCCACGAACGGCACGATGGTCAACGGCGTCAAGATCGCCGGCGAGCAGCGCCTGCGCGACGGCGACATCATCAGCTTCGGCTCCACCCACGTCCGGTTCGAGGCCTCTTGACCGACCGGAGCACCAGATCCTGCGTGCTGCCATGACTGCGCTGCCATGACCGACCAAGTCCTCACCATCTTGAAGTTCGTTCTCCTCGGGCTGCTGTACCTGTTCTTCGCCCGCGTCCTGTGGGCGGTGTGGAGCGAGGTCCGCACCCCGAGCCGACGACCGATGATCGGTGCGCCGCGTCAGGCCACGCCCAACGCCGCGCCGGGCCAGACCACACCGATGGGTCGACCCGCAGCCGCCACCGCACCGATGGCGCAGCCGCCGGCACCGAAAACGTCGAAACAGTCGAAACGCAGTTCGAAGCAACGCGGCCGAGCGACCCGCCTGGTGATGCTCGAGCCCCGCACGCGTCGCGGCGTCACCATCGCGCTGGGCGGCGACATCGTGCTGGGGCGCGACGCGACCTGCGCGATCTCGATCGACGACGACGCCTACATCTCCCAGCGCCACGTCCGCTTCTACGACTACGAGGGCCAGCCGATGGTGGAGGATCTCGGCTCGACCAACGGCACGTTCCACAACGGGTCCAAGCTCGTGGGAGCACGCCTGCTCCACCCGGGCGACCGCGTCCAGGCCGGCACGACCGTGATCGAGGCCCAATGACCGTCGCATCCGAGACAGCGCACGCGACAGTGACGATCTGATGGCCGAACTGCGCGTCGGCGCCTCCACCCACACCGGCCAGATCCGTGCCGAGAACGAGGACAACCTCCTCGTCACCGACCGCGTGTTCGTCGTTGCCGATGGCATGGGCGGGCACGAGGCGGGCGAGGTCGCCAGCCAGATCGCCGTCGAACGCATCGGTGAGCTCCTCGCCGGTGAGACCCCACCGCAAGCACCTGAGGTCGTCGAGGCGATCCGGGTTGCGAACGGCGACATCTTCCGCGCCGCCATCGCCAACCCCGGCCAGCAGGGCATGGGCACCACCATCACGGCGATCGCCGTGATCTCCGATCCGTTCGCCGGTCGTGCCGAGCCGAACATCGACGACAACGACGGCGAGATCACACCGGTCGTGCCGGCCGAACCCAGCGAGGCACTCGTGCTGGCCAACGTCGGCGACTCGCGCACCTACCTGTTCCGCCACGGCCGTCTGCGGCGGGTCACCGTCGACCACAGCTACGTCCAGGAGCTGGTCGCCACCGGCCACATCTCCGAAGACGAGGCCCGCGATCATCCCCGCCGCAACATCATCACGCGCGCCCTGGGCATCGAGCCCGAGGTTCGCGTCGACTGGTGGACGCTGCCGCTGATCCGCGGCGACCGGTTCGTGCTGTGCAGCGACGGACTCGTCGACGAGGTCGACGACGTCGACATCGCCTCCACGCTCACCATCGAACCCGACCCGCAGGTCGCCGCCGACCGCTTGGTGGAGAAGGCCAACGAGGCCGGTGGCCGCGACAACATCACCGTGGTCGTCGTCGACGTCCTCGACGGCGACGACCCGCCGGACCCGACCCAGGAACTCGATCTCGTCCCGGTCTGGGCCGAGGCCGGGACCGACCCGACCCCGGCGGGCACGCTCGAGCTCGACCCCGACGCCGCGTCGTCCGACGGCGAGGTCGCCGCGGCACCTGCGGCCGCGTCCGACAGTCCTGTCGCACCTCGACGGCGCAGCACGTTGGCGCGGCTCGCAATCGGCTTCGGCGTCGCCGCCGTGGTGGTCGTGGTGTTCGTCGTGTTCTCGGCGTGGGCTCGAACCGGCTGGTTCGTCGCCTTCGACGAGCAGGATCAGGCGGTGATCTACCAGGGCCGCCCTGGCGGGGTGCTGTGGATCGAACCCACCGCTGACGCGATCGGACCCGAACGCGCCGAGTTCGACCCCGAGGTCGCGAACGCGATCGAGACCGAGCCGCGTTTCGACAGCTTCGAAGACGCCGTCCAGTTCATCAACGCGGGGACGACCACCACGACGACCACGACCACCACGACGACGACGACCACCACGACCGTGCCGCCCTCGACGACCGTTGCCGAGGCAACGACGCCCGGGGCCGCCGTGCCGGGCGGCGTGACCACCACCAGCGGACCGTGACCGACACCGCGGCACCCACGTGGTACGTCGAGGACGACGGCATCGTCGAGCGCCCTGACTCGCCGCTCGCTCGGAGCCGACGCACCACCGAGCTGACGCTCGTGATCATGGCGGCGCTGATCACCGGCGCGGCGTACACGGTCACGGCACTCGGCACCAACGCCGAGATCCCGCCGGGCATCGTGGTCTTCGTCGCGATCCTGCTCGGTCTGCTGCTGTGCGCCCACATCGTCGTGCGCCTGGTCGCCCGCGGCGCCGACGGCACACTGCTGCCGCTGGCCGCGCTCCTGCACGGCATCGGGTTCGTGATGATCGCCCGCCTCGACGACGAGCTCGCCGGGCTGCAGGCGACGTGGAGTCTCGTCGCGATCGTGGCCTTCGTCGCGACGTTGCTCGTCGTGCAACGTGCGAGCGACCTCGCCCGATACAGCTGGCTGTTCTTCTTCGCCGGTGCGTTCCTCCTGCTGCTGCCACTCGTGCCGGGGCTCGGCGTCAACATCAACGGTGCACGCATCTGGGTGAGCCTCGGGCCGATCAACTTCCAGCCGGGCGAGTTCGCCAAGGTGTTCCTGGCGATCTTCTTCGCGTCGTATCTCGCCGACCGTCGTGAGCTGATCGCCGCGTCGACGTGGAAGGTCGGGCCGCTGCGCCTCCCCGAACCGCGCTACATCGCACCGATCCTGATGGCGTGGGGATTCGCCGTCGTCGTGATGGTCTTCCAGCGCGACCTCGGCTCGTCGCTGCTCTTCTTCACCCTCTTCGTGGTGATGATGTGGGTCGCCACCGAGCGGATCGGCTACCTGTTGATCGGTGTCGTCATGTTCGTCGGCGCCGCGTACTTCTCGTGGACGCAGTTCGGCCACGTCCAGACCCGCGTCGACATCTGGCTCGACCCGTGGGCCGATCCGCTCGACAGCGGCTACCAGATCATCCAGTCGCTCTACGGCCTCGCCGACGGTGGCCTGACCGGCACCGGTCTCGGACGCGGCAACCCGGGCCAGGTGCCCGAAGCGCAGAACGACTTCATCTTCTCCGCGATCGGCGAGGAGTGGGGGTTGATCGGCGCGTCGGCGGTGCTGATGGCGTTCGTGCTGATCGTCGGCGCCGGTCTGCGGATCGCCCTGCGCACCGACCGCACGTTCGAGAAACTGCTCGCTGTCGGCCTCACCACCATCGTGGGCGTCCAGGGGTTCATCATCATCGGCGGCGTCATCAAGGTGGTGCCGCTCACCGGCATCACCCTGCCGTTCGTGAGCTACGGCGGATCGTCGCTCGTCGCCAACTACGTCCTGCTCGCACTCTTGATCCGGCTGTCGGACTCGTCGGCCCGTCGGCTCGGCGAGCTTCCCGACGACCCCACACCGTCGGAGCGGTGGACGGCGTGGCGCCTCGGTCGCCGCCTGCGCCGCGACGAACGCCGGGCGGCGGCATGAACCGCCAGATCCGCCAACTCGCGCTCGGCCTGATGGCCCTGTACGTCGTGCTGTTCGTGGCGCTGAACTACTGGCAGGTCGGCCGCAAGCCCGAACTCGATGCACGCTTCGACAACACCCGCCAGGTGCTGCGCGAGTTCAACAAACCGCGCGGCCCGATCGTGACCAGCGACGGCATCGTCGCGGCGGTCTCGTTTCCCGACGCGGCCGGGCGAGCCCTACGACTTCCGCCGCGAGTACCCGACGGGCGACCTGCTCGCCGACATCACCGGCTACTACACGTTCGCGTTCGGCTCGACGCAGGTCGAGCGGATGTACGGCGACGTGCTCACCGGATCGACCACCGAACAGCAGGTCCGCGGGCTCGGCGATCTGCTGACCGGCGGCACCGGTTCGACCGGAACCGTCGAGCTCGCCGTGCGTCACGACGCCCAGGGCGCTGCCAAGTTCCTGCTCGGCGGACAGACCGGCTCGGTCACCGTGATCGAACCGAAGACGGGCGCGATCCGAGCGATGTACAGCAACCCGACATTCGATCCGAACACGTTCGTCAACGCCGACTTCGACATCGCCCAGGACGTCATCACCGAACTCCAGAACGCGCCGGGCAACCCGCTGCTCGCCCAGGCGTACCAGGAGCGGTACATGCCCGGCTCGACGTTCAAGGTGATCACCACCGGCATCGCCCTCGAGAACGGGTTCGCCACGCTCGACAGCCAGTTCGCGAACGAACGCGAGTGGGTGCCGCCGCAGACCAACGACCCGATCCAGAACTACAACGGCAGCCTCTGCGGCGGCGACCTGGCGACGGTGTTCGCCCGCAGCTGCAACATCCCGTTCGCACAGCTGGCCACGTTCCTCGGGCCCGAGGCGATGGTCGCCGGCACCGAAGCGTGGGGCATCGGTGAGCCGTTGCCGATCGACCTGCCCCGCCCGGCCGCGAGCACCTTCGGCAACACCGAGAACCTCGCCGAGGAGCTTCCGCTGCTGGCGATCCGCGGGTTCGGCCAGAGCGAGGTGCAGATGGTGCCGTTGCACATGGCGATGGTGGCCGCCACCGTCGCCAACGGCGGCCGGATGATGACCCCCTACGCCGTCGAGGCCACCTACGACCAGGCGGGTCGCGTGCTCGACGAGACGACACCGTCGGTGTGGAAGACCCCGATCTCGCCGGCGACCGCCGAGATCGAACGCCAGCTGATGATCGGGGTGGCCGAACGCGGCACCGCAAGCTGCTGCATCGCGTTGAACGGCGGCATCCCGGTGGCCGCCAAGACCGGCACCGCCGAGCTCGGCGACCCGACGAATCCCGATCTGTCCCACGCCTGGATCGTGGCGTTCGCGCCCGCCGACGACCCGCAGTACGCGGTGTCGGTCGTGCTCACCAACGTCGAATCCACCGCCGACGTCGCAGCAACCGGCGGCCGGCTCGCCGGGCCGATCGCCAAGGGGATGCTCGACTTCCTGCTGACCGGACCAGGCGCCCAGCCGGTCGCTCCCGCCCCGGAGGCCGGCGGATGATCGCCATCGGGCAGCGGCCTCGCCACGCCAGCGGCGACGGGCTGCAGCTTCCGCACGGTGGCCAGTCGGTAACCTTGCACAGCGCTGCGAACCGACGTGGCGGCGGAGAGAGCACACAGTGACGAACAACGGTCAGGCGACGGTCATCAACGACCGGTACGAGATCCACAAGCGGATCGGACGCGGCGGCATGGCCGACGTGTTCTCCGCGCGCGATCTCCTGCTCGATCGCCAGGTCGCCGTCAAGGTGCTGTTCCCCGAGTTCGCCACCGACGCCAACTTCGTCGAGCGATTCCGTCGCGAGGCACAGTCGGCGGCCAGCCTGTCGCACCCCAACATCGTCAACGTCTACGACTGGGGCAAGTACGAGGGCACCTACTTCATCGTGATGGAGGAGGTGCAAGGTCGCACGCTCGCCGAGATCCTGTCGACCAACAAGCAGCTCACCTCGAAGCAGGCCGCCGAGATCGCCAGCGAGGTGGCCGCTGCACTCGGGTTCGCCCACGACAACCACGTCGCGCACCGCGACATCAAGCCGGCGAACATCCTGATCGGCTCGAACGGTCAGGTGAAGGTCGCCGACTTCGGCATCGCCCGTGCGCTGAACGCGCCCACCGAGTCGAACCTCACCCAGGTCGGCTCCGTGATGGGGACCGCCACCTACTTCTCGCCCGAGCAGGCGCAGGGTGCGCAACCCGATCCACGCAGCGACCTGTACTCGCTCGGCATCGTGATGTACGAGATGGTGGCCGGTCGGCCGCCGTTCACCGGCGAGAACCCGGTGAGCATCGCCTACAAGCAGGTGCACGACGCGCCGCAGCCGCTCGTGCAGATCGTCGCCGACGTCCCGCGCTCGTTCGAGGCGATCGTCGCCAAGCTGCTCGCCAAGGATCCGAAACTCCGCTATCCGAGCGCTGCGGCGCTGCGCGACGACCTGCGTCGCTTCCGCAACGACGAGCCCGTCCAGGCGCTCGCCGCGGCGCAGGGCGCCCAGAACCGCACCGCCGAGGCGGCCGCAGCCGCCGCCCTTGCCGCCGGGATGAGCGGCGCCACCACCGTCAACCCGACCACCGCGCCCACCGGCATGATTCCCGCCGGCGTCCCGCGGTCCACGAACGTGCCCTCGACCGGGATGATGGAAGCGGGCTACCCGACCGGCGCGTCCGCGGACGCGATGTACTACGACACCAACGGGTCGCGAACGGGCTGGTACGCGCTCGGCGCGTTCGTCGCGCTGATCCTGCTCGTCATCGGTGGTGTGCTGCTGTTCCAGGCACTCAGCGGCGACGACGGCGGCGAGGAGGCCGAGCAGTTCGTCCTCGATGACTACACGAACCGCCCGTTGACCGAGGTCACCACCGATCTCACCGCCAAGGGCATCGCGTTCACCACGATCGCTGAGGAGAACAATCTCGTCCCGTTCGGCTTCGTCATCCGCACCGACCCGGTCGCGGGCACCCTGATTCTGCAGGACCAGGTCGTCGAGGTCTTCTACAACCCCGATCCGCAACTGGTGCCGATCCCGAACGTCGTCGGGCTGTCGTCGGCCGATGCCCAGACCAGGCTCGCCGCGGACGGATTCGTGGTCGGCGAACTCACCACCGTCGAACGCGACGACATCGCTCAGGACACCGTCGTGAGCAGCGACCCCCCACCGGAGACGCAAGCGCTGCAGGGCTCGACGGTGAACCTCGTCGTGTCGGCTCCGCCGTCCAGCGTGCAGGTGCCCGGCGAGGTGATCGGCATGAGCGAGATCGAAGCCCGCAGCGTGCTCAGCTCTGCGCCCTACGAGTTCGTGGTCACCACCGACGTCCGGTCGAGTCCCACCGTTGCCGAGAACACCGTGATGGAGATCCGACCCGGGCCGGGTGAACTCGTCGAGATCGGCAGCGACGTGCTGATCATCGTGTCGAGCGGCCCCGAGGACGTCCGCGTGCCCGTGGTCGTCGGCCGCACCGAGGCGCAGGCACGCAACACGCTCACCGAGATCGGCCTGATCCCCGTCGTCAGCTACCAGGACGGCAACTTCGGGGCCGCCGAGGACGGCCGTGTCATCTCCCAGAGCCTGCCGGTGGGCTCGCGGGTCCCGCCGGGCACCGAGATCACCGTGGTGGTTGCCCGCAACACCGCCCCGCCGTCGACGACCATCCCGCCGACCACCACCACCACGCTGCCGCCGACCACCACCACGACGCCACCGCCGCCCACCACGACGACGCCCCCGCCGCCGCCGACCACCACGGTCCCCTGACCGGACCCTCGACTCAGTCGACGCGCGACAGGAACGTGCGCAGCAGGTCGTGACCGTGCCCGGTCAGGATGCTCTCGGGGTGGAACTGCACTCCCTCGACCTCGAGCGTGCGGTGCCGGACACCCATCACCACACCGTCGGCGCTGCGGGCGGTGACGACCAGGTCGTCGGGGATGCTGTCGGGGGCCAGCGTCAGCGAGTGGTACCGCGTGGCGGTGAGCGGCGACGGGAGCCCGGCGAAGACCCCGGCGCCCTCGTGCAGGATCGGTGACGTCTTGCCGTGCATCAACTCCGGTGCCCCGACCACGTCGGCGCCGTAGACATGCCCGATCGCCTGGTGGCCGAGGCACACACCGAACACGGGCGTGGCCGTCGCAGCGAACGCGCCGATGGCGTCGCAGATGATGCCGCTCGTCTCGGGTCGGCCGGGGCCGGGTGACAGCAGCACGGCGTCGGGCGCGAGAGCGACTGCTTCGTCGACACTGAGTTGGTCGTTGCGCACCACGACCGGGTCGGCGCCGAGCTCACCGAGGTACTGCACGAGGTTGTACACGAAGCTGTCGTAGCTGTCGATCACCAGGACACGGGGAGCGGAAGGCACCGTCAAAGTATGGAGGCCAGGGACGGAGGATCGCGCGCCCCGGCACCCGCCCGTGAATGCAGTGTTGCCCGAATCACGTATGCTCATTGCCGCATGGCTCCCCCGAAGCGAAAGACGGGCGGTGGACGGGTCACCCCGAAAGGGACGCGACCAGAGGACCGCTACGTCAGTACGAACAGCAGCGACAAGCACCAGGACCACCACGAGGTCGCGGCGTCATCTCGGTACACGCCCAAGGCGCAACAACGCCAGCTCGTCCCGCCGAACTGGATCCCGGTGATCATGCTGGTGCTGCTGATCGGCGGCGGCATCATGATCATGCTCCGCTACCTGGTCTTCACCGACAGCAACATCCCGACGCTGATCGGCCTCGTGATGATCCTCGGTGGCCTGTACACCGCCACCAAGTGGCGATAGCTGCCGCGTTCGCGCGGCAGCTGACATCGGGTCGAATCACGTCGGTGTGATCCCCCCAGGTTGTCCACACTGCTGTGGACAACCGACTGTTCCGGGTCGCCGACGCTGCTCACTCGAAGAGCGGAGCGACCTCGACCATGTCCTCGAGACAGTGCCGCGGGGGCGGTGGATCCTCATCGGGGGCCATCGTCAACCTCAATTCCACCCCGCAGACATCGCAGCGATACCTGCGGTTCACTTTGCGGAGCTCACCGGTCGGCGGCGGCTCGGGAGGCATCGACGTCATACTGCGCAGCATCATGATCCCGGTTTTCCACAAGACGTAGCCGAGGACCACGCCGACGCCCACCCAGATCACGGTCGAGAAGGCGGGCATCGAGTCACGATATCCGTTGCAGGTTTCCCCGAGCTGCTGGCCGTGTGACAATGAACACATGACGACGCTGACCCCACTGTCCACCATCGCCGACGTCGACGCCGCCGCTGCGGGTCGCACCGTGCCACGTGACTTCCTCGCCCTCGTGCGGGCCAACCCGGCATCGCCGGCGCTGCACTCGATGCGCGACGACGGCGGCTGGGACGCCTGGACGCTGCAGGAATTCGCGGATCAGGTCGCCAAGGCCGCCGCCGGGCTCGCCGACGTCGGCGTCGGGGCGGGTGAGCAGATGCTGCTGATGATGCGCAACCGTCCGGACTTCCACTGGTTCGATGCCGCCGCGCAGTTCCTGCGGGCGACACCGGTGAGCATCTACAACTCGTCGTCGCCCGAGGAGATCCAGTACCTCGCCGGCCACGCCGAAGCGCGCGTCGCGATCGTCGAAGACGCCGGCTTCCTCGAGCGGATCCTGAAGGTGCGCTCAGAGCTTCCGGCGTTGGAGCGCATCTACGTGATCGAGCCGCCGGAGGGGCCGCTGCCCGACGGTGTGTTCGACGCCGCCGACCTCCTCGGCCACGGCAGCGCCGATCTCGAGGCGCTCGCGGCAGCGACCGAGCCCAGCGACATCGCCACGTTGATCTACACCTCGGGCACCACCGGCCCGCCCAAGGGCGTGATGATCAGCCAGTACAACATCGTGTACACGATCGAGATCCTGAAGCGCTCGATCCACTTCGACGACTTCGTCGGCATGCGCGTGGTGTCCTATCTCCCGATGGCCCACATCGCCGAGCGGGCGGTCAGCCACTACCAGTCGATGATGCTGGGCTACAGCGTCTACTGCTGCCCCGACCCCAACCAGCTCACGATGTACCTCAAGGAGGTCCACCCGCAGCTCGCGTTCGGTGTCCCGCGTGTGTGGGAGAAGATCTACAACGGCGTCAACGCGGCGCTCGCCGCCGACCCCGACCGCAAAGCGAGCTTCGACGACGGCGTCAACGCCGCGATCGAGATCCGTCGCTCGAACCTCGACGGCAACTTCACCGAGGAGCAGCAGGCGACGCTCGACTTCCTCGACAGCGTGGCGTTCTCCACCGTCCGCGCGCTCGTCGGTCTCGACGCCGTCGAGCTGGCGATCACCGGGGCAGCACCGATCCCGGTGCCGGTGCTCGAGTGGTTCAACGCGATCGGCGTGCCGCTCGCGGAGATCTACGGGATGTCGGAGACCACCGGTCCGATGACGTTCTCGCCCGAGCGCCCGAAGATCGGCACGGTCGGTCGCGGCTGTCACGGCATGGAGGTGCAGATCGCGGACGACGGCGAGGTGATCTGTCGCGGGGGCAACGTCTTCGAGGGCTACTTCAAGCAGCCGGAGAAGACCGCCGAGACCATCATCGACGGCTGGCTGCACTCGGGCGACATCGGCGAGATCGACGACGAGGGCTACATCTCGATCGTCGACCGCAAGAAGGAGCTGATCATCACCTCCGGCGGCAAGAACATCAGCCCGGCGAACCTCGAGGCAGCGCTGAAGACGATCCCGCTGGTCGGTCAGGCCGCAGCGATCGGCGATGCCCGCAAGTTCGTGTCGGCGATCCTGGTCCTCGACCCCGAGGCAGCGGTCGTGTGGGCGAAGTCGCACGGCAAGGAGTCGCTGTCGCTCACGGAACTGGCCGTCGACGACGACGTGATCGCCGAGGTGCAGGCCGGCATCGACGACGTCAACCAGCAATTCGCGCAAGTCGAGCAGATCAAGAAGTTCACCCTGGTCGGCGAGGAGTGGTTGCCCGACAGCGACATGCTGACGCCGACGTCGAAGCTCAAGCGCCGTGGCGTGAACGCCCGCTACGGCGACGAGATCGAGGCGATGTACGCCTGAGCTGCTCGATCACGCCTGGGGTCAGACCCCGGGCGTGATCGGGTCGCCAGACTCGTCGATGCCGAAGAGGGTGTCGAGCACGCGGGCGATGTCGGCGATGTCGGTGTCGTCGAGGTGGATCGCGAACTGCGCTTGGAGGGCTCGGCGGTAGCTGACATTCATCTCGCGCCACAATCGACGACCGGTACGGGTGAGCTCCACTTCGACCGCTCGCAGGTCGGCGCCGGGGACCTCGCGATGCCGGGCGATCCAACCCTCCTCCTGCAGCCGGTCGAGCCGTCGGCTCAGGCTCGACGGCGGGAGGCGAAGGTCAGCGGCGACATCGAGCGGACGGGCGCGGCCGCCGAGGCGTTGCAGCGAGGCGAGCACGTCGAACCATCCGAGTGGAATGTCCCAGTCGGCGCGCAACTCTTCGTCGAGGCCCCGTTCGATCTGTCCGACGAGCGCCTGCAGACCCCGCCACGCAGCGATGCGGGACGAGTCGAGGCGGGCCATCGGAGCCGGTCAGCCCGTGGCGCGAATCGCTGCGGCGAACGCGTGCGTCGCCTCCTTGACCTCGTCGGAGGTGACCACCAGCGGCGGCATCCACCGGATCGTGCGATTGCGGGTGCCGGCCAGCATCAGGATCAGCCGGTGCTCACGCAGGCAGTGTGCGACGATCGCTTCGGCGCGCTCGGGGTTGTCGAACTCGGTGGCGACCATCAGGCCGCGACCGCGCACGTACATCAGCGCTTGGTCGAGTTGCTGCATCTCGCGCAGTTCGTCGATCAGTTGGTTGCCGCGGGCGTGGACGTTGTCGAGGAAGCCCGGTGAGGTCAGCACGTCGATGGTCGCCAACGCAGCAGCGCACCCGATCGGGTTGCCGTTGGAGGATCCGCCCTGGCTGCCGACACGCCAGGACGCGTCGATCGACGCCCGCATCCCGAGCGCACCGAACGGGAACCCCGACGCGATGCCCTTGGCCATGCAGAGCATGTCGGGCTCGACGCCGTGGGCATCGATGGCGAACATCTTGCCGGTGCGTCCGAAGCCGCTCTGGGTCTCGTCGGCGACGAACAGGATCCCGTGGTCGCGACAGCGTTCGGCGAGCCCGGCGAGGAACGCCGCCGGCGTCGGGATGTAGCCGCGTTCACTGATGACCGGCTCGATGACGATCGCCGCGATCTCGTCGGCGACGACCTGGGTCTGCAGGAGCCGGTCGAAGCCGCGCAGGGCGCCGCTGATCTCCGCCTCTTGATCGGAGGCGTGCGGGTCGGGGAACGGCGCAACGAAGACACCCGGCGGGAACGGGCCGTAGCCGGCACGGTCGATCGCACGCGCTGTCGACATCGCCATCGTGAGGTGAGTGCGGCCGTGGAAGGCGCCGTCGAACACGACGATGTTGTGGCGCCCGGTGGCGTGCTTGGCCACCTTGACGGCGACCTCGAGCACCTCGTCGCTCCCGTTGGCGAAGAAGAACGTGTCGATCGACGACGGGGTGATCTCGTCGAGCTTGGCCGCGAGCGGTTCGAGCAGGTCGTGGGTGTACACGTTCTGCTGCGCGTGGATGAATCGGGCGGCCTGGTCCGCGATTGCCTGGACGACCTTCGGATGGCAGTGGCCCGTCGACGCAGCGGCGATGCCGGCGGTGAAATCGAGGTACTCGTTGCCGTCGACGTCGACCACCCGGCACCCGTGTCCGCTGACGACGTGGAGGTCGGTGGTCTTGGCCCAGACGTTCGACGTGTGCGAAACCGCTGAGGTCATCGAACGAGCCTACGCGTCGAGCCCCGAGGTGGCCGCGACCGCATCGTCCCAGCTCGCCCGCTCGAGGAACAGCTTGCGCATGGGCATCACCCATCGCGGGGCGTTGACGCCGAGTGCGCCGTGCAGCCGGCCCTCCCGTCCGAACAACGCCAGGAACTTGGCGTCGGCGACCGATCCGGCGACCACACGCACCTCGTCGTCGATCGACGCTCGGCCGAGGAACTGGATGCGGTGCTCGAACTGGTCGCTCCAGAAGAACGGCAGCGGTTCGTAGGGGTCGAGGGCCTCGCCGGCGGCGACGTGGCGAAGGTTGTTGGCCACGTGGGCCCCCTGTTCGGCGGCGTTCGTCCAGTGTTCGACCCGCATCTCCTCCTCGAAGAGCCCGTTCGGCCAGCGTGCGACGTCGCCGGCGGCGAACACTCCGGGCACGGCCGCGCCGGAGACGTCGAGCGCATTGAGGTTCGCGTCGCACACGACGCCGTCGCGCAGGCGCAACCCGCTCCCCTCGAGCCACTGAGTGTTCGGGGTGACACCGATGCCGACGACCACGACGTCGGCGGGCACGACCTCTCCGCCGACGAGTCGGACGCCATCCTCGGTGAGTCCTTCGATGAAGACGCCGCAGCGGACGTCGACACCGTGGGCGCGGTGCAGATCGGCGATCGCTTCGCCCATCTCGGCGCCGAGACCGCGGATGAGCGGCGCGGAGGCGCCTTCGAGCACGACGACGTCGTTGCCCAGCGACTTCGCGGTGGCGGCCGCTTCGAGTCCGATGAAGCCGGCACCGATCACCACGACGCGCCGGCCACCCCCCGCGATCTCGGCGCGGAGACGGAGGGCGTCGTCGAGGGTGCGGAGTTCGTGGACATGATCGAAGGTGTCCTGGCCGGCGAGCCGGCGAGGGTGCGCGCCGGTGGCGATCACGATGCCGTCGAAGCCGATGATCGAGCCGTCGGCGAGCCCGAGTTCGCGCGCTCGAAGGTCGAGCGAGGTCGCCGCAGCGCCGAGGCGCCACTCGACGTCGAGGTCGTCGAAGACGTCGGGTTGGCGGAGATGGATGCGGTGCGGCTCCCACTCGCCCGAGAGCAACTTCTTCGACAGCGGCGGGCGGTCGTAGGGCCGGTGCACCTCGTCGCCGACCACCACGATCGACGTGGCGACGTCGTGCTGACGCAGCGTCTCGGCCGCCCGGAGTCCGGCGAGGGACGCGCCCACGACGATCACCTGTGCGAGTGGCTCGAAGGACATCGTGGCGTCGCTGTCGGTCATCGCCCAACGATGCCATGCTTTCCCGATCGCAATGAAGCTCACTCGAACACTGCTCGGCCACCCAAGTAGCGTTCGGGCATGCCTTCCGCCTCGGCCGACGACCCACGGCCGCCGACTTCGCCGTCGACGCCCCTGCCGACCGCCACTGCGGTCAACGAGATGATCGAGCAGCTCTTCCCGGGTTCGAACAACACCTGCGACTCGATCGGCGCCGACTTCGCCGTCGCCCGACGCGAGATCTCCGACGAGGAACTCCGCCCTGGGGCGTTCGTGTCGGGCCCGGCGCAGTTCGGCCTCGCCGATGCCGCGCTGTGGTACCTCGTGTTCGGCGCGACGGGCAGGATCGAGCCGATGGCGCTGACGTCGGAGTTGTCGATCCGGTTCCTGCGACCGGCGCAAGGCAAGGTGCTGTGGGCGAAGGCGACGCTCGACGTGGCCGGTCGCCGCAACGTGGTGGGCACCGTCCGGGTGTGGTGCGACGATCGAACCCACAAGCCGTCGGCCACGGCGCAGGGCACCTACGTGCTGCCGCTGTGAGTCCCGACGACCGCCCCTCGCGTTTTCATCTGGCGATGCCGGTGCACGACCTCGACGCAGCGCGTGCCTTCTACGGCGACGTGCTCGGCTGTCGCGAAGGGCGCAGCGCCGATGCGTGGGTCGACTTCGATCTGTTCGGCCATCAGTTCGTGGCGCACCTCGATGCGTCGTTGCAGCCCTCCACGCTGTCCAACCCGGTGGACGGACACGACGTGCCGGTGCCGCACTTCGGGGTGCTGTTGACCCCGGCCGACTGGAGCGAGTTGGCCGACCGGTTGCGCGGGCATGGCGTGGCGTTCGTGATCGAGCCGCACACCCGTTTCGCTGGACAGGTGGGCGAGCAGTCGACGATGTTCCTGCTCGATCCGTCGGGCAACGCGCTCGAGTTCAAGGCGTTTGCCGACGACGACCAGGTGTTCGCACGTTGACCACGACCGTCGTCGAGCGCGCCGACGACGCACGCCTCGACGACTACCGCTCGCTCAACGATCAAGCCTTTCGTCGCCGCTACGAAGGCGACGACACCTTCATCGTCGAGGGCTACGTGGCGATCGACCGGTTGATCGAGTCGGGCCACGAGGTCCGGTCGGTGCTCCTCGCTCCGTCACGCGTCGAGCGGTTCGCCGACAACGCCGCCACGTTGACGGCCAGCGGCGTCGAGGTGTTCGTCGCGGATCGCGACGTGATGGCGGACGTGGTCGGGTTCGATCTGCATCGCGGCGTGCTCGCATGCGCCCGGCGCCGACCGCTCGCGAGCATCGGCGAACTGCTCGACGGCGCGCGTCGGATCGCGGTGCTCGAGGGCTTGAACGACAACGAGAACCTCGGAGCGATCGCCCGAGCCGCCAAGGCGTTCGGTGTCGACGGGCTGCTGCTCGACCCCACGTGCACCGATCCGTACAGTCGCCGGACCGTGCGGGTGAGCATGGGTGAGGTCTTGAGCCTGCCGATCTCGCGGGCGTCGACAGACGCGTGGCCTGCGGTGTTGCGCGAGGTGAGCGGCGCCGGCTTCGAGGTGTGGGCGATGACGCCCGCGACGTCCGCCGACGACCTGTGGAGCCTGACTCCGCCCGATCGAGTCGCCGTGGTCCTCGGCGCCGAGGGCCCCGGCCTGAGCCGGGCGGCACTCGCCGGTGCCGACCGCAGGGTCCGGATCCCCATCAGCAACCGCGTCGACTCGCTCAACGTCGGCCAAGCCGCCGCCGTCACCTTCGCGGCCCTGGCGCGCCCCTGAGCTGGGGAGACTCGCGAGATTCTCTGCAGCTTGGTGCTCACGCCGCGACGGTCTGACGTGCGATCGAATGGGGGTCGCTCACGGTGCCAGCGAGCACGAGCGAGTTCGGAGCTCGTGTCGAACGCTAGGCAGAAGCGCGAGACATCGGACTGTTAGAACTGCTGCGCTGGTCCGCGTGCCTGCTCGAAGTGTCGAGGCTGAGCGACGAGCATTCACGACGTCGA
This sequence comes from Ilumatobacteraceae bacterium, assembly GCA_963715825.1. Taxonomy (GTDB): domain Bacteria; phylum Actinomycetota; class Acidimicrobiia; order Acidimicrobiales; family Ilumatobacteraceae; genus Sva-07. Next base: position 317,677 of record CAVQSI010000002.1, read on the forward strand.
GCACGTGTGAGTTCTTCGACGAACTCACCAGCGGATGCATGGCGCTGACGCACATCTGCGGACACTCGGAACGGCGCGAACGGATCGCATCGAAGCAGCCGCGGCTGCTCGGGCACGAGACCGATCTCGACGCTCGCAGACCGCGCCCGGACCTCCCTGGCGCTCCCCTGGGCGCTCCCCGGACGCGGCGGTGCGGACGGGTGGGGGACCCGTCCGCACCGGTTCAGCCGAGGTGATCGGAGAAACCTCGACGACCTCGAGCGCCCGTCAGTGGGCGAACTTCACGTTCGGCAGGATGCGATCCATCCAGCGCGGCAGCCACCACGCCTTGTTGCCGATGATGTAGAGCGTTGCCGGAACGAGCACCAACCGGATCAGGAAGGCATCGAGCAACACGGCGGTGCCGAGGATGAGACCCATCTCCTTCATCGGCAGCGTGCCGGCGATGGCGAAGGTGTAGAACACCGCGATCATGACGCCGGCGGCTGCCACGATCGGGCGGCCGACGTGGCTCAGTGATCCCCGCACCGCCTCGGCAGCATCGCCGGAGCGTTCGAAGTGCTCACGGGTCGAGGCCAGGAGGAACACCGTGTAGTCCATCGAGATGGCGAACACGAGGGCGAAGAAGAACAGCGGCGCCCACGAGGTGAGATAGCCCTGACTCTCGAAGCTCAGCAACCCGGCTCCGATGCCGTTCTGGAACACCAGCGCACCGACTCCGAACGCTGCGGCGACCGACAACAGGTTGAAGATCACGCCGACGAAGGCAACGATGACCGCTTGCAGGGCGATCATCAGCAAGATGAAGCCGAGCACCAGGACGACGCCCATCACGAGCGGCGCCTTCTGCGACAGCGTCTGGTCGAGGTCGTAGTTCTCGGCGACCGGGCCACCGACGAGCACGCCGTCGGGCAACTCGGTCCGCAGTGCGGGAATGAGCTCCAGCGCCTCGTCGGACGACGGGTCGTAGGCACCAACGGCCTGGATGATGCTCGCACCCTCCATGCCCGGCGACGGTGGGAAGGCCATGACGATGCCCTCGGTGGCCATCACCTGGTCGGCAACGGCTTGCGCATCGCCGTCGGCGGGGACGATCACCTGGATGGGACCAGGACCACCGGGGCCGAAGCCGTCGGCGATCATGTCGTAGCCCTGACGGGCCTGCTCGTCCTCGGGGAGGACGGTGATGCCGGGCATCCCGGTCTTGAGACCGAGCAGCGGCAGCGCCAGTGCGAGCAGCACCACGACGGCACCGATCGCAACGATCACCTTGCGGGCCTGGATCCGATCGGCGAGCTTCGCGAAGAACTCGCTGTGGTGGTCACCCTTGCGGTACCAGGGCAGCGCGAACTTGTCGATGCCAGGGCCGAGCAGGGCAGGGAGCAGGGTGAGGGCGGCGAGCAGGACGAAGCCGACCGACAACATCATGCCGGCCGCCATCGAACGGAACGCCGGGATCGGGACGAGGAGGACCGCCGAGAGGCTGACCAACACGGTGATGCCCGAGAAGAGCACGGCCTTGCCGGCGGTGTCCATGGCGATGCCGGCCGCGTGTTGCGGATCCTCGGGGTGAGCATGCAGCGCCGCTCGGTAGCGGGTGACGATGAACAGTGCGTAGTCGATGCCGAGTGCGAGCGCGAACATCATGGCGAAGTTCAACGTCCAGATCGACAGGTCGGTGACTTGGGTGATGCCGAACAGCACGCCCATCGAGGCGAGCAGCCCAGCGGCGGTGAGCAGGAGGGGAAGGCCGGCAGCAGCGAGCGTGCCGAACGCCATCACCAGGATCACGGCAGTCACGGGCCAGGTGAGGATCTCGGCTTTCAGCATGCCCTCGCGGTTGACGGCGTTGAAGTCGTCCCAGAACGCGGGCGAACCCGTCAGGGCCACCGAGATCTCGTCGCCGGCGACCTCGCGTGAGAGATCACCGATGTCGTCGCCGAGACGCTCGGCGGCGCGAACGGCCTCGGTGGGATCGACGTTGGCCCCGGCTTGGATCATGACGGTTTGACCGTCCATGCCCGGCTGTGGCGGCATCGGCTGGCCGAAGCCCTCCTCGGTACCGATCAGTGCGTTGACGTCGGCGACCACCTGCTGGAACGCCGGATCGTCGATCGGTGTGGACTGACTCTGGATCACGACGACCGCCGACTGCGATGACAGACCGCCGAACTGCTCGTCGATGACGTCACGGGCGGCGAGCGACTCGCTGCCGTTGACCTCCCACATGGCACCCGAGAGCGCGTGCTCGAGTCGGGGTGCGAACACACCCAGGCCGATGGCGAGAACTGCCCACGTGAGGATCACCAGCTTGCGGTGTCCATGTGCCCATCGACCCATCCGGGCCAACGGCGGGTGCACGACGTCGGTGTCCATGTCGTCGTGGTGAACCAACGGTTGATGCTCATGTAGTGATGAATCGGACAGTGGTGGCGGTTCGAGGTCGGTACTCATGTCTGGCTGCTTTCTGGGTGCGGGTGGGTGGGTGTGGAGGAGAAGAGGCGTCGAGGTCAGACGGCGAACGTGCGAGCGTCGTCGGCGACCTGCTCGCGCAGGCGGTCACAGACAATGGCGCAGACGGGCATCAGGCTGGGATCGGTGACCGAATAGAAGGCCGCGGTGCCCTCGGTGCGTCGCGTCACGATCCTCGCATCATGGAGGATGCGCAGATGCTTGGAGACGTTGGCCTGGCTGGTGCCCAGCCGGTCGACCAGCTGCCCGACGTTCTGTTCACCGTCGTCGAGCAGCGTGCGGATGATCCCGAGGCGTGTGGCGTCGCCCAGGACGCGGAAGCGTTCGGCGACGTGTTCGAGCAGTTCAGCAGGGAGTGCCTTCGGCATAGGTCAGCACTCTATAACTATCGAGTGATGAATGCAACACTCGATGTCCAGCAGCAGATGTCACACTGGGTCGATGATCGAGCGGCTGGCGGACCATTCCTCGACGAGCGACCCTGAACCATTCGCGGGACCGGACAACCCGATGCGGATGCTGACGCGAGCGGTCGCGCTCGGCGAGCCGTGGACCCAGGACGACGCCGACCGTGTCGCTGCACTGTTCGACGGGATGGCCGAGGGGTGGTCCGCCGACCACGTCGACGACACGAAGGCGGCTCCGGTGCTCGATGCGCTCGACCGCGGTGGGGTCCCGATCGACGGCGACTGGCTGGAGCTCGGCTCGGGCACCGGCGCCGGGACTCGCCTGCTGTCCGGCGTGGTCGGATCACTCGTCGCGACCGACCTGTCGGCGGAAATGCTGCGACACGCCCCCGGAGAACTGGCGCCACGGGTGCACGCCGACGCTTCGGTGTTGCCGTTCCGGACGGATGCGTTCGACGCCGTGCTGATGATCAACATGCTGCTGTTCCCGAACGAGGTCGAGCGGATCCTTCGCCCGGGCGGCTCGATCGTGTGGGTCAACACGCTGGGCGACCAGACGCCGATCCACCTGCCGCCCGACGACGTGATCCGAGCGCTTCCCGGGAGCTGGAGCGGGTACACGGCGCGGGCGGGCACCGGATTCTGGTTGAGCGCCCGGCGACGCTGACGGGCCCGAAAACGACGAATGCCCCCGGATCGCTCCGGGGGCATTCGTGCAATTCGTCGGGTCAGTCGGCGGATTCGGAGACTTCCTCACGCGGTTCGGGGGCTTCCCCGAGGCCGAGTTCGGCGAAGATCTCCGCCTTGCGGAACTCGAAGTCGTCCTCTTCGACGTCGCCTGCTGCGAACTTCTCGTTCAACAGGCGGAACTCCTCGAGCAGCGCATCCTCGTCGGGGCCGTCTTCGACGTCCTCCTCGGAGTCCGAGGACTTGCCGTGTCGAACGGCGAGTTTCTCGGCCTTGCGCTCTTTCTTACGGAGCTCTCGTTGACGCTTCTGGTAGGACTGTGGACTTCGAGCCAATCGAAACGCCTCCTCAGACGACTTTGACGTCGACCGCTTCGGGGCCCTTACGGCCCGCAGCGATCTCGAACTCGACGGTGTCGCCGTCGTTCAGCGACCGGCGACCCGATCCCTGGATGTTCGAGTAATGCACGAAGACGTCGTCGCCGTCGTCGCGAGAGATGAAACCAAAGCCCTTCTCGTCATTGAAGAACTTCACTGTACCTGTGGCCATTTCGGCTCCTTGTTGAAATCGGAGCCACCGTTGACTCACGTTTACAGGGGTCAGACTAGTGACGGTTGTGCGATTGTCCACCGCGGGACCCGCGCAACGATGCCGCAGCGATCGGGCGCGGCATCAACCTGCGGTGGCTGCGTCGAGGCGCCGACGAGGGTCGAGCACGACGAACGGGCGGTGTCCGGTGACCGCGAGGCGCACCAGGATCACCGAGGCCATCGCCACGCCGACGAGGCCGGCGAGCGTGAGTGCGAGGTCGCCGACGCCGACGCCGTAGACCAGCCACAGCAACGCCTCGACCGAGGCGATGATCCACGTCGAGGAGGACACGCCCGACAGCGCCGACGTGCGCAGCGAGGTGACCACGGCGGGGAGGAGTTGGACGCCGTACGAGAGCCCGACGGCCACACCGGCGAGCTCCCACCCGCCGAACAGCAGGAACGGCAGTGGCACCATCCCGAGGCCGAACACGCCGAGGGCCAGACCCGGTAGCGCCGCTCGACCGACCGAGCCGACGAAGAACCATGCCATCGCCCCGTAGAGCAGCAGCGAGATGGTCGACACCGGAATCAGCGCCCACACCCCGGCGACCAACCCGTACGCGAGCCACCACCCGTTGATGGCGAGGCTCACGCCGATCCACGTCGACGAGACACCGTCGACGCGACGCGTCCGGGCGATGCGGCGCGCCTGCGGGAACGCCATCCAGGATCCGAGGACGGTGGCGATCACGACGAGCAGGTTGAGGAGGAGGTTCATGGACGGACAGCGCTTCCTGTAAGTAGCTAACTAGGTTTAGTACCTTACACATCTCCGACGGGTTACGCTCGTGTCGTGTACGTCACGTCCGGGCACGACACCGAGGTCCGCCTCACGATCGAAGCGCTCGTCGATCTGGTCAACGCACTGTCCGACGCTGCCGGACCCGACGGGGAAGCGGTCGACGTCCGCATGCTGTTGCACGAACACCGGTTCAGTCGTGCAACCGGGGCCTCCGCGGCAGCGATCGCCCGGATCGAAGAACGGGTCGGCGCAATGATCGCCACGTTGCTCGCGTTGCCAGGCGCCGATCCCGAGCCGACGGTGGCGTGGATCAACACGCAACTCGCCGGCATCCACATCACGCCGTCGCTGACCGATCACGACGGCGCCGATCTCCACATCCACTGGACGCCGGCGTCGGCGACGTTCGACGACCAGGTCGTCGCCGACTTCCTGATGGCCCTCGCGCAGGAGTTGTGCGACCACGGCACCAGCCGGTTCGGCACCTGTGCAGCCAGTGACTGCGAGCACCTGTTCTACGACGTCACCCGCAACGGTTCGCGTCGCTTCTGCGCCGACCCCCGCTGCGCCAGCCGCACCCACACCGCCGACCACCGAGCCCGCCAACGCGCGACCTGACGATTGGCGCCCGACACCGACTGCTACACGAGGCGGCCGGCGTCGAGGCGCAGGACCTGGTCGGCGCGGTCGAAGGCGACGGCGCGATGGGAGACCGCGATCACCGTCATGCCTGCGTCGGCCAGGTTGGTCCACAGCTGCACTTCGGTCTCGACGTCGAGCGCGCTCGACAGGTCGTCGAGCACGACGAGTTCGGGCGAGTGCACCAGTGCCCGCGCCGTCGCCAACCGCTGACGCTGGCCCCCGGAGAGCCGCAACCCGCGGGGACCGATCAACGTCGCCGATCCGGCTGGCATCGCTGCGATGTCGGTGGCGATCGCGGACAGCTCGAAGGCGCGATCGAGATCAGCCCTGGACACCGGTCCGAGACCGACGTTGTCCGCAACGCTGTCGGAGATCAACTGCGGAACCTGCGACAGGAACGCGGCGTTCGGCGGCACGAGGAACGCCGCGCGGTCGCCGACCTCAGCGCCGTTCCAGCGAACCGATCCCTCGACGTCGGCTTGCCAGGCCAGACCCAGCAGCGCTCGCAGCAGCGTGCTCTTGCCGGCACCGACCGGCCCGGTGATCACCACGAACTCGCCGTGTTCGACCTGGAACGACACGTCGTCGAGAACGAGTCGGTCGCCGTAGGACACGGTGAGTCCCGCCACATCCAGCCGCTCGAGCGGGACCCGCTCGGGGCGCACGACGTCGGGACGCACCCGCTGATCGTTCGGGTCGATCGGCAGCCGCTGACTTCGCACCGTGTTCTCGGCCTCCTGATCGGCGACCAGTGCGCGCATCCGGTCGAACGCGACGCCGGCCTGTTTGCGCCGCGCAAGCACTCGGCCGACCATGCGCGGCAGGAAGCTCAGCCAACCCAGGTAGGCCGTGAACAGCGCCAACGTGCCGAGGTCGAACGATCCGGACGCGATCGCGCCGGCGCTCACGAGCAGCACGAGGCCGAGGCCGATGTCAGCCGCGCCCTGGCTGAACGCCTGGACGCCCTCTTCGAGCACACGGTCGCGCACCGCCGTGTAGCGGCGACGTTCGACGAGCACGCCGAGGCGGCGCAGCATCGGCTCGGTGGCGTCGTTCACCTTCACCGTGGTCGCCGCTGCCATCACGTCGCCGAGCAGCCCGGTCACACCCTCGGTGGCGACGCGGTCCGCCGCGCGGTACTCCTTGATACGCGTGTCGAGCACTCGTGTCGCGATGCCGACACCGAGCAGCGGGATCACGAGCACGGCGGCCGCCCGCGCGTCGGCAGCGCCCAGCACGAATCCGGCGATCACCGTGAACACCACGCCGCCGGAGATGTCGACCATGCCGTCGACGAGATTCGCAACATCCTCGGTGTCGTCGCGGAAGTGCGTGATCGCCGAGCCGGCCGAACCGATCGGCTGGCCCGCATGGATGCCGCCGCTGGACATCTGCGCGGCGAGCATGTTGGCGCGCAGCAGCGTCTGCATGTGGATCCACGCCTTGGTCCAGATCAACGCACCGTGGTGGATCGAGACCATCCGGATCGTCTCGCTGACCGCAATCGCCGCCGCCCACCACATCGTTTCGTTGGTGTCGCCGCGTTCGAGCGCGTCGTACCCCTGGCCGAGCAGGTACCCGCTGATCGCCGGCATCGTGAAGAACACGACGAAGAGCAGCCAGCCGATCCAGAACTCCTTGGGTCGGTGCTGCGACACACGCCAGGCGAGCGCCCACACGTTGGGGACCCCGGCGAGCGACAGCTCCTCGACGGCGTCGGGCTGGTGGTGCGCAACGCCCGCGTCGGTCGGCGGGCGGGGGCCGATCTCGGGTTCGTGGCGGGCCAGGTCGACGTCGGCGGTCACGACGTCACCTCCGATCCGGTGACCGTGGACGACCCGGGCACCTGGGCGCCGTCGGTGGTCTCGCTGTCGAGGGCGAGCGCGAGCAGGCGAGCGAACCGGCTCTCGTCGTCGCCGACGAGGTCGGCTCGGTCGCCGTGTTCGACGACACGGCCGTGGTCGAACACGATGATCTCGTCGACCGAGCGCAACGTCGACAACCGGTGCGCGATCACGAGTGTGGTGCGGCCACGCATGAGCTCGACGACTGCCGCTTCGAGGCGCTGTTCGGTCTCGGGGTCGACGCGGGCGGTGGCTTCGTCGAGCACGACGATGTCCGGGTCGCGCAGCCACACACGGGCCAGCGCAAGGAGTTGCGCCTCGCCCGCCGAGAGACCGGCACCCGCCGCTCCGAGTTGGCGGTCGATGCCGCTGTCGGCGAGCGAGCCCAGGCCGACTCGATGGAGCGCCTCGACCACGGCGGCATCGGTCGGCTCGTCGTCGAAGAGGGTGACGTTGTCGCGCAGGCTGCCGGCGAACAGCTCGACCTCCTGCGGCACGAGCGCGACCCGGCGGCGGAGTTCGACCAGCGCGATGTCGGCGATCGGGACACCGCCGAGCGCGACCTGCCCACCGGTCGGCTCGACCAGGCGCAACACGAGACGAGAGAAGGTGGTCTTGCCGCTGCCGGTACGGCCGACGATGCCGACCGACCGTCCCGCCTCGATGTGTACGTCGACGCCGGCCAGCACGGCTCGATCATCGCCGTAGTCGAAGTCGACGTCGGTCGCCGTGATCGACAGCGGTCCCGGCATCGGGCTGGTGTCGCCGTCGTCGAGCACGTTCGGGCGGATCGCCAGGAGGTCAGCGACGCGGACCATTGCGCCGTTCGCCTTCTGGACCGTCTCGAGTTCGTGGACGACTTCTTCGAGGGGCCGCGCAACGAGCAGGACGAACTGGAACAGCAGGAACGCCGTACCGATCGTGATCGTTCCGGCGGCGACGAGCGCCGCGCCCAACACGAGCGACACCACCCACCCGGCGGCCACCGCACCCTGCACGAACCACCACATGACGAGAAAGGCACGCTCGCGGCGCACGGCGCTGACGAGCGCACCCTCGCTGTCCTCGACGAACCGCCAGGCGACATGGTCGGCGGCGCCGTTCGCACGCAGGTCCTCGGCGGCCGTCAGCCGTTCCTCGATGCCGCCGTAGAGCCGACCGAGGGCACCCATCTCGTCGGACGACTCCGACACCGCGCGGTGACGCGTCCGTACGATCACCGCGAGCGCCAACCCGACGTAGACCGCCATCCCGAGACCCAGGCGCCAGTCGATGACGCCGAGCACGACGACCATGCCCGCCACGAGCATCGCCGCACCGGCTGCTTTGGTGACGACCTGGCTGAGGAAGTCGGACACGGAGGTGATGTCGCCGTCGACGCGCTGGATCAGCTCACCCGGCGTGTGCGTGCGGTGGAACTCGTGATCGAGGCCGAGCACGTGACGGGTCATGGTGAGGCGCAAGCCGTTGGTCGTTCGCCACGCAGCCACCGTGGCCAGCCACGCGACCACGACGGCGATGAGCTGGGCGCACACTGCGATCGCGAGGAACAGCAGGGCGAGTCGGGTGATCTCGCTCGCCGTGGTGCCGTCGGCGGCGGTGTCGACGACCTCGCGGACCACCAGGGGCCCGGCGATCGTGAGCGCAGAGCCGATCGCAACGAGCACGCCGAGGCCGACCCAACGCCACACGTCGGGCCGCAGCAGCGCACCGAGGGCACGCCAACGAGAACCGGTCGCACCGGCCTGCGTCGCCATGGCGTCATTCTCGCCGCCGATCCCGAGCTGCGCATCACGAGTTTCCGGATGACATGCCGGACGACATGTGGGCGTGTCCGAACGGGCCGACCCGGCGC
>CAVQSI010000003.1:0-110115 GCA_963715825.1 Ilumatobacteraceae bacterium
GCGTCTTCGTCGCTGTCGGCGTGCTCGCGGCGGCCGTCGTCGGCGTCGCTGCTGGAGCGGCCTCGTTGCGACCGGGTACCACCTTGGTCACGACCGCGCCGGCGGTGCGGACCGTCAGGCCCACGCCCTTGGCAGCCAGTTCGCCACCGGTGCGAACGACACCGCCTGCCACGACTCCGGTCAGCTCGGTCGCGCGACCCAGCTGGTTCGACACGGTGGTTCCGGTCCGGGCAATGACATCGCCTGCGCCGGCGCCGTCAGCGTTCCAGTCGTGCATCTTCTTCCATGCGAACCAGCCGCCGACTGCCGCCACGCCACCGATCAACGTCGTCTCGAGTGCTCCCATTGTCGTTCTCCTTCGTTCGGTTGGTCTTGCCCATTCGGTTGGTCTTGCTCATTCGGTTCGTTTCGTGATCCGGCGTCGATGGCCTCGACGGCGCGGAGCATCCCAGCCGCTCGGTCGTGGTCGGCGATACGGCGTCCGACTTGTTCGACCAGCCGTGGCACCCCCACCGACAGGCCGGTCGCTCCAATGGCCGCGGAGGTGGCGGTGGCCCAGCCCACGGGGCCGAGGGGGCGACATCCGAAGAACTGACTCAACCCGGGGGTCTGAATGGTCACGACGAGCGCCCCGATGCTGATCGCCGTCGCCCCGACGACGGTCGGGCTCCGACCGCCCGACACCAGCGTCTGGGCGAGCTGCGTGCCGACGAGCCCGGCGAGCGCAACGGTGCGGGCGCGTGTCGGCGTCCCGGTCATGCTCGCCACCGTCCACGCTGCCGCGGCGCCGGCAGCAGTCGTGCCGGCCCGCACTGCGATCTCGCGGATCAATGCGTCACCGAGCGACGCGTCGGGGCCCTCGTGCAGCAGTCGCTCCGGCGTCTTGTCAGGTGGTTCGCGCAGCGCGATCGCCAGCGCCGGCGCCATGTCGGTGAGCAGATTGACCAGGAGCAGCTGGCGCGCATTGACCGGCGAGGTGCCCGTGACCGCCGTTCCGGCGAGGATGAAGCCGATCTCGCCGAGGTTGCCCCCCACGAGGATGGCCACCGCTGAACGGACCGATTCCCACATCGCGCGCCCCTCGACGATCGCATCGATGATCGTCTCGATCCGATCGTCGGTGACGATCACGTCCGCGACCGCGCGGGCTGCGGCGTTGCCGTTGCCCCCGCCGAGCGCGATACCGGCATCGGCGAGGCGGATGGCGGATGCATCGTTTGCGCCGTCACCCGTCATGGCGACCGAGCGTCCTGTGCGCTGATAGGACTCGACGATGCGCACCTTCTGCGACGGGGTGACGCGGGCGAAGACGGAGACCTCGGTGATGATCGCGTCGAGAGCGTCGTCGTCCATTGCCTCGAGGTCGGCGCCGACGACGATGCGACCACCGTTCAACATGCCGAGTTCGGCCGCGATGGCCTCGGCAGTGCTCGCGTGGTCACCGGTGATCATGGCGATGTTGACGCCCGCCGCCCGAACGTCGCGGAGGGCTGCGGCTGCGCTCGGGCGGATGGGGTCGGCGAGTGCGACGAACCCGATCAGCTCCAGGCCCGACGGCACCTCGTCGGCCGAGATCTCTGCGTTCGACTTCCCGGTGGCCTCGGCGACAGCGAGCACGCGGAGTCCTCGTCGTCCCAGTCGGTCGACGTCGTCGTGCAGACGCTGCAGCGCCGCTTCGCTCAGCGGCCCGGTGCGTCCGTTTCGTCGCCGAGTGGTGCACTGGGGCAGCACCACTTCGGGCGCACCCTTGACCGAGATCAAGCGACGCGACGTCCGCGTCGATCCGAGCACGACGTGATACCCGCGGCGAGACTCGAACGGGATCTCCTGGAGACGAGACCAACCGTCGATCCCATCGGCGGCGGTGACTCCGGTCGCGTCGGCGGCGGTCAGGATTGCTTGGTCGGTGGCGTGCGGCAGCGGACCGCTGCCGTTGGAGGCGGGCGTCGCGCGAGCTGCGGCGGCCACGAGTGCTCGACCGTCAGCGGACAGTTCGCCGACCAGTTCGTCGGTGCCGTCGATCGAGACGAGGACGAGGCTGATCGAGTTCTCGGTGAGTGTGCCGGTCTTGTCGAAGCAGATCTGGTCGACACGTCCAAGCGCCTCGAGCGCTCGCGGGTTGCGGACCAGGGCGTTGTTGCGGGCCAGCCGGCGCGCTGCTGCAACCTGCGACAGGGTGGCGAGGGCGGGCAGCCCCTCGGGCACGGCGGCGACCATGAGGCTCACGCCGGTGCCGACGGCGTCACGCATCGGCTGACCACGCATGAGGCCGAGGCCGGTGACTGCGGCTCCGCCGGCGAGTGACACCGGCAGGGTCATCTTGGTGAGGTAGCCGAGACGTTGCTCGACACCCGAAGGCGGCGGGTCGCCGGCGGCCGCCGCACTCCGACCGGTCTCGGTGTCGGTGCCGATGGCGACGACCAGCGCCGTGACGCTGCCCGCGGCGATCGACGATCCCTCGAACAGCATCGAGGTCTGCTCCGGAATCGGTGCGCCCGGGGTGGCCGTGTTCGACTTGGCGACGGGCAGCGACTCGCCGGTGATGGTCGACTCGTCGACCTCGAGATTCTCCGACGTCAGGATGCGACTGTCGGCCGGCACCGTGTCGCCTGCTCGGAGTTCGATGACGTCACCGACCACGAGGGTGTCACCGGGAACCTGGGCGGTTGCGCCGGCCATACGTACCGTGACCATCAAGTCGCCCGAGCGCTCCAGGCGTTGCAGCGACCGCTCGGTCTGCATCCGCTGTGCGGCGCCCACCAGTGCGTTGGTGCCGACGACACCACCGACCAGCGCCGCATCGACCGCCGAGCCGACCGCGGCCGACAACGCGGCACCGAGTCCGAGCAGCGGCGTGAGCGGGTTGGCGAGTTCTTCGGTGAGCGCCTGGACCAAACCGATCGGGCCCTTGAGGACGCGTGCCGACGAGGCCGCGTGCCGACGGTCGCGCTCGGTCGGCTCCAAACCATCGGCCGTGGCGCCGAGCCGGGCGAGCGACTCGGATGTATCGAGCTCGTGCCAGGGGTCTCGTGGCGCCGTTCGCGGTGGCCGCTGACCGCCGGCTCGGCGACCCGATGCAGCGCCGAGACCCACCGACACCAGTGCGGTGCCGTTGATGGGGAGCAGCGCCCGTTCGGTTGCCGTTCTGGGCGGGCCGAGCAGTGACCACAGGGCGCCGGTCGACGCGCCGGACAGCGCAAGGAGCGCACTGCGGCGACTCACCTCGCGGGCGATGCCGACCGCGCTGACGACCCGCCACGCGTTCTCCAACCCCGTGCCGACCACCAGATGGGCGCCCCACGGGATGCGATGGCCCTCGCGCTCCACACCGAGGCTGACATCAGCGATCCTGAGCGCACTGGTGTACCTCGAACCGAGATACATGACGACGTGTCCGTCGCGTTGGAGGTCACCGATCTCGTCGACGAGCGCTGTCGCCGTGAGCTGACGCTCGATCCCGAGCCGGGCGGCGAGGGCATCGGTGCCGCCGGCGAGCAGTACCTCGACGTCGGCATCGCGGGCAGCGTCGACGATCTCGTCGGCGAGCGCCACGGGTTCGGGTTGGATGGCGACCAGGGCGAGGAGGGTGTCGTGCTTCCAGAGCCCGAGCACCTTGCGCCCGCCGGCGCCGAGAAGGCGAGCCCGGTTCTTGGCACCACGTGGGAGCACGGATTCGGTCTGTTCGAGCGGCTGGAGCCGCCAACTGCGCCAACGCCGCTGCTCCGACGGATGGTCACGGTCGAACAGCGCGTGGGTCCGTTTCGCCACCTCGACGGAATCGGTGTCGTGACGGAAGCCGACGATGTCGGCGATGGCCCAGATCTCCGAGGTGACCGTTCGCGCCTCGATGACGAGGGTGTCGACCCGGTCGAGCCGGCGGAGCGCCTGCGGGTCCATCGTCAGCACGTCGTACTGCGACAGAACCCGGTCGAACTCGGCGGCGAAGGCTTCGCGCCCGTGTGTTGCGGCCTTCGGGATGCCGGCGAGCAGCAACTTCGAGGCTCGCCGTGGATCCCTCGTCGCGCCGAGCACCACACTCATCGCACCGAGCGACGCCAGCCCGGCCCGATCGGAGTACATCTCGATCGGACCCTTCGGGAGGGAGACCGGCCGCTTCGCCAGGTGCTCGGCGGGATGGCCGACGCTGTGCCGTCCCTGGACCAACTCCGGCTCGCGCCGATTCCACGTGGCGTTGCGCGACTGCTGCTCACCCAGCTTGATCGATCGGTGACCGATGTCGACGATCAGGCCGAGCGGACCCTGTCCGAGCGCCTGTGCCGCCGCGTTCGTCGTGGTCATGACGACCTCGGCAGCCGGTGGTCCCAGCCGGCCTTCGAGGAACCGACGCACGCGCGGCGAATTGTCGGCAATGCTCACGAGACCGGGGATCTCGGAGGGCAGACGCATGAAGTGCAGCGCCTGCGCAGCACCCGCGTAGCCCAGTCCGGCGACATCGGCGACGATGCCGAACACGTTGAGTTGAATCGGCAGGCGATCCGCTGGATGGTCCGGCCGATCGTGAGGGAATCGCTCGTCGGCGACGTCGTGGAGCTCCTCGACCGTCTCGAGCGATTCGATCAGGTCGTCGGCGTCGATCGCTTCCGGGTCGAAGACCACGATGAGGCGGCCGACGATGGCGTCGACCTCGGCCCATTCGACACCGTCGAGTCGCTCGATCGCTGCCTTCGCGTCGGCGGCCAGCGCCGCATGCTCCGGCCGGTCGGCTCCGCGCATCTCGATGTGGGCATGACCGTCGCCGGACATCGCCACACGACGGTGCATACGGCCCTCGGCGTTGCCGAACACCCGCATGCCGGTCCGGAGTGCGGCGATGGGATTGAGCAGGTGCGCGAGCGGTGATGGCGGTGGGGGCATGTTCTGGAGCGGGCAGTCTCTGTGACGTCACGGCAATGATGCCCGGCCCTGGCGCTGATGACGCCCGCCAGATCGGGTGAATCCTCCACCGTCGTCCAGATCGGGAACTCGACTCGGGAGGCTGCAGTCGCGGAGTACGACGAGCTCTGGGACGTGGCTCGCGGCGACCTCAGCCTCGAACGACGAGACCTCGGTAGCCGTCGGCGAACCCTGCCGAGCGGAGGACGTCGACGAGGCCCGCCGGTGCGTCGGCAAGACCATCGCCGTCGATCTTGCGGATCTCGACCGCCTTCACCCGGCCGGTCTTGACGAGGTCGATCAGTGCTCCCGTCCACCCGGCGTCCGCGAGCGCGTCGGGGAAGGTGACCAGATGATGGCCTCGCCGGTCGAACCACACCAACGGTCGACCGGCGCGCAGCACGACGATCGACGAGGCGTTCCGAGCTGGCCGCCCTGTGGTTGCAGGCCATTGCAGTGCCGCACCGTAGGGCTGGGCCGGATCGGTCGCCGCCAGCACCACCGGATCGGGCACGTCGTCGGGCCGGATGATCGGGTCCGGCGTCTCGCGTGCTGCCCGGAGCCGGTCGACCGCGCCCGGCACGGCGAACTGGGCGGCGCCGAGCCCATCGACGAAGTAGCCGCGGCGCACCTGACCGCGCTCCTCGAGCACCTTCAGCACGCCGTACACGGCACTGAATCCGCCGACGAGGCCCTCGGCCATCACCGCCTCGCGGGTGACCACGCCGTAGCGCTCGACGAGCTGCATCGCCTGGGCGTGGGCGGCCTCGGTCGGCGTCGGCACGGGCCGCAACAGCGGCCCGACGAGGCTCCACCGACCCTGGCCGGCGGGCGGGCCGATCCGGGTGAGGCGACCCGGACGGGGCCGGCTCCTGCCGTAGGCCGCTCGGCCCTTCGAAGCGGCCTTGACCTTGGCCCCGCCGAGTACGGAACGCAGCGGAGCGAGCGAGTCGTTGGTGACCTCGCCGGCCCACACCAGGTCCCACAGGGCGGCGAGGAGTTCCTGGTCCTGCGCGCCTGGTGCAGCGCCACGGATCTGGCCCCAGAAGCTCGCCCCCTGCTCGAGGAGCAACGCACGGATCGCGTCGTGCAGCGCGCCGTCGGCGGGTTCACGCTCCTCCCAGCCGGGAGCGAGCAACGGCAGCTGGTCGGCGAAGCACAGACGGATCCGGCCGTCGCGAGCACCGAGCGCGCCGGCGCCGATCCAGATCACTTCGCCAGCCGTGCACAGCTCGTCGAGCATCGGCGGTCGGAAACCGGCGACTCGCGCCGGGAGCACGTCGGTCTCGATCGTCGACGCCACGAGCGCGGTGCCCGACAGCACGCCCAGCGTCTCGACCAGGGCGTCCATGCCGCGGCGGCCGGCGGGGATGTCGTGCCACGCCGTGAGGAACCGTGCGAACGCCTCCTGCTCGACCGGCTCGACCTCCTTGCGGAGCGCTGCGAGCGACCGGCGGCGGAGTTGACGCAACACGTCGACGTCGCAGAACTCGCGCGACACACCCTCGGGGCGGAACTCGCCGACGACGAGTCGTTCCTCGCCTTCGAGCGCCGCGAGCGCGCCGGCGATCCGCTCTGGCGGCGCCGCGAACCGCTTGGCGACGTCCGCCGTGAGGAACGGCCCATGCGTGCGGGCGTAGCGGCCGACGAGCTCCTCCAACGGACGAGCGACCGGGTCGGTGAACGCCATCGGCAGGCCGAGCGGCAGCGAGCACCCGAACGCATCGCGGTAACGGGCGGCGTCCTCCGCAGCGGCGTAGCGGGTCTCGCCGCCGAGTGCGATCTCGATCACCCGTCGCTCGGCGACCAGCGTTGCCAGCCACTCGAGCCCCGCCGGACTCACAACGGAGTTCGACCTCGTCGGCGCTCAGGTCGCCGACCTTGCGGAACACATCGTGCAACTCATCGGCCGAGCGAGCGCGGCGACCGTCGGCGATGCACTGCAGTTCGAGTTCGATGTCGGCCAGCACCTCGGGGTCGAGCAGCTCGCGCAGCTCCTCGGCACCGAGGAGGTCACGCAGCAGATCGCGGTCGAGTGCCAGCGCCGCGGCCCGGCGCTCGGCGAGCGGTGCGTCGCCCTCGTACATGTAGGCGGCGATCCAGTTGAACAGCAGGCTCGACGCCATCGGGCTCGCCTTGCCGGTGTCGACGGTGACCACCCGGATCGCCCGCGAGCGCAGCAGCCCGAGCACCTCGCGCAGCGCCGGCACGTCGAAGACGTCCTGCAGGCACTCGCGTGACGTCTCCAACAGGATCGGGAACGTCGGGTACTTCGCCGCCACGGCGAGCAGATCGGCTGCCCGCTGACGCTGCTGCCACAGCGGTGTCCGGCGGTCGGGTCGGCGGCGCGGCAGCAACAGCGCCCGCCCGGCGCACTCGCGGAACCGGGCGGAGAAGAGGGCTGTCTGCGGGAGTGTCTCGACGACGAGTTCGTCGATGTCCTCCGGGTCGATCATCAGCGCCTCGATCGGCAGTTCGACGGCCGACTCGGGCAGGCGGATCACGATGCCGTCGTCGCCCCACATCGACTCGACGGGGATGTCGTACCGGTCCATCAGACGGCGTTCGATCGCCATCGCCCACGGGGCGTGTACCGGCGTGCCGAACGGGCTGAGGATGCAGATGCGCCAGTCGCCGATCTCGTCCTGGAACCGTTCGACCACCACGGTGCGGTCGTCGGGCACGGCGCCGGTCGCCTCGACCTGCTCGGCGAGGTACTGCGTGAGGTTGCCGGCGGCGAACGCGTCGAGGTTGTAGTGCGTCATCAGCCGCTCGGTGGCAGCCGCATCGTCGAGGTCGCGGATCTCGCGCACGAATCCTCCGAGCGCCCGGCCCAGCTCCAGCGGACGGCCCGGTCGGTCGCCGTGCCAGAACGGCATCTTGCCGGGCTGGCCCGGCGCCGGGCTGACGGTGACCCGCTCGAACGTGATGTCCTCGATCCGCCACGTCGACGCGCCGAGCACGAACGTCTCGCCCGGGCGGCTCTCGTAGACCATCTCCTCGTCGAGCTCGCCGACGCGGGTCCCGTCGGGGAGGAACACGCCGAAGAGGCCCCGGTCGGGGATCGTGCCGCCGCTGGTGACGGCGAGGCGCTTCGAGCCGTCGCGAGCGCGGAGACGGTCGTTGATGCGGTCCCACACGATGCGCGGGCGCAACTCGGAGAACTCCTCACTCGGGTAGCGGCCCGACAGCAGGTCGAGCACATTCGACAGCAGGTCGTCGGAGATGTCGGCGAAGCTCGCACAGCGCCGCACCATCGCGGCAACCTCACCGACCGAGCACTCCTCGACGATCGCCACGTGCGCGACGATCTGCTGGGCGAGCACGTCGAGCGGGTTGCGCAGGTAGCGGGTCGACTCGATCTCACCGTCGATCATCCGGCGCGTGACCACTGCCGCTTCGAGCAGGTCGCCGCGGTGCTTCGGGAAGATCGAGCCTCGCGACGGCTCGCCCACCTGGTGGCCGGCGCGACCGATGCGCTGCAGACCGCGGCTGACCGCACCGGGCGACTCGACCTGGATCACGAGATCGACGGCGCCCATGTCGATGCCGAGCTCCAGTGACGACGTGGCGACGATCGCTCGGAGGTCGCCCCGCTTGAGACGGTCCTCGATCACCACACGTTGCTCACGCGCGAGTGACCCATGGTGGGCGCGCACCAACTCGTCGATGATCTCGCCGGTCACCGGGTCGACGATGCCGGGCACGCCCTCCTCGATCGCCAGCTCGTTGAGCTTCGCCGCGAGACGCTCGGCCGGCGCGGCGGGCGTTGCAGAAGATGATCGTGGTGCGGTTGGCGAGAATCCGCTTCAGGATCTCGGGGTAGATGCTCGGCCAGATCGACGTGCGCCGCTCGGTGAGCGCCGCAGTCGCCGGGCCGGGGGTGAGTTCGACCTTCACCTGGCCGAGCGTCGACATGTCCTCGATCGGGATGACGACCTCGATCTCCAACTGCTTGCGAATACCGGCGTCGACGATCTGCACCGGTCGCCTGCGACCCGGCTCGGCCCAGCCACCGAGGAACTCGGCGACCTCTTCCAGCGGACGCTGCGTGGCCGAGAGCCCGATGCGCTGCGGCGGCGTGTCGGTGACCTCCTCCAGGCGCTCCAGGGTCAACATGAGATGCGCGCCACGCTTGGTGGTCGCCATCGCGTGGATCTCGTCGATGATCACCGTCTCGACACCGGCGAGCGTCTCGCGCGCCGACGACGTGAGCATCAGGTAGAGCGACTCGGGCGTGGTGATCAGCAGGTCGGGCGGACGCCGGATCAGCTTCTGGCGGTCGTTGGCCGCGGTGTCACCGGTACGCATGCCGACCTCGGGGGCGACGAACGGATCGTCCAATCGCTCGGCGGCGAGCTCGATGCCCTTGAGCGGCGCCCGCAGGTTCTTCTCGATGTCGAACGCCAATGCCCGCAGCGGCGAGATGTACAGCACCCGCGTGCGGTGCGAGCGTTCCTCGGGTCGTGGCGTGGTGGTGAGGCGATCGATCGACGCGAGGAACGCCGTGAGCGTCTTGCCCGACCCGGTCGGCGCACAGATCAGCGTGTGCTCGCCGGCCGCGATGTGCGGCCAGCCCTGGACCTGCGGTGCAGTGGGCTCGGGGAACGATGCCGCGAACCACTCCCGGACGGCCGGCGAGAACGCCTCCAGGACGGGGTGCGCAGCGATCGGGTCACGCTACCCACGGCCGGCGGTTCCCCGAGGCTGATCGCCCGGGGAACCGCCAGTCGGGGTGAACGGTCAGCCGTCGGTGGTCTCCGTCATGTCGTCGTCCATGTCACCCATGTCGTCGCCACCCATGTCCATGTCGCCCATGTCGCCCATGCCCGCGAGCTCGCGGACCGGGGCCGTGACGGTCACCTCGGTGCCGTCATCGAAGATCATCGTGACCTCGACCTCACCGACGATGTCCGCGGGGTCGATGTCGATCAACATGATGTGCGGGCCGCCCGGCTCGAGCGTGAAGCTGGCGCCGGCCGGAACCACGAAACCGTCCTCGCGCTCCTGCATCTGCATGGTGCCGCTGTCGTCCATCAGCGTCTCGTGGATCTCGACGGTGGCGTCGAAGGGAACCGACCCACCGATCAGGGTGATGTCGGTGTCGCCGTTGTTCGTGATGGTGCCGTAGGCGGCCGACAGCGTCTGACCCATGGCAGGTTGGCGCACCCAGACGTCGGTCACGGTGATGTCACCCACGGTGGCCTCGCCGCCCGGCATCTCATCCATCTCAGGCCATGTCGTCGTCCATGTCGTCGGCCATGTCATCGGCCATGGTGGTGTCGCTGGCCATGTCATCGGCCATCTCGGCCATCTCGGTCGTCTCGACGATCGTGTCGGATGCGCCGGTGTCGTCGTCGCTGCCGCACGCAGCGAGCGAGAGGACCAGCGCAGAGGCGGCGAGCGGGGCGAGGAGGAGTCTGGTTCGGTTGTGGTTCACGACCCGACAGGTCGTCGCCCACCCCCTCCAGGTTCCGCGCAACCCCGAAATATCGCCGCTGGCGTTGCGCTCAGCGCAACACCAGCGCGCCATTTCGGACTGGGGTCGGGCTGGGTCGGACTGGGGTCGGGCTGGGGGCGGGCTAGGGTCGGGGTCAGGGATGCTCGGAGACGGTGCCGTGGTCGAGTTCGAGGGTCCTGGTGAGACGGACGCGGTCGAGCAGGTCGCGGTCGTGGGTGACGAGGATCACCGTGCCGTCGAACGTGTCGAGCGCCTGTTCGAGCTGTTCGATCGCCGGGAGATCCAGGTGATTGGTCGGTTCGTCCAGCACGAGCAGGTTCGCTCCGTTGGCCATCAGCAACGCCAGCGACGCCCTCGTGCGCTCCCCCGGCGACAGCGTCCCGGCACCTCGGTGGACGTGTTCGGCTGCCAGACCGAACTTGGCGAGCAGCGTGCGGGCGTCGCCCACCTGCAGTCCCGTCGCCGCGGTGAACGCGTCGAGCAGCGACTCGTCGCCGAGCAGTTCCGAGCGGGCCTGTTCGATCTCGCCGACGACCACACTCGCGCCCAGCGACGCGCTGCCGGCGTCGGGTTCGAGGCGGCCCAGCAGCACCGAGATCAACGTGGTCTTGCCGCTGCCGTTCGCGCCGACCAGGGCCATGCGGTCGCCGACGCGCAGGTCGAGGTCGACCGGACCGAGCCGGAACGACCCTCGGTCGACCACCGCCGCACGTGCCGTGGCCACCACGTCGCCGCTGCGACCCGCGGTGGGGATCGTCAACCGCAGCTCCCACGCCTCGCGCGGCTCGTCCACGACCTCGAGTCGCTCCGCAGCCCTCTGGGTTCGTGCCGCCTTGCCCGCCAGTTGCTCGGTCTGATTGACCTTGTAGTGGCGGATGTGCTTGTCGGTCTCGCCGGACTTCTTCACCTTCGACTGGCCCTGCGTCGCCCACTCGCGCTCGCGCTGAGCCCGCTGCTGCAGCGCCGACCGTTTCGAGTCGTACTCCTCGAAGCGTTCACGGGCGTGCTGCTTGACCAGCTCGCGCTCGGCGAGGAACGACTCCCAGCCGCCGGCGAACCAGCTCGCTCGATGCGAGTGGTGATCGATCTCGACGACGTCGGTGATCGTGCGGCGCAGGAACGACCGGTCATGGCTGACCAGCAGCACCGGCGCATCGATGCCGAGGATCCATCGTTCCAGCCGGACGAGGCCGTCGAGGTCGAGGTCGTTGGTCGGTTCGTCGAGCAGGAACACGTCGAAGCGCGACAGCAGCAACGATGCCAACGACGAGCGAGCGGCCTCGCCGCCCGACAGCGACATCGTCGGCTGATCGAGGAGTCGTTCGTCGAGTCCGAGGTCGCTCCACACCTCACCGACACGGGCATCGAAATCCGCGGCACCGAGCGCCAACCAGCGATCGAGCGCGTCCGAATACAGGTCGTCGGCGCCGGGGTCGGCCGCCGCGAGCGCACCGGTGGCGGCGTCGAGTTCGACCTGCGCAGCTGCGACGCCGCTTCGCCTCGCCAGGAAGTCGCGGACGGTCTCGTCGGCCGAGCGCTCCGGTTCCTGCGGGAGCAGCCCGACATTGGCCGTGCGCGGAGCGACCTCGACGGATCCCCGGTCGAGGTCGACACGGCCGGCGAGCGCGCCGAGCAGCGTCGACTTTCCGACGCCATTGGGCCCAACGAGGCCGACGCGGTGGCCGGGAGCGAGCGTGAGGTCGACCTCGTCGAGCACGACGAGCGGACCTCGGACGACGGTGAGGGAACGGGCGATGAGCGATGCGGGCACGAAGGCACCTCCGAGAACAGGGAACGAGCGGACGGTGGACAGCTCACTGATCGGTCATCGCCCGAGACCGTACCCCACCTTCACCCCCTCTTCACCCCGAAATTTGCCTGGTTTGCGTCGCTGAGCGCGCAGAACCGCGCAAGTTTCGGACTGATTCGGGTTTTTCGGGGGTGAGGGTTGGTGGCGGGCCGGGACGCGGCAGACTCGGACGCTCCGATGCCGACCGTGATCCTTCGACCCTGGCAGCGTGCGGCCTACGAAGCGTTCCGCACGAGCCCCGACTCGGACTACCTCGCCGTCGCCACCCCTGGAGCCGGAAAGACCACGTTCGCGCTCACCTGTGCTCGCGCCAGCCTTGCCGAGGAACCTCGCACGCTGGTCGTGGTCGCGCCAACCAGCCACCTCAAGGTCCAGTGGTCGCTCGCCGCTCACCGGCTGGGCCTGCAGCTCGACCCCGACTGGAGCCCCGGCGATGGCCTCGCCCGCGACGTACACGGCCTCGTCACCACCTATCAGCAGATCGCCACCGGAAACACTGCGGCCAAGCTGGCCGGGTTGTCGGCCGACGGCTTCGTGATCCTCGATGAGATCCACCACGCCGGCCACGAGAAGGCGTGGGGCGACGGCATCCGGGTGGCCTTCGGGCACGCAGCTCGGCGCCTGTCGCTGTCCGGTACCCCGTTTCGCAGCGACGCGGTCCCGATCCCGTTCGTGCGCTACGACGCCAGCGGAGGTGAGGGCGACATGGCCCACGCCGACTACACCTACGGCTACGCCGACACGCTGCGCGACGGCGGCGTCGTGCGTCCCGTGTACTTCCCCCGGGTCGACGGCGACATGGAGTGGACCACCGCGTCGGGCGACGTGATCAACGCGAGCTTCCAGGACGAGCTGACCAAGGACCAGATGTCGATGCGGCTCCGCACGGCGCTCAGCTTGGAAGGCGAGTGGATGCCGAGCGTGCTCGCCAGGGCGAACGACCAGCTGCGCTCGATCCGCGAGGACCATCGGGACGCCGGCGGACTCGTGATCGCGATCGACCAGGATCACGCTCAGGGAATCGCCCGGCTGCTCCGCGACCGCTTCGGCACACCCGCCGACGTGGTGATCAGCGACGATCCGACCGCCTCGAAGAAGATCGCCGAGTTCGCCCACAACGACCGGCCGTGGCTGGTGGCGGTGCGGATGGTGTCCGAGGGCGTCGACATCCCGCGGCTGCGCGTCGGCGTGTTCGCGACCACCACCTCGACCGAACTGTTCTTCCGTCAGGCTGTCGGCCGCTTCGTCCGCTGGCAGGCGGGCCGGCCGAGCCAGAAGGCGTACGTCTACATCCCCGACGACCCGCGGCTGCGCACCCACGCGTTCGAGATCGCCGAGGCGCGCCGTCACGTGCTGCGCCCCCCGGGATCCGACGACGACGGCGACGAATTCCAGCTCGACGGCGGCCTCGACGACCAGCGGCATCCCGACGACGAAGCCGAGCAGCTCGCGTTGTTCGCCGTCGTGTCGGCCACGGCGACCGACATCACCGTGCACACCGTCACCGAGCAAGGCGTTCGGTTCGAGCCGCTCTTCTCCCCCGACGACCTGCAGGCGCCCCGCTACGACGACGAACTCGAGATCGCCGAGCCCCTGTTCGTCGCCGATCCGCTGCTGAGCATCGACCTCCCCGAGATCCCGACCGCGGCAGGGCTCGTGCCGGCGGGGTCACTGAGCGTCGCCGAGCGCAAGGACGACCTGCGAACCCGCAACGCTCACGTTGCCAAACGGCTGGTCGACATCACCGGCTGGGGCCACGCGAAGGTGCAAGGCGAGATGAACCGCCTGGCTGGTGTCACCCGTGTGGCCACAGCAACCACCGAACAACTCGAACGGCGTCTGCGCTACGCCGAGAGCTGGTTGCGCCGCCTGCAACGCTGATCGTCCGATCGCGCGCTGGCGGGGACACCCGATCGCGGGCGACGGTAGGATCATGAAATGCCAGCGAGCGGTGAACATCATCCCGCCTTCGAGGAGTACTGCGAGTGCATCTTCGAGCTCCACGAGGACGACGTCGAGGTCATCCAGGCCCGCATCGCCGAACGACTCCAGGTGTCGCGGCCCGCCGTCAGTGAAATGATGAAACGCCTCGAAGCCGAGGGCCTGATCACCTCCGACGACGGAATCCGCCTCACCGACGCCGGCCGACGGCTCGGCGAACGCGTCGTGCGTCGACACCGCCTCGCCGAAGTGTTCCTCACCGACGTGCTCAAGCTCAGCTGGGCCGAGGCGCACCACGAGGCCGGCAAGTGGGAACACATCATGAGCGACTCGGTCGAGCAGGCCCTCAACGAACTGCTGGGTTCACCGACAACCTGCCCGCACGGCAACCCGATCCCCGGCTCCGGCTACGAAGCGCCCGACTCGGGGCCACTGTCCGCCATCTCGGTCGGCTCGCCGTTCACCGTCCGGCGAATCACCGAGGAACTCGAGTTCGAACCCGGCCTGCTCGAGTTCCTCGAGGAGTCGGCGATCCAGCCGGGCAACCGGGGCACGGTCACCGCAGCCTCCCCCGACGGCACGCTGACCGTCGAGATCGACGGACGTCACATCGGGGTCGGATCGTTCGCAAGCGAACGTATCTTGGTCACTTCGTGACCCGCCGATCTGGTCCCCTCCGACTCGCCGCCATCGTCCTCGCCGCCGCGGTGGTCGCGTCATGCGCGGAAACCGTCGTCGATGTCGAATCCGACGACGGCGAAATCGCCGTCGACGGCTCGTTCCAGACGGTGCCCGTCGTCACCGTGCCGATCTCCGGGACCACCGCGGAGCTGCTCGCCGAGATGTCGGCCCAGATGAGCCAGCTCAGCGCGCAGATCGGGGCGCCCGGCGACGAAGCGCAGACGCTGCGACGCATCGAAGCGGTCTGGCTCGTCGCACGTCCCGACGTCGAGTCGACGCGACCCGAACTGGTCGGTGGCATCGACACCACCGTCGACATGGCCAGAACTGCCGTGGTGCGCATTCGTCCCGCCGACGGCGACAAGGCCTTCCAACTCCTCACCGACCTCGTCGACCGCTACACCGGCGACAGCTGAGCCCACCGGTGACACCGGTGACGCCGGTGCCAGGCATCGCGTCACCGGTTGGGGCGCACCGAGCACCGGCGTTCAGGTGACGGCGTCGGGGTGATGGCGCGCCACGTTGTCCGGGTAGCTGCGGCAGTAGTAGTTCCACAGCTGTTGGCCGTAGACGCCGGCGCCCTCACGGCTCGACACACCGTCAACCCCTGATTCGATCTCGGATCGCCGGGCCATGAACCCCGCAGAGGAGTGACGTGCGCTCGCCGCGACCGCCTCGGCGAACGACGGATCGAGCGGCAACGGGTCGAGACGGGTGGTGAGGTCCGGGCCGTGGAACCAGGCCGACGACTGCCGTGGCTCGTCGGCGATCACTCGATGCGTGGTGGCCACGAAGTAGTTGCCGGTCATCTCCTGGAGCATCTCGCCGATGTTGACGACGAATGCGTCGCGCCGCGGCGGCACGCCGACCCACCGGCCGTCGGGAGCACGCACCTGGAGCCCGCCGGCATCGTGCTGCAGCAACAGGGTGAGAAAGCCGGCGTCGTGGTGCGGGTTCACGCCGGCGCCGTCGGTCGGCGTCGGCGGGTAGTCGATCAGTTTGACGAACGACAGCGGCCGAGACCCGAACACCGATCGCAGGTGAGTCCGTTCGAGCCCGAGGGCGACCGAGAACACCTCGAGCATCGTGTCGGCCACTGCTGCCATGCGCTCGAAGTACGCCGTCATGTGCGCACGGAAGCCGGGGAGCACGTGCTCGGGCAACCACTGGTTCGGCCCATCGAGACGGAGGTAGGGCGGGTCGAGATCGAGTCCGCGGACCGGGTGCTCGGTCGACAGGTCGAGCTGTTCACGCAGATCCGGACGACCACCCGTCAGTTCGGCGCCAACACGTTCCCAGCCGCGGAAATGCGGCGACAGCGCCTTGTCGATCGTGGCCTTGTCGGCCTCGGGCAGCGAGAAGAACCGTCGCTGCATGTCGACGTGTCGTGCCACGAACTCGGCATCGACGCCGTGGCCGACCAGCTGGAAGAACCCGATGGTGTGGCAGACCTCGCGCACCCGAATTGCGAAAGCCGTCGGGTCGGTCGCCCAACCGGCAAGGTCGAGCTCGGGGATCTCCGTGAACGTCGCCACACCCATCGGCGCCGATCGTACGAGACGTGCTGGGGCCGCGCCGCACCCGGTGGGGCTCAGCGCAGGGGGTCGGGGAGATCGTCGGCGTGGACGATGCTGAGGCGCTGTGTCGGGCGGGTGAGCGCGACGTAGAGCGAGCGCATGCCGTGCTCGTGATCGGCAACGATGCGCGCCGGCTCGACCACGACCACGGCGTCGAGTTCGAGCCCCTTCACCACGCTGACGGGCACGAGCGTGACGCCTTCGTCGAGGCCGGTGCGGGTGGCGGTGCCGTGGTTCACGCCGGCCGCGGTCAGGTGCTCGGACAACTCGTCGATCATCGAGTCGGGGGCGATCACGCCGAGGCTGGCGTTCGGCAGTGCTGCGGTGATCGAGCGGACCTCGTCGGCGACGGCAGCACCGAGCGGACCGGCGGCTCGCACCACGACCGGCGCCGCGTCGCCGACGCGCACGGACTGCGGGGCCCGCAACGTGGGCGTCGCTGCCGCCATCACCTTGTTGGCCAGCTCCATGATCTGGCCGGGGATGCGGTAGCCCACCGACAGCCCGATCACCCGCGACGGCTTGCGGTCGGGCAGATGGTCGAGCACGTCCTGCCAGTCCGTCGGTGCCAGCGGACCGGTCGCCTGGGCGAGGTCGCCGACGATCGTCATGGCCCCGTTCAGCGAGCGACGCGTGGCCATCTTGAGTTGCATCGGGGTGAGGTCCTGCACCTCGTCGATCACGATGTGGCCGTAGGTACGGATCTCGTCGGCGTCGTCGATCTTGCCGTTGCGACCCGGCTTCGGACCGAGCACGTCGCGGGCGTCGTCGAGCAGCGCCACGTCGGCAGGCGTCCAGCGGACATCGTCGACCGACTCGGACCGTGGCCGGAACAGCGCGAGCGCCTCGGACTCGTCGAGGACGCCGCGGGTGGCGAGCTTCAGCAGCCCCTTCGACCCGAACAGATCGTGGAGCAACTGTGCCGGCGTGAGCAGTGGCCACATCCGGTCGAGTGCCTCGCGGATCTCGGGCGTGCCACGCAGGGTGTCCTTGACGTCGCGGGGACCGATCTCGGCATCGTGGAACGTGGCGGCGAGCGCCGACCACACCTCGTTCTCGACGTACTTGCGGCCGCTGTTGTGACGGCGGAAGCGACGCCGGGCGTTCTTGACGATCCGGGCCGACTCGTCGACGCGCAACCGGACATAGCCGGTGCGGAACGGGATCACGAGGTCGTCGCGCAACGCTCGCTCGCGATCGTTGACCGCCTGGTCGATCACGTCGGACATGCGAGCATCGCCCTTGATGCGCGCCGCCGTGGTGCTGTCGGCGCCGTCGCGATCGCCCGGGCGCAGGAACTGCACGCCGGGCACGAGATCGGACAGCACGACCTGCTCGATGCCGGCCTCGCCCAACGACGGCAGGACCCGTTCGATGTACCGCAGGAACACCCGGTTGGGCCCGACGACCAGGACGCCCTGGTCCTCGAGGGGGAACCGGTGCGTGTACAGCAGGTACGCGGCGCGGTGCAGCGCCACGACGGTCTTGCCCGTGCCAGGGCCGCCCTGGACGACCAACACGCCGTGCTGCGGCGAACGGATGATCTCGTCCTGTTCGCCCTGGATGGTGGCCACGATGTCGCCGAGCGTGCCGGTGCGGCCCCGTTCGAGTGCGGCGAGCAGCGTCGAGTAGCCGCGCAGGCCGCCGCCGGTCGTGTCGGCGGTGTCGACCGTGTCGACGCCCGTCGATCCGTCGAGCCCCTCGTCGTGGCCGAGGCCGAGGTGCCCTTCGCCGAAGAGTTCGTCCTCGAGGCCGAGCAGCTTTCGACCCTCGACTGCGAAGTGACGCCGACGCAGCAGACCCATCGGGCTGCGGCCGGTGGCGCGGTAGAACGGTTCCGCGACCGGCGCCCGCCAGTCGACCACCACCGGTTCGCGATCCTCGTCGGCCACCGCAAGGCGCCCGATGTGGAAGCTCTCGATGGCGCCGGGCGATTCGGCGGAACGGTCGATGCGGCCGAACACCAACGAGGCATCACCCAGATCGAGATCGGCGAGCCGTTTCAGCAACGCCTCGTCGAACGCGTTGCGCTCGAACCGGGCCTGGAACGTCCCGCCCAGGTCGGCTTCGGTCATGTTGCGCATGCGCCACGCCGCCTCGCGACTGGTGTCGAGACACTCGTACGCGTGGTCGATGTAGGCCTGTTCGTCAGCGAGATCGGGGTGCTGCTGGGTCATAACGGGTCACGAAATGCTATCGGTGACACGTGGACTCCGGACCGGCGATCGGGACCCGGCGATAGCGTCGAGCACCGATGGATGCCCCTGACGGCCGACGCGCCACCCAGC
Source organism: Ilumatobacteraceae bacterium (assembly GCA_963715825.1). Taxonomy (GTDB): domain Bacteria; phylum Actinomycetota; class Acidimicrobiia; order Acidimicrobiales; family Ilumatobacteraceae; genus Sva-07. The sequence goes on from CAVQSI010000003.1 coordinate 18,652, forward strand.
CCGACGAGGCGTTCCTCGATGCCGCCAACGGTCGCCCCGGACATCACACCCCGGTGTGGTTCATGCGCCAGGCCGGCCGGTCGCTGCCCGAGTACCGAGCGGTCCGAGGTGGGGGCTCGATCCTCGACGCCATCAAGCAGCCGACGCTCGCCGCCGAGATCACCGTGCAACCCGTGCGTCGATACGGCGTCGACGCAGCGGTGCTGTACAGCGACATCGTCGTGGCACCGCACGCCGTCGGATTCGGCATCGACGTCGCTCCTGGCACCGGTCCGGTCGCCGAGCAGCCGTTCCGGTCGAGCAACGACCTCGAACGCCTCCGCCCGCTCGAGTTCGACGACATCTCCTACGTGATCGACACCGTCGATCTGCTCGTCGCCGAACTCGACGTGCCGCTGCTCGCGTTCGCCGGTGCGCCGTTCACGGTCGCGAGCTATCTCATCGAAGGACGCCCGAGCAAGGACTACCGCCACACCAAGGCGCTGATCCACACCGACGAGGTGCTCTGGCACGAGGTGATGGAACGTCTGGCCGAGTCCGCCATCACGTTCATCGACGCGCAGTTGTCCCACGGCGCCGCCGCATACCAACTGTTCGACTCGTGGGCCGGTTCGTTGAGCCGCCGCAGCTACGACCGCTATGTCCTGCCGCACTCGCGTCACGTGTTCCGTGAGCTCCGACGACGCCATCCCGATGCACCAGCGATCCACTTCGGCATCGGCTGCGACCACCTGCTCGCCTCGATGCTCGACGCCGGCCCCACCGTGCTGGGCCTCGACTGGCGCACTCCCATCGCCGACGCCCGACGCCGCTTCGGCGACGACTTGGTGGTCCAGGGCAACCTCGACCCGGCATTGGTCCTCGCCGGTCGGGAGCCGGCGCTCGACGGCGCCCAACAGGTGCTCCGCGACAACGAACTGACCGACGGCAGCCAGCACCCGGGCCACATCTTCAACCTCGGCCACGGCGTCCAACCCGACACCGACCCAGCGGTGCTGCAGGCCGTCGTCGACCTCGTCCACGAGCGCACCACCGCCACCTCCACCGATACCCCCACCGATACCGCTACCGAAGGAGCCACACCGTGACCAGCACGGACGCCACGATCGATGCCCCGACCACTGGCCGCGTCGCCGTCGTGCTGATGGCCTACGGAACGCCACGCACCCCCGACGAGATCGAGCCGTACTACACCGACATCCGACGCGGCCGACCACCCACGCCCGAGGCGCTGGCCGACCTCGTCGCCCGGTACGCGGCGATCGGCGGTGTGTCGCCACTCGCCCAGCTCACCGAAGCCCAGGCCGCCGCGCTGCAGCTCGCGCTCGACGCTGCCGAGCCCGGCCGTTTCGAGGTGTCGCTCGGCCTGAAGCACGCCGACCCGAAGGTCGAAGACACCGCCCGACGGGTGGCGTCCGACGGTGTCGACGCCGTGGTCGGACTGGTGCTCGCGCCGCACTACTCGTCGTACTCGATCGGCCAGTACCTCGATCGCACCCGCCAGGGCGTCACCGACTCGGGCGTCGACGTCGCGGTGGTCGGCGTCGAGAGCTGGGCCACCGAGCCCGCCTTCGTCGAGTTCCTCGCCGACGACCTCGCGCAGCGGGTGACCGACATGCGCGAGCGCACCGGTGGTCGAGTTCGCGTGTTGTTCACGGCACATTCGCTGCCGCAGCGGATCATCGACGCCGGCGACCCGTATCCCGACGAGTTGCGCTCGACCGCCGAAGCCGTGGCCGAACGCGTCGGCCTGACCGAGGGCGACGACTGGCAGATCGCCTGGCAGTCCGCCGGGCGAACCCCCGAGCCGTGGATCGGCCCCGACATCCTCGACGTGATCGACTCGCTCGCCGACTCCGACGTCGCCGGTGTGATCGTGTCGGCGTGCGGCTTCGTCGCCGACCATCTCGAAGTGCTCTTCGACCTCGACATCGAAGCGGCCGACCGAGCCTCGTCGCACGGCCTCGCCTTCGACCGCACCGCATGCGTGAACGACGACGCCACGATCATGGCAGCTCTCGCCGAACGAGTGCGCGCCATCGCTCCATGACCACGTCGGCCCGAGTCGCCGTCGTCGGAGCCGGCATCAGCGGGCTGGCCACCGCCATCGCCCTGGCCGACACGGGCGACGTCGACGTCACCGTCTTCGAGTCGAACGACCGCATCGGCGGCAAGATCGACGCCTCACCGTTCGCGGGCGTCACCGGCGTCGACGAGGGCGCCGACGCCTTCCTCGCTCGGGTCCCCGAGGCCGTCGCGCTGGCGCGTCGAGTCGGCCTGGGCGACCAGCTCGTCTCGCCCGAGCCGGTCGGTGCTGCGGTGTGGCACGACGGGCTGCACCCGATCCCCGACGGCCTCATGTTGGGGCTGCCCGGCAAGGTCCTGCCGCTGGCCACCACCGGCCTGCTGTCGTGGCGGGGAAAGGCGCGCGCCGCACTCGAGCCGTTCCTGCCGCGCACCTCGACCGACTCCGACTCGATCGGCGAGTTCGTCCGGGCCCGCTTCGGCGACGAGGTCCACGAACGTCTGGTCGACTCGCTCGTCGGCAGCATCTATGCCGCCGACACCGACCGCTTCAGCCTCGCCGAAGTGCCGCAGCTCGCCGCACTGGCGAACGGCAATCGCAGTGTCCTGCTCGCCGCACGGCGGCAACGGCGCGAGCAGGCCGGCACGGCCACGGCCGCGTCCAGCCCGATCTTCGCCGCACCTCGCGGCGGGATCGGAGCATTCACCCGTGCGATCGCCGATGCCGTCGTCGATGCCGGCGGCCGGATCCACACCGGCGCGCCAGTCGCCGCGATCGCGCCGAACGACGACAGCTCGTGGGTACTCACCCTGCCCGCCGGGGTCGGGTCCGCAGCACCCGGCGACAACTCGGCCAGTGATGCGACGTTCGACGCGGTCGTGTTCGCGACCCCCGCTGCGGTGACCGCAGCGGCACTCGGTGCCGAGGCTCCCGAGGCGACCAAGCTGTTGCGACGAGCCGAGACGGCCGACGTGATCATGGTGACGCTCCACGTGAGCCGCGACCAGTGGCCCGAGCGGCTCCGCGGCCTCAGCGGCTACCTCGTGCCGAAACCGGACCAGCGATGGGTGACGGCGGCCTCGTTCGCCTCACAGAAGTGGGGACACTGGCGACCGCCCTCCGGCGGCGAGATCCTGCGGGTGTCGATCGGTCGCGACGGCATGGCGGTGATGCAGCTCGACGACGACGAGGTGCTCCGCGTGGTCCTCGACGATCTCGATCACCATCTCGGGATTCGGTTCCGACCCGACGAGATCCGGATCACGCGCTGGCCGACGGCATTCGCGCAGTATCGCCCGCACCACTCGGACTGGGTCGATGCGGTCGAAGCGGCCCTGCCGCCCGGCGTGTTCGTGACCGGGGCCGGATTCCGCGGCATCGGAATCCCCGCATGCGTTCGCGCCGCCAACTCGGTCGCCGCCCGCGCAAGCGATCGTGCCCGAGATCTGGCAGAATCTCGTTGATGGGCTCCCCCAGCGACCCCGCACGAAGCGGACGACGGCGACTCGCGGCCATCGTGATCGCGTCGCTGCTCGTGTTCGGCATCGTGGGCACCGCCATCGCCGTCGACCTCGACAGCGCACCGGGCACGGTCGCATCGTTCAACGCCGATTCGGCCACCACGACCACCACGCCCACGACCACCTCGTCGAGCACCACCAGCACCACCACCACGACGACCACGACCACCACCACCACGACGACGACCACCACCACCCTGGCGCGTCAGATGACCCAGCCGATCGCTCCGCCGCGCGACCAGCGCGGCGCCGAGAACAACCCGCAGCTCGGCCGGATCGCGATCCCCTCGATCGGGCTCGACTCCGAACTGCACGACGGCATCAGGCTCACCACGCTCGACCGCGGCCCCGGGCACTGGCCCGGCACGGCCATGCCGGGCCAGATCGGCAACGTCGTGGTGGCGGGGCACCGCACGAGCCACGGCGCCGAGTTCCGTCACCTCGACGCGCTGGTACCCGGTGACGAGGTGGTGTTCAGCACCGCCGACGGCACGTTCACCTACGAGGTGACCGGCACCCAGATCGTCACGCCCGACTCGCTGTGGATCGTCGACCCGACGGACACCCCCACCGCCACGTTGTTCGCCTGTCATCCGCTCGGGTCGACCGCGAAGCGCATCGTCGTCAACCTGGCACTGTCGACTTGACCGACGTCATTGCCGAATCGTCGGCGCTCGACCAACCGCCGGCGCCGACGCGTCTCGACCGGGTCGCGCGACCCGCACTGGCGCTCGGTTCGGGCGTGCTGGTTGCGTTGTCGATGCCGCCGTGGGGGTTCTGGCCCTTGGCGATCGTCGGCGTCGTGTTGTTCGATGTCGCCCTCGGACCGCAGCCGACACGGTGGGAACGGTTCCGTCGCGGGCTGCTCTTCGGGGCCGGCTGGATGTATCTCGGTATGGGCTGGATGGTGCAGCTCACGTTGCCGGGCTACCTCGTGGCGGCCCTCGTCTTCTCGCTGTTCCACGCGGGCGCGGCGATGGCTGCTCCCATCCTCGTGTGGCGCGTGATCGGACGCCCGCTCGCTCACACACTGGTCGAAGCGCTGCGCTTCTCGTTCCCGTTCGGCGGCATCCCACTCGCCACCATGGGCATGTCGCAGGTGGGCGGGCCGTTGGTCGGCGTGGTCCGCGTCGGCGGCGTGATCCTGATCACCTGGGTGGTGTTCCAGATCGGTTGCTCCCTCGCTGGACCCGCTCCGCGCATCCCCGGTTTCGCCCGTCGTTTCCGACCGGGTGCCCGCGGCGAGCCGCACGGAACGATCGCCTTCGGGGTGGTCGTCGTGATCGTGCTGCTCAGCTTCGTTGCGCCTCGCGGCAGCGACACCGGCGAGCAGTTGGAGGTGGCGGCAGTCCAGGGCGGCGGCGAGCAGGGCACGAGTGCCCTGGAGGTGCCATCGAGCCTGGTCACCGAGCGCCACTTCGTCGCCACCAGCATGATCCCGGACGACGCCGACCTCGACTTGGTGCTGTGGCCGGAGAACACCGTGGATGTGCGCCGCGCCAGCGTCCCGGGTGACCAGCGCTTCGACGGGTCCGACGAGTACCTGGCGATCGCGGCCGAAGCGGCCCGGATCGGCGCCCCCTTTGCGGTCGGGGTCACCGAGGATCCCCGGATCAACTCCCAGATCGTGGTCGCCGCGAACGGCGACATCGTCGACCAGTACGTCAAGGTCCGGCGCGTGCCGTTCGGCGAGTACGTGCCGCTACGCGGGCTGCTCGAAGCGCTCGGCGCGCCGATCGAACAGGTCGGCCGCGACGCCAACGCCGGCACCGGTCCTGCCTACATCGACCTTCCCGACGGGACGAGGCTGAGTGTCGTCATCTCCTGGGAGGTGTTCTTCGCCGGGCGCGCCCGCGAAGGCGTCAAGGCCGGCGGCGAGGCCATCCTCAACCCCACCAACGGGGCGAGCTACACCGGCACGATCGTGCAGTCCCAACAGGTCGCGTCGAGCCGGCTGCGTGCGATCGAGAACGGGCGCTGGGTGGTGCAGGCGGCGCCGACCGGCTTCACGGCGATCGTCGACGCCGACGGCAACGTGCTGCAGCGCACCGGCGTCAGCGAGCAGCGGGTGCTGTACGCGCCGGTCGAGCTGCGCCAGGGCTTCACCTGGTACACGAACCTCGGCGACGGCCCGTTCATCGCCGTGGCGCTCGCGCTGTTCGCGATGACGCTGTGGTTCAGTCGACGTCGAGCATCAGCGTGACCGGTCCGTCGTTGACCAACTCGACGCGCATGTCGGTGCGGAATCGGCCGGTCTCGACCGTGGCGCCCGACGCACGGAGCTGATCGACGACCCGCTCGACCAGCGGTTCGGCGACCTCGGGACGAGCCGCCGCGATCCAGCTCGGACGACGACCCTTCGCCGTGTCGCCGTACAGCGTGAACTGACTGACGACGAGCAGCGATCCGCCGACGTCGGCAACGGATCGGTTCATCACGCCGTCGACGTCGTCGAAGATACGCAGGCCCCACAGCTTGTCGGCGAGCTTGTCGGCCTGCACGTTCGTGTCGGCGTGGGTGGCGCCGACCAGCACACAGAGCCCCGGCCCGATCGATCCGGCGACCTCCCACGCAGCGTCGGGCGATGCCCGGCTGGTGACCGCTGCTCGGATGACACGTTGCACGAGCGCTCGCATGCCGAGCAGTATCGCTGACGTGAGTGATCCCGCACCGCCCTCCAACGATCCTGTGCTGCTCCGATCCGGCGAGGCGACCGTGGCGGTGTATCCGGCGGCGGGTGGCCGAGTCGGCCAGATCACCATCGGCGGGCAGCCGTTGCTCGTCGACGTGCCCGATCTCACCGGCGGCAACGCCCACCCCATGCTCTGGGGGGCGTTCCCGATGGCGCCCTGGGTCGGCCGGGTCCGTGGCGGACGCTTCACGTTCGACGGCCACGATCACCGGTTGCCGATCAACCACCACGACGGCCCCGGACCCGACCGAGCGCACGCCATCCATGGACTGGTGTTCGACCGCCCGGTGAGCAGCAGTTCGCCCACGACGCACTCGTGGCGCGGGACGATTGGCATCGACTGGGAGCTCGGCGGCACCTGCACACAGACCGTCGCCGTGTTCGACGACCGCGTGGTGTCGACGCTGCAGGTGGAAGCGACCGACGGCTGGTTTCCCGCCGAGATCGGCTGGCACCCGTGGTTCCGCAAGCCCGACCGCCTCGAGTTCACGCCCACCGCCATGTACCAGCGCGACGAGTTCGGCCTCCCGACCGGAGCGCTCGTCGAACCGACCCCGGGCCCGTGGGACGACTGTTTCGTCAACACCGAGCCCATCGTGTTGCACTACGACCGCCCTACCGCCCCCGCCGTCACCGTCACGTCGGGCTGCGACCACGTCGTCGTCTACGACGAGCCCGACGACGCCACGTGCATCGAGCCGCAATCCGGGCCACCCGACGCCTTCAACCTGGAACCGCATGTCGCAGCGCCCAGCCTGATCCGCACGATGACGATCTCCTGGTGATCTTGCGTTTGTAGCAACACATTTGATACAAACGCTCCATGGCGCTGCTGATGGTCGTGATGTGGGGCGCGCCGCTGCTCTTCTTGTGGCTGATGGCTCGCCGACCGTCCGACCGCAGCGTTGCGGCCTTCGCGAAGACCTACGAGGTCCCGCTGACCTCTCACAACGTCGAACAGCTGCGGCGCTACATCCAGTGGACCCGACGCTGGCGCCTCGGCGGCGTGGTCGCGGCAACCGTGCTCACCACGACCTTCGTGATCGTCACGTCGAGCGCCGGAATCGGCTGGGTCCCGCTCGTCGTCGGCTACAGCGTCGGATCCCTGCTCGGCGAACTGTTCCGCCCCGTCGAGCGCGTACCCGGGGCCAGCCCCGCGGCGTCGCTCGAACCACGCCGAGTGCGTCACTTCGTGGTCCCGGGGTTCGTCGTTGCCGTGGTCGTGGTGTTCGTCGCCAGCCTGCTGCCAGCGGTCTACCTGCTCGTCGACAACCCACAACGATCATGGATCGACGACGTCGATCCAGCCAACCAGGCAATGAGCCGGCCTCAGGACTGGTTCGTGCTCGTCCTGGTCATGGCGTCGATCGGCGCGGCGGCGCTGGCGTGGATCGGAACCCGAGCGCTCGCCCGAGCCCCGATCCCCGGCGACACCGCCGACCGGATGGCCGTGCGCCATGCGATCAGGTCGGCTGCGATGATGTCGCTGATCGGTGGCACGGTGATGATCAGTGCCCTCGTCGGCATGAAACTCGGCAATGCTGCCTCGATGCTCGACGGCGACGCATCGACGGTCGTGCAGTGGACCAACGGTCTCACGATGTTCCTGTGCTTCTTCGGTGCGTGGTGGGGCGGGCTCTTGACGCTGACGACGATCCCCCGATTCGCTCCGTTCGCCCGCAACCTCCCCGTCATCCCGCCGCCTGAAGCTCCGCAGGGCGCGTGATGGAGATCCGGCTCGACCACGCCGACAAGTCGCCACCGTACGAGCAGATCAAGGCCGAGATCATCCGGTTGATCGCCGATGGCACGATGCCGTCGCAGTACCGGCTGCCACCGATTCGACAACTCGCCGGCGACCTCGGACTGGCCCCGAACACCGTCGCTCGGGCCTACCGAGAGCTCGAGACCGACGGCTTCGTGCGGTCACGCGGTCGACGCGGCACGGTCGTGGCGAACTCAGCCGACGCTGCCGCTGAGCTCGCCCAGGTGCCCGGTGACGCCATCATGCGCGCCGTCGACGACGCCCGCCGGCGGGGACTCGACGGCGCCACGATCCTCGATCTCGCGGTGCGCGCCATCGCCCGCACCTGAGCCAGCTGCGTTACCGACTGGTAATCGGGCGCCGATAGCCTCGCACGGATGTCGCACGCCGGTCTCGATCCTGACGCACCGCTCAAGATCGCGTATCTCACCTACCGTGGCAAGCCCCACGTGGGCGGCCAGGGCGTGTACACCCGCCACCTCACCAAGGCCCTCGCCGACCTCGGCCACAGCGTCGAGGTGTTCGGCGGCCAGCCGTACCCGATCCTCGACGACCGTGTCACGCTCACCAAGCTCCCGAGCCTCGACACGTTCAACGACTACTTTCCCGGTCGGTTCCCCGGTTTCTGGGAGCTCAAGACCCGCGAGGACCTCCTCGAAATGGCGTGGTTCATGACCGGCGTGTTCCCCGAGCCGCTGGCCTTCAGCGCCCGCGCCGCCCGTGAACTCAAGCCCCGAGCCGGCGAGTTCGACCTCGTCCACGACAACCAGTGCCTCGGCTACGGCATCTTGAAGATCGAGGAGAAGATCCCCACGATCGTCACCCTGCACCACCCGATCACCAAGGACCGCGAGCTCGAGATGAGCCACGCCAAGACCTTCCCCCGCAAGATGTCGGTCGGCCGCTGGTACTCGTTCGTCAAGATGCAGGGCAAGGTCGCCTCGAAGATGCCGCGCATCGTCGTGGTCAGCCAGAACTCGATCGACGACATCCACACCGACATGGGCGTCAGCATCGACCGGATGCGCCTCGTGCCGGTCGGTGTCGACCCCGACCTCTTCAAGCCGCTCGACCACGTCACCCGCAGGCCGGGCCGCCTGATCACGACCGCCTCCGCCGACGTCGCACTGAAGGGGTTGTCGTACCTGCTCGAAGCAATGGCGAAGCTGCGCACCGAACGTGACGTCACACTCACCATCATCGGCAAGCCCCGCCCCGGGCACTCGATGGATCTGATCGACTCCTACGGCCTCGCCCCGCACATCGAGTTCGTGTCCGGCGTGAGCGATGAGCGCATCGTCGAGCTGTATGCCGAGGCCGAGATGGCCGTCGTGCCGAGCCTGTACGAGGGGTTCAGCCTTCCCGCCATCGAAGCAATGTGCACCGGCACGCCGCTGGTCGCCACCGACGGCGGTGCACTCCCCGAGGTCACCGGCGCCGACGGCGAGACCGTGCTCCAGTGCCCCGCCGGCGACAAGGACGCGCTTGCCGCCACCATCGCCCGCGGCCTCGACGACCCGGAGCTGCGCGCGCGCATCGGCGCCGCCGGTCGTCAACGAGTGCTCGATCGCTGGACCTGGAAGCTGTGCGCCCTGCAGACCGTCGAGCAGTACCGCGAGGTGCTGGCCATGCCTCAGAACGTCGCGAAACTGCGCGCCAACGGACGGATCTGAGATGCTGACGATCAAGTTCGACCAGCTCGGCCTCGCGCCCGGCGACCGTGTCCTCGACGTCGGTGCCGGGTTCGGCCGCCACGTGTTCGAGTGCGCCCGCCGCGGCGCCGACGTCGTGGCCCTCGACTACGCCGAGGACGAGGTCGTGCAGACCCGAGCCACGCTCGGCGGCATGGTCGACGCGGGCGAGATCGACCTCGAACGCTTCAAGGGCGTGCTGCGCGGCGATGCCACCGAGCTGCCCTTCGCCGACGGGTCCTTCGACGTCGTGATCACCTCCGAGGTACTCGAACACATCCAGGACGACGTGGCCGCGATCGCCGAGATGGTCCGCGTGCTCAAGCCCGGCGGCCACTTCGCCGCAACCGTCCCGGCGTGGTTGCCCGAGAAGATCAACTGGATGCTCTCCGACGAGTACCACGCCCCGAAGAGCGAGGGTGGCCACGTCCGCATCTACAGCGCCACCGAGCTGTCAGCGAAGCTGCGCACGGCCGGCCTCGACCTGCGCGGGCACCATCGGGCCCACGCGTTGCACTCGCCGTACTGGTGGCTCAAGTGCGCCGTCGGACCTCGCAACGACGACAACCCGGCGGTGAAGAAGTACCGCGAGTTCCTCGAGTGGGACATCATGGAGCAGCCGAAGGCCACCCAGGTCGCCGACCGGGTCCTGTCACCGGTGCTCGGCAAGAGCATCGTCTTCTACGGCGTCAAGCAGGAGCATTCGCAGCGGTGAAGCACGTCGCGCACCTCCCGGGCGTCCTCAGTGCCGACGAGCTGCAGGCCACCGGCGATCACCTCGTGTCGCTCCAGCTCGACACCGGGATGATTCCCTGGTTCCCCGGCGGGCACTGCGATCCGTGGAACCACGTCGAGTCGGCAATGGCGCTCGACGTCGCTGGTTTCCACGACGAGGCCGAGCGCGCGTACGACTGGCTGGTCGACACGCAGCGACCCGACGGTTCGTGGCACGCCTACTACCACAGCGACGGCTCGGTCGAGGACCCCAAGCTCGACACCAACGTGTGCGCGTACATCGCGACCGGGGTCAGCCATCACCTGCGCCTCACGTGGGATCGTGGCTTCGCCGAACGGATCTGGCCGACCGTCGAGCGTGCGCTCGAGTTCGTCCTCGGCCACCGCCGCGACGACGGACTTCCAGTGTGGGCGGTCGAAGCCGACGCCCGACCGTGGGACTACGCACTGCTGACCGGCACGTCGAGCATCCAGCACTCGCTGCGCTGCGGTGCCCGACTCGGCGAGCGTGTGGGCGAGCCCCGTCCCCAGTGGATCGAAGCGGCCGACCTGATGGCCGAGGCCGTGCGCAACCGACCAGAGGCGTTCGAGCCCAAGACCCGGTGGGCAATGGACTGGTACTACCCGGTGCTCACCGGGGTGCTCACCGGCGAAGCTGCCAAGGCACGGCTGGCCGAGGGCTGGGAAGCGTTCGCGATGGAGGGCCTCGGGATCCGCTGTGTGAGCGACGAGCCCTGGATCACCGCGTCGGAGACCGCCGAGTGTGCACTGGCTTACGCGTCGATCGGCGACATGTCCACGGCCACCGACCTGCTCACGTGGACCCGCACGCACCGCCGCGACGACGGCTCGTACTGGACCGGCATCGTGTACCCCGAGCCGGTGCTGTTCCCGTTCGACGAACACACGTCGTACACCGCCGCCGCCGTCGTGCTCGCCGTCGATGCGATCACCCGCGCCACCCCCGCCAGCGACGTCTTCGTCCCGTTCTGACCGTTTCGGGTCACGGCAGAGTGAACGTCGTGACCTCGCCGGCGGGCAGTTCGGCGGTGCCGAGTTCCTCGGCCACGACGTAACCGCCGAACGGATTCTCGGGATCCACCATGTTGCCCCGGAAGCCCACGATCGTTGCGGGCCCGCCCTCGGTGACCTCGAGGGTCAGCACCGCTTCGTCGACGAACACCGTGAACAGCATGCCCTCGGGCCCATCGGTGAGTTGCCAGGTCTGGTCGAAGTCGTTCTGTTCCACGCCGTCCGCCACCGCAACCACGTTGGCCTCCACCACCGTGCCGGCAGGACCGGAGATCTCGTAGCCGAGCACGATCGGGTTGTCGCTGGACGCCACGACCTCGTCGTTCTGCCTCGCCGGCGTCCGCTGTCACGGCGGCAGATTCGGTGAGATCGTCATCCGAGGCGGTGTCGGAGTCAGAGCCGCAGGCGGCCGATCCGAGCGCGACGACCAGCGCGGTCGCGGCGATCAATCCGGACCATCGTGAACGGTCAGTGCGCATGGTGCCTCCAGGGCGGTCGTGGGTGAGCCTCGAGTGTGCTCACGGCGAGATCGGCCGGATCGGACTCGAGGCGATCGGGGTGCCGGTCTCGTCGTCAGCGTAGACCGCCCACGAGTAGCCGTCGGCCACTTCTGGGCCGTCGACCCCGTCCGGTATGGCAACCGCACCGCCGACGTGGGTCTCGGTCTGGTCGGTGATCGTCGACCAGTAGGGAGCCTCCTCGGCGGTGAACACGATCACCAGGTAGGTCGCCGCACCATCGACCGGTTCCCAACTGAGCAACGGCCGCGTCCCACCTCCCGAGGTGGGGGTTGTCTGCGTGATCACCTCGGCGTCGGGCACCGCGAGAATTGGCTCCACGGGTGTGGTTTCCGGCGGTGTCGTATCGGGCCGATCCGTCGACTCGGGCGCCGCTGAATCGGTCGGTTCCGGCGGTGTCGTGTCGACACGCTGCTCCTCGACCGTCGACCCCGTCGACCCCGCGCTGGAATCGTCCGGTGTGCCCGCCGTGTCGTCGCCACCACCGCAGGAGGCTGCGACCACAACGGCAGCGAGCGCCACGACGAGCGGCCGCCGGATCATGAGGCCGGTCCGAGCACGAGGATGACGTCACCCGGTGTCACTTCTCCGAGCGTTTCCATCCCCAGGAGCTGGGCGGTCCGAGCGGTCTCGAGAAGTTCGGCGTCGGTGGTCGTGGCGGGATAGCCGGCGACCTCGGCGTCCCACTGTTGCTGCACGTCGGCTTCGAGCTGAGCCTGCAGCGCAGCGGCTGCTGCCGGCACCGGCGACCCGGCTCCGATCGCTCCCGACCTCAGCGCGACCACGACGATCCGCGAGTTCGTGATCCCCGGCAGCTCGGCGACCAGGCGGGCGAGCGTGTCTTGCGCTGCCAGGGTGAGTTCGGTTGCAAACGTCGGGTCGGGCGGGCACGGCGACGGTGCGGCCAACTCGGCCTGGAAGCCTTCGACGGCATCGAGGATCGAGAGCGCCCGGCCGATGAACAGGCTGCGGTTCTCGGAGGTGACGTCGCCGACGCCCTGCGCCCACTCGCCGACGTCGGTGAGGAACTGTTGGATCTCGGCCGCCTGCTCGGTGGCATCGACACCCGTGCTCGCCGAGAAGTAGCCACGGATGAATTCGTCGAACCCGATCTCGTCGATCTGCTGGCGGATCTCGAGGTCCCAGCGGCCGTAGATCTGCTGGCAGAGCACCACCACGTCGGTCAAGGTCTGTTGGAGTTGGTTCGTGTCTGTGGTGGTCGATGACTGGGAGAACCCGGCGACCTCCACGTTCGCAGTGTTCGTCTGGTTCAGCGAGTCCGGTCAGCGAGTAGTCGCCGGGCGGGCCCGACATCTGTCCGCTTCCGTCGAAGGTTCCACCGCCGGTCACGGCGACGGTGCTGGTGACCCCACCGGCGCTGGCCGAGAACGCGCCGTCGATCACCTGGGTGCCGTCGATCGACCACTCGCCCGCCATCGTTCCATCCGTCAACGTCAGCGTCAGCGGACCGCTCCCGTTGACCAGCACGACGAGTGAACCACCCACATCGGCAACGAAGTTCGCCGGGTCGACGCTGAACCCACCGTTGACGGCGATGACACCGCTGAACTCACCGCTGGCGACCGGTCCGCCGGTCTGGGCGCTCGACACCGTTCCGACCCCCGCCAGCGAGACGGCGGCCACAACGAACGCGGTGGCGGCCCGGCTCCACCGCTTCCATGTGACCCTCATGGCCCTCACCGATCCGCTCGGCGGTGGAATGACTACCAGCGACCACTCAATCGATGACCGCCTCGGGGCAGTTCGCGACGGCCCAGTCACCAAGCCGCGCCGCGGCCGGATCGAACTCGCTGATGAGCGCCTCGAACTCGGCAACGTCGTCTTCCGACGCCGTCATCTCGTCGAAGTCCATGATCTGCGAGGTCAGCTCGGCGATGCTCTGCATGTCGTCGGCGATCTCCGGCGGGGCGATGCTCGCGAGTTGTTCCAATTCGGCCGCGTCGGCGAGCGGGTCGTCGCTCGCGTCGATGGTGTACGCCGCGAGTGCCGCGCAGAAGTCGCCGCCTCCCGTCGCTTCGTCGGGTGCCTCGTCAGCCTCATCGTCATCGTCAGCTGACGTTCCGGCGACCGGTGCCGGCTCGGCATCGTCGTCGCTGCCGCATGCGGAGAGCGCGAGCGCCCCGACGAGCAGCGGTGCGGCGACCCATGTTGCCATCGTCGATCTGTTCGTCATCGTTGCTGCACTCCCTTGCTCAGCGGTGTACGGAATGTGACACACCGAGGTGAAATTCTGCTGTGAGCACGGGCTAGGTTCTCCACAGATCTCCTCATGCATTGCACGATCCGGGCGGGGGCCACGACACGATGACGAGTTCTGCGTTCGTCGGCCGCGACCGGGAACTGGCGGCCCTCGTCGCCTCCCTCCCGCAGGATCGGGCACCCGGTGCGCGACTCTCGCTCGTCACCGGCGAGGCGGGCATCGGCAAGACGCGCCTCGTCACCGAACTCCAGGCAGCAGCGAGAGCCACCGGACACCACGTTGCGTGGGGCCAGTGCTGGAACGAGACCGGCACGCCGCCGTACTGGCCGTGGACCCAGGCGGTTCGTCGCCTGCAGGGTGTCACCACCGGTGTCGACCTGGCGAGCCTGGTGAGTCCCGATGCCCGCCCCGACGACGGCGGCCACGCCCGAGCGGACCTCACCACCGCCGACGCCTTCGCCCTGTTCGACGCGACCACGACCGAATTGGGCCGGTTGGCCGCGCAGGCCCCGTTGCTGATCGTGTTCGACGACCTGCACCGCGCCGACCCGGACACGCTCCAGCTCATCCGGTTCGTGCTCGACCACCTCCTCGACGCCCCCGTGATGGTGGTGGGCACCTATCGTCCCGAGGAGGGCTCGGATCGCCCGGACATCGCGGTGCATCTCAACGCCCTTCGTGCCATCGCGCAGACGGTGGACCTCGGCGGACTCGCCGCCGAGGCCGTCGGCGAACTCATCGGTGACACCGATGCCGCCGAGGGCGTGCTGGCCGTGACGGGCGGCAACCCGCTGTTCGTCGAGCAACTCGTTCGTGCCGGCGCTCTCGCGTCGAAGGCCGCGAACGTGTCGGCGTCCAACCCGCAGGCGCTCGGCGCCGTCCTCCGGGCCCGCATCGAAGGCCTCGACTCCGACGTCATCGACCTCCTTGCCGTCCTGTCCGTACTCGGCCCCGGGGCGACGCCCGATGCTGCTGCCGTGCTGCTCGGCGCCGAGCCGGAGGCCCTCGCCGTCACCGACGACACACTTCGACGAACCGGTCTGATCGAGCCGGATGGCCTGCAGCTCGCGCATCCCCTCGTCGCCGACGCGGTCGCCGCCGTCGTCGCCCCCGATCGGCTGGCTGCGCTCCACTTCGCGGCGGCAGAGCTCGGTGCGGCCGACGGGACACCCGCAGCGGCGCTGGCCCACCACCTTCGCCTGGCAGGACCGCAACACTGGGCTGCTGCGGTGGACGCATCTCGCGCAGCAGCCGAGGTAGCGACGGCCTCGTTCTCCCACGCTGCGGCAACCGCGCATCTCAGCCGAGCCCTCGACATCGTCTCGTTGCATCCCGAAGCCGGCGTCACCCACTTCGAGGTGGCATTCGAGCTTGCTGGGGCGATTCAACGAGCCGATGGCTCCCTCGCCGCCGAACCTGCGTACGAACACGCCCTCGAACTCGCCCGCAGCCTCGGCGACCCTGCGTTGATCGCTCAGGCGGCCGCCCGCCACGGCATCGCGTTCTTCGCCGACGGTAGTGCCCAGCTCTCTCGGGCAGCCGACTGTCGCGCTGCGCTCGCCGATACCCCGACCGACGACAGCGCAATCAGAGCCCGACTCCTCGCCCATGTCGTGGCCGCCGACCCGATGGGGCCCGATCGGATGTCGATCGCCACCGAGGCCGTTGCCATGGCCCGTCGACTCGACGACCCCGACACGCTCGGCATTGCCCTCATCGCCCAGCAACTCGCCGATCTCGGACCGTCAACGCTTCGCACACGACTGCGGTCCAGTCGCGAGATCATCGCGATCGCCGAGACCTGGGGCG
Organism: Ilumatobacteraceae bacterium; assembly: GCA_963715825.1. GTDB lineage: Bacteria > Actinomycetota > Acidimicrobiia > Acidimicrobiales > Ilumatobacteraceae > Sva-07. The sequence goes on from CAVQSI010000003.1 coordinate 34,661, forward strand.
ACGCAGAACTCGCCATTCGAGGACACTTCATGCTCATGAACGCGCTCCTCGAAGCGGGTGACGTGCGCGAACTCGACGCAGCGTTGCTCGCCCAGGATCGCAAGGTCAGCACCGTCGCCGAACGACGCTTCGATCGTCATGCCCTCTGGTTCCGATGCATGCGAGCCACGCTCGATGGGCGCGCCGTCGAGGCCGAGCACCTTGCGTCAGCGTGTTTCGAGATCGCCCAGGAGTTGCAGGATCCCGACGGGTTCGGCGTCTACACCGGTCAGTACGGAGTGGCACTGTGGCTCCAGGGTCGGCTCCATGAACTCGCACCGGTCTATGTCGATCTCTTGCGAGACGAGCCCGACGAACCGCTGTGGCCGGCAGTGTTGGGATGGGTGTTGCTCGACGATCAGCCCGAAACCGCCCGCGGCATGCTCGAGTTGTTGCCCCCACCGGCTGAGCTGCCACAGGGCATGCACACGCTGCTGAACCTGTTCACCATGGCGGACATCGCGGTGGCCGTTGGTGACGACGATGTCGTCATGCAACTCCGAGATGTGCTGCTTCCCTACGCCGATCACACCGTGCCCATTGCGATGGGTGCCGCGTTCTTCGGCGTCATCGCCCGCCCCCTCGGGCACCTGGCGGTACGGCTCGGACGGCTCGACGAGGGCATCGCCCATTTCGAACGGGCAATCCGCATCTCGGCACGAATGGGTGCCCGACCCTGGCTCGCCGACGCCCAGATCGCCCTCGCCGAAGTGCTCGTCGACGCCGGACGCGGCGACGAGCCCCGAGTACAGATGCTCGTCGCCGAGGCTGCTGCCATCACCGAACGCCACGGATTGGCAGTGTTCACGCCGCGCCTCGAACGCCTCCACGCACTTCGCGCCGCTGAGGTGGCGGCCCCACCCGCTGCGCCTGAGGCTGCGATCGAGCACGGTGCCGCACGAGCCAGGGTTGCGGTACTCGGAACCTTCGAAGTCCGCACCGCCGACGGCGCCACCGCCCGTTGGACCTCGCGCAAGGCCCGCTCGCTGCTCAAGATTCTGGTCGCCCGGCGCGGCACACCGATCGCCCGCGAAGAGCTGATGAGTCTGCTGTGGCCCGACGAGGACCCGGCCGGCCTGGCCAACCGGATGGCGGTTGCCGTCTCGACGGTCCGTCGCGCCCTCGACCCGGACCGCTCACTTCCGGTCGACGCACTCGTGCGAGCCGACGCCGGGAGCCTTCGCCTGATGACCGACCAGGTCGATGTCGACGTCGAGGTGTTCCTCCGACTGGGCGTCGCGGCCCTCGCCGCCCACAACAGCGACCAACCGGACGCACGAGCGCTCCTCGAGGAGGCCGTGGATGCCTACCACGGCGAGGCGCTGCCCGATGAGCCCTACGAGGCGTGGGCCGAAGCGCTCCGATCAGCCACCACCGCGACCTACGGTGCGCTGCTGCGCGCCATCGCCACCCGCGCCGCCGACGACCGAGACCCGCTGACCGAATCCGATGCCCTGCGCAAGCTCATCGAACTCGACCCCTACGACGAGCCTGCCTACCTCGGCCTCATCGAAGCGCTGCGCTCGCTCGGCGCCCACGGCCAGGCGCAGGCCACCCGCGCGCGGTACCTCCACCAGATGGCCGACCTCGGGGTGAACCCAGCCGCCGACACCGACGCACGTTCCGCCTGATCCGCCACGCACCGGCGGACGGGTCGTGCGGCAGCCTCGACTGTTACGTTGCTCTGTCGATGAGGTCCACGTTCGCGCGCACCATCTTCTCGATCTGGAGCTGGATCGTGCTCGGCGTGGTGGTGATCGTGTGGACGCCGATGGTGGCGATCGTGCGTCTCGTCACGATGCCGTTCGACCATGGTGCGTACGCCGCTGGCTATCTGTTCCGCAAGCTCACCGTCGTCCACGAACGCCTGACACCGCTGTGGAAGTTCCGCACCTCGGGCACGCTTCCCGACGACATGCGCCGCCCGTACGTCGTCGTGTCGAACCACGAGAGTTTCGTCGACATCCTGCTGATCTCGCATCTGCCGACCGAGATGAAGTGGATGTCGAAGATCGAGATCCTGCGCATCCCGCTCGTCGGTTGGATGATGAGACTCGCACGCGACATCCCGCTCGAGCGCGGTGACGCGGAGTCGACCGCCAAGGCGCTGGCCGCGTCGAGCGAACGCCTGGACTCGAAGGTGTCGGTGATGATCTTTCCCGAGGGCACCCGCTCGAAGACCGGTGAGCTGCGTGAGTTCAAGTCCGGCGCATTCCGTCTGGCGATCGAGCACCAGGTGCCGATCCTGCCCCTCGCCGTGTACGGCACCCGCGATGCGCTGCGCAAGCACGACTGGCGTCTCGGCTACGCAGAGGCCGAGGTGCGCGTGCTCGAACCCATCAGCACCGAGGGGCTCACGATGGACGACATGCCCGCCCTGCGCACCCAGGTGCGCGATCTGATCAGCACCGCTCGCGACGACCTGCGTCGCGAGTTCGGCGACTGAGCGCCGGGTAGGGCTCCAGCGTGGCATTCCAGGCACCGGTCCGTCTCCTCGCTGCGGCACGACCCTCGGTCCCCGCTGCATTGTTGGTTGCAATCGCATCCAGCACCGCCGTGTTCACCGCCACGCCGTTCCTGCTCTCGGCCGTCGCCGACGAGTACGACGTCGCGGTCAGCACCGCCGGCTGGATGTCGACGGCGCAACTTGCCGGGTTCGTGCTGGCCTCGTGGGTCGGGGGCCGCTTCCTCCGACCGGTCCGCTCGGTGTTCGTGATCGGCACGATCATCGGCGTCGTCGCCAACCTCGGGTCTGCAGCCGCGCCGACGTTCGAGGTGCTCGCCCTCATGCGCTTCGGTAGCGGACTGTCCCTCGGCTTCGCCGCATGGATCGCCTGGCAGGCCGCGTTCGGCGACAGCGAGAAGACGGGCGACGTCGCCGTGGTCGGCCCGCTGGTCGGAGTGGTCATGTCACCACTGATCGCCGTGATCCTCGAGTCGGTCGGCTTGCGCTGGTTGTTCGTCGGTCTCGCGCTCATCACGGCGACGCCGTTGATCTGGCGACGTCAGGTGCCCAGGGTCGACCGGCTCCGCCCGCATCGGACCCGCCACACCCCGACGCGTGCCGCTCGGGCGATCCTGGTCGCGCTCGGCACGATCACCTTGGGCGGCTCGTCCGTGTTCGTCTACAGCGCGGCGATCGGCAAGGACCTCGACGGGCTCTCGCCGCTCACGGTGTCGCTGCTGTTCAGCGGCAACGCGCTCGCCAGCATCCCGTCGGCACGCTGGACCGGACGTCGAGGCCCCGCCGGGCTGTGGTTCCTCGCCACCGCCGTGTGCGCCGTCGCGATCGCCGCGTCGCGCAGCGGCGTGGTCTTCGGGATCGCCATGGTGGTTTGGGGATTCGTGTTCTTCATGGGCGTTCCTGCCGCCTTCCACCTCCTCGCTGCACGATCGAGCTTCCCCGAGGAACGAGCCGGCGACGCCCAGGCGGTGATGGCCCTCGGGCGCGTCTTCGGGCCGATCATGGGCGGCACGCTGCTCGCCGCCGGGTCCGAGGTGACGCTCGGTCTCGTCGCTGCCGGCGTGATGGCGACAGGCTCGTGCCTGCTGTTGTACGTCGACCGTCAACGCTTCGTCGTGGTGCGCCAGTACGGCGCGTGGGCGCAGGCGCGGTCGTCAGTCGACTCGACGCAACACGCGTAGCGACCCGGTCGCCGACGTCAACTGGAAGCGCCCCGACTCGAGGGCCGGTCTGAAGATCTGCTCGTACGGGGGACGTCCACCGTCGGCGGGGTCGGGGAACACGTCGTGGATCGCGAGGGTGCCGCCGACGGCGACGTGCGGCGTCCACCCCTCGTAGTCGAGTCGGGCGGGCGCCTCACCGTGGCCCCCGTCGATGAAGAGGAACGACAGCGGGGTGGTCCAGGTGGCAGCCACCACCGGCGACTTGCCGACGACAGCGAACACGGAGTCCTCGAGGCCGGTGTCGTGGATGGCCGCCCGGAAGAACGGCAGCGTGTCCATCTTGCCGATTCGGGCGTCGACGACCTCGGTGTCGTGATGGTCCCAACCAGCCTGATTCTCCTCGGAGCCCCGGTGATGATCGATCGCAAAGAGCACGACACCGCAGCGTTCCGCGGCGTCGCCGAGCCAGATCGTCGAGCGGCCGCAGTACGAGCCGACCTCGAGCATCGGCGCGCCAGGCACGGCCGCGGCGGCAGCGATCGCTGCGTCCCACAGCGCGTCGCCTTCGTCGGCGGGCATGAACCCCTTGGTGGCGAGCGCCCGCTCCCGCCGCTCGGGCGTCACCAGGTGTCCCAGTGGATGATCGAGTCGGGCTCGGGGCGCAGTGCCCGCTTGAAGTCGGTTCCCAAGGTGTAGGCGAGCGGGGTCAGACACGCTTGCTGGATCTCGTCGAAGGGGATGCCGACGACGTCCGCGACCTCTTTCTCCATCATCAGCGAAATCGTGGTCCACGCCGTGCCGAGGCCGCGGGCGCGAGCGGCGAGCATGAAGCTCCACATGCCGGGCAGGATGTTGCCCATCGACGATGCGGCCATCATCGCGGGCAACCCGTCGGCTCGGCCGGCGGTACAGCCGAGCACCAGCGCCGGTGCCTCGGCCATGTGCTGCGACAGATACGTTGCCGAGTCGACGACCCGAGACTGCTGGGCCTGCTCCGCCTCGCCCTCCTTGCTGATCGCGCCGGCGAACACCGGCAACGACTCGTAGATCGACCAGCACTGGGCGTAGATGTCGCCGATCGCCTGGCGCTTGGCCGGATCCTTGACGACCACGAACTGCATGGTCATGTTGTTCGACCCCGACGGTGCCTGCATCGCCGTGGCCACGCACTCGCGGATGACGTCGTCCTCGACGGGCCGACTGAAGTCCAGCCGTTTGCGAACCGCCCGGGTGGTGTTGAGCACGTCATCGGCGGAGAGGTCGATCAAGGTCATCCGACGACTGTACGACGTGCCAACATGGCGCCTGTCATGGAGAGCACCGCCACCAACCAAGCGGCCTTGGACGACCTCGTCCGACTGCTCGACCTCGAGGCGATCGAGGTCAACATCTTCCGCGGGAACTCCCCCGACGAGAACCGCCAACGTGTCTTCGGTGGCCAGGTCGCCGGGCAGGCGCTCGTCGCTGCCGCCCGCACCATCGACGAACGCGGTCGCCACGTCCACTCGCTGCACGCCTACTTCCTGCGCCCGGGTGATCCGACGGTGCCGATCCTGTACGAGGTCGACCGGATCCGTGACGGTCGCAGCTTCTCGACGCGACGCGTGGTGGCGATCCAACACGGTCGCGCGATCTTCAACCTGCAGGCCAGCTTCCACGACGACGAACCTGGACCCGACCACCAGCTCGCGATGCCCGACGACATGGGCGACCCGCTCGACCTCGCCGACTTCCACACCCGCATGGCCCCGTACGCCGAGCAGATCGGCGACTGGTATCACCGCCCGCGTCCGATCGATCTTCGCTACGTCGACGGCGACCCGACCACACGACGCGGCCAGTCGACCACCAGGCAGCACGTGTGGCTGCGCGCCGATGGTGAGCTTCCGGACGACCCGGTACTGCATGCGTGTGTGGTCACGTACGCGAGCGACATGACACTGCTCGACACCACGCTCCTGCCGTTCGGCCTCGACTGGGACACGCCGGGTATGCAGATGGCGAGCGTCGACCACGCCATGTGGTTCCATCGCCCCTTTCGAGCGGACGACTGGCTGCTGTACGCGCAGTCGGCGGTGTCGACGTCGTCGGCGCGCGGCATGGCGCAGGGATCGATCTTCACCCGCGACGGTCGGTTGGCCGTCAGCGTGGTGCAGGAAGGATTGACGCGCCTGACGAGCTGAGCGCCGAAGATCGCGATAGAAGTCAGGGTGTGAAACGAGCCAGCCTCGCCATTGCCGCCGCCCTCGTCGTACTGGTCTCGGCATGTGGTTCCGACGACGGCCCAAGCGGCGACGACTCGTTCGGGCTCGGTCAGCCCGAGACGACCGAGGCAGCATCGACGCCGGGCACCAGCGAGCCGGCCACGACGGGGCCGGCGACAACCGAGCCGGCGACAACCGAGCCGGCGACAACCGAGCCCGCTACCGGGCCGAGCACCACGATGATCGTCGGGCCGCTCACCGAGCCGAACGTCGCCCTCTTCGAGGTCGGCACGTTCGATCAGCCGGTCGACGCCGTTGCACGACCGGGCGCCGGCGAGCTGTTCGTCGTCGAGCAGCCGGGTCGCGTCGTGGCCGTCTCCGACCTGGCCAGCGACACCGTGCTCGACATCACCGATCTCACCGAAGCCCGTGGCGAGCAGGGCCTCCTGGGATTGGCCTTTCACCCGACCGCCGACCTCGCGTACGTCAACTACACCGACAACAGCGGCGACACCGTGGTGGCCGAGTTCGCCGTCGATTCGGCGACGGGGATGTTCGATCTCGCCAGCTTCCGCGAACTGCTCACGATCGACCAGCCCTACTCGAACCACAACGGCGGTCAACTCGCCTTCGGACCCGACCAGCTGTTGTACATCGGTGTCGGCGACGGTGGCTCGGGTGGCGACCCCGACCGATACGCACTCGACCTGTCGAGCCGGCTCGGCAAAGTCCTGCGGATCGACCCGCTGGCCGACGGCGACCAGCCGTTCACCGTTCCCGCCGACAACCCGTTCGTCGGAGTCGAAGGTGCCGACCCCACGATCTGGTCGTACGGGCTGCGCAATCCCTGGCGGTTCTCGTTCGACCCCGACACCGGCGACCTGTGGATCGGCGACGTCGGCCAGGGCGACTTCGAGGAGATCAACCGGTCGACGGCCACCGACCGCCGCGACGCCGCCCGCGGGGCGAACTTCGGGTGGAGCGCGTTCGAGGGTTTCGAGAGTTTCAACGGCGATCAACCCACCGACGGCGCGGTCGCTCCGCTGTTCGTCTACGACCACGCCGATGGCCGCTGCTCGGTGACCGGTGGCACCGTCGCCCGTGGCGAGTCCGTGCCCGACCTGGCTGGCTGGTACCTGTTCGGCGACTACTGCAGCGGTCAGATCTGGGGGCTCGACCCCACGGCGCCGCCGAGTGAACCCCGCGTCGTCGAGCTCGCCGAACTGGGTGGCCTGGTGGCGCTCGTGTCGGGCCCCGACCGCGAGGTCTACGCCGTCTCCAACGCCGGCACCGTCGCCCGCCTCATCGCCGGCTGACGGGTCCACACGTCGGCGGCGATGAGCGAGCAGGGCGCCGGCGCCACCGTTCGCTCATCGCGCACCGGACCCCACCCGCGGCGATGAGCGAAGCGGGCACGGGCGGCACCCTTCGCTCATCGCGGATCGGTCGGTCACAGGAAACTGAGCAGGTCGGCGAACACCTCCTCCGCGTCGATGGTCAGCCCACGGCGTTCGAACCAGCTGCACACGTTCGTCACGTCACGATGCAGGAAGTCGAGACCCTGCAGGTTGGCAGCGACGTCGATGGCCTGTGGGAAGTCGATGAACCACAACCGTTCCTGCCACCACAGCAGGTTGTAGGCAGACAGGTCGCCATGGGCAATGCCGGCAGCGGTGATCGAACGCAATCCTGCGAGCAGCTGTTGGAAGGCGTCGGCGAGCTGCTCGCTCGACAGCCGCGCCGCTGACAACTGCGGCGCTGCCATCTCCCAGCTTCCGACGTACTCGAGGTCGAACACGTCGTCGGCGAAACCGATCGGATACGGCACCGACACCCCCGCCTGCCACAGCCGCACCATCACGTCGTGCTCGGTGCCGGTCCAGCGGTCCTGGAGCAGCTTCTTGCCGTAGGTCGACATCCGCTCGATCGCACGACGGTCGCGGGACTTGCGGAACTGGCGGCCCTCTCGGTACTGGACGTCGTGACGGAACGTGGATGCTCGCTGGACGCCCATCGCTTCGAGTTGGCCCTTGTGGGTGACGTGACGGGGCAGGTAGCGCTTGCGGGCGATGAGACACGAGCGGCCATCGTCGCCGATGCGTTCGACGAGGCTGACCTGGGCCTCCTTCCCGCTCTTGACGACGCCGTGGTCGACGTCGGTGTAGGGCTCGGCGACGAGCCAGGACGGTTGATGGAACGGTTGATCGGACAGGAATGCAGACACGGGAGTGCACCTCGGGCGCGAGAGAACGACGATGGGACGAAGTTCGGTCGCGCCGCTCACGGCAACCAGGTGAAGCGAGGTGAGCGCGAGATCAGGTCGGCTGGTTCAGCCCGACACGCGACCGATGGTGGAAGCAGCAACGACAGTCATGTGCACTCCTCCTCTCGATCGACGGACGAGGTCAAACTACCTCAGCGCTCGCGCCGTGTCACACGAGTTTCGCGGAACGCCTACCAGTTCTCGCCGTGGTCCGGCAGGGTGTCGGGGGTGCCGACGATCAGCGGGTCGGGCGGGACGACGACGTCGAGGTTCTTGCCGTCGTAGGGCAGCGTGTGCAGCACGTGACGCATCGCGTTGATGCGGCCGCGCTTCTTGTCGTTGCTGCGCACGATGTTCCACGGCGCGAGGTCGGTCGACGTGCGCTCGAACATCGTGAGCTTCGCCTGGGTGTAGTCGTCCCAGCGGTCGAGCGACGCAATGTCGGTCGGGCTCAGCTTCCACTGGCGAACCGGGTCGATGCGTCGGATCGTGAACCGGGCGATCTGCTCGCGCCGCGACACCGAGAACCACAGCTTGATCAGCGTCGTACCGGAGTTCATGAGCATCTCCTCGAACTGTGGCACCGTGCGCAGGAACTCCTCGTACTCCTCGGGCGTGCAGTAGCCCATCACCCGCTCGACACCGGCGCGGTTGTACCACGACCGGTCGAAGAACCGCATCTCGCCACGCGTCGGCAGGTGCCGCACGTACCGCTGGAAGAACCACTCGCCCTGCTCGCGCTGCGACGGCACGCCGAGCGCCACCACCTCGGCGCCTCGGGGATCGAGGTGCTCGAGGAACCGCTTGATCGTGCCGCCCTTGCCGGCGGCGTCGCGCCCCTCGAACACCAGCACGACCTTCTGCCCGGTCGACTTGATCCAGTCCTGCGCCTTGAGGAGTTCGACCTGCAGGTCACGCTTGAGCGACTCGTACTCCGACCGCGACATCCGCTCGGTGTACGGGTAGCTCTCGCGCCAGGTGTTGACCGGCAACCCGTCGGGACCCAACAGGATCGGATCATCGACCTGATCGAAGGTGCCCTCGACGGTGAACCCGCGTGCGGCGATCTCCTCGGCGGTCATCGTGCGGAACGACTCGATGAGTTGGTCGAGACCCGTGACCGTCTGCCCAGCCGACTTCCTCGGTGGCGGCGGCGGACGCTGGTTCGGTTGGACGTCGAGTTGCCTGTCGTTCAGGGCGGCCCCTCCGTTCACCGGCCAAGCCTGCACCGTGTACGGCCGCTCTCCACATTCTGGAGCTCGAAGCCGAGTCGTTGGCCGTGAAATCCTGAAGATGAGCGAACGTCACGGCGCCGGGGTGAACACCGCCGTGATGACCGAGTCGAACACGTTGCTCCGATACTCGGGCCGACAGGGGATTGCGCTCGCAAACCAGGCGATAGATGCCGGCCTCACCTTCGGCAACCGTAAACGTTCGTACTCCCGCGAGTTGGCCGCACCAGGCCATTCGGAAAGCGGATGACTCGAAGACCTGTGTGTAGTCGAAGTCGAGACTCGCAGCTGTTGTTGATCGAGCAGTTGACGACGTCACCGGCGTCGATCGAAGGCACCTGCGCAGGAGTCACGACGGTGACCTGTCCGGCGACTGGTGCGGTCAGCGAGACACTCACGATCGACTCAGCCGTGGTGAAGAACTCGTCGTCGTTTCGATCAGTGAGCCGCGAACGGTTGCGAAGTCCTTCAGCACCGCGATGTCCCACTGCATGCTGCCGGAGTCTGATTGCAGCGCAGCGATCGCGGCGGCCTGCGCCGTGTTGGCCGCTTCGAGTGCAGCGACTCGGGCGGCGAGGGCCGGATCGCCGCCACCGGAGCCGGCGGCGAGGGTGTAGCCGACGACGTCGACGAGGACGTCGGTGGTCGGGCCGTTCTGGCCGAACGCGTCGTAGCTGATCTCGATCTTGCCGGCATCGGCACCCGACGTGGGCAGTTCGACTTGTACCGAGTTCGGGTTGATCGCACCCGCCTCGAAGTTCAGCGACGAGGTGGTGGGCGCTGCCAGACGCATTCGCTGGACGCACCGAGATGAAGCCGCCGGCGCTGGAGTTGACCGGGGTGACGTTCAACAACACCCCGGTTGCGCCGGCGGGAACCACGGTGGCGGTGCCACGTGCCGTCGGGATGGGCCCCGTGACCTGCAGATCCTGTGGGATCGGCGACGTGAACGGCCCGGAGAGTCCGAGGTCGACGGTTTCCCGGGTGTCCAAGACACGCGCCGGCTCGATCATCACGATCGACGACGCGGGAGATGCGGCCTGGGCGAACCACACGCCTCCACCAGCACCGAGGGACACCGCAACGGCAGCTCCGATCGCCGCCCACCTCGACCGCCACAACCGAACACGAAAATCACGACCATCACCAGCATCCATGGCCCCTCCTCAGGGTGTGCCGGGAATCGTCAGCGCCCCAGCCGTTGGGTCACTGTCGCCAGCGCCCACCCCGCAGGCAATGGGTCATTCGACGTAGGCGATCTGCTGTCGCTCCAGTGGATCAGCGACGGGCACCCATGAACATGCCCTTCAGGGCGTCGTAGTGCTCGATCACGTGCCCGGCACCCAACACGACCGCTTCGAGCGGCACGTTGGACATCTTGACGGGCACTTCGGTTTCGCGTTCGATCCGCTCGGCCAGACCACGCAACAGCCCGCCGCCGCCGACGAGGAACATGCCGCGCACGAGGAAGTCCTGCGACAACTCGGGCGGTGCCTTCGACAAGCAGCGGATCACCGAGGCGACGATCGACGACACGACGTCCTCGATTGCGTAGCGAACCTCTTCGGGCGTCAGCAGCACCGTCTTGGGCAGCCCGGTCATCAGGTCGCGTCCGCGCACCTCGGCCTGGTTCTCGTCGGGCGTCGGATCGGCCGAGCCGATCGCCACCTTGATCTCCTCGGCCGTGCGTTCGCCGATGGCAATGCCGTGCTCGCGGCGCACGTAGTTCTGGATGGCTGCGTCGATGTCGAACGAACCGACGCGCACCGCTTCGAGCGCCACGATGCCGCCGAGGCTGATCACCGCGGTCTCGCTGGTGCCACCGCCGATGTCGATCACCATGTTGCCGACCGGCTCGTCGATGGGAAGGTCGGCGCCGATCGCCGCGGCCATCGGCTGCTCGATCAGGTTGGCGTCGGCGGCGCCGGCGCGACGTGCGGCGTCGGTCACGGCTCGCCGTTCGACCTCGGTGATCGCCGACGGAACGCAGATGACGACCTTGGGCCGCGTGAACCGGCTGACGCCGACACGCTGCAGCAGCAGACGGATCATCCGCTCGGTGATCTCGAAGTCGGTGATCGCACCACCGCGCAGTGGGCGCACCGCCACGATGTAGCCCGGCGTGCGCCCGATCATCTGCCACGCCTCGCGACCGGTGGCGAGCACCTCGCCGGTCTGACGGTTCAGCGCGATGACCGACGGCTCGTTGAGCACGATGCCGCGACCCTTCATGTAGACGAGGGTGTTCGCCGTACCGAGGTCGATGGCGAGGTCACGCGCCATGTGTGCTCACCTGCACTCGTGGGAGGGAGGGTGGCGCGTCGAACCCGGTGGCGTCACGTGTCATCGTCACCATCATCGCCGCTCGCTGCCCGTTCGGATGGTTTCATCCGATCCGAGGTCTGGCGCCGCGCTTGGGGAGACAGGGCGTCGATCTGACGCCGGAACGATGCGATGTCGTCGGGCGGCTGCCGACTCCGGCCGGCTGCGGCGGCGATGACGGCAACGACGACACCGAGCAGGAGGAACCCTGCGATCACCACGACGGTCATTCCGAGCCCACCGATCGCGGATCGCGGACCTCGTGCGCGCCGGTTCCCCAGTCGGCTCCGTCGGCCCACACCTCGTGCTTCCAGATCGGCGCGGACTCCTTGAGCGCGTCGATGGCGAAGCGGGCGGCCTCGAACGCCTCGGCGCGGTGAGGCGCAGACACCACGGCCACCACCGACGACTCACCGATGTCGAGGCGGCCGAGTCGATGCAGCAGGACGATGCGCCCGGTATCGGGCCAGCGGCGCCGCAGTTCGGCGCCGATCTCGCCGAATCGAGGAACCACCTGCTCCTCGTAGGCCTCGTAGGTGAGGTGTTCGACCCCCGAGCGCCCGTCGGCATGGTCACGGATCGTGCCGCTGAAGAGCACGACGGCGCCACAGCTCGGCCGCACGGCCCAGTCGTAGGCGGCACCGATCGGCAGTTCGGCGTCGGTGAGACCGAACCAGTCGTCACCTTCGAGGGGTTGATCCACGTCGGCATCGTATCGATGCCGACACCATGCCGGGTGGCCCGCGGACACGACCTCGCCGAGGCGTTGTACGATCTCGTCCTCGTGGAGCCAGGACCCCTGCCCCCGCACGAGCGCTCGTGGCGGCATCCCTCGGAACTGGGACCGACGCGTCTCGACATCGACGACACAGCTCGACGCAGCCAGCTGAACCTGCTCGCACTCGGCGGCGGCACGATGGCCGTCCTCGCCGTTGCGGCGATGGTGGTCGCGATGACCCCGCGCACCTCCGACGGCCCGGTCGCATTGAGCTCGACCACCACGCCCATCACCGCACGCGCCGTCGTCGAGCCGCCGACCTCGACGCCACCGGCCGCGCCGACGGCAACCGTCGCTCCGCCGACGGTGCGAGCAGCGATGCCAGCACAGACCGCGTTGTCGACATCGTTCGCGGCGTTCCCCCACGCAGTCACACCCGGCCCGCAGCTCGACGTCGACGGTACGCAGGTGGCCGACGAGACGCCAGGCGACGACGACACCGTCTTCGTCCGGACCGAGGCCGTCACCTACCAGCTCACGTGGGACGTCGCTCAGCAGATGGTCGTACCCGACGGATCGGTCGTCTTCGACGCCGACGGCGACCTGGTCGCCCGCGTGAGCGACGGCGATCTGCTCAGCCTCGTCGACGGTTGAACCATCGGCGAGCGACGATCGCTGCAACGAGGGCACCGACGGCGACCGCAACGACACCGCCACCGAGGGCCAGCTCCTGACGACGCTTCGGCGACACCATGGTCCACCACGGCGCCTCGGTGCTCTCCACGTAGGTCTGCTCGTTCGTGACGGTCGGCGACCAGCCAGCCGCTCGCAGACGGCCGTTGGACACCACCCACGGCTCGAGCGTGTACGGCAGCAGACCCGGCGGGATCGGCCCACGGACGAACCGCCAACGCAGTCCGGCGACGAGCTCGCTGAAACGTTCGGGCAACGGCAGCCGCGGACGCTCGCCCGACAGCGCGCGCACCCGCTCGCCGGGCACCCACCCGTCGGGTGCGACGTTGAACACCCCGTCGAGACGACGACCGACCCCGATCGCAACGGCGGCGGCAAGGTCGTCGAGGTGGAGGAACTGCGACGGCGGATCGGCTTGGGCCAGACGGCGACCGAACCCGTAGACCAGTGCGGTGGCCAAGCGCGAGCTGCCGCCCGCGGCGAGCGACACCGCCGGACGCAGCACGCAGGTCGTGCGTCCGGGCCGGGCGGTCCGCCACTGCTCGACGAGTTCCTCGGCCGACGCGAGCTGACGAGCGAAGACGAACTCGACGTCCGGGCGCAGGGTGGCGTCCTCCGTCAGCGGGACGGGGTTGTTCGACGCAGCGCCGTAGACGAGCGCCGACGACACGAACACGACGTGGTCGGCGCCGACGCGATCGGCGATCGCCAACGTGGCCGCCGCCGACTCGGTGGCGCTCTCGCGCCGTGCCGCCCGGGAGTCGTAGTCGCTGCTGCCGAGATCGACGACCGCAGCGATCGTTGCTGCGCACGCCGGTCCGGCACCGACGTCGTCAGCGTCGGTGACAGCCCTGTTGACGGCGTCGGCCTCGTCGGGTGCGTCGGCGAGCACGACGTCGAGATCGTCGAGTGCGGTGCTGACGCGACCACCGAGCGAGCCCGCCGCACCCGTGAGCACGACCACGGAGCGGTCGGCGCGGCCATCCATCGTTCGCACGATAGCGAGCGCCGTCGCGGCCGCGAGCGCCACCGCCGCGGGCGCTCCGACGTATCGACGGCTCCGCCAACCCGTAGCATCGGGGTATGGCCGACCAGGACGATCCCGGCGAATCGATCGACCCGTTCGCCGGCATGCCGCTGTTCGGCGACCTGTCACGAGCGTTGTCGGGGCAAGGACCGCTGAACTGGGATGCCGCACGCCAGTTCGCCGTGCTCGCTGCGAACGGTGGTGGACTGCTGTCGGGCACCGGCGTGTCGACGTCGGGCAACGTCGATCCGACCGTGCGGATCAAGTACCGCGAACTCGCCGACATCGCCCGGCTCCACGTCGGCGACGTCATGCAGCTCGAGGTGCCGTCGACCGAACCCGACGTGGCCACACCCGAGCAATGGGCCCAGCAGACGCTCGAGGCCTACCGGCCGCTGTTCACCGACCTCGCCACCTCGCTCGGCGGCACCGACGACCTGCCCGCTGAGATGGCCGCCGACCCGATGGCCCAGATGATGGCGGGGCTCGGCAAGATGATGGCGCCGGCGATGATGGGGATGAGCGTCGGCTCGATGGTGGGCAACCTCGCACGGCGGGCGTTCGGCGTGTACGACCTCCCCATCCCCCGCGCGACACCGGCGCTCGTGCTCGTGCCGGCCAACATCGACGCCTTCGCCGCCGACTGGTCGATCGAACTCGACGAGATGCGACTGTGGGTCCTGGCCCACGAGCTCGCCGGGCTCACGCTGCTGTCCATCGACCACATCGCCGATCATCTTCGGTCGCTGGTGCAGCGTCACGTCGGCGGGTTCCGCCCCGATCCGTCGGCGCTGTCCGACAAGCTCACGTCGCTCGACATCGACCAGAGCGATCCGATGGCAGCCATGCAGCAGGCGTTCGGCGATCCCGAAGTGCTGCTCGGCGCCGTCCGGTCGAGCGATCAGCTGGCGCTCGAACCCGAACTCGATGCCGCCGTCGCCGTCACGATCGGGGTGATCGACTGGGTGGTCGACGCCGTCGCGGTGCGCATCATCGGCGGCAGCGCGTTGCAGATCGCCGAAGCTGCAAGACGCCGCCGCGCCGAGGCGTCGCCCGACGAGATCTTCGTCGAACGGCTGCTGGGGATCCGCCTCGGTGCCGAGCAGACCGCACGCGGCAAGGCGTTCGTGCAGGGTGTGGTCGATCGCGCCGGTGAACACGGCCTCGAGCCGCTGTTCACGCGTCCGGGCGCCGTGCCGACTCCGAACGAGATCGAGGCGCCTGGCCTCTGGCTCGCCCGAGTCGCCGACGACTGACCGACGGACGCCCGGCCACTGCGGCACGGCGTCGACCGAGCAGGTGCACACTCGCCGCCACGGCGACCGTCCCCACGATCAGGAATCCGACCGAGCCGGACACCTGCAGCGCCACCGCGACGAAGGCGCCCATCGCCCAGGCGAACTGGAACCGCGTCTCGAAGACCGCGAAGGCCCTGCCCTGGTTGGCATCGGGAGCGTCGCGCTGCACGATGCTCTCGAAGTTGAGCCGACCGAGCGCCGCCATCAGGTTCAACACCGCGGCGAGCACGACCGCGCCGAGGGGTCCGCCGAGCACCGCAACGGCGAGGCCCGCTCCGGCGCACACCAGCAGCGCTGTCGTCAACATCGTCTCTTCGCGGACCCGCGCCCGCAGCAACGACGCCACGGCGTTGCCGACCATCGCAGCGAGCGCCGACACCCCGACCACCGCAGCGAACCACAGCGTGCCCGAGTCCTGCGATCTGAGCCAGAAGGCGAGGTGGAAGAACGTGAAACCGACGAGGCCGCGCAGGACGGTCATGGCGATCGCTCCGAGTTGAATGCTCGACGAGTGGAGCTCGGTCGTCTCGACCACGTCGACCTCGTCGGACGCCACGACGTCGGGCGACAACCGGGTGGCGGCCACCAGCGCGCCGACGAAGATCATCGCGCCGTAGACGAGCGTCGCCGGCGCCCCGACGAGCTGCAGGAGGATGCCCGCCGGGATCACGGCGATCGCCCCGGTGATGCCGGCGATCAGTCCGAGTTTCGAGTTGGCTTCGACCAGTTCCGCCTCAGACCTCACCGTCGACGGCACGATCGCCGACTTCGACACGGCGTAGGTCTTCTGGAGGACGAGCGACGCGAACACGAGCGGGAACAACAGGAGGTTGTCGAGATTCTGCGCCATCAGCAGCGTGAGGACGACCCGCGAGAGCGCGACGACCTGGATGACGAACTTGCGGCCGCCGGCCACGCGGTCGATCAACGGCCCGATCAACGGGGCAACCACGAGGAACGGCGCGAAACCGATCACCAGGAACAGCAGCACCCGGGAGCGGGCAGCGTCGAGATCGATGTCGAAGAACAGCGAATCGGCGAGCGCCACCACCATGGCGGCGTCGCCGCCCATCATCAGTGCATGGGTGATGGCGAGGCGCCGGAACTTCGAGGCGGACGGTCGCTGCGAGGCACGGACCGGTTCCACCGAGCCGATCCTACGTGACGGTTCGCCGGCGGGCTGGACGGCGCCGGTCGAGCCCGATCAGTTGCGCTCGTACTTGTAGCCGAGCCCGCGGATGGTGACGATGCGCGTCGGGGTCGGCCGGGTCGGCTTCGATCTTGCCGCGCAGCCGCTTGACGTGGACGTCGAGTGTCTTGGTGTCGCCGACGTAGTCGCTGCCCCAGATCCGGTCGATCAGGGTTTCGCGTGGCAGGACACGTCCCGCGTTGGCGAGCAGGAGATGCAGCAACTCGAACTCCTTGAGCGGCAACGACAGTTCGCGGTCGTTGACCGACACGCGATGCTCCTCCGGATCGAGAACGACATCTCCGACCTGGACGAGCCCGGGTGTCACCGTGACCGGCACTGCGGAGGACCCGTTCGACTCCGAGCGACGCAGCACCGCACGCATCCGTGCGACCAGTTCGCGCAGGCGATACGGCTTGGTGACGTAGTCGTCGGCGCCGACCTCGAGGCCGACGACCGTGTCGATCTCGGCACCTTTCGCGGTGACCATGATGATCGGGATCTGCGTTCGCTTGCGCAGCTGCCGACACACGTCGATGCCGCTGATCTTGGGCAGCATCACGTCGAGCAGCACGATGTCGGGCTGCGTCTCGTCGAACAGTTCGAGCGCCTGGACCCCATCGGTTGCCACGACGACCTCGAAGCCTTCTCGCCGAAGTCCGATGGTCAACGCCTCGACGAAACTCGCCTCGTCCTCGACGACGAGGACCGTTGCCTCACTCACGATGCTGTTGCTCCTCGCGAACCGCGTTCCGAACCGGGGTCTCCGGGGCCACCACGAGCGTCGCCGGAAGGCGCAGCACGAACGTCGAGCCCTCACCTTCCTGCGACGACACGAGGACCTCGCCGCCGTGGTTGGTCGCGACGTGGCGGACGATGGCGAGGCCGAGGCCGGTGCCACCGGTTTCACGGCTCCGAGCCTTGTCGACGCGATAGAAGCGTTCGAACACCCGGTCGAGGTCGCGGGTCGGGATGCCGACGCCCTGGTCGGCGACCATCACCTCGATCGCCGTGTCGTCGACACGGGTACGCACCTGGACGACGTCGCCGTGGTAGCTGTACTTCACCGCGTTCTCGACGAGGTTTCCGACCGCGGACACGAGCTGACGTTCGTCGCCGCGCAGATACAGCCCGTCGGGCACGTCGAGCGCCGTGATCTCGACGCCGCGTCCACCGTCGACGACTCGACCGCGCGCGATCGCGGATTCCACCACGGCAGCGAGATCGACGACCTCGTCGCCCGGGGTGTTCGATTCGATCTCGGAGAGCTTGAGCAGGTCGTCGATCGTCCGAACGGCGCGGTGCGCCTCGTCGACCAGGTGGTCCGACAGCCGTTGGACCACGACCGGGTCCGGCTCGTCGATGAGCGCCTCGGCGAGCACGGCGACGGCGCCGACGGGCGTCTTCAGTTCGTGGGAGATGTTGGTCACGAAGTCGGACCGCATGGTGTCGGTTCGGACGCGTTCGCTGACGTCGCGAACGGTGACCACGGCGCCACCGCTGGGCACCGTGTAGGCCGAGATCTCCAACCAGAGTTTCGGCGGCCCGTGCAGTTCGACGATGGCGACGTTGTTCCCACCGCTTCGGGAAGCCGCGACGACACCGGTGACGTGATCGTCGAGCAGGATGCCGACGTGGGTCCCTCGGAACGACCGCGCCGCGGCGTTGCGGTAGCGAACCTGGGAGGCGTCGTCGACGACGAGCACACCGATCTCCATGTGCTCGACCGCCTCGCGCAACGACCCGGACACGTCGCTCGTGCCCTCGACGGACTGCTGCGGATCCGGCGGAACGTCGTCAGGTCGACGCTGACGACGTTCGGCCAAACGGAAGATGCCGAAGCCCACGGCAATGCCGAGCACGAGGGCGACCCCGACCGCGACGATCATGCTCAATCGTCGGTCTCTGGCACCGCAACCACCTTGGGTGGATCGTTGTCGCTCTCGGCGTACGGACGCTCGGGCAGCCAGCCGTTGACGATGTAGCGCGTTCGGTCGCCGACGTTGACGGCGTGGTCGCCGATGCGCTCGTAGAAGCGGGCGACGACGGCGAGTTGCACGGCGACCTGCAGGTCGATGCTGCCCGCGGCATGGCTCTCGAAGATCACCTGGATGAACTGACGCTGCAGGTCGTCGAGGTAGGCGTCCATGTCGTGGAGCGCAGCGGCGCGCACGCCATCCTGATTGAGATAGGCCTCGGTCGCTTCCTTGAACAGCACCTGGGCCTGATCGCCCATCTTCTGGATCACCCCGCGGAGGTGCGGGTCGAGCTCGTGGCCGTAGATGCGGCGAGCGGCCTTGCAGATGTTGACGCACAGGTCGGCCGAACGCTCGACGTCGGCGATGATCTTGATCGCCGACACCACGGCACGCAGGTCGGTGGCGACCGGCGCCTGGAGCGCGATGACCGTGAAGCAGCGCTCTTCGAGTTCGAGGGCGCGCCGGTCGTAGTCGTCGTCGCCGAGGATCATGTACTCGGCCGCTTCGAGGTCCATCGACAACAGCACGTCGGTGGCACGCGGGACGAGTTCGGTGACCCCCGCCGACATCCTGGCGATGCCCGTCTGGATTTCGTCGAGTTGCTGGTGGAACTCGGAACGCAGTTCGTTCATCAGCCGAACCGCCCGGTCACGTAGTCGATCGTCGACTGCTGCTTCGGGTTCGAGAACATCACATCGGTGTCGTCCATCTCGACGACGTAGCCGGGCTGGCCGGTGCCGTCGATCGTGAAGAACGCCGTGCGCTGCGAGACCCGTGCGGCCTGCTGCATGTTGTGGGTGACGATCACGATCGTGTACGTCGACTTGAGCTCGTTCATCAGCTGTTCGATCGCCAGCGTCGAGATCGGGTCGAGCGCGGAACACGGCTCGTCCATCAGCAGGATCTCGGGCTCGACGGCGATCGCTCGGGCGATGCAGAGGCGCTGCTGCTGGCCACCGGACAGCCCGGATCCCGGCTTGTCGAGACGGTCCTTGACCTCGTCCCACAGGTTTGCGCCGCGCAGCGACTTCTCGATGAGTTCGTCGGCCTCTCCCTTGGCGAAGCGCTTGCTGTTGAGACGTTTGCCCGCAAGCACGTTGTCGGCGATCGACATCGTCGGGAACGGGTTCGGGCGCTGGAAGACCATGCCGACCTTGCGGCGCACCGCCACCGGGTCGACGCCCGGGCCGTAGAGGTCCTCGCCGTCGACGTAGACCGAACCCTCGACGCGGGCACCGTCGATCACCTCGTGCATGCGGTTGAGCGAGCGGATGAACGTCGACTTGCCGCAGCCGGACGGTCCGATCAGCGCGGTGACCGAGCGTGGCTCGATCACCATGTTGACGTCCTTCACCGCCAGGAACGCGCTGTAGTAGATGTTCAGGTGCTCGACCACGATCCGGTTGTCCGGTCCGGTCGGCAACTCGTTCGGCCTCGACGCGACGGCGGTGTCGGTGGGCGTGTCGAGTCGATCGGTCATGTCGGAGAATTCCTCACCGGTGGTACGGATGGTGGCGTGCTGATCGGACATGGTCATTTCAGACCCTTCGGCTTGAGTGCAGTGGACAGGATACGAGCCAGCGAGAACAGCACGCCCACGATGATCATCAGCGTGAGCGCGGCGGTCCACGCACGGTCCTGGCCGGCTTCGGGCGGCAGGCCCGGCTGTACGTACTGGTAGTAGGTGAACACCGGCAGTGTGGTCATCCGTCCGTCGAACGGGTTCCAGTTGACGCCCTGTGCGAGCCCGACGGTCACCAGCAGCGGTGCGGTCTCACCGATCACTCGGGCGATCGCGAGGACGATGCCGGTGATGATGCCGGCGATCGCCGTGGGGAGCACCACCTTGACGATCGTCTTCCACTTCGGCACGCCGAGGGCATAGGAGGCTTCGCGGAGCTCGTCGGGTACGAGCCGCAGCATCTCCTCGGCGGAACGCACGACGACGGGGGTCATCAGCACCGTCAGCGCCACGGCGCCAGCGATGCCGGAGCGTGTTCCAGGGCCGAAGAGCAGCTCGAACAGCGAATACGCGAACAGCCCGGCGACGATCGAGGGGATGCCGGTCATCACGTCGACCATCGACTGGATCGCCTTGGCGAGCTTGGTGCCGTGGCCGTACTCGGCGAGGTAGATCGCCGTGAACAGTCCGAAGGGCACCGACATCAACGTGGCGAGCCCGGTGACGATGAGCGTGCCGATGATGGCGTGGTAGATGCCGCCGCCCTCGCCGACCACCCCGCGCATCGTCTCGGTGAAGAACTCGACGTCGAGGCGGTTGAACCCGCGCTCGATCACGGTCCACACCAGCGACACCAGCGGCATGGAGACGACCAGGAAGCAGCTGGTGACGACCGCCAGCATCAGACGGTCGATCGCCTGACGACGCCCCTCGACGACACGGGAGACGACGTAGATGCCGACGCAGTAGGCGAACAGGGTCACGATGATCCAGCGGGCCCAGTTCGCTGAACCCTCGGGCAGCCACGAGAGGGCACCGAGCACGATCGCGACGACGATGACCGCGACGTGACGGGGCCGACCGAGACGACCGGCGGTGATCGACGACTCGTGATCGGTCCGGGCGGGACGCTCGTCGGTGACGGTCATCCTGCCGCTCCCGAGAATCCGGCGCTGGCCACCTTGCGGGCGAGCGCATTGACGAGGAACGTGATGGCGAACAGCACCAGTCCGGTGGCGATCAGCCGGTTCACCTCGAGGCCGGAGGACTCCGGAAACTTGAGTGCGATGTTCGAGGCGATCGTGTTCGGGTTCTGATTGCTGATGATGTTGAACGTGTAGAGATCGGCGGGCGACAGGATGATCGCCACGGCCATCGTCTCGCCGAGCGCACGACCGAGGCCGAGCATCGCACCGCTGATCACGCCCGAGCGACCGTACGGGATGACCGCTTGGCGGATCATCTCCCACTTCGTCGCGCCCAGGGCGAGCGACGCCTCCTCGTGCAGGCGGGGCGTCTGGAGGAAGACCTCACGGGAGATTGCCGTGATGATCGGCAGGATCATCACGGCGAGCACGACCGCAGCGGTCATCATCGTGCGGCCGCTCGTGGAGGCCGGCCCGGCGAAGAAGGGAAGGAATCCGAGGTTGTCCTCGAGCCAGGGATAGACACTGCGGGCCAGGATCGGCGCCAACACCGCGATGCCCCAGATGCCGAAGACGACCGACGGGATCGCAGCGAGCAGATCGACGAAGTAGCCGAACGTGACCGCGAGGCGCTTCGGCGCATAGTGACTGATGAACAGCGCAACCGCGACGGCCATCGGCAGTGCGATCAGCAGCGCCAGGAACGCTGCCCAGATCGTGCCGAACAGCAGTGGTCCGACGTACTGCAGGAAGTTGTCGTCGCCATCGAACTCGGACGTGTCGGCACCGAGCGCCGGCCAGGCCTCGGTGATGAGGAACAGCGCCACCGCGGCGAGCGTGACGAGGATCAAGACGCCGGCGCCCAACGACAGGCCACCGAAGATACGGTCGCCGAGCTTGCTGGTCTGCTCGGTCGGCGAGGAAGTCGGTCCTGTACCGGGCGGCGTTTCGGTGATGGTCACAGTGGAGAGCCTCCGCCGTGCTCCGGGCTGCACGGATGTTGAAGGGACGTCGAGGGGCGGGCAGATGACCCGGGTCCGGGCCCACCGTAGTGGACCCGGACCCGTGCCTGTTCAGGCGGTCATCTCGGGGGGAAGGGTGTCGGCGCACCGTTGCGGTGCACCGACGGGATCAGGATGCGACCGAGATCTGGTCGATCGAGTTCTGGATATCGGCCTGGACCTCCGGCGAGATCGGGGCCGAGCCGGCCGACTCGGCCGACGCTGCCTGCCCCTCGTCGGAACCGACGTAGGTCATGAACGCCTTGACCAGATCGACCGTCTCCTGGCTGTCGTACTGCAGACAGACGATGTGGTACGACACCAGGGCGATCGGGTAGGTGTCGGCGGTGTCGGGCGTGCGGTTGACCTCGATGGCGAAGTCGAACTCGCTCTGACCACCGGTGCGCTCGGACGAGTCGACGATACGACCCGCCGCTTCGGGCGAGAACTCGACGAACTCGCCGGCGACACCGACCGCAGCGGCGGGCAGATCACCGATCTGGCTGGCGTCGGCGTAGCCGATCGAGCCTTCACCGGCGCCGACGGCGGCGACGACGCCGCTGGTCTGCGGAGCTCCTTCGCCCCCACCCGGGCCTTCGTCCCAGATCTCCAGCGCACCGAAGGTCCACACGTCGGGCGCTGCCTGCGCCATGTAGTCGGTGAAGTTCTCGGTGGTGCCGGACTCGTCGGAGCGGTGCACCGGGTTGATCGTGGTGTCGGGCAAGTCGAGGTCCGGGTTGTCAGCAGCGATCAGCGGATCGTTCCAGACCGTGATCTCGTTGGCGAAGATCCCGGCGATCACCTCCGGGCTGAGGTTGAGCGTCTCGCCCTCGAGCGACGGCAGGTTGTAGGGCAGCGCGATCGGCGAGATGTAGTGCGGCAGGTTGATCGCACCCTGGTCGCCGGCGCATCGCTCGATCGACTGCTGGTACTCCTCCTCGTCCAGCGCCGCATCGGAGCCGGCGAAGTCCGAGCCGCCCGACAGGAACGTCTCTCGACCGCCGCCCGAACCGATCGGGTCGTACTCGACGGTGGAGTCCGGGTTGAGGGCCTGGAACCCGGCCTGCCAGCCCTGCATGGCGGCAGCCTGCGACGAGGCGCCGGCGCCGACGAGCGTGCCGGAGACCTCGGCCATGTCGGAGCCACCGTCGGTGGTCTCGGTCATGTCGTCGGTGGTCTCGGTCATGTCGTCGGTGGTCGCCGACGTCTCTGCCGGGGCCGACGTCTCGTCAGTCGTGTCGTCGTCGCTGCCGCAGGCGGCGGCGACGAGGGTCAGTGCGAGGGCACCAGCAAAGATGCGGCGCTTGGGAGTGTTCACGCTTCCAACTCCGTTCGGGGGTGGTTGATTGGTCATGTGGTGTTCACGTTGCAGCCGACATCCGGCGGCAACGGCGGGCACCGTAGACACCTCAGGTGAACCCCAACCCGGTTTCAGGTGAACGAGAGATGAACAGCTGCTGTCGCTCCGACCAACTCTGGCCGGCGCCGCTCAAGCGCGGCCGGCAAGCTGCTGCTGCACCATCCAGCGGTACATCCGCTCCTGGCTGTGCGGCTCGAACGCATTCGTCGGGCCGATGCGCTCCCACGTGTCGTCGGGTTGCAGTTCCCACGCCACGATGTCGTCGGCCAGTGCGAAGTCGAGCGCCTGGTCGAGCGCGGCGGTGTGGCGCGGATGCTCGATCGGCACCATCACCTCGACACGACGGTTCAGGTTGCGCGGCATCAGGTCGGCCGAACCGATGAGGTACACCGCATCGGAGGTCGCCATGGGCAGACGGTCACCGTGGACGATGTTGCCGTGAGCGAACCGGTAGATGCGGCTGTGTTCGAGGTAGCGCCCGAGGATGCTGCGCACACGGATCGTCTCCGACAGCCCCGGCACCCCGGCGCGCAGGCAGCAGATGCCGCGCACGATCAGGTCGATGCGCGTGCCGGCCGCGCTGGCGGCATACAGCGTTTCGATGAGTTCGTCGTCGGCGATCGAGTTGCACTTCAACACGATGTGGCCATCGGCGCCGAACGACGCCTCGTGCTCGATCAGGTCGACGAGCTGACGCCGGAGGTCGCGAGGGGCCACGAGCAGGTTGCGGTAGTCCTCCGAGCGGCTGTAGCCGGTGAGGTGGTTGAACAACTGGGTCGCGTCGTCGCCGATGTCGGGTGAGCAGGTGAGCACCCCGATGTCCTCGTAGATCTTCGCCGTCTTCGCGTTGTAGTTGCCGGTGCCGATGTGGACGTACCGACGCAGCTGGTCGCCGTCGTCGCGCACGACGAGCGCCACCTTGCTGTGCGTCTTCAGCCCGACCATGCCGTACACGACATGCACGCCGGCGCGTTCGAGCTGACGCGCCCACTGCACGTTGTTCGCCTCGTCGAACCGGGCCTTGAGTTCGACGAGTACCGCGACCTGCACGCCGCGTTCGGCGGCGCGGATCAGGCTGCGGATGATCGCGCTGTCGCCGCCGGCGCGGTAGAGCGTCATCTTGATCGACTGCACCTTCGGGTCGAACGCCGCCTGGGAGATGAACGCCTCGACGCTGGTCGAGAAGCTCTCGTACGGGTGGTGGACCATCACCGCTCGATGTCGCATCACGTCGAAGATCGGACGGTCGGTCTCCTCGGCGGCGAGGATGCGCCCTGCGGTGACCGGCGGCCACGGCTCGTCCTTGAGGTCGGGCCGCTCGAGGTCGAGCAGCTGCCACAGGAAGCTCAAGTCGAGCGGCGCTCGATGGAACGTGACGTCGTCCATCGTCAGTTCGAGCTCGCGGACGAGCAGCTCGAGGACCTCGGCACCGATGTCGTGGGACACTTCGAGACGCACGGCCTTGTTGAAACGTCGGCGGCGCAGCTCCATCTCGACGGCTTCGAGGAGGTCGTCGGCTTCCTCTTCTTCCAAGGTGAGGTCGGCGTTCCGGCTCACCCGGAACGGCGCCCAGTCCTCGACGACCATGCCGACGAAGAGCCGGTCGAGCTTCGCTGCGATCAGCTGCTCGACGGGGAGATAGCGGCCAGGGGCGACGGGAACCAGCCGCGGGAAGAGCTTGGGGACCTTCAGCCGCGCAAAGCGCCGATCGCCGGTCTCGGGGTCGGCGACGTTGACCGCGAGCGAGAGCGCGAGATCCGAGATGTACGGGAACGGATGGCCTGGATCGACCGCCAGCGGGGTCAGTACGGGGAAGACCCGTTCGTCGAACCAGTCGTCGAGCTCGACGCGCTCGTCGTCGGTGACGTCGGTCCAGGCAATGATGTCGATGCCCGCCGCCTGGAGTTCCGGCACGAGTCGGTCGACGAAGGTGCCGTCAGCCCGGTCGACGAACTCGAGCACGCTGTGACCGATCTCGGCCAGGGTCTGCGCCGGGGTCCGGCCGTCAGGTGATGGCCGGTCGATCCCCGCGATGATCTGGTCCTTGAGGGCGGCGACACGCACCTGGAAGAACTCGTCGAGGTTGGTTGCCGCGATGGCGCAGAACTTGGCTCGCTCCAGCAGCGGGATCCCCGACTCGTTCGCGAGATCGAGCACACGATCGTTGAACCGCATCCAGCTGAGTTCTCGGTTCAGGAACCGATCGTCGGTCATCGCAGCGGTCCCGTCGTCGAATCGGCCGGTCCGGCGTCGGCCAGCGAGGTCAGGCGTCGTCCTCGGCGTAGCCGAGGTCCCACTCGATGGTGATCAGTTCGCGCTCGGCGTCACGCACGATGCGCTCGCGATTGCGGCGGAACTGCGGGTCGTCGCGGGGCAGCAGGACCAGGCGGGCCAGGACCCGGGCACGGAACTCGTCGAGTGTCTGGCGGTCGCCCCAGTCGCCGTAGACCTCCCAGTGGGGCGCCACGGGACCGTGATACACGATTCGGGCGTGGGCCCGCGGGGCCTGGGTCTCGGCGAGGTCGGTCATGACCGCCGACTCTATCGGCCGCAGCGTCGTCCGATCACCCGACGGAAAACCTCGCTTTTACATTACGGATGTGTTACGGTTTGACGCCAACAACGCAACGAAGCGTCCCAACGTCCTCTTACCTCCGACGTCCAGACTGGCGGTGCAGACCGAGACGGGTCCCCGACGAGATTCTGGGAACCGAACCGACGTGCCGAGCGTCGAAACCACAGCATTCTCCACACGCACCACCTCCCGCAGGAAGGGTCATCATGGCCAAGTTCACCAGCCGCTCCAAGCAGATCCCGATCGAGACGGCGCACGTTCCGCACGATCCCGATTCGGCAACCGCCTGGATGGCCGACGGCAACTGCCGTCTGCACCCGCCGGCCACGTTCTTCCCGAGCGACGGCGTGGGCGTCGACCGCGCCCGCAAGATCTGCAAGGACTGCCCCGTCATCTCGACCTGTCTCGAGTTCGCGCTCGAGGAACGCATCGACCACGGGGTCTGGGGTGGCTGCAGCGAACGCGAACGCCGCCGGATCCTCAAGCGCCGCCGGGTCGAAGCAACCGTCTGACCCACCCGCACGCGTCGGCGACCGTCGCGATGAGCCACGGGGGCGCCATCAGCACCGTTGGCTCATCGCCGGAAGGCGTCCGTCGCTCGCGATGAGCGAAGGGTGCCGTCGCTGGACCGCTCGCTCATCGCGACGCGTCGCCGACGCGTGAACGTGGCTGCCAACGAGGGTTCGGCGGGATTACTTGGCGTCGTCGGACCCCGATGTCGAGGTCGTCGAGCTCGTATCGGCGGGCTTGTCGGCGTCAGCCATCCCGTCTTTGAACTCTTTTTGCGCCTTGCCGAGATTCTTCGCGAGCTTCGGCAGCTGTGAGCCACCGAAGAGGACGAGAACCACGACCAGGATGATGATCAGTTCGGGGCCACCAGGCATGTCGGAGAGGTTACCCCATCACCGGGCACGTGTGCGGCGCGGTCGACCAGGAATACCGGCGAGCACGAGCGGCGACCGACTCAGGCGGTGATGGTGCTGCGGGCGGCCTGTGCCCGCTGACGGCGAATGCGCCGACGTTCCCGTTCCGACAATCCGCCCCAGATGCCGAACTTCTCGCCGTTCTGCAGCGCGAACTCGAGACAGTCGTGGCGAACCTCGCAGCCACGACACACTTCCTTGGCCTCACGGGTCGAGGCGCCGCGCTCGGGGAAGAACAGGTCGGGATCGACCCCCAGGCAGTTCGCGTAGTCGTGCCAGTCGGGGTCGGGCTCGACGGGAACGGCGCTGACCGTGATGCTGGATGTGGTGATGAACTGCATGTGGAGAATCTCCCTGCGGGCCCGAAGGCATCGAATGTGTCCGCAATCACTCGCCCCCAAACGACTGATCGACAGCGGCGTAATTACAGTGGCGTCATTCTGCCATAGCACACGCAGATTTCGCAAGGGCGGATTTCCAACGAATCGCGCGGTACGCGCGAATCAGCCGGCGCGCCGGCCGCGGCGGGCGAGCTCGCGCTTGCCCTGCATGAAGTCGACCAGGACATAATCGCCGAGGTGTTCGGGCGTCGTGAAGAACGCCCGGCCGCGGTTGATCTGCGTCATCTGCTCGATGAAGTGCCGCAGCGACCCGTCGGCGCCGAGGCCGAAGGTGTTGATACGGATCTGCTCCTTGGTGCACCGCACGACCTCACGCAGCGTGGCCTCGACGGTCTCACGCACCGGCGGATAGTTGAAGAACGGCATGCCGTTGTCCATGATGTGCGCCGTCGGCTCACCGTCGGTGATCATGATGATCTGCTTGGTGCCCGACTCGCGAGCGAGCAGCTTGCGGGCGAGCGTGAAGCCGTGGTGCATGTTCGTGCCGTACACGAAGTCCCACGACACCTCGGGCAACTGCTCGGCGGTGAGCACGCGGGCGGTCTCCGAGAAGCCGACGATGCCGAGGTAGTCGCGCGGGAACTGCGACGTGATCAGGCTGTGCAGCGCCATCGCCACCTTCTTGGCAGGCAGGAAGTTGTCGCGCATCGGCATCGACAACGACAGGTCGAGCATCAGCACCGTCGACGAGCGGGTCAGGTGCTCCATGCGCTCGATCTCGAAGTCCGAGGGATCGAGCTGGATCGGCGTGCCGCCGCCGGTGCGCCGAAGCGCATTGCGGATCGTGCGGTTCAAGTCGAGCTGGAACGGATCGCCGTACTCGTAGGGCTTGGTGTCGTAGGTGCGCTCGTGGCCCTGGCCGAGGTTGCTCGTCTCGTGCTGACCCAGCGTGTCCTTGGCGAGCTTCGAGAACAGGTCGCGCAATGCGTTGGCACCGATCTTGCGCAGACCCTTCGGCGTCATCTCGAGACGCCCCTCCTTCTGCTCGATCAGGCCCGCCTCCTCGAGCATCTTGGTGAGTTCGGCGAGCCGTTCGAGTGACTTGGCCGCGTCGTCGCCCATCAGGTCGCGCACGCGGTCCATGTCGGCCTCGGCCAGTGCGCCCGGGCTCGACGCGTTGCGCAGCAGGTTCTCCAACTGGTCGAGGTCGCCCATGTCCTGCATGGCCTGCATCGCCTGCTGGAACCCCATCGGGTCCTGGCCCTCGAAGTCGTAGCTCTGGTTCCAGTTCATCTGCGGGAACATCTGCTGGAGGTTCCCCGACAGCTGCTGCATCTGCCACTGCAGGTCCATGTCCTCCATCAGCTGGTCGGACAGCTGTTGGAGCTGCGCCCGCTGTTCGGGCGTCATCGAGTTCATCATCGCCTGCATGGCCGCCATGCGCTTGGCCATCTGTTCGAGGAGTTCTTCGACGGTCTCGGGGTTCTCGGGGAAGAAGTCGCCGTACTCCTCCATGAACTGCTCGAAGCCGGGGTCGTCGCCACGCTGGTGCTTCTCGAGCATCTCGTTGAGCGCCGCCATCATGTCCTTCATACGCGCCATGTCCTCGGGCGACATGTTCTGCATCGCGCCGGACATCTGGTCGACCATCTGCTGCATGAGCTGCTCCTTGAGCTGCTCCATCAGCTGGTCGAAGCGCTGCTTGGCCTCCTTGGACTCGAAGTTGTAGGCGTCGAGCTCGCGCACCTTGCCGGCGAGATCGTCGGGCATCAGATCGAGACGCATGTTGCGTTCCTCTGCAGCGGCACGGGCGTTCTCCGCCCGGCGCTCGTCGCCGGAGTTCTCCGCGTCACGCTTGGCGTTGTCGATCGCGTGGCGTTCCTCGTCGATGATGTCGTCGAGCTGCTCCTTGATCTCGTCGTAGACGCCACCGAGGTCGGAGTTCTCCAAGCGCTTCTGACGTTCGGCGCGAAGCTGCTCCAGCAACTCGCGCAAGCCCTGCATCTGCTCGCCGTTGCGGTCGCGCAGGCCCTCCTGCATCATGCGGCGCAGAGCTGCGTTGACGTCACCGTGGTAGAGCAGTTCGTCGGTGAGCTCGTCGAAGGCTGCGTCCGCATCGAACTCGAAACCGGTCTGGGTGCCGTCCCAGCGGGAGTACTCGAACCGCTTCGCCATGTGTGGAACTTAACGGGTCGTCCCCCGCTTCGCCGCTCGGAGCCAATAACATGATGTGATGCGTGTCCCCCGCACGTTCGTCTTCGTCGACCTGTCCGGTTTCACGAACTACACCGCCGCCTTCGGCGACGACGCGGCCGGGCGCATCCTCAGCACGTTCCGTGGCATCGTGCGCACCGTTGCATCCGATCGAGGCGTCCGCATCGCCAAGTGGCTCGGTGACGGCTGCATGGTGGTGGCCGTCGACCAGCGCGACGCCATCGAGTTCGTCCTCGACCTCGAGCAACGAGCCACCGATGTGTGTGCGCCGTTGACGATCCGCGCCGGGCTCGCAACCGGCCATGCGTTGCTGTTCGAAGGCGACGACTACATCGGATCGGCCGTCAACATGGCCGCCCGACTGTGCGACTACGCCCGCGGCGTACAGGTGCTGATGCCCACGATGCAGCTCGACCGGCTCCCCGAAGGCGTCCTCGCCGAACCCTACGGAGAAGTCGAACTCCGCGGGTTCCCCGGCCCGATCGACGTGGTCAGCCTGACCGGCATCCCGCATTCGTCGAACCTCGACTCGGCCGACCTGTGGACGCGCACGCCGTTCATCTGACCGCCGCACGCCGACCTCGCCACCCATCCCACCATTCATCCCACCACCCATCCCACCATCCATGACCTTGCGCCGGGGAGCTGCCCTCACGACCGCCGCCACGCTGGGCCACGCCGACACCGCCGATCTCGGGCCCACCGCCGGCAACGGCTTCCGAACCCGCTGGCCCGACGACCTGGCCGCTCTGCAGGACCTCGGGATCTCCGATGTGCGCATTTCGCTCGACTGGGCTCGGCTGCAACCGAAACCCGGACCGCTCGACGACGACTGGGCGGAGCGGTTCGAGCAGATCCTGCAGGCCGCCGACGCGATCGGGGTCCGGCCGTGGGCCTGCCTGCACGAGGCGAGCGTCCCGCGATGGTTCGACAACGACGGCGGGTTCGGCAACGACGAGACGTTCACGACGTGGTGGCCCCGATGGGTCGAGCGCGCCGCCGACCGCTTCGGCGATCTCGTCGGTGGATGGGTGCCGTTCGCCTGCATCCCTGCCACTGCACCCGACCAACCGTGGATCGACACGTGGGGAATCCTGTCCGGAGGACCTGACGTGGTCGCGGCGGTCGACCTTCGCGACCGGGCCGGTACCGTGGCGTCCTACGCCGGGCGCACCGACCTGCTCGGCGCCGTGCTCGCAGGCGACTGGGAGCACGATGATCGCGTCGATTCCGCCTCGCTCTCGCGCACCGCGGACCGGTGGGGCGGCGAGCTCCGCGAGGCGGCCGAGGCTGCCGACACGGCGCTGGTCATCAGCGGTTTCAACGCCGCCCACGACGACGCTGACACCGCCGGCGAGGTGGTGGGAGCGTTCCGCGCGATGCTCGACGACGCTGCGGCCGACGGCGTCCCGATCGAGGTGGCGTTCGTCGAGCCCGGCATTGCCGGGCCCGACTCGAGCGCCGGGCTCCTCGACGCCGACCGCGCCCCCACCCCGACGAGCGCCGCCTTCTTCGCCTGACGTCCACGATGTGCCGGGCACATCGTGGAGCATCGAGGGCGTGGGCGCTCAGGTACGGCCGCGGTAGGTGGCGCTCGGGCCGGCGGCGTCCTTGTTGAGTCGCTTGCTGAGGTGCAGGCCCTCGAGCACGAACTCGGCGGCGCCGCCCACTGCAGCAGGCGACTCGTCGCCGCCGGTGAGCACGGCGACCGGAGCGCGCAACGCCTCGACCTCCTCGACCAGCCGGGCGAGTTCCTCGCTGGTGACGCCCTCGCCGGTGTGGGCAACGGCGCCGGCTTCGAACGCGTCGACGACCGCTCGGGTCTGCTCGGGCGGCACGAGGTCCTTGAAGACGCTGAGCACGGCGCCCTTGATCAGGTTCTCCATGATCGCTCCCTCGCGTCCCTCCTCGACGGACTCGATCTCGATCTTGCCCATCGAGCTGGCGGCCAGCGCATCGAGATCGTCGACACGCGCGACGATGTGGCGTTCGCCCGCTCGCAGTCCGCGGCGGAGCGCGTTCGCCGCGAGCGCCTCGTAGTTCGCCACGCTGAGCCGCACGCTCACACCGGAGCGCTGGTTGACGTGGTTGCTGGCCCTCGCGAGATGACTGAACGTCGCAACGACGTCGGCAAGGTACTCGGGCACGTCGACGGTGACGCGTCCCTGCGCCGTGGTGATGTCGAGCGCCACGGCCTCCTGTCGCATGATCGCCACTTCGGTGTGGACCTCGAGCGGATAGTGCGTGCGGATCTGGCTGCCGAAGCGATCCTTGAGCGGTGTGATGATGCGCCCGCGATTGGTGTAGTCCTCCGGGTTGGCCGAGGCCAACAGCATCACGTCGAGCGGAAGGCGGATCTTGTAGCCGCGGATCTGGACGTCGCGCTCCTCGAGCACGTTGAGCATGCCCACCTGAATGCGCTCGGCGAGGTCGGGCAGCTCGTTGATTGCGAAGATCCCTCGGTTGGTGCGCGGAACCAGGCCGTAGTGGAGCGTGAGTTCGTCGGACAGGTAACGACCCTCGGCCACCTTGATGGGGTCGACCTCACCGATCAGGTCGGCGATCGACGTGTCGGGCGTTGCGAGCTTCTCGCCGAACCGTTCGCTGCGGTGCACCCAGTGGATCGGCGTGTCGTCACCCAGCTCCTCGACCAGATCGCGGGCGTGCTTCGACACCGGCTCGTACGGGTCGTCGTTGATCTCGCTGCCGGCGATGATCGGCATCCACTCGTCGAGCAGTCCGGTGAGCGACCGGATCATGCGAGTCTTGGCCTGACCGCGCTCGCCGAGGAAGATCACGTCGTGACCGGCGAGCAAGGCGTTCTCGAGCTGCGGCATCACGGTGTCCTCGTAGCCCGAGACACCAGCGAAGAGCGGCTCGCCCGCAGCGACCTTCTCGATCGCGTGCTCACGAACCTCCTGTTTCACGGGCCGCGACACCCATCCCGAAGCCCGAAGCTCCCCCACTGTCGTCACCTGCGGTCGATCCGTGTCAGCCATGCGTCGAACCTACCGCGGGTGGAGCGACCGTGAGCATGCGAGCGACCGAGTCGTCATCAGGCCCCGAACCGCCATCGAGGCGGCATGCGTTCGCGTCCCGACGTACGCTCGTCACCATGCACTTGTCCGGCGTCTGGCTGGCAGCCGAGGCCGACGACGACGTTCGGCGCAACGGCATCGGTCTCGACAGCGACGACTCGGGGTGGGCCCGCGTCGACGTACCGGGCCACTGGCAGGATCAGCCCGAGTTCGCCACGAGCGACGGGCCGGTGATGTACCGCCACTCGTTCACCGCGGCGAGGCCGGGCGAGGGCCGACGCCGGTGGATCACCCTCGACGGAATCTTCTATCAGGCCGACGTCTGGCTCGACGGTGCCTATCTCGGCGACCCCGAGGGCTACTTCTTCAGTCACAGCTTCGACGTGACCTCGCTGTCGCGGTTCGGCGACGACCATGTGCTGGCGATCGAGGTCACCTGCGCGCCCCAGCGTGGCACCTCGGGACGTCGCAACATCACCGGCGTCTTCCAGCCGCCCGCCGGGATCGGTTCGAACTTCAACCCCGGCGGGCTCTGGCGTCCGGTGTTCCTGTACGACACCGGCCCGGTGCACATCGGCCGACTCCGGGTGCTCTGCCGCGACGCCGACGCTCGGCGAGCCCACCTGCGGATCTCGACACGGATCGACAGCGATCGCCTCACGCCCGTCACGATGCGGACGCTCGTCGACGGCGTCCAGGTCGACGAACAACTCCAGTCGATCGCCGCCGGCCAGAACGACTTCGAGTGGACGATCGACATCTCGGACCCCGAGCTGTGGTGGCCACGTGCGCTGGGCGATCAGCCGCTGATCGACGTCGCCGTCGAGGTCGTCGTCGACGGCGAGGTCAGCGACCGGCGCGAACGACGAACCGGGCTCCGCCAGGTCGTCTGGAACGACTGGATCTGCTCGGTGAACGGCGAGCGTCTCTTCCTCAAGGGCGCCAACCTGCTGCCGACCGCTGCCGGGCCGGCGAACGCGACCGACGAGACGATCAGGGCCGACCTCGCGGCCGCGGTCGAACTCGGCCTCGACGCACTACGAGTCCACGGCCACATCGCCGACCGGACGCTCTACCACGCCGCCGACGAGGCGGGGATCCTGCTGCTGCAGGACTTCCCGCTGCAATGGGGTCACGCCCGGTCGGTTCGTCAGCAGGCCGTCGAGCAGGCCCGCGCCGCCGTCGACGCGCTCGGGCACCATCCGTCGATCGCGATGTGGACGGCGCACGACGACCCGTCGGCCACCGATGCCGGCGTCACCGCGCGGGGTTGGCAGGGAGCAGCGCGAACCCTGGCGGCCAAGCAACTGCCGTCGTGGAACAAGTCGGTGCTCGATCGCTGGGTCAAGCGGGCATTCGAACGCGCCGATTCGAGCCGTCAGGTCGTGGCGCACTC
The DNA here is from genome assembly GCA_963715825.1 of Ilumatobacteraceae bacterium. Lineage (GTDB taxonomy): Bacteria > Actinomycetota > Acidimicrobiia > Acidimicrobiales > Ilumatobacteraceae > Sva-07. Next base: position 68,707 of record CAVQSI010000003.1, read on the forward strand.
GGGCGTGGTACCGCATCTCCCCCAACTCGACGGCACCGACAGCCACCTCTGGTTCGGCTGGCGCCACGGAGAAGCCGAGGACCTCGCCGAGTTCGCCTCGCGCCTGCCTCGCATGGTGCGTTTCGTCAGCGAATTCGGATCGGACTCGCCCCCGCTCGACGCGCCGTTCGTCGACGAACAACTCGCGTCGTTCGAGTGGCCGAGCCTCGACTGGGAGCTGATACAGGAGACGACCGGCTACCAGCGCGCCGTCACCGAACGCAGCTTTCCGCCCACCGAGTACGACAGCTTCAGCGAGTGGCGCGACGCGTTGCAGTACTACCAGGCGCATCTGCTCAAGGTGCAGATCGAGACGCTGCGCCGGCTCAAGTACCGCCCGACCGGTGGGTTCTGCTTCTCGTCGCTCAACGACTCGTCCCCGGCGTTCTCGTCGAGCATCCTCGACCACGAACGTCGGCCCAAAGCGGCGTACGCCACCGTGGCGGCCGCATGTGCAAGCGTGCTCGTGATCACCGATCCGCTTCCCGCCGACGTCGCTCCCGGTGATCGGCTCGATTCGGATGTGCACGTGGTGAGCGACCTCCGCGAGCCGCTCGACTTCGCAGTCGTCGACGCCGTCGCGTCATGGCGTGGCGGCCAGCAGCGTTGGCGCTTCGGTGGCCCGGTTGGCGCCGACGACGTCGTCAAGGTCGGCCACATCCGCCTCGACATCCCCGATGCCCCCGGCCGACTCACGCTCGAGCTGACCCTCACCAGCGGCGACACCACGAGCACCAACCACTACGCCACCACGATCATCGACGTCACCACCCGGCGATGAGCCGAACCGCCGTCTCCGGTCGCCTCGCTCATCGCACGACGCCGGATCGGGCGACGGTCGCTATCGGGCGAGGGACTTGCGGTTCTTGAACTTCGACTTCAGGTAGTCGGTGTTCATGGTGGCGATGTTGTCGATCGAGATCTGCGCAGGACACGCCGCCTCGCACTCGCCGTGGTTGGTACACGAGCCGAAGTACTCGTCCATCTTCTCGACCATCGCCTCGGCGCGCTTGTAGCGCTCGGCCTGGCCCTGGGGCAGCAGGTTGAGGTGGGCGAGCTTGGCCGAGGTGAACAAGCTCGCCGCGCCGTTCGGGCACGCCGCAACACACGCGCCGCAACCGATGCATGCCGCCGCATCCATCGAGGCGTCGGCAACCGGCTTGGGGATGGGAATGAGGTTGGCGTCGGGAGCTCCACCGGTGGGCGCAGTGATGTAGCCGCCGGTCTCGACGATGCGGTCGAACGCCGAGCGGTCGACCATCAGGTCCTTGATGATCGGGAATGCCGCTGCTCGCCACGGCTCGATCACGATCTCGTCGCCGCTCGAGAAGGTCCGCATGTGTATCTGGCAGGTCGCTGCGCCCTTGAGCGGGCCGTGGGCTTGGCCGTCGATCATCAGCGAACACGTCCCGCAGATTCCCTCGCGGCAGTCGTGGTCGAAGACGATGGCTTCCTTGCCCTCCTCGATGAGGCGCTCGTTCAGGATGTCGAGCATCTCGAGGAACGACGCCTCGTCGCTGACCTCGGGGATCTGATGGGACTCGAATCGACCTTGACCGTCGGGACCGTCCTGACGCCAGATCTTGAGGGTGAGGTTGGTGAGGGTCTTCACTTGTAACTCCGTGTCTGGAACTTGACGACTTCGTACTCGAGCTGCTCTTTGTGCTCGATCGGCTGGGTCATGTCGCCGGACCACTCCCACGCACTGACGTAGGCGAAGTCGTCGTCGTTGCGGACCGCCTCGCCGTCCTCGGTCTGGTGCTCGGAGCGGAAGTGGCCGCCACAGCTCTCCTCGCGGTTGAGGGCGTCCTTGCACATCAGCATGCCGAGCTCGAAGAAGTCGTCGACACGGCCGGCCTTCTCGAGGGTCTGGTTGACGCTCGTGTCCGTGCCGGTGACGCGCAGGTCCTTCTTGAACTCCTCGTGCAGCGCCGGGATCTCCGACAGCGCCTTCTCGAGGCCGTTGGCGTTGCGGTCCATGCCGCAGTAGTCCCAGATGATCTGACCCAGCTCGCGGTGGAAGTGGTCGGGGGTCTTCGTGCCACCGATGCTCATGTACTGCTTGAAGCGGTCGGTGGCTTCCTGCTGGATCTTGGCGAACTCGGGGTGGCTCGTGTCGGGCACCGGCTTGTTGAGCAGGTCGGCGAGGTACGGCGCGATCGTGTACGGCAGCACGAAGTAGCCGTCGGACAGGCCCTGCATCAGCGCGGAGGCTCCGAGGCGGTTGGCGCCGTGGTCGGAGAAGTTGGCCTCACCGGCCGCGAACAGGCCCGGGACCGTGGTCTGCAGTTCGTAGTCGACCCACAGCCCACCCATCGTGTAGTGGCTGGCCGGGTAGATGCGCATCGGCACCTGGTACGGGTTCTCGCCGGTGATCCGCTCGTACATGTCGAACAGGTTCCCGTAGCGCTCGCGGATCGTGTTCTCGCCGAGCCGACCGATCGCCTCGGCGAAGTCGAGGTACACACCGTTCTTCAACGGGCCGACACCCTGGCCGGCGTCGACCATGCGCTTGGCCGCACGCGACGACACGTCACGGGGAGCGAGGTTGCCGAAGCTCGGGTAGATCCGCTCGAGGTAGTAGTCGCGGTCCTCCTCGGGGATCTGATCCGGTGGGCGGGTCTCGTCGGCGCTCTTGGGCACCCAGATGCGGCCGTCGTTGCGCAGCGACTCGGACATCAGCGTCAGCTTGGACTGGAAGTCGTCGGCCTGCGGGATGCACGTCGGGTGGATCTGCGTGTAGCACGGGTTGGCGAAGGCCGCCCCACGCCGGTGCGCGCGCCACGCTCCGGTGACGTTGCAGGCCATGGCGTTGGTCGACAGGAAGAACACGTTGCCGTAGCCGCCGGTGGCGAGCACCACGGCGTGCGCCGAATGCGACGAGAACTCACCGGTGAGCAGGTCACGGGTGACGATGCCGGCGCAGCGACCTTCGATGTTGACGACGTCGACCATCTCCATGCGGTTCCACAACTTGACGTTGCCGAGCCCGATCTGGCGGGCGAGCTGCTGGTAGGCGCCGAGCAGGAGCTGCTGGCCGGTCTGGCCTCGGGCGTAGAACGTGCGGCTCACCTGGGCGCCGCCGAAGCTGCGGTTGTCGAGCAGACCGCCGTACTCGCGGGCGAACGGCACGCCCTGGGCGACCATCTGGTCGATGATGTCGACCGAGACCTCGGCGAGGCGGTGCACGTTGGCCTCGCGGGCGCGGAAGTCGCCGCCCTTGATGGTGTCGTAGAACAGACGGTGGATCGAGTCGCCGTCACCCTGGTAGTTCTTGGCGGCGTTGATGCCGCCCTGCGCGGCGATCGAGTGCGCGCGGCGCGGCGAGTCGTGGAACGTGAACGCCTCGACCTGGTAGCCGAGCTCGCCCAGCGTTGCGGCTGCCGATGCGCCGGCCAGACCGGTCCCGACGACGATGATCTTGAACTTGCGTTTGTTCGACGGGTTCACCAACTTCTGGTTGGCGATGTAGTTCTGCCACTTGTCGGCCAACGGCCCCTCGGGAACCTTGGGGTCGAGGGTGATGGTCATTCGGATGCCTCCTCGATGGGAACGGTGACGGCGTCGGGGTCGTAGTCGATGATTCCCGCTTGCACGGCGACCGGGAACGAGACGTTGCCGACCACGACGATCGTGGCGATGGCGGTCGCCAGGTAACGGCGCCAGTTGTTGAACCGGGGGTTGCTCCAGCCCATCGACTGGAACAGCGACCAGGTGCCGTGGAACAGGTGGATCCCCAAGGCGATGTTGGCGATGATGTAGATGGCCGCGATCGGGAGCCGCGACAGCGAGGTGTCGATGTTCCAGTAGACGGCGCCCTTCACGAAGTCGGGGTTCGACCAGCCCCACGTGAGGTCGGCGAGGTGGAACGCAATGAACAACAACACGATGATGCCGGTCCAGCGCATCGTGCGGCTGGCGAAGCTGGCGACCTGGTAGTCACGACTCGTCTGGTACTTCACCGGACGGGCGTTGCGGTTGAGGATCGTCAGCGAATACGCAGCGTGGAGGTGCAGCACGATGGCGCCGATCAACACGATGCGCACGATCCAGAGGAAGGCGAGCTCGGGGAGCAGCGGCACGAACATCTCGCGCAGGAACTCGCCGTAGACGTCGATGTCGTAGACCTGCTCGCCACCCTTGGTGACGACGCCGAGGTACATCTTGAGGTTGCCGACCATGTGGCCGATCACGAAGAGGATCCCGACGATCCCCGTGAGCGCCATCACGTACTTCTTGCCAACGGCCGTGGAGTAGAAGTCGGCCAGGAACGTCTTCTTCTTGGCGGGCGGCTTCGAGGCGGTCCCGCTGACGGGCCCGCGGTTCAGAGTTTGTGCCATTGCGGTGAACTTACTCCGCCCGTGCGAATCGTTTCGTATTCCTGTTCGGCATTGTCAATGTCTCATCGGTCACATTTCGGGGTGTCTTTTCATCCCTTTGGTCCCTAACCTGCGGGCCGACCATCATGGTGCGGTCCCCCGGAACGTCCGAGCGGGACCTTGTCGCATCGCCCTCAGGAGGACCACCCGTGGACGTCGTTCCCTATCTCGCAGCAGCGTCTGCCCTCGCTGCGCTTGCGCTCGCGTTCTACTTCTACAAGGCCGTCGGGAAGGAGTCGCCCGGAGACGAGCGCATGGTCTTCCTGATGACCGAGATCCAGAAGGGTGCCCGGGCCTTCTTGAAGAAGGAATACCAGTGGGTGTCGGTCTTCGTGCTGGCCATGGTCGTGCTCCTCGCGATCGTGATCAACCCGCTCGCGTCGGTCACCTACGTGCTCGGTGCCGTGCTCTCCGCAGCAGCCGGGTACGCCGGCATGACCGTGGCGACGATGGCCAATGCCCGCACGACCGAAGCTGCGAAGTCGGGCCCCGGCAAGGCGCTACCGGTCGCGTTCCGCGGCGGCGCCGTGATGGGCTTCTCCGTCGCCGGCTTGGCGTTGCTCGGCCTCATGGTCACCTATCTCGTGTTCGTGGTGTGGATCCAGGTCGACGAAGCCTTCGAGATCGTGACCGCCTACGGACTCGGCGCGTCGACCATCGCGCTGTTCTCCCGTGTGGGCGGCGGCATCTACACCAAGGCCGCCGACGTCGGCGCCGACCTCGTCGGCAAGGTCGAGGCCGGCATCCCCGAAGACGATCCCCGCAACCCGGCCACGATCGCCGACAACGTGGGTGACAACGTCGGCGACGTCGCCGGCATGGGCGCCGACCTGTTCGAGTCGTACGCCGGCTCGATGATCGCACCGATCTCGCTCACTGCCTTCGCGCTGGCCCTCACCGCCGAGCAGGCCGGAGACGCCGGTGTGATCAGCCTGCTGGTGTTCCCGATGGCGATCGCCTTCGTCGGCATGATCGCCTCGATCATCGGGTCGTTCTTCGTCAAGGGCGGCGACTCGACCGACAGCCACCACCTGGCCCGCGCCCTCCACATGGGCACGAACGTGGCCATGGTCATCACCGCCGTCGGCACCGTCGGCGTGGCCTACTGGCTCTTCTCCGGTGACGAGTTCGAGAACCCGATCGGCCTCGCCATCGCGGTCATCGGTGGCCTCCTCGTCGGCTGGGCGCTCGGCAAGACCGCCGAGTACTACACCTCCGACGGCTACGGCCCGGTCAAGAAGATCGCACAGCAGACCGAGACCGGCCCCGCCACCACGATCCTGTCCGGCATCAGCGCCGGCATGCAGTCCGTCGCTGCGTCGGTCGCCCTGATCCTCGCCGGCGTCGGCATTGCCTACTGGGGTGGCACGCTCGCCTTCGCCAACGACGCCTTCGGTGGTCTCGGCGAAGAGTTCGGCGGCATCTACGGCATCGGCGTGGCCGCCATCGGCATGCTCGCCACCACCGGCGTCGTGGTCTCGGTCGACGCCTACGGACCGATCGCCGACAACGCCGGCGGCATCGCCGAGATGGCCGAGTTGGACCCCTCGGTACGTGAAGTCACCGATGCGCTCGACTCGCTCGGCAACACCACCGCTGCGGTCGCCAAGGGCTTCGCCGTCGGCTCGGCCGCACTCACCGCACTGGCACTGTTCAAGAGCTTCGAGTTCGCCGTCTTCGACGCGGACCCCGCCGCCACGTTGAATCTCAACATCGGCGAGGTCGAGGTCTTCATCGGGCTGTTCATCGGCGCGGCACTGCCGTTCCTGTTCGCTGCGCTCACGATCGACGCCGTCGGCCGTGCCGCTCAGAAGATGATCGAGGAAGTTCGGCGCCAGTTCCGCGAGATCCCCGGGCTGCGCGAAGGCCTTCCGGGTGTCGTCCCCGACTCGGCTCGCTGTGTGGCGATCTCGACCGAGGCGTCGCTGCGCGAGATGATCCTGCCGGGCTCGCTCGCTGTGGTCGTGCCGCTCGTCGTCGGCTTCATCAGCGTCGATGCACTCGGCGGCCTGCTCGCCGGCGCGCTGGTCACGGGCTTCGCTCTCGCCATCTTCATGGCGAACTCGGGCGGCGCCTGGGACAACGCGAAGAAGTACATCGAAGCCGGCAACCACGGCGGCAAGGGTGGCGACCCGCACAAGGCCGCCGTCGTCGGCGACACCGTGGGCGACCCGTTCAAGGACACCTCGGGCCCGTCGATGAACATCCTCATCAAGGTGATGACGATCGTCAGCCTGGTGTTCGCCAGCGCCTTCGTCTGATCCGACCCATCCCGTTTGCGTTGCAGTTCCGGTGGGACGGTCCCCCGGAAATGCAGCACAAACGTGGGATTACTCACGTGGGGATGACTCGGCGACGAAGTCGATCAGCTGCTCGACGGCACCGACCAACTCGGGTCGGAGGTCGGCGAACGTGTTCACACGGTTGCGCAGTTTGGGCCAGAAGCCGTCGAACGGAACGCCGAGCGCGTCGCACATCGCCTCTTTCCAGGGGCGATCACCTTTCGGAATCTCCGGCCACGACTCGAGGCCGAGCACCTTCGGGCGGATGCCCGCCCAGACGTCGACGAACGGGTGCCCGGTGATGAGCACGTTCGGGTCGCGAACGGTCTGCGCGATCCGGCTCTCCTTCGAGCCGGGTACGAGGTGATCGAGCAGGACGCCGAGGCGTCGCTCGGCTGACGGGCCGAAGTCAGCAACCGCCGCGGCCAGGTCGTCGGCGCCGTGCAACGGTTCGACCACGATGCCGAGCTCGCGGAGGTCGTCGCCCCACACGTGCTCGAGCAGCTCTGCGTCGTGTTTGCCCTCCACCCAGATCCGGCTGGCCGCTGCGACGCGGGCGCGTCCATCGCCGGCGACCGACCCCGATGCCGTGATCCGCTGCGTGGCAGCCTTCGCGGTCGCTGGCCGCACGAGCGTGACCGGGCGGCCCTCGATCAGGAAGCCGCCGGGCTTCCACGTGAAGTGTCGGACGTAGTCGTTGCGGTCCTGCAGCGTGACGCCCTCGGCACTCCAGCGAACGACGTCGCCACAGAAGTGGCTCGCCCGATCCTCGACGAGCATGCCCATCTCGACGACGACATCGGGGTAGGTCGGGCCACGCTTCGATGCCGCGAAGTCGTCGAGGATGTCACCGGTGTAGGGCACCATCCCAGTGAAGCAGTCGACGAGGCCGCTGTGCCAGCATGCTCCGATGCAGAGCTTCGAGGGAAAGATCGCCGTCGTCACCGGAGGCGCCAGCGGGATGGGACGCGAGCTCGTCGTGCAGCTCGCTGCGGAGGGCTGCCACGTCGCCATGTGCGACATGTCGGTCGAGGAGATGGAGGAGACCAAGCGGCTCGCACTCGAGCAGGCGCCGGCCGGCACCGTGGTCACCACCCACCGGTGCGACGTCTCCGACGAGGACTCGTTGATCGCCTTCCGCGACGCCGTGGTCACACAGCACCAGACCGACCACGTCAACCTGTTGTTCAACAACGCCGGCATCGGTGGTGGCGGCTCGATGGTCACCGACGAGCGGGCCATCTGGGAACGGACCTTCGACGTCTGCTGGGGTGGCGTCTACCTCGGGGTACGCACCTTCCTGCCGCTCGTGATCGCCGCCGACGAGGGCCACATCGTCAACACCTCGAGCGTCAACGGGTTCTGGGCGAGCTTGGGGCCCGAGCGTCCACACACGGCGTACTCGGCGGCCAAGTTCGCCGTGAAGGGCTTCAGCGAGGCGCTGATCACCGACCTGCGCGTCAACGCCCCGCACGTCAAGGTCTCGGTCGTGATGCCGGGCCACATCGGCACGTCGATCGTCGAGAACTCGCTGCGCCACGGCGGCCACGAGGTCGACATGGAGGCCGCCGAGATGGTCAAGCTGATGTCGGACATGTTCCGCGACCAGGCACCGATGTCGGCGGCCGAGGCCAGCGCCGAGATCCTCGACGGGGTCCGCAACGAGCGGTGGCGGATCCTGGTCGGCGACGACGCCCGCAAGCTCGATGAAGCGGTGCGAGCCCATCCCGAGATCGCCTACGAGTCACTCACGCTCGGCGACCTCACGTCCGGCAACGCCGGCACCCCGTTCGCCGCCGACGCCTGAGTCGACGGAACCGTTCGGCGTCTCGCGACGTCGAAGCTCCATGGGGAGAAAGAACACAGCAACAGCAGCGGTCACCTTGATGGTTCTCGTCGGGTTGGGGGTCTCGGCATGCGCCAGCGACGACGATTCGGGATCGGAGGCGGTGTTCGCACCGGCGCTCGACGCGGAGGCGCCCAGCGCCGTCGACGAGGGACGCTCCGGCGTCGTCGAGCAGGCCGAGTCGGGTGATGCGACCGAGGGCGTGGCGGTCGACCAACCGATCGGCGCTCCGCTGCCGACGGGTCAGGCGTTGGCAACCACCGCCGGCGTCACGGTCGCCACGTCGGACATCCGAACGGCGGTGTCCGACACGCTCGTCGCAGTGCAACGCAACGGCGCCAGCGTGTTCACCGCCGACGTCAACATCGGCAACGACCTCGACGACGGCAGCGTCGACGGATCCGGCTACTTCGTGGTGAAGGTGCCGCCTGCCGAACTCGAGGCGCTGATCACCGATCTGGGTGCCACCGTGGGTCGGCTGTCGGGCCGCACACAGGACACCACCGACGTCACCGATCAGCTCGTCGACCTCGAGATCCGCATCGCCGTCGAGCGCGACGTGATCACGCGCTTCCAGGCCCTGCTCGTGGAGGCCACCGAGTTCCAGGACATCGTCGAGATCGAGCGGGTGATCAGCGAGCGCACGATCGCGCTCGAACAGTTGCTGGCCAGCCAGCGGAACCTCGACAACCGGGTCGACCGGTCGACGCTCACGATCCAGCTGCAGTACAGCGCGCCGGTCGTGGAGGTGGCGGTCGCCGAGGACGAACCGGTCGATGGGATCGGCGACGCGTGGCGCACCGGCTGGGACGTGTTCGTCGGTGCGCTGTTCGCGATCGGGTTCGTCCTCGCCGTGGCAGCTCCGTTCCTGGTCACCGGCGCGGTCGTGCTCGGCGTGGTCTGGCTGGCGACTCGCAACGGGCGGCGCGGCCGGCGCGGCCGGCCCGACGATCGACCAGCGGTCCAAGCGCCGGACGCCGCCGAGCACGACCCCACCGGGGCCGTCACGCCGGACGAGGAGCTCGCCGGGCCCAGCCCTCGGGGGTGAGCACGAGATCGCTGACGCTGCCATCGGGGAACGCGAACGGTGCACGCACACCGGCGTGGGCCCGCACCTCGGGCAGCGCCAACGGTCCGAAACCGGTGGCGGCCGTCGTCCAGCGGTGCCATCGATGCGCCGGGATCTCGGCCACCTCGACCCGCGGTTCGCCGAGGATCTCGATCGCACCATGGACGACACCGACCTGCTCGTAGCCATGGTCGATGGCGGCGCGATCGCCGGCGGGCTCCAACGGGCTCGGAGGAGCGGTCGCATACCACTCGAGATCGAACGCGATCGGCGTGGGGTCGCCGTAGGCCAACCCCAGCGCCTCGTCGGCATCGTCGATCGACGAGGCGTAGGTCTCGTTGCCGATCGTCCACTGCGACATCGGGTCGTCACAGGTGTGCTCCGCCCACAGCGCCTCACCCTTGACGATGAACGGATCGGCGCGAACCGGCGCCGAGAAGTCGGTGATGTGCAGCAGCGGTCGGCCGTCGCGGGCCAGAGCCGACCAGTACCAGGCCGTGCGACCGACGATGCGATGTCCCGAGATCACGCCGAGCGCGCCGTCCGCCGTCCACGCAGCGAAGACCCACTCCTCGATCGGCGCATCGACGTGTCGGCCGTCGTCGCTGCGGTCGAGATGGTCGCGGTCGGGCACATCGGGCAGACTACGGACCATGATCCGCTACCTCAGTCTCGACTGGATCACCGCGCTGTCCGAGGAGGTGGCCGCAAGCGATCAGATTCGCGAGATCGCCGCGAGTCACCGCATCGGCGTCACGCAGGTCGTGAGCAACGGCCCCGAGGGTGACGTGATCTATCACCTCAGCGTTGGCGACGGTGAGGCGTCGTTCGGTGCCGGCCCGGCCGAGCCAGAGGACGTCAAGATGGAGCAGGACTGGGACACCGCCGTCGCTGTCGCCACGGGCGAACTCAACGCGCAGGAGGCCTTCGTCGGCGGCCGCATCCGGCTCTTCGGCGACCAGCAGAAGCTGCTCGACTCGCAGCCGGTCTTCGGTGCCCTCGACGCCGTGTTCGCGGCCGTCCGCGAGCGCACCACCTACGAGTGAACCGCCGACCGCCATGCCGGAGATGCCCGAGATCCAAGCGCATGCCGAGCGACTGACCGAGCAGTTCGCCGGGCGCGTCCTCTCGGGGTTCAGGCCGTTCAACTTCACGGCGCTGAAAACGGCGGTCCCGGCGCCGGACACGGCCAACGGTGAGGCCCTGATCGAGGTCGGCCGACGGGGCAAGTATCTGCTCGTGCGATTCGAACCCGTCACGTTCGTGGTCCATCTGATGCAGGGCGGTCGCCTGCTCGCCGACGACAAGCTGAGCGCCAAACCTCGCGGCGGCCAGGCCCGGTTCACGTTCGATCCGGTCGAACGGTCCGACGGATCGATCGACGGGTCTGCACTGCTGCTGACCGAGCAGGGCAAGGAACGGCGCGCCGGGGTCTGGTGCGTGCCGAGCGCCACGACACTCACCTCGCCGCCGCTCGACAAGCTCGGCCCGGAAGCTGCGGGCATCAGTGTCGACGAACTGGCCGAACTGTTCGCCGCCAACTCGATGCGCGTGCACGGGTTCCTGCGCGACCAGCGGATGGTGGCGGGGATCGGACGTCGGCTCGCGAACGAGATCTGTCACCGAGCACGGATCTCGCCGTTCGCCAACACCCGCAAGCTCGGCGCCGAGGGAGCGGCGAAGGTCGCCGCCGCCACCGAGTCCTGCATCACCGAGAGCCTCGAGTTCGAGCGCGGTCGTGCCGACATGAGTTCGTCGAAGGACCGGCCGAGCGCCATGCACAGCCGAACCGGCGACCCGTGTCCGGACTGCGGAGACGTTGTACGAGCGGTCGAGTACTCGGGCTACACCGTGAACTACTGCTCGACGTGCCAGACGGGCGGCAAGGTGCTCGCCGACAACACGACCAGCAAATTCCTGAAGTAGCACCCAGCGAATACGCTCGGGCGCATGCCGATCCATCTGCGAGCCGAGCCCGGTGACTACGCCCCCAACGTGTTGTGCCCCGGCGACCCCCTCCGAGCCAAGTACATCGCCGAGACCTTCTTCGACGAGGGTGCCCGTCAGGTCAACGCCGAGCGCGGCATGCTCGGTTACACCGGCACCTTCGAGGGCAGGCCGATCAGCGTGCAGTCGACGGGCATGGGCTGCCCGAGCGCCGGGATCGTGTTCGAGGAGCTGATCATGCTCGGCGCCACCCGACTCGTCCGGGTCGGCACGTGCGGTGGCCTCGGCGACGACATGGCGATGGGCGACACCGTCGTCGGGCTGGCGGCGTCGAGCGACGACCAGACCCCGTTTCGCTATGCAGCGATGGAGGGCTACGCGCCGAGCGCCACGTTTGCGCTGGTCGAGACCGCAGCGCGGCTGAGCCGCGAGAGCTCCGCCGGAGCCGTCCATGTCGGCCCAGTGGTCACCTCGGGGATCTTCTACGATCCCGATCCGACCACGTTCGCCCGGTGGAAGCGACTCGGCCACATCGGCGTCGAGATGGAGGCGGCGATGATGTACACGATCGCGGCCGTCAAGGGCATCGAATCGCTGGCGATCATGACCGTGAGCGACCTGCTCGGCGAGAGCGGCGACACCGTCCGCATCAGCGATGCCGAACTCCGTGCCGGCGTCGATCAGATGATGCGCATTTCGTGCGCCGTCGCCGTGTCATGATTCGCTGACTCGGCGCCCGCCGAGGGAACCAACTTCGCTTCAGGAGCGTCGAATCCACATGATCCCTCGTACTGCCATTGCCCTGCTGGCGCTTGCCGGCCTGACCATCGCTGCATGCGGCAGCGACAACGACAGCGGCGCTGATGCGACCGATGCCCCGACCGCATCTGAGCTCTCCGGTCGAGGCTTCGTGTCGACCGACGTCACCGGCTACGACCTGGTCGACGGATCCGAGATCACGATGAACTTCCTCGACGACGCCGTCAGCGTCAACGCCGGTTGCAACACGATGAACGGCGGCTACGAGATCACCGACGGCGAGTTCGTCGCCGAACAGTTCGCGATGACGATGATGGCCTGCGACGACGCGCTCATGGCGCAGGACACGTGGCTGAGCGAGTTCCTGGCGTCATCACCGACGGTGTCGCTCGACGGTTCCACGTTGAGCTTCTCCGGTGACGAGGTCACGATCACACTCGACGAAATCGAGCCCGCCGGCCTCGTCGGCACGACGTGGATCGTTTCGGGCACCGTGGCGAACGAGGCCGTCACCATGGGCATCGCAGACTCGGAGGCGTCGATGACGATCGCCGACGACGGCACGGTTGAGGTCAGCACCAGCTGCAACTCCGGGTCCGGCAGCGTCGAGATCACCGACACCACCCTGACGTTCGGTCCGATCGCCACGACGATGATGGCCTGCGACGAGGAGCGCACGCGACTCGAGGCCAGCATCCTCTCGGTCCTGCAGGGTGAGGTCACCTACGAGATCACCGGCGACACCCTGTCGCTGCGATCGGGCGACGGCGCCGACGAGATCGGCCTCGAGTTCACCGCCAGCTGAACCCCCGCCCCACCCGCACCCGCACCCGCACCGCGCACGCGATGAGTTTCCGCGCGACCTGTCCGCGCGAAGACTCATCGCTTCGGAGGAGCGGCCGAACGCGATGAGTTTCCGCGCGACCTGTCCACGCGAAGACTCATCGCGTGCTGGCGAGCGATGCAACGAGTCGGACGATCCGCTCGACGGTCGCAGGAAGGCCGCCGCCGAAGTCGGCCTCGACGACACGCTCGACGGTCCAGGCGATCCTGCCGGCCGCTACATCGCGGGCCGCGTCCCGTCGCCGGCGACCCGCTGTCTCGCGGTGGGTGGGGTGCAGATCGACTTCGATGGCCAGTTTCACAGCAGGAACGGCCAGATCGAACCGAGCCGGACCGTAGCCGGGCAGATCGATGCGGAACTGGCGCTCGAGACCCGCAAGGCCTGCCGCGGCGAGCGCATCGCCGAGCACAGCTTCGCCGTGCGACTCCGCTGCACCTCCATGCAACCGGCTGTCGAGCAGCTCGAGGAACCGCCGGATCCATGGTCGCTGGCACGACATCCAATCGACAGCAACCGCAGCGAAGTTCGTCCTCGTGGAGGTCGCCGTCGCGGATCACCTGCTCGATGATCGAGAGCAGGTCCGTCGGTGGGACGAACCTCGCGAGATCGAGTGCCGTGCGTGCTCGGCTGGTGACATTGATGCCATCGGGACGCTGGACGACATCGCACGGATGTACTGCCGCCGTCCGGTACGCCACCACCCAGGGGGCAATCGACGGGTGGCTCGCCGGTGGGGCGAGCACGTGGATCCGGTGATCTCGGGGAAGACGTCGGAGCCCCCACAGACGGCCAGCCGTCGGACCGCTGATCGCAAGCGTCGGGTGAGCTGCGCACACGGCGGCGCATCTCGCTGCCTCATCGAGCGTGACCGCCGGGATGCGATACACCCCCTTGAGCACTGCGGCGAGGTTGCCCGACTCGATCAGCGACCGGACCGCCGGCGATGACATGCCGCACCGCTGCAGCTCGGCCGCCGTTGCAATGCCGTGGTGGGTGCGAAGGAATTCCAACGCCTCGGTGGTGAAGATGGCCACACGACCTCCTGGTGAACGAATGGTTCGGAGGAGGGAGTCGGTGGTGAAACGCTACTGCGCGAACGCCTCAACAGCGAGCGATGAGTTTCCGCGCGACCTGTCCGCCGCGAAGACTCATCGCTACCGGGGCTCACGAGCGAGCGATGAGTTTCCGCGCGACCTGTCCGCGCGAAGACTCATCGCTACTGCGTGATCTCGGTGCGCAGCGTCAGATGAGGCCGAGTTCGGCGACGGCGTCGCGCTCGCTGACCAGTTCGTCAGCGCTGGCGTCGATCTTGGCCCGGCTGAAGTCGTCGATGTCGAGGCCCTGGACGATCTCGTAGTCGCCGTCCTTGCAGACGCACGGGAACGACGAGATGATGCCCTCGGGCACGCCGTAGCTGCCGTCGCTGACCACGGACATCGACACCCAGTCGCCCTCGGGCGTACCGAGCGTCCAGTCCCGGATGTGATCGACGGCCGCCGACGCCGCTGACGCCGCCGACGACGACCCACGGGCCTCGATGATCGCCGCGCCTCGCTTGGCAACGGTGGGGATGTAGGTGTTCTCGTACCACTCGTGATCGCCGACGGCGTCGTAGGCGCGCTGGCCGTTGACATCGCAGTGGAAGAGGTCGGGGTACTGCGTGGTCGAGTGATTGCCCCAGACCGTCATCTTGGTGATGTCGTTGACCGAGGCGTCGAGGCGGTGCGCGAGCTGCGCCTTGGCGCGGTTGTGGTCGAGACGCGTCATGGCGGTGAAGCGGCGAGGGTCGAGATCGGCAGCGTTGCGCTGGGCGATCAGGGCGTTGGTGTTCGCCGGGTTGCCGACCACGAGGATCTTCACGTCGGGGGTGGCCGACCGCGACAGGGCCTCGCCCTGCGGCTTGAAGATGCCGCCGTTGGCCGACAACAGGTCGGCGCGCTCCATCCCCGCCTTGCGCGGCATCGAGCCGACGAGAATGGCCACATCGGCGTCACCGAAGGCGGTGTCGGCGTCGTCGGTGCACACGATGCTGTCGAGCAGCGGGAAGGCGCAGTCGTCGAGCTCCATGCGCACGCCTTCGAGGGCGCCGAGGGCCGGGGTGATCTCGAGCAGCTGCAACGAGACCGGAGTATCCGGGCCGAGCATCGAGCCCGACGCGATACGGAAGAGGATGCTGTAGCCGATCTGGCCTGCAGCACCCGTGACGGCAACACGAACTGGAGTGGTCATGGTCCGAGCGTACGTCCGGTGATGATCCCCTCCCAAGCGCAACCCGGTCCGAAATGTCGCGCTGGCGTTGCGCTGAGCGCAACGTGCACGGCATTTTTCGGGCGGGTCGGGGTCAGGGTTGCGCGAGGACGCGGCCGATGACGTCGGCGTAGAAGTTCTGGCCCGATTGGGTGAGGTGGATGCCGTCGTCGTAGAAGCAGCGACCCTCGCAGCTCGCCGACAGGACCTCCCAGTCGACGACGGTGACGTTGGGATGCGCTGCCGGGACGGCTCGCAGCTTGGCGTTGTTGTCGGCGATCCATCCCCGGTCGGCCTTGCCGGTCAGCAACAGCACGACGGGGACGTCGGCCACGGTGGCCAACATCTCGTCGAGGGTCTCGTCAGAGAACCCGCCGTTCGTGCCGAGGTGGATCACCACCACCGACCCGAACGTGCCATTGTCCCGCAGGGTCTGCATCGTGGGCACGAACGCCTTCATCTGGCGGCTCTGAAGCGCGTCGACCTGGAAGCCGCGCGCCTGCAGCTCCTCGGCCGCGCCGAGCATCACCGAGTCGCCGAGCGCGACCAGCGGGAAGCCCGACACCGTCGGCGGGATCGCGAGCGTGGCGAGGCCATCGAGGCTCGACACGACCCCGAGCTGACCGACGGGGGCCGGCGCCGTGGTCGGCGGCAGCGTGATCGGCACCGTCGTGGGCGCCAGGGTGATCGGCACCGTGGTCGCCGCGATGGTGTCGGGGACGACGGGGGCCGCCGGATCGAGGGATGGATCCAGGGAGGGATCAAGGGAAGGGTCGAGCGTCGGATCGAGCACCGCTGGCACCGTGGTCGCCGACGGCGCCGTGGTGGTGGTGGTGGTGGTGGAGGTGGTCGTGGTGGAGGCCACCGGGATCTCGTCGACGGCGAGCAGGTCGGTGGTGAACTCCTCTCCGGCGTCGAGCGCTTGGGCGATCTCGTTCTGCTCGAGCGGGGCGGTCATCAGGACGACGCCGACAGCGAGGCCGACGACGGCTGCCAGCGCCACAGCGGTGGACGCGAGCACCTTGGGCGCCCGACGAGCTCCGCCGAAGATCCTCCGCCAGCCCGCGGTGAACCTGCCCTGGCGGATCGGGGTCTCGATGAAGTGGTACGAGAGTTCGGTGATGATCGTCGTGAGCAACAGGCCGAACACGAACTCGCGCACGGTCATCTTGTTTCCCGCCACCCCACGGATCATCTGGAAGATCGGCCAGTGGTACAGATACAACCCGTACGACCGGGTGCCGACCCAGCGGAACGCCGGGTTCCCGAGGACCCGGTTGGCGTAGGCGCCGCGGTGCGTGACCGCGGCGATGATCGCCAGCGTCGCCAGTCCGGCAACGAACATCCCGCCGCGGAACACGAACGGATCAGCACCGCTCGGCGTGACCAGATAGGTGTTCCAGCACAGCCACGCGAACACGATGATCCCGACCACGGCGAGTGCGTCGAAGAGCCGACCCTTCGACCGCAGCGGTCCTCGCACGATCGCCAACGGGCGCCACACCATGGCGAATGCCGCACCGAGCAGGATGCCGCTCAGGCGACTGATCGTTCCGAGATACAGCGTGTCGATCTTGTTGATCGGACGATCGCCGAACCACCAGTACGCGTCCGGGGTGATGTTCGGATCGGCCACCGGGCCTGGGTAGAACAGCAGCGCCGTTGCCACGGTGATCAGCACCGCACACACGAACAACCAGCGG
Organism: Ilumatobacteraceae bacterium; assembly: GCA_963715825.1. Classification (GTDB taxonomy): domain Bacteria; phylum Actinomycetota; class Acidimicrobiia; order Acidimicrobiales; family Ilumatobacteraceae; genus Sva-07. Next base: position 85,822 of record CAVQSI010000003.1, read on the forward strand.
CTGACCGCAGCGACCTGGCGGGTGCCGTTGCGGCCCAGCAGGAAGATCATCACGACCGGCCAGAACAGATAGAACTGCTCTTCGACCGCCAGGCTCCACAGGTGACGCAGCGGGGCGAAGTCACCGGCGGCGGTGTAGCCGAGGCCCTCCCAGATCTGGTACCAGTTCGACACGTAGAAGAAGCCGGCGATCACGTCGCCACGCAGGGCGCCGAGCGCCTCGTACTTGAAGATCGCCGTCCAGAGCGTGACGAGGAACATCATCGTGAACAGCGCAGGGAGCAGGCGGCGGGCGCGGCGTGCCCAGAAGTGGCGCAGCGAGATCCGGTAGCTGCGCTCGCGTTCGGAGATGAGCAGCAACGTGATCAGGTACCCCGAGATCACGAAGAACATCTCGACGCCGAAGAAGCCGCCTGGTAGCCAGTCGCTGTTGGCGTGGTACACGATCACGGCGACCACGGCGAGCGCGCGCATCCCGTCGAGACCCGGGAGATACGGGACCCGACTGATGTGGGCGCGGTCGTCGGGAACCGGTTCCACCCGGGGTGGCGCGAGCGTGGACATGGGTGGTCCAGTATCGCCGAGGTACCCCCGCCAGCCACGTCATGCCGGCAATCCGGCGACCGACCGGCCACCACCACGTTTGCGTTGCACTCCCAGCGGACCGGGTCACCCGAACCCGCACACAAACGTGGTAGCGGCCCGATCAGGCGAGGGCTTGGAGCGCGCCGTCGATCAACTCGGCGTAGTAGGCCTGGCCATCGGGTCGCAGGTGGAACCCGTCGCTCTGGAAACAGTCGCCGGGGCAGGAATCAGCGAGGTCGGCCCAGTAGAGCACCGATGCGTTCGGGTAGGTGCTGGCGGCGCTGAAGATCAGGTTGTTGTTCCCCTCGGTCCAGGCCCGGTCGACGTCGATCGTCAACAGCAGCACCCGGGGCACACCCGCCAGTGCGTCCATCATCGCCGTGAGGTCGTCGGGGTCGATGTCGCCGTTCGTGCCGAGGTGAACGACCACGACATCTCCGAGGCGATCGGCGTCGCCCAGCTGCTGGACCACGTCGACACCGTCGGAGAACTGACGGCTCTCCTTTGCGTCGACCGTGTACCCCCTGGTGGCGAGTTCGCCCGCAGCTCCGAGCATCACCGAGTCGCCGAGCGCCAACTGGGCGATCGGGACCGGCGGTGCGGTCGTCGTGGTCGTGGTCTCGACGACGGGCGGCACCACGGCCGACCCCGAGGGATCGGTCACGTCCGCCGGCGTGACCGAGTCGTCGACCCCAACGGCCGGGTCGACCGGATCGCCGGTGTCGGCGGGCTCGTCCCCCGAGCAGGTCGGATCGTTGACGACGTCGCAGGTGAACTCGGCACCCTCGTCGAGCGTCTGGCGCACCTCGTCCTCGACGACCGGTGCGGTGGCCAGGCTGACTCCGGCGAACAGCGACAGCGCACCGACGACGGCGCCGACGGCGATCAGGGCAGTTCGTGGCCCGGGGACCGGCGACCGCCAGATCCGCGCCAGCGAGGCCCGCATCGTCCCCCGACGGATCGGTGTTTCGATGAACCGGTAGGAGAGTTCGGTGATGATGCCGGTGAGGATCATCGCGAACACGAACTCGTACAGCTCGAGGTGCACGCCGGCCATCCCGCGGATGAGCTGATAGATCGGCCAGTGGTACAGGTACAGCCCGTACGACCGGGTTCCGATCCACAGCAGGACCGGAAGGCTGAGCGCTTTCGACGTGGCCGCGCGTTCGTGGGTGACCGCCGCCACCATCATCAGCGTGGCGACGGCGCACAGCAGGAACCCGCCGCGGAACAGGAACGGGTTGCCGCCATCGGGGCCGATCAGCCACATCCACCAGAACATGGCGGCGAGCGCGACCAGTCCGACGAGCGCGGTGAGATCGAGCAGCCGACCCTTGGTGCGCAACGGCCCGCGCATCACGGCCACCGGACGCCAGACCATGGCGAAGGCGGCACCGAGCAGCAGCCCGCCCGCCCGGCTGAACGTCCCGAGATACGACCAGTCGAACTTCGAGATCTCGCGTCCGAACACCGACCAGAAGGCGTCGGGTGTGACCTCCGGAGTGCCGATCGGGCCCGACGTGTAGACCAGCGCGGTGACGAGGGTGATGCCGAGCGCAGCGAGCACCAGCCAGCGGCTGATGTCGGCGATGCGCCGCGATCCACCACGCAGCAACGCGAACATCACCAACGGCCACACCACGTAGAACTGTTCTTCGACGGCGAGGCTCCAGAGGTGACGCAGCGGCGCGAACTCGTTCGCTGCGGTGTATCCCGCACCGGTCCAGATCTGGTACCAGTTCGACACGTAGAAGAACGCGGCGATCACGTCGCCACGCAGCTTGCCGAGTTCGTCGCGTTCGAACAGCGACGTCCAGATGGTGAGCGCGAGCATCATGGCGAACAGCGCAGGCAGCAGCCGCCGGGCTCGACGGACCCAGAAGTGCTTCATGTCGACGGTCGAAGTGCGCTCCTTCTCGGAGATCAGCAGCAGCGTGATCAGGTAGCCGGAGATCACGAAGAACACTTCGACGCCGAGGTAGCCGCCGGGCAACCAGTCGGGGTTCGCGTGGTACACCATCACCGCGACGACGGCGATCGCCCGCATGCCGTCGAGGCCGGGCAGGTAGGGGACCCGGCTGATGTCGGCGGGGCCCGAACGTCGCCGGGTACGCGCGGTGGGCCGCGACGAAGCTCGCGTCGGTGCTCCCGATGCGTCGGCGGTCGCAGTCATGGAGGGCCAGTATCGCTCAAGCGGTGGTCAGCCCGAGGTTCAGGCAGATTTCCACGACGGACTCGGGCCGGTTGAGGGCGTACAGGTGGAGGCCGGGCGTGCCCGCGTCGATCAGGTCGGAGCACAGCTGCGTCGCAACGTCGATGCCGATCCGGCGGACCTCCTCGGGGTCGTCGGTGGCGTCGAGGCGATCGGCGAGCCAGCCGGGCAGCGCCGCGCCGCTCATCTCGGCCATGCGCTTGACCATGGCCTTGTTGTTGATCGGCATGATGCCGGGCAGCACGGGCTTGTCGATGCCGAGGGCGGACAGTTCCTCGACGAGGCGAACCCAGTGCTCGACCTCGAAGAAGAACTGCGTGAGCGCGAAGTCGGCGACCGACAGCTTGGCGGCGAGATGACGGCGATCGGTGTCGCGATCTGGCGAGCGGGGGTGGATTTCGGGGTGGGCCGCCACGCCGACCGCGAACGTGCCCGCCGCCACCACGTCTTCGAGCAGATCCATTGCGTAGAGGTAGTCGCCCGGCTCCTCGACGCCGCCCGCCGGTGGGTCGCCGCCGAGGGCGAGGATGTTCTCGATGCCGAGCTCGGCATAGGTCTCGAGCAGCGATGACACGTCGTCGCGTCGATGGCCGCGGCACGTGAGGTGGGGCATCGGCGTCCACGTGGTCTCGCCGAGCATCCAGGCAACGACGTCGCCGGTGCGGTGACGGTCGGACCCGCCGGCGCCGTAGGTGATCGACACGAAGTCGGGGTGCAGCGACTCGATGGCGGCAACGGTGCGGCCGAGCGTCATGTTCGCAGCCGGGGTCTTCGGCGGGAAGAACTCGAACGAAAGTGTCCGCTTGGATGCGAGAAGATCCGGGATCCGGGCCATCCCGCAGAGGCTACCGAGCGATGCCCCGGCCAGGGGGGTCCGTGCAGGACGCTCACGGACCGTCACCGGCGGGGTTCGGAGTGTGTTACGTTCCCGCCGTCAGATACGAGCAAGGGGAAACAACATGCCGATGATCGAGAACTGGAAACTGGTCGTACTCGAGCGCTTCGCGAAGTTCGACGGACGAGCCGGCCGGGCCGAGTTCTGGTGGTTCGTCTTGGCGAACTTCGTGGTCTACATCGCCCTGCTGATCCTTGCGCAGATCAGCGGGATCTTCCTGGTCCTCTACTTCCTGTATGCGCTCGCAATGATCGTGCCGTCACTGGCTGTTGCGATCCGCCGCCTCCACGACACCGACAAGACCGGGTGGCTGCTGCTGATCGGTCTCATCCCGTTCGTCGGCTTCATCATCCTGCTGGTGTTCTACATCCAGGAAGGCACCAGCGGACCCAACCAGTACGGCGCCGCCGCCGAACCCGCCGCCGGCTGAACAGCCCAAGACATCACGTCGGTCCGGCAGGGCCGCCGCCGGGAGCGCCAGCGACCGAGGCTGGCGTCCGGCCGACCCCGATCGTCGTGTTCCAGCGTGCGGTGAGGCCGGACACACCAGTGAAGGCTGGCGTCCGGCCGACCCCGATCGTCACGTTCCGGCGTGCCGTGAGGCCGGACACATGATGTCAGTGGCGGAAGTGGCGCTCGCCGGTGAAGACCATGGCGATGCCGTGTTCGTCGGCGGCGGCGATGACCTCGTCGTCGCGGACGGAGCCGCCCGGTTGGATCACGCAGGCGATCCCGGCCGCAGCCGCGGCATCGAGGCCGTCGCGGAACGGGAAGAACGCGTCGCTTGCACAGGCACCACCGGTCGCCCGGCCGGCTGACCGCTCGGCGGCGATGCGGGCCGAGTCCAGCCGGTTCTGCTGGCCGGCGCCGATGCCGAACGCCTGCAGGTCCTTGGCGTAGACGATGGCGTTGCTGCTGACAGCGGCGCACACCTGCCAGGCGAACTCGAGGTCGGCCCACTGTTCCTCGCTCGGTTGGGTTGCGGTGACGATGCGCCACGCGTCGCTGCGTCCCGCAACCGGGTCGGGCTGCTGGACGAGCAGTCCGCCGTCGACCGGTCGGACGTCGAACGGCAGTGGCGAGGCGGCGTTGGCCGACATCACGCGCAGGTTCTTCTTCACGGCGAGGATCTCGAGCGCAGCGGGCTCGTAGTCGGGGGCCACCACCACTTCGGTGAACACGTCGCCGATGGCGGTGGCCATCTCGGCGGTCACGGTCCGGTTCGCGGCGATGATGCCACCGAATGCGCTGACCGGGTCGCAGGCATTCGCCCGGATGTACGCCTCGGTGATGTCGTCGGCGACGGCGACGCCGCACGGGTTGGCGTGCTTGACCACGACGACCGCAGGTGCGTCGAACCGCTGCACGAGGCGCCAGGCGGCCTCGGTGTCGAACACGTTGAGGTAGCTGAGTTCCTTGCCGCCGTGCTGGGTCATCGAGTCCCACCAACTGGTCGCACCCGCCTGGCGGTACCGGGCGCCCTGCTGGTGCGGGTTCTCGCCGTACCGCAGCGGTTGGGCGAGTTCGAGTGCGAGATGGATCGACGCCGGAAGGGCCGCGTCGCTGCTGGCATCGCTCGCGGTTTCGTCGAACCAGGTGACGATCGCCGCGTCGTACGACGCAGTGTGCGCGAACGCGGTCCGCGCCAGGCGATGTCGGGTGGCGTCACCGAGCTTCCCCGCTCCCGCGGAGTTCGTCGAGGACGCCGGCGTAGTCGGCCGGGTCGACGAGCACGCCGACGTGGGCATGGTTCTTGGCGGCTGCACGCACCATGGCGGGCCCGCCGATGTCGATCAGTTCGATGCTCGGATCGGACGAGAACGGGTAGAGGTTGACCACGACGAGGTCGATCGGCTCGATGCCGTGATGCTCCATGTCGGCGACGTGTTCGGCGTCGGTCGGGTCGGCGAGGATGCCACCGTGGATCTTCGGGTGCAGGGTCACGACGCGGTGGCCGAGGATCGCCGGGAGCCCCGTCAGCTCTGCGACGTCGGTGACCGGCACGCCTGCGTCGGCGATCGCTCGAGCGGTTCCCCCACTCGACACGAGCGACCACCCCAGTTCGTGGAGCGACTCGGCGAACTCGACGATGCCGGACTTGTCATAGACGGAGAGCAGCGCAGTGGGCACGAACGCGACCGTAGCCAACGCGCCCTCGTCACGGGACATGGCAACAGCAACGCCATTACACGGGGGTTTCACGGGCGTGGTCGGCGCTGGTACTACGGTGCGCAGCGGGGAGAACACCGAACCACGATTCCGGAGGGAATGCACATGGACTTCAGCAAATTCAAGACATCCGACTGGCTCATGATCGGAGGCGGCATCGGCATCTTCATCTTCGGCTTCTTCGAGTGGGTGACCGTGTCCGGGTTCGGCTTCTCCAGCTCCGGCGGCAACGTGTTCGACTTCTTCTGGACCGGCACGATCCCGTGGATCCTGGTGGTGGCGTCCGGCGTCGTCACGTTCCTGCTCGTGCAGGGAACGCTGAAGCAGGAGCAACTGCCATGGCCACTGGTCCTGCTGGCGGCCACCGCGCTCGCCTCGCTGCTCCTGCTGATCCGGATCATCTTCAACCCGATCGACGGCAAGGATCTGATCGAGTCCGCCGGCGGCAGTGTCGGCCGCGGCATCGGCATGATCCTGTCGGTGCTGTCCGGCCTCGTCGCAACCGCCGGCGCCTACCTGAACTTCCAGGCGTCGGGCGGGAACCTCAAGGATCTCACCGACGTCGACAAGCTCAAGTCGAGCTTCGCCAAGGACGACGACGCTCCCCCGCCGCCGCCGCCCATGGATCCCCCTCCGCCCCCGGCTCCCCCCGCCAGCTGATCTTCGTTCTCGTGAACATGTTTGCGGTCTGTCCGCAAACATGTTCACGAGAACCGGTACGACTCAGAGTGACGCGACGATCTCCGCCATCAGCTCGCCGGCTTCGGTCGGGTTGAGCCCGACCTTCACACCGGCGGCTGCGAGTGCGTCCATCTTGCCCTGGGCGGTGCCCTTGCCGCCGGAGACGATGGCGCCGGCGTGGCCCATCTTCTTGCCGGCCGGGGCGGTGACGCCGGCGATGTAGGCGCTCATCGGCTTGGTGACGTTGGCCGTGATGAACTCCGCGGCCTCTTCCTCGGCGGAGCCGCCGATCTCGCCGATCATCATGATCGCGTGCGTCTCGGGGTCGGCCTGGAACTCGGCGAGGCAGTCGATGAAGTTCGTGCCGGGTACGGGGTCGCCGCCGATGCCGACACAGGTCGACACGCCGATGCCCTTCTGCTTGAGCTCGTACAGCGCCTGGTAGGTCAGCGTGCCGGAGCGGCTGACGATGCCGACGTTCGGGCCGTCCGCCGACGGCGGCTGGGCGATCTCGCCGGCGGTGATGCCGATGTTGCACTTGCCAGGGCTGATGATGCCCGGGCAGTTCGGGCCGAGCAGGCGGGTGTTCGGATGGTTGCGGACGAGCAGGTTGTAGGTCTTGGCCTCGTCCTGGGCCGGGATGCCCTCGGTGATGCACACGACGAAGCCGATACCGGCGGCGGCCGCTTCGAGGATCGCGTCGGACGCGAACTTCGGGGGCACGGCGACGAACGATGCGGTGGCCCCGGTTGCCGCAACCGCGTCGGCGACGGTGTCGAAGATCGGGATGCCGTCGACGTCCTGGCCGGCCTTGCCCGGCGTGACGCCGGCGACGATCTGGGTGCCGTAGTCGCGGTTGCGCAGGCCGTGGTACTTGCCCTGCCCACCGGTCAGACCCTGGACGATGACCTTGGTGTTCTCGTTGACGAAAATGGCCATGGCTCTCTCACTTCGCTTTCGCGACGGCTGCCCGAGCGGCGTCGAGCATGGTGGGTTCGGACTGGAGCTTGTCGGCGGGGATGCCGGCGTCGAGCAGGATCTGGCGACCCTCCTCGGCGTTGGTGCCGTCGAGGCGGATCACGATCGGCGCCCGCAGGTCGACGCGGCCCATCGCCTCGACGATGCCCTTCGCGACCTCCTCGCCACGGGTGATGCCGCCGAAGATGTTGATGAGGATCGACTGGACCTTGTCGTCGAAGTTGATCACCTCGAGCGCTCCGGCCATCACGTCGGCGTTGGCGCCGCCGCCGATGTCGAGGAAGTTGGCGGCCGAGCCACCGACCTGGTTGACGACGTCGAGCGTCGACATCGCGAGGCCGGCGCCGTTGGCGATGATGCCGACGGTGCCGTCGAGGCCGATGTACTGCAGGCCCTTCTCGGCGGCCATCTTCTCGCGGTCGTCCATTTCGGTCAGCCCACGGAACGCCTCCCACTCGGGGTGGCGGAACTCGGCGTTCTCGTCGAGGGTGACCTTCGCGTCCAGCGCGTGCACCTCGCCGGTCGGCTTGAGAATCAGCGGGTTGATCTCGGCGAGGTCGCAGTCGCCCTCGGTGAAGCAGCGGTACAGCTTGACCAGGATGTCGGCGGCGCCGTCGAGCGCCCGCTCGGGCAGCTTCGCGTCCACGCAGGCCTGGCGGGCCGTGGCCAGGTCGAGGCCGTCGACGGGGTCGATGTGCAACTTGACGATCGCGTCGGGGTTGCTCTCGGCGACCGCTTCGATCTCGACGCCGCCCTCGGCGGACAGCATCAGCAGGTGCTTCTTGGCGGCACGGTCGAGCGTGAAGCTCGCGTAGTACTCCTCGTCGATGTCGGAGGCCTGCTCGATCCAGAGACGCTTGACGACGTGACCCTTGATGTCCATCCCGAGGATGTTGCCGGCGTGCTCGCGCACCTCGGCCTCGTTGTCGGCGAGCTTGATGCCGCCCGCCTTGCCGCGGCCACCGACTTGCACCTGCGCCTTCACGACGACCGGGTAGCCGGCCTGGCTGGCCTCCTTCACCGCCTCGTCGACGGTGTCGGCGGGGCCGCCCCGGCTCACCGGGATGTCGTATCGGGCGAAGTACTGCTTGCCCTGGTACTCGAAGAGGTCCACGTCGGGGTCACTCGCTTTCTGGTTGCGTACGGTTGCGTGCGGTTGTGTCGACCACCGTGGCGGCGGCGGTCAGGCGGATTCGATTTCGTCGAGCGTCGTCTCGAGCCACTGGCCGATCGCCTTCAGCGACGAGCCGGGACCGAAGATCTCGGACACGCCCTGCTCGCGGAGCGCTCGGGCGTCGGCGTCGGGGATGACTCCGCCGCCGAACACGAGCACGTCGCCGAGGTCGCGGCTGCGCAGTTCCTCCATCACCCGAGGGAACAGCGTCAGGTGCGCTCCGGACAGCAGGGAGAGTCCGACGCCGTCAGCGTCCTCCTGCAGGACGGTCTCGGCGATCTGCTCGGGGGTCTGGTGCAGCCCGGTGTAGATGACCTCGAAGCCATGGTCGCGCAGGGCGCGGGTGATGGTCTTCGCGCCACGATCGTGGCCATCGAGTCCGGGCTTCGCCACCACAATGCGATACGTGCGCTTCACGAAAGATGAACCATAGGGCACGTCCGTGCGATGTGCCGAAACGGCGGTCGACCCATCGAACCGGTCGTTCCCCGGCAGACTGTGGCCGATGTCGAATGCACCCGCTCGGCGGCCGGTCAAGCTCAAGTCACCGCTGGCGCGTGCCCTCGTGCCGGTGCTCGGCGGGATCGCCTTCTTCGTCCTGCTTGCGTTGGTCACCTGGGGCATCGCTGCGTACATCTCCGGTGGCAGCGCTGAGGTCACCGATCGGCTGGCCCCGACCCGCTTCGAAGTCGGCAGCGTCCAGAACGCTGCACGGATCGTCGAGGAAGACGGCCCGGTCATCTTCCCCGGGCTCAACACCACCGTCGGCGAGCGGACCCTCGTGCTCGATCATCAGGGCGACGACCCGACGCGGGGCTGGCGCATCTACTACGCCTATCCGATCGGTCGACCCGACTGCACCGTCGAGCAGGTGATCGGCACCCGCGAGTTCGTCGACTGCGACGGAACCACCATCGGCGTCGACGACCTGTCACCGCCGGAGTCCGGCGTGTTCCCGGTCGTCGAGAACCAACGCGTGCTCTACATCGACCTCGCCGGCGTCGTCACCACCGCCACCACCGCCCCGAGCTGACCCCAGCGGTGGGGCGATGGTCGGGGCTCAGTCGAGGGCCATGGCGGCCACGAGACGCTCGGCGAAGATCTCGGTGTGTTGGCCGAGCTTGCCGCGGCTCATTGCGAGCCCGCCGATGACGTAGGCGCCGGTGTCACCGAGCGCACGGTCGAGTTTGTCGAGCGCCTTGCCCGGGTCGAGGGCAAATGTGCAGAAACCGGCGGCGCGCTTGCCGCGCATCGTTGGCAGGTTGGCGATGTTCGACACCGCCCACGGCGCCTGGCCGAACACGAACGCGCCGTGCACCCAGGTGCCGACGAGGATGAGGTCGGCCTGCTGGATCGATGCGTGGTCCGGCTGCTTCACCTTCGACAACCCCGTGATGGTCCAGCGCTCCTGCGCCAGCAGGTCGGCGACCCGCTCTGCTGCCTCCCACGTGTTCCCCGTCAAGCTCTCGACCAACAGTGCTGCCTTCACGCCGACGATTCTTGCAGGTCGACGGTCCGTTCACGAGATCTCGTCGAGCCGGCGGGCGACGGGTTCAGCCGGTGACGGGGATCTGCACCGTGAACACGACCTCGTCGAACTCGCCGTAGCGGGCTGTCACGTCGAAGGTCCACAGTCCGGCGACCGGGAGGATGACGTTCGTCCCGACCACGTGGTTGACCCCGGCCGGGAAGGTCTCGATGTCGAAGCCAGGGATGTCCGCCTCCGGCAGCGCCGCTTGCACGCTGATCTCATCGGCGCGGTCGAGGGCCCCCGACGGCGAGGTGATGTAGACGTGCATCTCGGTGCCGCCCGTGACGGCCGGTTCGAGTTCGACCTGGGCGACGCGTTGGCCCACGACGGCCGAGACCGACACGATCTCGGCGACGTCGACCGGCGGCGGCGAGTTGACGAGGCCGGCGGTGGCTCCGAGCACCAGGACGATGCCGGCGATCTCGAAGCCGACGGAACGGCGGACGAGCCCGCTGGCATCGTCACCGCGTGTGTGGACGATGCGACGGCTGAACGCGGCGACGCCCACCACGAGCGCCACGAGCACGAGCTTGATCACGAGCCAGCGGCCATAGCTCGAGTCGGTCAGACCGTCGAGCGAGCCGAGTTGACGCCACGCGTTCGCCGCACCGGTGACGGCCAACGCCACGACCGAACCGAGCGCCCACGGCGAGAAGCGGATGGCTGTCGCCCAGAACCCGCCCGCTGGCGGCACGAGCAGGATCACGGCGAGTCCGCCGAGCCAGACCGACATCGCTGCAAGGTGCACGAGCGTCGACACGAAGCCGAGCGTGATGGCGTCACCCGTGATGGCGTGGCCACCGGCTGCAACCACGCCGAGCACCCCGAGGCCGAGCGCGCCGACCACGACGACGCCGCCGCGCACCACGAGGCGCGATCGCAACGGGATGAGGACGCAGAACAGGATGATCGCCACGAGCCGGGCGAACCACCATTGCCCTGATTGCGTGTCGGCGACGGCCCCCCACGACAGGAACGACCCGCCGATGAGGTTGGCCTGAGATGCAATCATCCACAGCGTGCCCACGATGGCCAGCTCCGCTGCGACGACGAGCAGCATGCCGACGCGGCGGGAGCCGATCAGCGAGGGGGTGAGCGCAACAGCGAGCACGAGGCCGCCAACGAGCAGACCGACGCCGGCATAGCTGACGAATCGTCCAATGCCGAGCAGGAGGTCGTCGGTGCTGCTGTCCGACGCGCCGTCGAACAATCCGTCGACCACACCAGGGTTCACCGCCGACGGCACGCCGACCGAGAACGTGAACGAGCCGCGCACCCGATGCGAGTCGGTCGACACGCCCTGCCACGCCACGACGTAGGTGCCGTCGGCGAGCGTGTCCGGGACCGATGCCCGCATCCGATCGGAACCCGCCGATTGGTCGACAGCGCCGATCTCGACCTCGTCGCCGTTGGCGTCGAGCAGGCGGATGCCCGGGTCGATCGGATCGATCGCCTCGGTGAACTGCAGCGCGATCTCCGGAGGGGCTGCTTCGAGGAGTTCCTGGTTGGCGGGGAACGACGACAGCAGCTCGGCGTGGGCCGACGCCGTGGACGCGCCCAGCAGGACGCCGGCGAGGACGATGACGACGCCAACCGCGGCAGCGGCGCGGAGGCGAACCGACGAGCGGCGCAAGAGGCCCGAGACGGGCAAGGGGTGCATTGCTCAGTTGGTGTCGGGAGTACGGGCTCGGGCCTGACGCGATCGGTAGACGACGAACGCCGCAAGCCCGAGCACGACGGCGACCGTGATGATGAACATGATCGTGCCCGTGCGCGGGTCGGCCGCCTCGTCCACGCCGGTCGTGGCGGGCTCGCTGGTGGCGGGAGCTGCAGTCGTCTCGGTGGTGGTCTCGGTGGTGGTCGACGCTGCCGTCGTTGCCGGTTCCGTCGTTGCGGACTCCGTCGTTGCCGGCTCGGTGGTTGCGGGTTCGGTGGTTGCCGGCTCGGTGGTCGGGGTCACGACGACCGGGCCGGTGAGCGTCATCGCCGGCGCAGGTTCGTCGAGTTCGTCACCCGGCTCAGTCGGGACCTGGATCCAGCGGATCTCGCCGACCTCGCATCGCTGCACGAACGGGAAGTAGAGCGTGGCGTCCGGCGTCGGCGGCACCGTCATCGTCACCGAGAAGGTTCCCTCGACGTCGTCGGCCAGCGGACCGCCGGCGAACGTGACGATGGTGTCGCCGTCGACGGCCTCGATCGAGCCGTCCCAGCCGTCAACGGGCTCCGTCACCGGATCGGTGACACCTTCGGGCAGCCGCATGTCGAGCTGGACGGTGGGCGACCCCTCGCAGCCGTGCTCGACGGTGAAGCCGACGGTGAGCCGTGAGCCTGCCTGCGCCTCGGTCGGATCCGGATCGATGTGCGCCGATGCGACGCTTCCGATGGCGAGCACTGCGGCCGAGAGGGCTGCTGCAGACAGGACGAATCGACGGATCATGGCGCTGCAAGGTTACGGCCGCAGGTGCGGTTCGTCAGATCGGTCGGCTCCGTAGACTGAGACGATGCGCTCGCCGACCCGACTCGACGATTCCGGCACCGGCATCGCCGGCGACGAGGCGTCCGTCGACGAGTCGATGTCCAACGATGCAGCCGAACGCCTCCTGCGGCTGGTGCTGATCGTGCTCGCCACGGCCGTGGCGACCGGGCTGTTCGCCGCCGCAGCGATCTGGGCGCTCGACGCCGACGACGCGCCGCCGACCCCGATGAACGCGGTCGACATCGGGTTCCTGCAGGACATGCTCGACCATCACGACCAGGCGCTCCTGATCTCCAATCTGTACCTCGACAACAACCCCGACGGGGACGCTCGGGCGTATGCGCGCGAGGTCATCATGTTCCAGACCCGCGACATCGGCTGGATGGAGGATTGGCTCGCCGAGGAGGGCTTCGCCCGCGGCGCCCCCGATCGCACGGCGATGGTGTGGATGGATGAGCCGACTCCGGTGGCCGAGATGCGCGGCATGCAGAGCGCCGAACGGCTGCAGGAGCTGTCCGATGCCCGAGGCGCCGAGGCCGACCGACTGTTCTTCGACATCATGACCGACCACCACCTCGGCGGCGTCCACATGGGCGACCACGCTGCAGCCAATGGCGCTCGTGAGGAGATCGTCGAGTTCGCCGAGTCCGTGTCGCGCAACCAGCGCATCGAGGTCGTCGAGTACCGCCAGGCCATGGAGCGCCTCGGCCTCACCTGAGCCGTTCTCGTGAACAACGACGCGCCCTGTCCGACGACTTGTTCACGAGAAGGTGAATCGACAGCATCTCCCGTGGCCAGATGAGCGACGATCGTCCTGATCCGGTCGAGCGGGCGCGACTCGACAACGAGTTCTTCGGACCGTTGATACCGGGTCAGATGGGATGTGTGTTCGACCATTCGGCGCCCGACCTGGTCGTCGGCCACATCGCGGTGACCGAGTCGCTGATCGCGGGGACCGGCTTTCTGTTCGCGCCGGCGGTCATCGCACTTGCCGACACGTGTGCTGCGATCGGATGCGGACACAACCTCGACCCCGGCGAGTCGTTCACGACGATCGAGCTGAAGTCGAACTTCCTGTCGAGCGCCCGCATCGGCGACCTCGTCGTGTGCCGCTGCACGCCCGTGCATCTCGGACGCACCACTCACGTGTGGGACGCCGAGGTCACCAATGGCACCACCGATCGCACGATGGCGCTGTTCCGTTGCACCCAGATGATCCTCGCACCGCGTTCCTGACCCGCCTCCCTGTCGTTCTCGTGAACAAGTACACGCTCTGGGCGTGCAGTTGTTCACGAGAAGCTGGTCTGACCGGGTCAGAGCTTCTTGAGGGGGGCCCAGGCGAGGGCGAGGTGTTTGGTGCCGGCGCCGGGGAAGTTGATGGTGGCTTCGGCCTTCTCGCCCAGAGCCGGAGATGTCGATGATCACACCGGCGCCGAATGCAGGGTGCTCGACGTCGTCGCCGATGCGCAGGCCGAGTTCCTGGCTGTTCGACGGTGTCGGTGTCGGCTTGGAACCCGACCGGATCGCCGCTTCGACGACGCGATCGCGATGCTCCTCCTGGGCGGCCTTTGCGTCGAGGATGTCGGCGTTGATGTCGCGGCCACCACTGCCGCTGCCACGGCGGTACGGCGGCGGGTCGCCGTAGTCCGAGTCGCGTCGGCGGTAGCTCTGGCGTCCGTACGTGGAGCGGCCGCTGACGTTGCCCTTCGACTCGACGAGCGTGGCGGGAATCTCGTCGAAGAACCGTGACGGCGGGTTGTACTGGGTCGATCCGAACAGCTGACGGCTCCACGCGTGTGACATGTAGAGCCGCTGCATCGCCCGGGTGATGCCGACGTAGGCGAGTCGGCGCTCCTCCTCCATCTCGGCGGGCTCGGTGAGCGCACGGATGTGGGGGAAGATTCCCTCCTCGCAGCCCACGAGGAACACCACCGGGAACTCGAGGCCCTTGGCCGAATGGAGCGTCATCAGCACCACCTGATCCTCCACCTCGCCCTCGGGCAGGTCGTCGGTGTCGGCGACCAGTGCGACCTGCTCGAGGAACTCGTCCATCACCGTGAACTCGCGAGCCGAGCCGACCAGCTCGCCGAGGTTCTCGATGCGGGTGTGGGCCTCGACGGTGTCCTCGGCTTCGAGTTCGGCCAGGTAGCCGGATCCGTCGAGCGCCGCCTGGAGGACGTCGCCGGGGCCCTGGTCGGGGTCGACGACGACGGTGGCCATCGTGTCGAGCAGATCGACGAACGACGCGATGCCACGGACGGCAGGGCCGGTGATCCCGGCTTCGTCGGCGCGGCGCAGCGCCTCGACGAACGCAAGGCCTTCGGCGGCGGCGAACGTGTCGAGCTTGGCCACGCTTGCGTCGCCGATGCCGCGCTTGGGCACGTTGAGCACCCGCTTGACGCTCACCTCGTCGGCCGGGTTGATGACGGCCTTCAGGTACGCCATTGCGTCCTTGATCTCACGCCGGTCGTAGAAGCGGGTACCGCCGACCACCTTGTACGGCACACCGAGGCGCATGAACGCCTCCTCGACCACGCGGCTCTGCGCATTGGTGCGGTACAGCACCGCCATCTCACGGAAGTTGGTGGCGTCGTCGCCGTGCAACTGGCGGGCCGTGCCCGCGACCCACGTGGCCTCGTCGCCCTCGTCCTCGGCGTGGTACCGCACGATCCGCTCGCCCATGCCGCTGTCGGTCCACAGTGATTTCGGTTTGCGTTCGACGTTGTTGTCGATGACCGCGTTCGCGGCGTCGAGGATCGTCTGGGTACTGCGGTAGTTCTGGTCGAGGATCACCGTGGTGACGTCGGGGAACGCCTCCTCGAACTCGAGGATGTTGCGGAAGTCGGCTCCACGGAACTTGTAGACGCTGTTGTGCACGAGGAGTCCGTTGGCGTCGTAGGTGTGGGCGACATCGACGTCGAGGTCGTACACCGGTCCGCTGTACGACACGAACTCGACGCTGTCGACATTCGCAGGTATCCACCGATCGCCATCGCGGACGAGCACCTCCATGCCGGGGTGAACGTGAGCAAACGGAATCAGGTCGTAGGTGGTTCCGTCGTGAGCGAGTCGACGGCGGACGTCGAGGCCACCGATCGCGGCCACGCGTTTCGCGTCAGCGAGCGCCTGGCGGTAGTCCTTCCACGAGGTCTCGTAGCGCAGCGAACGGTGCTTGTTGGCCCTCAGCTTCACGCCGCCGCGCTCGAGCGCGTCGATCACATCGGCGCGGTTCGACGACCACTGGACTCGGTGGTGGCCGACGGCGGTGCGACGGTCGGAGAACATCGTGAGATTGATCGCCGACCGTCGGGCACCGTTCTGGGGACGATGGTGGGGGAACTCGCGATGGAGCAGGCGGTCCTCCATCAGCAGCTTGGCGCGCAGTTCGGTCTCGACCGACGAGTAGAGCCGCCGCAGCCATTCGTCGTCCAGTGCGAGCGATCGCCCGGCGTCGTGGAAACAGGCGGTCGGTAGCCCGTACTCTGCAGCGAAGTACGACTCGAAGTAGGCGGCCTCGGCCATCGAACCGCACACCTCGAGGATCCATGCGGCGTCGGCATGCTCCTGATTGGTACACCCGACGAGGCCGTGTTGCAGCGTGCCCTTCCCCGAAGGACGGGCACCGACGGTTCGCCCGATCCGCCACCCTCGGTCGGCTCGGTACATGAGGTACACCAGCCACTGACCCGACTGCGGAACCAGGCGGGCCGGCACCAGGTGGTGTGGCGTCGCCCGGACGGTGCGACCGCCAGCCGTGATCTCGACCAGGTATCCGTCGTAGCTGCCCTCGTGCACGTGAGTCACCGTGCCCGCCTGGGCGTGTGGGTGTCCGCCAGCACCGAGAACCACGTCACCGATTGCGACCTCCTCGATCGGTCTCGGGCCGGCGGGACCGTCGATCAACGTGCCGGGCGGCAGACACTGGTCGGTGTCGCCAACGACGCAGACGTTGCGGTGGCCGTCGGCGAGCAACAGCACGAGTTCGTTCTGGGCCTGGTTCGTGTCCTGGTACTCGTCGACGAGGATGTGCTGGAACCGCTGGCGATAGTGCTCGAGCACGTCGCCGTGCTCCCGGAACAGCTTGACGGTGTTGGTGAGCAGGTCGTCGAAGTCCATCGCCCCGGCCTTGAGCAGACGGGCCTGGTACTCGGCATAGACGTCGGCGTGCTTGCGGTCGAAGATGTTCTGGGCCCGACGTTGCGCCTCGTCGGGGTCGATCAGCTCGTTCTTCCAGAGGCTGATGATGGCGTGCACGCCGCGTGGCGTGAACCGCTTGGCGTCGAGGCCGAGATCGCGGATGACGTAGCTGGTGAGCCGATTCGAGTCGGCGGCATCGTAGATCGAGAACTGGCGGGGATAACCGAGCGCGTCGGCGTTGGCGCGCAGGATGCGCACGCACGCCGAGTGGAACGTCGACACCCACATCGTCTTCACGACCGGGCCGACGAGCGCGCCGACGCGTTCGCGCATCTCGGCGGCCGCCTTGTTGGTGAACGTGATGGCGAGGATCTTCGACGGGTGCACGCCGTTGTGGATCAGGTGCGCGATGCGGTGCGTGAGGACACGGGTCTTGCCCGATCCGGCGCCGGCGATCACGAGCAGCGGACCGGTCTCATGGGCCACGGCGTCGAGCTGGTCGGGGTTCAGGCCCTCGGCGAACGGCGACGGGCCCCGCTCGCCGAATGGGCCGACCAGTGCATCGGACGACGCAGTGTCGGCGGGATGCGGGATGTCGGCGAACAGCTCGTCGTCAGTCATGTGCGGCCCACTCTAGAGAGCGGGTGTGACGGAGACAGGGGGCTCGGTGGCGTGGTTGACTCTGGCGATGGAGTACACCGAGGTTGCGCCCGATGAATTCGCTTCGCTCGCCGGCGTCGGCGACTGGACGGTGGTCGACGGCCCCGCCGTCGCTGCCGTCTTTCGTTCTCCGACCTATCTCGCCGGTGCCGAGCTGGTGAAGGCGATCGCCGTGATCGCCGAGGCCGAGCAGCACCATCCCGACATGGAGATCCGCTACCCGGGAACCGTCCACGTGACGTTGTCGACCCATGCCACGGGTGGGTTGACGACGCTCGACGTCGACGTCGCCCGATTGATCTCCGCTGCCGCCGCTGGCTCGGCGGCGACTGGCGAGCCACCCGACAGCTGACCGCCACGATCGGGTCCTTGGTCGGTTGCAGCTCCACGCACGGTAGGTGGAAACTGGGCGGGCACGAAAGGGGTCCCTATGCGGCCGACCGAACACATCAGGAACGTGGTGCTCGTGGGGCACCAGGGCAGCGGCAAGACGAGCCTGGCCGAGGCGTTGCTCTTTCGAGCCGGGGTCATCGACCGGGCCGGGTCGATCGAGAAGGGGTCGACCGTGATGGATCACGACCCCGACGAGCGCGAACGCCACCAGTCGATCTCGATGTCGCTGGCATCGTTCGATTGGAACGATCATCGCATCAACCTCATCGACACACCCGGGTACCCGGATTTCCGTGGTGAGGCGTTGCTCGGGATGGCCGCGGCCGACCTCGCGGTGTTCGTGATCGACGGTGTCGCCGGCATCCAGTCGCAGGATCTCGTGCTGTGGCGTCACGCCGCCGAACTCGGTCTCCCACGGATCCTGTTCGTCAACAAACTCGATCGTGAGCGGTCGTCGTTCGATCGGACACTTGCCCAGGTACGTGAGGCGTTCGGGTCGCACGCCGACCCGACCGAGCTCCCGATCGGTGAGGAGTCGAGCTTCCACGGCGTGACCGATCTGCTCACCCACCACGCGTTCGTCTACGACTCCGGTCATGCGGAGCCCGCCGACGTTCCCTCCGATCTCGCCGAGACCGAACGGGCCGAACACGAACACCTCGTCGACGACGTGATCGAACTCGACGACGAGCTCCTCGCGCAGTACCTCGACGGCAACGAACCGTCGCCCGAGCAGCTCGAGCGACTTCTGCACGAGGCCGTCGACCGGGCGCTCGCGTTCCCGGTGCTGTGCGGATCGGCGACCACACCGATCGGAGCCGACCAACTCGCCGACTTCATCTGCCGTGTGGGCCCGGCGCCGGGCGACGCCGGTCCCGCCACCGTCGCGGCTGCCGGCAACCTCGTCGAGGTGGTCCCCGACGCTGCCGGCGCGCCGCTGGTGCTCGTGTTCAAGACCACCGTCGACGAGTTCCTCGGCCAGATCTCACTGCTGAAGGTGCTCTCCGGCACACTCCGCGCCGACGACGTCCTCGTCAATTCCCGCTCGGGCGCCAAGGAACGCTTGCACAACCTGATCTCGCTCACCGGGAACTCCCAGACGCACGTCGACTCGGCGAGTGCCGGCGACATCGTGGCGGTGACCAAGCTGTCCGACACCCGCACCGGCGACACGTTGGCGCCCGATGGCACGCCCGTCACGGCGGTACTGCCGACGCTTCCCCGCCCGGTGTACGGCGTCGCGATCACTGCGGCGAGGCAATCCGACGAGGACCGGCTCGCCACGACGCTGCACCGTCTCGTGATCGAGGACCCCACCCTTGCCGTCCACCACGACGAGTCGACGGGCCAGACCATCTTGAGTGGCGGCGGTGAGACGCACGTGCGTGTTGCGGTGTCACGCATCGAACGCGCGGGCGTCGAACTCGTGGTCGACGACGTGCGCGTCGCCTACCGAGCCACCCTGGCAGCGCCGATCGAAGTGGAAGGCAAGCACAAGAAGCAGAGCGGCGGCCATGGCCAGTTCGGTGTCGCGACCGTGCGATTCGAGCCACTCCCCGCCGGCGCCGGCTTCGAGTTCGTGAGCGAGGTCACCGGCGGCGTCATCCCCAAGAACCTCGTGCCGGCGGTCGGTGCCGGAATCGAGGAGGCGATGGCACGAGGAGGCCGCGACGGATTCCCCATCGTCGACGTACGCGCGGTGTGCACCGGCGGCAAGCACCACGCGGTCGACTCGTCGGAGATGAGCTTCAAGATGGCGGGCTCGATGGCGCTGCGAGAGGCGATCGCCCGGGTCGGGGTCGATCTCCTCGAACCGATCAGCGAGATCCACGTTCAGGTGCCGGCGGTTCATCATGGCGACGCGCTCGGCGACCTCAACTCGCGCCGGGCGCAAGTGGTCGGCGCCGACACCGACGAGTCCGGCATCACGACCATCCATGCGCTCGTGCCGACGTCGGAGATCCTGCGCTACGCCATCGACCTGCGCTCGTTGAGCGGCGCCACCGGCTCGTTCGAGATCGACCACCACGGCTACCAGCCGCTACCCGACAATCTCGCCGACAAGGTCCGCAAGGCCGCCGACGTCGACTGAGACGCTCACCGAGACCGTTCTCGTGAACAACTGCGCGCTCGAGAACGCGCAGGTGTTCACGAGAAGGGGGTCAGCCGCTCTGGAGTTCGGCCAATTCCAACCAGCGTGACTCGAGCTCGTCGAGTTCGGCCTGGGCGGTCGCGAGTTCGGATCCGACCGTGTGCAGCTCGGTGTGGTCGCTGAGGGTGGCGAGGCGCTCGGTGAGCTGATCGACACGTTTCTGCGCCTTGGTCATGGCCTGCTCGGTCTCGCGGAGCTGTCGACCGACGGTGTACTGGCTCGGCGCACCCTTGGCTTTCGGCGCCGTCGGCGCGGCCGACTTCGGGACCGCTCTCGGTGCCGAGTTCGGTGCGGGTGACTTCGGCGAACCGCCTGCCGAGCGTTCCGCCAACCAGCCCGTGACGCCGCCGGGGACGCGGCGGACCGTGCCGCCCGGATCGATGGCCAGCACGTGGTCGGCGACCCGGTCGAGGAAGGCCCGGTCGTGGCTGGCGACGACGAGCGCGCCAGGCCAGTCGTCGAGGAACGCCTCGAGCGAGCGCAGCGTGTCGAGGTCGAGGTCGTTGGTGGGCTCGTCGAGGATCAGCAGGTTCGGCTCCGTTGCGAGCACCATCACCAACTGCAAACGGCGTCGTTCGCCACCCGAGAGCATCCGCACCGGCGCGTACTGCGCCGTCGAGTCGAACCAGAACCGTTCCAGCAGTGCGCGGTCACGATGGTCGGGTTCGCGATGAGGCCCCGCGACCAGCTCGCGCACGATGGCGTTCTGATCGAGGTCGGACGAGTGCTGGTCGGCGAAGCCCACGACGACGGTCTTGCCCCGCTTGACGGTGCCGTCGGCAGGCTCGGCGCGCCCGGCGATGATGTCGAGCAGCGTCGACTTGCCCGACCCGTTCGGTCCGACGACCGCGAGCCGCGCACCCGGTTCGATCAACAGATCGACGCGCTCGAACACGGTCAACTCGTCTGGCTGGCCGACGTGGAACCGCTGAGCAACACCCTCCAGCTCGACCACCTGGTTGCCGAGGCGGGCGGTGCCACCACCGAGCTGGAGGTCGTTGGCCCGTACGCCGACGGGTGCAGGTCCGCCGGAGACGATCTCGTTCGCAGATCGCAGGCGAGCCTTCGGCTTCGTGGAACGGGCGGGGGCGCCACGGCGCAACCAGGCGAGCTCCTTGCGGGCAAGGATCTTTCGGGTCGACTCCTCCTGGGCTTCGCGGTCGATGCGCTCGGCTCGGGCATCGAGGTACGTGGCGTAGGCGCTGGAACCGGCGGCCGCCTGATGGACGAAGCATCGCCCACCGTCGAGTTCGACGACCTTGCTCGGACCGACTGCCGTCGTCAACCGATCGAGCGCGTGGCGGTCGTGGGTGACGAGCACGAGGGCCGAGTTCATCTTCACGAGGCGCGACTCGAGCCATTCGATCGCTTCGAGGTCGAGGTGGTTGGTCGGCTCGTCGAGCACCACCATGTCGTGGTCGCCGTGCTCGTCGTCCGCAAGCATCCGAGCGAGTGCGACCCGCTTCGCCTGACCGCCGGACAGCTCGTCGGTACGACGATCGAGCAGCGGCTGGACACCGAGCTTCGTCGCGACGGCGGCCACCTCCCACGAGTCGCCCAGGAACTCCCGAACAGTGCCGGACGGAAGCACCGGATCTTGTTCGAGCGAGGCGATCCGGACACCTCGACCGAACCGCACGTCACCCTCGTCGGGTTCGAGCACCCCGGTCATGATCTTCAGCAGCGTGGTCTTGCCCGAGCCGTTGACACCGACAACAGCAACCCGGTCACCGGTCGAGACCGTGACCGCGACGTCCTCGAAGAGCACCTTGTCCGGCTGGGCCATGCCAACACCAGCGAGGTCGACGCAGATCACGTGACGAGACGCTACGGCGTTGCATCCGGGAAGCTGACCCCAGATGCAACGCCGTCGAGTCAGTCCTGACCGCGATCAGGGCGGCCGTTGGTGACCATGTCGGTGATCTTGGCTTCGGCGTCGGCGAGCTTCTGGTCGGCGTCGGCCTGATCGAGGCGACCGTTCTCGACGGCGTTGTCGAGCCGTTCGTCGAGTTCAGCCACGAGCTCGTCGACGACTGCCTGGACCTCGACACCCTGCGCCTCGGCGATCTCGGCGAGGGTCGCGCCGGAGCGGAGCTGCGTGCGCAGTTCCTGAGCGTCGATGCCGAGCAGGTCGGTCAGCGCCTCGGAGGCCACACCGCGACCGAACATGCCCGGACCACCGCGATGGCCGCCGGGCCCTTCGCCGTCACGGAACTCGCCACGATGGCCGCGCTCGGCCCGGTTCTCGACCAGGTGTGCCGTGACGGCGTCGGCCTGTTCGGCGGTGATCGTGCCATCGTCGACGAGCGGCTGCAGGTGGTCGCGGAGCTGCGCACCCATCTCGGGGCCGTCCTCGACAGGTGCATCCATGTCGGTCTCGTCGACCTGCTGGACGATCGCTGCCTGCTGAACGGCGCCGTCGCTCGATGCGGCGCTCGTCAGACCCGGAACGCCGAACACGAATCCGGCGGCGGCACCTGCGAGCAATCCACCGGTGATCCCGATGGCGACGCCGCGGCGTGCGCCTCGCGAGGCGACGGACTCGTTGGACGTGAAACTGTTCTCGTTGTTCATGACCATGCTTCCCTTCGGTTGATGGTGCCGTCGAGCGATCTCGGCGACAAGAACATCGTGAACGTCGTCGGTGAGGACGACCAGAGAGTCACGTAAGCCCGCGGTGAGATGTCGCGGCGGCGCCCGAACCCTCAGGACCGTCGGTCGAGCAGGTCGTTTGCCGCGTGCAGGCCGCCCATGCCGTGAACGCCTCCGCCGGGCGGCGTGGAAGCCGAGCAGATCCACACGCCGTCGACCGGTGTGCGCCACGGGTGCAGACCCCACGTCGGGCGGGCGACGAACTGGCCGATGTCACCGGCGCCGCCGTTGATGTCGCCGCCGAGGTAGTTCTCGTTGTAGGCGTGCATCGCCGGAGCGGTCATCACGTGCCGGTCGACGATGCGGTCGCGGAATCCCGGTGCGAACCGCTCGACCTGGGCCTCGATACGGTCGGTCATGTCGACCGTCGACCCGTTGGGCACGTGGCAGTAGCCCCACACCGCCTCGACGCCATCAGGCGACCTGGTCGAATCGAACCGGGACTGCTGGGCGAGCAGCACATAGGGCCGCTCGGGGTGACGGCCGGCAACGACATCGGCCTCCGAGCGGGCGATCTCGTCGAAGGTGCCACCGAGATGCACCGTGCCCGCGTCGGCGCATCGTGCGTTCGTCCAGGGGACCGGTCCGTCGAGCACCCAGTCGAGCTTCACCACGCCCGGCCCGTACCGGTACCGCTGCAACGCCTTGACGTAACGCGACGGTGCTCGCTCACCCAGGACGGCGAGCACCTGTCGGGGTGTGAGGTCGAGGATCACGTCGCTCGACGACGGGAGCTCGTTCAACGAACCGACCCGGCGATCGCACTCGACCGACCCGCCTGCCGCCTCGATGATCCCCACGAGCGCATCGGCGATGCGCTGCGAGCCGCCCCGGGCCATCGGCCAGCCGACCAGATGGCCGAGGACGCCGAGCACGAGTCCGTAGGCAGCGGTGGCCGGCGATCGCAGCGAGAGCAGCGAGTGCGCAGCGAGACCGGCGAACAATGCCTGCGCCTCGTCACCGTCGAATCGCGAACGGGCGAGACCCCGAGCCGACCGGATCCCGCTCCACCCGAACCGGGCGAGATGGACCGGGTGCCGCGGGGGGAGCTGCAACGGCGAGAGCAGGCCGTCGGTCAGCTCGAAGCCGGCGTCGACGAACGGCCGCATCAGTCCCCGGTAGCTCGCAGCATCGGCGCCGAGACCTGCTGCGGTGTCGTCGACCGAGCGTTCGAGCACCGCGGCTCGACCGCCGTCGAGCGGGTGGGCGACCGGGACGCCGGGATGCACCCAGTCGAGGCCGTGCGCGGCGAGTGCCCCGTCGTCGGCAAGCCGCCGGAACGCCGGCGACGCGAGCGCCAACGGATGGATCGCCGAGCACACATCGTGCACCACATCGGGCCGAATCAGCGACTGCGAGCGGGTACCGCCCCCTGGCGTGGCGGCGGCTTCGAGTACCAGCACCCGGCGTCCGGCCCGAGCCAGCACGACGCCGGCCATCAAGCCGTTCGGGCCGGAGCCGACGACGACGACGTCGGGATCGCTCACCCGTTCACTGTGCCAGACCCGCCGGCGTCGATGTCGACCGCAGCCCCACTCGGCGACGGTGGCGCCGACGTCCAATCGGGCGACGCCGGCAGCGTGAAACCGATCGCCGCGCC
>CAVQSI010000004.1:0-191436 GCA_963715825.1 Ilumatobacteraceae bacterium
TCGGCAGCATCGACTCACATCATCCGATGTGTGTGAAGCCGCCGCCGCAGGACCGGCATATGTTCGGGTTGTCGCACCACGCGGCCACACACTCCGGTGCGGGTGCATTCTCACTCGAATCGGTCCAACGACATCAAGGAGGGCGACTTGCTCGCTTACGACTACCCACTACTTGGCCTGTTCTGGAGCATGCTGATCTTCTTCCTGTTTGTCGCCTGGTTGATCCTGCTGTTCCGGGTGTTTGCCGACATCTTCCGTTCCCAGGACATGGGCGGCTGGGCGAAGGCGCTCTGGTCGATCTTCGTGATCCTGCTGCCGTTCCTCGGCGTGTTCATCTATGTCATCGTGAACGGCAAAGCCATGGGAGAACGTGCTGCGGCCGATGCGCAACAGCAGCAGGCGGCCTTCGACACCTACGTGCGTCAGACCGCCGGCGCCACCGGTTCAGCCGACGAGCTGACGAAGCTTGCTGCGCTGCGTGACAACGGCACCTTGACCGACGCCGAGTTCTCCGCCCAGAAGGCGAAGCTGCTCGACGCCTGACCACTCGGCCACGAGCAGTCCAATGGCAGAACGACATGAGTGCATCAGTGACGGACATGGCCGCCGAAGCGACCGCAGAGTTCGGACCGGTGGCGGTCCAGGACCCCGTCGGGAGCGAGTGGTCGCAGTCGCTGAGTTCGGGGCGTCGCTGCTCACCGTGCACGTTCCGGCCAGGATGAGACGACCCGACACGCCCCCGCCATTGGTCCTCGACACGACCGAGCTCCGATGGTTCGTTCCAGGGTCGCTGCCTGCCGACGTCGCCGTTTGGTTCACCGGCTCCACCGGTGTGGCCGAAGAGCGAAGCGACACGTACCTCCTCGACGGCCGTGGCGACGTCGGCGTGAAGCGCCGGTACAGGCAGACGGTGGAACTCAAGGTCCGCCAATCACTCGATGGGCGCATCGAGTTCGGCCACGGTCTCGCAGGCTCGCTCGAGGTGTGGCGACGGTGGAGCCCTGCCGAGCATCTCGTCGAGCACGGCGTCGATGAACGCTGGGTCGACGTGCACAAATCGGTGGTGAAACGGCGGTTCCTGTTGGACGGAACCGAGGTCGCGTTCTCCCCGGTCGTGGAAGCAACTGGTGCGGGATGCGACGTCGAGGTCGCAGGGGTCACCATCGACGACATCCCGTGGTGGACGTTCGCGTTCGCCGCGTTCGGCCCACCAGCGACGCGACGCGACGCACTGCTCGCCTCATGGCAAGCGTTGGTGGCCGCAGCACCGTGCCCGGAACCCTTCGAGCCTCGCACCGCTCGAGCAATGGGCTACCCGGAATGGCTCACGCTCCACGAATGACGCCGGAGATGGTCGGAGCGCCGAACCGGGGGTGATCGCACCTGTCTCGTTGGCGCGGCGAACGAGACAGGTGCCATCGATCTCAGTCGAGTGCTGCTTCGAGTTCTGCTTCGATCACAGCGATCGCGAACCCGAGGGCTCGCGTGATGTTGCCAGCAGCGGTCACGGTGAGAGCCGTGCCGATGATCGGTGCGACGGCCACCAGGACACCCTGGACGTCTTCGAGCGTGACACCCAGATCGACTGCCGTGCCGGCGTTGGCGAGATAGGAGACCGGCGGAGCGCCGACCGCGGCGAGTGCTGCGATCCGGGCGAGCATCAACTCGCGCGGATCGAGGTCGCACGCATCCACCGACGATGCGGTCATCAGGGCGATCGTGTCCAGGACGGGGGTTTCGTCAGCCATTGGGGTTCTCCTTGGGTTGGTTGCCGGGATTCGGCAAGTTCGACATCCATTGCAGCCGGCAGCCGCTGACACGTCGTCACTCGCTTCGAGTGATTGGCGGCGGCCGGACGCCCGGGCGCCTAACAGGAAGGAGGTCGACGATGCCCAGGTCCACGAGAGAACGCGTCGTGTCGAGATCTCATTCATGTGCGACGTCGTCGCGACTATCACCTTGGCGAGTAGGCAACTCCCAGGCACCCGATATCACCTGCTCGGAATCCCGAGACACCCACTCGAAACGCCGCGTCGGGCGCACGTACCGAGCAGTGCGCGTCTGCTGCGGCAGTCGCGACGCGCTGTCTAGGCCAGCACGAAGAGGTGGTCCGGATGGGCGCTCAGGCGGTGGCTGCCACGACCGGTGCGTTGTTGCCCTGGGAGCTGCCGGCCGTACGGCGGGCAAGGAGCTTTCCGAGTTCCCACAGGAAGAAGAGCGCGACGGCCGGTGCCAGCGCGAGCGACCATTGTGTGAGTGTCAGCTGCACGGTTCCGAGCACGATGCGCAACGCGTCGGTCTGCGTGACGAGCACGGCGAGGAGCAGCTCGAAGAGTGCAGCGATGTTGAGGCTGCGATTGTCGAACGAGTCGGTGGTGAGCGCCGTGCCGGTCACGCTTCGAGCCTGGAAGACCGCTGCGATGAGCATGAGCGAGAACGTGGTGACGCCCATCGAGGTGCCGATCAGGACATTTCCGTAGTGTTCGGTGCCGTAGCTGATCAGTGCCAGCGTGCAGGCGGCCATGAACAGCCCGACGACGCCGGCGGTGGTCATCAGTCCCTTGGTCATGATCGACTCGTCGCGTGAACGTGGTTTGAGGCTCATGAGACCTGGGGCCTCTTTGTCCATGCCGAGCCACACACCGAGCGGTGCGTTGACGAAGAAGTTGATGTAGAGGATCTGAACGGGCGAGAACGGTTGCCCAGCGGCGATGTTGAGAACGCTGGCGCCGAGGAACGTGAGGATGTACGCGACCAGTTCCAGGATCACGAACCGGATGAACTTGTTGAGGTTGTCGTAGACCTTGCGGCCACCTCTGACGGCCACGACGATGGTGGCGTAGTTGTCGTCGGACAGGATCATCTTGCTGGCGTTCTTGGCGACCTGGGTGCCGGTTCCCATGGCGATGCCGATGTCGGCTGCTTTGATCGCTGGAGCGTCGTTCACGCCGTCACCGGCCATGGCGACGACGTCACCCTTCTTGCGGAGGGTTTCGACGAGCAGCACCTTGTGTTCGGGTGCGACGCGTCCGACCACGCCGATGTCGTCGATGCGCGCCAGGCGCTCGTCGTCGCTCAGCGCAGCGAAGTCGGCTCCGAGCATCGCGGTACCCGGAATGCCGAGCTGCTCGGCGATGGCCGCACCGGTGATCACGTCGTCACCGGTGACCATGCGTACGCGGATGCCTGCGTTCTGGGCGTCATGGACGGCCTGCATCGAGGCTTCGCGTGGCGGGTCGACCATGGCGACGATCGAGGCCATCTCGAGGTCGGTCACATAGCTCAACAGGTCACCGGTGGCGTCGAACGTGGCGGGGTCGAGATCGCGCACTGCTGCGGCCATCACTCGCTGGCCCGCACCCTCCATGCGGGTGACGGCGGCATCGGCCTTCTGTTGGAATGTGTCGTCCCACGCGACGCTGTCTCCATCGACTCGGGTCGTAGCGACCCGATCGAGTACGGCAGGAGCGGCGCCCTTGACGAAGCAACGCACGACGGACTTGCCCGATGCGTCTGTTGCGGTGTTGAACGTCGCCATCAGCTTGTAACCGGGATCGAACGGCAGCGTCGCCAGACGTGGGAGCGATTCTCGGGTGGCGTCGATGTCGAGTGCTGCTTTGTGAGCAAGCACCAACAGGGCACCTTCGGTCGGGTCGCCGACCACCTTGCCGTTCACCAGGTTGGCGTCGCTCGCCATCACGTACGGCAGGATCGCATCGTCGATCGACAGCGTCTTGCCCGCAGCGTGATGGACCTTGCCGTCGAGGCTGTATCCCGTTCCGGAGATCGTGTATCGATCGGCCGCATCGACCAATTCGACAGCGGTCATCTGGTTCATCGTCAGCGTGCCGGTCTTGTCGGAGTTGATCGCCGAGGTCGAACCGAGCGTTTCCACCGAGTTGAGGTCCTTGACGACAGCGTTCTCGCCGGCAAGCTCCTTGGCCCCGCCCGACAAGATGACTTGCAGAACCGTGGGCAGTGCGGTGGGAATCGCGGCGATCGCCAACGCGATCGCGGTGATGAACAACGAGTCGGCCGAGATGTCTCTCGACAGGCCGAGCACGAACATGATGATCATCGTCAGCAACGCCGCGGCACCGATCCACAGGGTCAACGTGTTGAGCTGTTTCGTCAGCGGCGAGAGCACCTTCTTGGAGCCGCGCCAACATGCCGGCGATCTTGCCGACCTGGGCATCAGCACCTCGCGCCGTGACGATCATCGTGCCGCTGCCGTGCGTGACCGGCGTGTTCATGAACGCCATGTTCTTCTGATCGCCCGGCCCGAGTTCGTCGTCGGCAAGCGTGTCGGCATCCTTCGAGGCCGGTGTGCTCTCACCGGTGAGCGCAGACTCGTCGATGCTCAGCGAGTTCGCCTGGATGATCCGGCCGTCAGCAGCCACATTGTCGCCGGCGGTGATCAGCACGATGTCGCCGGTGACGACCTCCTCGAGTGCGACCGCTGACTCGACCCCGCCGCGGCGCACGCGTGCAGTCTGTTTCGTCATCGACTTCAACGCGTTCATGGCGCTCTCTGCCTTGCCCTCCTGGCGCAGGGCAATCACCGCGTTCAACACCGTCAACAGCACCAAGACGGCCCCGGTGCTCCACTCGCCGATGATGAACGACAACACCGCAGCGACGAGCAGGATGATCTGCATGTACGCGGCGTACTGATCCAAGAAACGCCGCCACCCAGGTGTCGGCTTCTCCGCAGGCAGCGCGTTCGGCCCGTCCTTCTGGAGGCGAGCGGCAGCTTCCGCTGTGCTCAGGCCGCTGTCGGGATCGACGCCGAGTCGCTTCGCGACCTCGTCACCATCGAGCGAATACCACCTGGACACGCTGTCGCTCGTTGTCGCTGCGGTCATCGGATTCTCCGTTCTCAGAACTTCTCGGGTACTCGGTGCAACGGCAGGTCAGGTTCGACGTAGCCGCGGGGGCTCGGCTTCCGAGGGAGCTTCACCTCTGCACGTGGGACCGGCTCGTAGGGGATCTGCGTGAGGAGATGCGAGATGATGTTCAGTCGGCCGCGCTTCTTGTCGTCGTTGTGAGCAACGAACCATGGCGCCCACGACGTGTCCGTCGCGGCCAGCATCGTGTCACGCCTCCGGCAGTAGTCGTAGCGGCGGCTGTAGGACTTCAAGTCGGTCGGCGACAACTTCCAGATCTTGCGCGGGTCGTCGATGCGGTCCTCGAGCCGTCGAGCCTGTTCGTCCACGCTGACGTTGAGCCAGTACTTGATCAGAATGATCCCCGAGTCGACCATCGCCTTCTCGACCCCAGGGACCATCTCGAGGAACTTCTCGGTCTGCTCAGGCGTGCAGAACCCGAGCACAGGCTCGACACCGGCACGGTTGTACCAACTGCGATCGAAGATCACGACTTCACCCGCTGCTGGGAAATGACTGATGTAGCGCTGCACGTACATCTGTGACTTCTGGCGCTCGGTCGGCGCCGGCAACGCAATGTGCTTGAAGACGCGCGGGCTCGTACGCTCGGTGATGCGCCTGATCGTGCCCCCCTTGCCCGCAGAATCCAAACCCTCGAACACGATGCATACCTTGGCGCCGGTGGCCTTGACCCACTCCTGCATCTCCACCAACTCGCCCTGCAAGATGCGCATCTCAGCCTCATAGGCCTTGCGCTTCATCTTGCCCTTCGGGGCCTCCGCGCCGCTCACCGATGACTCCGACATCGGCTCGGACGACTCGACCTCGTCGGACTTCTTGGACTTCTTGTGCTTCTTGCCCATCGTTCACATTCCTTTCGAGCGGGCATGAGACCGTTCCGGTCGTCTGCACGAACACTTCGACAACCACTACAGCCGGGAATGGCCGGTGCGTCGTCACTCGCTTTGAGTGATTGGCGGCCGACATGAGAGTGGGAGAACACGATCAGTTCACGCGATGCGTACCACGTGACGCGGAGGAACCCGTCGGATCCGAGTGCTTGGGGCACCAGGACGCGGTGTCGCTCGTTGTTCCCTCAGATCCCATCGCTCCCACATCCGTCGCTGGCGAGCCCCTCGGCAACCTCGCTCGCGACGCGACGTCTTGATCATCCGGTCAGAACTCGATGCCGAGTTCCGGGCCGGCGGAGCGTGTTGCGACGTCGGGTCGGTGCGGTCGGGTCTCGAGGCCGTGTTCGGTGAGCCAGTCGGTGAGCGGGACGGCGAGGGCTCGGAGTTCCGGTCGGTCACTGGTGGTGAGGGTGTCGGCCGTGGTGGTGAGCCGGTCGGCTGCGATGGGGTGTCCGTCGGCCCAGTGCTTCCATGTGACGAGCGCGTCGTGTCGGGCTTCGGCGTGTTCGGAGGTTGGGTAGTAGTTGTTGATCTGTCGCCGCCAGACACGGAAGTCTCTGACGTCGCGGACGAGATCGCTGCGTTCACTTCGGAGCTGGGCGCGCTGATCCAGGATGGGGCGGGCCTGCTGGGTGACGTGGTCGAGGTGGTGTTCGGCGGCGGTGACGTCGCGTTCAGCGGCGGGCAGGTCGCGTCGGGCGTTGCGTCGTTCACGCCAGCCGCCGTCGTTGATGGTTCGCTCCAGTTGACGGCGATGTTGCCTTGCGTCGTCGAGTGCGCTTCGGGCGGCGTCGATGGCGTCGTCGTGGGGTTGGCAGGCGGGTTCGAGTTCGTCGAGCAGCACGCGGAGCTCGTCGATGCGGTGATCGACGCGTTCCTCCTCGTCACGTTCGGCACGGAGCCGCCCGAGCGCATCGAGGAACTCGGCATGCACGACCTGGCGGGTCTCTTCGAACCAGGGCGGGATTTCACAGCGCGGCTGGACGACTGGTGCCGGCGGTGGTGTCGCTGGTGCGGGTGGGGTGGGTGTGGTGGCGGCGAGGTCGCGGCGAACACTGGTTGCGGGTCGGTCGGCGCGGTCGCTGGCCAGGACTTGCTCGAGGACGTCGACGGCGTCGGCGACGTCGTGGCCGTCGGTGACCACCAACACCAGGTTCTCGACCTGCCCACGAGTGATCGCCACATACAGGCCTCGACACGTGGTCGCCGTGGTCGCCAGGGTCGCGGAGCGGGTAGCGGTGTCGGACTGGTTACCGGGCTCGGTGGCGGCGTAGCCGAGCTGCACATGTTCAGCGACGTAGCGCGGCGGGCAGGGTGACGGAGCCGTGGCCGTCGATGCGGGTCACGGACAGCGACCCGTCGGGGTCGATGTTGTCGATGGTCCAGTAGTCGCGGTTGCGGACGCTCTCCCCTGCCGTTGTTCGCAGGAATCGTTCGTTGCGGCGTGTCGTGATCACGTCACCGACCGCCAGCTCGAAGCCGTCGCCGAGTTCGAGGCGGGTGTCGCCGAGTTGGCCAAGCGCGCGGCGGTGGTCGTGGACGGCGGTGTTGATGGCATCGACGTGGTCATTGGTGGTGGTCGTGATCGCCACGTACTCGCCACGGTCACGGGCGCCGGCCCAGTAGTGGGCGAGGTTGTCGACGTGCTCGTCGAACGGTGCCGCGAAGATGCGGTCATGATCCAAGTAGGCGTCGAGACCCGTGGGGTCGCCGTGTCGCAACTTCAAGGACGCGGCCGCTTCCCACGGGTTGTGGAAGCGGTGGATCGTGTCGAGCTCGATCGTCCGGCCGGTCGCGCAGAGTTCGCCGAACATGCCGCCACGCCCGACCGCCTGCAACTGGTGAGGGTCACCAACCAACACCAACCGCCACCGCTGCGCGTCGGCGAGGTGGGTGAGTTGGTGGAGGTCGCCGGTGTTGATCATGCCGGCCTCGTCGACGATCACCGTCGCCCCCACCGGCAGCCGCCACGGTCGCTCGGGAGGCCGATCGGTTCGTCGCCACTCGTGCAACAGCTTCGCGACCGTGTCCGATCCCATGCCCGTCTCGGATTCGAGGACACGGGCCGCCTTCGCCGTCGGCGCCACACCGAACACCACCCGTCCCTGCGCGGTGAGGTCGTCGACGGCGGCGGCGAGCATCGTGGTCTTGCCCGCACCGGCCGGGCCGACCACCAACACCAACCGATCCGCACCCCGCCACCGCTGCGGCGGCCTCGGCTTGCATCACATCGAGCCGACCCGTGTTCACGGTGGTGGACGGTGCGGGTGGGTCGAGTTGTGCGTCCATCGCCCAGCAGATGATGTGTTCCTCCTGGGCCAACACCTCGCTGCTGGTGTGATGACGGGCGGACGGTTCGATCCACACCGACCGCCCATCCGAACCACGCCGACGACGTGCTCGGGTCGTCGGGGTCGAGGTCGACACACTCTGCCAAGCACCGTGTCGGTCACGGCGTGCAGCGGTGCGCCCACTGCTTGCCGTCCATCCCTGGTTGTGGGCGGGCGACGTCGCAGATGGCTTGCAGGACGTCGAAGCGATGCCACGCCGAGCGCTGCTCTGCCACCGCGGCGATCACGTCACCGACCGTCACCGACTGCTCGACCTCCGGCTGGTTCTGCGCCGTCGTGCGTGATGCTGTCGGTGAGCGTCTCCGCGGTGACGCCGACCGTCGCCGCCTCGGCCAGCCACCGTGACCGCAGATCGCCGGCACCGTGACCGGACTTGTGACCACGGGTGTCCGCCGCAGCCTGGCGGCGCATCGCGCCGTCTTCCTTCGAGATCGGGTCACGCCCTTCACGGGCGTAGAAGTCAGCGAGGAGACGTTGGTAGGCGCGCTCGACCTGCACGCTGCGTTTCGAGAACTCCTCCAACAACCCCTCGGGCATCCCGGCGATCTCCGCCTGGCCCTTCACGATCTCACCGAACACCACCCCATAGCGGGCCGTCAGCTCGGCGCGCAGCACCGACTGATACAACCCACCCAACGCCCGCTGGAACCCCTTCAACGACCGCGCGTCCAACGCCAACCAACGCCCGTCGACGGTCTGCACCTTCGACGAGATCACCACATGCGAATGCAACTGCGGATCATCCAACCGTGACGTGGTCTGACGGAACACTGCCACCGTCAAGCCCTGCGACTCCGGATGCAGGCGGGCACCGTTCGAGCGGACCCGGGTCGTCGAGCCGAACCGTTCGACACAGTCCACCACCGCCCGGACCGCGACGTCATGACACGCAGCCAGGCCCTCGTCGCCCGACATCGCCCACCACACCGACAACGACTTCGGCGCCGACAACGTCGCATCGAACCCCGCCACCGCCCGCACCACACGACCCGACGACGTCACCCGATTCACGAACGGCGACCCCAACGATGTCCCACTGTTCGGATCTCGGCCTTCGAGCAGGGCTTGCAGGTCCTCGGTCGTGACCTCCCCGCTCAGCCCGAGCAGCGCCGCCTGACGTCCGGTCCACTGACCGGGTTGTTCACCGTCGGCCTGGGTCAGATACCGCGTGTAGTAGGCCGCCGTCGACGCCGAGGTGTCCGCGTACAGCGTCGACACCCTCAACACGATGACTCCCACCAGCCCGCGGGCACCTGTCTGTCATTGCTACCTCGCGAGTCGAACCAGAAGGTGTGTTCCATCAGCGGGCCTACACGCTGAACAGACGCGACGACTGCGCCGCAGTCTTCGAACGACGACGGGTAGTGGGAACCGCTTCGACCGAGGCCGGGGCGATGACCGCGACGTCGTCATCGTCGGGTGCTTCGAGCGGCGGCCACACCGTGATCCGAAAGCCCAGCCACTCCTCGAACAACACTCGAGGAACACGCAGCTGACCGCCGACTCGGATGCACGGCATCCCGTCCGCGCCGTCAGTGGCGAAGTACTTGCCGACCTGGTCGTAGGCGGTGGTGCGACCCACCCGCAACACGCCGGCAGCCTCCATCACCTTCAACAGATCCGGCACCGCAACCGACGTCATCGACACCTCGGCACCCATCAGCGTGCGTTCCCCATGCGAACACATGCCTGCGAAAACGCGAATTTGTGACAACCCACACCTCTCAACGGGCATCGAGACCCCGAGGACGGGCAATCTTTTTCCGTTACAGACTGAGAGCGAAGCTCACGTACGGCACATCGTCTGGCGGGTTGGTCACCTCAACCGTCGGCAACAGGCCGGGACGGAGCCGGGATCAGTCGAGTGAAAGTAACGATCAGGAGTCGACCTTCGACTCCCATGTCGTACTCCCTGTCGCCCGGGGTGCTCGACGATCGCGATGAGCGTTGGCGAGACTTCGCTTCGGTGCGTCGGTTGATGACACCAGCGCTTCGGAGATCCGTTGAATCGTTGACCACCGGGCATCGAGTCGACCGTTCTCGAGCCGCGAGATGTCCGCCTGTGCGACGTCGGCTCGCTCGGCCAGTTCGGCTTGCGTCCAGCCCAGCTCGGTGCGCCGCTCACGAATCGCGTGTCCCGGGTGCTTCATCCTCGCGACGACGGCCAACTCACCCATTCCGAAACACTATGTGCTCTCCCACATCGCGCCTCTCCGGTTCTCAGCTCGCCGCACGACGTAGTCGTTGGACATTCGCTCGTCCTCACCCTCGTAGGCTCGACACGTGGCACTGACGACCGTGTACGTCGACGGGTTCAACCTGTATCACGGCGCGAAGGAGCTCGTCGGTCGAGAGTCGCCTGGAGCCTCGTGGAAATGGCTCGACATCCACGCACTGAGCAAACGGTTCGTTCCTCGAGATCAGATTCACCAGGTGAGGTACTTCACCGCACGAGTTGCTTCACCCGATCACGATCCGAGTCTTCAGCAACGCCAGCAGGCGTACATCCGCGCACTGGAGACAGATCTCACCACGTCGATTCACTATGGACAGTTCAAACTACGCAAGGTCCGAATGCCGCTCGTTCGTCGACCGAACGCAGTGCAGCAACGGCTCCTGCGAGCGGCGGGACAGAGCGTGAAGAGACATCCCGACGGCAACACAACGGTGCAGGTCTGGAAGACCGAGGAGAAGGGTTCAGACGTCAACCTGGCGTCGTACCTCATCGCTGACGCGTTCCGAGGCCAGTTCGAGAAGGCACTCATCATCTCGAACGACACCGACCTGTGCGAGCCAATCCGGCTGGTCAGCACCGAGCTCTCCCTACCGATCGTCGTCGTCAACCCCCGGGGCCACACCCAGCCCGCGGCAGCCCTGCGGAAGGTTGCGAGCCAGACGCGCCGGCTCCGAGTCGCCGCTCTCGTCGGCTCCCAGTTCCCTGACTTGCTGAACGACGCTCATGGCACGATCAACAGACCACCTGGCTGGTGAAAAACAAAGGCCCGCCGGTAACGGCGGGCCTGAACTCAGCCGCCGAAGCGACTGAGGGAGTACTCACACAGTATCGGCGATCGCGGGCCTCAGCACAAGGACCGGCGCGGGAGCAGGCGCTCACGTATTGCGACGACTGATCCGGTCGACCACGGCGGTCTGGCTCTGCGGCAGAACGTGGGCGTAGGTGTTCATCAGCATCTCGGGGCTGTGACCCAGCAGATCGGCGATCGCTCGGAGCTCGCCGACGTCCCGAGCACCCTGGACCATGTGGGTCGCTGCGGTGTGCCGAAGTCCGTGGGAGGTGAGGCGTGGCAGCCCCGCGTTGTCGACGATCGTCGCGAGCGCCCGGTCGTACGAGCGTGGCAGGACGAGCCGGCCAGTGCGGGTGGCGATGATCAGGTCGTTGTCCTCCCATTCCGAGCCGGCGGCGAGACGCTCGGCGGCCTGTTCCGCTCGGCGACGGGTGAGCGCTCGCACGGTGTCGTCGTCGAGTGGGATCACGCGTCGAGACCGTTCGTTCTTCGCGTTGCTCCACGCCGCGCCTTCGTTGGTGGCGACGAGGCTCTCGTCGATCCGCAACGACTTCGCTTCGACATCGACGTCGTCCCATCGCAGCGCGAGCACCTCGCTGCGTCGCAGGCCGAACAGCGCACCGAGCCGGAACGCGACCGCCCATCGGTGCTCGGCCGTCGCCTCGAGGAAGCGGTCGACATCGGCCGCATCCCATGCGACGGCGTCCTTCGGCTTGACCTCCTTGGCCACGGTTCGCGGCAGTCCGACCCGAGCTGCCGGGCTACGCGGAATGAGTCCCTCGTCGACCGCTTCGGTCAAGGCCGCGCGCAGCACGGTGCGACAGATCTGGATGCTGCGACGGCCCAGCTTCCCGCCGGCGGCCAGGTTGTCGATCCACGTCGCCACGTCCTCACGATCGAGCCTCGACAACTGGATGGCTCCGAGACCGTTCTCGATGTGCGGGATCGCCCACTCGTACTGCTGGCGTGCCTTCACCGTGATGTCGGTCCGGCTGGCGACGTACCGGCGCACCAACCAACTCACCGTGCCCCGTTCGGTCGACCGATCCTCGGTCTTCATCGACCTCGCCGCGGCGTTCGCCGAGCGTTGCGATGCGTAGGTACCGAGCTGACGCGGGCGGTGCTTGCCGGTGGCGGTGTCGATGCCGTCGACACGCACGACCCACTTGTCGCGCTGTTTGCGGACCGTCGGTTGACCTGTCGCTTTCCACGCCATGACGCACCCCCGTGCTGATCGGCGTCCGATTGGTTGATACATCGCTGATACTTCGATGTTTCACCGGAGTGCCGATCAGGCTATCACGCCTGGTCAGACCTGGTGGAGACGATGGGAATCGAACCCACGACCCCCTGCTTGCAAAGCAGGTGCTCTAGCCAACTGAGCTACGTCCCCGAAGGGTGTTCCCCGAAAGGGACCGCTCCACGATACCGCAGCGACGGCCGACGCGTTCACTGCCGTGAGCAGTGGATCCACTCCCGGCAGATCTCGAAGCCGACGCTGCGGTACAGGCCGAGCGCGTCTGGCATTGTCGGCCTCGACGCCGAGGCCGATGATCCTCGGATCCTTCGCGCTCAGCCGACGGCACGCCTCGATCAGCAGCGCCCGTCCGAGGCCGAGCCCTCGAGCCGTGCGGGCGACGCCGAGCTGCGACACCCACCCCACGTCACCGGTGAACGTCCGACCGACCACACTTCCGAGAAACGGGCCACGACCGCTGTCGCCCCGCGCCACGACCACGAGGTTCGGGTCGTACCACGAGCCCGCCAGGATCGACGACCGCCACTCGTCGATCGGGCGATGCGTGTGACCGGGCACGTCGGCCCAGAACGAGTAGATCATCTCGTGGAGTTCCTCGTCGTCGACGCCGAGCCGGAACGGCACGACCACGATGCCGTCGGGCCAGATCGGCTCGGGCAGATCGGCGGTGTCGCCGGGTCGTTCCAGTTCGAAGCTCGACCGAGTCGGCACGAAGCCGAGCGCAGCGAGGTCGCGCAGACGGTCGACGTCCTGCGCCGGCGCCTCGATCTGCACGTCGTCGCCGAGCCCGGTGAGCCACTCCAACAGGACTCGGCGAACTGCGGAGTCGCCGCCCGCGGACGCGTCGACGGCAACCTGGGTGTGGCCGTGGCCGACCGTCAGCGCAACGCCGACGACCACGCCATCGATCGCCGCCACCCGGGCACCGGTATCGAGTGAGCCCATTGCTCGTCGTACCCGGTCGAGTTCGTCGCGCACGTCGTCGATGTCGCCGTCGGGTTCGCCCCACCACGCAATGTCCTGCGCGTCGACGACGCGCGAGATCGCCTCGACGTCGTCGTCGACCGGCGCCCGCAGCTCGATTCCGGCCATCCGCTGATCGTTGCATGTCCGAGGTCCGGTAGCGGCTCGGATTTCGGCGGTCCCTACCATCGCCGCATGGCTCGCATGCGTTTCGGAACGTTCCTCGCCCCCCACCATCCCACCGGAGAGCACCCGACGCTGCAGTTCCAACGCGACATCGACTTCGCCGAACACCTCGACAAGCTCGGCTTCGACGAGTTCTGGTGTGGCGAGCACCACTCGTCGGGCTGGGAAATGATCGCGTCGCCCGAGATGTTCCTCGCGGGCGCGGCCCAGCGGACCCACAACATCATGCTCGGAACCGGCGTCACGAGCCTCCCGTACCACCACCCCTTCAACGTCGCGCAGCGCATCGTCCAGCTCGATCACATGAGCCGCGGTAGGGCGATGTTCGGATCCGGACCCGGAGCGTTGGCCTCCGATGCGCGCACCCTGGCAATCGATCCAATGGTGCAGCGCGACCGCCAGGACGAAGCCCTGTCGGTCATCACCCGACTGCTACGCGGCGACGACCGGTTCAGCTACGAGTGCGAATGGTTCAAGCTGCACGACGCCCGCCTCCAGCTCCTCCCCCTCCAAGAAGAACTGCCGATGGTGACGGCATCGTCGATCTCGCCGTCGGGGATGACGCTGGCCGGCAAGTACGGCATGGGTGTGCTGTCGATCGCATCGAACTCGACCGCCGGCATCCAGGCGCTGCCCACGCAGTGGAGCTTCGCCGAGGACGCCGCCGCCGAACATGGCCAGGTCGTCGACCGGAAGAACTGGCGCGTGATGCTCGCGTTCCACATCGCCGAGTCGCGCGAGCAGGCGCGCAACGAGGCCGTCGACGGACTGCACCGATGGCACAACGAGTACAACGTCTGGACGCTCGGACGGCCGAACGCCACGCACGTCGACGACAAGTGGGAACTGCTCGAACAGACCGTCGGCGACGGCACCGCCGGGTCCGGCGCCGGTGTGATCGGGACCCCCGACGACCTCGTGGCCGCGATCCGTCACCTCCAGGAGATCACCGGTGGCTTCGGTGTGGTGCTCGGATTCGCGCACGACTGGGCGAACCGCGAGGCGACGCTGCGATCGTGGGACCTGGTCGCCCGCTACGTGATCCCCGAGCTCAACGGCTACACCGCCGGCCTACGTGAGTCGCAGGAGTACCTCAACCATCACCAGGCCGAGTTGATGGCCGGCGCGTCGAAGGCGGTCGTCAGCAAGATCCTCGCCAACGACAAAGCCGCTGCTGCCCTGCAGACCACGATGGAGCAGTCCGCCCAGGCCGCCGCCGCCAAGAAGGAGCAGCAGCAGTCGGAGTTCCGCCCCGGCGGCGGCCTCCCCTCCTCGGTCGACTGACAGCGCTCCCGACACCCCGCACCACCCGTTTGTGCGCAACTTCGGGTGGACCGGGTCGCCCGAAGTGCAACGCAAACGTGGTTGGGCGACGTGGCTGGGCTCAGTCGTCTTTGAGGGCGACGGCGTTGGGGGTGACGTTCATCTTCGGTTCGTACTCGGCGAGTTCGACGACACGACCCTGGGCCCGGAACGCATCGCGGAGCTGCGACCGGCACACCTCGCACGGGCCGTAGAAGTCCTCGACGACGTCGCCATTGCAACGGGGGCAGCAGAACTCCATGTGTGCCGACGCTAGTGCGCCTACGATCCAGATCGATGCCGTCCGGACCCAACCTCTTCGACGACGAGGACGGCCTCGACCCCGGCGACGTGCCCGCGCCGCGCTCGCCTCGTGTCTCCAACGAACCCCCAGCCGCTGCGGCGAGTTCGCGTCGCAACCCCAACTACCTCGTTCGCCGAGCCGTCGTGGTCGGCGGGGTGGTCGCCGTGCTCGCAACTGCGTCGATCGTGGTCGGCCAGTTGATCGGTTCGGGCGCCGAGGACACCACGTCGGGCGCCATCAGCACCGACTGGAATCGCATCGTGCTGGTCGACGACCGCACCGGACGCGTCATCGTCGACGACGAGCAGGGCGAGGAGGTGGCCCGCATCGAGTCAGGTGTCCGCAGCCCCACGGCGTCGGCGATCGTCGACTCGACCCTGGTCGTCACCGGGACCGACACCGTGGCGGTGATCGACGTCGGGTCGGACAACGTCGACGCGTTCGACATCGGTTCCGACACCGTCGTGCGACCCTCCGGCAGCGCGCTCACGTTGCTCGCCCCGCGACCCGACGGCGGCCGCGCCGTGCTGGCC
This sequence comes from Ilumatobacteraceae bacterium, assembly GCA_963715825.1. Taxonomy (GTDB): domain Bacteria; phylum Actinomycetota; class Acidimicrobiia; order Acidimicrobiales; family Ilumatobacteraceae; genus Sva-07. The sequence continues at coordinate 15,721 of CAVQSI010000004.1, forward strand.
CACGGCCCCAGCGGCGACGTGATCGACACCGACACGTTCGCCCCCGTCGTCGGCGCCCGCTACGAGTTCGCCGACGCACGCTCATCGGCATCGGGACGAGACATCCTGGTCACCGACTCGGGCAACTTCCAGAGCGTGCTGATCTCGTTCGACCGCGACGAACCGTCGTTCTTCCCGGGCCTGGCGCTCGCCGTCGACGCCGAGCTGGTCGTCACCGCCCAGAACGTAGGCAGTGACGCCACGGTCAACGTGTTCGACCACGCCGGCGAACTCATCACCACGGGCAGGACCTCGTCGGTGCGCGCCGGCATGCTCACCGATGCCGAGGTGATCCTCGTGACCGTCGACGGTGACGTCGTCACGATGTCGCCGTCGAGTGGCGAGACGTCCGATGTCGCCCAGCTCACCATCGGTACCATCGAGTCCGGCAGCGTCACACCCGACGGCGATCGCCTCGTCGTCACCGGGACGACCGGCACGGCCATCGTGGCGGCGGACGGTACCGTCACCGGCACCTACGACGCACAGCGTCCCGCTGGCGAGCGACCCCCGATCGGGTCGACCTGCCTGGCGACCGTCACCGCCGGCGACGCCACCGAGCCCCAGATCGCCGTGGTCGACACGATCGACGGGTCCGTGCTCGTCGAGGCGAGTGGCTCCGAACCGCTCCTGTCCGACGCGTCGGGCTGCATCGTCGGCGCAGCGACAGCGTCGGGCTACGACCTGATGAGCCAGGACGGAGTGCGCCAGTTCCAGACCACCGACGACGCACTCGCGTTGTCGCTCGACGGTGCAGCCGTCGCCGTCGAGCGCGAGGGCCGCCTCGCACTGATCGGCACCAGCCCGGAGGAGTCGACGGACCCGATCGATCTCGGACCGCTCGGGCGCACCGTGCACTTCACGCAGACATGAGCGGCGAACTCCCCGCGGACGAACCTGACGACGGCCAACACGACGGCCACGACGACGGCTACGTCGAGATCGTCCGGCCCGGCACCGTCTGGCGCTTCGAGCGCGAGTTCCTCGAGTCGAACTGGACCTGCCTGTTCGGCAACGGCTGCAAGGGCATCCTCGACGTCGACGCCACCGAGTCGAACCAGGGCTGCTGTTCGCTCGGCGCGCACTTCGGCGACGGCCCCGCCGGCACCGCCGAGGCAATGAACGTCGACGCCTACGCCGCGATGCTCACCCCTGAACAGTTCCAGTTCCACGACGTCGCCCACGCTGGCGCTGATCCTGACGTCGACGGCGAGGCCCGCGGCATCTTCGGCGACAGCGAACGCACCCACACTCGCGTCGTCGACGGCGCCTGCATCTTCCTGAACCGTCCCGGCTTCGCGGGCGGCGAGGGGTGCGCGCTCCACATCGCCGCGCTCGCCGACGGGGAGTCACCCACCGAGTGGAAACCGTCGGTGTGCTGGCAGCTCCCCCTCAGGGTCGACTGGCGGGAGCTCGACGCCGACACCGAGGTCGCCACCGTACGACGCTGGACCCGATCCGACTGGGGCGATCACGGACGCACGATGGCGTGGTGTTGCACCGAACGCGCCGACGGCGGCGAGGCCTACTGCGGCGACGAGCAGGTTGCCGACTCGATGGCCGATTCGTTGACCGCGCTCGCGGGCACCGAGGTGTACGTCGAACTCCGCCGCCGACTCTGAGCCCTGCGTCGAACATCCGGTGACGCCGTGAATGGCACCGTCACTGCTCAGTTCGAGCGGAGCATGCGGCCGGCGAGCACACCGGTGTGCTCGCCGTGGTCCATGAATACGTAGCCGTTGACCAGCGTGTAGTCGTAGCCGCTCGAGCCCTGCACGTAGCGGCCGGCCCCGTTGGGGAAGTCGTTCACGTACTCGGGGATCGGCAGGTGCAGGCCCTCGAAGTCGATGACGTTGACGTCGGCGAACGCTCCCGCAGCGAGGCGGCCACGGTTGGTCACACCGAACAGGTCGGCGGTGTCCGAGGTGAGCCGACGGATCGCCTCCTCGATCGACCAGCGCTGACGCTCGCGCACCCAGTAGGTGAGCAGGAACGTCGGCTGGCTCGCATCCATGATCTGGCTGACGTGCGCGCCGGCATCGGCGAGTCCGAGCGTGATCAACGGATCGTCGAGCATCGCCTCGACCGCGTTGAGGTCCTGGTTGAGGAACGGCATGCTCGCCACCAGCGCCCCGTCGGTCTCGAGGACCAGCTCGATGAACGCCGCAGCCGGGCTCACGCCGCGCTCCACCGCGATCGCGGCGAGCGACGACGCCGGATCGCAGTCGTAACGGGCGGCATCGGAAGGGAGCACGAACACCTCGCCGAGATCAAGTGGGGTGCCGTGCACGTCGGCTTCGGAGATCAGCGTCTGGCGGAACGTGGCGTCGCGAACCATCTGCAGCTTGCGGCCGTTGACCGCACCACGCAGCTCCTTCCACGACGGCGCCCGGTCGAACGGGGTGCGCGATTCGAGGCCGAACAGGATGCCGACACCACGGGCCGTGGTCTGGGGCCGCACGTTGGCGCCGGCCGCGTTCTCGGCCTTCACGAACTCGATGACCCGCTCGTACAGATCCGGACGCCGGTTGCTCTGGGTCAGCCCGAAGCTGACGGGGCGCCCGCTGCGGCGACTGATCTCGCCCATCAGCGCGACCTCGGCGCGAGAGTTGTCGAAGGCGTCGTTGTCGCGCTCGCCGAGGCGCATCGCTCCCTCGAACACACCGGCGCCGTGTTCGCGCAGCACTTCTGCGAAGGCGAGCAGTTCGTCGGCGGCGGCGTAGGTACCCGGCACGGGGCGGCCGTCGGGCACCTTGTGCAGGAACGTCCGGCTCGTCGACACACCGAGCGCGCCGGCGGCCATTGCCTCGTCGACCAGACGGGCCATCGCGGCGATGTCGTCGCCGGTTGCCGGATCCTCGTCGAGGCCTCGCTCGCCCATCACATAGGTACGCAGCGCAGAGTGGCCGACCAGGCCACCGGTGTTCGGACCCTTCGGGAGCCGATCGATCGAGTCGTAGTACTCGCCATACGTCTCCCAGTCCCACGCGAGGCCGTCGAGGATCGCATCGGCCGGGATGTCCTCGACACTCTCCATCATCTCGGCCAGCGTCGCTCGGTCGTCGGGTCGGCACGGCGCGAACGTGACCCCGCAGTTGCCCATGACCACACTGGTCACACCGTGCCAGCAGCTCGAGGTGCCGATCGGATCCCAGGCCAGTTGGGCGTCGAGGTGCGTGTGGATGTCGACGAAGCCGGGGGTCACGAGGCGGTCGGTCGCATCGATCTCGCGACGGCCCGAGGCGGTGACGCCGCCATCGGCAGCGTCGACGATCTCGACGATTCGGTCACCGGCGATGCCCACGTCGGCCACCCGCGCCGGGGCGCCCGTGCCGTCGACGACCGTGCCGTTCCGGATGATGATGTCGTGGTTCATGCCGCCTCGTACGGACTCGGGGAATCCCGGCCCAACTGCTCGGATTCGACGACGGTGATCGACGTCGGACCAAGGGTCTAGCGCGGGCGGTGGACCCCCGGCACATCAGCCACGTTCCAATTCCGTGTCGCTCCGAAACATTCGACGTGTCACAACTTCGTGGGCAGCAGGAGCGTCTCGGCACCGATCGGGACGAACCCACAGCTCAGGAATGCGCGCAGCGACGCAGCGTTGCCGGGTGCGACCTGCGCGAACACCGGCTCACCGTCCGGAATCCTCGCCAACGCATCGCCGATCAGACGCCGCCCCGCACCCGCTGATCCTCCGACGAGCACCTCGACGGACACTTCCAGTCGGTCGACCAGACCGCGGCCGATCGTGACCAGTCCGACGTCGTTGCCGTACACGCCGACGTCGCGTCGGTGCTGTCGTGAGCGCACGACCCGTGGGTGATCGTCGAGGTCATCACGCTCCGACAACTGCCCACCGCCGACGCCGCGGGCCACCAGGACGACATCGTGCGAACCGATCCAGCCGTCGGGGCCTGCGAGCCAGCGCAGCACGTCGGGTTGCGACGCCCCGCCGAAGCCGTCCGCACCGTGCGCGACCACGTCGGCAGGGTCTCGATCCGTGAGCACGATCGAGTGACCGGTGAACTCGACGACCGCGTGATGGTCCGCCGTCATCGGTGCCATCACGTCGACTCCCCCGTCGACGGGCGGGAACCGTCCCTCGACCGCGTCGAGCAGGATGCGGTGAAGTCCGTGCACGACGCTCGAGATTACGGTCGGACCCATGCGTGTGGACGTGATGACGTTTCCCCGGGCGCTCGCGCTGATGGGTTCAACCGCGCAACGCACCGAGCAGGCGGGCTTCGACGGCATGCTCTTCACCGAAGGCGGCCGCACCGCCTATCCCGCCGTCACCGCTGCTGCGCTCGCCGCACCGGGCCTGGAGATGTCGACCGGCGTCGCCGTCGCCTTCCCCCGCAGCCCGATGATCACCGCGCAGGTCGCCTGGGAACTCCAGGAGTTGACCGGCGGCCACTTCCGTCTCGGCCTCGGCACCCAGGTGCGCACCCATGTGGTGCGGCGCTACGGCGTCGAGTTCGAACGACCCGGGCCGCGGCTGCGCGACTACGTCTCGGCGGTCAAGGCCTGCTTCGCCGGGTTCCGAGGCGAACCGCTCGACCACCACGGCGACTTCTACGACCTCGACTTCCTCAACCGGCAGTGGAGCCCCGGCCCGATCGACGCGCCCGACCCGAAGGTCGACGTCGCCGCGGTCAATCCATGGATGCTGCGCATGGCCGGCGAGGTCGCCGATGGCGTCCACGTGCACCCGATCGGCGAGCCCGGCTACCTCGACCGCCACGTCCTGCCGGCCATTGCGACAGGTGCCGCGCGGGCCGGTCGGGATCCGAGCGACATCGCCGTCATCGTGCCGGTCACCACGATCGTCGGCGACACCGACGCCGAGATCGCACAGGCCCGTGACATGGCGCGCTCCTCGCTGTCGTTCTACGGGTCGACACCGAACTACGCGTTCATCTGGGACGAAGCGGGTTTCGAGGGCACCACCGACCGCATCCGCGCCAAACAGCGCGCCGGTGACGTCGCCGGCATGGCCGCGGAGATCACCGACGACCACCTCGCCGTGTTCTGCACCGAAGCGCGATGGGACGACCTCGCGGATGCGCTGATCGACACCTACGACGGCATCGTCGACCGACTGGTGTTCTACAACCCCGCCTTCGACTCCCCCGAACGCTTCGAGCGCTACGGCGCCGTGGCACGGGCGATCTCCGACCGCGCGGCGAGCTGAAGATCGACGATGGTGGACATTCGGCGCGCCGGCCCCGGCGATCTCGACCGTCTGGTGGACCTGCACCGCGAGTTCTGCACCGTCGACGCCCACCCGTTCGATCCGGCACGAGCAGCTGCAGCGTTTGCTCCCCTGCTCGACGACGACACGCACGGGATCGTCTGGATCGTCGACGCGCCGGCGGCGTACGCAGTGCTCACCTGGGGATGGTCGATCGAGGCCGGCGGCGCCGAGGCCGTGCTCGACGAGATCTTCGTGTCCGAGCGCGGTGCCGGCGTCGGATCCTCACTGGTCGAACACGTCGTGGACGACGGACGTCGGCGCGGCCTCGCCCGCATCTTCCTCGAGACCGAAGCGGCGAACGAGCGGGTACGAGCCTTCTACGGACGTCATGGATTTCGAACCGACGACTCGATCTGGATGGCCCACGAGTTCGTGGACCTGTCGTGACCACCCGACTCGTCGCCGCGGCCGTCGCTGCCCTGCTGGTCGCCGCCACCGGCTGCAACGCCGACACGGGCGCCGACACGGAGGAAGACAGCGACGCCGACCCTGCAGCGATCGCCGCCACGGTGCGCGTGCGCGCCGACGGGTGTGGTCCGCGCATCGAACTCGGCACCGGCACCGCGATCGCCGACGGGTTGGTGGTCACCGCAGCGCACGTGGTCGCCGGCGCCGACCGGATCGAGATCGTCGACCGATCGGGTGTTGCCGTCGACGCCGACGTCGTGTGGTTCGATCCCGACCTCGACGTGGCCGCGCTGCGCCCCTCGACAGAGATCGACAACGCCGTCGTGTTGCGCGAGGAGCCGGGCCGGGAAGGAGAACGAGGCCTCGTCGTGGTGATCTCGGCAGAGGGCACACCGGAGCCGCTCGCCGTGGACGTCCTGCAGCGCGTGACGATGCGCACCACCGACATCTATGGCGACGAGCGCGTCGAACGACTGGGCCTCCGGATCGACGTCGGCATCGAGCCCGGTGACTCGGGCACCATGGTGCACCTCCCCGGTGGGGGCGTCGGCGTGGTCTGGAGCCGGAGCACGAGCGATGCCGATCGGGCCTGGACGGTCGACCTGCCGAGCGAATTCCTCGACCCGTCGACGCGGCGCTCCCTCGTCGACCCCGTCGACGTGGGCCCCTGCCTCTGACGACGCCGCATCGCACCTGCCGAGCGGCGCAGCGAACGTCAGGGTTCTCCGAGCACCCGATCGGTGTAGGCGTTGCGGAACGTGCCTGCTGGATCGAGCTTGTGGCGCCACGTCTGGAAGGTGTCCCACTCGGGGTAGCGGTGCGCCAGGGTGAGGCGGTTCTGGAAGTGCATCTTGCCCCAGTGCGGTCGACCGTTGTAGTCGTCCATGATCTGCTCGACACCCTGGAAGTAGGCCTCGTAGGGCACTCCGACGTACTGGTGCACGGCGATCCAGCCCGAGTCGCGGCCGTTGGCGGTCGACAGCGGGATGTCGTCGCCCTTCGACGAGCGCACCTCGATCGGGAACATCGGCGGATACGGCAGGCGTGACGTGAGATCGACGATGCGGCCGATCGCGTCGGGCACCGCGTCGAACGGGATGCCGTACTCCATCTCGACGAAGTGGACGTGTCGGGGGCTGCAGAACACACGGTCGCTGCGATCGATCACGTCACGTTCGGCCGCGGCCGACATCACGAGCTTGGCGACCTTCGGTGCGAGCGACGGAAAGCGCCGACCGACCCGACACACGGTGCCGAACGCGAGGTTCTCGCCGATCCACTTGTCGCGGACGTAGCCGGCCTTCGACTGCGGGCGGGCGGGTTCGTCGGTGCGGGTGTTGCGCTTGACCTGACACCGGCGGGCGCCGGGCATCAGGTAGAACTCGACGTGGTCCGTCGAGCGCATCACGTTGCCGAAATCCGCGAGCACATCGGTCAGCTTCTCGATGCTCTCGACGGCGTGGAGGTTGAACGCCGGCACGCACCGCAGGGTCACCTCGGTCAGGATGCCCAGCGCACCGATGCCGACACGGGCGACGCGCAGCAGCTCGGGCTCGTTGCGCTCGTCGGCGCGCAACACCGTGCCGTCACCGGTGACGATCTCGAGACCGACGATGTTGGTCGCCAGGTTCGCGAACTCGACGCCGGTGCCGTGCGTCGCCGTGGACGTGGCGCCCGCGATCGACTGCACGTTGATGTCGCCGAGGTTGGGGAGCGCGAGTCCGAGACCAGCCAGGTGCTCGTTGAGGTCACGCAGCCGGATGCCGGCCTGCACGGTGACGTCGTTGCCGTTGACGGCGAGCACCTGGTTCATCGCGTCGAGCGACAGCAGATGCCCGTCGGTCATCGCGGTGTCGGTGAACGAGTGGGCGCCGGCGATCACCTTGACGCGCTCGCCCGCCGCAGCGGCCATCCGCACGATGCCGGCCACGTCGTCGGTGAAACGCGGCTCGTGGACCTGCGTCGGAAGGCACCGCTGGTTGCCGGCCCAGTTCTTGGTGGGGACTGCCATGGATCCAGCGTAAACCCGCAAGCTCCGCGACACGTCAGCGACCCCCGAACGGGCGGTCGTCGATCTCAGCCGAGTGCGTCGAGCAGTGCGTTCTCGACCACTTCGGTCAGTGCCGGGTGGATGTAGAAGACCTGGCGGGCGACGTCCTCGGCGCGTTGGTCGAACTGCATGGCCTGGATCAGCGGCTGGATGATCGACGAGGCCTGCGGACCGAGCACATGGGCACCGAGGATCAACCCGGTCTCGGTGTCGACGAGCACTTTGGCGAACCCGGACGTGTCGGCCATCGCCCAGCCGTACGCCGTGCCGCCGTAGTCGCGGCGACCAACGGTGAACGATCGGCCCTGCTTGATCGCTTCCTGCTCGGTCAACCCGACGGTGGCCACCTGCGGACTCGAGAACACCGCGCTCGGCACCGCCTTGTAGCTCTGGTGTCGGAGATCGTCGGGGTGGGCGATGTTCCAGAACGCGATCGCCGCCTCGGCGTTGGCGAGGTGCTTGAGCTGATGGTTGTTCGCGAGGTCACCGACCGCCCAGATGCCCGGCACGTTGGTGGCCATCGTGTCGTCGACCGCGACGGTGCCGTGGTGGTGACAGGCGATGCCGGCGGCATCGACGTCGAGGAGGTCGCTGTTCGGTTCGCGCCCGGTGGCAACGAGCAGTTCGTCGACGATCGTCTCGCCGACGGCGCAGGTGATCTTGATGCCGTCGGCGACACGCTCGACCCTGGTGGGAATGTGGCCGAGCAACAACTCGACCCGCTCGCCGAACACCTCGGTGAAGGTGGTGGAGATGTCGTGGTCGAACTCTCGCAGCAGCGTGTTCGAGCGGTTGAAGATCGTGACGTGTGAGCCGAGACCGGAGAACACGTGGCCCATCTCGACGGCGATGAACCCGCCGCCGATGATGCCGAGGCGTTCGGGCAACTCGGGGAGTCGCATGATCGAGTCAGACGTGTGGAACCCGGTCTCCATCAGCCCGGCGATCGGTGGGACCACCGGGCGAGCACCCGCCGCCAGCAGGATGTTCGGCGCGGTGATGCGGCGACCCTCCACGTCGAGGGTGTGCTCGTCGACGAATGCGGCGGTGCCTTCGATCAGCGTGACGTTGGGGGTTCCGGTGGCGCGGTAGTCCCGGCCGCTCGACGCGATCGGGTCGATCAGACCGAACACGCGGTCGCGGATCGCGGCCCAGTCGGCACCGTTGAACTGGGTGTCGATGCCGAGCTTCGACGACGTCTGCGAGGCCACGGCGACATCGGCCGGATAGACGAACATCTTCGAGGGGATGCAGCCACGGTTCAGGCAGGTTCCGCCGAACACGTCACGCTCGACGATGGCGATGTTCCAGTCGTCGAGGTACGACGGAATCGAGTTGCCCGAGCCGCTCCCCACGATGATCAGATCGAAGGTCTCGGCGGACAGGTCGGGCTCGGTGATGCTCACGAAGAGAACACAACCGACATTCCCCCCCAATCCTTCCCCAGCGGGTTCCCGCAACCCGGGCGTCGGGACCAAGGCGGGCCCTAGGGTGACGTGCGTGTTGGAACGACGGACAGGTGACGGGTTCATGCGGTGCAGCGACGGTCACGTGCGGTGGGGTGTCTACGGCGCCGCTGGCGTGGTGTTCGTCGTTCGCGACGCGCACAACGAGCCCATCGTGATGTTGCAGAAGCGCTCGGCGATGGCCCACGAGGGCGGCAACTGGTCGTGCGCGGGCGGCGCGCTCGACTTCGGCGAGACCCCGTACGACGGTGCGCTCCGTGAGGCCTCCGAGGAGGTGGGTGCACCCCTGAGCGCACCTCGTCTCCTCGGCGAGTACGTGTTCGAGCCGGCCAGCGACTGGAAGTACACCACCGTCGTCGTCGAGGTCGACGAGCCGTTCGGTGCGTCGATGAACTTCGAGACCGACGAGGTCGACTGGTTTCCGCTCGACTACGTCGATCAGCTCCCGCTGCACTTCGGGTTCGCCGCGGCGTGGCCCCACCTCCGCACGATCATCGAGGGCTGACGCGCCCCGACGGCGAAAACCCGCCAGCACACCTCGGTGCTGTCTCGTAGCCTGACGGGCATGGTGACACGCACCGTCAACGGAACCTGCCACCACGACTGCCCGGACTCGTGCGGTTGGACGGTCACGGTCGACGACGCCGCGGGACCGGAACCGGTCGCCGTGAAGCTGCGCGGCAACCCTGACCATCCGTACTCGGCAGGCGAGCTGTGCCCGAAGGTCAACCGGTTCCTCGACCGTGTCCACTCCCCCGACCGGATCCTGCATCCGTTGCGACGCGTCGGGACCAAGGGTGCCGGCGAGTTCGAACGCATCAGCTGGGACGACGCCCTCGACGAGATCGGCCGCCGCCTGCACGAGGTGATCGACACCCACGGTGCCGAAGCGGTGCTGCCGTTCTCCGATGCCGGCAACCAGAGCCTGCTGTCGATGATGGGCATCAACGGCCGGTTCTTCGCCCACATGGGCGCCTCGAAGCTCGAGCGGGCGATCTGCGGGCCGACGGTCGGCCACGGCATGCGCATGACCAACGGCTCCGGGCGCGGCATGGACGCACTCGAGCTCGAACACTCGCAGCTGATCATCCTGTGGGCGACGAACACCAAGCTCACCAACCGCCACCTCTGGCCGACGATCGAGACCGCCCGATCCCGCGGCGCCCGCCTGGTCGTGATCGATCCGATCCGCACGCTGACCGCCGAAGCGATCGACGAGGCGCGCGGCGACCGGTTCATCCAGCCCCTGCCGGGCACCGACATCGCCATGATGCTGGCGATGATGCACGTCATCATCCGCGACGGGCTCACGAACGACGCGTGGATCGCCGAGCACACGACCGGTTTCGACGAGCTGCGCGATGCCGTCGCCGACTGGACCCCGCGGCGGGCAGCGACGGCCACCGGCGTCGATGCAGACGTCATCGAGCAGCTCGCCGTCGACTACGCGACCGTTCGACCGGCGGGGATCCGCAGCCTGATCGGCGCCGAGCACCACGAGAACGGTGCGATGTTCTACCGCACGCTCGCCTGCCTCCCGGCGCTCACCGGTGCCTGGGCCGAACGGGGCGGCGGGATCGCGAAGAGCGTCGGCTCGTACAGCGAAGGCCTGGTCGACGGCATCGCGCTGATGCGACCCGACCTCGAACGCGCCGGCGGACGACGCGAACCGCGAACGCTGAACATGAGCCGCCTCGGCGAGATCCTGACGTCGCCACATGCCGGCGAGTCGAGCGGTCCCGGTGTGCATGCGTTGATCAACTGGAACTGCAACCCACTGGTGACGGTCCCGCGGGCCGAGCTGATCCGCGTCGGCATGGAACGCGACGACCTGTTCACCGTGGTCCACGAGCAGTTCCTCACCGACACCGCCCGCTACGCCGACATCGTGCTGCCCGCCTCGATGCAGATCGAGAGCGACGACGTCGTGCTCCCGTGGGGCCATCTGTGGATCGGCTGGAACGCCGCCGCGGTCGACCCACCGGGCGAGGCGTGCTCGAACACCGAGCTGTTCCGGCGGCTCGGCCGGGCGATGGGCTACACCGAGCCGTCGCTGTTCGACGACGACGACACGCTGTTGCGCGCGGCGCTCCCGACGATCGACCACGACGAGCTGCGGCGTGTCGGTTGGCTGCGTGCGCCGTATCCCGACGACGGCCGGCCGTTCGGCGACGGCCACTTCGACACGCCGACGGGCCGCGCCCATCTCGCCTCCGATCAGCTCGAACGGATGGGCCAACCCCGGGTCCCTGTCTACGTCGCTCCCCGCGAGGGTCCCGGCGGTGACGCGGCGCTCCGCGAGAAGTACCCGCTGCAGCTGCTCACCCCCAAGCACCACACCCGCTTTCTCAACTCGGGCTACGCCGACCTGCCCAAGCACGGCCCCGTCGAAGGTGGCCCCTTCGTCGAGCTCGTCGCTGCCGACGCGGCCGCCCGCGGGCTCGAAGCGGGCTCGATCGCCCGGGTCTGGAACGACCGGGCGTCGGTCGAGGTCCCGGTGAGGATCACCGAGCGGCTGCGCTCCGGCGTGGTGGCCATCCCGTTCGGATGGTGGAGCCGCCACCACCCCGACGGTCGCATCGCCAACAGCCTCACCAACGACACGCTCACCGAGTGGGGTGGCGGTGTTGCCTATTCCGACACCCTGGTGCAGGTCGAGGCGCGCTGAGCGCATCGCCCTGCCTCGCCGACACGCGATGTATCACCGACGGTCCACAAGGCCTCGGTAACCTGCGGCCATGGCCGCCGACCTGATCTACGCCTTCAGGGTGATGCGGCTGTCACTGCTGGACGCCGGTGGCGCGCCGATCGGACGCATCGAAGACATCGTCGTGATCCCCGGGCGTGCCGGCAAGGGTCGCGAACCGGCGATCGCGCCCCGGGTCGTCGGGTTCGTCGCCAGCAGCCAGCGTCGACGCATCTTCGTCAACGCGAACCGCATCGCGGAACTCAACAGCGACGGTGCCCGCCTGCGCAGCTGGGATGTCGATCTCAACCCCTTCAAGCCGCGCCCCGGCGAGGTGCTGATCGGCGGCGAACTGATCGACCGTCGCATCGGCGACGAGACCGTCAGCGACATCGCCCTGCGACCCCAGGAGGACGCCCGCTCCACGTACTGGGTGATCGACAAGGTGCGCCTGGCACGCAAGAGCACCCTGCGCCGGCGTCCGAGCTATCGCCTCGTCGACTTCGACGAGGTCCCCGCGCTGTTCGAAGCCCAGACCGCAATGCAGGCCGAGGCTGCCCGTCTACGCGAGTTCCATCCGGCCGAGGTCGCCGCGGTGGTTCGCGCCCTCCCACTCGATCAGCGCCGCCAGCTCGCCGAGGCGATGGACGACGAACGCCTCGCCGACGTCCTCGAGGAACTGCCCGAGGAGGAACAGGTCCGCATCGTCGAGCAGCTCGACCGTGATCGCCTCGTCGGCGTGTTCGACGAGATGGAGTACGACGACCTCGCCGACCTGCTCGGCGAGATGGCCCCGGCCGACCAGGAACGCATGCTCGGCGTGATGGACGTCGACGACGCCGAGGTCATCCGCCGCCTGCTGTCCTACGAGGAGGGCACCGCCGGTGGCTTGATGACGCCGGAGGTCATCATCCTCGGTCCCGATGCCACCGTCGCCGAGGCGTTGGCACAGGTCCGTGACCCGGACTGGGTCGTCAGCATCGCCACGCAGATCTTCGTCACCCAGGCGCCGTACAAGGCGCCGACCGGCAAGCTCGTCGGCGTCGTCCACATGCAGCGCCTGCTGCGCGAACCACCGAACATGGGGATCGGGCGCCTCGTCGCCGACGACCCGACCGTGAGCCCTGACGCCACCGACCGAGACGTCGCCGAGATCCTGGCCAGCTACGACCTGCTCGCCGTCGCCGTCACCGACGAGGCCGGCAGGTTCCTCGGGGCCGTCACCATCGACGACGTCCTCGACCGGATGCTCGGCGTCGGCTGGCGCACCAGCCGCAAGCGGGCGGTCGAGACATGAAGCGCCGGGAAGATCTCACGACGCCGCGCACCGCTGGCCGCGTCGGGGTGTCGTACGACTCCGACACCTTCGGGCGATTCAGCGAGTCGATCGCCAACTTCCTCGGCACCGCCCGATTCCTGGTGTGGCAGACCGTCGTCATCACGGTCTGGATCCTGTTCAACACCGTCGTGCCCGAGCGGTTCCAGTTCGACCCGTGGGACCGCGGCCTGGTGCTGCTCACGCTGGTGCTGTCGATCCAGGCGTCGTACGCCGCGCCGCTGATCCTGCTCGCCCAGAGCCGCCAGGAACGTCGCGACCGCGTGACGTCGCAGAACGACCGCGAGGTGGCCGAGCGCACCCAAGCCGACACCGAGTTCCTCGCCCGCGAGATCGCCAGCGTGCGTCTCACGATGTCCGACATGGTGACCGGCGAGGCGTTCGAGGATCGCCTCGACCGGCTGACCGAGGTGGTCGAGCGACTTGCCACCCGTGTCGAGTCACTGACGCCGGACGCGGCGAGCGACGCCAGCAGCGATCGTTCCGACGGGCTCAGGGATTCGCACTGATGCGCTGCGTCGACGGCACACCCGTGAACTCCTGCAGTCGCACGCCGAGCTGACTGACGGTTCGCAGGATTCCAGTGGTGTCCAGTGCGGCATCGCCGGCTCGGCTCACGCCGGCGGGGAGCCGACCGTGCAGTGCCTCCACCGTGAACGCCGCCGCCGTGGCAGCGGTAGCGGTTCCGACCAGTTCCGCGATGCCGACGATCGACGTCACGCGCGCCCCGGTCGGATCGGTCCCACGCACCTCGACTCGAACGGCACCGACGCCACCTTCCCGGTGGGGCGGGCTGAGCATCGGCAACCAGGCGGTGAACCGGTCGCGGCGATTGGCCGACACCCGCGCCGAGATGCGATCGGCATCGGCGAACGAGTGGTGCAGCAGGAGCGGTGACGCCAGCTCGGCGCGATAGCAGTCGTAGGGACCGACCGGTTCGGGAAACCAGCACAGCTCGCGACCGGAGCCAGCCGTCGGCTGGACCCACTCGCCCTCGTGGAACCCGAGGGCGCGTCCGCCGAGCGTGCGGTGGTGGCGGCGGGCGCAGGCCGGACCTGCGGTGCCGTGGATCGCGATGTGGATCTCGTCGTATGTCGCCAGCTTCGACGCCGACAGTCGAGCGAGTAGTCCGGTCAAGCCGGGGTCCATGCCAGCGCCGATCATGAGGGGCACCCCGGCCGAGCGAGCGTGGTCGTCGAGGTCGAACAACGACCGGACATCGGCGAGATCGTCGCTGACCGACACGACGGCCACGCCACGGCCGATGAGCCGTCGCGCGAGGTCGGCGTGGGAGCCGCCATGGGCGAGCACGGCGACGTCGACATCAGCGGGAAGCGTCCGACCGGCTCGGGGGTCGTGGTCGACGATGGTGACACCGTCGATGACGGTCGGGAGCCGACGGGTGATCCGTTGTCCGACGACACCACGCCCGACGACCGCAACGACCGACATCAGGTGTCCGGCAGCTCGAGTGGGCGCCAGCCTCCGTGCTGGGGCGGGGTGCCTCCCGTGCCGCGCACGCGCAGCACCGCTGCAGCGAAACCCATCAGAGCAATGGCCGAGAACGCACGTCGGAGGAACTTCATCCGACCGGCAGGGTAGTCCGCTCACCAGGCTGCTGGCGGCGGTGACGGGCCGGCGACGGCAATCGACCGGGTGGTGGGGCTAACAAGAATCGAACTTGTGACCTCTGCCTTATCAGGGCAGCGCTCTAACCGACTGAGCTATAGCCCCGGCAAGTCGGAGAGGTTATCGGTCGGCGGAGTTCTTCACGCCTGAACGCGGATCGAATCGTGGGTCAGCGCGGCAGGCTGCCGCTGTCATCGGTGATCGCTTCGCGCACGATGGGCCCGGATCGGTCGTACGACACGTGTGGAACCTCGGGTTCGGCGCGGCGCACCACGAACCGGCGCATCGGTGACGGGCGTGCCTCGACGACTTCTTCTTCGAGCACCGTGAACCGCATTCCGCCGACGAGGTCGGTGATCAGGTTGAAGAGCGTGGCCAGCAGCACGGCGAGGCCGGTGAGCCCGATCACCACGAACAGCCCGCCGATCCAGGCGTTGTGGTAGATCTCGCCACCGTTGAACTCGAACGACGCCCAGCCGAACGACTCGAAGAACCGCTCGACGTTGTCGACGGTGCCGGTGGCATAGGCGACGTTCCACAGCAGGACGCCGGCGGTGAGCACGATCAGGTACAGCACGATGTTCGCAACGATGGCGATCTTGAACACGCTCCACGGGTCGACGTGGCGCACCACCCGGGTGACGCGACGCACACGCGGCTTGCGACCGAGCATGCGTGGCACGGCCATCGGGATCGGGTAGGGCGCCGGGTCGTACTCGGGTGAGCGACGAGGCCGCCGGATCGCCGACGACGTGTCGTCTTGCGGTGCGAACGCCACCGTCGGCCCATCGATCTCGGCGCGGCGGAGCTCGTCGAGGACATCGTCGCTGATCTCCGGCTCGCTGACCTCGCGGGCGTCGGTCCCGCCGGCGTCGTCGTCGGACTCGTCGTCGTCCTCGGTTGCCATGACGATCTCAGGGAGCTCGAACGGCTCGTCGTCGAGTTCGTCGTCGACGGACTCGTCGTCGACGGACTCGTCCGTCTCCGCCACGTCGTCGAGTTCGTCGTCGGCGTCGACCTCGGCGTCGACCTCGGCATCGAGCGCGTCATCGACCTCGGCATCGAGCACGTCATCGAGCACGTCGAACTCCCGATCGAGGTCGCGCTCGGTCTTGCTCATCCCCAGGAGTGTAGGCAGTCTCGCCGGGAACGAACCGTCACGAGCGCTCACGGCGCGTCGCTGGCAGCGGCAACGGCGGTGGCCGATCCGACGCGAACGACCACCGTGACCTGGCCGTCGGCGGGCCCGGGCTCGAACGAAACGAGCGTCGCGCCGTGGCGTGCAGCCAGTGCTGCGGCCGTGTCGCGACCACCGGCGACGGCGCCGAGCGCAGCGGCGTCGGCCGCGGTCTGCGCTCGGGTGCGTTCGATCATGCGGCCCCCGACAGCGACCAGCGCCGCCGACAGCGCAACGAACAGCACCGTCGCCACGATCACGACGAGCACCGCGGCCTGGCCACGATCGCGTCCGACCATCATCACCTCACGTGTGTAGGAGACCTCGTGGCGACAGATGGTCGCAAGCAGGGCGCTGAGCGCCGATGGTCACTCGTCGTCGACGGCGAGGATCGGGGCGACCGAGCTGACGGCGTCACCGTCGTCGATGTTCATCACCCTGACGCCGGTGGCGTCACGACCCTGCGAGGAGATCCCGCGCACTTCCATCCGGATCGTGACACCGTTGCTCGACACGGCGACGATCTCGTCGTCGAGCCCGACCATGAATGCCGCAACGACAGCGCCCTTCTTGCCGGTGAGCTTGATGCCGCGAACGCCCTGGCCACCTCGGCCTTGCGAGTTGAACTTGTCGAGCTGCGTCCGCTTGCCGTAGCCGGCCTCGGTCATGATCAAGATCGCGGTGTCGTCGCGAGCGACGTCGACGGACACCACACGGTCGTCACCGTTCTTGAGCTTCATGCCGCGTACGCCGCCTGCCGTGCGGCCCATCGCCCGCACGTCGTTCTCGTCGAAGCGGATCGTCATGCCGTTGCGGCTCACCATGAAGATGTCGTCGTCGCCGGCGGTCTCGATCACCCGGACCAACTCGTCGTCGTCACGGAGGTTGATGGCGATCAGGCCGTCGCGGCGACTCGAGTCGTAGGCGTCGAACGCCGTCTTCTTGACCGTGCCGTTCTTCGTGGCGAAGAACAAGAAGCGCTCGCCAGCGAAGTCGCGTGTGTCGATGATCGCCTGGATCTGCTCGTCGGGCTGCAGCGGCAGCAGGTTGACGATCGGCATGCCCTTGGCGGTGCGCTCGCGTTCAGGGATCTCGAGGGCGCGCAGGCGGTACACCTTGCCCCGGTTGGAGAAGAACAGCAGGTGCGCATGCGCCGTGGTGAAGATCACGTGGCGCACGATGTCGTCGAGCTTCATCTTGCCGCCCGACACACCACGGCCGCCACGGCCCTGGGTCTTGAACGAGTCGGCCGACACCGCCTTGACGTACTGGGCCTGGGTCATCACGATGACCAGTTCCTTGTCGTCGACGAGGTCCTCGATCGACATCTCGCCGTCGTCGTAGGTCAGCTCGCACACACGTGGCGTGGCGAAGGTGTCCTTGATCTCGGTGATCTCGTCGCGGATGACGGTGTTCAGGCGCTCCGGCTTGTCGAGGATCTCCTGGAGGTCGATGATCTTCGCCCGGGTCTCGTCGAGCTCGCTCTGCAGATCGATGCGCGAGAGGCGCGTGAGCTGGCGCAGCTGCATGTCGAGGATGTCGTTCGCCTGGATCTCGCTGAACTCGTACGGCGCGGCCATCAGGCCGTCGCGAGCGGCGGCGACGTCGTCGCTCGCCCGGATGAGGGCGATGATGGCATCGATGACGTCGAGCGCCTTGATGCGGCCTTCGAGGATGTGCTCACGGCGCTTGGCCTTGTCGAGTCGGAACTCCGAACGGCGGGTGATGACGTCGCGCTGATGCGCAACGTAGGCGACGAGCGCGTCGCGCAGGTTGATCTGGCGGGGCACACCGTCGACGAGGGCGACCATGTTGATCGGGAACGACGACTGCAACTGGGTGAGCTTGAACAGGTTGTTCTTGACCACGTTCGCGTTGGCGTCGCGCTTGAGCGTGATGATCAGGTTCGTCTTGCCGCCGGACGACGCGTCGTTCACGTCGGCGATGCCGTCGAGGTCGCCGCCGTCGACGAGTTCCTGGATGCGCGCGGCGATCGACGAACAGCTGGTCTGGTAGGGCAGTTCGGTGACCACGATCTCCATGCGACCGGACTTCGTCTCTTCGATCTCGAGCGTGGCGCGCATCTTCACCGACCCGCGTCCGGTGCGGTAGGCATCGATGATCCCGGCCTTGCCGAGGATGCTGGCGCCGGTCGGGAAGTCGGGGCCCTTGACGTACTCCATCAGGTCGTCGGGGGTGGCCTCGGGGTTGTCGAGCAGGTGCACCACCGCGTCGATGACCTCGCCGAGGTTGTGCGGCGGGATGTTGGTCGCCATGCCCACGGCGATGCCCTGGCTGCCGTTGACCAGCAGGTTGGGGAACCGCGCCGGCAGCACGACGGGCTGCTCGAAGTTCCCGTCGTAGTTGGGGATCATGTCGACGGTGTCTTCGTCGATGTCGGCGAGCAACTGCATCGCCAACGGGTTCAACCGACACTCGGTGTACCGGGCGGCTGCCGGTCCGAAGTCGGGCGAGCCGTAGTTGCCGTGGAAGTCGATCAGCGGGTGGCGCAGTGAGAACGGCTGGGCCATCCGGACGAGCGCGTCGTAGATGGCGCTGTCGCCGTGGGGGTGGAACCGGGCCATCGTGTCGCCGGTGACGCGGGCGCACTTGACGTGGGGACGATCGGGGCGGAACCCCTGGTCCTCCATGTCCCAGATGATCCGGCGGTGCACCGGCTTGAGGCCGTCGCGCACGTCGGGCAGTGCGCGCGACATGATCACGGACATGGCGTACTCGAGGAACGAGCTCTCCATCTCGTCGCCCAACGCAATGGGTCGGAACGGCTCGATGGGGGGTGTGTCGTTGGTGTCAGTCATGTGGAGCTACTCGGATCTCAGAAATCGAGGTTGCGGACGTCGCGGGCGTTCCGGGTGATGAATTCCTTGCGTGACGGCACGTCCTCGCCCATCAGGATCGAGGTGATTTCGTCCGCCCGCGCGGCCTCCTCGACATGGACCTGCAAGAGGGTGCGGGTGCCGTCGAGCATCGTGGTGGTGCGCAACTCTTCCCAGTCCATCTCGCCGAGACCCTTGAGGCGTTGGAACGGCTTCTTGTGGTTCGGCCGCTCCTCGAGGAACGCCGCCTTGGCAAGGTCGTCCTTGAGGTAGACCTTCTCCTTGCCGACCTCGGTGGAGTACAGCGGCGGTTGGGCGATGTAGACGTAGCCGGCCTCGACCATCTCGCGCATCTGACGGAAGAAGAACGTGAGCAGCAGCGTACGGATGTGGCTGCCGTCGACGTCGGCGTCGGCCAGGCAGATCACCTTGTGGTAGCGAGCCTTGGTGACGTCGAACTCCTCGCCGACGCCGGCACCGATCGCGGTGATCAGTGCCTGGATCTCGTTGTTCTTGAGCATCTTGTCGACGCGTGCACGCTCGACGTTGAGGATCTTGCCGCGGATCGGCAGGATCGCCTGCGTGCGCGGGTCGCGGGCGTCGACGGCGGTGCCGCCCGCGGAGTCGCCCTCGACGATGAAGATCTCGGACTCGTCGGCGTTCTTCGACGAACAGTCCTTGAGCTTGTCGGGCATACCTGCTCCCGACAGTGCGGTCTTGCGGCGGATGGCGTTGCGGGCGTTCTTGGCCGCAACGCGAGCCTGCGCAGCCGCAAGGCCCTTCTTGACGACCTTGTTGGCCTCGGTGGGGTTCTCCTCGAGCCACTCACCGAGACGTTCGTAGGTGGCCTTCTGGACGAACGACCGCATCGGGACGTTGCCGAGCTTGGCCTTGGTCTGGCCTTCGAACTGCGGCTCACGAAGCTTCACCGACACGATGGCGGTGATGCCTTCGCGGATGTCCTCGCCGGTGAGGTTGGGGTCCTTCTCCTTGAGCAGGTTCTTCGAGCGGGCGTACTTGTTGACCACCGAGGTGAGCGCTGTCTTGAAGCCCTCGACGTGCATGCCACCTTCGATGGTGGAGATGCCGTTGGCGTAGCCGTGGATGCCCTCGTAGTAGCCGGTGTTCCACTGCATCGCGATGTCGAGCATCTGGCCGTCGTCCTCGTCCTCGTCCTCGAACTGGCAGACCTTGGAGAACAACGGCTCCTTGGTGGCGTTGAGGTGCTTGACGAAGTCGAGGATGCCGCCCTTGTACTGGTACGTGACGGTCTGCTCGCGGGTCTCGCGCTGATCGGTGAAGACGATCTCGAGGCCCCGGTTCAGGAACGCCATGGTCTGGAGGCGCTCGAGCACCGTGCGGGCGACGAACTCGGTGCCCTCGGCCGCGAAGATCGTGGGGTCGGGCCAGAACGAGATCGTCGTGCCGGTCGTGCGGCCCCGCTTGGGTGTTTCGCCGACGACGAGCATCTTGCCCTGGGGCTTGCCGCCCTTGGCGTACTCCTGGCGGTAGTGCTGGCCGCCGCGGTCGACCTCGATGACGAGACGCTCCGACAGCGCGTTGACGACCGACACGCCGACGCCGTGGAGGCCGCCCGACACCTTGTAGCCGTCGCCGCCGAACTTGCCGCCGGCGTGCAGCACGGTGAGCACGACTTCAGCCGCGCTCTTGCCCTTGTGTTCGCCGGAGGTGAACGGATCGACCGGGATGCCGCGGCCGTTGTCGTCGACCTGGCAGCCACCGTCGGCGAGCAGGGTGACGCCGATGCGGGTGCAGTGCCCGGCCATGGCCTCGTCGACGGAGTTGTCGACCACTTCCCAGATCAGGTGGTGCAGGCCCTGCAGGCCGGTGGAGCCGATGTACATGCCGGGGCGTTTGCGCACCGGATCGAGCCCCTCGAGGACCTGGATCGCCTTGGCGTCGTACGCGGCGGTGGTCGTGGCGGAGTTGGTGTTCGAGCGCTTCTTCGTCGGGGCCGGTGTGGTCTCGGCGACGTGGTTCGATGCTGCTTCGGTGTCGTTGGACACTCGTACCTCGATACTTCTGGCTGACTGGCGGACATGCCGAAAAGGCATGCTGTTCTTGGCGTTCAGCGAGGTCAGCCAATTGACGCCCCAGGGTTGGTCCGGAGGGTGCAACCAGCGCCCACGCTGACTTCACGAATGGGCTCTCAGCCTACCAGCGGGGTGTCACCGAGTCGGGGAACCCGAGCCGGTAATCACCGCCGCGCCGAGCCGGCCACGCGGACCTCGATCCGCTCGATGTGCACGCCAGCGACCTCGGCGAGACGGGTGCTGATGGTGGCGGCGAGGAACTTGACCTGGGTGGCCCACGCCGGCTCGTCGGCCTCGACGGTGAGGACGCCGTGGTCGAGGCGCACGGGTCGGACATGGGCGGCCACGGTGGGACCGACGGCGTCGTCCCAGCGTCCGAACACGCCGCCGATCTGGATGCGGTCGGTGCCGCGTAGCGACTTCATGATCGAGTCGAGCGATCGGGAGATCGGCACCGGTTCGGACACGCCCGCCACCGTACTCCGCTCGCCCCGAACCACTCCCGCGATGAGCGAACGGACCGCAGACGGCCGGTCCGGCTCATCGTTGCGCAGGTCAGCGCACCTGGCCGGCGTGGATGCGCAGGATCCGATCGGCGCGGGCGGCAGGCGGGAGTTCGCTGGCGGTGGTGATGATCACCTGGCCGGCGGGGAGATGTTCGAGCAGCGCGGTCGCTCGGTGGTCGTCGAGTTCGGAGAGGACGTCGTCGAGCACCAGCACCGGTGCCGACCCGGTTCGTTCGGTCACGAGGCGATGCCCGGCCAGGCGCAGGGCGAGTGCCAGTGTGCGCTGCTCGCCCTGTGATGCATGGGTGCGGCTCGGGAGTCCGGCGACGGCCAACGTGAGTTCGTCGCGGTGGGGTCCGACCGTGCTGACCCCACGCCGGATGTCGAGCGGTCGGGCCTCGAGCAGTGCCGCAGCGAGGCCGGTCGCCCGCCACGGTGGTTCGTAGACGAGGTCGATCGGAGTCGGTGTTCCGGCCAGTTGTTCGTAGGCCTCCTGCACCATCGGCGTCAGCCGGGCAACCAGCGTGGCGCGGGCGTAGCCGAACTGGTCGGCGATGTCGGCGAACTTGGCGTCCCAGACGTCGAGGGTGATCTCGATCTCGTCGGTGAGCCGCCCTCCGGCCTGTTTGAGCAGGGTGTTGCGTTGGCGCACGATGCGGTCGACCTCGAGACGGACGGTGTCGTACTTGACCGCAAGCGCGACCAGTGTGTCGTCGAGAAATCGGCGGCGTTCGCCCGGGCTTCCCTTGACGAGGATCAGGTCGTCGGGGGAGAACACGGTGACCCGCACGGTGCCGAGCAGGTCGCGCACACGTTGGAGCCGCTGACGATTCACTTGGACCCGGTTTCGGCCGGCCGCGGCGAGTTCGATCTCGATGAGGCTGTCGCGTCCGTCGTCGTCCTGCACCGTGGCACGAATGATCGCGGTCGAGGTACCGACTCGTACGAGGGCATCTCCCGGCACGGAGCGGAAACTGGTGAGCGTGGCGAGGAAGGCCAGTGCCTCCGCGAGGTTGGTCTTGCCCTGCCCGTTGTCGCCGATGATCGCGGTGGTCCCCGCCGTCAGCTCGAACACCCCGGACGCGTAGTTCCTGAAGTCGACCAACTCGAGATGCGACACGATCATGACGAACTCGCAGTCTCCCAGACCCATCCACCCCCACCCACGTTTGCGGTGCATTTCCGGTGGACCGGTTCACCCAGAATCGCGAACAAACGTAAACGAACCGGCACAGCGCGCCAGCGAGGAAGACGCCGGCAACAACCTGGTCAGG
This sequence comes from Ilumatobacteraceae bacterium, assembly GCA_963715825.1. GTDB lineage: Bacteria > Actinomycetota > Acidimicrobiia > Acidimicrobiales > Ilumatobacteraceae > Sva-07. The sequence continues at coordinate 38,446 of CAVQSI010000004.1, forward strand.
TGCACAGCTGGCGAGGGAAGCGCCAGCGACGAGCCAGATCGAAGCCGACCCTGATGGTCACGATCAAACGTGCGGTGAGGCTTCGAAAATGATCACGGCACGCGGACCGGCATGAGCAGGTACAGGTAGTCGTCGCGTCCGACGCCGCGGAGAACGGCCGGCTTCATGGGATCCATGGTGGCGAGCGTGACGTCGTCGGCGTCGATGGCGTCGATGCCGGCGGCGAGGTAGTCCGGGTTGAAGGCGACGGTCATCTCGGTGCCGTCGTAGCTGGCGTCGATCTCCTCGACGGCGTTGCCGACGTCCTGGGTGATCGCGGTGAGTTGCACCGTGTCGCCACCCAGGGTGAGGCGGACCGGGGTGGAGTCCTGCGCCAGGATCTTGACGCGACGGATCGCTTCGAGCATGGCGGCCTTGCCGACGGTGAGCAGGTTCGGGTAGCTGGACGGCAACAGGTTGCGGTAGTTGGGGAACTCACCTTCGATGAGGCGGGTGCTCAGCCGGGTGCCGCCGGCTTCGAAGGTGGCTTCGCGGTCGCCGAGGCGGACCTGGAGTTCTTCGACGTCGCCGAGCAGGCGTTGCAGTTCGTTGAGGGCTCGGCCCGGGATGAGGACCTTCTGGCCGGAGGCGAGGACGCCGGTATCGGGCAGGTCACGGACGGCGAGTCGGTACGAGTCGGTGGCGACCATGCGCAGACCGTCGTCGTCGGAGGCCAGCAGGACGCCGGTGAGCACGGCGCGGGCGTCGTCGGTGGAGGCGGCTCGCACGACCTGGCGCAATGCGTCGCCCATCGCGTCGGCGGGCAGGGTGACCGCGTCGGCCGACGGTTCGGATTGGGCGGGATAGTCGTCGAGTGACAGCGGACGCACGGAGAACTGTGACCGGCCGGCGCTGATCGACAGCTCGTCGTCGCCGAGCTCGACGTGGACGGCGCCGGCGGGAAGTGCCTTGACGATGTCACCGACGAGGCGGGCGGGAACGACTGCAGCACCGTCACGTTCGCCACCGACGTCGACGCTGAGCCGGATGGTCAATTCGAGGTCGGTGCCGGTGATGGTGAGTGTGTCACCGGCGACTTCCATGCGCACGCCGGCAAGGACCGGCAGCGTGCCCGTACGGTTCGTGGCCGCCCGTCCAGCAGAGCCGACGGCGTCGGCGAGCACATCACGTTCGCAACGAAACTTCACAGTGGGCACTTCTCCTCATGCAGGGATGTCTCAATGTTCAATGTCAGTAGTAGGTGCTGTGGATTGGGGACAACCACGCGTTGTTGCAGCGTAGGGCGGCTGCAGGCGTCCACACGGGATGGGCGGTTGTTCCCCAGGTCGCGAATTCCAACGATGTGCTCCGGTGGACAAACTGGTGTTGTCCACCGTGTTGGCCTCGTTGTCCGATCGCTGTCCCCAGTGTTGTTCGCGACTCGCTCGATGTGGTGTGCGGTCATGCTTTCAACTGCTGCAGCAGGTCGGTGACCTGGTCGTAGATCTGTTTGCGTTCGCTCATCAGGCGTTGGATCTTCTCGTTGGCGTGGATGACCGTGGTGTGGTCGCGACCGCCGAACAGTCGGGCGATCGCCGGGTAGCTGAGGTCGGTGAGCTCACGGAAGACGTACATCGCGATCTGGCGGGCGGTGACGAGTGGACGTTGACGGCTGCGGCCCTTGAGGTCCTCGACGGGAAACTTCAAGATCGCTGCGATGTCGGCGAGCAACTCTTCGTCGGTGCGAGCCTTGGGTTTGCTGTCGTTCAGCAGGTCGGCGAGCTGCGTCTGCGCGAGGTCGGTGGTGATCGGCACCTGATTGAGGCTGGCGTATGCAGTGACCCGGATGAGGGCACCTTCGAGCTCGCGGATGTTGGTGGCGATGTTGGTGGCGATGAACTCGAGGGTTTCGTCGGGCACCAGGACGCGGTCTCGTTCGGACTTGTTGCGCAGAATGGCGAGGCGTGTTTCGAGGTCGGGTGGCTGGATGTCGGTGATCAGGCCCCACTTGAAGCGGCCGCGCAGGCGTTCTTCGAGCGTGGGGATGGCGTCGGGCATGCGGTCGGACGAGATGACGACCTGCTTGTTGGCGCCGTGCAACGAGTTGAACGTGTGGAAGAACTCCTCCTGGAGGCCTTCCTTGCCGGCGATGAACTGGATGTCGTCGATCAGCAGCACGTCGATGTCGCGGTACCGGCGGCGCAGCGAGTTGGTGGTGTTCTGGCGGATCGCGTCGACGTATTCGTTCATGAACGTCTCGGTCGAGACGTAGCGGACTTCGTGGTGCTGGTAGTTCGAATGGACGTAGTGGCCGATCGCGTGCAGGAGGTGGGTCTTGCCGAGGCCGGCCGAGCCGTAGATGAACAGCGGGTTGTAGCTGCGGGCGGGCGTTTCGGCGACGCGCAGCGCCGCGGCGAGCGCGAACTGGTTCGAGGCGCCCTTGACGAAGGTCTCGAAGGTGTACCGGGGGTTGAGCCCGGCCTCGTCGAGCAGCAACGACCGTGAGGTGTCGGAACTCTGCGCCGACCGATTGCCGCGGTGCTCGTCGACCGGTGTCGTTGCGGCCGTGCTGTTGGAGCTGCTGGTGCTGTCGTCGTCGACCGTCGTCTGCGCCTCGCCGCTGGTCTCGACATCGATCTCGACGGAGCGATGTCCCTCGTCGACATCTTGGAGTGCCTCGGTGACGAGTGGCAGGTAACGGCTCATGATGCGGTCGCGGACGTAGGCGCTCGGGGCGAGCAGTCGGAGGGTGTCGGCGTCGGAGGGCAGTGGCGAGACGTCCTGAAAGGTGGAGAACCAGACCGACTCAGCCAGTTGTGAGCGCAGCGAGAGGGTCACCTGTGTCCACACGTCTGCGCTGTCTGTCACCTGAGGTCTCCCGATCGTCGTCGACAGTGGTCCACACCGTTGTCCACAGAATGTGGACAGAGTTGGCTCCTCCTGCGGGAGTGCGAACCTAGCACGTGCGATCTGTGTCGAAAACCTGACGCTCCGGTGGTCACGACACCGGCGAAAATGCCTTGTACGCTGGGATGATCCACCCTGGACGACGCTGTGGACAACTTACATCGCTGTGGTTTGGGCGCGACGGTTGGCGCGGGTGCACAGGTGCCTCTAGCCTTGCTAGGTCAGTCCGTGAGGCGCGCATCCCGATCGTGGTACCGATTGCGGTGGTCGTCGACGGAACATGATTTGTCTCGAACCGTCCGGAGTCAGCCGTGAAGCGCACCTACCAACCCAACAATCGTCGCCGAGCCCGCAAGCACGGATTCCGTGCGCGCATGAGCACCCGCGCGGGCCGTGCGGTGTTGAAGTCCCGCCGGGCCAAGGGCCGGGCCCGACTCTCGGCTTGATCGACCGGGTCCGCGAACGCGACGCCTTCGTCCGCCTCCGGCGCGATGGGGTTCGGGTCCGGACCGATTCGTTGTGGTGTTCGTTCGTCCTCGATCCCGACCTGGCTCCCCCGCAGGTGGCGTTCGCCATCGGTCGCGCCGTGGGACCCGCCGTGTCCCGCAATCGGCTACGTCGCCGCCTCCGTGCGGTGCTGGCGAACTCCGACGTCCCACCCGGGCTGTACCTCGTCGGCGCCCGAGTTCCCGCCTGCGAACACACGTTCGCCGATATCGAACGTTCGATGATGTCGCTGCTCGACAAGGTGCAACGACATCAGCGCCAGCTGCCATGACGTGGTCCCAGCGACGTGCCGTGTCGTGGATCGAGGCGTATCAGCGAGCGTTCGCCGGCCGACCGTCGCCCTGCCGTTTCTACCCGACCTGCTCGAACTACGCCCACGAGGCCTTCGAGGTCCACGGGACGGCCCGTGGCGGGTGGCTCACGTTCACCCGGCTGCTTCGATGCCGTCCGTTCGGGCCGAGTGGGTTCGACCCGGTCCCAGATCCCACGCCCAGCGCTCATGACGTCACACGGAGTGGCGAAAACGTGAGCGCACCGTCTCCCGGAGAGGTCGACTGAGTCGATGTTCGAGATTCCTGCCGCCCTGCTGTCGTGGTTCTACGGCTTCACGAACAACTACACCATCGCCATCGCGATGATCGCAGCCGTCGTGATGGCGATCACGACGCCGCTGACGCTCAAGAGCACCAAGGGCATGCTCGAGATGCAGAAGTTGGCGCCCGAGATGCGCAAGTTGCAGAACGAGTACCGCAACGACCGCACCAAGCTCAACGAAGAGATGATGAAGCTCTACCAGGAGCACAAGGTCAACCCGATGGCCTCGTGTCTGCCGCTGCTCGCGCAGGCGCCGGTGTTCTACATCATGTTCCGAGTCCTGCGAGGCATGGCCTACCGGCCCGTCGGAGCCGCACGACCGGTCTCCGATGCGGTGTGGACCGCCTTCCAACGTCCCGACGAGGTGCTCCAACCCGGCTTCATTCCGCGCTATCTGGCGATCGACTCCGCACTCTACGAATCACTGTTCGGCCAACAGTCGATCATGTCACTGGGCCTCGACCTCTCGAAGTCCGCCGCTGAAGCGGTTGCGGAGGGCTTCGGGACCGGCATCTGGTACGTGTTGCTGGTCGTCTTGTTGGGCGCCTTGTACTTCGTGCAGCAGCGCATGGTGGCCGCTCGGGCATCGATCAGCCCGACGATGTCGGCCACTCAGCAGAAGCTGATGCAGTACCTGCCGGTGTTCTTCGCGGTCTTCCAGATCTTCTTCCTCGCCGCACTGGTCGTCTACTACATCTTCCAGACGATCTTCCGCATCCTGCAGCAGGCCTACATCACCCGTGCGTTCTATGGCCACGACGAGTCACTCGGGCGCCAGGCCCAGCGCGCCGGCGATGCCGCCCGCGAAGAGGCCAAGAAGAATCCTGATGGCGGTGGTGGCTTCTTCGCGCAGGCGAAGCGCGATCTCGCCGGACCCTCCCCCGACGCCAAGAACAGCGGTACGAAGAAGCCGCCGGCCAAGGACGCCAAGGCTGCCAAGGACGTCAAGGCGTCGAAGCCGGCACCGACGACGAGCAAGCGGGTGACGCCGCCGAAGAACCGTCCGACACCGTCGTCGGGAGCCAAGGGTCGCCCGACACCGACTCGCCAAGAGGCGCAGGCCAACAAGGCCAAGTCGAAGAAGTCCTCGAAGCCGTCGAAGTCCTCGCGGCCGAACACCTCGAAAAAATCCTCGTGACGCCGCGGCACGCGAGTGCCACGTCACACTGCAGCAGAAAGAGACCAGGAACATGGAGTGGGTCGAAACCACCGCAAAGACCATCGAGGCCGCGCGTGACGCCGCCTTGGACCAACTCGGTGTCGGCGCCGACGAGGCCGAGTTCGACGTGATCGAAGAGCCGCGACCCGGCCTGTTCGGCCGGATGCGCGGCGAAGCACGACTGCGGGCGCGGGTACGTCCGACGCAGGTACGTCCGAAGCAGGAACGCCGTCGAAAGGGACGATCGGACGGGGCCGGCAAATCGAAGACCGACACCACGTCCGTGACGAACGGCGGCGACACCGGCGCGGGTGAGTCCGACACCGCCCCGGCAGCGACCAAGCCGGCCGCAACGAAGCCGGCCCGCAAGAAGCCGGCATCAGCATCAGGACGATCGTCGTCCGCCAACGGATCCACCACCCAGCGCAGCAAGCAGAACGAGGAGCAGAAGATGAGCAACGAGGACCGCCCCGAATCGACCGTCACACCCGACGAGGTCGGAGCCGCCGCCGTGGCATTCATGGATGGTCTCACCGAGGCGTTCGGCGTCGACGGGTCGTCCACGCTGCAGGTCGACGACTTGGAGCTTCGCGTGGACGTCACCGGGTCTGAGCTGGGCCTGCTCGTGGGTCCCGGCGGCCGGACACTCAATGCCATCCAGGATCTGGCTCGTGTCTCGGCACAACGCCGGCTGGGCGACCACGAGACGCGGTTGCGTATCGACGTCGCCGGATACCGCGAGCGCCGTGAGACCGCACTCGCCGTCCTTTGCCCGTGACGTGGCGGAGCAGGTCCGGACGTCGGGCACCGCACGGTCGCTCGAAGCAATGAGCTCGTCGGACCGCAAGGTCGTGCACGACGTGCTCAACGACGAGTCCGGCGTGGCGAGCCGGTCCGTCGGTGAGGATCCGGACCGCCGGATCATCGTCGAGCCTGCCTGACCATTCAGGATCGGCGAGTGATGAGCGGCGAGCCCGCAGCTGCACTCGTCGACGTCCTCCTGGACGCGCAACGACTCGGATTCCTCGGAGCCCGACCCATTCCTGAGGTCATCGCGCACGCCCATGGGTTCGTGCGGGCGCTCGAAGCCTGCATGGTCCGTCAACCGATCGAGTCGGTCCTCGACCTCGGCAGCGGAGGAGGCGTGCCGGGATTGATCATCGCCCACGATCTCCCCGCCGTCCGGGTCACGCTGCTCGATCGCCGGGCGAAACGGACCGACGCCCTCGAGCGATGGGTCCGACGGCTCGGATGGCAGGATCGAGTCGGCGTGATCTGCGCCGATGTGACCGCCATCCATCTCGACCACCCGTTCGACGCCGTGGTCGCCCGAGGATTCGGGCCCCCGGCATTCACCCTCACCCAAGCAGCCCGTCTCGTGGCCCCAGCGGGCCCCATCATCATCAGCGAGCCACCGGGCGTCGACCGCTGGGACGATCAACTGCTCGAAACGCTGGGCCGACGCCGTTACGCCGATGGTCCGGCGTCTCCCTCCCCGGTGCACGTGAGCCCGCATGACGGTCAGGACCAGATCGATGGCCTGGTGGCGGTGTTCCTGCCGCGCTGACGGCCGATGTTTCACGTGAAACGTCGAGCGACACCCGGTTGGTTGCTCACCACCGTCCACGGACGCATGTTTCACGTGAAACACTCGATTTACGGTCGACAATGCTTGTCTTCGGACCGCGAATCCGGCAGAGTGTGCACGTCCCTCGCCCCGGTCGGCAGTTTCATGCCGGACTGTCGTGCCGTAGAACGGAGAACCTGTTGTCGGAGATCGACACCCAGACCGAACCATCGGAGCCCGCTCCCCCAGAACACCGCCTCCCTCGGGTCATCGCGCTGGCCAATCAGAAGGGCGGCGTCGGCAAGACGACGACGACGGTCAACCTCGGTGCGGCGCTCGCTGAGATGGGCCTTCGCACCTTGATCATCGATCTGGATCCGCAGGGCAATGCGTCGACGGGCCTCGGTATCGAGAATCGCGGGCTCGAGTACTCGATGTACCACGTGCTGTTGCACGATGAACCCCTCGAGAACGTGGTCGAACCAACCGACGTGCGGAATCTCTTCGTGGCGCCAGCCTCACTCGATCTCGCCGGCGCCGAGATCGAACTCGTCCCGGCGTTCAGTCGTGAACAGCGCCTGAAGCGGGCGATCGAAGCGGTTCGTGACGACTACGACTACGTGCTGATCGACTGTCCGCCCTCGCTGGGGCTGTTGACCGTGAACGGCCTGGCGGCTGCCGGGGAGGTCCTGGTGCCCATCCAGTGTGAATACTACGCACTCGAAGGCCTCGGCCAGTTGCTCCGCAACGTCGACCTCGTCAAGCGAAATCTCAATCCGACGCTGGAGATGAGCACGATTCTCTGCGTCATGTACGACGCCCGTACCAAGTTGTCCGGCCAGGTCGTGAGCGAGGTACGAGAGCACTTCGGGGAGAAGGTCCTCAAGTCCGTCATTCCACGATCGGTCCGACTGTCCGAGGCACCGTCCTTCGGCCAGCCGATCACCACGTTCGATCCGACGTCCCGTGGCGCAATTGCCTATCGGGATGCTGCACGGGAGGTACACCATGGCTCGCTCTAGCGGACTCGGCAAGGGTCTGAGTTCGATCATCCCCGGCGCCGAACTCCCCGAGGCCGACGTCACGCAGGGTGCAGTGTTGTCCGATGTACCCGTCTCGTCGGTCTCACCGAATCCGAATCAACCGCGTGTCCATTTCGACGAGGAGAGTCTCACCGAACTCACCGCATCGATCGCCGAGATGGGGGTGCTGCAGCCCATTCTGGTTCGGCCGCTGGCCGCGGATGGCGCGTTCGAGCTGATCGCCGGCGAACGGCGGTGGCGTGCGGCGCAGCGCGCCGGTCTGACGACGATTCCGGCGGTGATTCGTCTGACCGATGACGCCGGCTCGGTCGAGCAGGCCCTGGTCGAGAACCTGCATCGTCAGGACCTGACCGCACTCGAGGAAGCCGCCGCATTCCAGCAACTGCTCGACGAGTTCGCCCTGACACATGATCAGGTGGCCACCCGTGTCGGCAAGAGTCGGTCGGCGATCACGAACAGTCTCCGACTGCTCGGTCTGCCACCCGCCGTGCAACATCTCCTTGCCGACGGGCAACTCAGCGCCGGCCACGCTCGTGCGCTGCTCGGGACACCTGATCGGAGCCGCCAGGAGCAGCTCGCACGTGAAGCGGCCACCGGCGGTTGGTCGGTGCGGATGGTCGAAGACGCGGTCCGAGCCGAGACCGCATCACCGGAGAGCACGGAGGCGGACACCTCCGCCGACCCCGAACCGTCGACGGCGACCGTCGACGGTGCCGGGCTCACGCCCTCGACGCGCCTGCGCCCCCCGGGACTGCTGGAGCTCGAGCATCTTCTCGCGGAGCACCTCGACACGCGCGTGAGTGTGCAGATGACTGCCAAGAAGGGTCGAGTGTCGATCGAGTTCGCCGACCTCGAGGATCTCGAGCGGATCTATCGCGCGATGACCGGCTGATCAACCGTCGATCGCAGCTCGATCGTTGCAGCGCACGGTCGTACCGGGAGCTCGACGTCTGAACGTACGCGTGAACCTCAGCGTTGAGGGTGGGTCCGACATGAACACGATCCGTCGCCGAGGTGAACCGTTCATGTGCTGTTCACTCACGCTACGTGGTGGTCAGCTCAACGTCATGTCGAGACAAACCCACAGGGTGTGCACGAACCTGTGGACAACCTACGAATCTGGGGAGGAACCGCTGGTTGCCCACGCCGTCAAGGCGTTGACGACGGCCTCGGTGACGGCGTCGGTGGCGTCGACGGCGGCACGCACCGGGCCGAGCGAGCACAGCACCGCCGGCATCCGCGTTTCGCGCAGCACCGGCAGGCGCATCCCGCGCACCTCGGGCCGGGGGAGTTGTCCGGTGCACCAACCGGCGGCGATCCGGGTGGCCAGAGCCCGACCACCGATGGACTCGAACGTCGGTACGGCAAAGTAGGAGATCAACGAACGTTCGTCCGCACGTGGCCTCGAAACCGACGTAGGCGTGGGCGCCGAACCGGTTTGCCGCGGCTGCCTGAGCGCCTGCCTCGTACTCGTCGGTCGACATGACCGTTGCACCGCTGGTGCGTACCGCCCGAGTGACCGAGCGGGTGATCGAGCTCAGCCCGCCGAACTGCCCGACGACGATGCGCAACGACATCAACGACGCGTGTTCGGTGAGGGATTCGCGAACTGATGCCACACCGGGGCCCGAACCGGTCTGGCGACGCAGCGATTCGAGGGTGCGGATGGTGTCGGGACCGCAGATGCCGTCGGGGGTCAGACCTCCGTTGCGCTGAAAATCCTCCAGGGCACGCACCGTTGCCGGACCGAAGATGCCGTCGGGGCGCCCGCAGTCGAAGCCGAGCTGGTTGAGGGCCCCCTGGAGTTCTGCGATGTCGTCGCCGCGCAGCTGTGGGGCAGCGAGGACCAACAGTCGGTCGCCGAGTCGCCACCCGGCCTCGACGAGCGCCATCCAGGTGTGCACGTCACACGAGCCACTGAGATGCAGGCCACGCTGGCGTTGGAACTCGGTGACCGCGATGTGGGTGGACGCGCCGAACTCGCCGAGGGGGTCGCCGCTCGGCGTGAGTCCGGCCGCGCCGAGGCGACGCTGCAGGTCACGGACCGGCTCGCCCCGCTGGCCCTGGCGCAGCGGGAAGAGGTCCGTCAGTGCGTCGTCGCCAGGAATTCGTCGAGCTCCTGGAGCAGGGCGCCCTTGCTCTTGGCACCGACGAGTCGCTTGGACACCTCGCCGCCGGAGAACACCAGCAGGGTCGGGATGCTCATGACGTTGTACCGCATCGCCAGATCGGGATGATCGTCGACGTTGAGCTTGGCCACCGTGACATCACCGGCGTGCTCGTCGGCGATCTCGGCGAGGATGGGTGCGATCTGCTTGCACGGACCACACCATTCGGCCCAGAAGTCGACGATGACGGGCTTGTCGGAGCCGATCACGCTCTCGTCGAAGGTGTTGGAGGACAAGTTGACGATGCCGTCTGCCATGGCGCATTCCTTTCAGACTTCCCCGGTCGGGGGTACACGAGCAGCGTAGGGGGCTCGTGGCGGGTTCGGGTCAACCTCGCCGGCCGCGCAAACATTCCCGACCGGCTACCGGGCGGGCGCACTGCGGACTGGTCAGTGATGGACGTTGGCTTCGAGCCAGCGCTCGGCGTCGATCGCTGCCATGCAACCCGAGCCAGCGGCGGTGATCGCCTGTCGGTACACGTCGTCTTGGACGTCGCCGCAGGCGAAGACGCCGTCGACGTCGGTGTAGGACGAATCGGCACGGGTGATCAGGTAGCCGGTGTCCGGGTTCATCGCCAGCTTGCCGACGAACAGGTCGGTGTTCGGGCGGTGACCGATGGCGACGAACAGCCCCGTCACGGCGAGCGTCGACACGGTGCCGTCGCCGGTGTCGGTGAGTTCGATCCCGGTGACCGAGGTCTCGCCGAAGATGTCGGTGACCTGGCTGTTCCAGCGGAACTCGATCTTGGGATTCGCGAACGCACGGTCCTGCATGATCTTCGAGGCCCGCAGCTCGTCGCGGCGGTGCACGATGGTGACCTTGTCGGCGAACTTCGTGAGGAACGTGGCCTCTTCGATCGCCGAGTCGCCGCCGCCGACCACGGCGATCTCCTGGCCCCGGAAGAAGAAGCCGTCGCAGGTGGCACACGTCGACAGGCCGTGGCCGATGAGACGCTGCTCGGGTTCGAGGCCGAGCATCAGCGACTGGGCACCGGTGCTGACGATCACCGCGTGCGCCCGGTACTCGGCGTCGCGAACCCACACCCGGAACGGCCGCTCGGAGAAGTCGACAGCGGTGACCTTCTCGGTGAGGATCTCGGTACCGAAGCGTTCGGCCTGGGCCCGCATGTTGGCCATCAGCTCCGGACCCATGATGCCGTCGGGAAATCCAGGGAAGTTCTCGACCTCGGTGGTCAGCATCAGCTGGCCACCGGGCTGATCACTCGTGCTCGACGGTTCGCCCTCGATCAACAGGGGCGCGAGGTTGGCGCGGGCGCTGTACACCGCGGCGGTGAGGCCTGCGGGTCCGGATCCGATGATGATGACATCGCGAACGTCTGACATGGCAGTTCCTCCGAGGGTCGAGTCGTGGCGCAGGTGGGCGGTGGATGGGGAGCGGGTGTGCTCAGGTGGTGGCGGCGTTGCGCTTGCGGAACAGCACGATGCCGATCACGCTCAGGATGCTGCCGACGATGAAGTAGCTCAGGTACACCGCTTGGGGCCAGTCGACGGCCAACGCCAGCAGCGCCTGCAGCGCCCGCATCGATCCGATGATGACGATGAAGACGATGAGCACGCCGAGGATCGCAGCGAGGAACCCGAACACGGCACCGCGAGCGGCGTAGACGACCTTCTGGGTCGTCTGCATCCGAAACGTATCGATGAGGCTGACCAGCTTGTCGGTGGTTTCGGTGGCCCAGTTCGGGTCGGTGAGCGGATTGGCCGGCATGTCGGCGAGGCTAGCCGCCCGCTCAGGGCAGTCGCACCCGAGCGACCTCGGTGCAGGTGGCCGCCTGGTAGGCGATTGCCAGGTTGCGGCCTTCGTCGACGCCGACGACGACCGGCACATCGCCGTACACGGCGGGTCCGACGATGATGTCGACGCCGAGACATCGTGGGAGTTCTGCGTCGGCGAGCGCTGACTCGGACTCGGACAGATCCTCGCTCGCGTCGGCACTCGTCGCAGCGGGGACATCGGGCGCCACGGGCGCCCCGACAGCGGCCGACGCGAAGTCAGCGAGGTCCGTGAGGTCGTCGAGTTGATCGAGCACCGCGGTCTCGCCGGGCGGTGCCACGTCGTCGACGCCGGTGTCGAGTTCGACGGGCACCTGATCGGCGGACGCCACGTCGGGAGCGAGCTCGTCGGCCGTTGCGTCGGCGGCGCGCTCGGTTGCCACAAGGGCGTCAGCTCCCTCGGCGCTCGACGCGTCTGCCGTCTCGTCGGCGCTCTGGTCGACGTCGTCGGTGGAGGACGAGAGCTGGAGTGCCACGCCACCGGCGAGCACCAGGACGAGTGCGGCGGCGGCACCGGTGAGCCAGCGTGTCGACGTGGCTCGTCCGTTGCGTCGGCGGCTACTGAGCGGCGTGGGTGCGCTGACCGAAGCAGCACCCGCCAGGGCGGCGGCGTCGATGCCGGTCGGTGTCGTGTCGCGTCGGGCACCGGTGCGTTCGGCTTCGGGGAGCCGTTCCCAGACTCCGAGCGCCGCTGCGAGGTGCTCCTCTCGGGTCGAGATCGCCGGCGGCTCGACATCGCCGAGCAGCGCCCGCACCGACCGGAGGCGATCGACCTCGGCGAGCACCTCGGGATCGTGCTCCACCCGGGCGCGCTCGTCGGGCGTGGTCATACCGTCGAGGTACGCGCTCGCGAGCAGGGTCAGGTCGTCGTCGTCGTTCATGTCGGACCCATTGGACGCTCGTCGGGGTCTGATCGGTTCCCTCGGGTTCCGTGTTGCTGGTCGCCGAGGCGCAGCTCGGCGGCCAGCGCAGCGCGACCCCGCGAGATCCGGGACTTCACCGTGCCGACCGGGACGTCGAGCACCTCGGCGATCTCGGCGTAGTCGAGGTCGGCGACGTCGCGGAGCACCACGGCGATCCGCAGGTCCTCGGACAACTGGTCGAGCGCGTCGTCGAGCACGAGTCGATCGGGAAATCGCTCGGTGTAGGCGTCGGCGTCCGGGTCGACGGTCTCGGGTCGATGGGCCTCGTCGACGCTGTGGAGGCTCGGACGGCGCTGGCGTTTGCGGAGTTCGTCGAGCGATGCGTTGGTGGCGATGCGGTAGGCCCACGTGCCGAACGAGGAGCGACCGTCGAAGCGCGGCAGATTGCGCACGATCTTGATCAGCGCCTCCTGGCAGGCATCATCGGCATCGCGCGTGCCGCCCGCGACACGCCGACAGACCGCATGGATCCGGTCGTAGTGGCGGCGCAGCAACTGGTCGAGCGCGAAACGGTCACCGCCCTGTGCGGCGGCGACCAAGGCGGCGTCATCGAGTTGGCGAGGAATGCCGCGAGCGTAACCAACGGCTCGGAGGCGCTGCGGGATGACCCGTGACGCTCAGCCGTGACGCTCAGCCGTGACCCTCAACCGCGGCGCTCAGCCGACGGGGGCGATCTCGCCCAGACGTCCGCGGTACGGATTGGCGTCGCTGCAGGTTCCGTCGCGCCCGAGTTCCTTCAGCAGGATCAGGATGTGGCGTGCGGGAGCGGACGGCACGGGGGACACCACGGTCTCGGGATCGTTGGCGAAGGCAGTGGCGCCGAGCGGCGCACCCCAGGCATCGATCGATGCGGGGATCGCCTCGGCGTCGGACGCGAAGAAGTCGACCTGGTACGGGCCGGTCTGGACGTCGACGGTGATGGCCTGCTGTGCCAGGGCGTCGAACGTGACCACCAGGCCGACGCCCGGCTTGCCGCCCATGTAGCGCGAGGAGTAGCACGTCGTCGGCCACGAGGTGGCGGCGTTGCCGTCGGCCAGCGACAGCACGGCATCGCCGTCGTTCTCGGTGCCGTCGCCGCTCGGGTCGTAGGCGGTGACGGTGGCGATGGTGGCGGGGCCGATCACCTGGGCAACGTCGCCGGCCGTCTCGCCGGCCGTCTGGTCGCGGTCTCGCCGGCGTCCGGTTGGGGCAGCGCCGTGGTGGAGGTGACCGGGTCACCACCACCGAAGCTCATGCTCGTCCACAGCAGCACGCCGACCACCAGTGCGGCCACGAGGAGCAGTGCGACGACGGTGAACGCCGGACGCCACTCCTGGGTGAGTCCCTTGGCGGGCTTGCCGCGTGGCGCGACCGCCGACGGCGTCGGATCGCGATCGGCCACCGGTGGCGTGTGATCGCCCAGCACGTGGGCGACTTCGCCGGGAATCGAACCGGTGGGTCGTGTGGGCTGGGTGGGCTGGGTTGCTCGTGCCCGGTCGCCTGCCCTGCCGGCGATGTCCGACGGTGCCCGACGCAGCCGCTTCGCACCGAACGGACTGACCGGGGAGTGCTCGTACGGGGTCGGATCGATCGGCGGCGGACCCTCCTTGGCGGCGTGGCGGAGGGTGGTGACCAGTTCCGCTCCGGTGGCGGGGCGTTGCGCCGGGTTGCGCGCCAGGAGTTGATGGATGGCGACGACCAGCTTCGTCGGCAGCGTCGCGCGGAGGCGGGTGAGGTCGGTGGGGTCGCGCTGCAGGCGGGCGAGCGCGGTGTCGGCGTCGGTCTCGCCGAGGAACGGGACGCGTCCCGCGAGGCACTCGTACAGCACCAGCCCGAGCGAGTACAGATCGGCGCGGCCATCGAGCTTCTTGCCGCGGACCTGTTCGGGTGACAGGTACTTGGCCGTGCCCATCATGATGTTGTCGCTCGTGAGGTCGGCCTCGGCCGACTGCAGCCCCTTGGCGATCCCGAAATCGGTCAGCAGCACCCGGCCATCGGAGGTCATCATGATGTTGCCGGGCTTGACGTCGCGGTGCACGAAGCCTGCTTCGTGGGCGTGATCGAGCGCCGCGGCGACGCAGGTGCCGATGTGGCAGGTGAGTTCGGGGCTCAGCCGCTTCTGGGTGTCGAGGACCTGGCGCAGGCTCTTGCCCTCGACCAACTGCATGACGACGGCTTGGCGTCCGTCCTGCTCGAACACGTCGTGCACGGCGACGATGTTCGGGTGGTTGAGGCTGGCTGCGGCGATCGCCTCGCGACGGAACCGTTCCGCGACGACGGGATCGGTGGCGAGCGAGGGTTTGAGCCACTTGACCGCCACCTTGCGATCGAGCGTGAGGTCGACCGCGAGCCACACCTCGGCCATGCCGCCTTGCGCGAGCATCCGCTGGAGTTCGTACCGCTGCGCGATGACGGTGTGAGTGGGAGGCGGAGCCGCAGCGGACATGACTGACGACGAACGCTAGCTGTGGCGGGGCCCGCGAGGCCGTCAATCCGTTGTGGGAGCGAACTCGGCGCCGTTCCGTGACCGTCGTTCAGTCGTCGATGACCTGGAACGCGACACCGATCGTGCCACGCCCGCCGTGGGTGCCGATCACGGGACCGATCTCGCCGACGACGATGTCTCCGGAGTGGTACGGGGCGAGCATCTCGACGAAGAGGTCGATGTCGCTGCAGTCCGCGTGGAGCACCGCCAGGTTCTCGATGTGGCCGTCGACGTTCTTCACCGTGTCGACGAGGTAGGCGAGGGCCTTCGAACGGGTCCGCTGCTTGCCGGCCTGCTCGACGACACCGCCGGTGACCTCGATGATCGGCTTGATCGACAGCGCAGTGGCGAGCAGCGCCTTCGCGTTGCCGATGCGACCACCCTTCTTGAGGTTCTCGAGCGTGTCGAGCGCGCCATACACCCGGGTCCGACGGACGAGGTCGTTCGCAAGCGCCTCGATCTCGTCGACGCCGGCGCCGGTGCGCGCTGCACGGGCGCAGGCGAGCGCGATCGTGCCGAGGCCCATCGAGATCGTGCGACTGTCGATCACCCGGACGTCGAGGTCGATGGCGGGATCGTCGTGGATCGCTCGCGCTGCGAGCTGCGCCGATTGCATGGTCGCCGACAACGCCGCCGACAGCGAGACCACCACGACGGCGGTGGCGCCGTTGGCGGCCGCGGTGCGGTAGGCCTGCTCGAACTGCCCGGGCGCAGGTGCTGCGGTTTCGGGAAGGGTGTTGGAGTTGACGCAGCGCGTCCAGAACTCGGCGGTCGACAGCTCCTCGCGATCGATGAACTCCTCGTCGCCGAAGCGGATCGCGAGCGGCACGATGCTGATGTCGAGTTCGTCGGCGATGTCGGCGGGAAGGTCGCAGCTGCTGTCGGTGACGACGTGCACGCTCGGTGCCGACGCGTTCGCAGAGAGGTTCTCGGACGCGTTCTCGGACGGGTTGGGAGTCGGGTCGATCGAGTCAGTCACAGGGCATCTGACTCTACTTTGCCGTTGCTCGGGTGACGCTCGCGTCCGTCGCTGGCGAGTTCGGATCGGCGTCGGTTGCGCCAGTGCGTGAACCACCACGTCAGCAGCACCAGCACGAATCCGCCGGTCAACACCTGGCCGAGACCGGTCAGGGCCGTCACCCGCGCGGTGAACGTGACCGGCTCGGCGAGGGTCTCTCCGGCGGGGGTCGTGACGACGAGGTTGATCGACGACGTGCCGTTCGCCTCGGCTTCGACGGGCACGAAGAAGCTCGTCTCCTCGAGCGGGAGCAGCGTGACGCGCTGGTCACCGTCCGGGAAGGTGATCTTCTCCGCGTCGAGTTCGACGACGACGTCGAGCGGTTCGTCGAGCGTGTTGCCGAGACGGATCTCGATCGTGCCGCTGCGGCCCGTGAGTGTGAACGTGAACGGCTCGGGAAGCTGGACCGCCTGCTTGAGCTCATCGGCTTCGGCGAGCAACTCGGTGGTGATCGCCCCCACCTCGGCGTCGGTGAAGCCGGTGGAGATCAAGCTGTCGAGCACAGCAGTCCATTCCTGCGGGCGGGGATCGTCGGGCGCCAGCATCGACGCCGCGCTGGTCAATTCGAGGGCCGTGAGGTCCAGCAGGTCGATGCGAGTCTCGAGCGACGGTCCGGCGACAACGGGAAGCTGCACCGTCACGGGCTCGCGGTCCTCGAGCGCGACGTCGGTGACCCCGGTGAGCGCCGACGCCGCCGTGAAGCGGATCGACGGCGTCGTGGCGACGAGATCGGTCATCGCCTGGATCAACCGCGGATCAGGACTCGCGAAGTCGGGGGTGGTGATCACCCTGCTGCGACGTGGTGGAGCGGTGGGCCGAACGGTCGATGCTGCTGCTGCGGCGTCCTCGTCGGCTTGCTCGACCAGCATCTCGGCGATGGTCTCGACACCCCACTCGATCGAGGTCGACCTGGCCAGGATCCGGTCGGCCGCATCGGGCGTCAGCTCCTCGGACAGGGCATCGACCACCAGGAACGGCAGGGTGCCACCGTCGGGCAGTTCGGCCTCGACGAATCGGTCGGTCGGCGGCAGAACTTCGCTGATCGTCTCCTCGTACAGTTCGGCACCGATCACCACGAATCGGGTGCCGAGGTCGCGCAGATGCTGGGCGCCGCCTGCACTGAGCTCGTCGGTCGTGATCCAGACATCGCGTCGCGACGGCGTGGTCGGCACCGCCTCGGTGAGTACGTCCTCGCCGGCGAGTACCAGCCGGGTGTACGCCTCGGCGCGATCCACGGCGACGGCCGACGACACGTCGAGCGGCAGCAGCGGCATCGCGACCAGTTCGTCACCGTCGAGGGCGGTGGCGAGTCGCTCCGACCCCGCTGGCGTTGCGGCCGCCTCGGCGACCAACGGAGGCGGGACCTCGAGGGCCACCGGTGCGTCGACCTGTGCTGCGAATTCGATCGACTCGTCGAGTCGTGCCCGGGCTGCGTCGAGTGTTGCTTCGTCGGCGCGTGGGCGTGGCGCTGGTGTGACGGCCACGATCGCCAGATCGATGGGGGGAGCGACCTCGACGTCGGTGTCGCCGGCGCCGGCGAGGCGTTGGACGACGGTGCCCGCCGTGGCGACGACGTTGCGGTCGGCGGGATCGCCGAGCAGCAGTTGCACCCGCAAGGGGTACATACCGGGCGACTCCATCTGCAGGCGCGTTTCGATGCTGTCGACGACGTCGGTGCCGATGTCGAGCGTGAGGTTCACGGTGCCGTCGTCGTTGCGGACCAGCAGGGGGCGGGCGTCGAAGGCCACGCCGTCGATGGCGTCGCCGGCGATGCGACGGAACGCGTCGGGGTCGACGTCGCTACCGACGAGCGGGGCGACGTCGTCGACGTCGGTCAGCGTCGGATAGTTCGTGACCTGGATCGTGAGCGCCGGGAGTTCGACGGGCACGGGTTCGACCGGGGCTGCCGGGTCGGTCGGATCAGCCGGGTCGACGACCGCTGGCGCCGGCTCCGGCAGCAGCGCGGGCGGGATGAGCAGGAGCGGGTCACCGACGAGGCCGGTGAGCAGGTAGCGGAGTTGGACGTCACCGTTGGGGTCGATGGCGAACCGTTGGCCGATCAGCTCCAGCCGGGCGTCGTCGACCGACTGGGACGGGCGCCCCGCGGTGGCGTCGACGGGCGACGACAACGGGATCGCGACGACGCAGACGGCCCCGATCGCCAGTGCGAGGCGACGCCATCGGCGCGGGTGGGGCGTTGCCGTCGCGGCGCGACTCATTGCTGCACCGGTCGTCACCGGAGCGCTCGCTCGAGGATCAGCAACTCGCCCTGTTGCCGCTCGAAGCCGATCGATTCGTACAGCGACAGGGCAGGTCGGTTGTCGGTGGCGGTGTTCACCATCACCGTGGACACCTCGCGTCGTCGCATCCATCGCATGGCGTCGTCGAGCAACAGCTGAGCGAACCCGCGGCGGCGCGCGCTCGGATCGACGGCAAGACGTTGCACGTAGCCCAACCGGTCGGCGCGTCCGCTGATCGAGAACGCGACCATGCGACCGTCGAGGTGCACGCTGCGCGACCGGTGGTATGGCGTGGCGGTCATGATGTCGGCGAGCGCTGCGGTGTCGTTGGCCCACGGCGACGAGAACGATCGTCGGTCGATGGCGGCGGCGTCGCACAGCATCGGACCGCGCAGCCGCCGCAGTCGAATCGTGCCACCGACCCGCGGCACGGCTCCCGAGGTGCCTGACGGGGTCGTGCGGGTGTCGCGGGCGGTCACCGAACGGCTCAGCAGCGTCAGCGAGTCGGCCACGCGGAAACCGGATGCGAGGAACGGCGCCGTGGCGTTCGGGAACAACGCTCCGGTTCGCACCACACGCGCCGTGGTCGACGCGGCGTCGGCGATCCACTGGGCGATGTCGGTAGCGGTGGGGACCATGTGATGATCGAGCAGTACGAGGTGCGCGACACCGTCGTCGTACGGCCAGTGCCCCAGGCGGGCCCGTGCGGGACGTGTGGCCGCCAGACTGCTCACAGCCCCCGAACGTACTCCGGTGTGGCCACGGCCTCACCGTCACGACGTGACCGGACCTCTCGCTGCGGACCGGAGGTCCTAGCCTTGCGGTCGTGGTCCCCGAACGTCTGACGCCTGTCCTGCGCGAGTTGGCGCCGCTCGCTGCGCGATTCCGCGAGGCCGGGCATCGGCTGTACCTCGTGGGCGGTACCGTCCGCGATCTGTTCGTGGCCTCGAGTCGCGACGACTTCGATCTCGACCTGACCACCGACGCACGGCCACCGGAGATCAAGCGCTGCCTCGAAGGGTGGGCGGACGCGATCTGGACGCAGGGCGAGAAGTTCGGCACGATCGGCGCCCAGGTGCGCGACCCCGAGTCGGGCTTCGAGCGCACCTACGAGATCACGACGTTCCGGGCCGAGGCCTACACCGACGAGTCGCGCAAACCCCACGTCGTGTTCGCCGACGAGATCGAAGCCGATCTGTCGCGCCGCGACTTCACGGTGAACGCCATGGCGTTGGAGTTGACCGGCGGTGACGACGCCGCAAGCCTCGCACCGACGCTGATCGACCCGTTCAACGGTGCGGTCGACCTCGCCACCCGCGTGCTGCGCACGCCGATCGGGCCGGACATCAGCTTCAGCGACGATCCGCTGCGGATGCTGCGCGCGGCGCGGTTCATCGCGGGCTATCAGCTGGCGCCGACACCGGAGCTGGTCGAGGCGGTACGCAACATGGCGCCACGACTCGAGATCGTGTCGGCCGAGCGCATCCGCGACGAACTCGACAAGCTGCTCGTCGTCGACCATCCCGCTGCGGGCTTGTGGTTCCTCGTCGACACCGGGCTCGCCGACCAGTTCCTGCCCGAGTTGCCCGCGCTGCGCCTCGAGCACGATCCGATCCACCGCCACAAGGACGTCCTGACGCACTCGATCGCCGTGGTCGAGAACGTTCGCCCACCGCACGAGCACCCGGCCATCGTCGCCGGTGAGCGGCCGAACTTCGACTTCCGCCTCACCCGCCTGGCCGCCCTGTTCCACGACGTCGGCAAGCCCCGTACCCGGGGATATCTGGAGGGCAAGGGCACCACGTTCCACCACCACGATGCCGTCGGGGCGCGGATGACGCGCAAGCGGATGAACGCGCTGCGGTACTCCAACGACGACGTGGCGGCGGTGACCGAACTGGTGGCGCTGCACCTGCGGTTCCACACGTACTCGATGGGGTGGTCCGACTCCGCCGTGCGGCGCTACGTGCGCGACGCCGGTGAACTCCTCGCCGAGCTCAACGTCTTGACGCGGTGCGACTGCACCACCCGCAACGAGAAGAAGGCCGCACGCCTGTCCAAGCGGATGGACGAACTCGAAGAACGCATCGAGGAGCTCGAAGCGGCCGAGGAACTGGCGGCGCTGCGACCCGAACTCGACGGCAACGCCGTCATGGAACACCTCGGCATCGGCCCGGGTCGTGACGTCGGCGACGCGATGAAGTTCCTCATGGACGTCCGCCTCGACGAGGGCGTACTCGGCGACGACGAGATCCGGCGACGCCTCGACGCCTGGTGGTCCGCTCGCTGACCGCCACAGGTCCCGACACACCGTGCCGGGCCTGATGTGTCGCAACGGGCTCGGACCGGCGTGATTGCCCCGCTGGGTGGCGCCGACAGTTCTACGTTGGTGCGGTGATCTCCGGCGCGGGCAACTTCGACGACAGCGATGCCGAACTCGGCGCGCTGCTGTCGCGCACCGAGCGCCAGTACCGGGCGTGGTGGTTGATCCTGCCGATCGTCGCGGTGTCCGCGGCGCTGATCGCGCTCGCCGGGATGCGCGCCGGCTCCGACCCGGGCGCCGGCACGATCGGCGTCGTGGTCGGCATCGCGTTGCTCGCGCTGGTGGCGATCGTCGCCACGGTGCTCGAGTCGCGCCGGATCGGGCGGCGCTTCCAGCGCACGATCGACGAACTGTCGCGCACCCAGTCGGAGATCCGGCGACTCCTCGATGACCTCCCCGATGCCGTCATGGGCCTCAACGACCGCGGTGTGATCGAATCGGCCAACCAGCGTGCCGCGCTGCTGACGGGCCGAACCGTCGACGAACTCGTCGGGCGTGCCTTCATGGAGATGATCGGTGACGACGACCGCGACTCGGTCACCGAGCGGTGGCACTTCGACCGGTCGCACCCGGCATCCGACGACTTCACGGGCGACATCACGGGGCCGATCGGGAACCACGTCGTGTTCGAGTTGGTCGACGCCGACGGCGAACCGCACCTGGTCGAGGCCTCACTGCACCGGCCGTCGGTGTCCGACGGTCGTGGCGGTGGGCTGGTGGTGCTGTTGCGTGACGTGACCGATCGCGCCCGGACGACCACGGCGCTCGAACAGGCCCGGCGTCGTTTCCAGCAGGCGTTCCACTCGGCGCCCACCGGGATGGCGCTGGTGCGCCTCGACGACAGCCGCATCGTCGACGCCAATCAGTCGTTGGCCGACATGTTGGATCGACCGCTGTCGTCGTTGATGGGGATCGGCATCCGCGAGATCACGCATCCCGACGATCTGCGAGCTGCCGCGACACAGCGAGCCCGGTTGGAGCTGGGGATCGCCGACACGTACCTGTTGGAGCAGCGGTACCTGCGCAGCGACGGAGCGTTCGTGTGGGCCCGAACCCGCGTGTCGGTCACCGAGGACGAGGGGGTGGCGTTGGCGATCACCCACATCGAGGACGTCACCGAGCAGCGCATGGCGGCCGACCGCCTCACCCATGCAGCCACCCACGACGGACTCACCGAGTTGCCCAACCGTGCAGCCCTGGTCGAACGCCTCGACGAGCTGCTCGCCCAGGCCGAGGTGGGCCAGGTGTCGGTGCTGTTCATCGACCTCGACAACTTCAAGGTGGTCAACGACAGCCTCGGTCACGGTGTGGGCGACGAACTGTTGCGCCAGATCGCCGGCCGGCTGCGCCACGTGATGCGCGACACCGATCGTCTCGCCCGATTCGGCGGCGACGAGTTCGTCGTGATGGTCGACGGCGGCGTCGACCCGGCCACGGTCGCCGAGCGGCTGCGGCGCGCCGTCCAGCGGCCGGTGATCATCGGCGAACACGAATTGGTGGTCACCGCCAGCATCGGGTTCGCCGTCAATGCCAGCAGCGACCTCACCGCCGATGAACTGCTCCGCGACGCCGACGCCGCGATGTATCGGGCCAAGGCGGCCGGGCGCGATCGTGTCGAGGCGTTCACCGAGGCGACGAGAGCGGCGTCGGTCGCTGCGCTGCAGACCTCCAGTGAACTGCGTCGCGGGCTCGAACGCGGCGAGGTCGTGCCGTACTTCCAGCCGATCGTCGACCTCGACGGTGGCCAGGTCGTGGGGTTCGAGGTGCTCGCTCGGTGGCTGCACCCCGATCGAGGTCTGCTCGTGCCGGGCCAGTTCCTCCCGATGGCCGAGGAGTCGGGCCTGATCGTCGACCTCGGCGCCCGCATCCTGCGCGACTCACTGGCGCAGCTCGCGCACTGGCGGGCGGTCGGCCTGCGGTTCGCTTCGTGCTCGCTGTCGATCAACGTGGCGACGCAACAGCTGATCGACGGTCGGTTCCTCGACGTGGTCCACGATGCGCTCGGCGAGACCGGCATCGATGCGGACTCGCTGTGGCTGGAGATCACCGAGACCGCGCTGATGGCCGACACCACCGCCGCGGGGCGGGCGCTGCGCGACCTTCGCGGGCTCGGGCTGCACCTGTCGGTCGACGACTTCGGCACGGGGTATTCGTCGCTGACGTATCTCAAGCGGTTCCCGGTCGAGGCGATCAAGGTCGACCGCTCGTTCGTGACCGGGCTGGGCCTGGAGGCCGACGACACCTCGATCGTCGAAGCAGTCGTGCGTCTCGGGCACTCGCTGGGTCTGTCGGTGGTCGCCGAGGGGGTCGAGACGCCGCTGCAGCTCAACCGGCTCCGCGAGCTGGGCTGCGACAAGGGTCAGGGCTACCTGTTCGGCCGCCCCCGCCCCGCCGGCATCACCGCCAACGAACGCGCCAACGCCTGACTCCCCGTCGAGCGATGAGCGGAAGGTGCGGATGTGCCACCGTTCGCTCATCGGGGGGCGTGTGGGGGCGCGGGCAGTGGTGGTCGGGTCAGGAACCTTCTTTGCGGGCTCGAAGGATGAGCGCGGCCGGTGCCGGGGTCTGTGCGGTGGCGCCGAGTTCGTGGAGTTGGTCGATGCGGAAGTTCGCCCTCGTCAGTGCCGTGAACCACTCGCCGATCGTTCGAGCGCCGGTGCCGTAGGGGTGCTCGGGCGAGATGTCGGCGTACGGGTGTGGCATCGACAGCACGAGCGGCGTACCGGGCTTGAGGATGCGGTGCACCTGGCGCAGCAGTCGCCCGAGGTCGTCGACCCGTTCGATCGTGTGTGCGGCGAGCACCACCTCACACGACGCCGAGGCCACGTCGCCCAGGTCGGCGAGATCGGTCTCGAGACACTGCACCTGCACCTCGGCGGCAGCCGCGCGCCGACGGGTCTCGGCGATGCGGTCGGTGTCGGTGTCGACGGCGATCGACTTCGCGCCGGCGCGGGCGAATGCGATCGAGTTGAACCACGGTGAGATGCCGAGCTCGACCGCGCGCCGGCCGTCGCTCACCTCCCCGCACAGTCGGAGCTCGTTGTCGCCCGGCGTGCCGGGCCCGTAGTTGATGTCGGCGACCACGATCCCAGTGTGCCCGCTCGGCGCAGTGCGGTCGGGGATCGGTTGCGGATCACCACGCCACGACGCCAGCCGGTAGTCTCAGCGGCCATGGCGTTCACGGTCGGCGCACTCCGCGGGTCCGATGGTTCGCGCGGCCTGGTCGATCATCGGCTGGCGCGCCGGATGCTGATCAGCCAGGTGAAGAAGGGCCGTGTTCCGCTCGACCAGGTGTGCGATGCCCACCCCGAGTTGATCCGCGCTGCGCGCAACGTGGGCACGCAGACCTCGACCTGCTGTCCGATCTGCGAAGAGGCCGACCTCAAGCTGGTCACCTACGTGTTCGGTTCGCGGTTGTCGGCGCAGGGGCGGTGCGTGTCCACGGCGAAGGAGATGCGTCAGCTGAACAATCGCGCCGAGGAACTGAGTGCGTACGTCGTCGAGGCGTGCGTCGAGTGCCGATGGAATCACCTGCTCCGCGTGATCCCGGTCGGCGGGCGCTCGTAGGCGCCGCGGGTGCGCGCTCCGGGGCGACCATCACGCTTGTCGCTGGTGGGCATCGTGTTCATGGTCGCCGGTCTGCTGATCCTGTTGATCGGTGTGATCGATCGGGGAGACAGCGCCGAGCCGTCTGCTGAGGACGCCTCGATCGTGACGCAACGTCCCGACGACTCGGGCCCTCGCCCGACGGACGGCCCGGTGCCGACCGACGAGCCGGATCCGGTGGACGGTGTCGAACCCGAGGGGTTCACGACGATCCAGGCGCTGATCACCGACCCCGACGGCGAGGTGTGCGAGGTGTGCCTGTGGCTCGCCGACGACCCGGAGGAGCGCGGTCGAGGGTTGATGGGTGTCACCGATCTCGGCGACGCCGTCGGGATGGCGTTCCGCTTCGACGAACCGGGCGCCGGTTCGTTCTACATGTTCCAGACACCGACCCCGTTGTCGATTGCCTGGTTCGCACCCGGTGGGTCCTACGTCGGATCGGCTGACATGGTCCCCTGCCTCGACACGCCCGCGGGCGAGTGCGCGCTGTACTCGCCGGGCGCCGAGTACGACCTGGCGGTCGAGGTGTTCGAGGGTGGCCTGGAGCCATTGGGCCTGGTCGCCGGGTCGACGGTCGAGTTGATCGAGGGCTCCGAAGCCGACAGCTGTCCGCTCGATTCGTAGCGCCGCCTCATCGAACGCCAGATGCCGGTACGCCGATGAGCGAGGCATCTCTGTGACAGCCCCGCTCTACGGTGGTCGACATGTCACCGAACGCGACGACAGTGCGCACCGATAAGGTAGGCGGGTCCATATTGGCCCTGCCCCACACCGGGGCTCCCGCTACGAGGCTGTCATCAGGCACTCGTGGGGGATCCGAAGGGAGGAAACACGCATGATGCGTGCATACGAAATGATGATCATCATCGACGGCGACGTCGATGACCCCAAGGCGCAGTCCTGGATGAAGACGGTCACCGACGGTGTCGCCACCGCCGGCGGCGAGCTCCACGGCAAGATCGATTGGTGGGGCAAGCGTCAGTTCGCCTACCCGATCAACAAGAAGCCGTCGGGCTACTACATGGTCGCCGAGATCGTGGCCCCCGCAGGCTCCCTCGACGAACTCGAGCGCTCGCTCCGACTCGCGGACGATGTGGTCCGTCACAAGCTCATCCGTCTGCCCGACGCCGAGGCCGAGCGCCGCGGCATGGCAGTCAGCGCTGCCTGATCGCAGCGGCCAAGCAAAGGGGAACAACATGGCATCTGAGAACAGCGTCACCGTGGTCGGCAACCTGACCCGCGACCCCGAGCTGCGCTACACGACCGGCGGTCGTGGTGTCGCGAGCTTCGGGCTCGCCGTCAACCGCCGCTACCAGCAGAACGGTGAATGGCAGGAGCAGACCAGCTTCTTCAACATCACCGCGTGGGGCGACCTCGGCGAGAACCTCGCCGCGTCGGTCAGCAAAGGCGCGCGGGTGATCGTCACCGGTCGGCTGCAACAGCGCGAGTACCAGACCAAAGAGGGCGAGAACCGCACGATCGTCGAGATCATCGCCGACGAAGCCGGCCCGAGCCTGCGCTGGGCGCAGGCCCAGGTCGAACGCATCAGCCGCGACGACGCCACCAGCAGTGGTGGTGGTGGCGGTGGCGGCGGCGGACGCAGCGCCCCCGATCCCGTGTACGGCGACGAAGAGCCGTTCTGAGTCCCGTCCCACACATCGAAGATCTGATTTTCCAGTCGTAAGGAACCACCCATGGCAAGCAAGAAGAACAAGGCGCGTAGCGCCCGTGACCTGAACCCACGCAAGTTCAAGAAGAAGACCAGCGTCCTCGTCATCGAGAAGGTCGAGTACATCGACTACAAAGACGTCGACCTGCTGCAGCGCTTCATGAGCGACCGCGCCAAGATCAAGAACCGTCGCGTCGCCGGCAACACGTTGCAGCAGCAGCGTGAGATCGCAAACGCCGTCAAGGTCGCTCGCGAGATGGCGTTGCTGCCGTACGCGAAGCGCGTGGCCTCCACCCGCACCGGTGGCCGTGGCCGCGACGGCGGTCGTGAAGGCGGTCGTGAAGGTGGTCGCGATCGCGACACCAGCTTGAACGACGACATCAACGACACCATCGTCGACGACGACGCGATCGAGGGCACCGACGCCGTCGAGTCGACCGACGCCACCGAGACCGAGGAGGTCTGAGCGATGAAGGTCATTCTCCGCTCCGATCTCGACGGGCTCGGCAAGCGCGGCGACATCGTCGACGTGGCCGACGGCCATGCCCGCAACTTCCTGTTCCCGAAGGGGCACGCGATCGCTGCCTCCGACGGCGCAGTCGAGCAGGCCGGCCGGATGCGTCAGGCACGCGATCAGCGCGACTCGAGCGCGCGTGACGCCGCAACGCACATCGCCAGCACCCTCGTGCCGAAGGTGATCACCGTCACCAGCAAGGCCGGCCCCGAGGGCAAGCTGTTCGGCTCGGTCACCGCTGCCGACGTCGTCGCTGCTGTTCTCGAGCAGACCGACATCGAGCTCGATCGTCGCCAGGTCGACGTCGACGTCATCAAGACCATCGGCCAGCACACGGTCACGGCGTCGCTGCACAACGACGTGTCGTTCCCGATCACGATCGACGTCGTCGCCGCCGACTGACGTCCCGGCCGAGCCGCCGTTCGGTGGCTCGGCCAGCGTTTCGAAATTTGGGCAGTCACGCTGACCGTTCGCGCCTGTCCACAGGTGTGTCCACAGCCGGTTGTCCACCGATCTGAGCCGTTGTCCACAGCCGGTCAACAGCGAAAACCCAGGGTTGTTCCTCTTCCATCACACAGGAACTCCCTGGAAGAGTGGGGTCCCCATGTCGATCGACCAACAATTCGGAACCAGCCGGAACGAACGAGGCAACGCGGCATCGAGCCGCAGTGGCCGTGTTCCTCCTCACAACCTGCAGGCCGAGGAATCGGTGCTCGGTGCGCTGCTGCTGAGCCGAGACGCCATCGGCGTGGTCGGCGAAGCGGGCCTCAACGTACGCGACTTCTACAGCCCCGCGCACCAGCACATCTTCGACTCGGTGCGCTCGCTGTACTCGTCGTCGGGACCCGTCGACGTGGTCACCGTCGCCGACGAACTCCGGCGCCACGGCCTGCTCGACGAGATCGGTGGTATCGAGCGGCTGAACGACCTGCAGAACGCGACGCCGTCGGTGTCCGGCGCCGAGCACTACGCGCGCATCGTGATGGACACGGCGCTGCTGCGTCGCCTGATCCACACCGCAGGCGAGATCACCGACCTCGCGTTCTCCGAGCCCGACGACGTCACCAAGGCCGTCGACCTGGCCGAGTCGAAGATGTTCGAGGTCGCCGAGGACCGGGTGGTCGACTCGACTCGGCCCATCGGGGAGCTCCTCAACATCGCGATGGATCAGCTCGAGGAGAACTACGAGCGCGGCGACACGATCACCGGTGCTGCGACCGGCTACGACGACCTCGACGAACTCCTCTCGGGCCTCCAGCCGAGCACCCTCAACATCGTCGGCGCGCGGCCAGCGATGGGAAAAACTGCCTTCGGGTTGGGAATGGCGACGCACATTGCGAAGCATTCGGCGAAGCCGGTGCTGGTGTTCTCGCTCGAGATGGGGCATTCCGAGCTCACGCAGCGCATCCTGTCGAGCGAGGCCAAGGTCGATTCCACCAAGTTGCGCACCGGCAAGCTGAGCGAGAGCGACTGGTCGAAGATCGGTCTTGCGGTTGGTCGCCTCGAAGTGCCGCTGTTCCTCGACGACAACCCGCAGGTGACCGTGATGGAGATCCGCGCGAAGGCCCGGCGGATCAAAGCGCAGCACGGTGGGCTGGCACTGATCATGATCGACTATCTGCAGCTGATGAGCGGCAGTGGAGCGTCGGAGAACCGTCAGCTCGAAGTCAGCGAGATCAGCCGAAACCTCAAGGTGCTCGCCCGCGAACTCGAAGTGCCGATCGTGGCGCTCAGCCAGCTCAGTCGAAACCTCGAAGCCCGCTCGGACAAGCGCCCGATGCTCGCCGACCTGCGTGAGTCCGGTTCGCTCGAGCAGGACGCCGACGTGGTGATGTTCCTGTACCGCGACGAGGTGTACAACCCCGAGTCGCCCGACAAGGGCTCGGCCGAGGTGATCGTGTCGAAGCACCGCTCCGGCCCGATCGGCACCAAGCGGCTCGTCTTCCTCGGCCAGTACACCCGCTTCGACAACGCCGCCCGCTCGATGTAGCGAGCGGGCTACGTTCCGGAACCGACTAGCCGAGGACCTCGATGGTGGTCGGTTGCAACAGGACGACCGTCGAGCCGTCGGGCGTGCTGGCGATGCGGTCACCGGCTGCGAGCGACGGCCCCGCCACGAGGAGGTCGCCGTACAGGTTCTCGAGCCTGACCGGCACCTCGGCGACCGGCGCGATCGCAGTCAACGTGGTCGGGTCGACACTGACCGCGACCGGTGCTCCATCGGGGCCCATCATCGTTGCCACGAGGGTTCCGTCGGCGACGTATCGGATCGAACCGTTCGCTCCGAGGGCACCTTCCAGGAGGTCGCCGGCAGCGACTTCCAGGGTGGCGCCGGTCGACAGGTCGACACGGCAGAAGCCGCCAGGCACCACGGTGTATGCGACGTTCTGTGTCGGATCGACCGTGCCGCTGAGGAACTGAGCGCACTCGGTGGGGACGGCCGCCGTCGTCGAGCTGTTGCCGTCGGTGAACGTGACGATCTGCGACCCGTCGAAAGTGGTCGAGTGGAAGCTGACGCCTTCCGTGGTGAACATCAATCCACCAAGACCGAACGCTCCGGCATCCTCAATGGAACCACGCCAGGCTTCTGCACCGCTGGCAACATCGAAGACCACGATCTCGGCACCGGGTTCCATCGACGAGAAGGCGATGGCGACCTGATCACCGCCGGGCGACACAGCGATCGTGGACGCATCCATGCCGTCGGGCGCCGTCCAGGCAATCGACGCCGCCACGGCGTTCCCGCCCGACTCGTCGGCGACCGGTTCGTCGCCGGACGAATCCTCTCCCGTGCCGGCGTCCTGGTCAGTGGCCTGATCTTGGCCGTCGTCGGTCTGGGTGTCGCCGTCGCTTCCGCAGGCGCTTGCGACGAGAATGAGCGCAAGTACCAAAGCCGTCATGCCGGTGGTTCGACGGGTGCGTCCCTGGTTCATGGCAGCTCCTTGTTGCAATGTCGCGAGGCGCTTCACTGTAGCTCGGCGTCAACAGGTGAACGGACCGAACCGTCGGAGGCTCACCAGTGGCGAAGGTCGATGGGCCAGCGGTCGCAGATCGTGTCGCCCTCGACGAGCCAGAACTGCTCGTGACGGGCCACGGTGGGGTCGACGTGGGACGGCCAGATGCGCACCCGGTCGCCGACCTTCCAGTCGCTGAGTTCCCGAGGCGCCAGCGTGATGTGTTCGTCGGAGCAGAAGAAGACGTCGCCCTCGTCCCACGACGGGTTGCCGTGGTCCATCCCGAGGGCCTTGAGCCCGCAGTCGGCGATGATCCAGCCCTTCGAATTGACCGAGATCACCGTCGCCAGCACCGACAGCGCCTTCTCGAACGGCGACTCGAGTTCGTCGTACTGGGTGTCCATCAGCGTGTAGGAACCCGCCTGGATCTCGGTGCACCAGGTGTTGAGATCCCACGTACCGGTGCCGCCGCCGGACACGATCTCGCCGCCGACGATCGCGTGCGCCCGCAGCAGGATCGCCATCGCTTCTTCGACTTTGGCACGCTTCTTGTCCCGATCGTGCACCATCATCAGGTGGCCCTCGTAGCCCATCACGCCGCGCACCTCCAGGCCGGCAGTGCGGGCACGGTCGGCGAGGCGACCCGAGTCGTCGACGTCGCAGCCACATCGGGGGAGTCCGACGTCGATGTCGACGAGCACCGACCGCACGCCCCCGGCGATCGCCGCGTCGAGCGTTTCGTCGGAGTCGATCGCCACGGTGATGTTCGCCCGGTCGGCGAGCGCGCCGAGCCGGGCCGCGTCGAGCGTCTCGTTCGCCAGCAGCAGATCGTCGGTCAGCCCGGCCGCCACGAGCCCTTCGATCTCTCGCGGCGTCGCGGCACAGAAGCCGTGGTGTCCGTCAGCGTCGAGGCGCTTGGCCATGTCGGTCGATTTGAACGCCTTGACGTGGGGACGCAGTTTCGCGCCCGGCAGCACGGCGTCCATCGCCGCCAGATTCCGATCGAACGTCGGGACGTCGATCAGCAGCGCGGGCGTGATCAGCTCGGACGTGGAAGACGGGTCGGCGCTCATCGCCCCATCATGGCCGTCCACCCCCATTCTCGTGAACAAGTCTGCGCTCAGGACGCGCAGTTGTTCACGAGAACGGCGGGACACGCTCGCAGTTACCGTGAGGGCGTGCAGCTCGATCTCGACTTCGTCCGCTCCCAGTTCCCGGCGTTCGGTCGCCCGATCAACGACGGCCAGTCGTTCTTCGAGAACGCCGGCGGGTCGTTCGCCTGCCGCCAGACGATCGACGCGATGCACGAGTACTACATCGACCTGAAGGTGCAGCCGTACAGCGAGTTCGAGTCGTCGCGCCGCGCCGGCGAGTTGATGGACCGTTCTCGCGAGCGCTGGGCGGAGGCCCTCGGCGTCGAGGCCCGCGAGGTGGTGTTCGGCCCGTCGACGTCGGCGAACACCTACGTCCTCGCCCACGCGTTCGCCGACGTGCTCGAACGCGGCAACGAGGTCATCGTCACCAACCAGGACCACGAGGCCAACACCGGTGCCATCCGGCGCGCTGCCGAACGGGTCGGCTGCACGATCAAGGAGTGGCGCATCGATCCCGACACCGGGCTGCTCGACATCGCCGACTTCGAGTCGATGCTCAGCGAACGAACCGGGCTCGTCACGGTGCCACATGCATCGAACATCGTCGGCTCGGAGAACGACGTCACCCGCATCACGCAGCTCGCCCATGGCGTCGGTGCCCGCGTGATCGTCGATGGTGTGTCGTTCGCCCCGCACTCGCTGCCCGACGTCGCGGCGATCGGCGCCGACGTCTACCTGTTCAGTCTGTACAAGACGTACTCGGTGCACCAGGGTCTGATGGTCGTGCGCGCCGGCTTGATGGCCGAGCTGCCGAACCAGAGTCACTTCTTCAACGACAGCGTGTCCGACAAGCGTCTCAACCCGGCCGGACCCGATCATGCACAGGTCGCGTCCGCGGGCGCGGTGCTCGACTACGTCGAAGCGCTTCATCGTCACCACGGTGGATCGCCCGGCGACGGTCTTCGCGCGGCGGTTGCTGACGTGTCGTCACGGTGGCGTGCCTACGAGGACTCGCTCACGCCCCGACTCCTCGAGTTGCTGTCCGACCGCGACGACGTCCGGCTGCTCGGCCCGGCGACGTTGGACGCGGTCGTGGGCCACCGTTGCCCGACGGTGGCATTCAGCCCACTCGCCCGGGATCCGCACGACGTTGCGCACGAACTCGTGCAGCGTGGGGTCCAGACGAGTTCGGGTCACTACTACGCGGCGCGCGTCCTCGATGGGCTCGGCATCGACCCCGATCGAGGTGTGGTGCGGCTGTCGTTCGTGCACTACACGTCGCCTGGCGACGTCGATCGGGCCGTGGACGCCCTGGCGGCCGTGCTCGGTTCGAGCTGACGCACGGGCGCCGTGATGCCCCGCCGCTGGCGCGGATGGGGCAAGCTGTGCCGGTGAGCGCGACGGTCGAGGAGGTTGCCCCCACCCTGGGCGAGCGCGACCGCCGCGACTGGCAACGCCATCCCGTCGACGTCGCCCGGCTCGCGATGCGCATCGTCCTGCTCGGTTTCGTCCTGCTCGTCACCGCGGTGATTCCGGCGGCGCTGACGAACGCGTCGGCCGACCTCGTCCGATTCCTCGATCGGATGCCCGAAGCGCTCCGGTACGCCCTCACCAGCATGGCCCAGCTGGCGATCGTCGTCATCCCGATCGTGATCGTGGTCTGGCTCCTGCGCAGCCGAACACGGGCCGCCACGCTGCTCGTGGTCGGCGCCGCGGTGGTCGGTGGGGTCGTGATGCTGCTCCTGACCGATTGGCTGACCCGGGCCGCACCGCCGACCGACATCACCGACCTCACATCCGGTTCGTTCGTGCCGACGAACTTCCCGTCGGCTGCCTACCTCGCGGCCCTCGTCGCCGGCGCGTCCGCAGCGTCACCCATGCTCCCGCCGTTCTGGCGCAAGGTGGCATGGACGGCGATCTGGGTCACGATGCTCGTCCGTGTGTTGAGCGCGACACAGGCGCCCGTGAACGTCGCGGTGACGCTTGCGCTCGGTAGCGCCATCGGTTCCGCTGCCCTGGTGGCGTTCGGGTCGCCGCAGCGTCGACCTGGATCGGCCACGCTTCGAGCCGGCTTGGCGACGGCAGGCTTGGAGGTCGACGAACTGGGCGCCGAGGCGACGGAGCGAGGGCTGCGGACCTACACCGGCACGGCGAACGGCGAGCCGATCGACGTCGTGTACCTCGATCGCGACGATCGCGACGTCGAGCTGTTCTCGCGTGTCGTCCGATCGATCCGTGTTCGCGACGTCGACGAGCAGCGCATCTCGGTCACGCCACGCGTGCGCGCTGCGCAACTCGTGATGGCCACCTCGATGGCGGAGCGAGCGGGCGCCCGCGTGCCAGGAGTCCTCGCCGTCGCCCCGATGGACAACGACAGCGCGATCGTGGCGATGTCGAGTCCGCTCGGGGTCGCCCTCCGGTCGCTCGACGCCGACGAGGTCAGCGACCGCGCCCTCGACGACCTGTGGGTGCAGCTCGGGCGCCTCCACGACGCGAAGATGGCGCATCGGTCGTTGAGCCGTGACCACCTGATGCTCGATGGTGATCGGGCCACGTTGCTCGGCATGGACACGGCGATCGTCGCGTCGAGCGCCGAGTCGCGAGCTGTCGACCGAGCCGAGCTTCTCGTGTCGACGGCCCAGACCGTCGGCGTCGATCGTGCACTGGATGCCGCCGTCAAGGTGGTCCCCTCCGCCGACCTCGAGGCGGCCCTGCCGTTCATCCAGCTCCCTGCGTTGCCCGCCCATGCTCGTCGGGAGGCGAAGAAGCCGAAGCACTTCGTCGACGACATTCGCACCGGTCTCCAGGAGCGGCTCGGCGCGGAGGAGGTCGAACTCGCCGAACTCGAGCGGGTCAGCTTCGGCAAGCTCGTGGTCTGGGTCGGCTTCGCAGTTCTGGCGTTCTTCCTCCTGACGCTGATCAGCAACTGGTCCGACATCGTCGACGCGATGACCGGGATCGACTGGGTCTGGGTCGTTCCGATCGTGCTGGCAACGATCGGCGGAACGGTCGGTGGTGCGATGTCGCTCGCCGGATCGGTGATCCGTCCGATCCCGCTCTGGCCCGCGACGATCATCATGTTCGGTCAGTCGTTCCTCAACCGGTTCACGCCGATGAACGCCGGCGGGATGGCGATGCGCATTCGCTACCTCCAAAAGGGTGGCACCGACGTGACGGTGGCGACCGCGGCGATCGGCCTCACGTCGGCCGCGAGCGGCGTGATGCAGGTGGTGTTCATCGTCTTCTTCGTCCTGTGGAGCAGTACCGACCCCACCGGTGATGTGTCGACCAACAGCGGTGGGGGAGGGCCGGACCTCACGCTGGTCGCCGTGTTCGCAGGAGCGATCGTCGTCGCCGGCATCGTGGTGGCGGTGATGCCGAAGTTCCGGCGCTGGGTCGTCGCCTTCGTGAAGTCCACGATCGACAAGATCCGGCACGACTTCGGTGAGCTCGCCCGTCGCCCGAGCAAGCTCGGCCTGCTGTTCGGTGGTGCGGCCATCGCGAAGATGTCGACGATCGTCGCCTTCGTCTTGTCGTGTCGAGCCTTCGACATCGACATCCCGTTCGCCGAACTCGGCGCGATGTACCTCGTGGCGAACACGATTGCGTCCACCGTGCCGACGCCGGGTGGGGTCGGCGCGATCGAAGCGGCACTGATCCTCGTGCTCACCAACGCCGGGGTTCCCCAGGCCACCGCGTGGGCGGCAGTCCTGCTGTTCCGGCTGATCAACTACTGGCTGCCGACGATCCCCGGCTACGTGTGCCTCAAGGTCAGCGAGCGTCGCGAGTACGTCTGATCGCCGAGCCGAGCAGGCGGACGCACGCGTCTCGAGCGCCTACGCTGCGAACGTGAGCGCAGCAGTCACCGTCGGGGTGGTCATGGGATCGTCCAGCGACTGGCCGACGATGTCCAAAGCCGTCGAGGTGTTGACGTCGTTCGGCGTCGCCCACGAGGCACGGGTGGTCAGCGCGCATCGCATGCCCGACGAGATGTTCGCGTACGCCGAGGCCGCCGCCGAGCGGGGCCTGCGAGCGATCATCGCCGGCGCCGGGGGCGCAGCTCATCTCCCGGGGATGCTCGCAGCGAAGACGACGGTGCCGGTGCTCGGGGTCCCCGTGGCGTCCCGGCATCTCTCCGGGCAGGACTCGCTGTACTCGATCGTGCAGATGCCCGCCGGCGTCCCGGTGGCGACGTTTGCGATCGGAGAGGCCGGTGCGACGAACGCAGCGCTCTTTGCCGTCGCCCTGCTCGCGTTCGACGACCCGTCGCTGACGGACGCGCTCGACGCCTACCGGGCCGAGCGTCGAGACGCTGCAGCGTCGTCGGAGCTCCCGCCGCTCGGAGAGTCGTGACCGTGTCAGCGATCGTGCCGCCGGCGACGCTGGGGATCCTGGGCGGGGGGCAGCTGGGTCGCTATGCGGTGATGGCTGCGGCGTCGATGGGCTACCGCACGATCGTGCTCGATCCCGACCCGTCGGCACCCGCTGGTCTGCTGGCCCACGAACACCTCGTCGCCGCGTACGACGACCCCGACGCGCTCCGGCGACTCTCGTTCGACTGCGACGTGATCACCACCGAGTTCGAGAACCCGCCCGCCGCAGCCCTCGACGAGCTGGCGGCATCAGTGGTCGTCGCGCCGTCACCGTCGGCGGTTCGTGTGGCGCAGGATCGGGTGGCAGAGAAGCGGTTTCTCGTGGAGAACGGGTTCCCCGTCGGCCGGTACCAGGTGCTCGAGGGCGACGATCCGGTGGTCGACGAGACGCTGGTCGAGTCGGGCGCGATCGTCAAGACCGCTCGCCTCGGCTACGACGGCAAGGGCCAGCGGTCGGTGGCTGGCGTGGCCGAGACCCTCGCAGCGTGGGCCGAACTGGGCGGCGTGGCGTGCGTGGTCGAGCAGCGACTGCCACTCGAGACCGAGCTCAGCGTGATCGTCGGCCGAACGCTTTCGGGCGACGTCGAAGCATGGCCGGTCGCCGAGAACCGTCATGTGAACGGAATCCTCGACGTCTCGGCCGTCCCGGCGATGGTGACGGCCAAGCTCGCCGACCGCGCCGTCGGCGTGGCGATGGCGATTGCCGATGCGCTCGCCTACGTCGGGGTGCTCGCCGTCGAGCTGTTCGTGGTCGCCGGCGAGTTGCTGGTGAATGAACTCGCACCGCGTCCGCACAACAGTGGCCACTGGACGCTCGACGCAAGCGTGACGAGTCAGTACGAACAGCAGGTGCGAGCGGTCTGCGGCCTCGGACTCGGCTCGACGGCGATGACCGCTCCGGCGATCTCGATGGTCAATCTCCTCGGCGACCTGTGGGACGGCGGTGAGCCCGACTGGACCGCAGTCTTCGACGATCCGAACGCCAAGCTCCACCTCTACGGCAAGCGTGAGGCACGGCCCGGTCGCAAGATGGGGCATCTCACCGTGACCGCTCCGGCGACCAATCTCGCGGTCGCTCGTGCGTTGGAGCTCAGAGCGTCCGTCGTGCGATGACGAGCGTGTCGAGTGCGGTCTTCGTGCCGTCCGGGGTGTCGACGTGGCGCTCGACGACCTCGGCCGTGATGATGTCCAGCGTGTCGAGTGCGGCGACCGACTCATCGACGGTGTAGCAGACGTCGGGCGACGGCGGTCCGCCGTGGCCCTGTTCGACGTTCGAGCGATCGTGGGCGATCACGAACAGCGTGCCGCCGGGAGCGAGCCAGGTCGATGCATGTTCCAGCACGATGCGCTGCTGCGTCGACGGCAACTGCAGATACGACAGCACGACCAGATCGACCGGAACCTCGGGTTGCCAGGTCGTCGCGTCGGCGCACGCCGTCGCGATCGTGACGCCGTGGTCCTCGGCGAGACGGGCCGCCTTGTCGAGGCCGACCTGGGAGAAGTCGACGGCCGTCACGGTCCAGCCGCGTCCCGCGAGCCAGACGGCGTTGCGGCCTTCGCCGGCGCCGAGATCGACCGCCGTGCCCGGCTCGAGGTCGCTGAGGTGCGCTTCGACGAACTGGTTCGCCCGGCCGGTCCAGATCAACTCACTCGTCGAGTACCGCTCGTCCCACTGCGTGCTGTCCATCCCCCCAGTCTCGCCGCCAACACCCAACCCCATCACGTTTGCGCGCAGGTTTTGGTGACCCGCCCCGCCCGAAATGCAGCACAAACGTGAAGGTTGCGCGGTCTTCACGTTTGCGCGCAGGTTTGGGTGACCCGCCCCACCCGGAGTGCAGCGCAAACGTGGGTGTTGGTCAGGCGGTGGTGGCGGGGGCGGGTTCGACGTCGAACTGCTCGACGCGACCGTCGGCGTGGCGGGCGAACCGGCGGGGGGTCGGCCCGTGGTTCGGGTCGTCCGATCCCCATGGCCAGCCACCGAACTGGGTGCGGCGGTAGTCCTCGAAGGCCTGTTGGATCTCGGCCTGGGTGTTCATCACGAAGGGTCCGTACTGCGCCACGGGCTCGCCGATCGGGCGACCTTGCAGCACCATGCACTCGACGCCCTCGTCGCCCGCGACGAGTTCCAGTGGACGCGTCGGGTCGATCGCGGCACCGTTGCCGGCGTCGAGGCGCTCGCCGTCGACGGTGAGCCACGATCCGTGGAAGGCATACAGGAGGCGGTGCGACTCGGGCCCTGCGGCTGGCATCGTCCAGCGAGCGCCCGGGTCGAATCGGAGGTGCCAGATGGCGACGTCGGCTTCGGCCTTCGATGCCCACGAGTTCGGCGGCGGGCTCGGCGCTTCGGCGTTGTCGAGCGAGCCGGCGATCACGGTGATGTCGACGAAGGCGTCACCGTCTCCGCTGGCGACGACGACCGTCGGCGTGTCGTGGCTCCACAGCATGGTGAAGTACGGCTCGACCATCTTGTCGGCGGCGGGGAGGTTGAGCCAGATCTGGAACAACTCGAGCGGATTCGGCTCGTCGCCGGACAGCAGCGGGAACATCTCGCAGTGGACGATGCCCTTTCCGGCGGTCATCCACTGGGTGTCGCCACGCCCGAACCGCGCGGTGGCACCGAGCGAGTCGCTGTGGTCGCAGAACCCCGTACGCACGTAGGTCACGGTCTCGAAGCCGCGATGGGGGTGCTGCGGGAAGCCAGGCACGGTCGAGCCGTGGTACATGTTCCACCCGTCGACGCCGGCGAAGTCCTGGCCCATGTCACGTCCGACGAGGGGTGCGTCGGGGCCGAGGTCGACGGTGCCGGTCGGGTAGTCGTCGCGATGGTGTGCGCAGAACAGGAACGGGTCGATCGTCGGCCACTGAGAGCCGAGGGGGAACGTCTGCAACAGCGCGCCGGACATGTCGTCATGCTAGCCGAAGATGATTGCGCCCGCAACGAACGTTGATCGTGGTGGAGGTCCGAAACGTGCACACCGCAGTGCGCTGGTCGCACCCGAACGCACAAATTCCGGGTTGGGGGGTGGGGGAGGGCGGTGTCGGTAGGTTTCGGCGGTGGCCACTGCTCGTGACGTCCTCCAGTACCCGGCGGTGCGCCGGTATCTGCTGTCGACGGCGCTGGCTGCGGTGGGCCTCAACATCTTGGTCACGGTGCTGTTCAAGCAGGCCTTCGACCTCACCGGCGACACGCTCGCGATCGGCTTCATCGGCCTCGCGCAGTTCGTTCCCGCCGTGCTGCTGGTGCTGGTCAG
Source organism: Ilumatobacteraceae bacterium (assembly GCA_963715825.1). Lineage (GTDB taxonomy): Bacteria > Actinomycetota > Acidimicrobiia > Acidimicrobiales > Ilumatobacteraceae > Sva-07. Next base: position 76,592 of record CAVQSI010000004.1, read on the forward strand.
CGGCTGGGTGGCCGACCGGTTCGACCGCCGACGCGTGTCGGCGCTCTTCCTGTTCGCCCGGGTCCTGTGCGCTGTCGGCTTCCTCGTCTACAGCCAGCTCGCGCCGGATCCGGTGTGGCCGCTGTTCGCGTTGGCGTTCGTGTTCGGCGCCGCCGACGCGATGCTCGCGCCCTCGCGCCGTTCGATCGCTCCCTTGCTCGCCCCGCCCGAGATGTTCCCGCAGGTGGTGGCGCTGTGGACGGCGACGTTCACCGGCTCGGCGATCGTCGGACCCGTCATCGGCGGCTTCCTCTACTCGGTGGGCCCGAGCGAGGCCTATGCGCTCGCCGCCATCCTCGAGTTCGCGGCGATCATCCCGATCCTGATGATCGTGTACGTCCGTGAACCCGAACGCATCACCGACCGGCCGACGTTGCACACCGCGCTCGAGGGCCTCCGCTTCGTGCGTCGCACCCCGGTCGTGCTCGGCACGATCTCGCTCGACTTGTTCGCCGTGCTGTTCGGCGGTGCGATCGCACTGATCCCGGCGGTGGCCAGCGAACGCCTCGGCGTCGGCGACATCGCGTACGGCTGGCTGCGCGCTGCGCCCGGCATCGGCGCGGCGCTGATGGCGATCTGGCTGGCCACGCGTCCGATCACCCGCCGTGTGGGCCCGACGCTGCTGGTCGTTGTCGGGATCTTCGGCCTCGGCACCACGGTGTTCGGATTCACGACGAACTACGCCGTTGCATTCGTGGCGCTGGTCGTGATCTCGGCGGCCGACATGGTGTCGATGTTCATTCGAGGCTCGATCGTCCCGCTCGTGACCCCGGACGAACAGCTCGGCCGCGTCAGTGCCGTCGAAGGCGTCTTCATCGGCGCGTCGAACGAACTCGGAGCGTTCGAGAGCGGTGTGGCCGCGAGGATGTTCGGTGTGCCATGGGCGATCGCCGGTGGGGGATTGATCACGATGGGCATCGCCGTGAGCTTCGCCTTCGTCTTCCCCTCGATCCGCAAGATCGACACCTTCGAGGAACTCCGCCCGCAACAGCCTCAGGTGCGGGTGTAGAGCAGGTCGGTGGGGGAGCGGCCGGCGTCGAGGCCGCGCTGTTCGAAGCGGGTGAGTGGCCGCCAGTCGGGCCGGTCGATCACGCCGCCGACGAGCCGGGGTTCGGCGTCGCACACCAGCCGCATCGACTCGGCGTAGTCGGCGATGTCGGTTGCGAGATGCATCGTCCCGCCGCTGCGAAGGCGATCGGTGAGTGCAACGACGACATCGGGCCCGACCAGGCGACGATGGAGGTTCCGGCGCTTCGTCCACGGATCGGGGAAGTAGATCCGCACGACCGCCAACGACTCGGGCGCGACCCGATCGAGGAACGGCAGCAGGTCGCCGTGCACGACTCGGATGTGATGGAGGCCGCGATGCTCGATGGCGTCGAGCACGGTCACGACGCCCGGCGTGTGCACCTCCACGCCCACCACGTCGAGGTCGGGATCGGCCGCCGCCATCTCGATGGTGGATTCGCCGTGCCCGAACCCGACATCGAGCACCACGTCACGTCGTTCGTCGGCTCGACGTCCGAACACGGTCGCCCAGTCGAGCATCGGACCGTCGAGGTCGAGACCCCAGCGCACGATCCATTCGTCGAACTCGGCTTGGCGCTTCGGCGACAGCGATCGCCGACGGACCTTGAACGACGCCGCCGGTCGCCGCACCGAACGAGCACCGTCACCACCCGTCACGACCACGGGGTCGGACGTTACCGGCGCAAGACTGCGCCTCGTGAACGAGGTCGACGATGCAGCTCGCAAGCGGGTCATCCATCGTCAAGCGGCCTCGATCGTCGCCGCGGTCGCGCCGTTCGGGATCGTGTTCGGAGCCGGCGCGGCAACCGCCGGGCTCTCGCTCGTGCAGGCGATGGGCTTCTCGCTGTTCGTGTTCGGCGGGAGTTCGCAGTTCGCCGCCGTCGAGATCCTGGGTGACGGCGGCTCGGTCGCCTCCGCAGCGATCGCCGGCCTGCTCCTGAACGTGCGGTCGCTGGCGTTCGGGGTGATCATGGCGCCGGCGCTCGTCGGGACGTGGTGGCAACGCGCCGCCATGTCACAGCTGATGATCGACGAGTCGACCGCCGTCGGCGCTGCCCAGCACGAGCGACGTTGGCGGCGCTACGGCTACCTCGTGGCGGGCATCGGCGTGTTCGTGGTGTGGAACCTGATGACCGTCCTCGGCTACATCGCGTTCGCCGGTGCCGGCGACGTGATCACGGAACTCGGCCTCGACGCAGCCGGACCCGCCGCTTTCCTCGCGCTGCTGTGGCCCCGCCTCTCGTCCACGCCACAACGGCGCACAGCGATCGCCGGAGCCCTCATCGCGTTGGTCCTGATCCCGTTCGCTCCGCCCAGGCGTTCCGATCCTTGCCTCGATGCTCGGCGTCGCGGCCGCCAGGGTCGGGTCGCGAACGCGCCCCGAGGCGGAGACGTCGTCGTGAGCGACGCAACCGTCGTGCTGATCGTGATGACCATCGGAACCTTCGCGTTGAAGTCCGCGGGCCCGCTCGTGCTCGGCGACCGTTCGTTGCCGATTCGTGTGCAGCAGGTGGTCGACCTGCTGCCGGCGGCGCTGCTCGCTGCGCTCACGATCGTGTCGACCGTGGGCGACGGCCGAGCGATCGTGATCGACGCCCGACTGGTCGGTCTCGTCGTCGCCGGCCTTGCCCTGTGGCGCAAGCTGCCGTTCGTCGTCGTGGTCATCGTGGCGTCGGCCGCCACGGCGCTCACACGCTTGATCTCGTGACGCTCGGCTGGGACTACAGTTCGCGCCATGTTTGGTCCCGACATCGATCTGATGCCCGACGAGAAGATGATCCTCGCGTCGAACCCCCACTGGTTCTACTTCTGGAAGCAGGTTGCGGCGGGCGTGGGCCTGCTCCTGCTGTTGTTGCTGCTGTGGACGGTCGACGCCGACTGGGCAAGTACCGCCATTGGCTGGATCACGCTCGTGGCATTCATCATCTTGATCGTCGACACGATCTACGAGTTCGTGCAGTGGCAGACCACACGGTTCGCGATCACCGATCAACGCGTTGCCTACCAGAGCGGCATCTTCCGGCGCCGCGGTGTGTCGATCCCGTTGAACCGCATCAACAACGTCAACTTCGAGCAGTCGTTCATCGCCCGGATGCTCAACAACGGCGTCGTCACCATCGAATCGGCCGGCCAGACGGGCGACTCGGTCTTCGAGAACATCCCGGACCCCGAACACGTCCGAGCTCTGATCTTCGCCGGCGTCGAGGCCGACGAACAGGCCGACTCCGATCGCGACGCTGCCGCCCTCGCCAAGGCGATGCGAGAGCAGCAGCCACCGGCACCCTCGGCGCCCGCTGCGCCGTCAGCGACCGACCGTCTCGCCGCGCTCGACGACCTCAAGGCCCAAGGACTCGTCGACGACGCCGAGTACGCCGCGAAGCGCAAACAGATCCTCGACGAGCTCTGATCACGTCAGGGGTCGGACCCCAGGTGACATCGCTGCCCACCGGTCGACGAACGCAACGAAGGCGTCCACGTCGTCGTCGGTGATCTCGATCGACAGGGCGATGAAGCCTCGTCGGGCGATGTAGAAGCCGGCGTCGAGCGCGTCGAAGAACAGCAACTCCTTCCACCGATCGTCCGCAGCGCGGAGATCCGTCGGTCGAGGTGACCGGACCCGCGGTGCCGTGCACGTTCATCAGCGATCCCGAGCCGGTCACACACATCGGCAGACCGTGGCGGTCGAACACCTCGTTCAACTCCGTCCGCAGCCGTTCGCCTCGAGCGTTCGTCGCCGCCAGCACGTCGGGCGTGAGGACCTCGGTGAGGGTGGCAACGCCGGCGGCCATCGACACCACGTTGTTGTTGAACGTCCCGGCGTGGCCGAGTTGCCCGCCCGCACTCGCGTCGAAGGCGACCATCAGTTCACGTCGGCCACCGAACGCGCCGAACGTGAAGCCGCCGGCGAGGTACTTCCCGAGGGTGGTGAGATCAGGGGTGATCCCGAGCGCGTCCTGAGCACCTCCGGGCCCGAGCCGTGACGTCATCACCTCGTCGAAGATCAAGATGGCGCCGACCTCGTCGCAGTGCCGGCGCAGCGACCGAAGGAAGTCCGGATCGCCAGGGATGCAGCCGGCCGAACCCTGCAGCGGCTCGACGAGCACGGCCGCGATCGAGTCGCCCTGCTCCGCGAACACCGTCTCGACTGCGTCGACGTCGTTGTAGGTCGACACGATCCAGTCGTGTGGCACGTTCACGTCGCGGTGCCCGGCGAAGGTGATCACACCACCGTGGTAGCCGCCGTCGAACACGAGCACGCAACTCCTGCTGGTGTGGTTGGTGGCCAGCGCGAGCGCCATCAGGTTCGCCTCGGTGCCCGAGTTGGTGAAGCGCACCTGCTCGATCGACGGGAATCGACCGGCGATCAACTCGGCGAGTCGGACCTCGTTCGGATGGACCGCGCCGAGCGCCCATCCCCCGTCGATCGCCTCGTGCGCTGCCGCACGAACGGGCTCGGGTGAATGGCCGAGCAGGCCGGCGGTGTAGTTGCCGAGCAGGTCGACGTAGCGATGGTCGTCGACGTCGACGAGATGCCGGCCCTCCGCCGACGCCACCCGGAACGGGAACGGATCGAAGTGCAGCACCGACCGTGTGTTGCCGCCGGGCAGGACCTCGGCAGCCCGTTGCGCCCACGCCGCGCTGGTCGGGTTGGCGTCGACGTAGCGCTGCCGGGCGTCGACCAGTACCGAGTCGAGCGTGTCGGTCGACGGTCGATCCGTTGTGGTCATCGCTCCATCATCGCTCCATCATCGTTGGTTCGCCGGGCGCTGTCACGAGGTCGAGCCGGCGCGTGTACCGACGCCGTCAGGCACGGGTGCGGCGCGATCCCCAGTGGCCCATCGCGCCGGCGCGTTGGAACCGGGCGGGGCGGTCGTCGGGGCCCAGGATGTCGGTCGCCAACCAGAGGCGCTTCAGCCATCGGACCCGACCGGAGTCGGCGTCGTCGACGTATCGGCGTCGGCCGTGCAGCACGTGGTAGTTGTTGACGAACTGGATGTCACCGGGTCGCAACGCCATCTCGACCTGGTTGTCCGCGTCGTTGATCAGCGCGTCGTAGGCGTCCATCGCCTCGATCTGGAGGGCGGTCAGTCGCGGCGCCTCGGCGTGTCGCTGAGACGCCTCGATGAACGGTCGGATGTACCGCACGAAGAGTCGGTCGCCGGTCGGCCCGGTGTGGCGGGTGAACGCCGGAACCGAATAGAACGGTTGGCCGCCGTCGCGTTGCTCGCCGCGGAAGTCGTACGGGAGCGGCTCGTAGAGCGCAGCGGCCAGATCCGGCCGCGTGCGCACGAGCGCGTTGTAGGCACCGACCGCGTTCGCGACGAGGCTCTCGCCGCCGCTGACGCCGCTGTCGATGCACAGCAGCCCGACGAGGTCGGAGCCGTCGCTGTGGAACCCGAGCGGGTGGCCGCCGATCTCGTTGCCGCGCGCCGTGGGATCGTCGGGCGCCTTGCCCTGGTCCTTCACGTCGCCGAGCAGGTGCCCTTTCGCGTTCTGGGGCCACGGCTCGCCGAGGTGCATCCCGATGCCCCAGTAGATCCACGACGCGTCCTCGGCCCCGAGTCGTTCGACGTCGAGCGCCGCGATCCGTGCGAACCCGCGACCGTCGACGAGTTCGTTGGCCATTGCCGCCAGCAGCGGTCCGAGGGTCGGGAGCGGGAAGTCATCAGCGGTGACGTCGAGGACGTCATCGGTCGTCGAGCGGGCACGCGCCAGCGCATCGTCGAGTTCGGCGTGGTGGGCGTCGGTGAGCCGCAGCGTCCAGTCGTCGGGGTTGCCGATGTGTGCCGCAGTCCAGTTGGCGTGGGTCTCGAGTTCGACGACGTCGTCCAGTGGCGTCGGCGTGTCGGTCGTGGTCATCGTGATGCTCCTGCTGGTGCTGGTTGGGCGCCGCGTACGAGGCGGCCTGGCAGGGCGTCGGTGGCGACGCCGTCGTGATAGGTCTCGTGTCCGGCCACGATCGTGTGGCGCCAGCCGTCGGCGCGTTGCAGCAGTCGACGCCCGTTGGCCGGCAGATCGTGGACGATCTCGGGCTTGTGCAGCCGCAGTTTGTCGAAGTCGACCACGTTGAGATCGGCGCGGTAGCCGGGAGCGATCACGCCACGGTCGAGCAGCCCGACGGTGCGGGCGGTGTCGCGGCAGTGGCGTTGCACCAGGAATGGGAGGGGGATCCGGTCGTGGTCGCGGTCGCGTCCCCAGTAGGCGAGCAGCGTGGTCGGGAAGCTGCCGTCGCAGATCGTGCCGACGTGCGCGCCGCCGTCGGCGAGGCCGGGCACGGTGTGCGGATGCGTGAGCATCTCGTGGCAGCCGTCGAGGTTCCCGTCGACGTAGTTGAGGAAGGGGAGGTAGAGCAGGCCGTGGCCGTCGTCGGCGAGCATCGCATCGAGCGCAACCTCCTCGGCGCTTCGACCGGCGCGGGCCGCCACGGCCTGGATCGACGTGTCGAGCGACGGCTCGTAGTCGGGTTCGTCGGCCATCTCGAACAGCAGGTCGAACCGGCCGATCAGGTTCCCGCCGAGCTTGCTGCGTGAACGCTCCGCAGCTTCTGCGAGGAGCCGCTCGCGGAACGCAGGATCGCGCAACGCCGCCACCCGTTCGGCCAATGACCGATCGGCGATCTCGCGGTACACCGGGTTGGTGAGGAACGGGTTGAGCGTGCACTCCAACCCGAGGATCAGGCCGACCGCCCGCGGCGCGACCTGGCCGGTCATCGTCAGGCCGTCGGCGTTGGCGGCGGTGAGGTGGTCGAGCAGGCCACGGAACGCATCGGGCACCATCGGGTTCCGTGCGATCGAGATCGACATCGGCCGCCCCGACGTGGCGACCATCTCGCGCAGCATCGCGAACTCGCCGTCCTGGTCGAGGAAGTCGGACACCACCTGGAGCACTCCGGTGCCGGTGGCGCCGACGCCCTGGGCGATCCCGATCAGCTCGTCGGGTGCTGCGGTCAGGGTGGGTGTGTAGGCGCCGGTCGAGGTCTTGTGGTTGCGGGTGCGGCTGGTGGTGAACCCGAGCGCTCCGGCCTCGATGCCTTCGCGGGCGAGTTCGGCCATCGCGGCGATGTCCTCGGGTGTGGCGTCTTCGTGGTGTGCGCCGCGCTCGCCCATCACGTTGAGGCGTAACGCACCGTGCGGCACCTGCATGGCGACGTCGATGTCGTGGGCGATCGAGTCGACGGCATCGAGGAACTCACCGAACGAGTTCCAGTTCCACCGCAACCCCTCGTGGAGCGCGGCGCCCGGGATGTCCTCGACGCCTTCCATCAGCTCGATCAGCTTGTCGTGGTCGGCGTCGTGCACCGGAGCGAAACCGACGCCACAGTTCCCGGTGACCACGGTGGTCACACCGTGCCACGACGATGGCTGCAGGCGTTGGTCCCAGGTGGCCTGGCCGTCGTAGTGCGAGTGGATGTCGACGATGCCAGGGATGACGAGCGCACCGTCGGCGTCGATGTCGCGATCCGAGCTGCCGTCGATCGCCCCCACGTCTGCGATCACGCCGCCACGAACGGCCACATCGGCGGTACGAGCTTCGGCGCCGGTGCCGTCGATGACAGCACCACCCCGGATGATCAGGTCGTAGTCAGCCATGGACCAGTCTCGCGCCCGGTGCCCGCCCATCGAGACCCGGACGTGCACGACGTGTCGGACGGCATCGTGTACCTCTCCGCTCGGGGTCTCTAGGATCGCCACGTGGTGCACCCTCGGGGCTTCTCCGGCCCGACCGGTTTCGAAGGCGCTGGAATGGAGCCCGACGAACCTTCCGTCGCTTCCGATGCGTCCGACGACCCGAGTCTCGGCGTCCATCGACGAAACACCCGGACGTGGTGGCATCGTCACCTGACGTCGGAGGAACGCCAGCGTGTGATGGCGGAACTGGCGATCAAACGTCAGGAACACTGGGCCTTCCGGTTCACCGTGATGACCACGCTGTCGGTGATCGTCGCTGTCATGGGGTTGTCGGCGGACTCGGCGGCGGTGGTCATCGGCGCCATGCTGCTCGCGCCGCTCATGCAGCCGGTGTTGGGAACTGCGGCGTGTATCGCCATGGCGTTGTTCCGCAAGTCGCTGCGATCGCTCGTCGTCGTGGTCCTGGCCACCCTGTGGGGCATCGTGCTGTCGTACATCCTCGCTGCGTTGTTCGTGAACGGCGAACTCCCGAACGAGGTGACCAGTCGGACCGCGCCGGACATCCGCGACCTCGTCGTGGCCCTTGCGGCCGGCACGGCCGGCGCCTACGCAACGGTCCGGAAGGACGCATCGGCGTCGCTTCCGGGCGTGGCGGTCGCCGTTGCGCTGGTTCCGCCGTTGGGTGCGGTCGGCATCTCGCTCGAGGCCGGCAATTCGACCTTCGCATGGGGGGCGATGCTGCTGTACACCACCAACCTGTTTGCCATCGTGCTCGCCGGAGTGGTGGTGTTCGTGGTCACCGGCTTCGTCCCGCCGCGTCGACTGGCCAACACGTTCCGGCGGACCGCGGTGGTGTCCGCCGTCGTCGGTGTCGTGGTCGTCGCCATCGCCCTGCCGCTCTACAGCGCCTCGACGGCGGCGGTCGAGCGTTCGCAACGCGAGGTCGACGCCCTCGAGATCGTGTCCGACTGGCTCGGCCCCACCGACCGACGCTCGGCGCCGACGGTGACCTTCGACGACCAGCGCATCACGGTGGCGGTGCGCAGCTTCGACACGCCCCCCGACCCCGACCCGTTGATCGCCTCGCTGCTCACGACGTTCGGCACCGACCGGGTGGTCTCGATCGAATGGGACCGTGTCGATCAGGCCACGACCACCACGACGACACCGCCGACCACCACGATCGTCACCGATGAGGAACGGCTCGCCACCGCGGTCGAGGACATCATCGATCGGTGGCTGGCCGACCTCGGCGCCGACGCCGGTGGTCGACGTGACGCGCTGTCGATCAGCGACAACGTCGTCCGACTCGACGCCAGCGGCACGATCGACGCGCCGCCGCTCGCGTCGCTCACGGCACTGCTCGACACGGAACTCGAACGGACGCTCGAAGTTCAGATGACGTGGTTGAAGCGCGAGAACGTGTCCGACGCCGAGCCGACACCGACACCTGATCAGCTGCTCGCCGAACGCATCGGGGCACTCGCACGTGAGTGGGCCGCTCCGCAGGGCGTGGCGGTGCTGTCGACCACCTTCGACGGCGTCGACGCCCTGATCGAGATCGCCGGACCGAACGAGCCCGATGCCTCGGTCCTCGTGGCCGACATCACGGCGCTGCTCGACGCCGACGACCGCGTGACGGTGCTGTTCATCGAGCGGCGTGACATCACCACCACGACCACGACGACGACGACCACCACAACCACCGTCGCTCCCTGACGCTCCCGGACGCTCCCGGGTTCGGCCCACGGCGTCTGCGCGCGTACGGTCGGCTCGTTCGTACGACCGAGGAGAGGACATGACCGAAACACGTCAGGAACGCGAGATGCCGCCCGGCATCGGACTGCCGGCCGACGACGACATCTTCACCGACAACGTCCGCTTCGGCGACATCGACGCGTGGAACCGCACCGCGCTGCGGATCCACGAGGACCACGGCGGCTTCCACCGCATCCAACGCGAGGGGTTCCCGCCGATCCTCGCGGTGCTCGACCACGCATCCGTGCTCGAGGTCGAGCGTCAGCCGGAGCTGTTCACGAACGGCCCGGCCCCGGTACTCACGACGCAAGAAGCGTTGGACAACCCACCGCCGGTGGAACTCAAGACCCTGATCCACATGGACGGTGACGAACACACCGCCTACCGCAAGCTCGGCCTGCCGCAGTTCAAGCCGGCCAGCCTCGGCCTGCTCCAGGGTCGCCTCGACGAACTGAGCGAACGGGCTGCCGCCACGATGCGAGCGGCCGGCGGCGAACTCGATTTCTCGACCGACGTCGCACTGCCCTATCCGCTGCACGTGATCCTGAAGATCCTCGGCCTGCCCGAGGACGACTATCCGCGCATGCTGCAGCTCACCCAGCAGCTCTTCGGTGGCGAGGACCCCGACCTCCAGCGCGAGGAGCTGAGCCCTGAAGCCATCGGCGCGATCCTGATGGACTTCATGACGTACTTCTCGGGAATCACCGTCGACCGGCGCGCCAACCCCACCGATGACCTGGCATCGCTGATCGCCAACGGCCGCCTCGGCGACGGTCCCGACGCACCTCCACTCGGCGACCTCGAGACGATCGGCTACTACATCATCGTCGCAACGGCGGGACACGACACCACGTCCAGCGCCATGGCCGGCGGATTTCGCGCGTTGGTCGAGCATCCCGACCAGCTCCGGCTCCTGCAGGAGCGTCCCGAGCTGATGAACAACGCCATCGAGGAGATGCTGCGCTGGACCGCCCCGGTGCGTCACTTCATGCGGTGTGCCACCGCCGACACCGAACTCGGTGGCCATGCGATCGCGAAGGGAGAGTTCGTCTACCTGTCCTACAAGGGGGCGAACCTCGACCCGTTGGTGTTCGACGATCCGTTGCGGTTCGACATCGAACGGTCCAATGCCGACCGGCAGGTGTCGTTCGGTTTCGGCAAGCACTTCTGCATGGGAGCGCAGCTCGCCCGCATGGAGCTGCGCTCGCTGTTCAACCGGCTGGTCCCGATCATCGAGTCGGTCGAGCTCGCAGGCGACGCGACCATGTCGCAGACCACCTTCGTCGGCGGCCCCAAAGCCCTCCCGATCCGCTACACGCTCCGCGACGCCTGAGCGTCACATCTGGAGTGAGACACCAGGCCGCGGCGAGGTCGCAAACGACGAACTCGTTGCCGGAGCCTTCGACGCCGGTTACTCGCCCGTCAGGTCGTGCACGTCGAGCGAGATACCCAACCTGACACCGACGTCGCCGATCGCGTCGAGCACGGCGTCGATGTCGGTCCCGACCGGCACCGTCAACTGGGCGGTGATCTCGAACCGCTTGGCGCCGTTGTCGCCAGGCAGGTCGGTGACCGTGCCGAGCCGCGAGATGCTGATGCCTGCCGCGCTGATCGCCGTGGAGATCTCGTGGACGACACCCGGTCGATCGTCACCGGTGAGCCGAAGGCGTACCTCGTCGGCGTCGGGTGCTGCCAGCGGTTCTTCGACCTGCTGCGCGGTGACATGCAGACCCTGGTCTCGCAACACCAACAGGTTGGTGAGCAACTCGTCGACCCGATCGTCGCCGACCTCGACCACGACGACACCGGCGAACGTCCCGCCGATCTCGGCCAGCTCACTGCGCTTCCAGTTGCCCTCGTGGAAGCGGACCACGTCGGCGAGCGACGCAACGACACCTGCCCGGTCGCGCCCGATGATGGTCAACACGAGTTCGATCATCCCGTCACTCTGTCACACCGCCCCGACGTTGCCGAGTGTGCCGGCCACCCTGGCCGGTGCGACGGCAGGCCCCGTTCCGTCACAGCGTCGCCGACCTCAGGTGAGTTCGAGGCCGGCGAGGTCGCCGGCGGCGCGCCAGTTCTCGAGCACCTTGATGAACGCCAGTGACCCGGCGCCGTAGCTGCCGTTCTTGACGCTGCGCTCGCTCGGCTTGCCCTCGTTGTTGTAGTAGCCGGGCGTGCAGGACTCGAGGAACTTCAGGCTCATCTGCGACAGGCTCACGATCGTGTCGACCCACGCTGCCTCGGCGTCGGCGTCGGCCTCGATCAGCGTGGCTCCGCGGTCGCGCGCCTCGGCGAGGATGTAGGCGAGGTGCTTGCTCTGCTCGTTGAGCATGTGCGGAAAGTTCACCGTGAAGCCACTCTGCACGTTGGACAAGATGAAGCAGTTCGGGAACCCGCGGCTGTGCATGCCGTGCAGGGTCGACGCGCCGTCGCTCCACTTCTCGGTGAAGGTGAGGCCGTCGCGGCCGTACAACTCGTAGCCGGCGCGGCGGGTGTACTCGGTGCCCACCTCGAACCCGGTCGCGTAGATCAGGCAGTCGACCTCGAACTCCTCCTCGACCAACTCGCCCGCGGCGCCGCGTCGATCGACGACCACACCGGTCGGCGTGATGCGCTTCACGCCGCGGCCCTCCGTGTCGATCAGGTGCACGTTCGGACGGTTGAACGTGTCGAGGTACTGGTCGTGGAAGCACGGCCGCTTGCAGAACTGGCGGTACCAGGGCTTGAGCGCTTCGGCGGTGCTCGGATCGGCAACGATCTCCTCCACCCGTGAGCGGATCTGCTCCATCTTCTCGAAGTCGGCGAGCTCCATCGTGTTGGCGAGACCCTCGGGGGTCATGTCGCCTTCGCCACGTCGCACCCGGATCAGGAGGTTGCCGATGATGTCGGTCCATCCGTCGTCGACGAGGTCCTCCGACTCGGGGATGCCCGAGACGAGGTTGTTGAAGTTCTCCATCCGCCGTTCCTGCCAGCCCGGTTCCAGGCTCGCCGCCCACTCGGGATCGGTCGGACGGTTGTTGCGCACGTCGATCGACGACGGCGTGCGCTGGAAGACGAAGAGCTCTTTGGCAGCGGCGCCGACATGGGGCACGCACTGCACCGCGGTCGCGCCGGTCCCGATGATGCCGACCCGCTTGTCGGCGAGTCCGACGAGGCCGCCGTCGGATCCGCCGCCGGTGTAGTCGTAGTCCCACCGGCTGGTGTGGAACGTGTGCCCCTCGAAGGACGTGATGCCCTCGATGCCCGGCAGCTTCGGGCGGTGGAGGGGACCGCTCGCCATCACGATGTAGCGGGCGCGCATCGCGTCGCCACGGTTGGTGCCGACGATCCAGCGCTGGTCGCCGTCGTCCCACCGCATCTCGGTGACCTCGGTCTGGAAGCAGGCGTTGCGATAGAGGTCGAAGTGGCGACCGATCGCCTGGCTGTGCGCCAGGATCTCCGCAGCCTGGGAGTACTTCTCCTTCGGCATGTAGCCGATCTCTTCGAGCAGCGGCAGGTACACGTACGACTCGACGTCGCATGCGGCGCCGGGGTAGCGGTTCCAGTACCAGGTGCCGCCGAAATCGCCGCCCTTCTCGACCATCCGGATGTCGTCGATGCCGGCCTCGCGCAGTCGCGCGCCGGCGAGCAGACCGCCGAAGCCGCCACCGATGATCAGCACCTCGACCTCGTCGGTCAGCGGCTCTCGATCGATCGGAGCGACGTACGGATCCTCGAGGTATCGCTCGAACTCTCCGGCGATCTCGATGTACTGCTCGTTGCCGATGTCACGCAGCCGCTTGTCGCGCTCCTCGCGGTACTTCTCGCGCAGCGCATCCGGATCGAATGTCGTGGTGCCCATCGAGATGTTGTAGCCCGCGTCGGATCGATCACTCGACCCGAGGTACCCGTCAGGTCTCGACGTCGGCGAACCGTTCGATGTCGCCGCGGTGACCGGCGACCACGATCAGGTCGTGCTCGCCCAACAGGGTGGCGCTCTCGGCGTAGGTGAACGACTGGCCCTCGGGTTTGATGCAGACGACGGTGACCTTGTAGGTCGCTCGGAGGTCGGTGTCGCCGAGCTTCATGCCCGCGAGGTTCTTCGGGACCCGGGTCTCGACGAGCACGAAGTCGTCGTCGAGTGCGAAGTACTCGATCAGCGCCCCGGTGACGAGTCGAGCCACGCGAGCGCCCATGTCGGCCTCGGGGAACACGACGTGGTGCGCGCCGACGCGCTCGAGGATCCGGCCGTGCGACTTGGTGAGCGCCTTGGCCCAGATGTTGGGCACCTCGAGGTCGACGAGGGCACCCGTGGTGAGCACGCTCGCCTCGACGTCAGCGCCGATCGCGACGACGGCCGTGACGGCGTCACCGACGCCGAGCTGGCGAAGCGTCTGCTCGCTGGTGGTGTCGGCCTGCGCGACATGCGTCAGCAGCCCGGCGTGCTGCTGGACGCGGTCGGCGTCGGCGTCGAGGCCGAGCACCTCGTGGCCCATGTCGATCAGCGTCGACGCGACGGAGGAGCCGAAGCGTCCGAGACCGATGACGACGATCTCGCCGCGGTGCTCGACCGTCGGGCGCAGGCCCGCCAGCATCTTGGAAATGTTCTTGTCAGCCAATGATCGGTCGCTCCTCGGGATAATGGTACGCCCGCGTTCGTTCTCGCAGTGCGAGCGCGGTGACGAAGGTGACCGGGCCCACGCGGCCGGTCAACATCACCAGCACCAGGATCAGCTGGCCGGACACCCCGAGTGACCCGGTGACGCCCGTCGACAGCCCGACGGTGCCGAACGCCGACGTCGACTCGAACAGGGCCGGTGTCAACGACAGGTCCTCGATGCTCATCAGGAGCAGCGACGAGCCGACGACGAGGCCGATCGACAGCAGTGCGACCGTCAGTGCCTGGCGGATCAGGTTCGCGGGCAGCCGTCGATTGAACGTGTTGACGTCAGGGTTGCCCCGTACCTCGGACCACAGCACGAACGCGAGCACTGCGAACGTCGTCACCTTGATGCCGCCAGCGGTCGACGCAGGTCCGGCGCCGATGAACATGAGGGTGGTGATCACGAGCAGCGTCGGTTCGTTCATGCCGCCGATGTCGACGGTGTTGAACCCGGCGGTTCTCGGCGTGACCCCCTGGAACCAACCGGCGAGGACCTTGTCGACCGTGTCGAGCGGTCCGAGCGTGGCCGGGTTGTCCCACTCGAACACGGTGACCACGATCGTGCCGAACGCGATCAGGACCACCGTCGTCAGCAGGGTGATCTTGGTGTGCAGCGACCACTGGAGCCGCCGCCGGCGTCCTCCGGCCATTCGTCGTCGGTCGCGTTGGCGCCGCATCACCTCGACGATGATCGGGAACCCGAGGCCACCGATGATGAAGGCCGCCGACATGCCGAACACGACGACCGGATCACCGACGAACTGTGTCAATCCGTCGGAGTACAGCGAGATGCCGGCGTTGTTGAACGCCGACACCGAGTGGAACAGCGCGGAGTATGCGGAACTGATCAGGTCGTCCTCGTAGCCCCGCCGCCAGAACTGCACGGTGAGGACCGCGGCGAGTGTGCCCTCCACGGCGACGGTGATCTTGGCGATCGCCAGCAGCAGGCGCTTGAGGTCGCCGAGGTCGACCGCGCCGATCTCGGCCTGCGCCAGCATCCGTTGCTTCAGCCCGACCCGGTCCGACGCGACGATCGCCAGCACCGAACCGATCGTCATGATGCCGAAGCCGCCGATCTGGATCAGCACCATCAGGACGATCTCGCCGAACAGCGAGAAGTTGGCGATGTCGGTGGTGGCCAGTCCGGTGACGGTCGCGGCGGACGTCGACATGAACAGCGCGTTGTCGATGCCGATGGTGCCGGGCCCGTCGGAGGCGATCGGCAGTTCGAGCAGGAACGTGCCCGCGAGGATGAACGTGACGAACGCACCGACGACGAGTTGTGCCGGGTTCCTGATCTCAGCGAGCAGTCCGCCGCGTGGCACCGAACGAGCATAGAAGGCGGCATCCTGTGGAGATGTTCCTCGGTGAAGATCTGCTCGCGTGGCTCACGCTCGCATTCGGTGGGGCGCTGTTCGTCGGCAACGCGCTGGCGATCGTCAAGCCCCCGTCGAAGCAACTCGACGACGACAACCTCGAGCGGGCGCCGGTGATGCGCAGCGTCATCTATGCGGGCATCGGCCTGGTCGCCGCCGTGTGGGCGTTGGCGTCGCTGATCAGCGGATGATCGCGCCGTCGGCCGACACGGAGTCGGTCCGTTGCGTCTGCGTCCGTTGCGTCAGGACGACGGGAAGAGGCTCACGGCGACCTGCAGGCTGTCGCCGTCGACGAAGCTGTTGACCGACACCGTCCAGCTTGCGTTCTCGTAGACCCGGGTGATGTTCGCCTCCGACTCGAAGTTCGACGTCCGCTCGAACCCGTCGCCCTCGAGCGTGGAACCGTAGTCGTCGACGAACGACTCGTCGGCCCGGCCGGTGACCGTGATCGCCAGCTCCTCGGACGATTGCGTGACCGTCGCCGAGGCCTCGGCGACGCCCTCGGGACGCGGCACGTCGCTCGGCCACTCCTCGGGGATCTCACCACTGGCATCGACGCGGAAGCTTCCGTCCTCGCTCTCCATGTTGAATTCGCCGGACTCGGAGTCGGCGTTGCCGGTGACCACCGAGCCGTCGGCATCGGTGATGACGAAGTTGCCGTCCTCGTCGATCGACATGCCGCCCTCTTCGGTCTGCACCGAGAAGCCGCCGTCGCCGTCGAGGTCGAGGTCGACGTCGCCGCCGCCCTGCGACTCGATCAGTTGCTCGATCCCGGTCTCGGTGGCATTCCCGCACGCCGAGAGCGCCATGGCGAACCCGGCGGCGACCACGATGACACGACGAATGGTGTTGCGTTGCATGTGCGAACAGTACGACGCCGCGGAGACCCTGAGCCAACGATTCCTGTTGTCCGCCGAAATTGTCACCGGTGGTGCGAAGATCCGGCCCGGGTCGATGTTCTCCCTAGGCTCGACCGGTGACCAGTGCGACGAGTCCGATCCGTTGACCGCCCCGTCGACCGCCCCGTTGGCCCCCCGTTGAGTGCAGGGGATCGCTTCGCCGTTGCGCGCCGCGGTCGGATCTCGGATCGTTGGCCGTTCGATCCGGCCGGAGTCGGCGTCTACTACGGCTGGGTCGTCGTGGTGGTCGGCACGATCGGCATGATCGCCTCGCTGCCGGGACAGACCGCAGGCGTCAGCGTCTTCACCGATGAACTCACCGTCAGCACCGGGCTCACCCGACTGCAGCTCTCGATCGCGTACCTGATCGGGACCGGAACCAGCGGCTTCCTGCTCCCTCGGGGTGGTCGTGCCATCGACCGATACGGGGCGCGTGTGGTCGCCCTCGTTGCGACGTTGGGGCTCGCTGGTGTGCTGGTCGGGTTCAGTTTCGTGGGTCCGATGAACGTGCCGGTCGGGATGGCGGTGATGAGCGCCGGATTCGGGCTGCTGCGCTTCACCGGGCAGGGACTGCTGACACTGTCGTCGCGCACGATGGTCGCGCAGTGGTTCGACCGGCGGCGCGGGTTGGTCACCTCGGTTGCCAACACGTTCGTCAGCTTCTCGTTCGCGGGCAGCCCCGCGCTGCTGCTGGCACTGATCGACGTCGGCGGCTTCCGTTCGGCGTGGCGGCTGCTCGCGGTCGGGCTCGTGCTCGCCGTGGGCTCGATCGTGCTCCTGCTGTACCGGGAGAGCCCAGAGAGTTCCGGCCTGATGATCGACGGCGGTCTCGCCGCGCCGAATCCCGACGGCGTCGCGCTCGCCATCGGCACCGACGACGACCACACCCGAGGCGAAGCGCTTCGTGACCTCCGCTTCTGGGCGCTCACGGCCCCGATCGCCGCGCTGAGCTCGACGGCGACAGCGTTGACGTTCCACATCGTCGACGTCGGCGCCGAGGTCGGACTCAGCGATGACGAGATCGTGCGCATCTTCGTGCCGATCGCGTTCGTCAGCATCCCGTCCACCCTCGTCGCCGGGTGGCTCGTCGACATCGTGTCTCCGTTGAAGATCGCTGCGGCCATGTGCGTCGCCCAGCTCGTCATGTACGGGTCGTTCGCCCGCCTCGACTCCCCGGCATTCGCCGTCGCGGCCATCGTCGGATGGGGCGTCTCGCAAGGCCTGTTCGCGCCCTTGACGTCGGCGGCGCTCCCACGGCTGTTCGGGCGACGCCACCTCGGAGAGATCGCCGGCGCACAGATGAGCGCGCTCGTGATCGGCAGCGCCATCGGACCGGCGTTCTTCGCCCTCGTGCAGTCGATCAGTGGCAGCTACGACACGGCCCTGTGGCTGTCGATGGTGGTGCCGCTGGCCGGGCTGGTGCTGGCCGTGCTCACCCTCCGACCGCCCGAGGATCGCGGGGGAGTCGCTTCCGGTTGCGATGCGGGGGTGCGAGGATGAGGCGATGAGCAGCCCCTTGCGCCTGACGTTCGTCCAGTCGGCGAGCCGGGTCGACCAGCTGCCCGAGTCGCCGGCCGAGGTGGCGTTCGTCGGTCGCTCGAACGTCGGCAAGTCGTCGCTGGTCAATGCGCTCGCGAATCGCAAGCAGCTGGCGCGGGTGTCGAACACGCCGGGGCGCACGCAGCTGATCAACATGTTCGAGGTCGACAGCCCTCGGCCCGAGCCTGGCACGATGGTCGACCTCCCCGGCTACGGGTTCGCGAAGGCCGCCAAGAACATCAAGCGCGACTGGCCCGAGATGATCGAGGGCTACCTCCTCGAACGCAACAACCTGTCGATGGTGTTCGTCCTCGTCGACGGCCCGATCGGCCCGACCACGCTCGACGCCCGGATGCTCGACTGGTTGCGCTACCACGGGGTTCCGCACACGGTGGTCGCTACGAAGTTCGACAAGGTCAAGTCGTCGAAGCGGGCAACGCGCAAGAAGGAACTCGCTGCGGGTTGTCAGCTCGACCAGGGTGACATCGTGTGGGTGAGCGCGTCGAAGGGTGACGGCATCGACACGCTGCGGTCGCTCGTGCGGACCTGGGTCGGCTGAGTTCGTTAGCGTCGGCGACATGCCGCTCGTCGACCTGCCGTCCGTCTCGATCACCGGAACGGGGTTGTTCACCCCGCCCGAGTCGGTCAGCAACGCCGAGCTGGTCGCGTCGCTCACCGAGGCCGTGCTGAAGTGGAACGCCGAGCACGCCGAGGAGATCGCGGGCGGCGAGGTGGCCGAACGCAATGTGCCCGACGAGGAGTTCATCGTCAAGGCATCGGGAATCCAGCGCCGCTACGTGATGGAGAAGTCCGGCGTGCTCGACCCGGCGCGGATGCGCCCGCGGTTGGAGACGCGCGGCGAGGACGAACTCGGTATCCAGGCCGAGATGTCGATGCCCGCGATCCTCGAGGCGCTCGCGCAAGCAGGTCGTGAACCGTCGGACGTCGACGCCGTGATCGTCGGCTGCTCCAACCTGCAGCGCGCGTACCCGGCCGTGGCGATCGAGATCCAGAACGCGCTCGGTGCCGAGGGCTGGGGCTACGACATGAACGTCGCCTGCTCGTCGGCGACGTTCTCGGTGCAAGCGGCCGTCGACGCGTTGCGCAACGGCTCGGCGAACTGCGTCGTGGTCGTCAACCCGGAGATCACCTCCGGTCACAACAACTTCGAGATGCGCGACTTCCACTTCATCTTCGGCGACGCCTGCACGGCCCTCGTGCTCGAACGCACCGCCGACGCTTCGGCGCCCGAACAGTGGGAGGTGCTCGGCACCAAGCTGGTCACCAAGTTCTCCAACAACATCCGCAACGACTTCGGCTTCCTCAACTCCTCCGAGGTCGTCGAGCGTGACCCGCAGGAGCTCGTGTTCCGCCAGAACGGCCAGATGGTCTTCCGAGAGGTCTGCCCGATGGTCGCCGAGCACATCGCCGACCACCTCGCCCAGCTCGACCTCGCCGCGGACGACGTTCGCCGGTTCTGGCTGCACCAGGCGAACCTGAAGATGAACCAGCTGATCGCGAAGGGCGTGCTCGGACGACTGCCGACCGACGACGAGGCGCCGGTGATCCTCGACGAGTTCGCCAACACCAGTTCGGCCGGCTCGGTCATCGCGTTCCACCGCCACCGCGACGACCTGTCGCCGGGTGACGTCGGCGTGCTCTGTTCGTTCGGTGCCGGCTACTCCGTCGGCAGTGTCATCGTCCGCCGCCGCTGACCGCTCGCTCACGGTCGCTCTCCCCGTTTGTGTTGCGTTTCCGGCGGGACGGGTCACCGGGAATTGCACGCAAACGTGGCGGCGGGGGTGCCGGTGGATGCTTCACTGGTCGACATGACCTTCCACGTCGGTGTTCAACTCCACCCGCAGGCGACGTCGTACGTCGAGCTCCGTGATGCCTGGCGCCGCGCGGAATCGCTCGGTGTCGACTCGATCTGGACGTGGGATCACTTCTTCCCGCTGTACGGCGACCCGTCGGCGCCGCACTTCGAGGGCTGGACCATCCTGACGGCGATGGCCGCCGACACCGAGCGCGCCAAGCTCGGGATGCTCGTCACCTGCAACAGCTACCGCAACCCCGAACTGCTCGCCGACATGGCCCGCACTGCCGACCACGTGTCCGGCGGCCGCATGTACCTCGGCATCGGCGCCGGATGGTTCGAGCGTGACTACAGCGAGTACGGCTACGAGTTCGGCACGGCGATCAACCGGCTGCACAAGCTTCGCGACGACCTGCCGCGCCTGAAGGCCCGCCTCGCCAAACTGGACCCGGCCCCGATCGGTGACCTCCCGATCCTCGTGGGTGGCTCGGGCGAGAAGGTCACGTTGAAGCTGACCGCCGAACACGCAGACGCGTGGAACTCGTTCGGTCCCCCCTCGACGTTCGCACACAAGAACGCTGTCCTCGATCGCTGGTGCGACGAGATCGGCCGGGATCGATCGGAGATCGAACGGACCGTTGCCATCTCGCCCGACGAGGTCGGCCAGGTCGACGAATTCCTCGAGGCCGGCGCAACGCATCTGATCGTGATGATCGGCCACCCGTTCGACCTCGCACCGATCGAGGCGCTGGTGGCCCGCCGCGACGGCTGACCGACCGTCGGGGCCCGGCTCAGCTCGGAGCGTTGAGGCTGATGAAGTCGTCGATCACCCGATCGGCGGTGGCTTCGTCGAACACGGTGCTCGACATGTACCGGATGAACAGGAAGCTGCCGACGATCGAAGCGAGGCTGCGGGCCGGGTCGACGTCGGGTCGAAGCGATCCCGCCGCGATCGCCGTGGCCACGATCTGGCCGAAGACCCCTTCGAACTCCGTGACGAACTGGTCGCGCACGGACACGACCGCGGGGTCGTGCAGCGCCCGCTGCATCATCGTGACGATCATCGTCGCCCGCTGATCGTCGGCGAGATCGGCGATCAACGGACCCAGCACCGTTCGGAGATCGGCGCGCAGGACCCCCGTCAGATCCTCGACGGCCGGCTTGTGACTGCGGATCGAATCGATCGTCGCCCGGAGGAGGTCCTCGCGTGATGGCCAGTGGTTGTAGATCGTGCTGCGGCTGACGTGAGCCGCAGCGGCGACGTTGGCGTGGGTGACGGCGCCGGGTCCGTCGTCCATCATCAGCGCCGCGGCGGCCTCGATGACCGCGGTGCGCGTTCGTTCCACTCGCGGGTCCTCGTGTCGTGCGCTGCTCGGGGGCATCAGTCGTCCGCTGTTCGTCCGGTGTCGCTCGTGGCTCGGTGGGTGTGTCGTTGGACACGTTCCCACCAAGTGCTTGCGAACGCCCAGTCTATTGGACAGAATGTCCAACAATGACCATCACGTCCACTCCCCCCCAGGACGCGTCGGGTTCGCCCGATGATGCCGGCCGCCCGTCCGAGCCGGCCCACCGCCCGCCGCACATTCCGCTCGAGGTTCCCGATTCTGCATGGGGCAGGCTCGGTCGCTTCGCGTTCCGTCGCCGGTGGTACGTCCTCGGCGCGTGGGTGACAGCGCTCGTCACCGTCATCGCGCTCGTCGGCACGATCGGCGCGTCGAGCGACAGCTCGTTCTCGATCCCCGACTCCGAGTCCAAGAGTGGGTTCGACACGCTCGACGCCTACTTCGGCGGCGCGGGCAGCGGTCGATCCGGCACGATCGTCTTCCGCGCCGACCAGGGTGTCGACGACCCCGAGGTCGTTGCGGCGATGACCGAACTCTTCGACGAGGTCGCCACCATCGAAGGCGTCACCCTCACCAGCCCATTTTCGCCGGCCGGCGCAACGCTCGGCCTGATCGCGACCGATGGTCCTCTCGCTGGACAGGTCGCCTATGCACAGCTCGACCTGGCGGAGACGTTGAGCGAGACCGAGGGCGGCGAGATCGGCGCCGAGATCGCCGAACTGAAGCCGACCGACATCGAGGGGCTCCAGGTCGAGGTTGGTGGGCAGGCGCTGGGCGAGTTCGAGCCACCGGAATCGGAACTCATCGGTCTCGGCTTCGCCATCGTCATTCTGATCCTGTCGTTCGGCTCGGTGCTCGCCATGGGCCTGCCGATCGGCGTTGCACTGTTCGGCGTCGGCATCGGCGCCGGCATCATCACGCTGCTGTCGAACGTCATGTCGGTGCCCGACTTCGCCGTCACGCTCGGTGCGATGATCGGCATCGGCGTCGGCATCGACTACGCCCTCTTCATCGTCACCCGATATCGAGAGGGGTTGAAGGCCGGTCTCGATCCCGAGCAGTCGACCGTGGTCGCGCTGGACACCGCCGGGCGCGCCGTCGTGTTCGCCGGCTTCACCGTCGTGATCTCGCTGCTCGGCATGTTCATCATGGGCCTGTCGTTCATCAATGGCCTCGCCACCGGCGCTGCGGTCACCGTGCTCGTCACGATGATCGCCTCGGTCACCCTGCTGCCGGCGTTGCTCGGCTTCGCTCAGCGCAAGGTCGAAGTGTCGCGCTGGCGTGGCGTGATCGCCGCCGGACTCGTGGCGTTGGCGCTCGTCGGACTCGGCCTCGGCATCCAGCCGCTGCTGGTCGGCGCGCCGCTCGCCATCATCGTGATGCTCGCATCGTTCGCCGTTGCACCGTTGCGCAAGGAGTTGCCGCCGCGCAAGGAGAAGCCACTTCGCCAAACCCTGGCGTACAAGTGGAGCCGCTTCGTGCAGCACCGCCCGTGGCCGATCGCGATCGCGACCACGCTGTTTCTGTTGCTGCTGTCGGTGCCGGTCCTCGGCCTGCGTCTCGGGTTCTCCGACGAGAGCAACTTCGCCGAGGGCACCACCACCCGCGCCGCGTACGAACTCACCAGCGAGGCGTTCGGGCCGGGCACCAACGGTCCGCTGCTGTTGACCGCCGAGGTCTCGTCGCCGCAGGACTTCCAGGTGCTCGCGGAGCTGAGCGCCACGCTCGGCGCGACCGAGGGGGTCGCCGACGTCGTCGGTCCGATTCCGAACACGGGCGACCCGGCGACCGCCGAAGCCGCCATCATCAGGTTGACCCCGACCACCGGTCCCCAGGACGAGGCGACCGCCAACCTCGTCAACTCGTTGCGTGACGACGTCGTCCCGGCGGCGACCGACGGGACCGAGGTGGTCGTCAACGTGTCCGGCGCCGTTGCGGCGAACATCGACTTCAGCTCGTACCTGGCGCAGCGGATCCCGATCTTCTTCGTCGCCGTGCTCTCGTTGTCGTTCCTGCTGCTGATGATGGTGTTCCGATCCGTCCTGGTGCCGCTCAAGGCGGTCATCATGAACATGCTGTCGATCGGCGGTGCCTACGGCATCGTGGTCGCCGTGTTCGGCTGGGGATGGGGCGCCTCGCTGTTCAACACCGCCGGTGGGCCGATCGAGCCGTTCCTGCCGATGATGATGTTCGCGATCGTCTTCGGCCTGTCGATGGACTACGAGGTCTTCCTGCTGTCACGCGTCAAGGAGGAGTTCGACCGCACCGGCGACCCGAAGGGCTCCGTGGCCGATGGCCTTGCGGCAACCGCGCGGGTGATCACCGCAGCTGCGGCGATCATGATCGTGGTGTTCGCCGGCTTCGTGCTCGAGGACAACCGCATCATCAAGATGTTCGGCCTCGGCTTGGCCTCGGCGGTGTTCCTCGACGCGACGTTCGTGCGCATGCTGCTCGTGCCCGCCACGATGGAGCTGCTCGGTGCCCGCAACTGGTGGCTGCCGAAGTGGCTCGATCGCATCCTGCCGACGCTCAACGTCGAGGGCGGCACCCACACCAGCGCCATTGCCCTCGCCCACGAAGAGGAACAGCGCGAGCAGGAACAACGCGACAAGGACCTCGTCGACGCCTGATCACATCAGGGGTCAGACCCGCGATGTCATCACAGTTCTTTCCGAATCGGGAACGGTCGGGGAACGATCCGCGATCCGCGCCCTCACCGGTCACGCGGTCCGTACGTTGACCACATGAGTTGGATTCGTCGGAACATCAAAATCCTTGCTCCTGTCACGCTGGTCGCGTTGGCGGGCGTCGCCTATCTCGCGTTCGGAATCTTCGGCGTGCACACCCTGTTCATCGACGACAAGGTCGACGAGGACGGGCCGGTGTTCGCATCCGGGGCGGCTGCCCCGACCGAGACCCTCCCCGAGGTGGCGGCGACGATTCCGCCCACGACGTCGGCGCCGACGGACACCGACGCGCCGACCGAGGCGGCCGCACCGGGGACGGACGCACCGGTGGCCACGGATGCGCCGGTGGTCACCGAGGCCCCCGCACCGCAGATCGTGACGCTCGCCCAGGGCAACTTCATCCCGCTCGGTCGCTACAGCGGTGCGGGCGACGCCCTCGTGCTCAACGACGGCAGCGAGCAGCGCTTCTTGCGGTTCGAGAACTTCTCGACCGACAACGGTCCGGATCTGCGGGTCTACCTGACGGTGTCCGATGCCAACGGTGACAGCGGCGCCTTCGACGACGATTTCGTCGACCTCGGCGTGCTCAAGGGCAACATCGGCGATCAGAACTACGAGATCCCGCCCGACGTCGACCTGTCGGTCTACGACACCGTCGTCGTGTGGTGCGTCCGCTTCTCCACGCCCTTCACCGCTGCCGACCTCGCCTGACACGTCGGTGCTCGACCGGTCATCGTGCACCTGGCCTTCTCGGCGCTGCGCCGCCACCTGCGCGCACTCGATCTCCGGCCGGTCAGATCAGTCCGAGCGCGAGCATCGCCCGCGCGACCCGTTCGAATCCGGCGATGTTCGCACCGACCACGTAGTTGCCCGGTGCGCCGTACTCGTCGGCGACGGTGAGGCACGTCGTGTGGATCGCCGCCATGATCTCGGCGAGTCGCTCCTCGGTGTACTCGAAGCTCCACGCGTCCCGGCTCGCGTTCTGCTGCATCTCCAGCGCCGACGTGGCAACACCGCCCGCGTTGGCTGCTTTGCCGGGACCGAAGCCGACTCCAGCATCGTGCAAGACGTCGACCGCTCGCGCCGTGCACGGCATGTTCGCCCCCTCGACCACGGCGATGCACCCGTTCGCGACGAGGGCGCGTGCGTTGGACTCGTCGAGTTCGTTCTGCGTCGCGCACGGCAGGGCCAGATCGCACGGCACGTTCCAGATCGATGCGGTCGAGAACGTCGCACCGCTGCGTTCGGCGTAGTCGGTCAGCCGGCCGCGCTCGATCAGCTTGACCTGCTTGAGCAGCTCGAGGTCGATGCCGTCGGGTTGGTGGACGTGACCGCCGGAGTCCGAGCAGGCAACCACGACGGCGCCCAACTGCTGCAGCTTCTCGATCGCGTAGATCGCGACGTTGCCCGATCCGGAGACGACGCATCGCCGCGCGCCGAGCGATGTCCCGCGTGCCTGCAGCATCTGCTGGGCGAAGAAGACCGCGCCGTAGCCGGTCGCCTCGGTGCGCACCAGCGAGCCACCCCAGGCGACGCCCTTGCCGGTGATCACCCCCGACTCGTAACGGTTGGTGATGCGCTTGTACTGACCGAACATGAAGCCGATCTCGCGTTGGCCCACGCCGATGTCGCCGGCAGGGACGTCGGTCAGTTCGCCGATGTGGCGATACAGCTCGGTCATGAAACTCTGACAGAACCGCATGATCTCGCCGTCGGAGCGCCCCTTGGGATCGAAGTCGGCGCCGCCCTTGCCGCCGCCGATCGGTTGCCCGGACAGGGCGTTCTTGAACACCTGCTCGAAGCCGAGGAACTTGATCACGCCCAGGTCGACGGTCGGCGAGAATCGCAGCCCGCCCTTGTACGGGCCGAGCGCGCTGTTGAACTCGACCCGGAACCCCCGGTTCACCTGGACCTCGCCGGTGTCGTCCTGCCACGGAACCCGGAAGATCAGCTGACGCTCGGGCTCGCAGATCCGCTGGATGATCTTGTGCTTCGCGTACTCCGGATGCCGATCGATCGCCGGGCCGATCGACTCGAGGACTTCGGCCGCCGCCTGGTGGAACTCGGGCTGCGCGGGGTTCGCTCGCACGATCTGGTCGTAGATGGCTGCCAGGGTGTCGTTGGACATCCGATCACCGGTCGATCGAGCCGAAGCTCATCGCGCCGGTCGGCGGGCGGATCGCCTCGATGGGATCGCGGACATCGTCGATGTAGCCGAGGGCGTAGGCCCCGATCCGGTAGCCCATCAGCCGCAACAGCTCGTCGGGGAGCTCGGCGGCCACCTCGATGGGCACCGACAGGTACTGGTTCTCCTCCTGGCGCAACCAGCCGACGTTGTAGGTGACGTTCAACCCCCTGCGCGTCTGGTCGGAGGTGTTGGCGCCGCCCCCGTGGTACACCTTGCCGGTGTACAGCAGGCACGAGCCGGCCGTCATCTCGGCGGGCACGGTCTCGTCGACGGTGTGCTCGAAGCTGTCCGGGAGATGCTGGCTGCCCGGCATCAACCGGGTGGCGCCGTTGGCCTCGGTGAAGTCGGTCAGCGCCCAGATCGTGTTGCACTGCACGTCGTAGTCGCTCGGGAACTCGAAGAAGTCGAACGCCCACTGGTCGCGGTGGATCGACTGGCCGGGCGAGTCGGGCCCGATCGAGATCACCTGGGTGAGATGCAGTTGGAAGCTCTGCGCCCGATGGAGCAACTTCTCGGTCACGCCGAGGATCGTCGGGTGCTGGATGAGCTCGTGGCTCGACGGCGACCGGGCGATCAGTGCCCCCGTCCGCTTCGTGTTGCGTCCGGAGAAGTCGTCACTTCCGGACGGTGTCGCCTCGATGAACGGCGCCATCTCGGCCTGGATCGCGTCGATCTGCTGGGCGCTCGCGAGGCCGTCGATGATCAGCGCCGCATCGCGGTGCAACACCTCGTGGATCTCGTCGACGCTCGCGGTGGCTGGCAAGTGCACGATGCTCATGACCTGACCGTAGCGATGAAGATTCGAGCGCCGTCACCCAGGAGTGCACTCGAGCTGCGAGACTCTCGACCGTGTCGGCGATCATCGAGACCCGCGGGCTGGTCATGCAGTTTCCGTCGACCCGGGCGCTCGATGTGCTCGACGTGTCGATCCCGAGCGGTGTCACCGGCCTGGTCGGCGCCAACGGAGCCGGTAAGACCACGCTGATCTCGCTGGTGCTCGGTCTGTTGACGCCCACGTCGGGGTCGATCAACGTGCTCGGTCTCGACCCCGCCCACAAGGGCCCGGAACTCCGCGCCCAGATCGGGTACGGCCCCGAACGCAACGTCTTCCCGGACGACCTGCGTGCCTACGACTTCGTGCGCCACCTCGCCGAGGTGAAGGGTCTGCCCCGTGACGAGGCGCGCAGCCGGGCGAGCGACTCGCTGTATCTCGTCGGCCTCGGCGAGGAGCGGTTCCGGGCGCTCGGCACGATGTCGACCGGTCAGCGCCAACGCGTCAAGCTCGCCCAGGCCATCGCTGCCGACCCTCGACTGATCGTGCTCGACGAACCCACCGACGGACTCGACCCGGTGCAGCGCGACGAGATGCTGAACATCATCGTGCAGGTCAACCGCAACTTCGGCATCGACGTGATGCTGTCGTCGCACGTCCTCGAAGAGGTCGAGCGCGTGTGCGATCACGTCGTCGCCTTGGCCGAGGGCAAGCTGGTCGCGCAGGGGTCGATGATCGATCTGGCCGGCGCATCGGGAGGCATCGAGTTGGAACTCGTCGAGATCCCCGATCGACCACGCTCGGTCGACGACGTCGCCGCCCGTCTCGTCGCGGCTGGTGCCGGTGTTCGTCGCGACGGCAATTCGCTGTCGGTGGTGGGCTTGACCGACGACGAGCTGTTCGACCTCACCGCACGCAGCGTGACCGAGGCCGGCGCTCGCATCCGGCGCCTCGGTCAGCACCGCCGCAGCCTCGACGACATCTTCGCCGACGACGCTCCCGTCCGTGCCCCCGGGACACCATCGTGAACGTGCCAGGGCGCGGCGACGCCCAGATCGTCGAGCGCGGCTTCCAGCGCTACGACGGCCGTCGCTCCGGGGTGCCCGGCGCCATCCGCAGTGTCAGCTGGGAGAGCACCCGCGCCACGCTCGGC
This sequence comes from Ilumatobacteraceae bacterium, assembly GCA_963715825.1. GTDB lineage: Bacteria > Actinomycetota > Acidimicrobiia > Acidimicrobiales > Ilumatobacteraceae > Sva-07. Next base: position 104,465 of record CAVQSI010000004.1, read on the forward strand.
CTCGGTCGACCGGCGCGCAACAAGATCTTCCCGGTCATCGCGATCGTCATCGCCTACGTACCGGCGGTGGTCTTCATCGGTATCGCCGTACTGATCCCGTCCGACATCCTCGAGCCCGAGGAGGTCGCCGACTACCCCGGCTACTACGGCTTCATCATCCTCGCCATCGTGCTGTTCACCGCCCTCGTCGCGCCCGAGGTGCTCGTGTCCGACCGGCGCAACGGCATGCTGGCGATGTACCTGTCGACCCCGCTCGACCGGCGCACGTACCTCGTCGCCAAGGCGGTGGCGGTCGCTGCGATGCTCGGCCTGGTCACGCTGTTGCCGCCGGTGCTGATGCTGATCGGCTACACCGTCGAGAACGCAGGACCGGACGGCCTCGGCGGCTGGCTGTCCACCCTCGGCCGGATCATGCTGTCCGGCGTGGCGATCTCCGCCGCGCTCGCCGCGGTCTCGATGGCAGCGTCGAGCCTCACCGACCGTCGGGCGTTCGCGGCGATCGGCATCGTGCTGCTGTTGTTCGCCACCCCCGTGCTCGCTGCGTCGCTCGTCGAAGGCGCCGACCTCTCGCCCTACTGGCGTCTGATCGACATCTCGACGATGCCGTTCGAGCTGGTGTTCCGGATCTTCGGCGATCCGGGCAACTTCCCCGAACTCGCGACGTGGGCGGTGCTCGCCAGCAACGTCGCGTGGACCGTCGGCGGCGTGGCGATCGTCTGGTGGCGCTACTCGAAGTTGGTGATCGCACGATGACCGGCCTGCCCCCACCGACCGTCGGCGGACCTCCTCCGCCCGGAGCCTTGCCGCCCCCGGGTGTCGGCGTCGTTCCCCCGGCGGTGCCGGCGCTCCGCGGCATGATCGCGGTCAACGCCGTCTCGAAGTTCTTCGGGTCGGTGGTGGCCGTCAGCGACGTCAGCTTCGCGATCGACGAGGGTGTCACGGCGCTGCTCGGACCGAACGGCGCAGGCAAGTCGACGCTGTTTCGCATGTTGTGCGGGCTGACGCCACCGTCGCGCGGGACCGTCGACGTGTTGGGAGCGAACCCGCGCACCGACCGCGACGTCCGCGGACGCGTGTCGCTCGTACCGCAGCAGGACGCACTGTTCGACCATCTCAGCGCGAGCGAGTTCCTCGAGTTCGCCGCGCGGACGCATGGGGTGATCGATCCCGACGGCGCGGCGCGGCACGCGCTCGAACTCGTCGATCTGACCCATGTCGGCCCGAAGCCGGTCGGGCAGTTCTCCAAGGGGATGCGCCAGCGGGTGAAGGTGGCCGCTGCGCTGGTCAACGATCCCGAGGTGCTGATCCTCGACGAGCCGCTCACCGGGCTCGACCCGGTGCAGCGCCGCCACATGATCGCCCTGTTCCACCGCCTCGGCGGCGAGGGGCGCTGCGTGCTCGTGTCGAGCCACGTGCTCGACGAGGTCGCCAAGATCGGCTCGCGGGTGCTGGTGATCGCCCAGGGCCGGTTGGTCGCGAGCGGCGACTACCGCGATCTGCGCGAGTTGATGGACGACCGTGCGCACCGCATCCGGCTCGCCGCATCCGACCCGCGCAAGTTGGCCACCGCCCTCGTCGAGCGTGGTCTCGTGAGCGGGCTCTCGATCGACGACCGCAACGTCATGGTCGACACGCTCGACGTCGACGCGTTCGGTCGCCAGGTGGCAGCGCTCAGCGTCGAACTCGGCGTTCGCCTCACCGAGGTCTCACCGCTCGACGACGACCTCGAGTCCGTGTTCCGGTACTTGGTGGAGGGTCGATGAGCATCGCTCCGTCTCCCGATCGAACGAGGCGTCACGTCGCGCCTGGCGCGGCGATGGCGTTGTCGTATCGGGTCGTGTTGCGTCAGTTGACCAGCCGGTCGCGCATCATCGGGCTGTCGCTGTTGGCGCTGGTGGCGCCGATCTCGGCGTTCGCGCTCGGCAGCGCCGACGCCTCACTCGACGACTCGGTGCGGTTGATTGCCAGCGTCGGACTGGGCCTGGTGTTGCCGGTGGTTGCGCTCGTGTTCGCCGGGGCCGCGATCGGCGACCTCCGTGACGACAAGACGCTGGTGTACCTGTGGCTGCGGCCGATGGATCGCTGGCCGATCGTCGTCGGCGCTGCAGCCGCGGCCGGCACCCTCGCCGCACCGATCACGATCATCCCGATCGTGCTCGCCGCCGTCCTCACCGGCGCCGGCAACGGCATCGTCGTGGCAACGCTGCTGGCGACCGTGGTGGGCCTCGTCGCCTACATCGCGGTGTTCACCCTGTTCGGTGTCTGGCTCAAGCGTTTCATCGTGTGGGGCCTCGCGTACATCTTGATCTGGGAGGGATTCATCGCCCAGGCAGGCGCCGGCGTGGCCAGGGTCGCGCTGCGCAAGTACACCCGCTCGATCCTCGTCGACCGCACCGGCGCCGACCTCGACCTCGCCGACTTCTCGCTGGCGATGGCCGTGATCACCCCGCTCGTCGTTGCTGCTGTCGCCCTCGCGGTCGCCGCCTGGCGCCTCGGCAACCAGGACATCGACTGACCGTCGCACGGATCGTCCCACGGCGCCGGGGCCTAACCTGACGCCATGAGTCGGCGGCTGCGTTTCGGACACCAACTGTCGGCACGGATCGGAGGCGACCCGGTCGCAGCGGCCGTGCGCGCCGAGGAGCTGGGCTTCGACATCGTGCTGGCCGCCGACCACGTCGGGCCAGGATGGTCGCCGATGCCGACGTTGGCTGCGATTGCCTCGGTGACCGAACGAATCCGGCTCGGCACACTGGTGCTCAACAACGACATGCGCAACCCGGTGCAGCTCGCGTGGGAGGTCTCGACGATCGATCGGATCTCGGGTGGCCGATTCGAGTTGGGCCTCGGCGCCGGACACACCCCGAGCGAATACGACGCCACTGGCATCGAACGGTTGGAACCAGCCGTGCGCAAACGGCGACTCGGCGAGAGCGTCGAGATCATCCGCGACCTGCTCGACGGCAAGGCCGTGGAGCACGACGGCGAGCAGTACCGGATCGACCGCGCCCGGATCGACCCCGCCGAACAGGAACACCTTCCGATCCTCGTGGGAGGCAACGGCGCCGAGCTGCTCACCCACGCCGGTCGCCACGCCGACATCGTCGGGCTGCAGGGCTTGGGGCGTACACGTGAGGACGGCCACAGCCACGAGGTGAAGTGGTCGGTGCACCATCTCGATGAACAGATCCGGCAAGTGCGCGTCGGTGCCGGCGTGCGATTCGACGACGTCGAGTTCAATGCCATGGTCCAAGTCGTGCAGATCACCGACGATCGCGACGCCGCGTTGGCCAAGGTCGTCGACCGCGTCGACGGGCTGACGATGGACGATGCGATGACGACGCCATACCTGCTGATCGGCACCGTCGACGAGATCGTGCTGCACCTGATGACCTGCAACGAGCGGTGGGGCATCAACTACTTCGCCGTGCGCGAACTCGACGACTTCGAACCGGTGCTGAAGGCGCTGCGCTGAGACCGCAGATCGGGTGTCGTGCATTTCTGTGCGGATCTGGTCGCGGCCGTCGCGACCGGATCCGCTGAGAACTGCACCACCCCAGATGGCCGGCCAAGTCCGAGAGCAGGTTGACGCGAGCGGGCTGAGCTACTGGATACGCGGAGGCTTCTGACCGCCCGACCGTCACCCCGGATAGAGCGACACGCTGACGAACGAGGTGCCCTCGACATCCGGGTTGGAGGTCATCCCTGCGGCCATCGCAAGGCCGGGCTTGCTGGCCTGGAGTACCCAGCTGCTCGGGCCTTCGGTGGCCGAGTCGACGGTGAATCCGGCCGCTTCGACCTCGGCGCGGTACGCAGCGTAGAGGTCGGCCGGTGGGCTGTCGGCCGTGCCGTCGATGGTGGGCGATCCATTCGTGACGATCCCGAGTTCGATGGTCATACCGGCCGGAATCGGCATGTCGGCCGGCCACGCCGATGGCGCTGCGCCATCGACGCGTTCGTCGACCATGTCGTCGAGGTCGACGCCGCCGTCGTCGATCACCTCGTCGATGACGTCCTGTGCGACCTCCCCGGCTTCGGTGCCGTCGTCGACATCGAGCGCAGCGCTCGCGTCATCATCGGCAGACTCGTCGGCGCTGTCTGACGAGTTCCCGTCGCTCCCTCCACACGAGGCAACGACGATGGCCAAGGCGGCGATGGCGGTCAGTGAACGAGGTCGTGGTCGGATCATGACGCCATCATCGCCACGGGCTGGGTGAGCGGGAAGGAGTAATTCCTACTCGTCGGTGTTTCAGGCGGCGGCGCGGGTCTTGCGCAGGATCGGGTCCGCCAGGCCGAGCGTCTTGTCGGCGAGCGTCATCACCCTCCCTGCGGCACCTGGTGTGGTGTTGTCGACCAGGTTGCCCATCACGGCGAGCGTGATGTTGGCGATCGCGTCGGTGCTCACCGACAGCCGAAGACCCGGCTTGAGGATCCACGGATGGCCGATCAGGAACGAGAAACGCCGACCGGTTCGCAGGAACGAGTCGAAGCGTTCGCCGACGAGCTCGTCGTAGCGAACGGGAGCTGTCGCCGGGTTCTCGAGGAACAGGTCGGCCGCGAGCATCCCGGACTCGAGTCCGTAGTCGATGCCTTCGCCGTTCATCGGGTTGACGAGGCCGGCCGCGTCGCCGATCGCGACCCACCCTGGTCCGTGTCGGCGCTGCGTCGACATCGGCAGCCGCCACGCCCGAGGGCGTTCCAGGTTCGGGCCGAGATCCCAATCGTCCTGGACCAGGTGGCGGTACGCCTCGAGCAGCGTGTTGAGGTTGAGCTTCTTGAAGCCCTTCATCGTCGACAGCGCGCCCACGCCGATGTTGACCGTGCCGTCGCCGGCGGGGAACATCCAGCCATAGCCGGGGATGGCGGTGCCGCGCTCGTCTTTCAACGACAGGCACGCCTCGAGATGCGCGTCGGTGTGTCGCGGCGTCGCCGCGTAGGTGCGGATCGCCAGCCCGAACGGTTCGTCGGGCACGCGCTCGGCACCGAGCTTGCGGGCCACTGCGCCCTGCGCGCCGGCGGCGATCACGGTGAGGTCGGCGTCGATCCGGTTGCCGTTCGCTTCGACACCCGTGACGCGTCCGTCGTCGTCGATCAGCGGAGTCGCCTCGGTCTCGAAGCGGATCTCGGCGCCGGCCTCGACGGCGGCGTCCATCAGCGCAGCGTCGAGCCGACGACGTGGCCACACGGCGCCGTGGTTCGGGAAGCGGTCGGTGGTCGGCCAGTCGAGTTCGCGCACCTGCTTGCCGGCGATCATCCGCAGGCCGCGGATGTGATGGGCGTCGTCGAGGGGGATCTTCAGTTCGTTCAACGCGCCGACGGCCCGCGGGGTCAGGCCGTCGCCGCACACCTTGTCGCGTCCGTGCAGGCCCTTCTCGAACACGACGACGTTGGCACCGGAGCGGGCGGCCTGGATCGCCGTTGCCGCGCCGGCAGGACCGGCACCGATCACCGCGATGTCGACTCGTTGCGAACTCACGTATCCACGCTGCCGGAATCCGGCAGGAAAAGCACCGTCGAGCGCCCGAAGTCACCCTGCCTCCCCACCAGCGCCAGCCCCGCCACAACCACGTTCGTGCTGCATTCTGCGCGGAACGGGTCACCCGAAGTTGCGCACAAACGGGTGGTGGGAACCGACAGGGGTGCGCTGACAGCACGAGGCACCTGTTGCGACAGTGCGACAATTCGGAGATGTCCACGAACGACGAAATCGATCGGCTCACCCGGCACCTGGTCCGCTACGGCGCGAACTTCTCGCCGTTCGTCGCCGAGCGTGCGTCCGGAGCGTTCGTCGAGGATGCGTCGGGGCGCCGCGTGCTCGACTTCACCAGCGGCCAGATGAGCGCCGTGCTCGGGCACTCCCACCCCGAGATCGTGGAGGTCGTGACCGACATGATCGGGCGCCTCGACCATCTCTTCTCGGGAATGCTGTCGCGTCCGGTGATCGACCTCGCCGAGGTGCTGTCGGGCCTCGCACCGGGATTGAACAAGGTGTTGCTGCTCACGACCGGCGCCGAGTCGAACGAAGCGGCCTTGCGCATGGCCAAGATGGTCACCGGCGGCTGGGAGGTCGTCGGGTTTGCGCAGAGTTGGCACGGCATGACCGGTGCCGCAGCGGCCGCCACGTACTCGGCGGGTCGGCGCGGACACGGCCCGGCGCCGGCCGGATCGATGGCGGTGTTCGCCCCGAACAGCTATCGGCCTCGGTTCACCCACGCCGACGGCAGCCTCGATTGGCTCACCGAACTCGATGACGCCTTCGACCTGATCGACCGCCAGAGTGCCGGCGCACCGGCGGCGTTCATCGCGGAGCCGATCCTGTCGTCCGGCGGCATCCTCGAACTCCCGCTCGGCTACCTCTCGGCCCTGCAGGAGCGCTGTCATCAGCGTGGGATGTTGTTGATCCTCGACGAAGCCCAGACCGGGATGGGGCGAACCGGTTCGATGTTCGCGTTCGAACGCGACGACATCACGCCCGACTTCCTCACGTTGTCGAAGACGCTCGGAGCCGGCCTGCCGCTGGCGGCCATGCTGACCACCGACGCCATCGAACAACAGGCGCACGAACGTGGCTTCCTCTTCTACACGACCCATGTGTCCGACCCGCTCCCCGCGGCGATCGGTCTGAAGGTGGTCGAGTTGGTGGTGCGTGAACAACTCGCTGAACGAGCCGCTGCAGCCGGCGCGAGGCTGCTGGCCGGGCTCGGCGAACTGCGCGACCGATACGACTGCGTCGGTGACGTGCGTGGCCGCGGTTTGCTCGTGGGGATGGAGATCGTTGCCGACAAGGAATCGAAGAAGCCCAGCCCGGACGTCGGTGCGGCGATCACACGGCGCTGCATGGAGCTCGGCCTGTCGATGAACATCGTCGACCTGCGAGGAATGGGCGGCGTGTTCCGCATCGCCCCGCCGCTCACCATCACCGACGACGAACTCGACCTGGGCGTGTCGATGCTCGACCAGGCGATCGCCGACGTCGCCGGCTGAACCCAGGCGACTCCACACCCCCCGGACGTTTGCGTGCCGATTTCGGTGACCCGTCCCACCCGAAGTTGCGCGCAGACGTGGTGGGGCCGGAGGACGTAACGTGGTCTCGTGGCCGACGGCGTCGATCTCCACTGGATCCCGCTCGGCGCGGGAGCCGGCGGGGCGCTCGTGCGTTGGAGCGGACGCGGCTACGAGGCGGTGGCCGCGACGGTCGGTCGCCGCCGGCGCCAGGCGCTGTTCCACTCGGCGCTCGAGGTGCGACTCGCCGGCGCCACGACCGTGATCGAGATGACCCCGGTGTGGCTCACCCGTGGCGAGCGTGGCGTGGTCGGCGAGGGTCCGGTCGGCCTCCGCGGTCTGGGTCGCTGGCGGGTGTTCCGCTACGAGGTACGACGGTGGACGGGCGGGTCGATCCCCGACCTCGCCGAGGCGATCGGCGGTCCGGTGCCCGCGAGCGTCGACGCCGCAGTGGCCGAGCGCATTCTCGAACTGGTTCCTCAGGTCCCGCTGGCCACGTGGGGCCGCGACGAGTTGGGCACCGGCGACATGTGGAACTCGAACTCGGTCGTGTCGTGGTTGCTGTCGAGCGCGGGTCTCGCGCTCGACGAGATGCGTCCCCCTCGCGGCGGTCGAGCGCCGGGCTGGGACGCCGGGATCGTCGCGGCGTTGCGTTCACCGGTCGCACCGGGGGATCGGCCGGCGTCGCCTGCGGCGGGGTCCGCCACGTAGCGTTGGCCCATGGCCGACCCGCTGCTCGCTCCCGCCGACGTGTTCTGTCGCTCGACGCTGAACTTCGCATCGCGCAGCGGCGAGTTCGTCGCCGAGCCCACCGAGATCGACATCCTCGACGGCCGCACGGCCGACCTTCCGGGGTGGGACGACTGCGGCTTCGAGCTGATGCCGCACTCGTCCGCCGTCTCCGGATGGGGCGACGACGACGAACTCGCCGACATCCATCACCGCGAGATGGAAGCGCTCGCTCGACGGCTGACGGGGTGCGACGTCGCGCTCGTGTCGAACCACATCAAGCGTGGGCCCGAGCACGCGAAGCTCCATGAGGACCTGGCGCCGATCGCGTTCGTGCACTCCGACTTCGCCGCCGGCTACGACCACCTCGTGCGCCAGTCGTATCTGGACCCCGAACGTGAGGGGACGTTGCGAGCACTCGAACGCAACGGTGTCACCGGAGCCGACGTCGTCGACGCCTCCCGACTCGTGATCCTGCAGTTCTGGCGCAACATCGGCGAGGCGAAGATGGACTTCCCGATCGGCTTCTGCGACATCCGCACCGTCACACCGGCCGACGGACGTCCGATCCCGGTCAACGACTACGCCGGCTCCGGCGTCGACTTCGAAGCCCTCGCGGTGCTGGCGCCCACCGAGACGGCGCCGTACCGCTGGTACGCCTTCCCCGAACTCGGCCACGACGAAGTGGTCGCATTCCGCACCTATGACACCGAGCGGGTCGAGCGCGGCGAGACCTGGTTCACCCCGCACTCCGCGTTCCGCGACCCCGACGTCCGGATCGGGCACCCCGCCCGTTCGAGCATCGAGCTGCGAGCGATCTGCCTGTACCGCTAGCAATCGGCGTCTACTCGTCGCCGAGCAGTGTTCGGCCGAGTTCGGCCATCGTGTCGAACGTGATCGCTCCGGTGGCGGCGAGTTCGTCGCTCGGGGTGAGACCGCCGGCGAAGCCGTAGCAGGTCATTCCCGCCGCGGCGGCCGCGCTGGCGCCGTTGACGCTGTCCTCGACCACCACGCACCGACCGGCGTCGACACCCATCGCCGCAGCGGCGTGCAGGAACAGGTCCGGCCAGGGCTTGCCGCGCTCGACCTCCGACGCCGAGTACACACGACCGTGGAACAGCGGCATCAGCCCGGTGAGACCGAGCGTGAGCTCCATCTTGCGGTGGCTTCCGCTCGAGGCGACGCACGTCGCAACGCCGCGACGATGCAAGGCCTCGACCAGCGGGCGGACACCGTCGACGGGCTGCAGTTCGGCGTGGAACGCAGCGACGATCTCATCGCTCGAGCGACGGTCGAACTCGGCGGTGAGATCGGCGCCGAGGTGTCGTTCGATCTCAGCCAGCATCGCCTCGCTGGATCCGCCCACGAACCGTCGCACCACCTCCTCGACGCTGATCGGCCATCCCATCTCGGTGAGCATGCGGGCTTCCACGACGACGGTGAGGCGTTCGCTGTCGACCAGCACGCCATCGCAGTCGAAGATCACCAGACCGAGGTCGGCGATGGCGTCGGCGCCGGAATTCACCGACAGATCCTGCCACGGCGATCTCCGATGCCGAGCGCAACTCGGGCGCTGGGTACGTTCGGCGCCACGGTGACAGCGGGACTCAGCACCGCGTGCCATCCACGACGAAGGGAACGAGATGGACATCGACGGCGTGAAGGCCATCATCATCGGTGGGGCGTCCGGGTTCGCCCGTGCGACGGCGGAGCGCATCGCGGCCGGTGGCGGGTCGGTGGCGATCCTCGACCGGGAGGAGTCCGCCGGTGCCGAGGTTGCTGCCGAATTGGGTGGCACGTGGCATCCGACCAATGTGCTCGACTTCGAGGGGATCGCGGTCGTGATCGACGAGGCCGTCGCCGCGCTCGGCGGGCTCGACGTCGCGGTCAACACCGCCGGCGGCGGCAAGGCGGGACGCACCCTCGGACGCTCCGGTCCCTTCGACCTCGACGACTTCCGAGCCGTGATCGATCTCAACCTGATCGGCACGTTCAACACGAACCGACTGTGTGCAGCGCACATGGCCGACGGCGAACCGAACGACGACGGCGAGCGCGGCGTGCTGATCAACACGTCGTCGATCGCAGCGTTCGAAGGCCAGATCGGCCAGGTCGCCTACACCGCGGCGAAGGCCGGCATTGCCGGCATGACGCTGGTGATGGCACGCGACCTCGGCTCGCTCGGCATCCGGGTCAACACGATCGCCCCGAGCCTGTTCGCCACGGGCCTCACCGCCGGGGTCACCGAGGACCGAGCCGCCGACCTCACGCGGGATGCAGCGTTCCCGAAGCGCCTCGGCCGCCCCGACGAGTACGCGCGTCTCGCGATCGCCATCATCGAGAACCCGATGCTCAACGGCGACACCATCCGCCTCGACGCCGGCACCCGTTTCGCCCCCAAATAGCCGTTTGCGTTGCGGTTTCGGTGACCCGGGTCACCGAAACCGCAACGCAAACGTGAATTGTGGACCGGGTCAGTACTCGAGTTGGCCGGCGAGCGATTCGACGGCGTCGATGAACTCGGTCACCATGTCCATCACGACCTGGCCGGCCGACTTCGGTTGGTTCATCGTGCCGACGATCTGGCCGACGAAGTAGCCGGCGAGCTTCTCGGCACCGGAGCCGTGCGTGTACGCCGCCCGGTTGATGCGGGCCTGCGCCTCGTTGGTGAGGATCGGCTGCAGCGGCATGCCGAGCGGTGCGGGCGTGTCCTCGCGGTCCCACTCCTCGGTCCAGGCCGTCTTCAGCATGCGTGCGGGCTTGCCGGTCATCGACCTCGACCGGATCGTGTCGGCCGACGTCGCGGCCAGGAACTTCTGCTTCACGACCGGGTGTGTCTCGGCCTCGTCGGTGGTCAACCACACCGACCCGCACCACACCCCCTGTGCGCCGAGCGCCATCGCGGCGGCCATCTGGCGGCCCCGTCCGATCCCTCCGGCACCGAGCACCGGGATGTCGACGGCATCGACGATCTCGGGGATCAGCACCATCGAGCCGATCTCGCCGGTGTGGCCCCCGGCCTCGGACCCCTGGGCGATGATGATGTCGACGCCGGCGGCCTGGTGCCGTTCGGCGTGCACCGGCCGCCCGGCGAGCGCTCCGATCAGGCGACCCTCCTCCTTGACCCGGTCGATGAGGAACTGCGGTGGTGGGCCGAGCGCGTTGGCGACGAACGCCGTCTTGTGCGCCGAGCGAGATCTCCAACTGTGGTCCGGCGGCGGCCGCGCTGAACGGGGCGATGCCGCTGTGGCCTCCCGTCGAGCGGCCGGTGTTGCGCTCCTCGTCGGGCGGGAACTCGGGCACGTCGTAGCGGCGCAGGATGTCGTCCACGAACTCGCGGTGCGTGTCGGGGATCAGCGAGCGGATGTCGTCGAGCGTGTAGCCGCCACCCTCGTCACCCGCGTACTTGGCCGGCACGATCAGGTCGACGCCGTAGGGCCGGTCACCGATCTCGTCCTCGATCCATGTCAGGTCGATCTCGAGCTGCTCGGGCGAGTGGGCGACGGCGCCGAGCACGCCGAGACCACCGGCCTTCGACACAGCGGCCACCACGTCGCGGCAGTGACTGAAGGCGAAGATCGGGAACTCGATCCCCAACATCTCGGTAGCGGCGGTCTTCATCGGTGTGTCTCCTGACGGCGGTCGGACCTCGTCATTGTGGCCGCTGGCTTCCCAATGCCACGAAGCCGCGATCTGGCGTAGGATTCTCGGACCGGTATCCGCCGGTCCAAACAGAAAATCAGGAAGTGATATCTCATGTCCGTGACCGACTCGACTCACACGTCCGAGCTCGCGGCAAGGGCCAAGGAAATCACCGAGCGCGAGCTGGTGACCTACTCCGAGCGAACCCAGGGATCCCAGAAGGCAACCGAGCGAGCCCGCAAGGTGCTCCCCGCCGGTGTGCCCTCCAGTTTCCAGGCGTACGACCCCCACCCGATCGTCGTCAAGCACGCCGCAGGCGCGCACATGGTCGACGTCGACGACAACGAGTACATCGACTACGACATGGGCTTCGGCGCACTGTTCGCCGGTCACATGCACCCCGCCGTCCGCAAGGCCGTCGAGGCGCAGTTCGATCACGGCACCCTCTACGTCACGCCGTGCGAACTCGACGCCGAGGTCGCCGAGCTGCTCGGTGAGCGCTACGGCTTCCCGATGTGGCGGCCCACCAACTCGGGCACCGAGGCCACGATGGACGCCATCCGCCTCGCCCGCGGTGTCACCAAGCGCGAGAAGCTCGTCAAGGTCGAGGGTGGCTACCACGGCCACCACGACGAGGTGATGATCTCCAACAAGCCCGCCGTCGCCGCTGCCGGTCCGGCCGATGCGCCGTACTCGATCCCCCAGTCCGGTGGCATCACCCAGGGCACGATCGACGACGTCATCGTGATCCCCTACAACGATGCTCCGGCGCTCGAGCGCGTGCTGGCCAGCGGCGAGGTCGCCTGCTTCATCGTCGAACCGGTGATGGAGAACATCGGCATCGTCCTGCCCGAGCCGGGCTACCTCGAAGCGGTCCGCGAGATCTGCGACAAGTACGGCACCCTGTTGATCTTCGACGAGGTCAAGACCGGCCTCACCGCCGGCTTCGGTGGCGCCACCAAGCAGCTCGGTGTCACCCCCGACCTGGTCACGCTCGCCAAGTCGATCGGCGGCGGCTTCCCTGTCGGCGCGTTCGGCGGCAAGGCCGAGTACATGGACCTGATCACCACCGGTGAGGTCCTCCACCTCGGTACCTACAACGGCAACCCGCTGGTGATGGCAGCTGCGAAGGCCACGCTCACCGAAGCGTGCACCCGCGAGAACATCGATGCAGCGATCGCGCTCAACCATCGTCTGGTTGCCGCCTGTCAGCAGATCATCGACGACGCCGGCCTCCCCGCCCACACCGTCGCGTTCGGAGCGAAGGGCTGTGTCACCTGGTCGAAGGATCCGGTGCGCAACTACCGCGACTACAAGGCCACCGACTTCGACCTTGCGTTCGCCCAGTGGATGCACGGCATCAACCGCGGCATCCTGCTGCCGCCGGGTCTCGACGAGCAGTGGCTGATCTCGGTGATGCACACCGAGGCCGACGCCATGCGCTACGCCGACGTGTTCGGCGAGTTCGTCGACGAACTGACCGCCTGAACGATCGCCGGGTCACGCCGCGGGTCCACCACGCGGTGTGATCCGGCCGACCGGCGCGCGATCGGGGAGACTGGGTGGCGTGGCACTGTTCTGTACCGACACGTTCCTCGACGAGTACCGCGACCGGATCGTCGACATCGCTCCCGACCTCGAGGTGATCGCGCTGCGGCCCGGCGAGGAGATCTCGTCAGCGGACATCGAGCGCATCACGATCGCGTTCTTCTCGAACGACGCCTGGCCCGATCGGGCAGCCCCGTTCTTCAAGGTGGCGATGTCGACCACCAACCTCGACTGGTTCCACTCGATGTCGGCAGGCGTCGACAGCCCGGTGTTCTCGACGTTTCTCGACCGTGGTGCTCGGCTGACCACGTCGTCGGGAGCGAGCGCGCCGCCGATCGCCGGCACCGTGATGCTCTACCTGCTGGCACTCAGCCGGAACCTGCCGGGGTGGCTGCGCGCACAGGCGGCACACGAGTGGGCGCCGGCGCCGTTCCGGGAACTCGAGGGACAGCGCATCGTGGTGGTGGGCTACGGCCCGATCGGCCAGGAGGTCGTGCGACTGGCCACTGCGTTCCGGATGGACCCGGTGGTGGTCCGCCGATCGGCCCGCGGTGACGAGCCGTGCCCGGTGCGTCCGTTGTCGGAACTCGGCGACGCGCTGAGCGAGGCTGACGCCGTGGTGGTGGCACTCCCGCTGGCCGCTGAGACCCGAGGGATCATCGACGCCACCGCGATTGCCGCGCTGCCGCCACGGGCCGTGTTCGTGAACGTCGGTCGTGGCGAGCTCGTCGATCAGGCGGCGCTGACCGATGCGCTCGCCTCGGGTCGGCTCGCGGGCGCCGGCCTCGACGTCTTCGTTCCCGAACCGCTGCCGCCCGACGATGCGCTGTGGGATCTGCCGAACGTGATCATCAGCCCGCACAACTCCGGCTCCAGCAATGGCACGACCGCACGCGTCGCCGAGATCTTCCTCGACAACCTCGGGCGGTTCGTCCGAGGCGAGCCGATGCGCAACGAGGTCCAGCGGCCCTGAGCGGCCGGCTCGACGAGCACGGCGAGCACCGCCACCACGGCGACCAAGCGACGCTCACCGCCGCGGTCGGCATCGGCGTGGACCTCAGCCGGTGCGGCGGACCGCGAGGACGACGATGTCGTCGGGGCGTTCGGCGTTCGGGACCCGGGTGACGAGCTCGCTCACCACGGTTGCCAACGCCGATTGACCGGTGACGATGGCCGTGTCGAGCAACCGCTGGCGGCCGGCTTCGATCGGCTCGTGGTGGTGTTCGACGAGACCATCGGTGTAGCCGATCAGGCTGTCGCCGACCGCGAGAGTGCACGTCGAGGTCGTGCGGGACGATTCGACGCCGATCGGCGGACCTGGCTCGGCGTCGAACCAGATGGCTCGACCGTCGGCGTGCACGAGCAGCGGCGGTGGATGCCCTGCCAACGTGTAGCGCAGCGTGCCGGTCGCCAACTCGAGGCGGGCATAGAACAACGTGCTGGCGAAGGCTTCAGGTGTGTGTCCGGCGTATTCGTCGAGACGTTCGACCACGGTCGCCGGGTCGTCGTTGGCGTGGCTCAGCCCGGTGAGGGCCGTGCGGATCTGGCTCATCGCGATGGCGGCATCGAGGTCGTGGCCGACAGCGTCGCCGACCACGATCGCCACGTCGCCGGGCCGGATCTCGACCACCTCGTACCAGTCGCCGCCGACACGCAGACCCGCTGTGCCGGCTTCGTAGCGTGCGCACACCTCGTAGCCGTCGAGGTCCGGGATCGACGTCGGCAACAGACCCGCTTGGAGTCGGCGGGCGATCTCGCGTTCGCGTTCGACCGACTCGCGCAGCGCTGCCTGCTCTCGGCGGAGTTCGGTGACCTCCACCACGACCACGCCGGCGCCGATGATGCCGATCCCGGGCGCATGCACCGGATAGAACCCCTCCTCCCAGATGCGCGTCGACGCCCGGCTGGGCGGGCGTCTCGCCGCTGATCTCGATGCCCGACAGCGACTCGCCGTCGTCGAAGACCCTTCGCAGCACCGGCACCGCTTGATCGGCGAGCTGCGGCACGACGTCGTGGATGCTGCGACCGACGTGCTCGGCGACCGAGAGCCCGTTCGTCTCGGCGAGGCGTTGGTTGACGTGGCTGAACCGGAACTCGCGGTCGATGAAGGCGAAGCCGACGGGCGCCTGCTGCAGCAGCGTGTCGAGCAGCGCGGCGAGCCGGCTGGACTCGTCGCTCACCCAGGCCCGTTGCAACGCGGCGCCACACAGGGCGATCGCCGGTTCGACGACGTCGGGCTCGAGCACCTCGGTCGGTGTCGACCAGGCCAGGCCGATCGCTGCACGAACGCTCCCGTCGGCGACGATGACGGGATACGCGGCCAGCGCTTGCAGTCCCAACCGCTCGGCGTCCGCGGAACCCGACGGGAACCGTCCGACGATCGTCGTCGGGTCGCCGGCGTGCACCGCGGTGCCGCCGAGCACCGCCGTGCCGAGCGGCGTGGTGTCGTCCAAAGGTGCCGTGACCCACCGTTCGGCGACGTCGCTGTCCATGTCCGAGGGCTGGAACAACTGGAGCTCGGATGCCTCCGGTGAGGCGATGGCGATGTTGCCGAAGTCCGCACCGACCGTGGGCGCGAGCGATTCGGCGATCGCATCGCAGACCTCCTCCACGGTGCGTGAGGTGGCGAGCGAGCTCGCCAGGTGGCGCAGCGCGTCGTTCTGCTGTCGCGCGGCGGCCAACTCGGCCACCAGTGCGGCCCACGACTGCTGGCTGGCGTCGGGGCGGGATGCGGCGTTGACGGTGCCGGCGATCGGGACCCCCTCGGGCACGAGGAACCGGACGGTTCCCTCGGCATCGCGCACCGGGGTGAGCTGGAAGTCGATCACGATCAGCGATCGGCCGTCGTCGCCGGCCATCACGTCGGCGTCGTACCGCACCGTGTCGCCGTCGCGCGCTCGGTCGATCGCGTCCCGGAGACGTCGCTGCGATTCGGCGGAGTGTGACCACCAGTGCGCTTCCCAGAACGGCTGCCCGACGACGTCGTCGCGGCGGATCCCGCCGGCACGCAGTGCGGTGGCGTTTGCTTCGAGCAGGATCCCGTCGGGGCTGAGGAGCCCGACGAAGTGGCTCATGTTGTCGAGCGCAGTGAGCGCCTCTTCGGGGCCGAGAAAGCCCGACGCATCGAGGGTCACGGCGCGACAGTAGCGCGGTTGTTCCAGGCTGCCGGCTGGCGGCATCGCCGGCGTTTCAGCTCGCGATGTCGACGAGGTGCGCCTCGATACCGAGCGCCCGCGCCGCCTCGACGTTGCACGGCGAGTCGTCGAAGTACACGGCGTTGTGACGCGCCTGGAGTGCGGCAAAGGCGCGCGGTGACGGTTTGGCGGCGCCCAGGGCATCGGACACGAGGATCCGTTCGAAGCGGTCGGCCACACCAAACCGCTCCAGGCGTGGCATCAGCCATGCCGAACGATGGTTCGACAGCAACCACATCGGGCCGTCGTACCGCATGACGAAGTGGAACCACGGCCCGGGCCGATACCGGGCTTCGAGGTCGGCGCGCAGTTCGACAGCGTCGAGGCCGGGAGCGATCGCCTCCCACATCTCCTGCTCGGTGATCGATCCCTCCCAGAACGGTCGCCGCCACCGGGCCCGCCACCGGCGCAGCAGCTCGTCGCCGCCGACCAGGGTTCGGTCGCCGACGTCGCGCAGGAACCCGGGAAGGGGATTGTTGATGACGACGCCGTGCACGTCGAGGACGACGACACCGCCGTCGGGGAGCGTCTGCAGATCGGGCCCAGCGATCGTCATGGCGGACCTGGTCGCTCGTGGTCGAGTCGTCGCACGATCTCGTCGACGATGTCCTGGGTCAGGTCGCCGGCCTCGCCCCCGTCGATGGTGGAAACGCCGGTCGCCTCGGCCTCGCGGTGCAGCCGCTGCTGGATCATGCGGACACGTTCGAACCCCGCGAGGTGGCGGTCGCCGCGTCGGTGCGGTTCGCTGGTCGTTCGTCGACGCAGCAGGTCGGCGTGTCGATCGGCGGCGTCTTGCACGATCAGCCGTTCGATCACGATCGGTGCGCCCGGGTGGTCGCGCAGGGCGCGTGTCGTCGCGCCGGGCAGAGCGTGGACACCTTCGATGATGACCGATCGATGCTCGTCGGCGAGCCGATCGGCGACGGCGACGGCTGCGGCTCCGACCGCGTTGCACTGGCGATCGAAGCCGCTGAAGGGGTCCGCAGCGTCGGGGTCGACCACCTCGAACGTCGAGCGGTGCAGTTCGGGCAGGACGTTGGCCGGCACGACGGTCCGCAACACGTCGCGAATCGTGTCGGTGGTGACCACGCGCGGGATGTTGAGACGCACCGCCAGCCGGGTCGCAAGCGTGCTCTTGCCGGTTCCCGGGGCCCCGCCGAGCACGATCGCGATCGGGCGACCCGATCGTTTCGCCCGTCGCCACGCCGTCCACCGATCGGCGATGTCCGCGTCGTCGGCCTCGGTGAGCAACAGGTCGTGGGTCAACGTGACGAGCTGCTCCGCGTCGAGGTCGCACACACCGCGGGCACGCAGGTGCCGCTGCACGAGCGATGCGAGTCGGTACGCCTCCTCGGTCGGAACGCCGGTCGCGAGCAAGCTCGTCGCCATGATCCCGCGCGAGAACGGCAACCGGTTGTTCGCCCGGTCGAGCACCGTGATGGCAGGCTCGTCCGCTGACGGCAGCGGCGGACGCGATGTGTCCGGCACATCGTGGACGCCGTTGGTGGGCACGTTCAGGCGGCGATGGGTTCGGCGTGGGTGCGCAGCTTCGCGATCGCCCGCTCGACGCGTCGGCGCACGGCCTGCGGGGTGACCCCCAGTTGTTGGGCGATCACTGCGAACGTCGCCGGCTCCTGCCCGCGCAGGCCGAAGCGAGCAGCGACCGCGAAGGCGCTGCGGTCGTCGAGATGGTCGAGCAGCGCATCGATCTGCTCGCAGGCGACGAGGCGCTCGGCGGCCTCGTCGGGGCCCTCGTCGTCGCTGGCCACGAGCGTGCCGAGCGTGTCGGGCCCGTCGCCGATGGGTCGGTCCATCGACTCGAGCTGGCTGAGCATGTCGATCATCGCGAGCTCGTCGTCCAGACGGGCCCCGGACGCCGTGGACGCGGCGACGGCCGTGCGCAGCTCGCGGGTGCGGTGCCCTGGGATGCGGATGGTGGTCGCCGACGCTTCGAGTCCGCGCTGAATCGACTGACGGATCCACCACGTGGCGTAGGTCGAGAACTTGTAGCCGCGTCGCCAGTCATACTTCTCCACGGCCTTTTCGAGACCGATCATGCCGTCTTGCACGATGTCCTCACGGTCGAGATGCACGGGCACGCTGAATCGGTTGGCGATGCTCTGTACGAGACGGACGTTCGCTTCGATGAAATGGTGCCGGGCCCGCTCACCCTCGGCGATGAGCGCCGGATCGCCGTCGCTGGCGGTGCCGGCGGCGAGTCGGAGCCGAGCAGCCCGGCCCGCTTCGATCGCCTGGGCGAGCCATCGTTCGTCGGCGGCGCTGAGCAGCGCGCGGTGGTCGTGACGAACCCGTCGGGTCGAGGACCGCTGACCGGCGGGAACGTGGGCCTGTGCGGGGGTGTCGTAACGAGGCATGGACTGATCTTAAAACACCCTTTCTAATAGGTCAATGTTGGGATGCAAATAAATCGTGCCGTATCATCCGGGTCTGTTGATCTGGTTCCTGCTCGCTCTGCACGTCGTCGTGGTCGTGGCGCTCGCCTTCGTCGGAGGCCGTCTCGGCCGCGTCTCGCTGTGGGTGGCAGCGGTCCCGATGACGGCCACCGCCGTCTGGTCGGCGATCCAGCTCGGCTCGAGCGACGTGATCACCGCAGGGTTCGAATGGGTGCCAGGTCTCGACGTGTCGATCGAGTTCCGCGTCGACGCGATGGGCGCGCTGTTGTCGGTGCTCGTGTCGGGCATCGGAGCGCTGGTGTGTGTGTACGCCTACGGCTACTTCTCGCCCGGTGCCAAGGGCATCGGCCGCTTCGCCGCCACCCTGCTCGCCTTCTCCGCGGCGATGGTCGGCCTGGTGTGGTCGAACTCGGTGTGGACCCTGTTCGCCTTCTGGGAGCTCACCTCGATCACGTCGTTCCTGCTCGTCGGGTTCAAGAACACCGACCCCGTCGCGCGCACCGCGGCTCGGCGGGCCCTGGTGATCACGGCGGCCGGTGGGTTGTCGCTGCTCGCCGGCTTCGTGCTGTTCGTCGATGCCGCCGGCACCGCCCTCCTCAGTGAGATCACCCCGATCACCGGCTCGACTGCCAATGCGGCGGCGATCCTGATCCTCGTCGCGGCCGCCACCAAGTCGGCGCAGTTCCCGTTCCACGTCTGGTTGCCGGGCGCGATGGCGGCGCCCACGCCGGTCAGCGCCTACCTGCACTCGGCGACCATGGTGAAGGCGGGCGTCATCCTCGTCGCCGTGATCGCGCCGGCGTTCCAGGACACCGACGTCTGGAAGCCGCTCGGGCTGTCGTTCGGGCTCGCGACGATGGTGTGGGGCGCCGTGGGCGCACTGCGCCACGTCGACGCGAAGTTGATCCTCGCCTGGGGCACCGTGTCGCAGCTCGGCCTGCTGATCACGTTGCTCGCCGTCGGCACACCGAAAGCGACGTTCGCCGCCATCTCGATCCTCGTCGCCCACGCCATCTTCAAGGCTGCGCTGTTCATGGTCGTCGGCGAGGTCGACGTCCGCACCGGCACCCGCAACATCAACGAGCTGTCCGGCCTACGCCGTTCGATGCCGATCACGTTCGTGGTCGCGGTGATCTCCGGTGCATCGATGGCGGGGATCCCGCCGTTGCTCGGCTTCCCCACCAAGGAGGCCGCGATCGAGGCCGCACTCGGACTGTCCGGCACCGAGTTCCTGGTCGTCGGCGGCCTCATCATCGGCGGGTCGGTGCTGACCGTTGCCTACACGACCCGTCTCCTCATCGGCATGTTCGGTTCGTCCGCGCCGATGACGGATCGTGACGTCGCCCCGCGTCGCCCGGCGATGTCCGCTCCCGAGGTGATCCTCGCCAGCGCATCGTTGCTCGGGTTCGTGACGCTCGGTTGGGTCACCGGCATCGTGCGGCCGGCGGCGGTCACGGTGTCGCCGAAGGCCGAGGTCTACTCGCTGCTGCGCTGGCCGGGCCTGACCGACGCCTTCATCACCTCGATCGTGATCGTCGCGATCGGCCTGGTGGTCGGCGCCCTCCTCGCCCGGCGCCACGTGGTCACCGGCCCGGCCGCCCGCGGTGCCGCCAACGTCGACTGGATCATCGACGGCGTCGGCCGTCTCGCACGCCAGGTCGCCGGCCGTGTCCAGCACGGCTCGCTGCCGCTCTACCTGGCCACGACCGTGCTCGTCGTGTGTGCCGCAGCCGTACCGTTCGTCGGCCAGATCGATGCCGACGCGCTCTACTGGTGGGACAACCGGGCCGAGGCGGTGCTGGTGGTGATGATCGTCGCCGCGGCGATCTCGGCGACGCTGGTGTCGTCGCGGCTCGGCGCTGCGCTCGTGCTGGGAGCGGTCGGCTTCAGCGTCGCAGGTCTGTTCGTGGCCTACGGAGCACCCGACCTCGTGCTCACCCAGCTGCTCGTCGAAACGGTGGTCGTGGTCGGCTTCGTCGTCGGTCTCGGCCGCCTCGCCACCAACTTCCCCGCTGCCACACGTCTGTGGACTGCCGGTCGGGTCGTCATTGCTGGGGCCATGGGCACGGCGGTCGCCGTCGCGTTGGCGGGCAGCGCCGGCAACCCCGTCGGCGAGGCGCCCGTGCGCGAACTCGCGCGTACCGCCCAAGACGACGGTGGCGGCAAGAACGTGGTCAACGTGATCCTGACCGACACCCGCGCACTCGACACCTTCGGCGAGGTCATCGTCCTGATGGTGGTCGCGGTCGGGATCCTCACCCTCAGCACCAAGCGAGGCCGGGGCAAGCGGGCCACCACATCTGGTCCCGTGGCTCCGACCGACCCGACGGCGACGGCGGGCACCGCTGAACCGGCGCTGGTCGACGAGGTGGCCCGATGATCGCTCGCACCTCACCGATCGTCTCGCTGGCGGTGCGTGCCGTCACCCCGGTCGCGCTCGTCGTCGCCGCGTACGTGTTGTTCGCCGGCCACAACCAGCCCGGCGGCGGTTTCGCGGCCGGTCTGATGCTCGGCGCGATCATCGTGCTGCGCACGCTCGCCGGGCTCCAGCAGCCGAAGTACGCAACCGTCTGGCTGTCCGTCGGGGGCGTCATCGCCGGCCTCGTGGCGATCGCTCCGATGTTCTGGGGAGAACCGCTGCTCGATCAGGTCGTGCTCACCTGGGACGTCCCGGTGCTCGGCACCGTGAAGACCGGCTCGGCGCTCGTGTTCGACCTCGGGGTCGTCGCCATCGTCGTCGGCCTGGTCATCGCGCTGCTCGACGGGCTCGACGCCACGTCGCTCGTCGATCGCGGTCGCCCGACCCCGGAACCGGATCGCAACGACCGGGAGGCGACGGCATGAGCATGGCGATGATCTTCGCGGTCGCCGGGCTGGTTGCCGCCGGCACATTCCTCGTGACCTCTCGGTCGCTGAGCCGTATCGTGCTCGGCTTCGCGCTGCTCGGCCACGCCGCCGTGCTCGCGCTGCTGGCCGCGGGCGGGCCGGCAGGCTCGCCGCCGATCGTCGACGGTGAGCCAGCGGTCGACATGTCCAATCCGCTGCCGCAGGCGCTGTCGCTCACGGCGATCGTGATCTCGTTCGGCCTGACCCTGTTCGTCCTGGCACTGGCACGCCGCCAGCAGATGCTGACCGGCGACGACCTCGTCGAGGACGACGTCGAGGACCGTCGCATCGCCACGACCGAGGAGGCCCGCGAGGCCGCACTCGACGAGACACGCGAACTCGAAGCGCTGCACGACAACCCGGAGGGCGGAACGTGATCGCCGTCGTCGGACTGTGTGTGGCACTGCCGTTGCTCGCCTCGGCACTGGTGCTCGGCGTGCGTCGAGTGTCGACGCTTCGCGACGTCATCACGGTGGCGACCATGGCGGCGGTCACCGGCATGTCGGCGGCACTGCTCGCCCACGTCGACCGCAACGGCACCGTCGTGCTCCGCGTCGGCGACTGGCCGCCCGACCTCGGCATCGTGCTGGTCGCCGACCTCTTCGCGGCGCTCATCCTGCTCGTTGCGTCTGCGACGATTCTCGTCGTCGAGCTGTTCGCCATCGGACAGCGCCGAACACCCGCC
This sequence comes from Ilumatobacteraceae bacterium, assembly GCA_963715825.1. Taxonomy (GTDB): domain Bacteria; phylum Actinomycetota; class Acidimicrobiia; order Acidimicrobiales; family Ilumatobacteraceae; genus Sva-07. The sequence continues at coordinate 126,565 of CAVQSI010000004.1, forward strand.
GGCGCCGACCCGGCGGTGGTCAGCCCGATCCTGCTGGTGCTCGCCGGCGGCGTCAGCCTGGCGATCCTGACCGGTGACCTCTTCACGCTGTTCGTCGCGTTCGAGCTGATCCTCGTCGCCAGCTACGTGCTGCTCACGCACCAGGGCCGCGAGTCGCAGGTGCGCTCGGGCATGACCTACGTGGTCATCAACCTGTTCGCCTCCACCCTGTTCCTGTTCGGAGTGGCGATCGTCTACTCGGCGACCGGCACGGTCAACATGGCGCTGCTCGCCGAGCGGATCCCCGAGCTGCCGGCAGCGACCCAGGTCGGCATCGGACTCTGGTTCCTCATCGTGTTCGGTACGAAAGCGGCGATCTTCCCGCTGTTCTCCTGGTTGCCCGACAGCTATCCGACCGCGCCCACCACGATCACTGCGGTGTTCGCCGGGCTGCTCACCAAGATCGGTGTCTACGTCCTGATCCGGTTCTTCACGTTGATGGAACTCGAACAGCTCGGGCCGCTGCTGCTGGTGATCGCCGGTTTCACGATGATCATCGGCGTCGCCGGGGCGCTCGCTCAGGACGACGTGAAGCGCATCTTGTCGTTCCACGTCGTCAGCCAGATCGGCTACATGATCATGGGGCTCGGGTTGTTCACGGTCGCCGGTGTCGCCGGGGCGGTGTTGTTCCTGATCCACCAGATCCCGGTGAAGACCGTCATGTTCCTCGCCGGCGGGTTGATCGAGGACGACCAGGGCACCTCGGCGCTCAAGAAGGTCGGCGGCCTCGCCACCAGCAAGCCGGTGATCGCCGTGCTCTTCGCGCTCCCCGCACTCAGCTTGGCGGGCCTGCCTCCGTTCTCCGGGTTCATCGCGAAGCTGGCGCTCGTCGACGCCGGCATCGCCTCGGGTGCCTACGTGATCGTCGCGGTGTCGCTGGTCGGCTCGATCCTCACGCTGTTGTCGATGACGAAGATCTGGATCGGCGCGTTCTGGGGCGAGGTCACGCCGTCGGCGGTGCCTGCGTCGGGCCGCCGATCGATCATGACGATGCAGACTGCCGCCGGGATCGCCGTCGCCGGCACGATTGCGATCGCCGTCCTCGCCGGGCCGCTGTGGCGCATGAGCGAGGAGGTCGCCGCCGACCTGCTCGATCGCACGCCGTACATCGTCGACGTACTGGGTGAGGTGCCGGGGCCGGCCGCCAGCGGAGAGGCCGACTGATGGAGGCCGCCGTGTCCCGACCGTCGTGGGCATCGACGGCGCGTGCGCTGGTGACGCCGCGCCGCCTGCTCACCATGGCGCTGCTCGTCGGCGCCTGGTGTGCGCTGTGGGGTGACGTGTCGGTTGCGAACGTGCTCTCGGGCACGCTCGTCGTCGTCGCGGCGACCGTGTTCTCCGGTGTCGACCGCAACGCCGGTGGGCTCCACCCCCTGTCGTTGCTGCACTTCCTGTGGCTCGTGGGGGTCGACCTGGTGGTGTCGACGGTGAACGTCGCATGGGAGATCCTCACCCCGACCGACTACACCGACGAAGCGATCATCGCCGTCGACACCTCGATGGAGTCCAGGGCGCACTTGCTGATGCTCGTGGTGGCGATCACCGTCACGCCGGGCACGGCGGTGGTCGACAGCGACGTCGACACAGGGAGGCTCTACCTGCACGTCCTGCACGCCGAGAAGTCCGACGAGATCGAGCGCCACGTCCGTCATCTCGCCGATCTGGCCTGTCGTGCCCTGCCGGTGCGCGGGCAGTCCAGCACCGAGAAGTCCAGCAAGGAGGGGTCCGCATGATTGCCGACATCGCCGTGGGAATCTTCCTGGTCGCCGGGATCCTCGCCGGCATCAGGCTCGTCCGCGGTCCGTCGCTCGCCGACCGCGTGATCTCGCTCGACGCCGCCCTCGTGGCGCTGATGGGAGCGATCGGCACCCGTGTCGCCGAGACCGGTGACACCTTGTACATCGGTGTGCTGGTGGTCATCGCCATCGTCGCGTTCACCGCAACGGTGGCGCTCAGCCGCTTCATCGAGACGACGGGTCGATCATGAACCCGGTCACCTCGGTCTTCATCCTGCTCGGCGCCCTCGTCGCGCTGCTCGCGGGGATCGGTCTGCTCACGTTCAACACGCCCTACGCCCGCTTCCACGCCGCCGGCAAGGCGAGCCCGATCGCCTTCCTGCTCGTCGCGATCGGCGCCGGCATCGAGGTCGGGCTGGGCGGTGCTGCCGAGCTGGCGATCGTGGCCGCCGCCCTGCTGCTCACGCTGCCGGCGAGTACCCACCTGTTGTTCAGGGCCACCCATCGCACGACGGACTCGGTGCATCTCCGCGTCGACGAACTCGCGGCGCCCGAGGCCGAGCTGGCCGAATCCGAATCACATGCCAACGAGCACCCTGGGGGAGACAACGATGGCCACGACCGTTAACACCGTGCGACGCTCCGGGGCGAAGCACGCCAGCGCGAACGACGCCAGTCCGAAGAACACCGGGCAACATGTGTCTTCGAATACTTATGATGGAACAGTGACGTTGATCGAGCCGAAACCGGACCTGCCGTCGTGGACATTCTTGACCAACCACGCGCACGTGATGGTGGCCCTGAGTCGCGATCCGGACCTGCGCCAACGCGACCTCAGCTACGTCGTCGGGATCACGCCGGGCGCGGTGCAACGTATCCTCGACGACCTCGAGAACGCCGGCTACCTGCGACGCGAGAAGATCGGGCGTCGCAACCACTACGAGATCATCGACCGCACCCCGCTGCGCCACCCCCTCGAGGGCCAGCACACCGTCGGCGAACTGCTCGACATGCTGCACGATTGACGACCCGGCGCGACGCCACCGGCCTGACCCGGCGGCGACCTTCGCCAGGTCCCGATGGCGTGACGAGTGGTGGACCGGCTACCAGGTCCACCACGGACGGTTCGCCCGAGCGGTCGCCGACGTCAGCGACCTGATCTGGGTCCACGACGTCCAACTCATGCTGGTTCCGCACGTGCTGGTTGCACTGCGCCCCCGACACCGAGACCGACGAAGGCGACAACCAGGGTTTCGAGTCGGACGAACCCGGCGAGGTCGGCAACCAGACCAATCCCGACGACTGACCGGCAGCCACCATCCGTTTGCGCACTGATCCGGGTGGCCCGGGTCACTCGAGTCTGCGCACGAACATCGACCGACCTGGTCGTCAGCGCCGGACCCGCCCGCCCGTCACGTTGCGTGTCCGAGCAACACGGTGGTGCGCCCGGCGCAGCGTTCGAGCACGATGTCGAGCACCTGCCCGGCGGTGGCGGCATCGAGGTGTGCCGTGGGCTCGTCGAGGACGACGATCTCGTGGCCTGCCAGGAGTACCCGGGCCAGCGCCAGCCGCTGTGCTTCGCCGCCGCTCATCTTCGATCCGCCCCGACCGAGCTGGCTGTCGAGCCCGGCGGGGAGTAGGTCGAACCATCCACCGAGCCGGACATCCTCGAGGGCCGTGCGCAGGTCGTCATCGCTCGCCGACGGGTCGGCGAGGCGGAGGTTCTCTCGCACGGTCGAATCGGCGATCCACGGCAACTGCTGGATCCAGGTGACGTGCTGTCGCACGTCCTGGCCGGCAGCCTCGCCGACGGAGGTGTCGCCGAGCCGGTACGAGCCGCCGTGTGGTTCCAGGAAGCCGACCAGCACGGCGGCGAGCGTCGACTTTCCCGAACCGCTCGGCCCGTTCACCTCGACGTGCGCTCCCGGGGCCAACTGCATCGACACCTCCCCGAGCGCGTCGGACGCAGCATCGGGCCAGCGGGCGGTGACGGCGTCGAGCGTCACCGTCGGCCATGAAGGGATCGGGAGCGGATTGGCGGGCACCGTGACCGGATCGGGGGTGTCGAGCACGGCCACGACGCGCTCGGCCGCCCCGGCGATGCTCGGCACCGTCGCCGCCGCTTCGTTGACCGTCCCGACGAGCTCGATGATCGCCAGCGGCCACAGCACCAGCACGCCGATGACCGGGCCGGACAGCGACGGGCTCGTCGCGGCGATCATCGCGAGGCACGCGGTGGCCGTCAGCAGCGGGGCGGCTGCCACGACGGCGGCGCCGAGCATCCGCAGTCGTGCTCGACGGCGCTCCAGTTCGTCGATGCCGACGGCGGTCCGATCGATGTCGTCACGCACCGACGCCAGCATCCGAGTTGCCCAGAGACGCTCGAGGCCCTCGGTTGCGGCGAGGACGCGCCCGCCGTAGGTGGCACGGGACTCGGCGAGTGCAGGTCCGATCGACCGTTCGCCGCGCATCGTCGCCAGCGGGAGCAAGACGCCGATGGCGACCAGAGCGATCAAGAGGACGAGACCGGCCGAGACATCGAGCACCGCCGTGATCGTGAGTGCTCCCAGTGCGGTCGCGGCCACGGCGGCGATGGGACCGAGCACGCGCACGAAGAGATCGAGCAGTCGATCGATGTCGGCGACGATGCGTTGCAGGAGGTCGCCACGCTGCCAGCCGGGGATGCCGGCCGGTGCGATGTCCGCGAGCCGGGCCACGACGGCTGCTCGGATCTCGCTCAGAGAACGGAGCCCGGCGTCATGGGTGGCCAGCCGCTCGGCGTACCGGAAGACACCCTTGCCGGTGCCGAAGGCCCGCACGCCGAGGATCGCGACGGCCAGCGCCGCCAGGTCGGGTTGCTCGCTGGCGCGCACGATCAGCCAGGCGGCCGTTCCGGCGAGCCCGATGGTGCACGCCTCCGCGGCCGCCCCGAGGGCTGCCGACCCGACGAATCGACGTCGCGCCGGGCGCGCCATGGCGAGGATCCGCCGCAGCGGCGACCACGCCCTGGGTGGGCGGCCCCGACCGCCACGGGGGTGCGCAGCGACGGTGCGCTGTCCGGGGAGCCGATCGTCGACCGGCGCCGTCAGTGCCACGGCGGTGCCGACTCGGTGGTCGCGCCGCTCGTGGACCGAGGGTGCCGCAGAGCTCGAGGGTTCGTCGGGTCCGAGCGCGACGACGCGATCGGCGACCAAGCGGCATCGGGCGTCATGCGTGGCGACGAGCACGCCAGCTCCCTGCTCGCGGGCAAGCGCTGCGAGCGCCGTCCAGACCGCCTCAGCGCTGTCGGCGTCGAGATGTGCGGTGGGCTCGTCGGCCAGCACGAAGCGAGCGTTGCCGGTGCGCACTGCGACGAGCGAGCGGGCGACCTGCACGCGGCGCAGCTGGCCGCCGGAGAGCTCGTCGGCTCGGTGCCCCACGACGCCGGTGAGTCCGACGTCGGCGAGCGCATCGACCACCGCCTCGTCCGTTGCAGCGGTCGCCGCACGCACCTCGTCGGTGACCGCTGCAGCCACCGGGGACAGCCGTTGACCGATCACCGTGAGCTGGTCGGCCCACGTGGCGGGGTCGAGATCGTTCACGTCGACGCCGTCGATGTCGATCGCACCACGCCGCTCGAGGAGTCGGCCGCGACACGCTTCGATCAGTGTCGACTTGCCGATGCCGCTCGGCCCGGTGACCGCCACGAATTCGCCCGGTCGGACCTCGAGGTCCAGCGCGTCGAGCACGACCCGCTCCCCGCGCCGCAGCTCGACGTCACGCAGCACCAATGCGCCGTTCGTCGGAGCGGTCGTGGCCCCCGTCGGCAAGGTCGGCCGTGCGAGCAGGCCGTGGAGATCGTCCGACGCATCGAGGCCCGACTGGGCGGCGTGGAAGCTCGCCCCGACCCGACGCAGTGGGAGGTAGCACTCGGGCGTCAACAGCAGCACGACCAGCGCAGTCTCGAGCTCGAGGCTGCCGCCGGCGAGCCGCAGGCCGATCTCGACCGCGATCAACGCCACCGACAGCGTGGCGATCAACTCCAGCGCCAGCGCCGACAGGAAGGCGATCCGCAGCGCACCCATCGTGGTCGCCCGGTACTGCTCGGAGACCTCGTGCACCGAGTTGCGCTGCGCTTCGGCCCGACCGAACAGCCGCAGCGTCGGCATGCCCTCGATGACGTCGAGGAAGTGACCGCCGAGGCGTTGCAGCACGGCCCACTGGCGTGCGGTGCGACGCTCGGTCATGCGTCCGATCAGCACCATGAACACCGGGATCAGCGGCACGGTGAGTGCGATCAGCACCGCCGACAACAGGTCGGCGAACAGGATGCGGGCGCCGGCGACCAGCGGGACGGCGACGGCCAGCATCAACGCCGGGAGGAACTGTCGGACGTACGGCTCGAGTTGGTCGACGCCGGCGGTGACGATCGTTGCTTCGCGGCTGGCGAGCCCGCCGGCTGTCCGGTCGCCGTCGTGGGTCGCATGGTCGAGCACGGCGACGCGCACGTCGCGGCGCAGGGCACGCATCGCACGGCCCGCCGACCACTCGGTGGTCGCCATTGCGATCGCACGCACGATGGCGATCGAGCCGAGGGCGACGACGAGTCGAGCGGTACCGCCGGCAAGTTCTCCGTCGGCGATCAGATCGGTCAGCCCGCCGGCGAGCACCTCGGCCTGCACGACGACGGCGAGCGCCGTGACGGCCGCGATCACTGCGACGGTCGCCAGGTGGACGCGCAACGCCGGAACGAGCCGGACGAGACGCAGGTCGACCGGTCCCCGCCGGTCGACGTCGCTCACCGGTGAACGATCGGGAGGTGCTGGGTGCCGATTCGTTTGCGGAACACCCAGTACGTCCAGCCCTGGTACAGCAACACGACCGGGGTCATGACCAGCGCGACGATCGTCATCACCTTCAAGGTGTAGTCGGTGGAGGAGGCGTTCGTCACCGTGAGGCTGAACGCCGCGTCGGTGGTCGAGGGCATCACGTTCGGATAGAGCGATCCGAAGAGCGCGACCACGGCCAGGGCGATTGCGACGCCCGTTGCGCTGAAGGCGACGCCTTCGCGATCGCGACGCTCGGCGACGATCCCGACGACCAGTGCGCCGGCCGCCAGCAGGACGGGAATCCAGGTCCAGCCCTTGCCCCGCGCGAGCTGGTTCCAGATCAGGAACGTGCCACCGCCGACCACCGCAACGGGTCCGGCGATCTGGGCGACCCGGTGCGCCCGCACTCGCACGTCACCAACGGTCTTCAGACTGAGGAAGTTCGCTCCGTGGAGGAGGAACAGGGCGGCGGTCGTGATGCCGCCGAGCAGGCCGAACGGGTTGAGCAGCGTGAACAGGTTGCCGGTGAAGTCGCCACCCTCGTCGATCGGCACACCGCGCACGATGTTCGCGAACGCCACGCCCCAGAGCACGGCGGGCACCCATGAGCCGACGGCGATGGCGAGGTCCCAGTTGCGTCGCCAACGCACGCTGTCGATCTTGCCGCGGTACTCGAACGCCACGCCGCGGAAGATCAACGCCATCAGGATCAGGAACAGCGGCAGGTAGAAGCCGGAGAACAGCGTGGCGTACCAGAACGGGAACGCTGCGAACATTGCGCCGCCCGCCGTGAGCAGCCAGACCTCGTTGCCGTCCCATACGGGGCCGATCGTGTTGATCATCACGCGCCGGTCGTCGTTCGAGCGGCCGAGTGGATGCAGCAGCATCCCGACGCCGAAGTCGAACCCTTCGAGGAAGAAGTAGCCGATCCACAACACGGCGATGAGGATGAACCAGAAGGTGGTGAGTTCCATGTCGTGCTCCCGTCGCTCTCAGTAGGCGAAGACGAGTCGTTCGGAGTCGTCGTCGGACTCCTCGGGTGGGTGATCTCCCCAGTCGTCGCGGTCCTCGGGGCCGCGCGGGGAATCGTGGTCGTCGGTTCCGTCGTCGGGTGGTTCGCTCCCGGCGAGCAGTCCGGTCATGGCGGCGTCCGGTCCGGCCTGGACGTACTTCTTCAGCAGGATGAACTCGACGATGCCGAGGCCGCCGTACACGAGCGTGAAGGTGACCATCGAGAACAGCACCAGCCACCCGCCGACCGACCCGGACACGGCGTCGGCGGTGAGCAGTCGGACCTCGGGGATGCCGGTCGGATTGGGTGCGACCACCCAGGGCTGGCGGCCCATCTCGGTGAAGATCCAACCGAAGGCGTTGCCGATGAACGGGGTGAAGATCAGCGCGATCGCCGCCCGTCCACCCCACTTGCTCCGTGGCAGCACCTTCTTGAACTTGAGGTAGATCAGCGCGGCGGCGGCGCCGAGCACGCTGACCATGCCGATGCCGATCATCGCCCGGAAGCTCCAGTACGTGACGATCAGGTTCGGGCGGTAGTCGCCGGGGCCGAACTGCTCGACGTAGGCGGCCTGGGTCTCGATCACGCCGGGGATCTCGGCGTCCCAGGTGTCGGTTGCCAGGAACGACAGCAGGCCGGGGATCACCAGCGAACGCACGTCGCACTCGGCGCTGACGTCGCCGATGGCGAACACGGACAGCCCCGGGCCGGTCTCGGTCTCGCACAACGCCTCGGCGGCGGCCATCTTCATCGGTTGCTGCTCGAACATCAGGCGGGTCTGGAAGTGACCGGACACGCTGAGGGCGAGGCCGGCGAAGACCGACACCCACAGCCCGAGGCGCAACGCCCGGGTGAAGCCGCGTCGGTCGACCTCGGTGGGGTTGCGGCGCATCAGCCACCACGCCGAGATGCCCGCCACGAACACCGCAGCCGTGAGCACCGATCCGCTGATCACGTGGGGATAGGCGGCGAGCGTCGTCGAGTTGGTGAGCACGGCGAGGATGTCGACCATCTCGGCGCGCCCGGTCTCGGGGTTGAAGATCACGCCGACGGGATGCTGCATCCAGGAGTTGGCGGCGATGATGAAGTAGGCCGACAGCCAGGTCCCGATCGCGGCGGCCCAGATCGTGGCGAGGTGGATCTTGGGGTTCAGGCGGCCCCAACCGAAGATCCAGAGCCCGAGGAACGTCGATTCGAGGAAGAACGCGACCAGCGCTTCCATGGCCAGCGGGGCGCCGAAGACGTCGCCGACGAAGCGTGAGTAGACGCTCCAGTTCATGCCGAACTGGAACTCCTGCACGATGCCGGTGACCACGCCCATCGCGAAGTTGATCAGGAACAACTTGCCGAAGAACTTGGTGAGGCGGAGGTCGGCCTCGTCGCCCTTGCGGTACCACCGGGTGTGGAACCACGCCACCAACATCGAGAGCCCGATGGTCAAGGGCACCATGATGAAGTGGTAAACGGTGGTGATCCCGAACTGCCAACGGGCGAGGGGAAGCGCTTCGATCGCGAACATCATCGCTCCCCAGTCTCGACGTACCCCAGTAGGTACCTCCAGGGACCTTGGCCCTCAGTCGTCCGACGTGCCTGACGTCACGCCATCGGCAGGAACGTCCGACTCCAGGCCTCGAGTTCGTCGAGCGCACACGTGCGGGGGGTGACCACCAACAACACGTCTCCGGGTTCGATCGTGGTGCTGCCGGTGGGGATCACGGTGGAGTCGTCGCGATGGATCACCGCGACACGAGCCCCACCCGGCGGCGGGTCGTCGCGCAGTGTGATCGATCGCACCGAGGTGGTGGCCGGCACGGTGATCTCGACGATGTCGGCATCGAGGGCGTCGACCGCCACGATCTCGCGCCGGATGAACACGCTGTCGTCGGCCACCACGCCGAGCCGGCGGGCGAGCGCCCCGATGGTCGGCCCCTGCAGCGCCACCGACACCACGACCACCACGAACGCCACGTCGAAGATCAACGCACCATCGGGGTGACCGGCGGTGAACGGGATCGTGGCCAGCACCACCGGCACGGCGCCGCGCAGGCCGCCCCACGAGACCACGGTCATCTCACGCAGTGGCGTCCGCCACCAGACGAGCACGGCGACCACCGCCACCGGACGAGCAACCAACACCAACACCGCGACGATGACGACGCCTCGGCCGAGATCGCCGAACAGGTCGCTCGGGAACACCAAGATGCCCAGCAGCAGGAACAGCACGCTCTGCGCGGTCGCCGCCAGGCCTTCGTGGAAGTACAGCACGCTGCGACTCGCCCGTTCCGAGCCGGTGAGGACCACGCCGGTCAGGTACACCGCCAGCAGGCCGGAGCCGCCGAGGACCGCGGCGCCGCCGTAGGAGATGGCGGCGATCGCAAGGGTGACCACGCCGAGCGACGCGGCGGCACCGCCGCGCACATGGTCGACCACCCAGCGTCCGAGGCGTCCGACGACCAGCCCGACCGCCACACCCACCACGAGTTGCACCGAGAGGTAGCCGGCCCAGTCCCAGCCGTCGGGGTCGGCCCGCCACACCTCGACCATGCCGACGGTGAGCAGGACGGCGACCGGGTCGTTCAGTCCGGACTCGAGTTGGAGGAGCCGCGTGGTGTGCGGCGGCAGCGGCTCGGTGCGCAGTGCGGCGAACACCGCTGCTGCGTCGGTGGAGGCCACCACGGCACCGAGCAGCAGCGCCGTTGTCGAGTCGAGGCCCAAGACGCCCCACCCTGCGAGCGCCACCACCCCAGCGGTGATCGCCACGCCGACCGTTGCCAACAGGCCCGCCGGCGCGCCCACCGAACGGAACGACCGCGGGTCGGTGCCCAATCCTCCGTCGAACAGGATCACCGCGAGGGCGCCGATCGCGATGTTCTGAGCGAGCACCGCATCGTCGAAGCGCACCCAGGCCAGCCCGTCGTCGGCCACCGCCATGCCCAGCCCGAGGAACAGCAGCAAGCTGGGGATGCGGAACCGTGACGTGAACCCGCTGGCGATGACGCCGACCAACAGCAGCACGCCGACCAACAAGACGCCGGGATCCACCGAGAACGACGAGTTCACCGCTGCATCCTGCCAGCCCACCGCGCGAACGGCGATCGGGACGGCGTTGTCGTCACGTACGTCGCCCGCGTGGCACCGAGGAGTGTCTGCGTCGTGCCGCGGGCGACCTCGTGTCCGTCACACGACGCGGCGAACACCCGAGATCGACCGAGGTCGACGCCGATCGACTTCCACATCGTGTGGTCGGGCAGCGGCAGCGACGGGAGACGCTCCGTCGCTGCCATCAGCCCAGCATGCCATCGACCGTTGCGTCCGTATCGGACGGGGTGGCGCGCTCGGTTCGCGCCTGCAGCCGGCCAATCCGGTGATTGGGGACTTTGGGCGGTCGTCAAGAGGTGTGTGCGGGCACAAGGATGGAGCACATGAGCACCACGGCCACCGATGATCGCCCCGCAACCGAGTCCGGGGGGTCCGAGCTGGAACCAGCGCCGGCAACCACGGCATGCATCGATGGCAACGAAGCGGCAGCCAAGGTGGCGTACGCGCTGTCGGAGGTGGTGGCGATCTACCCGATCACGCCGGCCTCGGCGATGGGGGAGCTGGCTGACGCCTGGTCGGCCGGCGGGGAGACGAACCTGTGGGGCGCCGTGCCCGAGGTGGTCGAGCTGCAGTCCGAGGCCGGGGCGGCGGGCACGCTGCACGGAGCGCTGCAGACCGGGGCCCTCGGCACGACGTTCACTGCGTCGCAGGGCCTGCTGTTGATGCTGCCGAACATGTACAAGATCGCCGGTGAGCTGACACCTGCCGTCATCCACGTGGCCGCCCGGGCGATCGCCACGCACGCGCTGTCGATCTTCGGCGACCACAGCGACGTGATGTCCGCCCGCTCGACGGGCTTCGCGATGCTGTGTGCGAGTTCGGTCCAGGAGGCTCACGACTTCGCGGCGGTGTCGCACGCGGCAACGCTGCGAGCACGCATCCCGTTCCTGCACTTCTTCGACGGGTTCCGCACGTCGCACGAGATCAACCGCATCGACCTCCTCAGCGATGACGATCTGCGCTCGTTGGTCAACGACGACGACATCGCGGCGCACAAGATGCGCCGACTGCGCCCGACCGCGCCCGTCGTGCGCGGCACGGCGCAGAACCCCGACGTGTTCTTCCAGGCGCGCGAGGCGGCCAACGGTTTCCACGACGCCGTTCCCGGCATCGTCGCCGATGTCTTCGCCGAGCTCGAAGCCCGCACCGGGCGCCGCTACGGCCTCGTCGACTACGAAGGCGCCCCTGACGCCGAGCGTGTCATCGTGATGATGGGGTCGGGGTCCGGCGCCGTCGGCGAGACGGTCGCCAAGTTGGTCGCCGACGGCGAGAAGGTCGGCCTGGCGACGATCCGGTTGTTCCGGCCGTTCCCCGTCGACGCGCTGCTCGATGCGTTGCCCGACTCGGTCCGCTCGATTGCGGTGCTCGACCGGTGCAAGGAACCCGGGTCGGCCGGCGAGCCGCTCTTCCAGGACGTGGTGACGGTCGTCGCCGAATCCGAACGTCAGGGGCTCCGCATCATCGGTGGTCGCTACGGGCTCGGTTCGAAGGAGTTCACGCCGGCGATGGCCAAGGCGGTCTTCGACGAACTCACCGCGGACGCTCCGAAGCGACGGTTCACGGTCGGCATCGTCGACGACGTGACGGGGCTCAGCCTCGACGTCGACGCTTCGTTCCTCGTCGAGCAGCCCGGCCGCTCGGCGGTCTTCTATGCGCTGGGCAGCGACGGTACGGTCGGGGCCAACAAGGCCTCGGTGAAGATCATCGGTCACGAGCCCGACCTCCACGCCCAGGGCTACTTCGTCTACGACTCGAAGAAGTCGGGTTCGATGACGGTGTCGCACCTGCGGTTCGGTCCCGAACCGATTCGCTCGACCTATCTGGTCCAAGAAGCCGACCTGGTCGCCTGCCACCAGTTCGGTCTGCTCGACCGCTTCGACGTGCTCAGCGACATCCGCCGGGGCGGGACGTTCCTGCTCAACGCCCCGTACTCCGCTGACGAACTGTGGGAGCACCTCCCGACGAACATCCAGCGCCGGATCCACGACCAGGAGCTGCGGGTGTTCACGATCGACGCCACACGCATCGCACGCGAACTCAAGATGCCGGGGCGGATCAACACGATCATGCAGCCCTGCTTCTTCGCGCTGACCGACGTCATGGACCTCGATCGTGCCGTCGGTGCGATCAAGGCGTCGATCAGCGCTGCGTACGGACGCCGGGGCCGCCTGATCGTCGAACGCAACGAAGCCGCCGTCGACCGCGCGATCGCCGAGCTGGCCGAGGTGACCGTGCCCTCGGCGATGCCCACGAGCGTCGAACTCGACGAGACGCTCGACATTCTCGACTCGGCCAGCGAGAACGCCGCCGCCGACTTCATCGACCGCGTGACCATGACGATGATCGCCAACCAGGGCGACCTGCTGCCGGTGTCGGCGATGCCGATCGACGGCACCTTCCCGACCGGCACGACGCAGTTCGAGAAGCGCAAGCTCGCGATCGAGATCCCGATCTGGGAACCCGATCTGTGCATCGACTGCGGCAAGTGCGCCGTGGTGTGCCCACACGCAACCATTCGCATGAAGGCCTACGAACCGGCCGCGCTCGACGGTGCTCCCGACGGCTTCCTGACCAAGAGTTTCCGGTCGCGGGAACTCGACGGGCACCAGCTGACGATCCAGGTGGCACCCGACGACTGCACGGGTTGCGGCATCTGCGTCGACGTGTGCCCGGCCAAGGACAAGTCCGAGGTGAAGCGCAAGGCGATCAACATGCGCCCGGCGCCCGAACACCGAGTGGTCGAGCGTGAGCGCTGGGACTTCTTCACCTCGATCCCCGAACTCGACCGGGCCTCGATCACCCACGACTCGGTCAAGAACTCGCAGCTCCTGCAACCGCTGTTCGAGTTCTCCGGTGCCTGCTCCGGCTGCGGCGAGACGCCCTACCTCAAGCTGCTCACGCAACTGTTCGGCGACCGGCTCGTCGTGGCCAACGCCACCGGCTGCTCGTCGATCTACGGCGGCAACCTGCCGACCACGCCCTGGGCCAAGGACGGCAACGGCCTCGGCCCGGCCTGGTCGAACTCGCTGTTCGAGGACAACGCCGAATTCGGCTACGGCATGCGACTGGGCATCGAACACCACCAGCGTGAGGCCCGGCGCCTCGTCGAGCAACTTGCCGACGACGTCGGCATCGACCTGGCGAGTGCGCTGCTCACCGATCCGACGCCGACCGAGAACGGCGTGATCGAACAGCGGACCCGGGTGGCGGTGCTGCGCGAGCGCCTCGCCGACCTGACGTCGTCGAACGATCCGGTCGTTGCCGACCGGGCACGACGCCTCGTCGTGATCGCCGACGAACTGGTGCGCACCAGCACCTGGATCGTCGGCGGCGACGGGTGGGCCTACGACATCGGCTTCGGCGGCGTCGACCACGTCCTCGGCTCTGGCCGAAACGTCAACCTGCTCGTGCTCGACACCGAGGTGTACTCGAACACCGGCGGCCAGGCATCGAAGGCCACTCCGCTCGGCGCCGTTGCCAAGTTCGCGATGGGCGGCAAGCCCACCGGCAAGAAGGACCTCGGCGCGATCGCCCGCCGCTACGGCAACGTGTACGTCGCACAGATCGCCATCGGTGGCAGCGACATCCAGACGGTCAAGGCGCTCGCCGAGGCCGACGCCTGGGACGGCCCGTCGTTGATCATCGCCTATTCGACCTGCATCGCCCACGGCATCGACATGGAGACCTCGATGTCGCACCAGAAGGACGCCGTGAAGTCCGGGTACTGGCCGCTGTACCGCTACAAGCCGACCACCGACCAACACGAGCACCCCTTCCAGCTCGACTCGGCCGCCCCCAGCATCCCCTTGAAGGACTTCGCCTTGAAAGAAGCCCGCTTCTCGATGCTGGCCAGGTCCGATCCCGACCGGTCCGCCGAGCTGCTCGACCTCGCCCAGCAGGACATCGACGAGCGCTGGCACTACTACGAACAGCTCGCCACCGTCGAGCGTGCGATGCACCAGCCGCACCGACCCGTCGACGACGAACCGCACGATGAGACGAGCCAATCACCGACCGACGGAGGAACCGACGATGCCTGATCTGCACACCACCTACCTCGGGTTGCCGCTGCGGTCGCCGCTCGTCGCGTCCGCTGGTCCGTTCACGGGACAGCTCGATCGGCTCGTCGAACTCGAACTCGCGGGCGCCGGCGCCGTCGTGCTCCCGTCGATCTTCGAGGAGCAGATCGAGCACGAGACCGCCGAGATCGACCGGCTGTACACCGTGCACGGCGAGAGCTTCAACGAGGCGACATCGTTCTTTCCCGAGGTCGACGACTACGGCTCCGCGATCGATTCGTACCTCGAGCTGATCGAGAACGCGAAGGTCGCCGTCGACATCCCGGTGATCGCCAGCCTGAACGGCGCCAACATCGGTGGCTGGGTGAAGTACGCCCGCCTGCTCGAAGGTGCCGGCGCCGACGCGCTGGAGCTGAACCTGTACACCGTTGCCGCCGACCCCGACATCGGCGGCTCGGCGATCGAATCGGAGCACCTGGAACTGGTCGCGCTGGTCGCCGAGGAGATCGGCATCCCGATCGCCGTGAAGATCTCGGCGTACTACTCGTCGGTTGCCTCGTTCGTGGTCGGGCTGCAGCGCTCCGGTGCCGACGGCGTGGTGATGTTCAACCGGTTCTACTCACCGGACCTCGACCTCGAGACCCTCGAGGTGGCGCCTCGGATCGCGCTCAGCACCCCGGAGGAACTCCGGCTGCCGCTGCGTTGGATCGGGATCCTGCGCGAGCACCTGACGATGTCGATCGCCGGCTCGACCGGCGTACATTCCGGCTTCGACGCCGCGAAGTTGATCCTCGCCGGCGCCGACGTGGCGATGACGACGTCGTCGTTGTTGCATCACGGGCCGGCACACCTGGCCACGATCGAGGCGCAGCTGCGCGACTGGATGGTCGAGCACGACTACGAGTCGGTGTCGCAGATGCGTGGCGCCGTTGCGAGCCACGCCGCCAGCGATCCGGCCGCCTACGAGCGGGCGAACTACATCGGCAACATCGCCACCTACACCAGCCGGTTCATCGGCAGCGGCGCCGTCCCGCTGTCCCGTCACCGCCCCGAGTAACCCGTTTGCGTTGCGAATTCGGCGAACCGGGTCGCCGAATCTGCAACGCAAACGTGTGGTGAGCGTGAGTCAGCAGACGGCGCGGACGTAGGGGTAGGGGTTGACGGCGCGACCGCCGCCGGGATGGACCTCGAAGTGGAGATGGTTCGCCGTGGTGTTGCCGGTGGCGCCGACGTAGCCGATCACTTCGCCCTGAGAGACGTTGCGGCTGGAGCCCTCCCAGGCGCTGAGGTGGGCGTAGAAGTAGCGGGTGCCGCTGTTGCCGTTGACCCAGACCGAGTTGCCGCCGAGGCGCGTGGTCTTGAACTGGGCGAAGCCGGACTCGACGGCGACGAGTGGGACGCCGCGAGCGGCCATCATGTCGACGCCTTCGTGGCTGCGTCCGCCCGACCGCGCAGCGCCCCAGGTGTCGGCGAATGCGTGCGGTCCGGCAACGGGACACACGATGCCGCTGCCGGCGTTCGACGGTGGAGGACTTGGCGGAACGGGCGCCGGTGCCGGAGCTGCTGCCGGGGCGGGTGACGCAGCGCCCTGCGCTTCGCCGGACGAACCGGATGGGCTGGACGAACCCGATGACGGTGCCACGACGGCGGTTGCCCCACCCGATGCCGATGCAGATGCCGATGCCGATGCAGCATGCTGCCGCAGCGGCGTTCGACGCCTCGAGCTGGCGAGCTGCTGCGGCCTGCTGTGCGAGCTTGGCCTGTCGCTGACGTTCGAGTTCGCGCTGCACTGCGACGTCGGCCAACCGCTGCCTTTCGATCTCGGCCAGTTCGACAACTTGGGCTTCGGCGGCGGCCTTGAGGTCTTCGTACTGCTGGCGGGCCTGGGTGGTGGCTTCGCGTTGGCGTTCGAGGTCGGCTCGCTGGGCCCTGACGTCCTTCATCACCGCGTCGAAGTCGTCGAGTTCGACCGAGGCGGCGCCGCGGGCGACCGACGCCTGGCGATCGGCGGTGATGCCGGCGTTGGCCTGGTCGAGGTCGATCAGCAGTGGGATCGACGTGCCGGAGTTGACGAAGCTGCGCTGGGCGTCCTGCTGGAGGCTCGAGCGCATCGAGTCGGCTTGCGCCTCGACAGCGGCGAGTTCCTTCTCGGCGGCGACGATCTCGACTTCGAGCGTGTCGAGTCGCGACTCGGCATCGAACATCGCCTGCGCTGCGGCGTTGGCTCGATCGCGTGCGGCCTGGATCTCCTGGGCTGCCCGAACTGCCGCGGGATCCTGCGCATTGGCCACGGTGAGCGGCATGGCGCCGGCACCCACGGCCACGGCGAGCACCACCGCAACGGACGCGAACGACCGCCGAACTCCACTCGCCGACAGCCAGGTCATCCTCGACATGACCGCCGAGCCTAACCCAATATGACGGTTTCGTGACGATCGGGTGTCGTTCGGATGTTCCTGCCGGTGGCGGTTCGCCCGCGGTTCGGCGTTCAGCTCGTGACGTCCGCGGCGTACGGGAACCACCGCAGGGTCTCGAAGTCGGCGTTGGTCTCCGGCGAGCTCGTGGTGGGCGCGTGGTGATCGGCTGCGGTGTGGAACAGCTCGTGGGCCGACGCGAGATGTCGGGCGAGGTCGACGGGTTCGCTGCGGCGACGGTTCTCGAACTGCATCCGACCGTCGGTGTAGGAGATCTCGTCGAGACTCATCGCCGGCCCACGTGTCCCGCGGCGGTGGTGCCACAGGCCGCTGTCGGGTTCGAAGTCGTACTCGTCGAGCAGCGAGGCGCCGTGCGAGGCGATCATCGTGACGGCGTCGACGATGTAGTCGAACGTGGCGTCGTCGATGAAGTAGTTGAAGTTCACCCGCACCCAGCCGGGCTTGATGCCCTCGCACCCACGGTTGATCTCTCGCTGGAACTCGTGCGATCGTTCGAGGTCGATGCCGAGGAGCCGGTGTCCGTAGGGGCCTGCGCACGAACAGCCGCCGCGCGATTGGATGCCGAACACGTCGTTGAGCAGTGCCACGACGTAGTTGTGGTGCAAGAAGCGGCTGCCGTGTCGGATCACGAACGACACGATCGACAGCCGGTCGGCTTCGTGGCTGCCGAGCACGTTGACGTTCGGGTGCTGCTCCCATCGGGCGATGGCTCGTCGAACGAAGTCGGATTCCTTCGCTTCGATCACCTCGGGCCCGACAGCTTCTTTGAGCTGGAACACGAGGCCAGCTCTGATGGACTCGATGATCGCCGGAGTTCCCGCTTCCTCCCGGTGTTCGATCTCGGGGTGGTAGTCGTGCTCCGCGGTGCTGACGTAGCGGACCGTGCCGCCGCCCGGCACGTCCGGCACCCGGTTGGTGAACAGTTCTCGGCGTGCGACGAGCACGCCGGGGGTGCCCGGGCCGCCGATCAGCTTGTGTGGTGAGATGAACACGGCGTCCTTGTAGGCCAGGTTCGGACGACCGCTGCCGTCGGTGTCGGAGCCCATCTCGATCGGGACGTACGGCGCCGCGGCGGCGTAGTCCCACAACGACAGTGCGCCGTGTCGGTGCAGCAGCGTCGACACGGCGACGGTGTCGGTGATGATCCCGGTGACGTTCGACGCGGCCGAGAACGAACCGATCAGCGTCGTGCGGTCGGCGTGGCGAACCAGTTCGCGCTCGAGGTGGTCGAGGCTGACGTGGCCGTCCGCGTCCTCGTCGATGATCACCACATCGGCGATCGACTCACGCCACGGCAGCTCGTTCGAATGGTGCTCGTAGGGCCCGATGAACACCACCGGCCGCTCATCGGCGGGGATCGCATCGGTCAGGTGGTACCGGTCGTCGAGCACCGACGGGACCTTGAGCCCGAGCACGCCGAGCAGCTTCGCCACCGCGTGGGTGGCGCCGCTCCCACAGAACACCACGGCGTGCTCGTCGCGGGTGGCGCCCACGCAGCGGCCGATGATCTGGCGTGCCTCCTCGCGCAGCCGGGTGGTCTGCAGCCCGGTGCCGGACGACTCGGTGTGGGTGTTCGCATACAACGGCAACACGACCGCTCGGATGTAGTCCTCGATGAACGACAGTGATCGTCCCGATGCCGTGTAGTCGGCGTAGATGATCGGTCGAGGGCCGTACGGGCCGTCGATCACGTCGTCTCGTCCGATCACGGACGCACGGATGTACTCGATCAGGCCGTCGGGATCGGTCATCGCTGCGCCGTCGATGAGTTTCGCCACGGTTCCAGTGAACCATCCATTTGCCGATGAGAGGGTTCGAGGGTCCGCGGATTCACTTACGCTGCGCTGCGAGATGGATCACGACCGGGTCGACACTGCTGCCCGACTCGGGCTGAGCGCCGCCGAGGTCGCCGAGCGCGTTGCCGCAGGGCAGCTCAACGTCACCCCCGAGCCGCCCGGTCGGTCCTTCGGCCAGATCGTGGCTGCCAACGTGTTCACGGTCGTCAACGCGATCATGCTGACGCTGTTCGTCTTGGTGCTGGTGTCGGGCAACCCCCGAGATGGTCTGTTCGTCGGCGTCGTGGTGTCGAACTCGATCATCGGTGTCGTGCAGGAGGTCAGGGCCCGTCGCGAGCTCAAGCGGCTCGAGGTGGTGACCGAACCGCGCGTGACCGTGATCCGCGATGGCGTCGACGTCGAGATCATGTCCGACGAGGTCGTGCTCGACGACGTGATCGAGTTGCGACTCGGCGGCCAGGTCGCCGTCGACGGGGTGGCGCTCGAGGCGACCGGGCTGCGTCTCGACGAGTCGATGCTCACCGGCGAGTCGCTGCCCGTGCCGAAGCAGGCCGGCGACGACGTGCTCTCCGGCAGTTTCGTGGTCGCCGGCAACGGTCGCTTCCGGGCCACGGCGGTGGGCGCCGACAGCTACGCCAGCACGCTGGCGACCGAGGCGAAACAGTTCGCGATGGCGGAGTCGGCGTTGCGGCGTGGCATCGACACGATCCTGCGCTGGCTCACGGTGATCATTCCGATCGCGTCGATCTTCCTGTTCGTCAACCTGCTCGATGCCGAGGACCAGTGGCAGGATGCGCTGCTCGGAACCGTCGCCGCGGCGGTCGCGATGGTGCCCGACGGGTTGGTGCTGCTCACCAGCTTGTCGTTCATGGCCGGCATCGTGGCGTTGGCGCGTCGCAACGCGCTGGCCAAACAGCTGTCGACGGTGGAGGTGCTCGCTCGTGTCGACGTGTTGTGCCTCGACAAGACCGGCACGATCACCACCGGCGAGATCACCTTCGCCGCAGCGCACGCAGCGCAGGGTCGCACGGATGACGAGGTGCTCGCAGGGCTCGTCGCGCTCGCGTCGTCCGACCGTGACCCGAACGCCTCGATGGCGGCGATCGCAGCGGCGGTCGGCACGGACACGACGTGGACGCTCGATCGTGTCGAGCCCTTCGACAGCGAACGCAAGTGGTCCGCGGCGTCGTTCGTCGACCGCGGCTGGTACTACCTCGGCGCCCCCGACTTCCTGCTCGCGCCGGACGATCCCGCCCGCGAGCTCGTCGCTCGGCTGAGCGCTGCGGGCAAGCGTCTGCTCGCCGTGGTCACCGCCGCCGACGGGCCCGACGGCGATCGGCTGCCCCAGCGAGCCCGTGCGCTCGCCGTCGTGGAACTCGAAGACGAGATCCGGCCCGATGCGGCGGAGATCCTCGCCTACTTCGCCGATCAGGACGTGACCCTCAAGGTGATCTCGGGCGACAACCAGGACACGGTGGCGGCGATTGCCGACCGTGCGGGCCTCGCCGTGATCGGCGCGCCCGTCGACGCCCGCGACCTGCCGACCGACCTCGACGAGCTTGCGGTTGCGCTCGACGCCGCGACGGTGTTCGGCCGGGTGAAACCGCAGCAGAAACAGGCGATGGTGCGAGCGCTGCAGTCACGCGGTCACGTCGTGGCGATGACCGGCGACGGCGTCAACGACGTGCTCGCACTCAAGGACGCCGACCTCGGCATCTCGATGGGCTCGGGCAGCGAAGCGACCAAGGCGGTCGCCGATCTGGTGCTCACCGACAACGCCTTCTCGAGCCTCCCGACCGTGGTCAACGAGGGCCGCAAGGTGATCAACAACATCGAACGGGTCTCGAATCTGTTCGTCACCAAGGCGGCGTACGCCGTGCTGCTCACATTCGCCGTGGGGTTGCTGAACAGCCCCTTCCCGTTCCTGCCGCGCCAGCTCACCCTGATCGGCACGTTCAGCATCGGCGTGCCCGGCTTCTTCCTGGCGCTGGCGCCCGAGGTCGACCTGATCCGTCCGGGGTTCCTGCGGCGCGTGCTGTGGTTCTCGATCCCCGCCGGCGTGATCGCCGGCTCGGCGACGCTGGCTGCGTACGAAGCAGCGCTCCACGTGGCCCAGCTCGACCTGGAACAGGCGCGCACGTTGGCCACGGTGACGCTGTTGGCGATCGGGCTGGTGGTGTTGGCGGTGGCGAGCCGGCCGCTGCGGCCGTGGAAGCTCGGGCTGGTCGCCGCGATGGGGCTCGGCTACGTCGTGGTGTTCCTCGTGCCGTTCTTGCGAAACTACTTCGAACTCGACGTGTTCTGGGATCCAGCCTGGTTCTACTCGGCGGTTGCCGTCGCCGTTGCCGGCCTGCTGATCGTGGCGATCCCGTTCGTGATCCCGACGAGCGCCGACAGCCGACCAGCAATGAGCGAAACCGCTGGTCGGTTCGCTCATCGGTGAGGGGCTGAACCGGTGTCAGTCCGTCGGTGCGACGGTGTGCCCACGGGAGGCCGAGGTGTCGGTGTTCGGGAGACCGCCGATCTCCGACACGAGTGCGAGCACTCGTTGCTCGATCGCGTCTCGCCGGTCTTCGGAGACCTCGAGGATCTCGCAGAGGTGCTCCGCGAACAGTGCCCAGCCCAGCCCGAGCGTGGTCGCGACGATGACCGCTTCGTCGAGCTCGGCGCCGCGTGCGTCCGGGCGGGTGCGCTCCAGCGCCGCTCGCCAGGACGGCAGGATCGGATGTCTCGGATAGGGGTCACCGTCCACGTCGAGCATCGCCCGGGCGAGGGCTCGGGCCACCTCACCGCCGCGACGGAACGCCAGGTCGGCCGGTGGGAATCCGTCGTCGTCGAGTTCCGCGGCGGCACGATCGACGATGTGACCGAACGCCGCCGTCACCAGCGCATCCTTGCTGCCGAAGTAGGTGTGGACGAGCCCGTGGTTGACGCCGGCTCGGAGCGCGATCTCGCGGACCGACATCGTGACGCCCTGCTCGAGGATCAGTTCGCTCGTTGCCTGGATCAGCGCGTCCATGACGGCGTCGCGGCCAACCGGTTTGTCGACGGAATCAGACATCTCGTGTCGAGCGATCAGATGAGAGGGCGCGCCGAGTCACCGGTTGAGTACGACCGGGATGTTGCGAGGTCCGCGCACCTGACCATTCGCCCACGTCGTCGGCTTGCTGGTGTCGAGCGAGTAGTGCGGGAACGCCCGGAGCCACTCCTGGAACGCCACGGTGCATTCGAGCCGGGCGAGGTTCGAGCCGACGCAGCGGTGGATGCCCAGGCCGAACGCGACGTGGCGGTTGTTCAACCGGTCCATGTCGAACACGTCGGGGTTCTCGAAGGCTGCGGGGTCGTGGTTGGCAGCGGGGAACGTCAGCAGCATCTGGTCTCCCGGATGGACCGGACAACCGCTGATCTCGGTCTCGCCGATCACCTTGCGGGCCATCGTGACCGGCGCGTAGAAGCGCAACACTTCCTCGGTCGCGGTGTTCCAGAGCAGGTCGTCGTCGTCGACGGCGACGAGGCGCTCGACCTGACCGGGGTGCTGCGCGAAGTGCCACAGCCCGGACCCGATCGCGCTCCACGTGGTGTCGATGCCGGCGATGATCAGCAGGTTGATGTAGCCGACCTTGAGATCCCAGTCCACTGCCTCACCGTCGATCTCGGCGTTGGCGACCATGGTCAACATGTCGTCTTGCGGGTTGGCGAGGCGGTCGTTGAGGAGGCCGTCGACGTACTCCTTCATCTCACCGGCGACGGCGATGCGCACGTTGTTGTCGCGTGGCGCCAACTGGAAGTTGCGGTGGATCCAGTCGCGGAACAGGTCGGCGTCTTCCTCCGGGAGTCCCGTGAGTTTGCAGATGCCGTGCACGGGAATGTGCTGGGCGAACTGCGAGGCCGCATCGGCGGTGTCGGCGCCGTCGAGGTCGGCAACGAGCTTGCGGCAGAACTGGCGGAGGTCCGCTTCGAGCGGCGCCACGTTCTTGGGGCTGAATGCGGGGAGCAGCAGCCGCCGGTGACCGTGATGCTCGGGAGGGTCGGAGGTGATCGGCGGAGCCGGACGTCGTGGCGCGTCGGGCCGGCCGACGTTGACCCAGATCGACGAGAA
This sequence comes from Ilumatobacteraceae bacterium, assembly GCA_963715825.1. Taxonomy (GTDB): domain Bacteria; phylum Actinomycetota; class Acidimicrobiia; order Acidimicrobiales; family Ilumatobacteraceae; genus Sva-07. Next base: position 149,608 of record CAVQSI010000004.1, read on the forward strand.
GTTCTCGGTGTCGTTGGCGACCGCAGCGACCGCCTCCATCGTGACCGGCATGAACGCTCGCCCGTAGCGTTCGGTGGTCGCAACAGGGCACTGCTCACGCACCGAGTTCCAGATGTCGATCGCGTTCTCGCCCCACTGGTCGTCGAGCCAGTCCCAGTCGGTCACCCAGTTCTCGACTGGTGGCAGCTCCACATGTTCGGCCCCGTACGCCATCGTTCTCCCCTTGGTCGTTCCCACCACGAAAGCTAGTCGTCGGACTGAGCCCGGATACGGTCGGCCGCGAGACTGTGGCATGGACTTCCACCTCGACGAGGACCACCTCGCAATCGCCGCCGCCGTCGACCACGTGTGCGCCGACTTCGACGACACGTACTGGGCCGAGCGAGACGAACGCCACGAGTTCCCGTGGGCGTTCTACGCAGCGATGGCCGCGGGCGGCTGGCTCGGTGTCGCCATCCCGGAGGAGTACGGCGGCGGCGGGCGTGGCATCACCGAGTGCGCGATCGTTCTCAACCGAGTGGCCGCGTCGGGTGCGGCGATGAACGGGTCGTCCGCGTTGCACCTCACGATGTTCGGTCTCAATCCGGTGGTGAAGTTCGGCAGCGACCAGCTGAAGGAGACGTTCCTGCCGCGGGCGGCGGTTGGCGATCTGCACATCGCGTTCGGGGTCACCGAACCCGACGCGGGGACCGATACGTCGCGCATCACCACCCGAGCCGTCGACGACGGGCACGGCGGTTTCGTCGTGCGGGGCCGCAAGATCTGGACGTCGAAGGCGCTCGAGTCGGAGGTGTGTCTGCTGCTCGCCCGCACCGACGACGTCGACCCGGAGGATCCCCGGCGACGCTTCGACGGGCTGAGCCTGTTCGTCGTCGACCTCGACCCCGAGTACTGCGACATCGCGCCGATTCCGAAGCTCGGTCGAAACGCGGTCGCATCGTGCGAGGTCGCCTACGACGACCTTCCCGTGGAGGGATGGCGGTTGGTCGGCGAGCGTGGTCGTGGGTTCCAGCAGATCCTCCACGGGCTGAACCCCGAGCGCGTCCTGCTCGCGGCGATGGCGTGCGGCATCGGCGAGGCCGCGCTCCGGCGAGCCGTCGGCTACGCGAAGGAGCGGATCGTCTTCGATCGTCCGATCGGGGCGAACCAGGCGATTGCCCACCCCTTGGCCAAGGCACACATGGATCTCGCCGCCGCCGGGCTGATGTGGCGCGAAGCGGCGTGGCGCTACGACCAGGGCCTCGACTGTGGCGAGCACGCCAACACCGCCAAGTACCTGGCAGCCGAGGCGAGCTTCTTCGCCGCTGACCAGGCGCTGCAGACCCACGGCGGCCTCGGCTACGCGTCCGAGTACCACGTCGAGCGGTACTGGCGCGAAGCGCGCCTGCAGCGACTGGCGCCGGTCAGCCAGGAGATGACCTGCAACTACATTGCCCAGCAGGTGCTCGGGCTGCCGCGGTCGTACTGAGTCTGCGGCCGGCCGAGCTCAGCCGTCGCGCCAGGAGTCGTCGACGGGTGGGACGTCGGTGACGTGGATCTCGTGGCCCAGTTCGGCGCCGACGAGCTGCAGGCGATCGCCGCTCCAGAAGGTGCCGGGGTCGTACCAGTTCGATGGTCGCTCGGTGCCGAGCAGACCCATGCGTTCGTAGGTGACCGCAACGAGCTCGGCGCAGTACACGTCGGTGAGCGACACCTGCCGGCGAACGCGACCAGCGAGCCAGTGTCGGGCGAGTGTCTTCGTGCTCGGGAAGCCGCGCCCGCTGTACTCGGCCACGACGGACAACGCTGCGTTCTCCATCTCGTCGCTCACGTCGATGTCGATCTGACGGAACCATGGCTGCTGGCCGTAGCGGTTCGTCCAGACGCTCACGGCACGATCGAGTCGGTGCAGCTGCGCGCCACGATCGCGTTCGCCTGTCCACACGTTCGGCATGCTCGCTCCCAGCTCGGCGTGCCAGATCAACGGCGGCAGGTCGTCGATGGCCAGCACCATGCCGACGTGGTTGACCGGGCTGTTGGTGAACAGTCGGATCGCACGATCGGCGACCGATCGCCCGCGGAAGAGCCACACGTCGCCGGTCGCAGCAACGTCGATCGCATCACGCAACGTCACCGAGGCAGCCATCGGGCCCTAACGTAGGTGGTCGTGAGGTGGGCCAAGCTCCTCGGTGTCGCCGGCGTCGTCGCCGTGCTCGGCGCCACCGGTGTGGCCGTGTACCGCCAACGCCAACGGCGCACCTGGGCCGAGCTGCCGCCCGACGAGCTCCGGTCACGGTTGCATGCCCGTCTGGAAGCGTCGCGTTCGGCCACCTCTGCGGCACGCACCTCGGTCACGCGCTGACATCGCAGGCCGGCGGCGTGCTCATCCCGGCGCGCTGTTGTGTCCGGCCAGGTCGGCGATGGCGACGATGGCGGCGGCCCGGCTGTCGACGTGGAGCGACAGGAACACTGCTTCCAGGTGCTTCTTGACCGTGCCCTCCGAGATGCCCAACGAACGGGCGAGCTGCGAGTTGCTGCCGCCGCTCCGGACGAGTTCGAGCGCAACGTCGGTCTGGCGCGGCGTGAGGCCCAGGTCGATCAAGGCCGTCGCCTCGGAGTTCTCGTCGCCGAGCCGACGAACGAGCAGCACGGTCGGGCCCACCGGGACGGGGTGAATGACGCATCGCCAACGGCTCGTCGCGATCGTCACGTCGCACGTGGTCGAGTCGTTCGTCATCGTGCGAGCCGTCGGCAACAGGTCCACGACCGTGCTCGGGAGTCGGCCGTCGACGGCGAACTCTGCGACGGCGGACTGCGACGATGAGGTGTCGACGGTGCCGTCGGCGCGGACGGTCATGACGCTCCAGCCGCCGTCTCGGTCGACCTCGTCGGCGACGGCCTGATTGCGTTCGAGGTCGAACATGTGACGGTGGTGCATCGCCAGATACGGCGCGATCGCGTTCAGTACCGCCACATCGCGATCGCTGAACTCGCCCTCCTCGGGGCTGCGGTTGAGGGCGTAGCCGACGATGGTGTCGGGCGGCGCCGGCAGCTGGATCACCATCTGGTAGCGGAGCCCGAAGGGCACGAAGAACTCGTTGTAGAACTCGGTGTCGGTGAAACTGGCGCCTGCGGGAACATCACAGAACCGGATCGCGCCGTTCGTCGGCTGGATCAGCGCGGCGCTGATGAGCGGGTGTTGCGTTCCTGCCAGGCGGTCGTACACCGGCTTCAGTTGTGCGGCGAGTTCTTCGTTGTCGGGCGGGACGATGACGTAGCGGAAGTCGCCGGCCGCCATCGTCATGTCGTTGAACGATGCGCTGGTGCAGTCGATCAGCGATCGCACGAGCTCCAACGTCGCTTCGATTCCGGGAGCGGGGTGCGACGCGATGACCGTGGCTGCATCGAGCACGGCTCGGACGTCGGCATCGTCGAGCACGGAGTCCATGCCCAACGGTACCGCCTACGTCGAATGACGTAGTGCTCGCAGTGGGCCGAACGAGACGGGAACGGTCGATGATTGACGCTCTGTTGCCGCTGCTGCTCGCCGCCCTGCTCCCGCTTGTCAGCATTCAGCATGCGTCGACTCGCCAAGCCGACACGTCGCGCTGCGCCGCGGTGGTCGGTAGGTCCGCAGCAACTCCGCGTGATCCGGTTGGGGGTGTGGAGCAGTCCGCCGTTCGTGACGCTCGGTGCGCTGTCGTTCGACGGCAGCGGAGCCGATGTTGGAGACTGCGGTCATGTCCGACGGCGGCGTGCAGGTCGAGGGGGTCACCTACATCGTCGACCCGGCCGATCCGCGTGTCGACGACTACCGGCAGTTGAACAGCCTTGCGGTGCGCGCCGAGATGGAAGGCGCCGAGTTCTTCATGGGCGAGGGGTATGTCCCGATCGATCGGATGCTCGACTCCGGGCATCGGATGCGATCGGTGCTGCTGCATCCGAAGCGCCTCAAGCGGTTCATCCCGACGATGGCTCGCCCCGAACTGGCCGGTGTGCCGGTGTACGTGGCCGAGCAGGAGGTCATTGCCGAGATCGTGGGCTTCGACATGTATCGCAGCGTGCTCGCCGCCGGGTTCCGGGCGCCGATGCCGACCGTTGGTGATCTGGCTCGATCGTGTCGGCGGCTCGTGGTGCTCGAAGCGTTGAACGACGATCAGAACATCGGTGCCATCGCCCGCACCGCACGCGCCTTCGGGGTCGACGGCATCGTGATCAGCCCGACCTGCAACGACCCGTACCAGCGCCGCACCGTACGGGTCAGCATGGGCGAGATCCTGCACATGCCGGTGGCGCGCGCCGCAGCCGACGACTGGCCGGGTGCGATGGAGACCTTGCACGCCCACGGCTTCGTGACCTGGGCGATGACGCCTGATGTCGACGCCGTCGATCTCTGGGACGTGGCCGTTCCCGACAAGTTGGCGATCGTGCTCGGCGCCGAGGGCCACGGTCTCGAAGCGGCCACGAAGGACGCAGCCACGCTCAGGGTTCGCATCCCGATCTCGCCGGACGTCGACTCACTGAACGTCGGCCACGCAGCGGCGGTGACGTTCGCCGCAGTAGGTCGATCGAGAGCACCCCGAGCGATCTGAGGGTTGTGGCGAGCTACCGGTCGAGGAACTCTGCGAGGCCGGCTTCAGCGATCGCGACGACGCTCGGGAAGGTCGTCGCGAGTCGGGCCTCGCTCATCGACGGAAGGTCCCTCAACAGGACGAGTTCGGCGCGGTAGGTGACGCGACATCCGCTGTCCGAGGCGACGAAGGTCAACGTGTCCTCGGCCCGGAAGTCCGGGTTGGTGCCGACCATGGTGAAGCCTCGATCGGCGTCGACGGCCGTGAGTTCGTAGATGACGGTCGTCGGTTCGCCGTCGAATCCTGTGACGGCGACCTCGTAGCGTGCACCGACAGCGGCCGGGGTGCCGTCGATCAGGTGCGACGAACGAATCCCCCGATCCCACTCCGGGACACGCGAGAGGTCGATCACCCGGGCGAACGCCTCGTGCGGTGAGAGCCTGGATTCGATGAGGAACGTCTCGGTGGCCATCTCGATACCGGAGCAGATCGCACGAACCCGTCAGGCGGCGGTGACGTCGACCGGAATGCCGTTGAGGATGGCGTTGCCCGACAGGTCGTCGAGCGCTGCGTCGTCGGTGAGCCGATTCGAGTTGACGCCCGGCTTGGTCTTGGCGGTGTGCATCTCGATGCCGTCTTCGTCGTAGCCCCAGCCGTGCGGCAGACACACCACACCGGGCATCACCTCGTCGGTGATCTCGACGGGAGCAACCACCGTGCCGACCCGCGACTGCACGGTCGCCGATGCCCCGTCGGTCAAGCCGAGTCGGGCGGCGTCGTCAGGGTGCACCTGCAGCGTGCAGTCGGTCTTGCCCTTGATCAGGATGTTCAGGTTGTGCATCCACGAGTTGACCGTCTTGAGGTGACGGCGACCGATCAACACGAGCTGGCCGTCGGCCCGGACGAGGTCGTCGAAGTGGGTCCCGAAGCGCTCCATGTCGTCGACGATCGGCTGCGGGGCGAGCTCGACCGTTCCCGACACCGTCTTGATCGCATCGGGGAACCGGGGCACGAGCGGTCCGAAGTCGGCGCCGCTCGGATGCTCGTCGATCAACGTGCGCAGCGTGAGTCCATCCGGGTTCGCACCGAACCCGTCGCCGTGCTGGCCGACCCGGAGACGGAAGTCGATGATCTGCTCGGACCACTCCCACTGCGACAGTGCGTCGAGGATCTCGGCCTTGTCGCGACCGCGGATCGGCGACGAGTGGCGCCCCAGTTCGGCCTCGACCATCTGCTCCATCATCGCGTCGTGCACCACCACCGGGTCGGTGTCGACGGGCTGGCCCTGGATCACGAGCGCCAGCCGGCACAGGATCTGCTCCTCGCTCGGCGAGTCCGTCTCGAACACCGCCGGCGAGTACTTGGCGATCGAGCGGATCATGTTGGCCTCGAACGCGAAGTCGTAGTGGCTGCGCTCGAGTGCCGACGTCGGCGGCAGGATCACGTGCGCGTGACGCGCCGTGGCAGTCACGTACGGGTCGACGACGACCAGCAGGTCGAGCTGCTGCAACGCGTCGTCGATGCGATCGGTGTTCGGGAACGACCGGACCGGGTTGCACGCCAACACGAACAGCCCCCTGATCGCGCCGGGCCCGGGCGTGGTGATCTCCTCGGCCAACGTGGCCGCGGGGAGTTCCCCCTTCGCCTCGGGGCGACCGGATGCTCGCCCCTGCCACCGTCCGAGCTGGAAGCCGCGGCCGCCCGGCGTGGACGGCGCCATGTTCTGCGTCGGTGCGCAGTTGAACATGACACCGCCCGGCTCGTCGAGGTTGCCGGTGAGCACGTTGAGCACGTCGGTGGCCCAGCTGGCGACCGTGCCGAACTCGACGGTGTGCGCACCCATCCGTCCGTACACGGCAGCGGTCGGAGCTGCTGCGAGTTCGCGGGCGATCCGGCGGGTGGTCTCGGCCGTGATGCCGCACTGCTCGGCGACCGCCTCGGGGGTGTAGCGAGCGGTCATCGCACGCACCTCGTCGACGCCGCTCACGTGCGGTTCGAGACGGCCGATGTCGACGAGGTCCTCGTCGAACAGCGTGTTGATCAGCGCCATCAGCCAGTACGCAGTCGGTGCCCGGCACGATCGCGAGGTGCTCGGTCGCGTTCTCCGCCGTCTTGGTGCGGCGCGGATCGACCACCACGAACGTGCCACGTGCACGGATCGCTTCGAGCCGGCCCGGCATGTCGGGTGCGGTCAGCAGGCTGCCGTTCGACACGTACGGGTTGGCGCCGAGCATCAGCAGGTAGTCGGTGCGGTCGAGGTCGGGCAGCGGGAACATGTCGGGCCGTCCCCACATCAGCCCGGCGCTGACGTGCTTGGGCATCTGATCGACGGTCGACGCCGAGAAGATGTTCGTGCTGCCGACTGCGGTGAGCACCGGGCGGCCGTAGAGCAGCCCGCCGAGGTTGTGGGTGTTGGGGTTGCCCAGCACGGTGCCGAGAGCTTGACGGCCGTGCGCCTCGACGATCGGGGCGAGACGGCGGGCGATCTCGGCGAATGCCTCGTCCCAGGTGGCGTCCTTCCAGCCGTCCTCGGTGCGGATACGCGGCGAGGTGAGGCGATCGGGATCCTCGTGCAGCTGCTTGAGCGTCGATCCCTTCGGGCAGATGAAGCCCTTCGAGTAGGGGTCGTTCATGTCGCCCCGGATGCGCACCACCTGCTCACCCTTGGTGGTGATCTCGAGTCCGCAGCACGCTTCGCAGAGCGGGCAGGAGCGGTGGTGTGTCACGGTGTCGCCAACATCCTCGGTTCCCATCGCACGACCGTACGCGACCGTGCGTCGCGAACCGTCAGCGCACGTTCGACGACCTCGCTGCCGTTCCCCAGTCTGTGCTCACAACGCAGCTCGGAGGTCTCGGTGTCGGAGGCCGGCAGCGGATCCTGAGCGGTCGATGGGTGGTCGATGGGTGGTCGATGGGTGGTCTGCTCCACCGCACTGGCCGGCGGCCTCGAGTCGCTTGGTGACTCGTTCGTGCGTCCGTCGGGTTCCAATGTGGTTGTCGAGACTCCCTTGATCTTCGAAGGCGCCGACTTCGTTGGCCGCATCGCGTTCAACCGACGCAACAAGATCACCGGCATGCTCATCCTTCGGCCCGAAGACGTACCATCCGCGCCGTTCTGACGTCATCCCGCCAGGCCCACCGGACCGGCTTGCCCCGGAACGCTCCCCATGATCTCATCGGCGATCGGCTCGATACGAGGCCATGTACACGCCGGAGTCGAACGAGCGTGTCGACTCGAGTGTGAAGGGCTGACTCGTCGCGTCACCAGGTTCGAAGAGTGGGATTCCGGTTCCGAGCAGCACAGGGTTGACCTTGAGGACGAGTCGGTCGATCTCGTCGCGGAGCGCGTTTGCGAGTGCGCCGCCTCCACAGAGCCAGATGCCTTTCGTGGACGACTCTGCCTTCAGTTCCCGCACCAGTTCGGTCGGATCGTCGGCGACGAGGTGGACGTCGCCGCCGACGTCGCTCGTCGGGCGGGTGCGGCTGAAGACGTACTGGCGTAGGTGTGGGTAGGGGTCGTCGATGCCGTGCGGCAGCCCCACCGCGAAGGTGTTCCACCCCATCACCACGGTGTCGTAGGTGTCGTTGGCGGCGTCGATGCCGATCGCTGACAGGACGTGACCGGGCAGGGTCTCTGGAACGTCTTCGATGAGGGCGTCGATGTGGTCGCCGGTCTGCGCAAACGCCTCGAACGATCCGTCCGCGGCGGCGATGTAGCCATCGATGCTGACAGCGACGTGGTAGGTGAGCGAGCGCATGCAATCTCCTTCATGTACGACAGGTGTAGTAGTTGCAGACTACGACAACTGTCGTGGTTTCGCTACGATCTCTCCATTGCCACGAACACACAACGCCGCACCCTGCTGTTGGACGCAGCGATCGGACTCCTGGCTGGACGCGGGGCGCGCGGACTGACGTTCCGAGCAATCGACGAATCGGCGGGCACTCCGATCGGGACCGCGTCGAACTACTTTGCCGATCGCGGTGAACTCCTCGCGCAGGTCTTCGACCGGATCAGTGCACGGCTCGCCCCGGATCCCGAAGTTCTCGCCCAGCTCGGCCGTCGCCGCCCGTCCGTGAAGCTGTTCGGCGACTACATGCGCGACATCGTGTCGCGGCTCACGACCGAGCGAGACGTGACCCTCGCTCTGTTCGAGTTACGCCTCGAAGCAAGCCGCAACCCTGACGTCGCCAGCCTCGTGCGAGCATGGCAGCGCGCCGGCTTCTCAGCTGATGTGGAATTCCACACCGACGCCGGACTACCCGGCGGACGCGACGAGGTCGCGCTCTTCCACTACGCGCTCGACGGCTTGATCCTCGACCGACTCACCGAGCCCATCGACCCGACCACCACGACCGATCACATCATCGACCGACTCGTCGACGGGCTGTTCCAGGCCGCTCACCTCGAACCCGAGGAGCAGTGAAACCAGCACCTGCTCCAGCCGGACCGACCTCGCCGAGCGAGTGGGTGACGATCGAGAGCACCTCGGCGCGTGGTGGGGGGAAGTCGTCCTGCGCGACACCATCGAGTCTGTCTACCCTGCGTTGTTGTGGCGATCGAGGTGGTTCCGACCTTGGAGGCAATGGCCGAGGTGTATTCGAAGTCGACTCGAGGTGGCGTCACTTCCGACCGATTCCGCGCGTACGTCGAGGCTGGCCGATGCGGGCTGCCCGTGCACGGCTACAACCCGATGACCTCAGAGCCGGTACTCGAAACGATCGAAGCGCTGATCGGCGTGGACGCCGAGGCCCGTCTTCACGAGGTAGCGAATCGCGCAGCCGGATCACTCGGGCACGACCAACACAGCGTCATGTACCTGACGGTTGCAACTCCGGGAATGTGGACTGATCGCCTCGCCACCGAGGTCGAGCACCGCTTGCTCGCCAAGCAGCCCGGGAGCGCCGTGCTCTGGGTCGGAGAACCGATCGAGCCTGCTGCGCTGGATGCTGAGTTCGCTGCCCAGACCGTGAGACGTGTTCACCATTGCTGGTTCGGGGCACCGAGGACCCTCGCCAGCGCAGTCCGACAAGAGGGACTTGCGGGCGCCTACGCAGGTGTCGTCGGGCAAGCCCACCCTGGAGCTGCCGAGGTCCTCGAGGTACTCGCCGACGACAGCACGTTTGCGACCCAGGTCGCGTTCATGTACGGCGACGATGCAGCCTCGGTGATGGGCTTCAGCGCTCTCGGGGTCTCCGGCCGAACAGGCTTCGAACACGCTGTAGCGATGCACGCCGACCAGACGGTCTGGCGCGGTCTCAGCTCGTAGGCCCGCTTCGGCGGGCGAGAAGCCCACGTCGAGCAGTACGCCGTCGCACAACACGGCGGCGCTCGTCGTGGGCCTACCAGAATTGTTCGCGCCAGCCACCGCCTCGTACGGTTGCAGGGCTCGCCGACCGGAACGGTCGCGTGCCCACTCGAGAGGAAGTTGAACGATGGGCAAGAAGTCGAAGAAGTCCAAGAAGTCCAACGAGGTCGAGCCGTCGGAGTCATCGGGCAACGGCACAGCGGCTCCGACGGGCAAGATGAAGCGCAAGGCCTATGAGGCCGAGATGCGCATCTTGCAAGGCGAGCTGGTGGCGATGCAGGAGTGGGTCAAGGCCACCGGCGCCAAGGTGTGCATCGTGTTCGAGGGTTTGGATTCAGCGGGCAAGGGGGGCACGATCCGGCGGATCACCGAGCGCACGAGCCCGCGTGTGTTCAAGCACATTGCGTTGCCGGCGCCGACTGAGCGCCAGAAGTCACAGATGTACGTGCAGCGCTACATCAGCCATTTCCCAGCGGCCGGTGAAGTCGTGATCTTCGATCGCAGTTGGTACAACCGCGCCGGCGTCGAACCTGTGCTCGGCTTCTGCACGCCTGAACAGACCGAGCAATTCCTCGAGATGGTCCCTGGGGTCGAGAAGGCAATGGTCGACTCGGGGATCATCCTGATCAAGTACTGGCTCAACGTCAGTGTCGACGAACAGGCTCGACGGCTCGAGGACCGCATCGACGACCCGCGCAAGATCTGGAAGTTGTCGCCGACCGACTTGAAGTCCTACAGCCACCGCTACGACTACTGCCGAGCGCGTGACAGGATGCTTGCTGCGACGGACACGTCGTGGGCGCCATGGTTCGTTGCTCACAACGACGACAAGAAGCGCGGGCGGTTGAACATCATCTCGCATCTCCTCGAGCGCATCCCGTACGAGCCGGTCCCGCGCCCAGAGGTGAAGCTCCCCAAGAAGCCGAACGTCGGCGGCTATGTCGAACCTGACCTGCCGCTGCACCGAGTGCCCGAGAAGTTCTGAGAGCGGAGAATCCGATGACTGCAGCGACACCGAACGACACTGTGTCCAGGTGGTATTCGCTCGGTGGTGACGAGGTCGCGAAACGACTCGGCGTCGATCCCGACAGCGGGCTGAGCGCGGCGGAAGCTGCCGAGCGCCTCCGGAAGGACGGGCCCAACGCGCTGCCAGCGGAGAAGTCGACGCCTGGTTGGAGGCGCTTCTTGAATCAGTACGCCGCGTACATGCAGATCATCCTGCTCGTCGCTGCGGTGCTGTCGTTCATCATCGGCGAGTGGAGCACCGGGGCCGTCTTGGTGCTGTTGACGGTGTTGAACGCGGTGATTGCCCTGCGCCAGGAGGGCAAGGCAGAGAGCGCCATGAACGCGTTGCAGTCGTTGACGAAGCAGACGGCGCGTGTACGTCGCGGTGGGGTCGAGTCCGCGGTCGCGCTCGAGGAGGTCGTCGCCGGCGACATCGTGCTGATCACCGCGGGTGACAATGTGGCCGCTGATGGCCGGATCATCCAGGCGAACTCGCTGAGCATCGACGAGTCTGCGCTCACCGGTGAGAGCACCCCGGCCTCGAAGGATGCCGAGACGCTTGCCGACAACGAGGTCGGACCTGGCGATCAGAAGAACATGGCGTTCATGAACACGCCGGTCACGCACGGCAGCGGCACGATGATCGTCACTGCGCGAGGTGCTGATGCCCAGGTCGGCAAGATCGCCGGCATGTTGGGGAGTTCCAAGAAGGTGCTCTCGCCGCTGACGAAACAGCTCAACACGTTGACACTGTGGATCGGTGCCGCGGCGTTGCTGACGATGATCGTCATGTTCGTGCTCGGGCTGTCCAGAGACATCTCGGCCGACTCGTTGTTCATCACCGCGATTGCGTTGGCGATCGCCGCAATTCCCACCGCGCTGCCCACGGTTCTGCAGGTCATCTTGTCGGGCGGGGCCAAGGAGCTCGCCGGCGAGAACGCTGTCGTCAAGGATCTCAACTCGGTGGAAACGCTCGGTTCGACCTCGGCGATCAACTCCGACAAGACCGGCACGCTGACGATGAACCAGATGACCGCTGTCGAACTGGTCGACGCGGCCGACCGGTACACGATCTCCGGAACGGGATACAGCCTCGATGGCAAGGTTCATCACGCGGCCGGCAAGGCGCTGTCGATCGACGATGCGATCCTGCCGTACGTGATGGCGAGCGACGCCAACCTGGTGAACGGCAAGGTGGTCGGTGACCCAACCGAAGGTGCCCTGTTGGTGCTTGCCCACAAAGCAGCTCTCGACATCGACGCCAGCCGGCAGACGCTCCCACGTTTGGCCACGCTGCCGTTCGACCCCGGCTACAAGCTGATGGCGACGTTCAACACCGCAACAGACGCATCGGGCAAGTCCGTCGTGCGTTGCTTTGTCAAGGGCGCCGCCCCTGCCGTGCTCGATCGGGTGGCAACGACTCGAGTCGATGGAGACAGCGTCGTGTGGGACGACACATTCCGGCAGAAGGCCGACGCTGCCGTCACCCGCATGGAGGGTGCAGGCCAACGAGTGATGGCAGCAGCAGTGCGCGATCTCGACCCCGCCACGTTCGATGCCACCGGTGACCTGTTGAGCTATGTGACCGATCTCGAGATGGCATCCATCGTCGCCATGGTCGACCCGCCACGCGACGCCTCGATGCAGGCCGTCCACGACGCTCAGAACGCCGGCATCCGTGTGCGCATGGTCACCGGTGACGACGTGATCACCGGTGCAGCCATCGCTGAACAACTCGGCATCCCGGGTACCGCGATGCTCGGAGCCGACTTCGCTGCGCTGAGCGACGACGAGCGCTTGGCACGCATCGACGACATCGGCGTGGTCGGACGCGTCGCACCCGAACACAAGGTGCTGCTCGTTGAAACGCTCCGCAAGAAGGGTGACGTCGTCGCGATGGCCGGTGATGGCGTGAACGACGCGCCAGCGATCAAAGCCGCCGACATCGGCATCGCCATGGGAACCGGCACCCAGGTCGCCAAGAACGCCAGCAAGATGATCCTGTCCGACGACAACTACGCCACCATCGTCGTGGCCGTCAGGGGTGGCCGCAAGGTCTACGACAACCTCAACAAGTTCATCCGGTTCGTGATCGTCGAACTCGTGGCGTACATCCTCACCTTCCTCGGCGCCAGCATTCTCAACATTGCCGCTGGGCAACCGTTCTCGCCCGTTCAGATCCTCTACATCAACTTCTTCGTCAACGCACCGCTCGGTGTGTGGCTCGGTATGGACAAAGAGGCCCCAGGCCTCATGAACCTCAAACCACGGTCACGCGACGAGTCGATCATGACGAGAGGACTGATGACGACTGCCGGCCTCGTCGGGCTGTTCATGGCCGCCTGCACGCTCGCACTCATCAGCTACGGCACCGGCCACTACGGAAATGTCCTGATCGGCACCTCCATGGGCGTCACCACGTTCTCGCTCATGCTCGTGGCGGCAGTTTTCCAGGCTCGAAGCGTCACCGGCACGGCACTCACCGTCGACGCCTTCGACAATCGCCGCCTCAACATCGCCGCGCTCATCGAAGTTCTCCTCGCCGTGCTCATCACGCAGACCGACGCGCTGCGTATCCTCCTCGGAACCGTGCAGCTGACACTCACACAATGGTCGCTTGCACTGGCTCCAGCCGTCACGCTCTTCTTCCTGTGGGAACTCGGAAAGCTCGTCGCCCGCCGTACGGCCCAGAGCACCGATGGCGGCTCCGCACCCGTCGTGGCAGCCACCGCCTGACCACAGCGGAACACGCCGGTCGGTCCACCACACCCCGAGTTCACCCTCCACACGATGGTCTGAGTCGCCAAGGCCCAGCTTGCGTAGTCCCGACCATCGGTTGGCTTGCTGGCGCAGGTGTTCCCGACGGCCTTCCTCGTGGACTCGCATCGCACCCAAACCAGGGCGGATCCGCCCCGGTCGAGGCAACCCCCCCCGATGATCTCAGGCAGCCAGACGCTGCCCGCCACCGGACTTCCGGCTTCGTGCCTGCGGCCTCGGGCTGGCGATCGTGAGCGCATCGTCACGGTCCCGAGTCAGTTGGGGCCTGTCCGTGACCGGCACCTCCCGAGTGCTCGCATGTTGGCGTGAGGGTGATCGGTCGCGGCGGGGAGTGTGTCGAGTCCCGGTACCCGCGCGGCCCGCACGAGCGGTCGAAGCCGTGTCGAGTAGTGCCCGTTGATGAACTCGACATCGAGTGTGTCAGCGACCACGCCCCACTCGGCGAACAGCTCAGGCAGCTGCGAGTTGTGCTGTCGTGAAGAGAGACTGCGCGATGGGTGTCATTGCATGTGTGGAGTGGCTGCGGTCGGCGTGCCACATGCCAGATCGGGAGGCCCGATTCGCGCCTCAAGGCGCCCTGCTGACGGCGTTGCGAGCGGCCTTCATGCAGTCCAGAGGCCTCTTGAAGATCGAACCCCGATACCTGATGCGGCGCAAGGTCCTGCCCGACCTCTGCGACATCGCCGACCAGTTGATCGCGCAGCCCCGGTACCGAGAGGGTGAATCTGACCGAATACCTGACAGACCCCTCGACGACCCGAACCTCATCGAAGTGTTGCGGACGGTCTTCTAGCCTGCGCCTCGGGTGCGCGGTCGACGGCGGATTCCTGTGAGGAAGACTCCGATGAGGAGGAGGCCGAGGCCGATCACCAGACTGCGAAGGATCTCGCTACCGGTGCTTGGGAGCGGGTCCGTGTCCGGAGTTGGTGCTTGTGGGATTGCGGCGCCGGCTGTGTCGGTTGGGTCACTGTCGACGCCAAGGCCGCCTGGGAGATCGACGGTTGCGGTGTTGGTGAAGCTGGTGCCTTCGGCTCCGACGACGTTCGCCACGAGTTCGAACGACGCTGTGCCACCGACGATGAGCGGAACTCCGAGTTCGCACGTGGCGGTGGCTGACGCGTTCGTGCAGGTCCAGTCGGTTCCGGCCGCCCCGACGAAGGTAAGTGCTGAAGGCAACGGGTCGGTGACGACGATGCCAACTGCCGTCGACGGTCCCCTGTTCGTGACGCTGATGGTGAACGTGGCATTGTCGCCTCTTGCGACTGTTTCCTGACTGATGGTCTTGGTGATGGCGAGGTTCGAACGAGGGTCGAGCGTGTCGGTGTCGTCGGCGTCGTTGTTGGTGGGATCGGTGTCGGGGACATCGCTTGGCGGCGTGACCCTGACAGAGTTGACGAGTGAGCCGGTGGCGTCGGCGCTGACGGTTCCAGAGACGGTCAGTGTCAGGGTGTCGCTTTCGGCGAAGTCGCCGATGCCGGTCCACAAGCCGGTTGTGGGGTCCCAGTCGCCGGCCGATGGGATGAAGGTGACGAAGTCGAGTGCGTCAGGAAGGTTCTCGTCGAGCGTGAACTCGGTGATCGTGGTGGGGCCGTTGTTGGTCACGGTGATCGTGTAGGTGAGGTCTTCGCCGGGGATCGCCGTGGTCTGTCCGTCAGTCTTGGTGACGGCGAGGTCGATGCCGTAGGTGTCGGTGTCGGTGTCATCGTTGTTGGTGGGGTCCGAGTCGGGTCCGTTGGTGCCGTCGTCGGTGATCGTCACGTTGTTGACGATGGTGCGAGTACCGGCTGGTACGGGGTCTGCGACGTCGACGGTGATGGTGTAGGTGCCACCGTCACCGGGAGCGAGGTCACCGACGTTCCAGGAGATAGTGGGAGCTGCGCTGGAGTCGCATCCGTTGCTGCAGGAGGCGAAGCTCGTCTCAGCGGCGAGGGTGTCGGTGATCACGACGCCGAGCGCATCTTGGTTACCGACGTTGGAGAACGTGATCTGGTAGGTCACGCTCTGGCCGTCGGTGACGGACTCGACGCCATCGGTCTTGGTGATCTGGAGATCGGGTGCGGCATCGAGCGTGTCGACGTCGTCGCCGCTGTTGTTACCAGGTGTCGGATCGGCACCATTGGTTCCGTCGTCGGCCACGGTGACCGAGTTGGTCAGCGTGTCCAGGCCGCTGGTGGCCGGGTCGTCGACCGTGACCACGACGGTGAGCGTCGCCTGGCCGCCTGCATCGAACGCCATCGGGTCGGCTGGCGACCCAGCGACGTCTTCGACGAGGGATGTCCAGGTCAACGTCGGCAGCGCGGTGTCGTCGCACGATGCGCTGCACGACACGAAGGTGACGCCTGCAGGGAGCGTGTCCGTGACGCTGACGCCGGTTGCCGCCTGGGTGCCGACGTTGGTGATCACGATGTCGTAGGTGAGCGTGTCGCCCGGTTGCACCGTGGTCTCGTTGTCGGTCTTGGTGACCTGGAGATCGGGCTCCGCGTTCACGGTGTCGGTGTCGGTGTCGGTGTCCTCGACCGGCACGCCGCCGGTGTTGGTGCCGTCATCGACGGCACGGACGCTGTTCGTGAAGTCGTCCACGCCCGATGGCAGATCGTCGACGAGGACCGTCAGGGTCAACGTCACTGAGGACCCGAGAGCGCCAGGTGCTCCGCCGTTCAGGTCTCCGACGTTCCATGTGACCGTCCCTGCACCGGCATCGATGGTGCACGGGGTCGGTGTGGCCGGACACGACACGGCGCTGAGTGCGTCCGGCAGCGTGTCGGTGACCGTGACGCCGGTGGCGGCCTGGTCTCCCGTGTTCGAGACGGTGATGGTGTAGTCGAACGTTTCACCGGCGTCGCGTTCGGTCTCACCGTCGTCTTTGACCACGTCGAGGATCGGTGCGGCATCGAGCGTGTCGGTGTCGTCGTCGGTGTTGTTCCCCGGCGTCGGGTCGGCGCCGTTCGTTCCGTCGTCGGCGACCGTGGCCACGTTGGTGATCGACTCCAGGCCGGAAGCGGCCGGGTCGGTCACTCGGACGGTGAGCGTGACGGTCGCCTGTCCGCCGGCGCCCTCGATGCTTCCGGGCAGGGTCCAGGTGACGGCGGGGAGCGCCGAGCTGTCGCACGAATCGCTGCACGCGTCGAACTCGATGCCGACGGGCAGCGTGTCGTCGATCGTGACGCCGGTGGCTGCAATGTTGCCGTTGTTCGTCACGGTGAGCGTGTAGGTGTAGGTCTGGCCCGGGGTGACGGTGGTGAGACCGTCGTCCTTGACGATGTTCAGGTCCGGGGCGTTCGCTACGAGCGGGATGGTGTCCTGGTAGATGTTGTTGGCCGGGGTGGGGTCGGCACCGCTGGCTCCGTCGTCGGCGACGGTCACGTCGTTCACGAACTGCGTGGTGCCGGCGAGTAGCGGGTTGCCGGCGGTGGTCTGGTAGGTGAGTACGAGTGTGCCGCCGGCGACGAATTCTCCTGGCGTGGAGCCCGCACTGTCTGCGAGGCCGGGTCCCCAGGTGATGACTCCGGTGCCGGGGTCGCACGACGTGGGTGTCGGTGTCGCCGAGGTGCAGTCGATCGTCATCTGTGCGTCGACGGTGTCGGTGACGATCACTCCCGAGGCGTTCTGGAGTCCGGCGTTGCGGACGTCCAAGCGATAGTTCACGAGGCCGCCCGGCGCCACGTTGGGCTCCGTGTGCGACTTGGCGACGACCATGTCGGGCGTTGCGACGATGTCGTCGCTGTCGGTGTCGGTGTTGCTGCCTGGGGTCGGGTCGGTGCCGTTGGCGCCGTCGTCCTGGACGGTGACCGAGTTGATGACGGTCTCGTTGCCGGCGGCGACCGGTTGGTCGACCGTGGCCTCCACGTCGAAGGAGGCGCTGCCGCCGCCACCCGCGATGCTGGCGTAGGTGATCGTGACCACCGACGCTGCTTCTGAGCACGCGACGCTCACGGTGCCGCTGACAAGCGTGCAGCCGGCGAACGACAGTCCGGCCGGCAGGGTGTCGGTCACCGTCACGTTGGTGACACCGATGTTGCCGACGTTGGTGACCGTCACCCGGTAGGTGGTGGTCTGGCCGGGCGCGAGCTGTGTTTCGCCGTCGTCTTTCGTGACGACGAGGTCCGGAGCGAGGCCGGTGATGGTGTCGTTGTCCTGGGCGGTGTTGTTGCCGGGCGTCGGGTCGGCGCCGTTGACGCCGTCGTCGGTCACGGTTGCCGTGTTGAGATAGCCGCCCGTTCCTGCTGCCGCCGGGGCGGTGATCGCAATGGTGATCTGACACGTGACCGAGTCGCCTGCGTCGCCGCTGGCGGCGATGGAGCCGGACACGTTGATGCGCTGGACGCCTGCGGACGGCGAGCCGCCGTCGGAACAGGCAGCGTCTCCTCCGACGCTCACGAGCGTGGTGCCGGTGGGAAGTGTGTCGTCGATGAAGACACCGGTCGCCGCGAAGCCACCGACGTTGGTGATCACGAGGTCGTAGGTTGTCTGGTCGCCCGGAGCGATGACGGTGACACCGTCGTCCTTGGACAACTGCAGGTCCGGTCCGACCGTGTTGAGTTGAGCTGTGCTCGCAACGTCGGGCTCGTCGCGCTCGCCGGCCACGGTTCCTGGGAGGGTCGTGTTCTGTGTGACGGTCGCCGTGTTCTGGACGAGCGTGCCCACCGGAAGCGGGTTGTCGAGATCGACGGCGAAGCGGAAGCTGATGGTCGCACCCGGAGCGATGTCGCCGCCGGTGTAGGTGACGGTGCCACCACTGCGCGAGTAGGCGAAACCGGCGGGCGTCGTCCCCTCTGCCGCAGTCGCTTCGTCGAACTCCGACTGGAGGATGTCGTCGATGTTCACGTCGTGAGCGGTGCTCAGTCCGGTGTTCTCGACGACGAGCACAACGTCCACGGTGTCGCCTTGCGATGCAGAGGTGGGGTCGAAGGACTTCTGGATCGTCAGTCGAGGTTCGACCACAGGGGTCGCAACCACAGCGGAGTTCACCACGGGGCCGCCGTCGATCTGCACCGATCCGGTGTTGTTCAGGGTGGTCTGGCCGGGTGTGAAACCGACGTTTCCGGCGACGTCGAGCACGAGTGCGTCGATGCGCACGACGATCGTGTTGTCCGTGTCGTCAGCCGGATCGTCAGGGTTGACGGTGGTGGCGCCGAACGTGAAGACGACGTCGTCGCCGTCACCTGTGCCGCCGGTGATCGCCAACGCCCCGAGTGTGCCGTCGAAGTCGGCTGCGAGCCCGGGCGTCGGCACGGCTGCGCCGTTCGTCGTGAAGACCTCGCCTGATGCGGCGACGTACTGCAGGCCGGGCGGCAGCACGTCGGTGACGACGAATCCGTCGATGTCGCCTTCGGGCAGGTCGACGGTGATGTCGTATGTGAGGATCTCACCGATGGTGACGTTCGGGTCCGTCGTGGTTGTCTGGTCGGTTGCGACCAGCGCCTTGTCCAGGGACGGTGCGATCGGGGTCACGGTCGCCGTGTTCGACGTCGCGTAGTCGTTGACGCCGCCGGCGCCGGTGCGTTCCTCGCCGCCGCCGATCGCGGTGGTTGGAGATCCGGGCAGCCCGGAGTAGGTGATCGAGGCCGTGTTGTCGATCGGTGCGACCGGGTTGTACGACACCGAGACGATCACGTCGAAGGTGATGGTGGTGGTGCTGGCCTGAGGGAAGCTGGTCCAGGTGGCGTCGATGGTGCCGGACGATTCGGTGAGCGTCGTCGGGGCAGCGCCCGTGGACGCCAAGGTGCCTCCCACGTAGGTGAGACCGGCCGGGATCGTGTCGGTGAGCGCCACGTCGAAGGCGTCCGCGTTCGACACCGGTGCGGTGGTGCGGTGGTTGACGACAATGGTGTAGGTGAAGCGGTCGCCGGCATCGATCGTGGGAACACTCGCCGACTTCGCGACCTGCAGCGCCGGCTCCACGATATTCACCGGGACCCGAGCGGTTGCGGTGGTGCGGGCGGTGCCGGTTGCGCCCCTGGCGTAGCTGATTGCGGCGGAGTTGCGGCGGACCTGGCCGTCCTGGTTCGCGGCCACGTTGGTGACGACGGCCCAGTAGGTGAAGGTGATCTGGTCAGCTGCGTCGACGGTGTTGGCGCTGCCGGTGGCTCCCGAGTTGGTGATGTCGCCGAAGTTGAACGTCAACACGCGCCCGCCCACAGACACCGTCGGTGCAGCCTGCGCAGTGGCGGTGAGATCGGCACCGAGCACGGCCGCGGTCGGCGGACGTGACATGACGAGCCCGGTGTCGAGGGTGTCGACGAGGCGAACGTCGCGCGAGGTGCCCTCGGGCACGGTTACCGTGACGGTGTATTCGACCTCTTCGCCGATCGCCACGTTCGCACCCGAGGTGGAGGCTTGGCTGGTGTCGGTACGAGTCTTGGCGACCGTCAGGGGCTTCGTCGCAACGGATGCGGTGTCCACGAGGTCGGCGGCGGGGGTGACCGGGAGGAACGACGGGCCGCCCTCGGTGGCCGAGTAGTTGGTGATGTTGGCGGTGTTCGTCAACGCCGTGCCCGGGGTGTTCGCGCCAGTGGTTGCCACCAGAGCGAGGTTGTAGGTGATGACCGCGACATTGGCACCCGACGTCGGATCCGCTGGTGCGAGCGACCCGGTGGTCGTGTCGGCGAGCGTGATCGAACCGGTGCCGAGCGGCGATGCCGTGGGCGCACCGCTGAAGAACCCGGTGGTCGTGTTCGGGATCGCAGTGCCTGCGCCGTTGGTGACGCACAGATCGAGGCCGGCTGCCGGTACCTCGAATCCGGCTGGCACGACGTCGTTGATCGTCACATCGAAGGCGCCGTTCAGGCCGTTGCCGGTGTTCTCGACCACGATTGCGTAGCGGACGATGTCACGAGCATCGAGGCCGGTGGCGTTCGCGTCCGGCGCACCGTTGGCGAGGTTGTCCGAGGACACGGTTCCCGAGTAGTCGGGGCACGCTGCGGCCGTGGCGACCGGGTCGAACACGACGCCGGTCGGGTTGATCGGTGCGGACAGCGCCGATCCCGGGTTCGTGGAGCGAGCAACCACTCCTTTGACGATGTTCAGTTCCGGCTGTGTCAACTCGATCTGAACGATCGCCGGAGAGGTCGACTCGGTGTTGAAGCTGTTGTCCTCGGTGGATTGCACCTGGTTGGTGAGGAAGAGACCGTCGCGGAATGCTGCGTCGGAGATCTCGAGCGTGAAGATCAGTTCGATGACACGTGCCTGGTTGTCGGGGATCTCCTGAGTTCCGAAGTCCCAGGTGACGCTGTTGGCGGTCGTGTCGAACGAGGTGGTCGGGTCGACGAAACCCGGAGCCGAACTCATGGTGTCGAGGGGGCCGTAGCACCACGAGTCGAGCGCTGGCGCGGTCGTGGCGGTACAGGCGGCTGCTTCTTGCGTGAGACCTGTGGCGACCAGCGTCGGCAGCGGAAGAAAGTCACCGATCCTGAGCGATTCGAAGTCCGACGACGGGACCGTCAGGGACAGGCGATAGCTGATCGTGTCGCCAGCGGCGAACTGGGCAGGATTACCGAGGCCACCGACGACACCGTTGCGTCCCCAGACCGACTTCTGGACCGAGATCGGCTCGACGTCGAGCCGGGTAGCGCTGTCATCGGACTCGAACTGCGGCACCGCCTGAGGTGCCTGCGTGGCGTTGTCGAGCACTTCACCCGTCACGCTCACGTCGTTGGTCACGAAGTCGTTCGGGTTGAGCGGTCCGGTCCCGGAGAACGTGCACGTGTAGGCATCGTCGATCGTGGCGCGGAAGGTGATCTCGAAGGTGGTGGCACCGGTCGGGATCGCTGGCACGAGTCCGCCGGTGAGAATTCCGTTTCCCGATCCTGCGGCGTCTGCGTCGCTCACGGCGAAATCGATCGCCGTGGTCCCGTCCCCACAGGTCGTGCGAGCCGACTCGTCCACGGTGAAGAAGCCAGCAAGGCCAGGCGCCGTTGCCGCACCGCCCTCGGTGACGGTGAGTGTCGGAGTGAACGACGTGTCGAAGGTCTGGCCGTCACCGAGGACATCATTGACGTCGATGTCGCCGAACGAGAAGTAGTCGCTCACCTGACCGCTGATCGTGTACTCCAGCACGTCGCCAGGCGTCGTCCCGGTCGCGCCGGCTTCGGTGACGGTGGAGACCGACTTCTGGATGGCGATCGATTTCGCCTCGATGCGAGCGTCGTCGTCGTTGTCCGGATCCACGACAGGCGTGTCGAGCACGAACGGAGCATCGGCATCACGCGGGTCGAGCGGATCGACGGTGCCGGAGGCTTCGCCATCGTTCACCGTCTCGACGTCGTCACCGGTCGACGGGTCGAGGACCGGGTCACCGGCGAAGTCGAGGTCGGAGATGTAGTAGTCGAACGTCATCGATGCGTCGACCGCTGCGGACGTACCGACGGTCGGGCTGGCATCGGTGTACTCGAGCGTGTTGTCGGCCGGGTCAACCACAGCGCCGACCGTCGGCTGATCCGACAAGGTCGGAAGTGTCGACGTTGAGCTGAGGTAGACATAGCTGTCGGGCAGCCGATCGGTGATCGTGAGATCGTTCACCGTCTGGCCATCGGCGATGTTGACCTCGAGAACGTACTGACGCGGATAGTTCGGTCCGGTTGCCGTCTCCTCCTCCGGCGCGACGACACGCTTCGTGAATCGCACCACTTCGGGAACGAGGGTCGCGGAGTCGGTGGTGCCCACAATGGGGGTCGTGCCAGTCGGCGAATCGCCGTACGCGAAGCCGCCCGTCGCGGTCACCCCAAGGCTGATGCCGACATCAGCGAGGCCGCTGACCGACGCATTGACGCTGACCGGCGCCACCGGCTGGCCGGGAGTGAACGACCCGAACGGCAGTTGCAACACGATGATCTGCGAACCGACCGGACATGCGACGCTCGCCCCCGTCAGAGGATGCGTTTGCGCGGTCCCGGTGCAGTCGAACACCGCAAGCGGTGCGAGGGGCGTGCCGAGGTAGGCCGCCGAACCGAAGCTCACTCCGTCGTCGCCATCCGCTCCGCCGGAATCGAACACGAGATCGACGTACGGGCCGTAGCCGGTGTCGGTGGTATCGGTGTTGTCGAACGTCACCGTCAGGGCCACGTCCTCGCCGAGCAGCGGTGACGACGTCGCTGCGGTCACCGTCGAGGTCGGCACCGGTGGCGCCGCCTGCAGCGGCGACGACCCCGTTGCGACCAGAACCGAAGAGAACGCGAGCGCAGCTGCGGCAGCCCACAAAGTTCGGTCGCGAAGCCTCTGAGATGATCGTGGCATGAAAGATGCGGTCCTAACCGTTTTGGCAACCTTCAAAGTGCGTTGAGAGGCGACGGCTACTTTGAGAATTGTCGACACGAGGACGCTCGACCTTGAGCAGTAGTTTCAAGAAATCATCAAGCGCGCCCCGACGAACGAACGTCGGCCAGCATTCCCGATGGAGCTGAGAACGACCGGCCAGCCGCGTGCAAGCACTATGAGCATCCCAACCTGTGGGCCTGGGAGCCGCTGCGGGCCACGATCGAGACCGACGATGGCCTTCCGCAGGCAGCCAGATCGTTGCCCTTTTCATCGGAGACGACGGCGATCCCGTGATCGACGATTTCAATTGCCAACCTCGAGCAGAAGCCGGCGTCGACGAATAGCAACTCGTTCCCGGTAGGGGGCGACCGAAGAGCGTTTCATCGTCCACGGGTCACCGATCGAACAGGGTTTCAGCGATCAGAACAACGCTGGCGCTCTCGTCGCCGCACCGCTCTGTATCGGCACATATTTGATCGGGTAGGCGCGCGAGAATGTGCGTCGACTCAACGCAGTGCCGGATTTGCGCGGCCGACGGTTGCGTAGCGTGTCGACATGAGCAGACTCATCGACGACAACCGCGTCGAGGCACTGCGGCGGTTCCTCGCCGGCCTGTCCCGAGGTGACGACGCTGACCATCTGGCTGCTGGCGTCGCCGACCTCCACGTGCGGCCACGTCGCCGCACACGAGACGCTCTGGTTCTCGCCACAATCGCTGCACTAATGGCCGTGGCCTGCGGGTCGAGCGAAGGGACCACCGATGCGGGTCCCGATGCGAGAACGCCTGAACAGACCACCGCTGAACTCAACGTCACCGCGGACGACCTCGGAGAGTTCTGGGAACAAACCGACCGCGAACCGTTCGAGAGCTCTGAGCTTCTTCCGCAATGTCACCTGGACAACGAAGTGGACGCGACGGTCCAAACAGCGGAGTTCGAGAACTCGGCAGAGGAGCTCGGAGCACTCCAGCTCGTCGGGGTATTCGACTCGTCGGCCGACGCCTCAGCGCTCGTGGATCTGTGGCAAGACGAGCCCTTCACGTGTATCGATGACAACGTAGTTGCGACCGATCTGGACTACGAGCTCGGCGACGCTGACGAGGCTGTTCGCCTGATGATCGGCTTCAGCGATCTTCCGCAAACCAAGCGACAAGAAGTAGCTGTGGTTCGCTACGGCAGCACTGTGGTCGTCGTCGTGATATCGAGCCGCGCAGACTTCGCACCGAGTTCCGCCGAGGTGCTCCTGCAGCAACTGACGGGCCAAGGCTGACCAGACGGTTCTGATCTTCAGAGGTTTGGGCTCGACCGACGTTGCGTGCGTGTGCCGGCGCTGCTGACCGGTTTCAGATTGGCCGATGACGCTCAGAACAACACCGCGTCCAAAGGCCCTACCCCAGCGCGTGATCGGCACATCGGATCGATGGAACCCGATCAGATCGTGCAGGCCGGTCGCTCGGGTGGAAGCGCTCACCCATTCGCCGACTGCGACCGAGCCTCCGTCGGGCGACTAGGTAGGCAGCCAAGCGAGGATCGGCACCGCGGCGATCAGTGCCAGCAATGCGACCAGAGGAGATGCGGCATATTTGAGGCGGCGGCGTGACAACACGAATGCGGCCACGACCGCGACGACTTCGACAGTGACGAACACGATCATCGCGTACGGGAACCACCACTCGTCCGGCCCTCTTTCAGGCTGACCGAACAAGCTGGCGCCGGCAGCGACCGCCACTGCGGTACTCAACGGCAGGAACAGCACTCCAGCAACGGCTGCGCAGGCAACCGACAGCAAGACTGCAGCCCACTTCGGCGGACGCACCGGGTGCGCCGGTTTCGGCGCATCCTGGTCCAGGTCGTCCATATCGTCAGTATCGCCACCCGAGCAAGTCACCTTTACCGCCCACACCCGCTCGGCGACGAGCATGCACTCTGGCTATCCGGTCCCGCCGGGCTGATAGCGGGCGGAGATCGCCGGGACAGAACAACGCATATCAACGGCCGCCGCCGCCCAGTTGAACCGTCCGAGAACGGCACGTATCTGATCGTTTGGGTGCTCGTGAATGTGCAGTCGACGAGTGTCCTGGAGGACACGATCTCCACTGCCAAATCACGACGGTTGCAGCCTCGGTCCGCCTCGGTTGTTCCCTGCCCGGGAGGGTGGCAGAGTGGCGCAGATGTCCGACGAGGTCCGTGACTCCTACGACGCCATGGCCGACCTGTACGCGTCGCTCAATCTCGACGCTCTCGACCACGACACCAACGCCCGAGACTGGCTCGCAGTGTTCGCCAAGCTGGCCGCTCCACGCCATGGGGTCGTCGCTGACCTCGGATGCGGTCCCGGCCACGTCGCTCATTATCTGTCCAGACTCGATCTGAACGTCATCGGCTACGACCTGTCCGAGGGCCAGATCGTCCAAGCCCGCCGTGCTTTCCCAGACTCCGAGTTCCACGTCGGCGACCTCGCAGCCCTCGATGTGACCGACTCCTCGATCGGTGGAATCGTCTCGCGGTACTCCATCGTTCACCTTGTTCCTTCTCTGCTCAGCGACGTGTTCGGCGAGTGGATGCGCGTCCTCGAGCCCGAAGCGCCGGTGCTCGTTTCGTTCTTCGGCTCACTGTCGGCCGACACCCACGGGAGGCCGTTCGATCACAAGGTCGCGACGGCCTACGAGCTGTTTCCTGGGACGATTGCGCAACAGCTGCAAGATGCCGGGTTCGTCGACATCGAGGTCGGTGTGTGCCCCACACCCGATGGTGTACGGCCGTTTGATCAGGCAACCGTTCTCGCCATCAAGCCCGGCATCTGACTCCTTCAGCAGCCCAGGCGCACGCCCCTGTCACCAGCTTCGAACAGCAACCCAGACCATCGGCGATCGTCGGCGCTCATTCGGGTGCTCAGGATTGTGTGCTTCTTGTGGTCCACCAGCGACATTCGGGCTGCAAGCGAGCTAGCGCCAGGACATCCCGGGAGGGAGTTCAACCGGCTGCCACGCCCAGCCCGATGATCGAAGCCACCTCAGACTGGCGCGATTCATCGATGACCAGAGCCACACTCCGTCAAGGTGGCCAGGGACGCGGGGTGCCGACGTTGGGGTGTCGGCGCCATCGTCGAGCAGTTGCTGCCATGCTTCCCATCCCCAGACGTCGTTGTCGACTCGTACGAACAGATGCTGTTCTGTGTCGCCGGTTCGTGCGAGCTTGGCGATTCGTTTCTGCACTGAGGTTGACTCCATCATCAACCCCACACCGGCGAGAACTGCGTCCGGGTCGGATCGCACCGCTCCACCGCGCGACAGGGCGGCCGTGGTGAAGACCGTGCCGGAGGGGCTTGACGTTTCCCGGGGGTGGATCTCGAGGCGATGATTCTCGACGAGTTCGATCGCCCACTCGAAGAGCTCGGGAGAGTCCGCTTCTATTGTGTCGACCACATCGAGGAGATGGCTGCCAGGGTTGCGCTCGATGAGCCGGATCAGCTCGGGTACGAACTGATCGTGCTCACTGAGCGGGACGGTCGGGTCGATCCATACCCCGTAGGTGCCGACAACGTGATCGACCCACCATGTCGTGCGTTCGTTGTAGGCCGCTCGGCCCCCACGAGCGCCAGTGTCGGCATGCGAAGTCACCTCGACGAAGCCGATTCGTTTGCCGCGCTCGAAGCGACCATCCGGTGCGTTTTGACGGCCGGCCGTATCCCACTCCTCAACGACCACCCCAAGGCCAATGCCGACGGTGCCAAGCGCCAGCGCCTCCCAGAGCTGCTTCTCTGTTTTCATTCGGGGCGATCCTCGCCCGGTCGCGCCCGCAACCGCTCGAGTACCGAAACGGCGCCCCAAAGCGCAGACCGCACATCCGTACTCACATCGGTTGGGTTCACCCCGGCGCAATATCTGACCCGGCCCCGGAGACCATTCGAGGCGACGAGGGTGGCGTAGCCGTCCACGTCGACGAGGCCGGACTGCTGAGCACGACCGATGAGTCGGGAAAACTCCGCGTTCTCTCCACCAGCGAGGAGGGCGATCATCGCAGCGAACCTCATGACAACCAGACGAGTCTGCCAGCAAGGTGATCCACCGACGATGCCACGCATATCGACAGGTCGATGCGGGCGAACTCAGCGAGCAATACGGCACGGATGCGCTCGGTCACCCACTCCAGATCGTCCGATCGCTGACCATGATCGTCGTAACGATCCTCAGTGCCGGGTCGCGCTCTGCGCCGGTGCTCTCGGAGTCCTGTCAGGATGGGTGGATGCCCGAGACTGAAGGACGGGATGTGCTGGCGCTGGCGGTCGGCCTTCCGCGCGCCTTGGAACGGTCCGGGACAACGAGGCTGGTGCACCGAATCGGCACGGAGCACCGGGTGGTGATGGACCGGGAGCACCCGTCCTCGTTGGCGATTTCCTGGAGGTGCGGCCCATGGCGGCGGTGATCACGGTGGATCACTTGCATAAGACGTATGGTCGGCTCGTTGCCGTCGACGACCTTTCGTTCAGTGTCGAGAGCGGGGAGATCTTCGGCATCCTCGGGCCGAACGGCGCCGGCAAGACGACGACCGTGGAGTGCATCCAGGGTCTGCGCGATGCCGATGGCGGGACGATTCGTGTGCTCGGGCTGAACCCGATGACCGAGGCTACTGAGCTGAGGCAGCGCATTGGTTCACAGCTCCAGGACGCGGCGCTGCCCGGTCGGTTGAAAGTCGCCGAATCCCTGGAGCTGTTCGCCGCGTTCGCCCGCAACCCCGTGGACTGCGATGAGCTGCTCAGCCGATGGCGATTACAGGAGCAGAGAAATCAAGCCTTCGACACCTTGTCGGGCGGTCAGCGCCAGCGCCTCTTCATCGCGCTTGCCTTTGTCAACGCCCCCGAGCTGGTCTTCCTCGATGAGCTCACTCAAGGGTTGGATCCCCAGGCCCGACGAGCAACATGGGATCTCATCCGCGAGATCCGACAAGACGGCACAACGGTCGTCTTGGTGACGCACTTCATGGACGAAGCAGAGCACCTTTGTGACCGCGTCGCCGTCGTCGACGACGGAAGGGTGATCGCGCTCGACACGCCGCAGGGTTTGATCGACGGGCTCGGGTTGCGGTCGGTCGTGCGCTTCACGACACAGGAGCCGGACTTGGGTTGGGTGGAGCGGCTCGACGTCGTGGAGTCGCTGACCCGCCATGGGGACGCAGTTGAGGTGCGTGGCACCGGCGCGGTGTTGGCGCTCGTCGCGTCCGAGCTGGTTGCGCACGGGATCGTCCCGCTCGACCTGCGCGTCGACCGCCCAACGGTCGAAGACGCCTTCTTGGCCTTGACCGGACGGACGGTCCGGGGCTGATCGTGATCCGCGGCTACCTCGCACTGACACGCGCCGAGTTCCGGCTGTTCCGCAGGGAGCCCTTCTCGATCGTCTTCGTGCTTGCGTTCCCGTTGATGATGATGATGCTGCTCTCGGCAGTCTTCGGGAACGATCAGGCGAACGCCCAAGACGTCGAGAACGGCATGCTCGTCTGGCGGGGTGTGGCGCCGGCCGACTACTACACGGCGGCGTCGGTGGCCGTGATCATCGCTGCGCTCGGGCTGATGACGCTTCCGATCAACCTGTCCGGGTACCGCGAGCGCGGGATTCTGCGGCGCCTGCGAGCGTCGTCGGTTTCGGTGTGGATCCTCGTCGAGCGCGCAACTCACGCTCGCGCTGGTGACCTTCGTCGCTGGCGCCCTGGTGATGGGCGTCGTGGCGTGGCTCGCCTACGACGTGATGCTGCCGAAGGACGTGCTCGGAGTGGTGGTCGCTCTCGTGTTCGGAACAGCGGCGTTCGGAGCGATCGGGCTGCTGCTCGCGACGGTCGTCCGGAGCAGTCGCTCAGCCCAGGGCATCGGCCTCTTGCTGTTCTTTGCGATGTGGCTGATCTCTGGCACCGGCCCGCCGCGCGCCGTCCTCCCCTCAGGTCTTCGCGACGCCGGCGGCCTGCTTCCGTTGACCCACCTCGTCACCGCCGTGCAGGACCCGTGGTTCGGGTTCGGCTGGAGCGCCACCGATCTCGCAGTGCTCGCCGCATACGCCTTCGCCGCCGGCGCCCCGGCACTGTGGTTCTTCCGCTGGGACTGAGCCATACCGCTCACGACGTCAATATTGGCTGCGTAACGATCGGGATGGCCCAGCCGCTCCCGTCACTGACGCGTTCGCCCGCATCTCGCGTCATCAACGCCCACAGAGAGAACCGGTCCCCGACGCGTGGCGCGACGTCACATATATCGACAGTCGTGACCGGCTGAGCCGACCCCTCGTGCACGGCACCGTATTCGCTCGGCCACCCATTCCAGAATGCGGGCCGCCTCGATTGGACGATTGGCGGTCGCGAGACCTGCCGCTGGGTCGGCCAGCGGGTGTCTCGTTCGGTTCAGTTGGCCTTCGTTGCACCGAGCAGCAAGAACCAGGGTCGATGTCGATCGTCGGCGAGTTCGGGTCGGGCTTCGACGGCCTCGGCCGTTGGCCCGAACTCGTCGATGCGGTCCAACACGAGGCCGGACTCGATCACCGTGTTCACGTACGTGGCAACCGTTCGGTGTTCTTTGACAATGCCGTCCACGAACCACTTCGTCACCCGTTCGCCCTCGACGAGGTAGTTGTCGAGTGGCCACACCCGGCCGCCGGCATCGCTCGTCTCGAAGCTTTGCGTTGTCGGCGCGCTGTAGATGGGGTGCTCGACCGAGAAGACAACTGAGCCGCCTGGCGTGAGCGCTTCAGCGACCATCGACATCAGTCGGTGGAGATCGCGCACGTAGTGCAAGGTCAGCGAACTGAATACGAAGTCAGCGGAGCCCGGTTCAAGATCGAGGAGATCAAGGTCGGCGCATTGGTACTCGACGGTGGCGCTGGCTGTTTCGGAGCGCGCACGTTCGAGCATCTTCGTCGAAACGTCGACGCCGAGCACCGACGCCGCTTCGTGCTCGTCGGCCCATCGGCTGAACCATCCAAAGCCACAACCGAGATCGACGACCCGTCGACCGGCCATGTCCGGCAGCATCGACCGCAGACTCGGCCACTCTGCTGCCCCGTCGAGGCCGTGGACCTGGCGATCGAGCGTGACGTAGCCAGCGAGGAACTCTGGGTCGTCGTAGATGTTCTGTGCGCTCACGTTGCCTCCAGAACTCAAGGTACTCGTGACCCTCATCGAACCAGTAGACAACCTCGGGTCCGGCTGAAAGCGCTCCAGAACGACGGGCGGAATTGGACGTCGATACCGCTCGGCATCGGCACTTCTTCGGGCGGGTACCCGCTCGGAAATGTGCACCTCAACCATCGACCGGAGCGACCGGCGGTATCCCCTCTCCTCTGCCGGATCCAGGACAAGTCGGAAGCTGCTGCGGCGCCGGGAATATCGGGCGCCGCAGTAGGGCCGTGATGCGGCACGCCGTCGCGGGCGTCGACCGGATTATGGAGCGGACGTTATGCGCCGATCGTGGCGCGAAGAACTGCGGTTCCAGATCGGGTCAGCGCACCGTCGGCAGGTGTCGATATGACCACTCTCCCGGTTCTCGGCGCGGTGCCGCTCCCCAGGCTGCTCGTCGTCACCGCATCTTGGGTGCGCCGATGATCGCCCGCGTCTTGAGCAGCACGTCGATCACGGCGGGGTCGCCGGATGACCGAAGCGGACCGTGTGCCTCGGCGCTGTAGTTGTTCGTCAGCAGCCGCGACGCCTGTTCGGCGGTCGTCGCGGACCGCGGCGCCGGCGGGCGCATCGGCTTGGTCGGTGAACCCCCATCCGCCGCTGCGATTGGTGAGTCGCCAGACCCGGTGAAGCGGTTCAGCGATCTCGATGTCGACGCGGTAGTCGGATACGCCCGCAGCCCCGAGGCGATATGGGTAGGCCCAGCGGAGAGCGTCGAGCACGGGGCCGGCGAGATCCTCGTCGAGATCGGTCGGTCGACCCACAGCCTCGTTGAGCTGCTGGCGATGAATCCATCGCTCCGTCAGCTCCCTGGCTTGGTCGAGCCATATGGGGACCGGCAAGTCACTCGCCCAGGAGACGTGCGCCGTCCATGATCGCGGGTCCTGGGCGGCGAAGGTGTCAGCGACCGGGTTTCCGAGCCAGTCGAGGAGTTCGACGGCGAGGCGGGGGCTGATGCGCCGGGCCGCGTGCACCCATTCCGTCTGGAGGTTGTCGAGCCAGTGGATGAACTGCGCCTCGTCTGCCGCCTCAGGCGCAGGCGTGCCGTGATGGTGGTCACGCTGCCAGGCGATCATGCTGAGGTCGCCGCCGATCAGATGGTTGACCAGCCCGAGGACATCCCAGCCTGGGCATGGCGTGGCTCGTTGCCAGTCCTCGGCTGACAGCGAGCGCAGCCTGTCGAGGAGCCGAGCCGCGCTCGACTCGGACCAGCTGGGAGAAGTCGCCGGGCGCGTCGGTCGGGATGGCGACGCCGACATTGTCGCGTCCGCCAGTGGAACTCGACTCCGAGGTTCTCTGAGGCGGTGTCGGCGCCCGCGAACTCCGTACCGCTCGCCCGTGCCGATGGCGCGTGGAGCGACCACGGCGGCACGTTCCGCATCATCGACGACGAGCACCCTGAACCGTTGCACCCAATGAGTCAGATCTGGATGCGACGCGATGCCCGCTCACCATGGCAGGTCGACTGCGTGCTCAATCCCGTAGGCGACGGCAGGTGGCAGTCCAAGCGCGATCCGGACTTCGTCGCCGACCTCGACGACGTGACGTGGATCGCTCCCGACGGGGTGCGCTATGCCTGTCCCGAGGTCACACTGCTGTTCAAGGCGAAACAGCACCGGGCGAAGGACACGGTCGATCTCGAGAACGCGTGGCCGCTCATGTCGGATGCGCAGCGACGGTGGCTTCACGACGCCGTCTTGCAGCTCCATCCCGGCCATCCGTGGCAGGAACGACTCGATCCAACCGCATAGGCCAGCGGATACCTCGGCCGACCACGTCCGCCTATCGCCGGGCCGGTGACGCGATTACGTGAGGCGAGAGTTGAGTCGATATGCCCGTGAAAGTGTGACGCAACAGTTGGGCCGAAGCCGAGTGTCGCTCGCCGCTGGCGAGCAGTGATTCTGTGCGCGTGAAGTGTGCGGGCGGCCTCGATCAGCGGGTCGGAGCCCAGTCGGTGTCGGCGATTGCGTCTGCGAGTTCTTGATCGGCAAGGTTGGTGCCGTTGGCGAGCACGACGATCGCGAGATCTCGTCCTCGTCATGGGCGGTCGTTGCGGTCTTCAGTCTCCGGCTGTCAGCGTTGCGAACTCGGTGAGGATCGTCGTCGGCATTGTCGACGAGTGTCGAGAAGTGGCCCGCCCCCTCGACCAGCGTCAACGAGGCAGACGGGATGTTGTCGGCCAGGAAGACTGCCCACGCTGGGGTCGCCTGACGGTCGCTGGCTCCGTGCCATACCGCCGTCGTGGTCTGGATCGCCGCCAGTTCGAAGCCCCAGTCGCGGTGGTAGAGCGACGCCTCGTGAACGAGGCCAGCTGGGCCGGCTCGTACGGCCTCGGTCATTTCTGCGAGGACCATGGCTCGCGATGTGCGGCTGCTCGCGGAACATGGCGCCGTCGGCCGGCTGCATCTTGGCCCATGCCCCCAACCACCGGTCCGGGTGCTTGGACATCTGGCGGAGTTGGCTGCGGGCGACTGTTCGGTAGAGGTGTGGGTGGTTCATGAACGCGTTGACGACGCGGAACATGGGATGCAGCCCCCGGTTCGTCGCTGGTGGAGGGGCGACCGAGGACACGGTCGCGACTCCTGTGATCCGTTGGGGTAGGGCTGCTGCACAGGCGAGCGCATGGGGTCCGCCGCCGGAGTGGCCGACGAGTCCGAACCGTCCGAGATCGAGTCGATTGGCCAGTTGCTCGACATCGCTCGACCAGTCGAGGAGGTCCCGACCCGGCTGGTAGGTCGAACGGCCGAACCCCGGCCGCTCCGGGCAGATGAGTCGAACACCGGTCGCAATTGCGGCGGCTTCCAGAAGGCCGCCGGCGAGTCGGGAGTCGTTGCCGCCGTGGAAGAACATGACGGGCCGTCCTGCTTCGAGGCCGAATTCTGCCCAGCAGAGCGTTCGGCCATCGAGAGTCGTCATCTCCAGTCGTTCTCGGTTGATCATTCGGCCCTGATTCCGGTTGGGTCTTCGACGTGTGTGTCTCGGACTACCCACGTGCGGCGGGCCGACTCGAAGCGAGGAGCGGCTCGACGGTTCAGCAGTGTTGTTCGAGATGGCGCTTGAGTCCCTCGAGGAGTTCGCGCATTCCGGCCCGGTAGGTGCGTCGGACGGCGACGGTGTTGAGGATCCGTCCGAGCGGCCCGTACTTGAGAGTGTAGGTAGGGCTGACGGTCACCTCGGTGCGAGGCCCGCTGTGCGCTGTCGGTGAGGGTGAACGCGATGTCGGCGGTCTTGAACGGAAGGGTCGAGTCGGTGATCCGGAAGGTGATCGCCTTCTTGGTTCGAACTCGACGACGTGTTCGGTGAGCGAGTGCTTGGCGGAGATGTCGCAGTGACGAGCACCTCCGACGCCGTCGATGTCGTTGGTTCGGTGCGATCCGATGAGGCCTGGGTTCCAGGAGGCAATAGCGCCGATGTCGGCGAGGGCTGCCCACACGGTGTGGCGTGGGGCGTCGATCGTGGTTCGTTCGGTGAACGTGCTCATGAGAGGTACTCGACGAGTTGGTGGGCGTGGGTGTCGAGCGCGGCGAGCACGGTGACCTCGTCGGCGGGTGGAAGCCAGACGACGACTCGATCGATGCCAGCCTCGTGGTAGCCGGCCAGGAGTGCCGGGTCGCCCTGAGATGAGTACACGGTCACGACCGCGGTCTCGGGGTCTCGGTCGTGTTGTTCGAAGGCGTTGCGGAGTCGGGGAAGGTGGTCGATGACGTCGCCGTAGCCTTCGATCGGGAGCCACCCGTCGGCCCAGGTGGCGATGTCGTCGAACACCTCGCGGGTGGCGCGTGCGCCGACGTGGAGTGGCGGGGCGGGCTGCTGGGCGGGCTTGGGCCAGGACCACGACGGTCCGACCGAGCAGTAGTCGCCGCTGTAGGTGCCCTCGTCGTCGGTCCAGAGCTCGCGCATGAGGGCGATGTGGTCGATCAGCCGGGGGCGCACGGTGTCGAGATCGACGCCGTGTGTTGCGCACTCCTCGCGGTTCCACCCGTAGCCGACGCCGAGCTCGAGCCGCCCTGCGGACTGCCAGTCGAGCGTGGCGATCGTCTTGGCCGCGATGACCGGGTCACGCAAGGCAAGCAACGCCACGCCGGTCCCGATCCGCAGCCGGGTCGTCGTTGCGGCAGCTGCGGCGAGCGCGACGAACGGGTCGCACGTGCGTCGATACCACTCGGGAAGTTCACCACCGGGCCACGGCGTCGCGCGTGACACCGGGACATGGGTCTTCTCGGTGACCCACAACGAGTCGAACCCGCGTGCTTCGACTTCGGGTGCGAGACGCTGCATCGGCATCGTTTGGTCGGTGGCGAAGATCATCACTCCGACCTTCATCCCAGCGTCACCTTGCTTCGTCGCGTTCACAGCGCGGCGGCTGGTCGTAGCCGAAGAACCCGGCGAGGTGCACGATCCGGCCATCGTCGATGACCGCAACGTCGAGGCCGTCGAGTGTGACGACACCGTCGGCGCCGATCATCTCCCAGCCCCACCGCACCAGGTTGTGATGGGCGTCGACGCCGCCCTTCTGACGGAACGAGCTTCCCGGGTAGGTGGCGTGGAACCCGGCGAACATCTCCGCCAGCTGCTCGTGGCCAGTGACCTCGGCGATCGGGTCGCTGGACTGCGCGTCCGGTGCCCAGGTGCGGCGAATCGCTTCGCTGCGAGCGGTGTCGCTGGTCGCGTTCCAGCACTCGAAGTAGCGGTCGATCACGGTCTGGTGGTCGGTGGTGCTTTTGGTGTCAATCGTGTTGCTCATGTGTGCCATCGTCGGGCAACTCATGACGCAAAGCGATGACCCGTTGGGTCAAACGACTGCAGACAGATCGGACGCGCGATCGATCCATGGCCGCGCCGCCAAGATCTCCCGGGTGGTTCTGATCGGCCGGGTAGAGCGTCTCGATCGACAGCTCCGACAACGTCACGTCCTGAGCGGTACCGAAGGTGGTCACGGTCGACAGGAACGACAGCTCGACACCATCGATGAGGATCCGTAGGGGCAGCACGACGTCCGGGGCTGTGGGCATGGTGCGAGCAGCCGTCGGGGCGTAGGTCTCGCACTCGTCGATCAAGGCTCGGAGTTCGTCGTCCTGGGTGAGCACGAGCACGTGGCGCATGTGACGCAGCAACTGGCCGGCGTACTCGTCGAAGTTCGTCACCCGTGACGCGAGCCCGTCGGGGTGCAGACTCAAGCGGGCCACGTTCAAACCTGACGTGAGCAGTGCCGGGTCGACACCGGCGGTGAACCAGAACGCGGCAGTGTTGGCATCGACAACATTCCAGCGTGTGTCGATCACCGTCGTCGGGTTCGGATCGTTGCCGTCGAGCACCAGTCGGATCACGTCACGAGCTGCAGCCAACGCGTCGTCGTCGAGCGAGTACTCGCTGAACACCGGCGCGAACCCGGCCAGCGAGCAGCATGTCGTTGACGGCGCGTTTGGGCATCTCGAACTCGTCCGCCAGGTACAGCAGCAGCTCGCGACTCGGCTTGGCCCGGCCGGTCTCGACACACGACAGATGCCGCGTCGACACGCCCGTCCGGCTCGAAACGTCGAGCTGGCTCAATCGGCGCACCGACCGCCAATGCCGCAACAAGGTTCCTGCATGGAGATCCGTCGGTCGGGACATGATGCCAAGCGTAG
Source organism: Ilumatobacteraceae bacterium (assembly GCA_963715825.1). Classification (GTDB taxonomy): domain Bacteria; phylum Actinomycetota; class Acidimicrobiia; order Acidimicrobiales; family Ilumatobacteraceae; genus Sva-07. The sequence goes on from CAVQSI010000004.1 coordinate 185,283, forward strand.
GAAGCCTCATCCTGAGAGCCATGACCCAACACGTCATGGAATCCGGACTGCTCGGTCGTCACGATCGACTCATGGAATTCTCTGCCAACACCGATCCGATCACGAAACTCCGCTTCGTCCTCACCGCCAACGCCACCACGTCAGGGCTCGCGGGGCTGACCGCACTGGTCGCTGGTGAGCGTGTCGACGACTGGCTCGACACCGCGAATTCGGGCTGGGTTCGTGTCGTCGGTGCCGGCCTCGTCGCGTTCGCCCTCGCCGTCATCGCGCTGCTCGCGCTCCAACGTGCAGAGTCTGCGCCGATGGGTGCCGGCAGTCAGCTTGGCCGACGGCGGCTGGGTTGCCGCGTCGATCGCGACGATCATCGCCGGCTGGTACTCGAGCAGCGGTGCCGCCATCATCGGAATCATCGCGGTCATCGTCGGAACGTTCGCTATCACCCAGATGCGACTCTTGCGAACCCCTTCCGCACCCGTCACACCGTCACCAGATCTCACTGCTCCGCGAGAGCGCTGACGATGAGCACGCATCGCGCCCGAGCGATAATCCCGGGGCAAGACGCACGCCAACGCGCCGCATCGCCGGCGCACTGTGGCGTCCGGGTCGGTCTGACACGTAGCTCATAACGCGATCACCGACCGCGTTCGACGGGTGCGATTGAGGTGAGCCCTCTGTAGTGGTCCAGTCGTTATGCGTCTCTTGATGCCCGGATTCCGGGCAGGAAGAATCAGCAACGACATGACTTCGAACAAGCGCCGGAGGCACACGCCGGACCAGATCATCCGCAAGCTCGCCGAGGGCAACAAGCTCCTCGCCGGCGGCACCGAACTCGATGAGGTGTGTCGGCATCTCGAGATCGCCGAGTCGACGTGGAATCGGTGGCTCGCCCAGTACGGCGGCATGAAGGCCTCCGACGCGAAACGGCTCAAGGAGCTCGAGGGCGAGAACGCTCGCCTGAAGCGCCTGCTCGCTGACGCCGAGTTGGACAAGGACATGTTGCGGGAGATCGCGTCGGGAAACTTCTGACCCCGAACCGCAAGCGAGCAGCAGTGACGCACCGCTCTACCCGGCGCGATCCGTCAGTGCTGTGCGGGAAAGTGCAGTGCTCGGGCTGAGCCGGACTGCAGTGGGTCGGTGGTTGGGACATGCGTGATTCTGGGCGCGGGCCTGTGCGGCAACCGTGGCCGACGCGTCCTCCCGATGCACGAGTCAGGTGCCGATCCGATCGCCCATCGCTGTCGGGATGTCTTCGCAGGTGTGGAGGATGCGCCAGATATCGACGAACTCGTCGGCGACGAGGTGGAACACGAGATACGGGTAACAAGCCAGCGGTCGGACGCAAACGATCAGAATCTTGAGTTTGTAGCAGAATCGCAGGCCGCTGCTCGTTGTGGGTGACATGCTCGACCAGTTCTGCGACCAGCTCCTCGCGCCCAGAGAAGTCGGCGGCGTCAATCTCCCTTGATCGCGCGGCGGCCAGGCGTACCTCGCGTCGATGCAGCCGAAGATCGCCGAGGTGCGCTCGATGATCGACGCCGCAGGACTGGCCGATTGCGTCGACCTCGAGGTCGACGGTGGCATCGGACCCACGACGATCGCCGGAGCGACGTCCGCCAGCGCCAAGTCTTGATCGCCGTCAGTGCCCTCTGCGAGGATGACGAGGGCCTGGAACTCGCCGTCACCGCCGTCCGGCACCCGCGCGGAGGCGCCCGCGGCGCCTCACGACTCCCACGGCTCGTGAACGCGAGAGAGGTCGGGTGTCCCCCGGGAGTGAGGTTGTCGACCTCGGTGAGCCCCATGCCGCCGCCGACGGTGGATCCCAGGGACCCAGCGATCACGAACTGTGGGTGGCCCAGTCAACCGGGTGCACCGCGTGCAGCCCGGGGATGCCCTTGAGCGCAACCTCCCGAGCGGGCCCGAAGCGGATGTCGCCGCGAGGTTCGATGATCTCCCGCACGAGCGACGACACGAGAATCTCGCCACCTCTCGCCTCTCCCGCGACCCGGGCAGCCATGTTCACGTGTCGCCCGAAGAGATCGCCGTCCTCGTCCACGATCACTTCGCCCGTGTGCACTCCGATTCGGATCCGAATCGATTCGGCTCCGTCGGTCTGCGAGCTCGCAGCGGTGATCTCGCGCTGGGTCGCCACCGAATACCGCACTGCGTCGCGGGCACTGGCGAACGAGAGCATGAACCCGTCACCCTGCGACTTGATCTCGTTGCCGCCGAAGCCGGGAAGGAGGCGTCGAAGCGTCCGGTTGTGCCGGCTGAGCACCTCGAACCACCGTTCGTCTCCGAGTTCGACGGCACGAGCAGTCGACTGCTCGATGTCGCTGAAGAGCAGTGTCACAGTGCCCGGGTCGGCGTTCCGACGAGCGAGCGAAGCCACTGACTCGGTGTCGAGGCGATCGGCGATTAGCTCGATCGATGTGACCAGGCGCTCGTGCTGAGGGTGGGCACGCCGGTCGACCGGGTCGGACACTTCGATCGTGGTGTTCCCGATCCTCAAGATCGCGCCGCGCGGGAGTGGCTGGGGACCGTCGATGATGACTCCGTCGAGGGACGAACCGTTGCGACTCCCCAGGTCCCGGACCTCGATGCCGTCGGTGCTGGGGCTGAGCACCACGTGCCGCCGAGACACCTCGGGGTCGGCCACCAGCACCCCAGCGCAGTCTCTGCCGATCTCGAGGGGATCGTGAACGATCAGGAAGAGGGGACTTCGCCCCGGTTCCCGAACGACCACAACGGGGGCTCCGATTCCGGGGGGATCGCGATCACCCATCGCGTTCATCGCAACCAATCGGGACGGCGCCCGCACCTAGATAGCGGCGCTGCGCGTCGTCGTCGAAGACGTTACCGATCAGCTCGCAGGCTCGGCCGACATCGAGGGCGTCCCAGACGACGATGGAACCGTCCTCGCTCGACGACACCAGGAGGTCGGACCCCGGCACCGCGATGACATGCCACGAATCGTCGGAGTGGGCCCGAAGAGCAGGCCCCAGCCGGGAACCGGATTCGACGTCCCAGAGCTGCACGATCCCGCTGCGAGTGAGCGTCGCCAGGACCGACCCGTCGAAGGCCACCGATGTCGCGCCGCCGGCGTGAGGCGTCAGCGACTGCAGCACAGAGAGGTCACCGGCCCTGAGAACGTCGACCACCTCGTCGTCACTCGCCACCGCCAGCCATTCGCCGTCGTCGGAGTAGTCGACGTCCCACAGCCGATTGTCCTCCACGCGGACGTCGTCGCGCACCACCGAATCTCGTTCGAGATCGATCATCGAGACGGTGCCCTCCCCGACGGTTGCGAGGGTGCGACCATCGGGCGACAGCGACAGGGCGAACACTGCCTCGCGGTGACGGGAGTGCGTCGGGAGCGCCGAGCCCGGTCGAGTTCCAGCGCCTCAACGTTCCGTCTTCCGCACCGCTGATCACGTCGCGACCGTCGGCGGTGATGACAATGTCCCAGACTCGGGCATCGTGCCCCGAGGCTTCGTCGACGAGTCGACCGGAATCCGCCTCGAAGAGCCGTACCACTCCGTTGTCGTCGCCGGTGACGATGCGTTCGCCGTCGAGTGAGAACCGAACGGCCCGCACGGGGGCCGAGCCGGCGGCGGCGAGGTCGAGCACGCGTGCCCTGTCGCCACGTTCAGCACTGTTCCCCCACCGCTCGCCATGGTGACCACGAGATGCTCCCCGGACGGATCAGCGGCCACGGCGAGCACTCCGCCGCCGTCGAGCGGCACCGACGCTCCGGCCGATTCGGCTTCATCCCAGATCTGCAGAGACTGATCCCGACCGAGTGTTGCAAGCGTCCGACCGTCCGCGCTCAGCGCAGCATCGAGCACCTGATCGCCGTGCGACATCGGCAGCCGAGCGATGTCCGCATTGTCGTCGAGACTCCAGAACGCGACGCCGCCACTCTCGTCACCCGCAATGAGCACCCGACCGTCCGGGTGGATCTGTACGCCACGCGCGTCCGCCGAGTCCGGAAACGCTCGCACCCCGACGCCACCGCCCGCAGCGTCGAAGAGGCGTACCTCCCCGTCGCTCGATGCCGTTGCGAAGCTCTGACCGTCCGGCGTGAACACGATCTCCCAGATGTCACTGTCGTGCGCTTCGAACGGCGTCAGGAGCTCGGCGCCGGTGCTCGAGTCGGAGATCCCGAACAGCCCCGAGCCGGTCCCCCATGCGACCGCCGAACCGTCGGGAGAGAACGCAATCGCGGTCGTGTCCTGACCGACGTCGACCAACGTCCGAGCTGTCGGCGTCGCGCTGGACAGTTCGACGATGACGACGTGGCCAGCCTCGCTCGCGACGGCGACCATCGTGCCATCAGAACTCACGTCGAGCGCCCAGAGGGGCCCGTCGTCGTCGAGGAGCACAAATGCCATCGGCGTCTCCACAGGATCGTCGAGGGACCATCGCACGAGCCGACGATCGCCACCGACGCTCATCAGCGACGTCCCATCGAGCGTGTAGCGGAGATCCTCCACCGACTTGCCGTGGCCGCCAACGAGTTCCGCCACCAGGTCGCCGGACGACGAGTCCCACAACCGGATCGTGCCATCGCGGCCACCGGTCGCCACCTGCCCGCCGTCCGGACGGATCGCAACGGAGAGCGCGTCGCCGACATCGATGTTCGGCGTCGAGGGAACCAGTGGGAGGTCCTGCTCGGCCGCCCGCGCCGAGACGAGCGCCGTCAACCCGTCGACGCCGGCTGCGCCTCGGGCCAGGCTCTCGGTGGCGAGCGCCAGAGCAAGCCGCGGCGACGTCTCGACGAGCTGGAGAGCCTGGCTCGCCATGGTCTGCGCGACCCGGACCTCGGCCGTGCGGGCGTTGTCGGAGGCTCGGATGGACGATTGGCACGCGATCAACGACGCGACGATGGCGACGACGGTGATCGACCCGAGAACAGCGACGGCCGAGCGGCGAATTCGGCGGACGCGTCGCCCGTTGCGTTCGTCCTCGGCGAGTTGGTCGATGCGCCGGGCGTCGGACGCGGCGATGAACGCTCGACAGGACGGGGTGACCAGGTCGGGATGGTCGTCGGCCCAGTCGATGGCGCTGGCGAGCGGGGTGCCCCGGAGGAGCAGGTCGACGTCACGGTCGGAGTCGTTCCACTCGGCGGTCGCAGCGTCGAGACGCTGTCGCTGACGAACCGCGTCTCGGCTCTCGTCGACCCATCCGCGCAGCCGCGGCCACGATCGCAGCAGCGCCTCGTGGGCGATCTCCACACTGCTCTCGCCGACCGTCAGCAAGCGCTCCTCGGCGAGCAGCGAGATGATCGATCGTGCTGTCGCATCGGATCCGCCTCCGATCGCCTGGTTCCAACCGACCCGCCGACACGTGTCACCGGTTCCGTCACCGGGGTTGACCAACCGGAGGAACAGCCGTCGCGTGAGCTCTGCCTCGTCGGAGTCGAGACGCCCGTACACCTCCTCGGCGGTCTGTGCGATCGCTCCGGCGACACCGCCGGTGTCCGAGTAGCCGGCGAGCGTCAGGGTGGTGCCGACGCGACGCTTCCAGGTCTCGACGAGCGCATGTGCGACCAGCGGCAACGAGCCGGGTTCATCGCCGGCGTCATCGAGAATTCGGTCGACGAGGCCGTCCTCGAACCGCAGCCCAGCGGAGACCGCCGGCAGCTCGACCGCACGTTTCAGTTCCGCTCGTGCCATCGGACCGACGAGCACCTGGTTGTCCGTGATTCGATGAGCGAGCCACCGATCCGATGCGCAACTGCCGTAGAAGTCGGCACGAATCACGATGACGAGGCGGACACGGCTGTCGGCCGGATCGGTCATCGATGCCAACGCTCCAGGAAACTCCCGTCGCCGGTCGGCGCCGTCGGTCAGCGTGAACACCTCCTCGAACTGGTCGATGCAGAGCATCAGACCACCCGTCGCAGCGCTGATCGCGTCGGCCGCCCGCCGTGCCGCCTGGCGGCCTCGTCCAAATCCAGGGTGCCCCGGTAGTTCCGACCGCGACGGTGTAACGGCCCAACTGGTGTGCCAACTCGGCGAGCGGATCGACACCCGGCGTCATCAACGAGATCGGCCAGTGCTGACTGCCGGACACCGCCCCGGCGTGGACGCTCGGGATGAGGCCGGCGCGTGTGAGCGACGACTTGCCCGAACCGGACGGTCCGCCGATGACG
>CAVQSI010000005.1:0-24892 GCA_963715825.1 Ilumatobacteraceae bacterium
TCACGAGGACCGGGGCAATGGCACTTCGCCAGCGTGGGCTGAGCAAGGTCGTCAACGAACTCACCGACTTCCACGGGTGCGATCTCCACGTCACCGACCGCCCCGAACTGCTCGGCGTGCGGTTCGACCAGATCGTCGGTCGGTTCGTCAATGCACGACCACTCGGCATTGCTCGACGCGACGGCCATTTCGATCTGAACCCGCCTGCTGACTCGACGATGGAGACGGGCGACCGGCTCGTCGTCATCGCGCAGGATCTCGAGCACATCGCTGCGGCCGACGAACCGCTGCGTCTGCACAAGGGCGGGCCATCCGACCTCGGCGCTGCCGAGGTCGAGGAACGTGTGCTCGTGCTGGGGTGGAATCCTTTCGCCACGCAACTGCTCAGCGGCTGGGCCGCGGCGACATCGACCGCCTCCATCGTGGACATCGCGTTCGACCCGCGCCTCATCGAGCCGACCGACATCGTGATTCTCCCCGTCGACATCGAGGTACGGCTTCGTCCCCACCCTCGAGTCCTCGGCGCTCACGCTCGATCGCACGCCGACCACAATCGTGGTGCTCGGCTACAGCTCGATCGACAGCGATGCGGCCGACGCAAGGACGATGCTCGACGTGCTGCCACCTGATGCGGCGCTATGAACAGGTCGAACATGCACCGAGAATGGTGGTGCAACTCCTCGACGACGAGGTGGCCGACCTCGCCGTGCTCCGCGGGCCCGATGATTTCCTGATCAGCCCGGCACTGGGCGGCCAGTTCATCGCGCAACTGATCGAGCAGCCAGAGCGCCGAGCCGCGCTGCTTGCGCTCTACGGCGGCGACGACGCATCGATCCGGATGATCCGGTGCGATCGGATGGGCCTCGTCGGAACGTTCACCATGAACGAACTCGTCACCGCCGCCTTCGAGGCCGGGGTGTTGGCCATCGGATGGCGACGCACCGCCGACGGATCGGTGGTGTTGAACGCCGATGGGTTCACTGACCACGACCGGCGAGCCGATCAACATCGCCATCGTCAACACCGGCACGTTCCTCGGCGCCATCTGCTTCCTCATGGCCGCCTACGTGACGCTGCCACCATCCACCGCCAACGGGAGCAGCTGACATGACCCGCACCAACGGCCGGGACGGCACTCCGATCGACGTGAGCCTGCGCGAGCGGTTCCGGTACCGATTCGACAACGTGCTCGCTCGTGGTACGACGGCGGCGCTTGCCTGGCTGGGGATCGTCACGCTCGCTGCTGTGCTGTTCAGCGCAGTGCTGCTGACGCTGTTCGGCGTCACGTTCACCGGAAGCACCGGCGGCGGGCTCGTCGAGGACACCTGGCAGAGCCTCCTGCGCATTCTCGACACCGGCACGATGGCAAGCGACGTCGGGTGGGGTCGACGGATTCTGGCGCTGTTGATCACGTTGTTCGGGCTGCTCGTCGCCGGCACCCTGATCGGCATCATCGCCGCCGGTGTCGAGGATCGCATCGACAGCATGCGACGCGGCCGCAGCACGGTGATCGAGTCGGGGCACCTGGTGATCCTCGGCGGGTCGACCCGTCTCCCGGTGATCATCGAGCAGTTGGTCCTCGCCAACTCGGAGCGCGACTCGAACACGATCGTCGTGCTCTCCCAGACCGATCCCACCGAATTACGGCGGTCGGTCATCGATGCGGTGCCCGACCTGCACCGCACGCGCGTCGTCTACCGTTTCGGAGATCCGAGCGTGCGGGCCGACCTCTCGATCGCGCGCATCGGCGAAGCCCGCGGCGTCATCGTGTTGCCCGAGGACGGCGGCGACGACATCTCGGTCACACGGACCGTGCTCGCGCTGAACGCCGAACTCGGTGGCCTTCGCGAGCTCCCCGTCGTCGTCGAGGTGGCCGACCCGATCACCGCGCAACGTCTGGTGCACGCCTGCGGGCCGACGATGTATCCGATCGTCACCGCCGAGGCCATCACGAGGACCGGGGCAATGGCACTTCGCCAGCGTGGGCTGAGCAAGGTCGTCAACGAACTCACCGACTTCCACGGGTGCGATCTCCACGTCACCGACCGCCCCGAACTGCTCGGCGTGCGGTTCGACCAGATCGTCGGTCGGTTCGTCAATGCACGACCGCTCGGCATCGCTCGACGCGACGGCCATTTCGATCTGAACCCGCCTGCTGACTCGACGATGGAAACGGGCGACCGGCTCGTCGTCATCGCGCAGGATCTCGAGCACATCGCTGCGGCCGACGAACCGCTGCGTCTGCACAAGGGCGCGCCATCGGACCTCGGCGCTGCCGAGGTCGAGGAACGTGTGCTCGTGCTGGGGTGGAATCCGTTCGCCACGCAGCTGCTCAGCGGCTGGGCCGCGGCGACATCGACCGCCTCCATCGTCGACATCGCGTTCGACCCGCGCCTCATCGAGCCGACCGACATCGTGATTCCCCCCGTCGACATCGAGGTACGGCTTCGTCCCACCCTCGAGTCCTCGGCGCTCGCCCTCGATCGCACGCCGACCACGATCGTGGTGCTCGGCTACAGCTCGATCGACAGCGATGCGGCCGACGCGCGGACGATGCTCGACGTCCTGCACCTGATGCGGCGCTACGAACAGGTCGAACATCCACCGAGAATGGTGGTGCAACTCCTCGACGACGAGGTGGCCGACCTCGCCGTGCTCCGCGGGCCCGACGATTTCCTGATCAGCCCGGCACTGGGTGGCCAGTTCATCGCGCAACTGATCGAGCAGCCCGAACGCCGAGCAGCGCTGCTCGCGCTCTACGGCGGCGACGATGCATCGATCCGCATGATCCGATGCGATCGGTTCGACCTCGTCGGAACGTTCACCATGAACGAGCTCGTCACCGCCGCCTACGAGGCCGGCGTGTTGGCGATCGGATGGCGACACACCGCCGACGGATCGGTGGTGTTGAACGCCGATGGGTTCACGTCCGTGACGCTCGGGCCCGACGACGAACTCGTCGTCGTCGGCTAGCGCGGCATCCGTCATCCACAATGGCTGGCGACAACCGGCCCGGAACCGGCCATGATGGTCGACGTCCACGACAACGGAAGGCGCCACATGACCAACGCACCTGATCGCCACTCGCGAAGCATGCTTCCGATCCCGGACCGCCCGGCGCCGGGACTCACGACGTACGACGCCAAGGACCCGGAGACGTCGTTTCCGCCGATCGAGCCGCTGCTGCCGCCCGACGGTGCCCCGAACGTGCTGATCGTGCTGCTCGACGACGTCGGGTTCGGCGCGTCGAGCGCGTTCGGCGGGCCGTGTGCGACACCGAATGCGGAGCGACTCGCGGCCGGTGGGCTCAAGTACAACCGGTTCCACACGACCGCGCTGTGCGCGCCGACCCGCCAGGCGCTGCTCACCGGGCGCAATCACCACTCGGTCGGGATGGGCAGCATCACCGAGACGGCGACCTCGGCGCCCGGGCAACAGCTCGCTGAGGCCCAACACGAAGGCACCGCTGGCGATGACGCTCAAGCTCAACGGCTACTCGACCGCCCAGTTCGGCAAGTGCCACGAGGTTCCCGTGTGGCAGTCGTCGCCGATGGGTCCGTTCGATGCGTGGCCGTCGGCCGGTGGCGGCTTCGAGACGTTCTACGGCTTCATCGGCGGCGAGAACAACCAGTACGAGCCGGCGCTGTACGCCGGGACGACGCCGGTGGAGCCGCCCGCCACCGCCGAGGAGGGCTATCACCTCACCGAGGACCTCGCCGACCATGCGATCAACTGGATCCGCCAGCAGAAGGCGTTGATGCCCGATCGGCCGTTCTTCGCCTACTTCGCACCCGGCGCGACGCATGCGCCGCACCATGTTCCGGTCGAGTGGGCCGACAAGTACGCCGGACAGTTCGACGGCGGCTGGGACGCGTTGCGCGAGGCGACGCTCGCCCGCCAGAAGCAGCTCGGCGTCGTTCCTGCCGACGCGGAACTCACGGCCCGCCACGCCGAGATCCCGGCGTGGGACGAGATGCCCGACGAACTGAAACCGGTCCTCGCACGCCAGATGGAGGTCTACGCCGGGTTCCTGGAGCACACCGACCACCACGTCGGCCGCGTGATCGACGCGATCGAGGACCTCGGCGTGCTCGACGACACGCTCGTGTACTACATCATCGGCGACAACGGCGCCTCCGCCGAGGGAACGCTGAACGGCGCGTTCAACGAGATGGCCAACTTCAACGGCATGGCGGCGCTCGAGACTCCGGAGTTCATGGTCTCGAAGATGGACGAGTTCGGCACGCCAGCCTCGTACAACCACTACTCGGTCGGTTGGGCGCACGCCATGAACACCCCGTTCCAGTGGACCAAGCAGGTGGCGTCGCACTGGGGTGGAACCCGCAACGGCACGATCGTGCACTGGCCCAACGGCATCGAGGAGCAAGGTGGTCTCCGCGATCAGTTCACGCACGTCATCGACCTGGCCCCCACGATCCTCGAAGCGGCCGGCCTGCCCGAGCCGACGATGGTCAACGGCGTCCAGCAATCGCCGATGGAGGGCACGAGCATGCTCTACACCTTCAATCATCCCGACGAGCCCGAGCGGCACGACCTGCAGTACTTCGAGATGTTCGGCAATCGCGGCATCTACCACAAGGGGTGGAGTGCGGTCACCAAGCACCACACCCCGTGGGAGATGGTCGGTGCGGTCCTTCCCGAGTTCGACGACGACGTGTGGGAGCTGTACGACGGCAGTACGGACTACAGCCAGACGAACGATCTCGCCGCGGCCGACCCGGAGCGGCTGGCCAAGCTGCAACGGCTCTGGATCATCGAGGCAACGAAGTACAACGTGCTGCCGATCGACGACCGCGGAGCGGAGCGGCTCAACCCCGATCTGGCGGGCCGCCCGACCTTGATCCACGGCAACTCGCAGCAGTTCTTCCCCGGGATGGGACGACTGTCGGAGAACAGCGTCGTCAGCATCAAGAACAAGTCGTTCTCGGTCACCGCGGAGATCGAGGTTCCGCCCGGTGGTGCCAGCGGCGTGATCATCGCCCAGGGCGGCCGCTTCGGCGGCTGGGGTGTCTACATGAAGGACGGCACGCTGACGTTCGTCTACAACGTGCTCGGCATCCAGTGGTTCACGACGTCGGCCACGGTCGCCGTGCCGGAAGGAACGCATCAGGTCCGGATGGAGTTCGCCTACGACGGCGGTGGACTCGCCAAGGGCGGAGACGTCACGCTCTACCACGACGGTGACGCTGTCGGGACCGGGCGTGTCGAGGCCACCCAGGCGATGATCTTCTCCGCCGACGAGACCACCGACATCGGCTACGAGTCCGGTACGTGCGTCACACCCGACTACTCCGTCGAGACCAGTCGATTCACCGGGAAGATCCATTGGGTGCAGATCGACCTCGGCGACGACGACCACGATCACTTCATCGACCCCGACGAGCGCCTCCGCATCGCCATCGCGCGGCAGTAGCGAGCCGCGGACAGCTCCCGCCGGATCGCCGAGTCAGGTCGCCGAGTCAGGTCGCCGAGTCAGGTCGCCGAGTCAGAGGGTGCTGGTGCCGGTTTGCTCCTCGCCCAGGGTGGGCGATTCCGACCCCGCCAGCAGGAAGTGGATGCTGACGACGAGTACCCAGAACGGGAACACCAGCGTCATCCAGAGGCTGATGCCTGGACCGAACACCTGCAGGACCGCCAGCGCATACGTCAGGCCGACCATCCAGCGGGGAACGGCGCGCGACCTCATCCAGATCGTGCCGGTCGAGAGCATGAACACGCCGGCCATCCGGACCCCGAACGTGTTGGACAACGCAAACACCGCCTCGCGGGCGAACTCGAAACCGCCGGACTCGAACACCTGCTCGGGTGCCGCCTCGTAGGTCCGTACCAGTGCCACCGTCAGGGCTGCGGCCACGAAGACCATGGCGAGGTACAGCAGCCCGCTGCCGAACATCACACTCGCGAAGAACCGGTCCTCGCGGTCGCCGAGCCGGTCGCGAACGACACCGATGAACCACAGGAACGAGATCCCCGCGAACGGCACGAGCCACAGCGCGAGGTTGATCCGGTACTCGTTGGCGTCGATCCACTCGCCGGAGTCCCCGTCGATGGGCGGCACGGACAACCGCAGCAACACCGTCGACGTCCCGAGCAGCGCTGCGAACAGCACCCCGGCGATCGCCGCCGCCCGTGGCGTGCTCAATCGACCGCCGAGGTCGTCGGGAGGTGTGCTCATGCGGCGGCCCGCCCGATCGACGGCCAGACCCTGACGTGCATCGGGGCGAATGGTAGGTCAGCCACAGCTGACGCACATCGTCCGCTCTGGGTGATTCGGCCGCGACTCGACGTCGACGAGCGTGCCGACCATCGGTATCCTGCCGACGTGCAGTCCAGGGAACCCGGTTCACTCCCAGCGGCGTCGAACCGGTGAGCGATCTCGTCGCGATCCGCGATCAGGCACGATTCAGCGGCCCCACCATGCGTTCGGGCGTCGTCGAGCGCGCACGCCTCGACGATCGGTATGCGTCGGCGACCGGACGGGTCCTTCGGGTGCTGGCGCCGGCCGGGTACGGCAAGTCGACGCAGGTCCTGCGATGGGTCGTCGCGGACGAACGCAAGGTTCGTTGGCTCGATCTCGAACGCATCGACAACGATCCGCTCGTACTCGCTCATGTGGTCGCCAACGGACTCGCCGACCGGCCAGCGCACGAGGTCGACACCGTCGCAACGGACAGTGCGCCGTTCGCCGACGTTGCGCAGTTGATCGCATGCCCGCACGAGCCGTTCGTCCTGGTCTTGGACGACATCCACCACATCGTCAGCGACGAATCTGCCGGCCTGATCGATCTGATCATCGACCGGCTCCCGCCGACCTCGACACTCGTGCTCATCGGCCGGTCGCAACATCGGTCCGAGTCGATCGCCCGCCACCGCCTCGATCCCGGCGTCATCGACGTCGCCGCCGACGACCTGGCCTTCGACCTTGCCGAGACCGAGGAGATGCTGACCTCGCTCGGCCTCCAGCCGGACATCGACATGCTCGCCTCGATCGCCGACCAATTCGAAGGATGGCCGGCCGGGCTCCGCCTGGCGGGCCAGGTCCTCGCGACGCGGCGTGCGGGGATCGACGTCGCACTGAGCCGGCTCGGCGATCTGGCGCACGTGACCGACTACCTCACACAGGAGTGGTTCGCGACACTCGACCACGACGATCAGACCTTCCTCGCCGAAATCGGAGGACTGCGCCGCTTCACCGGGCCGCAGTGTGATGCGATCCTCGGACGCCACGACTCGGCGGCGACGCTTCGGCGACTCTGCCGCGACGAGTTGATGCTGATCGGGCTCGATCAGCACGACGAGTGGTACCGCATGCATGCCGTGCTCTCGCGCTGGCTGTCCGGCCGACTTCGCAACAGCGACCCCGACCGTTGGCGCCAGATCCAGGTCGCTGCGGCGACGTGGTGGTCGGCGGAGGGCGACCCTGATCTCGCCATCGAGCACGCTGCACATGCAGGTGATCTCGACCTCCTCGAAGCCCTCGTCCTGCAGCACTGCGCGCCGTACGCGGCACGCGGCATGTTCCGAACGCTCGAGCGCTGGATGGAGCACTTCACCGAACAACGAGTGCGCGACTCGATGGCACTCAAACAAGTGAACGCGGTGATGAACGTCGGCTTCGGCAACGGTGAGCTGGCGTTGAGCTGGACTCGGCTGTGCCATGCCGAGCGGGTCGCCGGCGTGGGTGTTCCGTCGAGCGTCGACATCGTCCTCGCGCTGCAGGCCGATGCACTCTTCGCGACGCTCGAGAATCGCCCCGCCCGCGACCTGCTCCCGATCGCCCGCAACGCACATACCCGACTGCCGCCAGGTGAATGGCGTGCCCTGGCCTGCCTGGCGCTCGGCGCAAACGGGTATCTGTGCGGCCACGACGACGCCGTCGACCTGTTGCGCGAGGCGCTGTTCGAGAACGAGGTCGCTCACTCGACCACGCTGCAGGCCACCGCCGCAGCAACCCTCGCCATCGTCCTCGACCTCGAGGGATCGGTCGACGAAGCGGCCGAGCTGAGCAGTCGAGCAAACGGTCTGCTCTCCACGCCGCTCGGCAAGGACGCGTCGGCAACGGCGGTCTCGCTGGCGATCGCATCGCTCGTCGATGCCCGCTCGGGGCGTCATGCCGATGCGATCACGCGCCGTGACGCCGCGCGCCGGAAACTGGCGAACTTCGATCGATCGGCCCCGTGGTTCGGAATCCTCGGACGCATTCCGCTCATCCGGGCCAGCTTGCTGCTCGACGATGCGCCAACCGCGCTCGAACTCGTCCACGAGTTGGCACGCAGGATGGAGAACCAGAACAGCGACACGCCACTCGCCCGACACATCTCGGAGTTGCGCGCAACGGTGCAGGCCGCAACCGATGTGTACCACGACCGGTCGTGGGGGCTGACCGCCGCTGAGCTGCGGGTCGTCCAGTACCTGCCGACCAATCTGAGCCTCGCCGACATCGCGGCGCGGCTCTACGTGTCGCGCAACACCGTCAAGAGCCAAGTTGCGGCCGTCTATCGCAAACTCGGCACGACGTCGAGAACCGAGGCCGTCGACCGGGCGCGGGCCGCTGGGCTGGTCACCGACGCAGCTGTCGGAGCGTGACCATCCACCCGCGCTGACGCCGACGAGATCATCGAATCACCCGGATGAGCCGACGCCGGCGGAGTGCCATGCGTGTAGTTTCTGCGGATCGACCTCGACGACACACCTCCAGACGACGAGCGGGCGCCTCGCCATTCGGTACGCGTGTCGGATCTCGGATCCGGACGGCTCAGCGCTCGGGCGTTCGCTGTTCCGTCGACATCGGAACGCTTTCGGCGTCCGACCGACGTCGTGCTGCTGACGCTGTCACTCGTCGTCCTCATCGTCACCGCTTCCCAGGTCGGCGACCCGGGGGACTTCGAGTCGACGTTCACCAACTGGTTGGCAGCGCTGCCGGCGCTGTTCGACTTCGTCTGGGGCCCGCTGTTCGACGTCGTCCAGATCTGGATCGTCGTGATCGCCGCAGTCGCGCTCGTGCGGCGGCGCTGGGCCCTGCTTCGCGACTGGACGGTGAGCATGGTGCTCGCCGGGGCGGGCGCTGCACTCGTCGGGCGGATCGTCGACGGTTCGGTCCCGAACATCTTCGAGGGCATCGGACCTGCCGACGGCGACACGACGTTTCCATCGCTTGCTCTGGCCGCCGGGGCCGCTGCGATCACCGTGGCCAACCCGTACTTCGTCGATCCGCTGCGAAAGGTCGGCCGCTGGCTCATCGGTCTGGCCTGGCTGTCGGCGCTGGTGCTCGGTGTGGCGTCACCCTCCGAAGCACTCTGCGCTCTGGCGATCGGCTGGGCAGCCGGGGCACTGGTGCACCTGGTGTTCGGATCACCGGACGCGACACCCTCGCTCGACGATCTCGGCGCATCGCTGCGTTCGATCGGTGTCGACGCCACGCCGACCGCGGTCACGGTCCGCAACGGCGTCACCACCGCCCGAGCCACCACACCCGACGGCCGCGACGTCGACGTGCAGATCCACGGTCGCGACTCGTGGGACAGCCAGTTCTTCGTCAAGCTCTGGCGACTCGTCTTCTACCGCTCGGGTGGCCGCAACGTCACGGTGAACCGCCAGCACCAGGTCGAGCACCAGGCATACCTCACCCTGTTCGCCGAGCGCGAGGGCGCCTCGGTGGCCCCCCTCGTCGCGGCAGCCGTCGATCAGCGCGGCAACGCGCTGTTCGTGTCGGAACGCTTGGGGCCGGGCTTCGATCGCAGCGACGACGCCATCACCGACGAACTGCTCGCCGATGCCTGGCAGTCGCTCGCCCGCCTCCACGAAGTGGGTATCCGTCACGGCGACATCACCCCCGACGACCTCCAAGTGGCCGACGGTCGGGTCCACATCGGCGGGTTCGACCGGGCCACGATCGACTGGGCCAGCACGTCACGCCAACTCGACGAGGCACAACTGATGGCATGCACCGCCGCGACGGTCGGCCCCGACCGGGCGATCTCCGCGGCATCCGGGGCATTGGGCGTCGAACAGCTCACGGAGATGACCACATTCCTGCAGCAGGCGGCGATGCCGTCAGCGCTCCGTCGAGCGTTGGACGAGGCCGACCTCGACATCGACGACCTTCGCAAGGCTGCCGTCACCCACGTCGGCGCAGAGGAGCAGGAGCTCCAGACGATCCGGCGGTTCTCGGTCGGCAACGTCGTGATGTGGGTGCTCCTCGCCGTCGTCTTCTACGGGATCATCGCCGCCGTCCAGAGCGTGGGTCTGCAGTCGATCGTCGATGCGATCACCTCGGCGACCCCCGCCATCCTGCTCCTCGCGTTCGTCCTCGGCCAGGTACCGCGCGTCGCGAGCGCCTTTGCGGTCTCGCGAGCAGCGCCGATACCGGTGCCGCTCGGGCGTCTCACCCTGCTCGAGTTCGCCATCACGTTCGTCAACCTTGCGATACCGTCGACCGCGGCTCGCGTTGCGGTCAACATCCGCTTCTTCCAGCGCAACGGGCTCGATCGCACCACCGCCATCGGCGTCGGCGGGCTCGACAGCGTCGCCGGCTTCGTCGCCCAGATCAGCCTGTTCGTCGCGATCGTCGGGTTGGGTCTCGGCAGCCTCAACCTCGACATCAGTGCCTCGGCACCGAATCTGAACGGTCAGCTGATCCTCATCGCAGCGGTCGCGATCGTGATCGGCATCGCCGTCGTGGCGCTCGTCCCGAAGTTCCGCGACCCGGTCGTCGCCGTCACCAAGACCACCTGGACCAAGATCGGTCCGCTGCTGAGTTCGCCGACCCGTCTGATCTCGGTGGTCCTCGCGAACGTGCTCGTGCAGTTGCTGTTCTCGCTCGCCATGTACACGGTGCTGCGAGCATTCGGCCAGGACGTCGGATTCGCCGACGTGGTCCTCGTCAACGTCTCGGTGGCCCTGTTCGCCGGCCTGATGCCCGTACCCGGTGGCGTTGGCGTCACCGGGGCGGCGCTCACCGCCGGCTTCACGGCGATCGGCGTCGACAGTTCCACCGCGATGGCGGCCGCGATCGTCTACCGCCTGATCACGTTCTACACGCCGCCGTGTTTCGGCTACTTCGCGATGCGTTCCCTGCGCAAGCAGCGCTTGCTCTGACGCCGGCGGCGATCAGAAGCCCGGGATCAGGTCCTGGCAGGCGAATGCAGCCACCGCGAAGTCGGGGTCGGACGGATCGAGCAGATCGAGGAATTCCTCGCCGTTCGGGTCGGCCAGCAGATCACCGACCGAGATCTCCGGGAGGTCGACGCCGTTGTCGCGCAGACAGTCGAACAACGCGATCACCTGATCGAGTTCGCCCTCGCCGGGTGGTGCGAACACGTCGCCGGACGCACCCGCCGCGCACCCCGAGTTCTCGTCGGGGAGCTCGAGATCGACGAGATAGGCGATCACCACGTCGTCGACGCAGGGCACCGAGAGGAACGCCGTGTGGCCGTCGGCTTCGACGGTGTAGAGCACACCCGACGACAGGAACTCGGCCATCTCGACGGACCACTGGTACGGCGTCGCCGGGTCGCCGGTGGTGCCGATGACCAGGATCGGGGCGGCGCCGTCGGCGGGCCCGATGGCGATCGGATCGATCGGGTCGGCAGCTCCGATGCATCCCGTGCTGGCACGGAGAAAGTCGGCGAAGTACTGCGAGGCCTGGGCGCCCAGTTCGGCCTGAATCCGCACTTCGTCGTCGGGCGGCCGGCGAGGATCGTCGGCACAGTTGACGGCGAATCCTGCGAGCTGGCTGTTGTCGTAGCTGCCGTCGGACTGGCGGCCGAGGTACGTGTCGGTGAGCACCTGGAGCAGCGAGCCGTCCTGCTCGGTCTCGGCGGCGAACAACGCGTCGGCGAGCACCGGCCACAGCTGCGTGCTGTAGAGCGCGGCGGCGACGCCGAGTGTCAGCTCACCGGGGGTGAGGACTCGGTCGCCGTCGTCGGTCGGGAAGCTGCCGACCCTGGCGATCTCGTCGACAAGGCCCGTGTAGACGTCGAGCGTGGGGCCGATGTCGGCGAGGACGCAGTCGGCGTCGGCGTCGCAGGACTCGGCGAAGCTCTCGAGTGCGGCGTCGAAGCCGGGGCCCTGTTCGAGCCCGATGAGCGCCTGGTCGTCGGTCGGCTTGACGGCACCGTCGAGCACGAGCGCCCGTACACGGTCCGGGAACAGCTCGGCGTAGGTGGCCCCGAGGCGGGTGCCGTAGGAGAAGCCGACGTAACTGAGCTGTTCGTCGCCGAGCGCTGCACGCAGGGCATCGAGATCGCGTGCCGCGTTGTTGGTGCCGACATACGGCTCGAGCGCGAGCGATTCGGCGGTGCAGGTGTCGACGCGGCTCTCGGAGTCGGCGACCAGCGCCTCCCAACCGGCATCATCGCCCGGCGCGAGCAACGAGACGTCGTCGTCGAAGTCGACGTCGCAGTCGACGGCCGTGCTCGCTGCGACACCACGGGGATCGAACGACACCAGGTCGAACCGCTCGGTCAACTCGGCGGGCACCGCGCCGGCCACGTTCGTGAGGAACTCGATGCCCGAGCCCCCCGGTCCGCCGGGATTGAACACGAGCGAACCGATTCGGAGGTCGTCGTCGGCGGTGTCGACGCGAGCCACCGCGATCTCGATCGTCTCACCGTCGGCGGCCGCATGGTCGAGGGGCACCACGAGCGTGGCGCATTCGAGCTCGGCCAGTTCCGCCGCCACCCCGTCGCACGAGGTCCAGTCCAACGTGCCGGTGTCGGGGCTCGCCGGTGGCACCGAGCCCGCGTCGGGGTTGCTGGCGTCGGGGCTGGCGTCGGGTGTTCCGGTGTCGGGGCTGCTGGTGCCGGGGTCGCCGCCGGTCGGTTCGGCGCCGACGGTGACGACGTCGGGCGAGGTCGAACACGCCGAGACGGCAACGAGCGCGATCAGGGCGAGGACACGTCGCACGTCTCGACGATATCGCTGACCCAGGCCGCGGTGCGGTCAGGACATCGGCGAACTCCTTCAGCTCGGCGGGTTCGCTGCCGATGATCAGCCATGCCGTTGCGCCGCCTTGCCGTCACCGTCTTCATCGCCACTGCGACCCTCGCTGCGTGCGGGTCGTCGAGCACCACCGACACGGGTGGTGCGACGGCGAGCGTGGACGGCGACGTGGTCGCCGTCGGTGCCGCGCCAGCGCCTACGCCACCCGGCGACGGCGTCGGCAGCATCGGCGACGCCGTCGAGGTCGCCGCAGGAGCCCCCGGCGAGGCTTCGGTGGCATCGTGTGCGGTCGACCATCAGACGCTGCAGATGGCGGTCGAGACCTATGAGCTGCTCAACGGCGCATTGCCGACCAGCCAGCAGGAGTTGGTCGACGCTCGAGTGATCCAGGAACCGTCGGTGTACTTCGAGATCACTCCCGAGGGCGCACTCGTCCCCGGCCCGGGGAGTCCCTGCACCTGATCGGTTGCACACAGCGTGTTGTGCTCCGGTACTCTCGCTTCGTGCTGAGACGGCGTTGGACGACAGCACTCGCAGCGCTCTGCGTCGGTGCTGCGTGCGCTCCTGATGTCCGTCCGTCGTCCGCCGAGAGCGCCGAGGACCCCGCTGAACTCGATGGGACCGACGCACGCTTGGCGGCCACGGCCGAGGTGTTCGCCGACTTCGACGAGGACGGCCCCGGATGTGCCGTTGCGATTCGCCACACAGGTGGCATCGCCGAGTGGCAGGTGGGCCTCGCCGACGTCGAACGAAACGAGCCCATCGCCGCCGACACCGTGTTCGACATCGGATCGGTGTCGAAGCAGATCACCGGCGGCGTCGTGGCAGCGCTGGTGCTCGATGGTGCCATCGTGCTCGATGACGTCGTCGGCGAGTACATCGATGGTCTGGCATCCGGACCAGGATCTGCGACCGTCGCCGACCTCGTCCACCACACCAGCGGTTTCGTCGACTACGTCGACCTGCTCGACGCCGACATCGAGGACGTCACCGACGCAAGCGACGCCTTGGCGGCGATCCGTCGAAGCGCACCGGCCTTCGATCCGGGCACGGCGTTCGAGTACTCGAACACGAACTACCTCCTGCTGGCGCAGGTGTCCGAAGCAGTGAGCGACCGGACCTTTGCCGAGCTCACCGAGTCGCTGGTGTTCTCGCCGCTCGGGATGGAACAGTCGATCGTGCGTGACGATCAGGGCGAACTGCTCGATGGGCAGGCCGTTGGCTACGAGCGCACAGGTGCGAGCTGGGATCCGGTGATGTCCAAGTGGCGCCAGACCGGCGACGGGGCCGTGCATTCGACACCGCTCGATCTGATGCGGTGGTCGGAGCTCTTCATCACCGGTGGCCGCAACGAGTTCAGCAACGGCGTGGTCGGGTCCGATGACTGGGTCGAGTTGATGCTGTCGGCAGGCGACATCGATGACGACGATGGCACGGGATACGGGTTCGGCGTCAGCGTCGGCGGGGGCATGGTGTCTCACGCCGGGTCATGGCTCGGTTACTCGTCGTGGCTGGGGATTCGACCAGCCGACGGGGTCGCCGTCGCCGTCGCCTGCAACATCGACGAACTCGACGCCGAGGGGCTCGGCCTCGACGTGGTCGACATCTGGCGGTGAGGCCGTCCGCTCGGGGCGCCTCAGGGCCCCGGTGAGCGCGCACACACGTCAGTGGCCGCCGAAGTGGTTCTTCGCAATGGCGACCGCGATGGCCACGAGGAGGACGCTGACACCGGCAAGCACTGCTCGCGTCGTGCTGGCTCCGGCGCTGCGGGCGGCGCCGAATCCTGCTCCACCGATCAGCACTGCGAGCACCAGGCGCACGAGGTCGAATTCGATCGACGGTCCGAACACGACGATGGGAATGGTGGCGAGCACAGCAACGAATGCAGCTCCGCCGAGCTGCGCGAGTGCCGCGGCCGAGTCCGCTTCACTCACCGTGCCGCCAGAGATCCAACGAGCTGCGACCCGAAAGGCGAACAGATGTGCAAGCGCGAGACCGATCGTGGTTCCCCAGACGAGCGCGATCGCCCGAACGTGATGCTCGTCGGGACGATCACCGAGCGCGATCAGCGCGGCGAGCAGGCACACCGCAACGTAGAGCGCCATCGTGACCGCCTCGAGCACGAGGTGATCTCGATGGTCGGCGTGGCGGGCGTCGGCGTCGTCGAGGAGTGAATCGCCGGATTCGGTGCCGGTGCCGGTGCTCACGCACCGAACTGTAGCGATCCTCCGACGGGGCCTGCTGGGCCTGACGACTCCATTCCTCGCCTGCTGTGGTGCAACGCTGCGGTCAGGGCACCCACTTCGGAACGTACCCGTCGGCCGGTGCTGTCGCCTGCGATATGGCGTCGGCCACGTCGGTGACCCTGCGAGCCAGGCCGCCGTGACGGTCGGCCACGAAACCGGCGCGGACCGACGACGCTATGAACGCGAACAGATCCTCGAAGTAGCCGGCGACATCGAGGAACACCACCGGAGCCGCAACGAGGCCGAGCTGGTTCCACGTGATCATCTCGAACGTCTCGTCGAGGGTTCCGAACCCGCCGGGCAGCACGATCACGCCGTCGGACAGTTCCGCCATTCGGGCCTTGCGGGCATGCATCGTC
This sequence comes from Ilumatobacteraceae bacterium, assembly GCA_963715825.1. Classification (GTDB taxonomy): domain Bacteria; phylum Actinomycetota; class Acidimicrobiia; order Acidimicrobiales; family Ilumatobacteraceae; genus Sva-07. The sequence continues at coordinate 15,569 of CAVQSI010000005.1, forward strand.
GGCGTCACCTCCAGCTCGGTCAGATCGAGGTGCGCCACCTCGGCGGCCACGAGCTGTTCGGTCATGACGCCGGTGACCTGGCCGCCGGCGGCGAGCGCGGCGTCGGCGACCACGCCCATCAGGCCGACGTGTCCCCCGCCGTAGACAAGTCGGTGCCCGTCATTGGCGATCGCCGAGCCCAGCGAACGGGCGGCGTCGACGAACACCGGATCGGAACCGGAACTCGAACCGCAGAACACACAGATGGCCGCCATCCCCCCATCATGGGTCACATCGTGCCCGACCTGCTGTGACGTTCGCACGGGCCGCCACCGCGAGCGGGCTCAAATGGCCGTCGCGATTACCGACCAGTAACGTCTGTGCCATGACTGCAATTGCCGCCCCCGACCTGCCTGCTGCCGCCGATGCCATCGATCTTGCCGACCGGGTCGTCGGCAAGGCCGTGCGTCAGCTCGCCGCTTCGGGTGGACCCGACGAGCATCAGGTACTGGCCTACGACATCGCCCACGCCGCTTCCGGCGTCGCGACGGCCCGGTCGCTGCTCGACTACGGCGCCAAGGGCGAGGTCGAGGCGAAGATCACCTGCGCGTTCGCAGCCGACATGCTGCACGACCTCTCGGGCAAGATCCTCGGCCGCGAAGACGCGTGGGGCGTCGAGCGCGATGCGCTCGCGAACACTCATGCGTTCGTTTCCCAGTTCCGGGCGCCCGAATTCCTGGCGTCGCTCGCCGACCAGGCCGGGCCGAATCACCTCGACGACGACATGGAGATGGTGGCCGACACGTTCGGATCGTTCGCTGCGAACGTGATTGCGCCGCACGCCGAGCATGTGCACCGAACCAATGGTGACGTGCCCGAGGAGATCATCAGCGGGATGGCCGAACTCGGTGCGTTCGGCCTGAGCGTTCCAGCGGAGTACGGCGGCTTCAGCGAGGGCGGCGACTCGGAATACATCGCCATGGTCGTTGCCACCGAGGAGCTGTCCAAGGCCAGCCTCGGCATCGGGGGGTCGTTGATCACCCGCCCCGAGATCCTCACTCGCGCCCTCGTGAAGGGCGGCACCGAGGCGCAGAAGCAGGAGTGGCTCCCGAAGCTCGCCACCGCCGAGGTGATGCCTGCGGTTGCGGTCACCGAGCCCGACTACGGCAGCGACGTCGCCGGCATCAAGGTGACCGCGACGCCGGCGCCGGGCCCGAATGGCGAGGCCGGCTGGGTGATCAATGGTGTCAAGACGTGGTGCACGTTCGGTGCCCGCGCCGACGCGCTCACGCTGCTCGCCCGCACCGATCCCGACCGGTCGAAGACACACCGCGGCCTGTCGCTGTTCATCGTGCCCAAGCCCCGAGGCGACAGCCACGGCTTCGAGCTGACCCAGGACCCGATCGACGTCGAGGGCGCCACACGAATCGGCAAGATGGAAGGTCGCCCGATCGACACGATCGGCTACCGGGGCATGCACTCCTACGAGATCGCCCTCGAGGACTGGTGGGTGCCCGCCGAGAACCAGGTCGGCATGGAGGACGGGCTCGGCAAGGGCTTCTACTACCAGATGGCCGGTTTCGAGAACGGGCGACTGCAGACCGCTGCGCGCGCCGTGGGCGTGATGCAGGCTGCGTACGAGGCGGCGCTCGACTACGCCGAGAACCGCAAGGTGTTCGGCGAGGCGATCATCGACTACCAGCTCACCCGGGCCAAGCTCGGCCGCATGGCGGTGCTCACCCAGGCCGGCCGTCAGTTCTCCTACGCCGTCGCCACGCTGATGGCCAAGGGCGAAGGGGCGATGGAAGCCTCGATGGTCAAGGCCTACGTGTGCAAGGCCGCCGAATGGGTGAGCCGTGAAGCGATGCAGATCCATGGCGGCATGGGCTACGCCGAGGAGTTCCCGGTGAGCCGCTTGTTCGTCGACGCCCGCGTCCTGTCGATCTTCGAAGGTGCCGACGAAACCCTCTGCCTCAAGGTCATCGCTCGCCAGCTGATCTCCGCGAACACCTGACGATTGCGCCGGGGTCAGCCCTCGGTGTCCTCCACGATCACCACGGCCAGCACCGCCCGACCGTCCACACCAGGTCGCATGGCGCCCGGCACATGACGGCCACCGTGATGCGCCGGCGGCAACCTGCCGGCAGCCGACGACAGCCCCACGGCGTTCGGCCTCGGTGCCGTCCTGATGGTGATCACACGAACGCCAACAGGTCGGCGACGTTCCTGATGCGCTCGAAGGCCGCTCCGGCGTGGTCGTCGTAGGGGTCGAGCAGAATCGGGTGGAGGTCGGCGGCGCTTGCCGACGCGATGTCCATCGTCACCGAGTCGCCGATGTAGGCGATGCGACCTCGCTCGAACTCAGCGAAGTACGGCAGCGCGTGGTCGAAGATCGCCGGGTCGGGCTTGGCGACACCGACGACGTGACTGTCGACGATGCAACGCATCTCGACATGGGCACCCGCGCCGATCTGCGCAATGTGACGGACCAGCATGCCCTCGATCTGTCCGCTGGCGTTCGACACGACACCCATCGGCACGTTGGCTGACGCAAGCGAGTCGAGCGCCGTTCGCGTCTCGGGGATCACCCACCGCCACAGCGGGGCGTGTCGAGTCTGATCGAGCAGCGCTGCCGCCTCGTCGACCTCGTGGTCGGGCACACCGACCGATCGGACGTACGCCTCGTTGTACACATCCCAACTCGCCTCGTCGGCAACGGCATCGGACTTCGCCTTCATCCCGGCATAGTGGGCCCGGCGATGCGCAGTGATCGACGGGTCACCACCGAAATAGGCCAGTAACGGCCCGAGCACCGTCGGATCGGGCAGGACGAGGACGCCGCCCGCGTCGAACAGGACGGCATCGAATCGTTTCGCCACGGGCGACCGTGTCAGGAGAGCTGCTCGTGGAGGAACGCCGTGGCCTGTGGCCAGATCTCGTCGTACTTCGCCTGGTTCTGGGTGCCGAGCGCGTTGTGCGGGGCCATGAAGGCGTGGCCGGTGCCGAGGTGCACGGTGATCGAGGCGTCCTTGCCGAGTGCCTTGAGTTCCTCCTCGAGGTGCATGGCCGCCGACGGCGGGAAGAAGTCGTCGTGCTCGGCCATGTGGCCCTGGATGGCTGCTTCGATCTTGGAGTAGTCGGGCTGGTCGTCGCCCTGCGGGAAGCCGTAGAACGGCACGGCCGCTTTGACCTTGTCGGGCCGGAGCGCGGCCAGCACGAAGGTGAGCATGCCGCCCATGCAGAAGCCCATCACGCCGATGCCGTCACCGGAGGTGGCGTCGTGGTCGGCAAGGAAATCGACGGCGCCGCTCATGTCTCGTCCGGCCCGATCGGCGGGCAGTTGGCTCATGAGCTCCCCCGCCTTGTCCATCTCGGTGTGCCCGGCCAGCTCACCGTGGTACAGGTCTGGCGCGAGCGCGACGAAGCCCGCCACGGCGAGCCGGTCGGCCATCTCCTTGATGCCCGAATCGAGGCCCCACCACTCCTGGACCACGATGACGCCGGGGCCGGTGCCGCCATCGGGAAGCGCCAGGTACCCCGACGCATCGTTGCCGTTGCTTGCAAAGGTGACGAGTTCTCCCATGCCCACAAACGTAGACCGATTCGCTCGGGTGCCATACGATCGCGAGGTGACCCAACTCGACGATCGCACCTCGGCTGCTCATTCCTCACCATCGCCGTTGCTCGGCGATGCCTACGCCAACGACCGCGCCCGCGTCTTCCACTCATGGTCGGTGCAGAGCGCTCTCGACCCGACGGTCATCGCCGGTGCCTCGGGTTCGAAGTTCTGGGATGCCGACGGCAACGAGTGGATCGACTTCACGTCGATGCTCGTGAACATGAACCTCGGACACCAACACCCCAAGATGATCCAGGCGATCAAGGACCAAGCCGACGTGCTGTGCATGGTGGCGCCGCCGTTCGCCAACGACCAGCGCAGCGAGGCGGGCCGGTTGATCGTCGAGAAGGCCAACCGTGATGGCGCCGGCGGGCATTTCGAGAAGGTGTTCTTCACCAACGCAGGCGCCGAGGCGGTCGAGAACGCCGTTCGGTTGGCGAAGGGGTACACGGGCCGGATGAAGGTGCTGTCGGCGTATCGCAGCTACCACGGCGGCACTGCGCTCACGGTCGGGCTCACCGGCGAGCCGCGCCGGTTGGAGAACGAGCCGTCGGTGCCGGGCCTCGTGAAGTTCTGGGGGCCGTATCCGTACCGGTCGGCCTTCCACTCGTCGTCGCCGGAGCAGGAGACCGAGCGGGCCCTCGCCCACCTACGCGACACGATCCTGATGGAGGGCGCCGACAAGGTGGCAGCGATCGTGCTCGAGTCCGTGATCGGCACGAACGGCATCCTGGTGCCGCCCCCGGGCTACCTCGAGGGCCTGCGAGCGCTGTGCGACGAGTTCGGGATCGTGTGGATCGCCGATGAGGTGATGGCCGGCTTCGGTCGCACCGGCCAGTGGTTCGCCTGGCAGAACTGGGACGCCCAGCCCGACCTGATCTGCTTCGCCAAGGGCGTCAACTCCGGCTACGTCCCGCTCGGTGGCGTCGTGATCTCCTCCGCGATCGCTCAGGCGTACGACGACAAGATGTTCCCCGGCGGACTCACGTACTCGGGCCACCCGCTGGCGTGCGCCACCGCGGTGGCGAGCATCGGGATCTTCGAGGACGAGGGCGTTCTCGCCCATGCCCGACACCTCGGTGACGACATCATCGGCCCCGCGCTGCGCGACATCGCTTCCCGCCATGCGTCGGTCGGCGAGGTGCGCGGGCTCGGTGTGTTCTGGGCGGTCGAACTCGTCACCGACCCGGCCACCCGCGAGCCGGCTCCGCCGGCGACCGTCGCGGCCGTCGTGGCCGAGTGCAAACGCCACGGCATGTGGCCGCTGTCGGCGGGCAATCGCATCCACGTGGTGCCACCGTGCAACACCCCCGACGACCTCGCCCGAGACGGCCTCGCCATCCTCGACGCCGCGCTGCCCCTCGCCGACAACGCGATGTCCTGACCGTTCTCGTGAACAACTCTGCGCCCTGTCCGCGCACTTGTTCACGAGAACGGCAGAAGCGGCCTAGCTTGCGCGCATGGCCGAATCGACCAGCGACCGACTCACCCTCCACCTGCGGTCGTGGGTCGGCGAGTGGCCGCCGCCGACCGGCGGGGTGAGCGTCGTCGGTGACCCGGCCCGGCTCGAGCCGACGTGGGACGGCACGATCCGCATGCTCCAAGGAGTCGGCAACGGTGACGGCGCGGTGATCTCGGTGCCGCCCCACGCCGCGGATGTCGTGCGAAACGCGATCGGCGACGACCTCGGCCGGTCGGGGCTCGGCAACGAGCTGGGAGCGATCCTCGGAGTCGGACCCGCCGCATTCGGGGCCGGGGTGTTCCGCACGACCTCCGCCATCCAACCCGGCATCGACGACCTGGGGGTGTGGTTCGAGCACCAGACCGACGATCTGCCCGAGTGGCTCGCGCCGTTCAACGGACCGAGACTCGTGACCTTCGACGACGACGGTCGACCGATCGCAGGCGTCGGCATCAAGGTGCACGACGACTACGGCCAGGAGCTGTCGGTCGTGACCGAGGAAGCGGCCCGAGGGCTCGGCCTCGGCAAGCGGCTCGTCGCAACCGCCGCCCGTCGCATCCTCGCGGAAGGTTCGGTGCCGACGTACCTCCACGCGCCCGACAACACCGCCAGCGCCCGCGTCGCCGACGCCGTCGGCTTCCCCGATCGCGGCTGGAAGGTCTACGGCCTCTGGCCGCGAGGCTGACCGATTACGCCGCAGGTCTGACCCGTGACGTAATCGGTCAGCGACTGGTTACTCGCCGCCTTCGTTGAGGGTGACCACGATCGGCTCGAAGAGGTCTCCGAACAGGTCGAGACCCTGGCCGGTGAGCATTGCCCATGCAGACTCGACGATCTCGTTGGTGTACGCGCCGTCGGTCGGCGGCGCCGTCAAGACGGTGGCGCCGTCGAGGTTCGGTGTGTTCTGGCTGATCTCGACAGTGCGGTCCCACGCGTTGGCATCGATGTAGCCGATCCCGTCAGGCGACGGCCAGATCAGCTTGTTGACCTCGTTCATCTGCCAGAGCTGATGGCTGGCGCCGAGCGTCGAGCCGGACGCAACGATGATGTCGCGGCACGCCTCGGGATTGTCCCGACAGAACAGCCAGCCCTTGATCGAAGCCGCAACGAATCGGGTCGCCTGGTCCTTGTACTCGGCGTCGTCAGCGAGTCGACCCGCATCGGCCCAGATGGCGTCCTGCAGCATGCCGACACCGATCTCTTCGTAGCTGATCACGTTGAAATCCTCCGGCTGGTACAGCTCGCCGGTGTCGGGGTTGACCGTCTCGAGGACCTGGGCGTACTCGTTGTACGTCATTGCCTCGGCGGCATCGATCGAGCCGTCGAGCAGTGCGACCATGTCGAACTGCTGACCCACGAGCGTCACGTCGGTGGCCGGGTCGAGACCGGCTTGGCCGATCGCGGCGAACACCTCGTACTCGTTGCCGAAGCCCCAGTTGCCGATGTTCTTGCCGGCGAAGTCCGCAGGCGTCGTGATGCCGGCGTCGGCGAAGCTCACCTGGAGTGTTCCCGAGCGCTGGTAGATCTGTGCGATGTTGGTGATGTCGGCACCTGCTTCACGGCTGGCAAGCGCCTTGGGCACCCACGCGAGCGCGAAGTCGACGTCGCCGTTGGCGAGCTGGGTCTGCGGCACGATCTCGACGCCACCCTCGACGATGGTCACGTCGAGGCACATGTCCTCGTAGAAGCCCTGGTCCTGCGCGGCGTAGTAGCCAGCGAACTGGGCCTGGGTGAACCACTGCAGCTGCAAGCTGATCTCGTCGATCGTCTCACAGTCGCCAGGTTCACCGCCACCGGTCGAGTCGCCCGGCGCTTCGGTGCTCGCCGAGGTGTCGGACGGCTCGCTGGACGAGTCGTCGTCGCTGCCGCAGGCGGCACCGATCAGTGCAAAGGTGACGACGGCTGCCGCCGCCACACGGACACGTTGCTTGTTCATGCTGTTGCTCCCCCGGGGTCGAGGCCCCGACTGTGTTGGTTGGTCTGGTGTTGGTTGGTGGATCGTGGAGAACTGGCGGAACGAGGCGCCGGTCGCGCGGTCGGCGACGCGAGCCGTTCGAGCAACACGGCGGCAAGGTAGAACGCCAGGCCGAGCAGGCACGCTCCGATGACGTAGCCCCACGACGCAGCGGTACGCGAGACAGCGGCGTTCGACGTGATCCCGTAGCCCAGTCCGTTCTGGCTCCCGCCGAAGTACTCCGACACGAAGGCCGTGATCACGGCGACCGGCGCGGCGATCTTCAGCGCAGTGAAGAGATAGGACGTCGCGTTCGGAATCCGGGCCTTGCGGAGGACCTCCGACTTCGATGCGGCATACGACTGCAGCAGTTCCATGTGGATCGGACTGACCTGACGCAGGCCCTTCGCCACGTTCAGCAGCACGATGAACGACACGATCAGCGTGACCATCAGGCGCCGTGGGATTTCTGTCGTGCTGGCGAACATGTTGTTGAACACCGGCACCAGCACGATGATCGGGATCGCATTGAGGGCGACTGCAAGTGGCGTGACGAGTTCGTTGACCACGTTGAAGCGCATCAACACGAAGCTGAGCGCGACACCGCAGATCACCCCGAACAGCAACCCGACGAACGCGTTGGCGCCGGTGACGACCATCGCGTCCCAGACCTTGGCCCAGTTGTCGCCGAGCGTCGACCAGATCGACGACGGCGCCGGCAACAGGAACGGTTGGATGTCGAATGCCCGCACGATGATTTCCCAGGTGCCGACGAAGAGCACACCAACGATGAGCGGCGGCACCAGCACCTGCCAGACCGCCCTGAGGAACCTCATCGATCCTCCACGCCACGAGCACCGCCGTGACCTGGCTGCCCTTCAGCACCGCGCAACGCTTCTCGGACCTCGGTGATCTTCTTGTAGAAGAGGTCGTCTTCGCGCGTGTCGTCATCGCGCTCGGCCCCGAGGTCGACGTCGACGATCTCGGTGATGCGACCGGGGCGCGGCGACATCACCACCACCCGGTTCGACAGGTACACCGCCTCGGGGATCGAGTGGGTGACGAACACCACGGTGGTCTCGGCCGCCGCGCAGATCCGGAGGAGTTCGGCCTGCATGTGTTCACGGGTCATCTCGTCGAGCGCGCCGAACGGCTCGTCCATCAACAACAGCGGGGGGTGCGATGCGAGCGCACGGGCGATCGCCACGCGCTGCTGCATGCCACCGGACAGCTGCCACGGCATGTGCGAGCCGAAGTCGGCCAGCTGCACCAGGTCGAGCATCTCGTCGGCCCGTTTCGCCCGCTTCGCCTTGTTCCACCCCTTCAACTCGAGCGGCAGTTCGATGTTCTTGCGGACGGTCCGCCACTCGAAGAGACCCGACTGTTGAAACGCCATCCCGTAGTCCTGATCGAGTCGAGACTGCGTGGCCGACTTGCCGTTGACCAGCACGGTGCCGGAGGTCGGCTCGATCAGGTTCGCGATCAGTCGCAGCAACGTCGACTTGCCGCAGCCCGACGGCCCGATCAACGAGACGAAGTCGCCGCGGTCGATCGACAGATCGATGTCGACCAGGGCGTCGACCTGATTCGATCGGCCGGGGTTGAACGCCATCGACACACCATCGACGACGACCGCCGCGGACGCCGACAGCGAATCAACGGCGCTCATGCCCCCGCCTCCTGCGGTCGGTTGCGCATGGCGATCGCTTCGATGGCGACGACGAGACCGAACATCAGCAACCCGATCGTCGCGGCGCCGAAGACCGCCGTGTAGAGCTGCGCAGGATCGCTGGTCGCCTTCTGGCCGTACGTCAGCGACGCAAAGCCGATACCACGCACGCCTGTGGAGATTTCGGAGACGATCACGCCGATCACCGCAGCCGTTGCCGCCAACTTCATACCGGGGACCATCGTCGGCACCGCGGCCGGTAGCCGAAGCTTGAACAGGGTGCGCCACCAGCCAGCTGCGTAACTGTCCATCAACTCGAGGGACGCGGCCGGCGCGTTCCCCAGGCCCTTCAGCGTTGCGACGGCGATCGGGAAGAACGCGAGGAAGGCCCCGAGGGAAGCGACCCAGGTCCACTTCGGCAGATCCCAGTTGCCGCCAATGGCAGCCACCTGCGGTGCCAGTGCGATCAGCGGCACGGTCTGCGAGGCGATCACATACGGCAGAAGGCCACGCTCGAGCACCTTGAACCTCGCCATCACGATGGCCAAGCCGACGCCGAACACACCTCCGAGCAGCAAGCCGACGAGGGCCATGCGGAACGTGTACCAGCTGTAGCCGAGCACCGCCATCCAGATCGGTGT
>CAVQSI010000006.1:0-182077 GCA_963715825.1 Ilumatobacteraceae bacterium
TGCGCGAGCCGAGAAGGTCCGTCACGAGCGTGAAGCCGCCGAAGCCGCCACCGCTGCCTGCGTGCCGACGTCGCCGGCTACGAGGCGCGCGTCGCAGCGCTGCGTGCCGAGGCCCAGCAGCGTGTCGAGGCCGCCCGAGCAACGCTCGAGGCCGAACGCGTCGAACGTCTCGCCGCCGCCAACGCCGAGATCGCCGAGCGACGCACTGCGGCGATGGCCGAGGTCGATGCCGCACGCGCCGCCGCTCGTGGTGATGTCGAAGCGGCGGTCGTCGACGTGGTCGGTCACGCAGCCCGTCTCGCCACCGGCCGACCGGTCGACGATGCCGTGCTGAGCGACGTCGTGCGCGCATCGATGTCGGAGGTGGCCCGATGAACCGCCTCCACGTGATCGCCGGACTGGTGCAGGTCGAGTGGGACACCGATGATCAGGGTGTCACCTCTGCCGACCCGTTGCTGCCGCCGATCAAGGAGATCTGGATCGGCGGTGCGGCATCGCTGATCGTGTTCGTCACGGTGTGCGAAGTACGCGCTGCCGCCGATGAAGCAGGCACTCCGCGACCGCACCGCTCGTATCCAGGGCGAGCTCGACGCGGCGGCGGCCGCCACCACCGACGCTGCCGAGAACGCCAACGAGATCCGCACCGCGCTCGGTGACATCGACGGCGAACGCCAACGGCTCTTCGCCGAGGCCGAGCAGCAGGCTGCGGCGATCCTCACCGACGGTCGCACCCGTCTCGACGAGGAGATCGCCGACCTCCACGCCCACGCGGAGGCCGACATCGCGTCGGCGGCGACTCGTGGCGGCGACGAACTGCGCGCCGAGATCGGCCGCTACGCCGCCGGGAGCATCGACACCGTGGTCGCCCGCACGCTCGACGACGCGGCGCAGCAGGAACTGATCGAGAGCTTCATCCAACGAGTCGGAGCGACAGGAGTCACGTCATGAGCGACGCCCAGATCGAAGGCTACGCACGGGCGCTGTTCGAGATCGCCCGCGCCGATGGCACCCTCGACGAGGTCGAAGACGAGCTGTTCCGTTTCGCCCGCTCGTACGAGTCGAGCGACGCCCTGCGCAACGCGATCACCGACGAGCACGTCCCGCTCGAGAAGCGCCAGGCGATCGTCGAGGACCTCCTCGACGGCAAGGCCACCCCCACCACCGTGCAGCTCGTGTCGATGGTCGTCGGCTCAGGCCGCGGCCGCGACCTCCCCGCCATCGTCGACTCGCTCGTCCAGCGGGCGTCGTCGGCCAAGCAGCTCGACGTCGCCGAAGTCCGCACCGCCGTCGCGCTCAGCGACGATCAGCAGGCCCGGCTCAAGGCGGCGTTGGAGAACGCCACCGGCAAGCAGCTGAACCTGAAAGCCGTCGTCGACCCCTCCGTGGTCGGTGGTGTCGTCGCCACCGTCGGCGACACCGTCATCGACGACTCCGTCCGCACCCGCATCGACCAGCTGAAGAGCCGGCTCTGAGCCGTTGATCAGGATCGAAAGAGAGACCCACATGGCTGAGTTGACCATTTCCGCCGCCGACATCGCATCGGCACTCAAGTCCAACCTCGAAGGCTTCGAGCCCTCGGTCGAGGCCCGAACCGTCGGCCGCGTCGCCGAAGTCGGCGACGGCATCGCCCGCGTGTCGGGACTGCCCGACGCTGCGGTGAACGAGCTGCTCGAGTTCGAGGACGGCTCCGTCGGCCTCGCGCTGAACCTCGACGAGAACTCGATCGGCGCCGTCGTCCTCGGTGACGTCGACAGCATCGAGGAAGGCCAGACCGTCAAGGCGACCGGCAACATCTTGTCGATGCCCGTCGGCGACGCCATGCTCGGCCGCGTCGTCAACGCCCTCGGTCAGCCGATCGACGGCCAGGGCGACATCATCGGCGCCCAGCAGCGCCGCATGGAGATCCAGGCGCCCGGCATCATGGGCCGCAAGCCCGTGCACGAGCCGCTGCAGACCGGCATCAAGGCCATCGACGCGATGACCCCGATCGGCCGTGGCCAGCGCGAGCTGATCATCGGCGACCGCAAGACCGGCAAGACCACCGTCGCCATCGACACGATCCTCAACCAGCAGGGTCTCGGCGTGAAGTGCATCTACGTCGCCATCGGCCAGAAGAGCTCGACGGTTGCGCAGACCGTCGACACGCTCCGCCAGGCCGGCGCGATGGAGTACACCGTCGTCGTGGTCGCCTCGGCGTCCGATCCGGCGCCGTTCAAGTACCTCGCCCCGTACGGTGGCTGCGCCATCGGCCAGCACTGGATGGACAACGGCGAGCATGCACTGGTGGTGTACGACGACCTCTCCAAGCAGGCCGACGCCTACCGCCAGCTGTCGCTGCTGCTGCGCCGTCCGCCGGGTCGCGAGGCCTACCCGGGCGACGTGTTCTACCTGCACAGCCGCCTGCTCGAGCGCGCCGCCAAGCTGTCCGACGAGATGGGCGCCGGGTCGCTGACCGCGTTGCCGATCATCGAGACCAAGGCCGGTGACGTGTCGGCGTTCATCCCGACCAACGTGATCTCGATCACCGATGGCCAGGTCTTCTTGCAGGACAACCTGTTCAAGTCCGGTGTGCGCCCCGCGATCGACGTGGGCATCTCGGTGTCGCGAGTCGGCGGCGCCGCGCAGATCAAGTCGATGAAGTCGGTGGCCGGCACCTTGAAGCTCGACCTCGCCCAGTTCCGCGAGCTCGAGGCGTTCGCCACGTTCGGCTCCGAACTCGACGCCATCTCCAAGGCCCAGCTCGAGCGCGGCTATCGGCTCGTCGAGCTGCTCAAGCAGCCGCTCAACAGCCCGATGCCCGTCGAGGAGCAGGTCGCCGTGATCTACGCCGGCACGAAGGGGCACCTCGACGACGTGCCCGTCGGCGACGTCAAGCGTTTCGAGTCCGAGCTGATCGAGTACCTGCGCAGCACCCATGGTGGGCTGCTGTCGGAGATCAAGACCGGTGGTGTTCCCGACGGCCTCGACGACGCCATCGTTGCGTTCAAGGCGAACTTCACGTCGACCACGGACGAGTACGCGGTCGACCCGACCACGCTCGACGTCGACGAGGTCGGCGACGCCAAGTCCAACAAGACCCTCGCGACGGAGTGATCTAGATGGCAGGTGGTCAGGAGCGAATCCTCAAAGAACGCATTCGCAGCGTTCGGGCGACGAAGAAGATCACACGCGCCATGGAGCTGATCGCGGGATCTCGCATCGTCAAGGCGCAGGCCGCGCGTCGCGGCGGCCGTGCCGTACTCCGAGCTGATCACCGATGTCGTCAAGGATCTGGCTGCCGGTGGCGCCTCGTCGGACTCGCCGCTGCTGGCGGGACGCGACGAGGTCAAGCACACGTGTTACGTGGTCATCACCGCCGACCGTGGGCTGTGCGGCGGCTACAACTCCGGCGTCCAGCGCGCCGCCGAGGGTGAAGTCAAAGCCGACATCCTCGCCGGCGAGGACTACACGATCATCCCGGTCGGCCGGAAGGCCGAGGGCTACTTCCGCTTCCGCGGCTACACGCTCGGCACGGCGTTCAACGGGTTCTCCGACCAGCCGAGCTACGAAGACGCCCGGGCGATCGGCGAGCACGTCGTCGACCTGTTCGTCAGCGGTGAGGTCGACCGTGTCGAGCTCGTCTACACCCGGTTCATCTCGGCCGGCAGCCAGGAGGTCGTGCTGCGACCGCTCGTGCCGCTCTCCACCGAGACCGTCGCGGGCGGCGACGGCAAGTCGGCCGCCGGCAGTGACTACACGTTCGAACCCGATCCGGAGATGATCCTCGACTCGCTGCTGCCGCGCTACGTCGAGGCCCGCGTCTACGCCGCCCTGCTCAACGCTGCGGCGTCCGAGCACGCATTCCGCCAGCGGGCGATGAAGTCGGCGACCGACAACGCCGAGGAGCTGATCAAGTCGCTCAGCCGAGTGATGAACCGGGCCCGTCAGGACTCGATCACCACCGAGATCATGGAGATCGTCGGCGGCGCTGAAGCCCTCGACTCCGACAGCAAGTCGACGTCGTACGACGTCGAGAGTTTCGACCGCGCCTTCGGCGCCATCATCTGAGTACCGGCCACAGGAGCACACCTTCATGACCATGACCGAAGCCACCCCGACCGCCACCCAGGACGGCCGCGTCGTCGCGATCGCCGGCCCGGTGATCGACGTCGAGTTCCCCCGCGGATCGCTCCCCGAGCTGAACAGCGCGGTCGAGTTCGACGTCGAACTCGAGTCGGGCACCGTCAAGGTGCTCGCCGAGGTCGCCCAGCAGCTCGGCAACAGCCGAGTCCGGGCGATCTGCCTCAAGCCGACCGACGGCCTCGTGCGAGGCACGCCCGTCCGCAACCTCGGCCACGGCATCCAGGTGCCCGTCGGCGACAAGGTGCTCGGCCACGTGTGGAACGTGTGGGGCGAACCGCTCGACGAGGCCCCTGAGGGGTTCGCCGAGATGGAGCGCTGGGACATCCACCGCGACGCACCCGACTTCGACGCCCTCGAGCCGTCGGCTCGCATGTTCGAGACCGGCATCAAGGTGATCGACCTGCTGACGCCGTACGTGGCGGGCGGCAAGATCGGCCTGTTCGGCGGTGCCGGCGTCGGCAAGACCGTGCTCATCACCGAGATGATCAACCGTGTGGCGTCGCAGCACGGTGGTGTGTCGGTGTTCGCCGGTGTCGGCGAGCGCACCCGTGAGGGCACCGACCTCCGTCTCGAGATGATGGAGTCGGGCGTGTTCGAGAAGGCCGCCCTCGTGTTCGGCCAGATGGACGAGCCGCCGGGCGTGCGCCTGCGCGTGGCGCTGTCGGCGCTGACGATGGCGGAGTACTTCCGCGACGTCCAGAACCAGGACGTGCTGCTGTTCGTCGACAACATCTTCCGGTTCGTGCAGGCGGGCTCCGAAGTGTCGACGCTGCTCGGCCGCATGCCCGCAGCGGTGGGATACCAGCCGACGCTCGCCGACGAGATGGGCCAGCTCCAGGAGCGAATCACCTCGACCCGGGGTCGTTCGATCACGTCGCTGCAGGCCGTGTACGTGCCCGCCGACGACTACACCGACCCGGCGCCGTTCACGACCTTCACGCACCTCGATGCGACCACCGAGCTCTCTCGCCAGGTGGCCGCCCTCGGCATCTACCCGGCGGTCGACCCGCTGGCGTCGACCTCGACGATCCTGTCACCCGAGGTCGTCGGCGAGCACCACTACAACGTGGCCCGCCGCGTGCAGGAGACCCTGCAGCGCTACAAGGAACTGCAGGACATCATCGCCATCCTCGGCCTCGACGAGCTGTCCGAAGAGGACCGTCTCATCGTCAACCGGGCCCGCAAGGTCGAGCGTTTCCTGTCGCAGCCGTTCTACGTGGCCGAGGTCTTCACCGGTCTGACCGGCGAGTACGTCCCGGTCGCCGAGACCGTCGAGTCGTTCGAGTCGATCATCAACGGCGATCTCGACGAGGTGCCCGAGCAGGCCTTCCTCAACGTCGGTGGCGTCGAGCAGGTGCTCGCCAAGGCCAAGAAGCTCCAGGAGTCCTGATCATGGCGGACGCGCTTCGCGTCGAGATCGTGTCGCCGGAGAAGGTGTTGTACTCCGGCGAGGCCACGATGGTGATCACCCGCACGCTCGAGGGCGGCGAGGTGGCGTTCCAGAACGGCCACCAGGCGTTCCTGGGAGCGCTCGTCGAGAACCACACGCGCATCTTCCAGACCGACGGCACCGTGCAGGACATCGCCGTGCACCGCGGGTTCGTCGAGGTCCACGGCAATCCCACCGTCGTGTCGATCCTGTCGGACACGGCCGAGCTGGCACAGGACATCGACGTCGAGCGGGCCAAGGCGGCCATGGAGCGCCATCAGCTCGTGCTCAAGCAGGAGCACGACGAGGGCGTCCTCACCGAAGCAATGGCGGGCCGGTCCCGGGCGCAGGCGCGCCTCGCTGCGGCCAACGTCTCGTTCACCTCCTGAGCGTCACGGCTGGGGTCGGACCCAGAGGTACGGCCCGGTAGGTTCGGCTCATGTCGACCTACCCCTTCACGTCTGCGCTCGTCACCGGAGCGTCCTCGGGCATCGGCGCCGAGTTCGCCCGCCTGCTCGGCGAGGCCGGGGTGCCCACCGTGCTGGTTGCCCGGCGCCGCGACCGGCTCCGAGCGATCGCCGACCGGTATGACGGCTTCGAGGTGCTCGAAGCCGACCTGGGAACCGGCGAGGGCCAGGCGCTGACCGCCGAGCGCATCGCGTCCGACGACGAACCGGTCGATCTGGTGATCAACAACGCCGGGTTCGGCACCAGCGGCGTCTTCCACGAACTCGACGTCGATCGGCTCGCCGGTGAGGTGGAGCTGAACGTGAAGGCACTGACGGTGTTGAGCCATGCGGCGCTCGTCGCCATGGTGCCTCGGGGGCGTGGGTACCTGCTGAACGTGTCGAGCGTCGCCAGCTTCCAGGCCTCGCCCGGTCTCGGCGTGTACGCCGCGACCAAGGCCTACGTGACGAGCCTGAGCGAGGCGCTCCACGCGGAGGTCAACGGCACTGGCGTCCACGTCACGGCGCTCTGCCCGGGGCTCACGAAGACCGAGTTCCAGGACCACAGCAACACCACCGGTCTCGCGTCGAAGGTCCCGGGCGTCGCGTGGACCACGGTCGAGCAGGTCGCGTCGACGGGGTTGCGTGACGTCGCATCGAACAAGACGATCTCGGTGCCCGGCGCCCTCTACAAGGTGGCCGTGACCGGCAGCGACATCCTGCCGCGGTCGATCACCCGCTGGGTCAGCGGCACGATCACCCGCTGACGTCAGTAGTCGATGGCGGCGAACTCGCGGAGCTTCGACACCCGGTGACGGGCGTCGATCAGGCGAACGGTGCCGCTGCGCGAGCGCATCACCAGGCTCTGCGTGCGGATGCCGCTCGAATCGATGCGGACCCCGCGCAGCAGGGCCCCGTCGGTGAGGCCTGTCGCCGCGAAGAAGCAGTTGTCGCTCTGGATCAAGTCGTCTTGGCCGAGCACCCGATCGAGGTCGAAGCCCGCATCGATCATCGCGGTGCGCTCCTCGTCGCTCTGCGGCGCGAATCGCGCCTGGATCTCGCCGCCCATCGCCTTCATCGCGGCCGCCGAGATGACTCCCTCCGGCGTGCCACCGATGCCGATGAGGACGTCGGCGCCGGCATCCGGCCAGCACGTGGCCACCGACCCGTACACATCGCCGTCGGTGATCAATCGGATGCGGCAACCGCTCGCGCGGACCTCGGCGATCAGATCGGCGTGGCGGGGGCGGTCGAGGATCACGACCGTGAGGTCGCGGACCTCCTCGCCCTTGGCCTTGGCGACCCACCGGAGGTTCTGCGTCGGTGTGGCGGTGATGTCGATGGCCCCGACCGCATCCGGGCCGACGGCGATCTTCTCCATGTAGTACGACGGGCCCGGGTCGAGCATGGAGCCACGGTCGGCAACGGCGATCACGGCGAGGGCGTTGGTCTTGCCCTGTGCGGTCAACGTGGTGCCATCGATCGGGTCGACTGCCACATCGACGTCCGGGGCGCTGCCGTCGCCGACGTGCTCGCCGTTGTACAGCATCGGGGCGTCGTCCTTCTCGCCCTCGCCGATCACGACGACGCCGTCCATCGACACCGTCGACAACGACAGCCGCATCGCCTCCACCGCGGCGTTGTCAGCGGAGTTCTTGTCGCCCCGGCCGACCCAGCGAGCCGCAGCCAGACAGGCGGATTCGGTGGCTCGGACCAGCTCCATGGCAAGGTTGCGGTCCGGTTGTTGGCGTGACGACGTTGTCATGACCTCACGGTACTTCGTGGCGTGCGAGGGAGTCACATGACGCGAACCTGGAGCACGACTTCGAGGGGGTGCCGGACGCCGGTAGCGTTCTGACGTGGCTTTCGTCAACAAGCAGTCCGGAGACGAAGCGCAGCAGGACCGCGCGGCGTCCGGGCAACCGATCGATTTCGACCCCAGCGACCCCGAGGTCGTCAAGGTCCACTACGACGTGTCCGCCTGGAACTTCGACCAGCGCGCCGAGTTGTCCGAAGCGCTCGCCGAGGCCGAGCTGCCGCATTCGTGGGACGGCGACGAGGTCGTGGTCCCCGAAGTGGTCGAGGCCGAGGTCGACGCGCTGTTCGACGAGCTCGACAAGCTGCTCGGGCCGTTCCCGATCGTGCTGCTCGACGATGCGGAGTCGACCGAGTTCGGCCTCGACGAATGGTCCGATGCCGACCGGGCGGTGCTGACCGATGCACTGATCGCCTCGGAGGTCCCGCACCGCTGGGATGGGACCACCGTAGTGGTCGCGTCCGACGCCGAACACGCCGTCGACGACCTGCTCGACGCGATCGAAGCCGGCGAGCTGCTCGGCGACGGCGGCGACGAGGCCGTCGCCGCACCGGATGGCGCCCTGAGCACGATGTTCCTGGCCGCTGACCGTCTCGCGAAGGATCCGTTGGATGCCGGCGCCCGAACCCAGCTGCTCGAGCTCGCACCGCTCGTCGACGCCAAGCACCCGCCGTACGGGATGGCACAGCGACCGTGGGCAGGCGCCGTGCGCGGGGTCGACGCCATCGTCGAGCTGGTCGAGCGTGACGCCACCACCGGCTCACCCGGCGACACCGCCGAGTCCGACCTCATCGGCGCCGCACAAGAACTCCGTTCGCTGCTGCGGCCCTACGTCTGAACGACCGTGTTACTCGCTGAGATCGAGATCTGGCACAGCCGACCGGCGCAGCCGACGCGCCGACTCGCGCTCGGCCATCTCGTCCTGCCGGTCGATCCTGCCCCCGGCTTCGGAGGGCTGTTGCTCGGCGCCATCGTCGCTGAGTACCTCTACGGTGTCGACGACGACCTCGTCACCGACGTCCACCGGCTGCTGACGTCGATCGAGCGTGGCGACCGCATCGTGCAGCCTCGGCTGCGTCACCGCTTCCAGGTCGACCGTCATGGCCTGGCGAAGAGCCATCACCGGATGCTGGGCAACGGCGACGACATCTCGTTCGACTTCCGGTCGGTGGGTACCGATCTCTCCCAGGTGCTCGGTGCGATCTACGCGGTCGAACGCTTCGCGCCCGAGCATCGGCGTCGCATCGTGCCCGTGCTCCAGAAGGCCGCCAGATGGCGCGGACCGATCGGGCCGGCGATGATCTCCTACCTGGCCGGGTCGCGGGCGCTCGAACTCGAAGCGCTCGCCGATCCACGGGCGTGGGCGCTCGGCGTGTTGGGCTTCGAGGTCGGCGGCAAGACCCCGTCCAAGCGTGATGTGATGGCGAAGTTCCGCGAGCGGATGCGCGACGTCCATCCCGATCACGGCGGCGACAGCGTCGACGCCGCGAAGGCGATGAGCGATCTCGCCGAGGCGCGCCGTGTGCTGAGCACGGCGCCGGACTGAGATGGCAGCGCCGACCGTCCTGTTGTATCCGGGCGCCGGGTCCGATCGTGAGCAGCCCAGCCTCGTCGCGATCGAGCGGACAGCGGGAACGTCGGCGCGTGTCGAGCGGCTCGACTTCCCGTACCGCAAGGAGGGTCGACGAGCGCCGGATCGCGCACCGAAGCTGATGCAGTCGGTCCGCGACGACCTCGCCTCGGTGCGTCGGCGCCGCGGTCCGATCGTGATCGGCGGACGATCGATGGGTGGACGGATTGCGTCGATGGTGGCCGCCGACGTCGACGGGGCAGGGCCCGTGGCGAGGCTCGCCGGACTGGTGCTGATCTGCTACCCGCTGCACCCGCCGGGCAAGCCCGAACGGCTCCGAGTCGAGCACCTCGTCGACCTCGACGTGCCGTGCCTGTTCATCTCGGGCACGCGTGATCCGTTCGGCACACCCGAGGAGTTGACCGAGTGGACCGCGACGATTCCGGCGCCGGTCGAGCACGTGTGGATCGAGGGCGGTCGCCACGACCTGAAGGGCGCCGACGACACCATCGCCGCCGCCGTGGTCGAGTTCGTGGGGCGCCTCGGCTGAGGCGCCGCGGGCCTCACCGGCCTCACGGGCCTCAGGGGTCGCGCCGGTCGAGTTCGTGCAGGTCGATCGGCGTGTCCTCGGGGTTGAGCGCCTCCAACTCGAGATGCGCGGTCTCGGGGTAGGCGAGCACCACGATCGCCGTGACGGCGAGCTGGCACAGCCCGAGCACCCCCATCACCTGCCCGTACGACCACCCGGCATCGAGCAGCCAACCGGTGGCGAGCAGTCCTCCGATTCCGCCGACGAGCGCTGCGGCGGTGATCAGTCCGGCGGCGCGGCTGCGGTTGCCGGTCGGGAACAGCTCGCTGCGGTACACCGCGAGCGCCGGATACGCGGCGCTCGACAGGATGCCGCCGACGAGCGAGAACAGCCACAGCGGTGGCCCGCTCACGGCGAAGGCGGCGACGATCGCCGCGGTGCCCAGCGGCAGCGTGAACGCGATCAACCGTCGACGACCACTCGTGTCGGCGACGCGGCCGCCGAGGATGAGCCCGATGCTCGCCGGGGTGCCGACGGCGATCGAGAAGATGCCGATCATGCCGCCCGAGAAGTCGCGGATGTCGGCGAGGTAGCGGTTCTGGAAGAAGCTGGCCGGGGCGATGAAGATGTTGCCGATGAAGGCGACGGCGGCGATCAGCGCCAAACGGTGCAGGTTGAATCGCGGCGCTCGGCTCGTCCGCTCGATGTGGGCGACGGTGAACCGGCGGGTCTCTGGCAGTCGCCGCGTCAGGTCGAGGGCGACGATGCACCAGACCGCTGAGATCAGGTAGACGTAGCGCCACCCGTTGTCGCCGATGTCAGCGAACCGCAGCGACAGCACGGCCACACCGGCGCCGAAGCCGGCGGCCATCGCCAGGATGCTGACGGCGTACGCCCGGCTGTTGCGTGGCATCTCCTCCGAGGCGACGACGCCGACGAGGAACGCCAATGCGATCCCCATCGGTCGGGCGAGCGTCTGGGTGGCGACGAGGATCACGAAGCTCGGCGCCAGCGCGCCGAGCAGCGACAGCAGCGGGCCGAGCCAGGCGACGGCGACGATCACGCGTCGCCGGCCGATGCGGTCGGCGATGACGGCAGCCGGGAGTGCGATCAGGATGCCGGCGCGTACCACGGCGCCCGCCACACCGATGCCGGTGTCGCTGATCCCGAAGTCGTCAGCGGCGAAGTTGACGGTTTGGGTGAACAGCGTGTTGACGAACGCCGCGCTCATCGACGCGGCAGCGAGCAGTCCGACGACGAGCAGTTGCGTCTCGTCGAGCCGGTCGGGCGGCGCCCACCACGCTCGATGTGAACCCTCGCGGGCGAGCACCCTCCTGACCGGCCACCGGAACAGCCAGCCGAACCACGGGATCGTGACGGCGTATCTGGTCGTCTCGACGAGCTGTTGGCGTTCGGGATCGGCGGTCACCGTGCGCTCGTAGGAGGTGAACGGTCCGTCCGCCTGCTGGAAACGTTCCGGCTCGCCGGGAGCTGGTGGCGGCGCCTCCGGCGCCTCGAGCACGAGGTCGTCACGGGGTTCGAGGAGCCGTTCTCGCTGCTCAGGGGTGTCGGGCCATCGACGGATCAGCATGCGCCCGCCTGACTCCACGAGCCGAGCATACTGGTGGGCCATGATCGAGAACCTCGAGCCGAACCTCGACGCGCCGCTGATCGCAGTCCGTGGCAACGGGCCGCTGTCGGGCACCGTGGTCGTGCCGGGGGCGAAGAACTCGGTGCTCAAGCTGATGGCGGCGACCCTGCTGTGCGACGGCACCTTCGAGATCACCAACGTCCCCGCGATCGCCGACGTCGCGATCATGAGCGACCTGCTCGTCGCGATCGGCGTGGGGATCGAACGACCGTCACCCGACCGGCTGCTGCTCACCGATCACGGCGATCTCACCCCGGTGGCCCCCTACGAGCTGGTCGAGCGGATCCGGGCGTCGATCAACGTGCTCGGCCCGCTGCTCACCCGGTGTGGCCACGTCCGGCTGTCGATGCCCGGCGGCGACGACTTCGGTGCTCGCCCGATCGACATGCACGTGGCGGGTCTCGAGGCGATGGGGGCGACGTTCAAGTTCAGCCACGGCTACCTCGAAGCGTCGGCCGACCGACTCCACGGCGCCGACATCGCCTTCGACTTCCCGAGCGTCGGCGCCACCGAGAACCTGTTGACCGCCGCCGTGCTCGCCGACGGACGAACCACGATCGAGAACGCGGCGCGCGAACCCGAGATCACCGATCTGTGCGAGTTCCTGATCGCGATGGGAGCTCGCATCTCGGGCGTCGGCACGTCGACGTTGGTCATCGACGGCGTCGAGCGTTCGGCGCTGCGGGCGGTGTCGCACCACACCGTGCCCGACCGGATCCAGGCGGCCACCTACCTTGCTGCGGTGGCCGTGGCGGGCGGAGAGCTCGATGTGGTCGGCGCCCGCGCCGAGCACATGACCATGTTGCTCGACCGGTTCACCGACATGGGGCTCGATGTCTCGTCGGTGTCGGATCGCGAGGGCGAGCGCCTGCGCGTGGTCGCGCCGGACCGGCTCCGCTCGATCGATGTCGCCACGCTGCCGTATCCCGGCATCGCCACCGACTACAAGCCGTTGATCATCACGATGCTGTCGGTTGCCGACGGCGTCGGCATCGTCACCGAGAACCTGTACCCGGGCCGGTTCCGCTACGTCGAGGAACTCCAGCGGCTCGGCGCCGACGTGCGCACCAGTGGCCACCATGCGGTCGTCCGTGGCGTTCCGAGGCTGTCGGGAGCGCCGGTGCGCGCCCACGACATCCGGGCCGGTGCGGCCATGGTCGTCGCCGGTCTTGCGGCGGAGGGTGAGACCGAGATCTCGGGCATCCACCACATCGACCGCGGCTACGACGACCTCGTCGGTCGACTCGCCGCGGTCGGCGCCCACATCGAACGCCGCTGACCCCGAACACATCCACCCAACCCACCACGTTTGCGTCGACGTTTTCGTGGAACGGCCCACCGAAAGCTCGACGCAAACGTGACGACGACGGTCAGTCGGTGTCGGGTGGGCGATGACCGCCGGGGCCGTGCAGCGACGCAGCGTGGTCGACGCGGCGCTTGGCCACCCACAGCAACCCCATGATCAGCACGATCGGGCCCGCGATCAGCAGGATCTCGTCCCAGCCGCCCTGGTGGGCCAGCAGCACGGACGTCGTCGCCGACAGCGTGTTCACACATGGGGATCGTACGGGCTGGGCTGATTGAATGGTCGTCGCCATGCGTGAACAGGTCGAAGCCACCATCGAGGTCATCCGTCCGGCACTGCAAGCCGACGGTGGCGACATCGTGTTGCGCGATGTCGACGAGGTCACCGGGCTCGTCTCGGTGGAGCTGGTCGGGGCGTGCGTGGGGTGCCCGTCGTCGAACGTCACGCTGAAGGCCGGCGTCGAGCGGATCATGCGCGATCGGGTCGACGGCGTCACCGCCGTGGTCAACGTCGCCGACGCGGCGGCATGAGGTCGCACTCGTGAGCCGACGTCACCTGCCAGCACCCGAGTTGTTCCAGGCCGCCCTCGAGGGCGACCGCAGCTCGCTCGCCCGTCTGCTGTCGCTGATCGAACGTGGCGACGACGACGCCCGCACCGTCGGGCGGCTCGCGTACCCGCGCAGCGGTTCCGGCTACACCGTCGGCCTGACCGGCGCACCTGGCGCCGGCAAGAGCACGCTCACCAGCTCGATCATCGGCCATCTGCGGGCCCAGGACCTCGAGATCGCGGTCCTGGCGATCGACCCGTCGTCGCCGTTCACCGGCGGAGCGATCCTCGGCGACCGGGTGCGGATGCAGGACCACGCGACCGATCCGGGCGTGTTCATCCGGTCGATGGCCACGCGTGGTCATCTCGGCGGGCTGTCGCTCGCCACCCCCGAGGCCGTCCGACTGCTCGACGCGATCGGGCGGAAGTGGATCCTCGTCGAGACCGTCGGCGTCGGGCAGGTCGAAGTCGAAGTGGCCGGCAAGGCCGACACCACGGTGGTGGTCGTGAACCCGGGCTGGGGCGACAGCGTCCAGGCGAACAAGGCCGGCCTGATGGAGATCGCCGACGTGTTCGTGATCAACAAGGCCGACCGCAAAGGCGTCGAGGAGACCAGCCGCGACCTGATGCAGATGCTCGATCTGTCGGACCTCCCGCACGACTCGTGGCGCCCGCCGATCGTTCCCACCGTCGGCTCGACCGGCGAAGGCGTCGCCGAGCTGTGGGAGGCCGTGCTCGCGCACCGGGCGTACGCCGAACAGTCGGGCGATCTGCGCGAGCGTCGCGAGTTCCGCCTCGGCGAGGAGCTCCGCGAGATCGTTGCGCAGCGTCTCGGGCGTCGGGCGCGCCAGATCTGCTCGGGTGAGCGGTGGGACGAACTCACCGCCGAGGTGGTCGAGCGCATCACCGATCCCTGGACGGCAGCTGACGAGATGCTCGCCGCCGTCGACGCCTGAGCCGGCTCAGTCGTCGATCACAGCGACAGCATCGCGACGGCGAGCGCGATGAACAGCAGCGGACTCGCGTACGAGGTCTGCCGGCGGAGCTGGAGGAGCTTGGTCTTCACGCCTGTCCATCGGCGCGCGGGCGACCAGCTGGAGTTCGGACTTCGTCAAGCTGTCCCCGCCGCCGTGCAGCGATGAGCGAGGTGACCGTCTGCGGCGGTTTCGCTCATCGCAGGGAGGTGATGGGGAGGTGGTGAGGGGGTCAGTGGCCGGTGAAGGTGGCCTTGCCGGGGCCGTGTTCGAGGAAGCTGGCCACCCCCGTGCGGGCGTCGTCGGTGTGGAACACCTCGACGAAACCCTCGCGTTCGAGCGCGAGGCCATCGCCGAGCGATCGGTCGAGGCCGTCGTCGATCACGCGTTTGCAGATGGCCTGCGCCGTCAGCGGTCCTGCGGCCACCTCCGCAGCGAGCGCCAGCGCCCGATCGGTGAGGGCGTCGGGCGCGACGACCTCGTCGGCGAGGCCGATCCGCAACGCCTCGTCCGCGCGTACCTGACGACCGGTGAGACACATCTCCTTGGCCCGGCTCGCACCGACCACGCGCGGGAGCCGCTGCGTCCCACCGCCACCAGGGATGATGCCCAGCAGGATCTCCGGTTGCCCGAACACGGCCTTGTCCGAGGCGATGCGGTAGTCGCAGGCGAGGGCGAGTTCGCAGCCGCCACCGAGCGCGTACCCGCTGACCGCGGCGATCACGAAGCGCGGCATCGCAGCGACCGCGTCGAGTGCGTCGTGAAAAGCTGCACCGATCGTGGCTGCCTCGTCCGGCCCGCCGAACTGGGAGATGTCGGCGCCGGCAGCGAACAGTCGATCCCCGCCGGTGATCACCACGGCGCCAGGCGGATCCTCGGTCAGTTCCGTGGCCGCGGCTCGGATCTCGCCGAGCAGCGCCGTCGACAGAGCGTTGACCTTGCCGTTCGCGAGCGTGATGAGTGCGACCCCGTCAGGGCGTCGTTCGAGCGTGAGCAGTTCGGGCATACGACGAGTCTTGCCGATCGGCTGCTGGCTGCCCCACCCGCTCAGTGGGGGAGTTCCACCGGCTCGTCGTGATGGAGTGGACGCTTGAGCGACCAGGCGGACCGCGACAGCCAGGTGCCGACGGCCACGAACACCATCATGATCGCGGCGCACACGAGGTACGCAGTGGTGCGCCCGAAGTTGTCGTAGAGCGTCGCCGTGACGACCGCCATGATGCCCGCCGAGAGCGCCTGCGCGGCACCGAGCACGCCCTGCGCGCCCGCCTGGCGATCCTCGGGGATGACCATGCCGACCGCAACGCCGCTGCTGGACACGGTGATGCCGTCGGCGATCGCGTGAACCATCGCGACCGCGAAGATCCACGTGCCGGTCGGCAAGACGCCGTAGAGCGACATGAACAGTGCGCCCAGCGACAAGCCGATCGCGGCGATGCGGAACGGTCCATGGACCTGGGCGAGCCGACCTCCGGGCGGCCCGAGCACGATGAGCGGCAAGGCGAACAAGGTGATGCCCAAGTTGGCGATCCACTCGTTGGTGCCGAGGTCCTTGTGGACGACGGCCCACAGCGCGTCGAACGAACCGATCATCACGAACAGCGCAGCGCCGAACACGACCGCCCCGGCGAACGGCCGGATGGCGAGCAGGTCGACGGCGAGTCGTCGCTTGGGCGGCACGGTGCTTTCGGCGACCTGCACCCGGGCGACGAACGGCAGCAGGATCGCGGTGGCGGCAGCGACGACGATGAACGGTGCCGGGATGCCGAACGGACCGACCAGCAGGGCGGACACGGCCGGTCCGAGGGCGAAGCCGAAGACATCGGCGGCGAGGAGACGACCGAGGTTCTGGCCGAGGTGGTTCGGGTCGGCCAGGATGACGATGCGCCGGGCGGCCGGGACGGCGGCGCCGATGCCGATGCCGGAGATGAACCGCCCGATCAGGATCGGGGTGAGGGTCGTGCTGAACCCCATCAGCAGCAACCCGACCACATTGATGGCCACGCCGAACAACACGACGCGACGGGCATGGCCCCGGTCGGCCAGGGGTGCGATCAGGACCTGTGACAAGAACGCAGCGACGAACCCGATCCCGATGACGATGCCGATCGCGGTTTCGCTGATCCCGTACTCGTCGCGGTAGTCGTCGACGATGGTGAACAGCACGCCGTAGCCGGCCGCGAGGCTGGCCATCAAGCCGCCGAAGGCGAAGAACAGCGTGCGCGGCGACGGCGGCTCGCGCCGGGCGGTCGGCGCCACGGCGGGCGGTGACGTCGTCATTGCCTCGGAGGCTACCGAGCGGACCCCTGCCGGCCCGGCTCGGATTCGACGCAGGGCCGGCGCAGATGCGGCTCGTGCCGGCTCAGCCGACGGTGACCAGACCGGTGTCGAACGGGCCACGGAGCGAGGGATGCGTGGGCATCGCTCGGGCGGCGAGACCCCATCGTCCGGCTCGGTCCGGGGTGAACGACGTTCGGAACCGACCGTCGTCGTCGGCGGTCATCGGCACCACGGTCAGCAGCGCTTCGTCGAACGATCCGTCGGCGAGCAGCTGGCCGTGGAGCAACTGCACGACGATCTCGGATCGGTCGAGCGACCCGGCGTCGAGTTCGACCTGCACGTTGCGTTGCTCGCCGGCCGCGCCGGCGTCGAGGTCGGAGCCGTCGTCGAGCACCCGGACGCTGACCCCGGGCCATGCGGCACCGACGTGGTGTTTCCAGGCGGCGAGCTCCCTCGCGGGCCGGCCGTCGTCGGCGGTCATGGTGATCGTGCCCACCGCAGCGGGCTCGTAGAACTTGGTGACGTAGTCGCGCACCATGCGCCCGGCGATCACGTTCCAGCCGAGCGTCGCCCAGTTGGCCTTGATCCGCTCGATCCAGCCGTGCGGCAGGCCGTCGTCGTAGCGGGCGTAGAACAGCGGCACGATCTCGTTCTCGATCACGTCGAAGGCGGCGTCGGCCTCCCATCGGTCCCGACGTTCCAGGTCGGGTTCGTCGTCGAACGAGGCGATGTCGAATCCGTTGACGCCGTCGGACATCTCGTCCCACCAGCCGTCGCGGATCGAGCAGTTCAAGCCGCCGTTCAACGCCGCTTTCATCCCCGATGTGCCACATGCTTCCATCGGCCGTCGCGGTGTGTTCAACCAGACGTCGCACCCGTGGTACATCGTGCGGGCGATGCCGATGTCGTAGTCGGGAATGAACACGAAGCGGTGGCCGACGGAGGCATCGCGCGTCAGCCGGTCGATCTCACGGATCAGTGCCTTGCCCGGCTCGTCGGCCGGGTGGGCCTTGCCGGCGAAGACGAACTGCACGGGGCGATCGGCGTCGAGGAGCATGGCCTTCAGGCGATCGAGCTGGCTCAGCAGCAGTGTCGAGCGCTTGTAGGTGGCGAAGCGTCGGGCGAATCCGATCGTGAGCACATCGGGATCGAGCAGCGAACCTCCGACGCGGTCGCGGACCATGTCGACGAGTTCGTGGCGGCCCTGGTTGCGCACGTTCCAGATCTCGCGATGGTCGAGGTGCCGGACGCGGTCCCAGTCGCCCTCGTCGGCGAGGTGCCACTCCTCGCCGATCATCTGCGACAGCAGCTCGTCGACGCGATCGCTCACCCACGTGCACGCGTGCACGCCGTTGGTGACGTGACCGATCGGAACCTCACGCGTCGGCAGGTCCGGCCAGAGATCGCCGAACATGTCCCGCGACACCTCGCCGTGCAGTCGCGCCACGCCGTTGGACTGCGCTGCGAGGCGCAGGCCCATGATCGCCATGTTGAACTTCTTGGTCTCGGTGTCGCTCTGGCCGACGGCGAGCAGGCGGTCGATCGTGACGCCGCACTCGGCGGCGAACGCCGTGAAGTACGTCTCGAACAGCTCGTGCGGGAAGCGATCGATCCCCGCCGGCACCGGGGTGTGCGTCGTGAAGAGGCTGCCGGCCCGTACCGCCTCGATCGCCTCGTCGAAGCTCAATCCCCGCGCCACCCACTCCCGGATCCGTTCGAGCCCGAGGAATCCGGCATGGCCCTCGTTGGTGTGGAACACCTGCGGGTGGATGTCGAGCGCCCGCAGTGCACGAACGCCGCCGATGCCGAGCACGATCTCCTGGCGCAGCCGGTGCTCCTCGTTGCCGCCGTAGAGCCGGTCCGTGATCGCGATCGCCTGCGGGGGGTTCGACGGCACGTTGGTGTCGAGCAGGTAGAGCCGAACCCGGCCGACGTCGGCGCGCCACACCCGGACGGTGACCGCGACGCCGGCGAGATCGACGACGATCTCGACGCCCGTCGACTGCAGCCCGAGGGCGTCGGGGTCGATGCGGTCGTTGCGTTCCTGCTGCCAGCCCTCGCTGTCGAGCAGCTGGTGGAAGTACCCCTCGGTGTACAGCAGCCCGACGCCGACGAGCGGGAGTCCCAGGTCGGACGATGCCTTGAGATGATCGCCGGCGAGCACGCCGAGGCCGCCGGAGTACTGCGGCAGGGCCTCGGTGATGCCGAACTCGGGGGAGAAGTAGGCGACCGACTCGAGCGCGGTGTCGCCGTCGTCGACTCGCCGACCGAACCAGCTCGAGCCGACGAGGGCATCGTCGAGGCGCTGGCGGGCGCGTTCGAGCTGCTCGATGAACTGTTCGTCGCCCGCCAGCGATTCCCAGCAGGCCGGCGAGGTCCGCCGCACGAGGTCGACCGGGTGCTGGCCCGTCTCACGCCAGGACTTGCCGTTGCGTGAGCCGTCGAGGCGGTCGAAGAGCTGGGCGAGTTGTCGGTCCCACGCCCAATGGAGGTTGGCGGCCAGCGATTCGATCGCCCGAAGCGATTCGGGGACGTTGCTGACGACGGAGAACTGACGAACTGGGCGCATCGCCCGGTGACGATATCGACTGTGCGGCGGGCTCTGGACCGAGCGTGACGAACGTTCATCGCCCCGACACGAAGCGACACCGTCGCTGGCGCACCGCAGCGGCGACGTGGCCAGCGGCGAGCGGCTCAGATGGTCAGTCGACGGCCCGTCGCCACGACGTCCGAGTACAGATCTGCCGTGGTCCGAGCGATGGCCGCCCACGCGTAGGTGTGCTCGACCAGGTCGCGGGCGTTGGCGACGAGAATCGTGGCGAGGTCGTGGTTGGTCAGGACCTGCTCGATCGCGTCGGCGAGGTCGTCGGGATTTCCCGGCTCGAAGGTGACCCCGGCGTTGGTCCCGGTGATCAACTCGGCGAGTCCGCCGGTTCTGGCCACGATCAGCGGGGCTCCCGCCGCCAGCGCCTCGAGCGCGACGATGCCGAACGGTTCGTAGAGCGACGGGATCACGACGCATCCCGCCCGGTGGACCAGATGGCGCAGATCGGCGTCGTTCAGGAAGCCGGGGAGCTCGACGATGTCGCTCACGCCTTCGACGTCGACCTGGGTCTGCAGTTCCGGCAGGTAGCTGCCCCGCCCGGCGATCACGCTGGACACGTCCGGGACCCGCCCTCGCAACTGGTGCATCGCCCGGGCGAGCACCTGGAACCCCTTCTCGTACTGCACGCGCCCCCACGAGACCACGAGCGGCGGCCGTGGCCCGGTCGGCACGTTGGGGACGTGGGCCGGACGCCACTGATCGGGGTCGATGCCGTTCGGGATGTGCGCGACGTGGTCCTCGGCGAGTTCGAAACCGGTGATCAACTGCTCGACGATGAACCGGGTCGGCGAGATCATCCGATCGGCCTGGAACGCGAGCCACCATTCGATCGAATTGATGTCGGTGGGATGCCCGAGCGGCAGTTGACCGCCGTGCCGCACGCGCTCGGTGCCGTGCATCGTCAGCACGAACGGCACGTCGTAGCGGTGTGCGAGGGAGTCCGCCGCCCAGCCGAGCTGCCAGTCGTGGCCGTGCACGATGTCGGGTCGCCAGCCGTCCAGATCGCCGACGAAGCGACTGCCGAGCTTGGTGATCGCATGGTTGGCCGATGCGATGCGGGTGACCTGCTCCGAGGGTGGCAGCCACGGCAGGTCGACCAGGGCGCGCAGGACTCGGACCTGGTCGGGTGGTCGAGCCTCGAGTTCCGCCGGGCGGTCGGCCACGGTGAGCACGACGACGTCGTGGCCGGCGCGAGCGAGGGCGGTCCCGAGCCCGGCGACGTGGGCGGCGATCCCACCGGTGGAACGCGGCGGGAACTCCCACGACAGCATCAGCACGCGCACGGACGCGCACCTTAGACGCGCCGTGTCGTCCCGGGTTGCGTCGTCGGCGCGTCGTTGGCGTGTCGTCGTCGCGTCACGGTCGGCGGTGGCCCTACGCTGCGTGCAATGGCCAACGTCGCCCGCCCGATCGGTGAGCTCGATCTGCACTTGTTCGGAGAGGGCACCCATCGTCGTCTGTGGGAGTTGCTCGGCCCCCAGCCGCTCCACGTCGATGCCGACGGGTTGGTGTCGGGCGTCCGCTTCGCGGTGTGGGCACCGAATGCGCTCGCCGTGGCGTTGGTGGGCGACTGGAACGACTGGACGCCGACGGCGCTGCATCCCGTGGGGAGCGATGGCCCGACCGGGATCTGGTCGGCGGCGGAACCGGGCGCCCGCAGTGGCCACCGCTACAAGTTCGAGATCACCGACGCCGACGGCACCGTGCAGCGCAAGGCCGACCCGATGGCGCGTCGCACCGAGCGCCCTCCGAGCGACGCCAGCGTCGTTCCCGGTGCTGCCGACCACGACTGGGGCGACGACGAGTGGCTGGCCGCCCGGGGTTCGGTGATCGCGGCGACCGCGCCACTGCGGGTGTACGAGGTCCACCTCGGCTCCTGGCGTCAGGGCGTCGACACCTGGGACCAGCTCGCGCTCGAACTCGCCGAGCACGTCGGGGCGCTCGGGTTCACCCACGTCGAGTTGATGCCGGTCGCCGAGCATCCGTTCGGAGGGTCGTGGGGCTATCAGGTGTCGGGCTACTTCGCGCCGACGGCGCGTTTCGGCGACCCTGACGGGCTTCGGCGGCTCGTCGACGTGCTTCACCAGCGCGGCATCGGCGTGATCCTCGATTGGGTACCGGCGCACTTCCCTCGCGACGAATGGAGCCTGGGCCGGTTCGACGGCACCGCGCTCTACGAGCATCCCGACCCGCAGCGCGGCGAGCACCCCGATTGGGGTACCTACGTGTTCGACTACGGGCGCAACGAGGTGCGGAACTTCCTCGTCGCCAACGCGCTGTACTGGCTCGACGAGTTCCACGTCGACGGGCTGCGCGTCGACGCGGTTGCCTCGATGCTCTACCTCGACTATTCGCGTGGGCCCGGCGAGTGGGCCCCGAACGTCGACGGTGGACACGAGCACCACGAGGCCGTCGGCTTCGTGCGCGAGCTGACCTCGGTGGTCGGCGAGGAGTTCCCCGACGCCTTGATGATCGCCGAGGAGTCCACGGCGTGGCCCGGCGTGACGCGGCCGGTCACCGAAGGTGGGCTGGGGTTCAGCCACAAGTGGAACCTGGGGTGGATGCACGACACGCTCGAGTACCTGTCGGTCGATCCGAGCGATCGGCGTGACCACCACGACCGGATGACGTTCCCGTTGCAGTACGCGCATCACGAGCGCTTCGTGCTGCCGCTCAGCCACGACGAGGTCGTGCACGGCAAGGGCAGCCTGCTGACGAAGCTGGGTGGCGACGAAGGGCAACGTCTGGCGGCCCTGCGGGCCCTGTTCGCCTGGCAGTGGGCGCTCCCGGGCGCACCGCTGGTGTTCATGGGCTCGGAGCTTGCGCCCGGCGACGAATGGTCCGCGCACGGCGGTCTGCCGTGGCAACTGCTCGATCAGCCCGCGCATCGGGGGGTGCGCGACCTCGTCGCACGGCTCAACGACGTCGCGGACCGGTGGCCGGCGCTGTGGCGCCGCGACCGCGAACCCGCCGGATTCCAGTGGCTCGACGCCGACGACGACGAGCGCGCCGTGTTCGCGTTCGTGCGATGGGACCTCGACGGTGCAGCAGCGGTCGCGTGCGTGGCGAACTTCTCCGACGCCACCCGGGCGGACTACCGGGTCGGGCTGCCGTGGGCGGGTCGCTGGGAGGTCGTGCTCGACACCGATGCCGCCGAGTGGCACGGCACCGGACGTCGCAGCGAGTCGGTGACGGCGTCCGACGAGCCGTGGCAGGGATGCAGCTCCTCGGCACGCATCGACGTCGCCCCGACGTCGATGGTCTGGCTGGCGGCCCGATCACCCGGCTGACGCGGCTGCGTCAGGGGACGGTGGTGGTCGTGGTGGCCGGCGCCAACGTGGTGGACGGCACCGTCGGCTGCGTGGTGGCCACGGTGGTCGGTGCGGCCGTCGATGGCGGCGTGGTCGTCGATGGCGGCGGTGTGGTCGTCGATGGCGGCGTGGTCGTCGACGGGGGCGTGGTCGTCGACGGGGGCGTGGTGGTGGTGGTGGTGGTGGTCGTCGTCGACGTCGTGGTGGTCGTGGCGTTGGGGTCGGGGCGGTTGAACGACGGCAACGACTCGCGCTCGGTGTACTGCTCGGGCTCCTTGCCGTCGTGGCCCCACACGAAGACACGGTCGCCGCGCTCGACGAGGTCGGGGAACACGTCGGCGAGCGAGTTCGAGATGCGGATGCAGCCGTGCGACGCCGGACGCGTCGGCACGTTCTGGGCGCCGTGGATGGCGATGCCGTAGTTGAAGTACCACGGGTTCTTCATCCCGCCGAGGGGGCTGATCCGCTGGCCGTCGTAGGAGCGGTTGAACTTGAACACACCGCCGGGCGACTTCGACTCGGCGCACACCTGCTTGGTGACCGGCTCCTCGTACGGGCTGCCGTACTCGTCGGTGTCGTACGTGGCGGTCTCACAGAACGTGGCCGGCTGTCCGTCGGCGTCCAACTCGCCGGACGAGATGTGCGCGATGAAGATCGGGACGTCGTCACGGAAGACCGCCATGACCTGCTGGGGCAGGTAGACCTCGACATGGGTGCCGGCGCCGGGGCGGCGAGGCAGGAATCGCACGTTGGGATCGGCCATCTGCTGCCAGACGTCCTCGGTGACCACGGTCTGGTCGTCGCGGGCGGCGAAGTCCTCCCACGCCAGGCTGTCGATCAACTTCTTGAACGCCCAGACCGCCTGCTGGGTCCCTGCACCGAACTGGCCGTCGACCGGGCCGGGCTGGAAACCGAGTTCGGTCAGGCGTTCCTGGACGCGTCGCACGTCGTCGCCGGCGGAGCCGAGCGAGATCGGTGCAGCGAGTGGTGGGGCCGTCGGCGCAGCGACCGCGGTGGTGGCCGGGTTGGCGAGGCCCTCGGGGCTGGCCGCGGCGGTGGTGGCCGTGACGGCGGCGAGCGTGTCGGCGGTGGACGGCTCGTCCGCGCCGACGTCGGACCCGTTCCCGTTGCCGCCGGCGAACACGCCGACGCCGACGACCAACGCCAGCACGAGGCCGGCGGCGATGGCGGGAAGCCAGGCGCGGGTGTCGTCGGGGGCGGATCGGCGGGGGCTCATCAAAGGTACGTCAAGCGTAGGGGAGGAGGGAGCGGGAGTTCACGCACATGCGCAAAAGTTTGAGTGAAATCAGGCGGAAGCGGCCACGGAACGCAGCGCATCGCACGCCTGTTCGGGCGGCACGATGTTGATCATGACCCCGGTGCCGCGCTCGAAGCCGGCCTGGGTGACCAGGTTCGGCCAGACGTGGGCGTGCCAGTGGTACTGACCGGTGTGCTGGTGCGGGGCGGTGTGGAACCCGAGGTTGAACGCAACGTCGCCGAGGGCGGCGTTGAGATGTCCGAGGGCGTCACGCAGGGCACGTCCGACCGCCTCGAGGCTGTCGACCGGGGCATCTTGCAGGTGCGGTTCGTGGTGGCGCGGCACGATCAGGAGCTCGTACGGGGCGCCACTCCAGTACGGGGTGATCACCGCGACGTCGTCGGTGGCGAACACGACGCGCTCGTCGGCGGCCAGTTCGGCCTCGACGGTGGTGCACAGCAGGCAACCGCCGGCGAACCGAGCGAAGGCCCGCTCCTCGTCGAGGATCTCGCCCGGAACGAACGGCAGACCGAGGATCTGGCCGTGGGGATGGGCGACCGACGCACCGGCCTCGCGGCCGTGGTTGACGATGGCCTGGGTGTAGCGGACCTGCGCCGTCGCTGCGTGCTCGGCGAAGCGGTCGCGCAGCACCAGCATCAGCTGCCCGGCGTGCTCGTCGTCGAGCAGGTGCAGCGCTGAGCGGTGCTCGGGGGTGTAGACGAACACCTCGTGGATGCCACTCGCCTCGGCCATCACGAACACGGGCCCGAGGTTGTGCACCGCAAACGCGTCCTCGCCGTCGAAGGCCGGGTAGCGGTTGGGGATCACCCGCATCGACCAGGTGCCGTCGAGGCCGACCGTTTCGAGGGCGGGTGGGGTCGACTCTTCGTTGCCGGGACAGAACGGACAGGGCCGGGACGGGTCGTCGACGCTGCTCTCACGCGGTGCGAAGTCGTTCGGCCGCTGTGCCCGCTCGGCCACGATGGTCACCCATCGCCCGTTGAGAGGGTTCAAACGCATCTGACTCATTGTCCGGTCAAGGATACGGCGAACAGCGGCTCGATGCGTGGCACTGTGACGAACCGCTCAGACACGTCGCGCGCGTCAGAATCCGTCGTCGTGCGCCGATGGCGCCGGTGACGCGGTCGTCGACTCGCCCTGTGCGGCGAGCAGCATGGCATGGTTCCGGTCGAGCCGGTCCTGGTTCCATCGGTGCAGCCCCCAGCCGATGAGCGAGCCCACCCCGAACGCGAGCAGCCCGCCGATGCCATCGAGCCAGAAGTGGTTGCCGGTGACCACGATGCAGAAGAGCGTGGCCGCCGGATACAGCAGGACGAGCGCTTTGACCCACTTGCGTCGCAGGAGCGGCCACACGGCGATCGCGCACCACGTGGACCAGCCGATGTGGAGGCTGGGCATGGCGGCGTACTGATTCGAGATCGAGGCCATTGCCTCGGAGTCGAACGACCACGGTCCGCCGTACTCGGCGAGGGTGTCGACGAATCCCCAGCCGCCCGGTGGCCGCAGGTCGCTCTCGATGCAGGCGCCGCCGTAGCTGATGCGGACGTCGGTCACCTCGGCGATCTCGGCGGGAATGGGGCACGGCTCGTCGAGCAGGCGTGGCGGCATCAACGGGAACCAGGCGAAGCCGATGATGGCCAGCGCCGTCATCGCCGCGAGCGAGTTGCGCCACTGCGGGAACACGTCGGCGCGCTTGAGATAGAGCAGCACGAACACCCCGAGGGTGACGATGAAGTGGGCCGTGCCGTAATAGGTGTTCCAGAACTGGATGAACCACGTGTAGGGAAGGAACCACGACTGCACCGTCTGCTCGTGGAACAGGTTCATGTTCAGTTCCCACTGGATGATCCGCTCGGCGTTCGTGAACGCCTGGTCGGGCACGCCGTCGGCGGCGATCGCGTTCGAGCCGAACAGGTTGCGGGTCCAGGAGTAGATCGCGTAGAAGACCGCGACGATGAGGGCCTCCTTCCACCAGTGCATCCGGTGTTCGCGAACCGGTGCCGGAGCTGCGTCGGCCACCTGCATCGGTTCCGTACTGTAGGCGCGCGTTACGGTCTTGTGACATGGCAGAGATCTCGGGGCATGCAGGCCAGCAAGCGGTGGCGGCGATCGCCGCCTACGGCACCGACGTGATGTTCACGCTCAACGGTGGCCACATCTGGCCGCTGTATGACGCCGCGCGTGATCAGGCCATGCGCGTGGTCGACACGCGCCACGAGCAGTCGGCCACGTTCGCGGCCGAGGCGTACGCAAAACTGACCCGCCGTCCCGGCTTCGCCGCGTTGACCGCGGGTCCGGGCATCACCAACGGCGTGTCGGCGATCACGTCGGCGCACTTCAACGGATCACCGCTCGTGGTGCTCGGGGGTCGGGCCCCGCAGGGCCGGTGGGGCGCCGGCTCGTTGCAGGAACTCGACCACGTGCCGATCGTGTCGTCGATCACCAAGATGGCTGCGACGGTCACGGACCCCGAGCAGGCGGGTGCGATGGTGCACGAAGCCGCGCGTCTCGCCATCGAGCCGCACCGCGGGCCGACGTTCCTCGACTTCCCGCTCGACGTCTTCGGGCCCTCGAGTGGGGATGTCCCCGAGGTCGGATCATGCGACGGGATGGGCGCCGCGCCCGACGACGACGCCGTCGCCGCGCTCGCCGCGCTGGTCGCGGGCGCCGAACGGCCGGCGTTCATGGTCGGCTCCGACGTGTACTGGGACGGCGCATGGGAGGAACTCGCCGCAGCCGCAGCACATCTCGGTGTGCCCTGCTTCTTCAACGGGATGGGCCGCGGGCTGTTGCCTGCCGACCACGACCTCGCGTTCCTGCGAACCCGCGGACTGCTCAAGCAGCGCGCCGATGTGGTCGTGGTGCTCGGCACCGCGCTCGACTTCCGCCTCGGTTTCGGCCGGTTCGGTTCGGCGACGGTGGCTCACGCGGTCGATGCCGAGTCGCAGCGCGCCGGTCACGTCGACGTGCTCACGGTGGCCGGCGACCTGCGCCTCACGCTGCGCGGCCTGGCCGACTACGCGGGCGATCGGGTCGATCACAGCGGATGGATCGCCGAGCTCCGTGACGCCGAGACAGCGGCGACCGCCGGCGAGGTCGCACTGATGGAAGCCGACGAGGCGCCGATCAAGCCGAGCCGGATCTACGGCGAGCTGCGCAAGCGCCTCGAGCGTGACGCCGTGGTGATCTGCGATGGCGGCGACTTCGCGTCCTATGCCGGCAAGTTCATCGAGGTGTACGAGCCGGGCGGCTGGCTCGACACCGGGCCGTACGGTTGTCTCGGCAACGGGCTCGGGTACGCGATCGCGGCGCGTGTCGTGCGGCCGTCGTCGCAGGTCGTGCTGCTGCTGGGCGACGGGGCGGCCGGGTTCAGCCTGATGGACGTCGACTCGCTCGTTCGCCACGGGCTGCCGGTGGTGATGATCGTCGGCAACAACGGCATGTGGGGCCTCGAGAAGCATCCGATGCAGGCGATCTACGGCTGGGACATGGCGTGTGATCTGCAGCCAGAGATGCGCTACGACGACGTCGTGAAGGCGCTCGGCGGTGGCGGTGA
Source organism: Ilumatobacteraceae bacterium (assembly GCA_963715825.1). Classification (GTDB taxonomy): domain Bacteria; phylum Actinomycetota; class Acidimicrobiia; order Acidimicrobiales; family Ilumatobacteraceae; genus Sva-07. The sequence continues at coordinate 27,422 of CAVQSI010000006.1, forward strand.
AACCGTCTCGTCGCCGTCGGAGATCGGCCCGGCGCTCGACCGGGCGTTCGCCAGTGGTGTGCCGTACCTCGTCAACGTGCTCACCGACCCCGCCGACGTCTACCCCCGCTCCAGCAACCTCGCCTGAGCGGCGACCCGGTTACCGCTCACGCGGTGCCTGGTACCGGCGTCACCGCTTCGATCAGGTGTCGCAGCACTTCGCCATGAAGCGCTCGAGGTCGACCACGACGCGGGTGATCTTGCCGGCGGCCACCAGGCCACCCGGATCGGATGCCGACACGGTGAACTTCAAACGGCGTCCGTCGATCTTCTCCAGGACGGCCTCGGCGACCACTTCGGCGCCGATCGGCGTCGGCTGGAGGTGGTCGAACTGAATGCGCATCCCGACCGACGTCGAGCCGTCTTCGAGCGCATTCGAGATCGCGTTGCAGCAGGCTTCCTCGCACAGTGCGACCAGGCGGGGAGAACCGAGGACCTCGACGATGCCGGACCCGAGCGCCAGGGCCGTATCGGCCTCGGTGACCACGAGCTTGGCGTCGCCGCGCATGCCTGTTTCGAGATTCACCCCTGCAACGCTAACAAGCACGAGTCGACGAACGTACGAGATGCGCCGCGTGCATCTCCTACGTAGGCTCGGCCGGGTGATCGAACGAGACGTCCTGCAACGAGTGCTCGCTGGCGCGGTCAGCGGCGGAGCGGAGTTCGCCGAGGTCTACGCCGAGGACAAACGCTCCACGTCGGCCGGGCTCGACGACGGGCGCGTCGAGCAGGTGTCGAGCGGCCGCGATCGTGGCGCCGGCATCCGGGTGGTCGCCGGCGACACCACCGGCTTCGCCTACACCTCGGATCTGTCGGAGCCCGGCCTCGTCGCCGCGGCGAGCGCGGCGGCTGCGGCGGCCAGGCAGGGCGGTGGCGGTGTGCGCGCGATTTCTCTGACACCGTCTGCGCCGCACCGGCCGAACGTCGTCGAGCGCGACCCCGACAGCGTGGCCAAGGCCGCCAAGGTCGAGCTGCTGATGCAGATGAACGAGGCTGCCCGCTCGTTCGGCCCGGAGATCGTCCAGGTGTCGGCCGGCTACGGCGACAGTCGCAAGCAGGTGCTCGTCGCCAACACCGACGGCGTGCTCACCGACGACGAGATCGTGCGCACGCTGCTGCGAGTCAGCGCGGTCGCCGACGGCGACACCGGCATGCAGACCGGCTACCAGTCGATGGGGCACACGATCGGCTTCGAGGTGTTCGACAAGGTCGACGTCGAGGAGTTGGCGCGCGAGGCGGCGCGCCAGGCGATCACCAAGCTCCGTGCCCGCCCGGCGCCGTCGGGTGCGATGCCGGTCGTGATCAAGCACGGCACCGGCGGTGTGCTGTTCCACGAAGCGTGCGGCCACGGGCTCGAGGCCGACCACATCCAGAAGGGTGCCAGCGTCTACGCCGGCAAGGTCGGCCAGCAGGTCGCCTCGCCGTTGGTCACGCTGGTCGACGACGGCACCATGCCGGGGGAGTGGGGCACGCTCGGTTTCGACGACGAGGGCCACATCACCCAGCGCAACGTGCTGATCGAGGACGGCATCCTCACCGACTACATGTGGGACTACCTGCGAGCCCGCAAGGACGGCCGCCCGCAGTCCGGCAACGGTCGCCGCCAGAGCTATCAACACCTGCCGATGGTGCGCATGACCAACACGTTCGTGCTCGACGGTCCCGACGATCCCGACGACATCATCTCCTCGACGCCGAACGGCGTGTACGTCGCCAAGCTGGGCGGCGGGTCGGTCAACACGGCCTCGGGCGACTTCGTGTTCGGCATGACCGAGGCGTACCTGATCGAGAACGGTGAGATCACCGAGCCGCTGCGTGACGGCAACCTGATCGGCAACGGCCCGAAGGTGCTCGCCGACATCGACATGCTCGGCAACGACTTCGCGATGGGCAGCCCCGGCACGTGCGGCAAGGACGGCCAAGGCGTCCCCGTCGGCGATGGACAGCCGACCCTGCGGGTCAAGTCCCTCACCGTCGGAGGCACCGCATGAGGCGTTGCATCGGAGGTGCGTGATGGCTCGGTTCGAGAGTGAGTTGCAGGCCGTTGCCGACCGGGTGGTCGAGCAGGCGCAGCCGGGCGAGCAGATCGAGGCGTTCGTGGCGCGGGGCGGCGAGACCGAGGTGCGCATCTACGACGGTGACGTCGAGCACTTCGTGTCCGCGCAGAGTGAGGGGATCGGGATCCGAGTGATCCGCGACGGTCGTACCGGATTCGCCTACGCGGGCACGCTCGACGAGGCGGCGATCCGCGAGGTGCTGGCCGACGCACGAGACAACGTGCAGTTCGGCACCGTCGACGAGTGGGCGGCGCTCGCGGAGCCCGACGGCGTCGCGGTCACCGAGCAGAGCTTGTGGAACGACGACCTCGCCGACTTCCCGACCGACCGCAAGATCGACCTCGCGAAGGAACTCGAGAAGCTGGCCTCCGGTGCCGACGCCCGCGTCCGTGTCGACGACTCGAACTATGCCGATGCCCACGGCGAGTCGGCGGTTGCCTCGACGACCGGCATCCGGATGTCCGGTCGAGAGAACGGCTGCTACGTGTCGGTGTCGACGCTCGCCGACGAGGGCGAGGGCGACGACGCCGAGACGCAGACCGGTTTCGGGTTCTCGGTCGGCCGCTCACCCGACGAGTTCGACCTCGACCGCGCCGCCCGCGAGGCGGTCGACCGGGCGACACGATTGCTGGGCGCCACCCAACCACCGAGCCGTCGGCTCACGGTGGTGCTCGACCCGTTCGTGACGGCGCAGTTCATCGGTGTCATCTCCTCGACGCTCAACGGCGAGGCGGTGGTCAAGGGCCGGTCGCTGTTCCGCGATCGCATCGGCGAGACCGTCGCCGCCCCGATCGTCACGCTCGTCGACGATCCCACGAACCCGAAGGCCTACACGGCGACGGATGTCGACGGCGAGGGGCTCGCGGCGCGTCGCAACGTCCTGATCGACGGCGGTGTGCTGCGACAGTTCGTCCACAACTCGTATTCGGCGCGCCGTGCCGGCACGGTCTCCACCGGCAACGCCACCCGTGGCGGTTTCGCCGGCACCCCGGGGGTCGGTTGCCTGGCGCTGTCGCTCGCACCCGGCACCCGCTCGCAGCAGGAGCTGATCGCCGACGTCGACGACGGACTGTTGGTGCAGCAGATGCAGGGGCTGCACTCGGGGGTGAACCCGATCAGCGGCGACTTCTCCACGGGCGCGGCCGGGCTGTTGATCACCAACGGCACCGTCGGCGCGCCGGTGCGCGAGATCACGATCGCCTCCACGCTGCAGCGCATGCTCCTCGACATCGTCGAGGTCGGCGGTGACCTCGAATGGCTCCCGATGCGGTCGGCCGGGATGAGCCTCGTCATCCGCGACGTCACGATGTCGGGTTCCTGAGGGCGGCCGGGTCCGTCGATGGCTGTTGCGACCCCCGAGGCGATCGAGCGTCACCCGCACCTCGCAGCGCCCGTGCCCGACGGACGTGTGCGTGCGGACCTCCACACGCACACGATGTGGAGCGGTGACTCGACCACGACGCCGCAGGAGTACGCCGCCGCCGTGGTTGCCAGCGGGCTCGATGTCGTGTGCATCACCGACCACAACGCCATCGCCGGCGCCGTCGAGTTGGCCGACACGCTGGCGTGCCGCGTGATCGTCGGCGAGGAACTGCGGACCGCTGCCGGTGAGGTCATCGGGCTGTTCCTCACCGAACGCGTCCCGATGGGGATCTCGCACCTGGATGCAGCGCGGGCGATCCGAGACCAGGGTGGCGTGGTCTACATCCCGCACCCGTTCGACCCGATGCGCCGCAACATCAGCGAGCCGGCTCTGTACGAGTTGGCCGAGGCCGACCTGATCGACGTGGTCGAGGTCCTCAACGCCAAGACGTCGTTGGCGAGCCTCAACCGGCGCGCTGCGCAGTTCGCGACGGAGTTCGGCATCGTCGCCGGCGCCGGCAGCGACGGCCACGTGCCCGATGCGCTCGGCGCCGCGTACGTCGAACTCGACGACTTCGCGACCCCGATGGAGTTCCTCGCGTCGCTCGCCCGCGCCGACGTCATCGGGCACCACTGGGACGAACCGCGCCCCTGGAGCCCCCGCATCGTCCCGTCGGTCACCTGACTGCGACATCACCCCCACCCCGAAAAATGCCTGGATCTGCGCGCTGAGCGCAACACAGGCGGAACATTTCGGGTGAGGTCGACGACGTGATGTCCTCGACGGGTCGGATCGGGTGTAGACAGAGCGACCGTGCCGATCTACCAGGCCATCATTCTCGGCATCGTCCAGGGCCTGTCGGAGTTCCTGCCGATCTCCTCGAGCGGTCACCTGCTGCTCGTTCCCTGGTTCGCCGGTTGGGACGAGCTCGACCCGTCGCTCAAGAAGTCGTTCGACGTCGCGCTGCACCTCGGCACCCTGGTCGCCGTCGTCGGCTACTTCCGCCACGACGTCAGCACCTACGTGGTCGACGGCGCCAAGCTCGTGTTCCAGCGCAAGGTCCCGCCCACGACCGAGGGCAAGTTGGCCTGGCTGTTCGTGCTCGCAACACTGCCGGCCGCCGCCGTCGGCGCTCTGTTCGAGGACCAGATCGACACTCGCCTGGGCACGCCGCTGATCATCGGCATCTCGCTGATCGTGTTCGGCATCATCATGGGCATCGCCGATCGATCGTTGGGGCGACGCAAGGTCGAGGAGTTCCGTGCCAAGGACGCCCTGATCGTCGGCGCGGCGCAGGCGCTCGCGCTGAACCCCGGCACCTCCCGCTCGGGCATCACGATGACGGCGGGCCGGTTCCTCGGCTTCGATCGGGACGCTGCGGTGCGCATCAGCTTCGTGATGTCGATCCCGGTGATCTTCGGCGCGGTCGTGTTCAAGCTCGGCGGGCTGGTCAGCGACGGGATTCCCGAGGGATTCGCCGTTCCGATGGTGGTGGGCATCATCAGCGCAGGTCTGTCGGGGTGGCTGGCGGTGTGGGGCACGATCCGGATCGTGCGCACCCGCAGCTTCATGCCGTTCGTCATCTACCGCATCGTGCTCGGCGTGATCGTGATCGTCCTGGTGCTCACCGGCGCCCGCTGATCCGCATCGAGCTGGATCGAGCGGCGCGCAGCCCGAGCGTCAGGGCAGATACAGCAGGCTGGCGACACCGCGCTGGGCGGCGGCCGCCACGCTCGGTCCGTCACGTTCGTCGACCGCCACGAACACGACGTCGTCGACGATGCCGGTGACGGTCGCGTCGTCGGCGACGACGAGACCGTCCGCGCTCACCTGCACGGCGAGGCCGACGGCGACGTCGCGAGCGAGCGGGTCGGACAACGCGACCACCACGGTGCCCGGTTCGGCCAGGGTCGCCGGCCCGGCGCGTGTGGTCACGTCGAGTCGGGTCACCACCTCGCCGGCGGCCATCCGCTGGCGCACCACGGCGCCCTCGGCCAGTTCGTCGAGTGCCCCGTCCGGCAGTGCGGCCACGGGCAGCACGACGGGTTCGACGACGGCGACGTCGCCGGGTTCGTGGTGCTGGGCGGCGACCAGCACGGTGCGGGTGGCGCCCCAGCGGCCGCGTTCGGTGGCGATGGAGCCGATCTGGCGCTGCACGGTCGCAGCGGCGAGTAGGGCGAGCGTGGCGACGACGGCCCAGTAGATCCAGGGGCGTCGGGCGAGGACGAGTCGGGCTCGGGCCGCGACGTGCATCGGTGTCTCCTCGGATCGATGGACGATCGGAGGGAGTCGGTCGGCCTCGACGCTATCGACGCCGTGGCGTGATCGTCAGCTGCTCGACGAGCTTGCCGAGCCGGAGCCCGAGCTGGTGGAGGTGGTCGACGAGGTGCCGGTGGAGCCGGAGCCCGACCCGTCGGACTTCGCTGAGGACGAGCCGCTGTCGGACGACGACGAACTGCCGTCGGACGACGAGCTGGAATCCTTGGTGCTCGACGACGCAGGCGACGTCGACGACGACTTGCCGCGGTTGTCGGTCTTGAAGAAGCCGGATCCCTTGAACGTGACCCCGACGGGGGTGAACACCTTCTTCACCGCAAGGACCTCGCCACTGTCGGGATGGGCGATCTCGGTCAGGTTCTCGTCGTGGAAGCCCTGTTGGACCTCGATGGTCTCGCCGGTGTCGACGAACTTGTAGACGTAGGTTGGCATCGAGCACGGAAGGATATCGTCCGACCCATGCAGGTACGCAGCGCTGTCATTCCCGCGGCTGGTCTGGGGACCCGCTTCCTCCCCGCCACCAAGGCCGTTCCGAAGGAGTTGTTCCCCATCGGCGACCAACCGGCGCTCCAGATCGTGATCGACGAGGCGCTCGGCGCCGGCTGCGATCACATCGTCGTCGTCAGCAGCCGCTCGAAGCCGGCGATCGAGGCCTACTTCGCCCCGGACGAGGCGTTGCTGGAGGCGCTCGACGCCAAGGGCAGGTCCGACACGGCCGAGCGGCTGCGTGCCATCGGACGTGACTGGCGTGTCGACATCGTCTACCAGGACGACCCGAAGGGGCTCGGCCACGCCGTCGGGTGCGCCCGTGACGCCGTCGGCGACGAGCCGTTCGCCGTGCTGCTGCCCGACGAGCTGATGTCGAGCTCGGCGCTGCTCGCCCAGATGAACGGGGTGTGCGCCGCGACCGAGGGCAGCGTGGTGGCGGTGGTCAACGTGCCACGAGAGCATGTCAACCGCTACGGGGTCATCGATCCGGCTGGCGAGTTGACCCACGACGGGGTGATCGCGGTGCGCGACCTCGTCGAGAAGCCGGCCCCCGAGGACGCGCCGAGCAACTTCATCCTCACCGGGCGCTATGTCCTGACCGCCGACGCATGGGACGAGATCGCCGCACTCACGCCCGGCAGCGGAGGCGAGCTCCAGCTCACCGATGCCCTGCGCGCCCAGGCGGCGCGTGCGCCGTTCCACGCGGTGGTCGCCGACGAGAGCCGCCTCGACACCGGCACACCGCTCGGCTTTCTCACCGCGTCGATCGAGCTCGGTCTGGCGAACCCCGAACTCGGCGCCGACCTGCGCGAGTTCCTCCGCCACCTCCACCTCTGACAGTCACCCGGCTCATGCGGACCCGACCCGGAACGTGACGGTCCTCCCCGGCCCCGTCCCCGCCCGGACCGAAACGAGCTCAGAGGCGTCGGAACCGGCCCGGCTCGTCGTGGACGAGGCCGTACTCGTCGACGTCGAACTCGACGATCTCGCCGCTGTCGAGCAGTGTTCGACGGAAGCGGCGGGCGGTGAGCCGTTCGACTCGGTGGGCGACGGGGACGACGGCGAGCGTCTCGACGTCGACCATCGCCGAGGTCACCTCGGCGTCGTCGCCGACGGCAAGTGACAGCCGCCGGATCGGGACGGACGCCGTGAACGGGGTGGCGGCCAGGTCGATGTCGGTACACCCGGCGAGATCGTGACGGTGGGCGCCGTTCATCTCGCCCCACCGGCCGGTGCCGTCAGCGCCGAGCCAGAGATCGGGTTCGTCCAGATCACGGAACAACAGGAACTGGCGGACCTGCCAGGTCGCCGACAGCCGCAGCACGTAGGTGACCGCTTCGCGGCCGACCTCGCCGGTGGCCGTCCAGCCCTCGTTCTCCCAGCGCAGTGTCAGCGTCTCGAGGTGCTCGTGGTCCCACGTGCGCCACCGGGCGGTGTAGCCGTCGGACGGAAAGGCGGTGAGCGGGTCGGCCACGGCCCACCACGCTAGAGGCCGTGCGGTACGTTGCCCGTGTGACACCGCTGGAGGACGCGCAGGCGTTCGTACTCGAATCCTGCCCACCGCTCGGTGCCGTCGAGGTCGATCGGCGCACGGCGGTCGGGCTCGTGCTCGCCGAACCCGTCGTCGCCACCGAGAACGTGCCGCCGTTCGACAACACGGCGGTCGATGGCTATGCCGTGCGCTTCGACGACGTCGCGAACGTGCCGGTGGAGTTGCGGGTGGTCGGCGAACTGGCTGCGGGTGTGGCTCCCACGGCGGCGGTGGCCCCGGGTGAGGCGATCCGGATCATGACCGGTGCGCCGATGCCCCAGGGTGCTGACGCCGTGGTGATGGTCGAGGACTCCGAACGCATCGGCGACGACCGTGTGCGGCTCACGAGGTCCGTGCCGGTCGGTGCGGCCGTGCGTCGTGAGGGCGACGACGTGCGCGTCGGCGACGAGCTGTTTGCGGCCGGCACGACGATCACCCCGGCGGTGGCCGCCGTGCTGGCGAGCGTCAACGCCAACCGGGTCACGGTGTACCGCCGCGCGCGTGTGGCAGTGCTGTCGACCGGGGACGAACTCGTCGACGACGGTACGCCGCTGCGCGTCGGCCAGATCCGCGAGAGCAACAAGACGATGCTGGCGGCGCTGCTGGCCGACGCGGACTGCGAGGTCGTCGACCTCGGGATCGTGCGCGACGACGAAGCCGAACTCGAGCAGGTGCTGCGCTCGGCCGCCGCCGACTGCGACGCGATCGTGTCGAGCGGCGGCGTGTCGATGGGCGACTACGACGTCGTCAAGGCGGTCCTCGGGCGGATCGCCGACATGACCTGGATGCAGATCGCGATCAAGCCGGCCAAGCCGTTCGCCTTCGGGCGTCTCGCCGGCACGCCGATCTTCGGGCTGCCGGGCAATCCCGTCAGTTCGCTCGTGAGCTTCGAGTTGCTTGCCCGCCCGTCGCTGCGCCGCATGATGGGCCATCGCCGACTGACGCGCGCCAGCATCGTCGCGGTCGCCGACGTGGCGCTCGATCGTCAGCAGGACGGCAAGGTCCATTTCATGCGGGTGAACGGCGAATTCGGTGACGACGGGCGCTTCCACGTGCGCCCGGTCGGCGCGCAGGGAAGCCACCAGCTCGCGGCCACGGCACTCGCCGACGCACTCGCCGTCGTTGCCGACGGGGTGGGAGTCCCCGCCGGCGCGGACGTCGCCGTGCTGCTCCTGCGCGGCGACGCCTGACGGTCCTCCCCGGCCCCGTCCCCACCCGGACCCACGGTCCTCCCCGGCCCCGTCCCCGGGAGGACCCGGCCGATGGGCGCGGGTCGGGGACCTGATCAATAGGCTGCTCGGATGGCCGGGGGAAGCAACGACGTGCACCAGGAGCTGATCGATCCGTTCGGCCGCCTCATCGAGGATCTGCGGATCTCGATCACCGACCGCTGCAACTTCCGCTGCACCTACTGCATGCCCGAGGAAGGCATGCAGTGGCTCCCGCGATCGGCGGTGATGACCTTCGAGGAGATCGAGCGTCTCGCCCGCATCTTCGTGCAGCGCTACGGCGTGCGCGGGATCCGTCTCACCGGCGGCGAACCGACCGTGCGGGCCCACCTCCCGGTGCTCGTCGAGAAGCTCGCAGCGATCGAGGGTCCGAACGGCCCGATCGACCTGGCGATGACCACCAACGGTGCCGCGATGCGCCTGATCGCGCAGACCCTGCGCGATGCCGGTCTGCGGCGCGTCAACATCAGCCTCGACACGCTCGACCGGGCCAAGTTCCAGCAGATGACGCGTCGCGACGAACTCGAGCGTGTGCTCGACGGCGTCGAGGCGGCCAAGGAAGCCGGGTTCTCGCCCGTCAAGATCAACGCGGTCATCGAACGGGGGGTCAACGACGACGAGATCGTCGCGCTCGCCGAGTACGGCCGCAACCGGAACGTCGAGGTGCGCTTCATCGAGTTCATGCCGCTCGACGCGGACGGCCATTGGTTGAGCGACAGGGTGGTCGGCCAGGACGAGATCGTCGCAGCGATCGACGCCGTCCACCCGCTCGAGCAGATGCCCGCCCGTGGCGCGGCGCCCGCCGACCGGTTCCGCTACCTCGACGGCAGGGGCACCATCGGTGTGATCCCGACGGTCACCAAGCCGTTCTGCGGCGACTGTGACCGAGTGCGCCTCACCGCGGAAGGCCAGTTCCGCACCTGCCTGTTCGCCACCAAGGAATTCGACCTCCTCGCCGCGATGCGTGCCGGAGAGTCCGATGACGAACTCGCGGTGCGTATCGAGGCCGCCGTGGCGACCAAGTGGGCCGGCCATCGCATCAACCAGGTCAACTTCGTGCGCCCCGGCAAGTCGATGAGTCAGATCGGCGGCTGATCACGCCTGGGGTCTGACCCCAGGCGTGTGACCCCAGGCGTGACGTCGGCTCAGAGTTCGGAGAAGGCGCGGAACCGCTCGGCGACGTCGGCATCACCGAGAATCTCGACCCCGCTGTCGTCCCGGCGCCACAGCCACAGCAGGAGGTCGTTGGCTCGGCCACGCACGGCGGCGTCGCCCTTGGCGTGCTCGCGGCTGAACGTGACGCCGGAGGCGCCGACGTGGCTCACCAGCCACTCGCCGCTGACCGCGGGGCGCGCGGTGTCGGAGTCGGTCTCGCCGTCGGTCCCGGTGTCGGTGCAGTGGAGGTGGACGCTGCCGCCCACGGGAGCGGCGCCGGCAGCGACACGCCGGGCAGCAAACCAGGTCAGGAACTCGTCGATGCCGTCGGCGGCGACGGCGACGGGGATGTCGTAGGGGATGCCGACGGCGTTCGCCGCATCCCAGCGGTGTACGGCGGTCTCCTGGGTCATGCGTCGTTCCACCCAGATCTCGGGCTGGTTCGAGCCGGTCCACGTCCACACCTCGGTGTCGTCGCTCGCTCGGGCGAGTGCCGAGTACATCGCCGTGTGTGCCGAGGTGACCCAGTCGAGCAGCAGGTCGTCGGCCGGCCGGCTCGGCGAGCCCATCGCCTGGACGCCCTCGAGGGTGGTGATGCCCTCCGCGACAATGCGGCCCCAGCGGTTCCACACGCCGCCCAGGTGCCAGGCGAGGTCGCCGAGATTCCAGCCGGGACACGACGGCACGGGGTGCTCGAAGCCGTGATCGGAGACGATCTCGAGGAACCGCACGGCATCGGTGCGCAGGTGGGCGTGGGGATCGTAGGGGAGTTCGGTCGGAGACGATGCAGCGGCGTCGGTCATGGCTGACGACGGTACCCCGGCCCCCGGTGCTCGTGCACGCCCGGCTAGCCTGCGGACCGCATGAGTGATCTGTCGTTCACCCACCTCGACCCGCTCGGCCGCGCCCGCATGGTCGACGTGACGCCCAAGGAGCCCACGCATCGCCGTGCCGTCGCTCGCTGCAAGGTGTTCATGAAGCCCGAGACCACCGCAGCGATCGCCAACCGGGAGGTCAAGAAGGGCGATGTGCTCTCGGTCGCCCGCGTGGCGGGCATCCAGGCAGCCAAGCGCACCTCCGACATGATCCCGCTGTGTCATCCGCTGTTGGTCGGGGCGGTCTCGGTCAACTTCGAGATCGGTGACGACTTCGTGGCGATCGAGGTGCACGTCGACACCGTCGATCGCACCGGCGTCGAGATGGAAGCGCTCCATGCCTGCAGCATCGCCGCGCTCACCGTGTACGACATGTGCAAGTCGGCCGACCGTGCGATGGTCATCGGTGAGCTCGCCCTGTGGGAGAAGACCGGCGGTCGATCCGGTGTCTACCGGCGCGGTGACGGTGCGACCGATGGTGCGCTCGAGGGCGCCGCCGGCATCGGCGACGGGCTCGGCGACGGGCTCGGCGACGGCTCGGCGACGTGACCGACGTCTCACCGATGATTGCGTTCATCGTCACAATCGTCGTAGAATCGTCATACAACGATCTGGCCGCTCCGGCCGATCGGAACCGACCGCTCTCGAACCGCCGACCCATCATCCTCCCGCACCCGACTCGACACTGATTCCGTACCGACTCATGGCCCAACTCGTTCTTCTCGTCGTCGCCGCCGCTTGGGCGGCCGTGCTGATCCCGCCGATGCTGCGCTCGCGCGTCGACAACCGGCCCAACTCGTCGGTGACCGATTTCCGTCGTCAGCTGAGCACGTTGCAGAGCACCTCGACGCCGCGGATGCGCACGATCGGCCGCCCGCTGGCGCCATCGCCGCTCCAGCGACCCGCCGCCGCCGGCCGGCCCGGCCACCCACACCACCGTCAAGCCGCACTGCACGGAACGTCGGCCACGACACGCACCCGGCCCGCAGGCCCACGTCCGGCCGACCGTTCGAGTCAGGCGACGTTCCGCACCCACGGCGGCAGTGAGCCTGCTCACCGCCAAACCCACATGGAACGCCCCCACCACGGCGCGCGTGGCGCGCGTGGAGCGCGTCCGGTCGGCCCGCGCGTCGACGTTCGTCGTCGTCGCAGCAACGTGTTGTTCCTGCTCCTCGTCACCACGGCGTGCACGCTCTTCCTGGCGGCGACCACGTCGTCGACCGTGTTGCTGTACGTGTTCGCGCTGTCGTTCCTGGCGCTGTGCGGCTACGTGTACCTGCTCGCCCAACTGCGCCAACGCGAAGCGTCGGGCTGGGGCGACGGCTGGCTCGAACAGCGCTGATCGAGGCGTCGATCAGCGGCGCCGACTCGCGGCGTCGGCCGCTACACTCCCGGGAGCATTTGGGGCTATAGCTCAGTTGGTAGAGCGCGTCGTTCGCAATGACGAGGTCAAGGGTTCGATTCCCTTTAGCTCCACGAAGCCCACCACGGGTGTCGCTCGGTGACCATCGGCTCTGGCCGGCGCCACCGCGACCGGTGAGGCTGGTCCCGTGACCACTGCCCTGGCGGCTGGACGTCGCGCATTGCTGCCCCTGGTGGCCGTCGCGCTGGTCGTGGGTGCGGTCGGCTGGATCGCCGGTGCCGACGAACTCGCCGTTGCGGTCTGGTCGGTGGCGTCGGGCGTCGTCGTGGTGGATCTGGTGGTGATCACGGTTGCCCGGCTGCGTGAAGGGCGCGTCGCTGTCGACGTCGTGGCACTGGTCGCCCTGGTGACCGCGATGGTGATGGGGGAGGCGCTCGCCGGGGTGATCCTGGCGTTGATGGTGGCGTCGGGCGACGCGCTCGAACAGTACGCGCACCGTCGGGCCGAGCGGTCGCTGTCCGAGCTGCTGTCGCTGGCGCCGAAGGTCGCCCACCGGCTGGTGGACGGATCGTTCGAGACCGTGCCGGTCGACGAGGTGGCGCCGGATGAGGTGCTGCTCGTCAAGCCCGGAGAGGTCGTGCCGGTCGACGGTACCGTGCTGGAGTCGGCGGTGCTCGACGAGTCGGTACTGACCGGCGAGGCCCAGTCGGTGCAGCGTGAAGTGGGCGAGTTGGCGCGCAGCGGATCGTTGAACGCCGGAGGAGCGTTCCGAATGTCCGCGTCCGCCTCGGCGGCGGAGAGTTCCTATGCGGGGATCGTGAAGCTCGTACAGTCAGCGGGCGTCGGCCGGGCACCGTTCGTTCGGTTGGCGGACCGGTACGCCGTGATGTTCGTCCCCGCGGTGTTCCTGATCGCGGGTGGCACCTGGCTGCTGACGGGTGAGTCGACGCGCATGCTCGCCGTGCTGGTCGTCGCCACACCGTGCCCGCTGGTGCTGGCCGCACCCGTGGCGGTGGTGTCGGGGATCGCGTGCGCCGCCCGCAATGGCGTGGTCGTCAAGGACGGAGCGGCGTTGGAGGCGATGGGGCAGACACGCACGGTGCTGCTGGACAAGACGGGCACGCTCACTGCCGGCCGGGCCTATGTCGTCGCCGTGGCGACCTCGCCGGGCAGCGAGGCGGCCGACGTGCTCGCCCTCGCGGCGTCGGTCGAACAGGCGTCGCCGCACGTGCTGGCCGCCATGCTGGTGCGCGAGGCCCGGGATCGAGGCCTGGCGCTGACCGAACCGGCGGACGTGGTCGAGCAGCCGGGGAGCGGTGTCGGGGGAGTGGTCCGGGGTCACGAGGTGTGGGTGGGTGCGCTCACGGCGGTCGACGTCGAGGAACGAGCGCCGTGGCTGGTGGCGGCCGAGCGTCGGGCTCGGCGGGAGGGCTGCGGTGCAACGGTCGTGATCGTCGACGACGAACCGGTCGGGTTGATCCTGTTCACCGACGAGTTGCGCGCCGACAGCGCTGCGGCCTTGCGGGCGTTGCGGCGCTCGGGTGTGGACCGGGTGGTGATGGTGACGGGTGACCGCCTCGAGGTGGCCGAGCCGATCGGGGTGTCGTTGGGGATCGATCAGGTCGTCGCCGATCGGACGCCGGCCGAGAAACTCGACGTGGTGCGCGCCGAGTCGGCCGAGCGACCCGGGGTCACCGTGATGGTCGGTGACGGTGTCAACGACACGCGCCCGCGCTGGCCGCGGCCGATCTCGGCGTGGCGATGGGCGCCCGAGGTGCGACGGCATCGTCGGAGGCCGCGGACGTGGTGCTGATCGTCGATCGGCTCGACCGGTTGGCGGTCGGTGTCGTTGTCGCCAAGCGGGCGCGGTCGATCGCCCGCCAGAGCGTGCTGCTCGGCATGGGCCTGTCGGTGATCGGGATGGGCGCCGCTGCAGTCGGGCTGCTCGCACCCGTGGGCGGCGCGGTCGTGCAGGAGCTGATCGACGTCTTGGCGATCGGCTCGGCGCTGCGCGCACTGCGCCCACCTCGATCGCTGCGGCACACCGGGTCGGTGCCCGAGGCGTGGAGCCGTCAGCTCGCCGAGGGACACGGACCGCTGATGCTCGTGCTGGAGGATGTCCGCGCTGTGGCCGGGATGTTGGACTCGAGCGATCCAGCGACCGCGCTCGCATCGTTGCGTGACGTCGCCGCGCGGATCTCCGACGATGTCCTGCCGCACGAGCGCGAAGACGAGTCGCAGATCTACCCCGGGGTCGCCGAACGTCTCGGCGGAAACGACCCGCTCGCATCGATGAGCCGAACCCACCGCGAGATCTTCCATCTTGCCTCGCTGCTCGATCGGCTCGTCGACGATGCATCGGTCGACGGCTTCGCCGACGAGGATCGCGGCGAGGCACGCCGGATCCTCTATTCGCTCGACGCGATCCTCCGGCTGCACTTCGCGCAGGAGGAGGAGCTGCTGACCAGCATCACCCTCGATGTGCCCTCCGAGCGGTGAGGGCGCAGCTGCGCGTCGTCACTCGACGACGCGCAGTGTGCCCGGAAGGTTCATGCGCTGCAGCCCTCGGACGAGGAAGATCGGTGTGACCGCGACGGAGGCGATGCCGACGATCGCAGCGATGAGGATCGTGGTCGGTGAGAGGTAGAGGTCGATCCCGACGTCGGGGACGGTGGTCGTGGTCAGCGAGGTCAGCATCCACTGGAGGAAGACCACGCCCCCGACGAGACCGATGACGGTCGCCATCATGCCGACGATGGCGCTCTCCTTGACGACGACGCCGAGCACCGTTCGCACCGGGAGCCCGAAGGCGCGCATCGTGGCGTGCTCGCGCCGTCGCTCCTCGACGGTGATGCGTGTCGAGTTGAACGCGATCAGGAGCGCGAGGACCAGCACCGCGCCCACGGTGACGAACAGGAAACTGATGAACTGATCGAGCGCCTCGTCGACGGCGTCACTGATGCGGGCGACGGGTTGGCTCGAGGTCACCCCGGCGAGCCCGAACACCGCCCGTTGGACGTCGGAGCGGGTGGCGTCGTCGGCGGGGTACGCCTGTACGACGTTCACCAGTCCGGCGAGCCCGAACTGCGCTGCGTCGTCGATGTCGACGAAGGCGAACGTCCGAATCGGGTTGGCGTGGATGCCGGCGACGACGAGCGGGGTCTGCGCGATCGAGAAGCCGCCGGTCTCGGTGCGGATCGGATGACGCAACGTGACGGTGTCGCCCACCTGCGCTCCCAGATCGTCGGCGGCCTTGCGGGCCAGCAGGATCCCCGTGTCGTCGCCTTCGATCGTCGCGGCAGGCTCTTCGACGGTCGGTGTCCACACTGCATCGTCGAGATCGACGAACTCGACCAGGAGATCGACGTCGTCGGCCGGTTCGGGTGCGAGCGCGGTGGCGGGCAGGCGCAGCCCGGCGTCGATCCGTCCCACCGCGGTGATGTCGGAGATGGCGGTGACGACAGGCGAGTCGACGGGGTTGAAGGTGTCGAGTTGGATGACGACCCGGTCGGCGTTGGCCTTGGTGAACTCGGCGTCGCCCTGCTCGAGCGTCCGACCGAAGCTGTCGAGCATCCCGAGGACGGCCACGAGGGCGGTGATCGCCGCGCCGACGCCGACGGCGGTCAGCACCGTGCGTCGCGGGGTGCGCAGGACGTTGCGGATCGGCATCTGTGTCGTGGTCGAACCGGGCAGGCGGAGCCGGCCGGTCCAGCCCGTCAACCGGTTGGACCTGGCCGCGAGGTGGCCGGTCCGGATGGCCTCGATCGGCTCGACGCGCAGCGCCCGCCAGACCGGGACGGCGCTGGCTGCGATCGGAATCACGATCCCGAGCACGGCCGCCTGTAGGTACACCCCGTACTGGAACGGCCGGCGGTGTTCCGGGAGCGGCAGGAACGACTCCAGCAGGCTCCCGAAGGCTCTGCCGGCCAGGAATCCGACGACGAGACCGGCGACCGTGCCCAGCACGGCGACCTGGACGCCGATGAGCATCGGTCGGACGGCCAACTGGGCGCGTGGGACGCCGAGCGCCATCCCGATGCCGATCTCGCGGCGCTGGGCCTCGACGATCCGGTTGATCAGGTTGAACGCGGCGAGTGCGGCCGCGACGAGCACGAGTGCCGACAGTGCGTTCCAGACGCGTTGATCGTTGTCGATGTCCTCGTAGAGCACGCGCACGGCGTCAGCGTCGTCGCGGGTCGAGACGGTGGCGCCGACGCCGAGATCAGCGAGTGCGTCGGTGAGCTGTGCCCGGACCGCGCCGTGTTCGGCGCCGTCGGCCAGGACGAGCACGGCGTCGTTGACCATCCCCTCGTGCCCGCTGATGTCCTGTGCGGTGCCCAGCGGAAGGTAGACGATGGCGAGTTCGCCGGCGGCGAGGATGGTCCCTTCCGGACCCTCGTAGAAGAAGTCCTCCGGTGCGACGCCGAGCCCGCTGTAGGCGACCGGTCGTTGCCCGGCAACCAGCATCGTTCCGCGGACCGGCAGGCCGTGCTGGTCCGCGAACTTGGCTTCGAGGATCGCCGCGCGTTCGGTGTCGGCGATCGACGGTGCGTCTCCATCGCGTACCCAGACGGCATCGACCGGTGGTTCCGAGTCGAAGGTCATCCCCACGAGACGGGCCTGGACCAGCACCGAATCGGCTCCGCCCGCGGTCCCCGTGTCCACCTGGCTGTCGACGACGAGCCGTTCGGCGACCGCAGCGACCGCCGAGGCGTCCTCGATCGAGACGATCGCGTCGAGCAGCGCATCCTGCTCGACGAACGTTCCCGGACTGAGCGTGACTCGGAGATCGTGCATCGCCAGGGCAGCGAAGCTGGCATCGTTGGACTGGCGTCGCCACTCCGCGGTGCTGCCCAGGCCCGAATACACCCCGGTACCGATCGCCAGCACCAACGCGATCGCCACCACCGCGATCCAGTGCGACCGGAAGTCGCGCCACGACCAACGCAACCACCAGGTCGCCCAACGGCTCGGAGGGTGTGCCGGCGTCACCACTGCAGATCGCCGAGCTCGGCCTTGCCGCCCGCTGGCGGACCGTCGGAGACGATTCGGCCGCTCGAGAGCTCGATCACCCGGTCGGCGACACGGGCGATCTCGCGGTTGTGCGTGACCACGAGCACGGTCAGCCCAGCGCGTGCCTGCTCCTCGAGCACGCCGAGAATCTGGACGCCGGTCTGGAAGTCGAGCTCACCGGTGGGTTCGTCGGCGAGCAGGATCGGGTTGCCGGTCGCCAGGGCTCGGGCAATCGCCACGCGCTGCTGCTCGCCGCCCGACAGCTGGTGGGGGAAGTGGCGGTGGCGCTCGGCGAGCCCGACCTGGGCCAGCGCCTGGCGCGCCCGGTCGGCCGGGTCCGGCGTGCGCGCGGCATCTGCCCCGAAGCGCACGTTCTCGAGCGCCGTGAGGCTCGGGAACAGGTTGAACGTCTGGAAGATGAAGCCGACGCTGTGTCGGCGCAGCATCGCCCGGTCGGCTCGGGACGCGCTGGCGACGTCGATGCCGGCCACGCGTACGGAACCCGAGGTGGGGGTGTCGAGGGCCCCGATCATGTTCAGCAGGGTCGTCTTGCCGCATCCCGACGGGCCGACGATCGCGACGAACGCCGCCTCGTCGACACGCAGGTCGACGCCGTCGAGGGCGGCGATGTCGACCTCGCCCACCCGATACCGCTTGGTGACGGCGGCGAGGTCGATGCGGGTGCCCTCGTGGCCCACCCGCGCATCGACCGCGATCGAGCCGACCTGGCCGCTGACCGCGTCATGGCTCATGTTCCAATCATCCGATGACGTCACGGCGGCGTGAAGGGAAGAAGGTCCCGCACCGTTCGGAGGTCGACGTCGGCCAGCGCTGCGTAGTGTTGCGGTGCCCCGGCGCGTTGCGCCCCGGATCCAGCACACGTCTGTCAGCGGAGGTCAGCCGTCATGTCGCACAGCGAGGTTCATCGCACCCATCGGATCGGTTGGTTGCGTGCAGCGGTGCTCGGCGCCAACGACGGGATCGTGTCGACGGCGAGCCTGATCATCGGCGTGGCCGCGTCGGGCGCATCGCGCAGCGAGGTGTTGGTGGCGGGCATGGCCGGGCTCGTCGCCGGTGCGATGTCGATGGCGGCGGGGGAGTACGTGTCGGTGAGTTCGCAGGCCGACACGGAGGCCGCCGACATCGAACGTGAGCGGACCGAGTTGCGCGACGAACCCGAACGGGAACTCGACGAGCTGAGCTCGATGTACGAGGCCCGAGGACTGGATGCCGACCTCGCCCGGCAAGTCGCCGAAGGACTGACGGCTCATGACGCGCTCGGGACCCATGCGCGTGAGGAGTTGGGCATCTCCGACACGATGGCTGCACGACCGGTGCAAGCAGCCGTCACCTCGGCGGCGACGTTCGCAGTGGGTGCCGCGCTGCCCTTGCTCGCCGCTGCGCTCGCAGCAGGGACGGCACAGATCGCCCTCGTCGCGATCACTGCACTCGTCTTCCTCGCCACCTTGGGTGCAGTCGGGGCGAGCGCCGGCGGTGCGCCGATCGTCGCAGCGGCCGTTCGCGTGACGTTCTGGGGTGCGCTGGCCATGGTCGTCACCGCGTTGATCGGGTCGGCGTTCGGGGCCGTGGTCTGAGCCGTTCGACCCTTCCGTCCGCGGCGGTTCCGAGCGCAGGCTGTTCATGTGGCGAACACCTCGGAACCATCGCACCCGCGCTCACGGCGGCGTCAGTGGGGGATCTGGTCAGTCCTGGCGGTCGCGATCGGTGGAATCGCGTTCGTCGGCGGCGCGTTGATCGGACTGGCACCGTGGTACACGGCGCTGATCGTTGGTGGAATCCTGGGCGTCGCGTTCGCCTTGACGATCTGGAGGCAACGATCGAGCGCCGATGGCGTCGACCTGGGCCTCGGTCGTCTGCTCCCGCTGTTCCTCGTCGCCGGCTGTGCAACCTTCGCCGTGATCCAGCTGATCCCCTACGGACGTGACCATGACAACCCGCCATCGTCGGGCGAGCCGGCGTGGTCCTCGCCCCGAACCCGTGAGCTGATGGTCAACGCCTGCTACGGATGCCACAGCAACGAGGTCGAGTGGCCCTGGTACTCGAACGTCGCGCCGATTTCGTGGGCCATTACCGATCACGTCCAAGAGGGTCGCGACAAGGTCAACTACTCCGAGTTCGTCACCGACCCGGGCGACGCCGACGAGACGATCGAGGTCATCGTGGACGGATCGATGCCACCGGCGTACTACACGTTGTTCGGCCTGCACTCGCAGGCGAACCTGAGCGACGCCGAGATCGCCGAACTCATCGCCGGGCTGCGGGCCACGCCGGGTCTCTCCGACGGCGACGGCGCGATCCGCGACGGCGAGTACGACGATGACGATGACGATGACTGAGGCGAACTGCCCGGCGCTGCTCGATGCGGTCGAAGTGTCTGCGATCCTTGCCATCTGATTGCCCTGCGCTGTCCGGGCGTTGGGGAGGCGATCCGTACGTTGGGTTCCACGAGGTCGGCTCGTCGTGAGCCGATTGCATCCGAAAGGTGGAACCCGACGTGAATCGAAGGACATCGCTCATCACCGCAGCGGCGGTCGCAGGTGTGGTGCTGACCGGCACCACCGCCGCGGCGGCCAACCTCGGCATGCTGCAGTCGGACAACGACCAGCAAGCGGGCGATTCGTCGTCGGCCACGGTGGTCGTGACGACGCCGGTCGACGCCCTGCCGGGAGCGATCGAGCCGCAGGTCATCGAGGTGTACATCGAGGATCCGATCGTGGCGACGACCCTTCCCGTGGCGCCCGAGACGGCGCCGCAGGACCTGTCGCAGGTGTTCGCGGTCGAGACGGCGGGCACCGTCACGGTCGAGCCGACAGCGACGGGGGTGCTGCTCGATGGTGTCACGGTCGCCGATGGCTGGGCCTGGACTGCCGTCCAGCCATCGGCGAACGAACTCGAGGTCACCTTCACCTCCGGTGAGGTGACCTACGTGTTCGCCGCCTCCCTCGGTGCCGACGGAACGATCACGGCGGGCGTCGATCAGCCGATCGTCCAGATCGTGCAGGCCCCGGCTCTGGCGGCTGGGTCATCGCGCTCGTCCGGGACCGTGTCCGTCGAGCAGACGCCCGTCTCGGCCGCCGGTCACGACGACGATGACCACCACGACGATGACCACCACGACGATGACCACCACGACGAGCACCAGACGATACGAGGACGATCACAACGAGGACGAAGGCGGTGCGCACGATGAGTGAGCCGACCGAGCACGACGCCTCCCCGGCGAGCGCGGCACAACTCGATCGTGTCGCTCAGATCCGTGCGCGGCGAGGTCGAGCACCCTCGGTGGCGGCGACGCCGAGACGTGGTCGCCACGCCGCTCGAGGTGGCCGGATCCTGGCAGCGGGTCTCGGTGCGACGGGCATGCTGGGCATCGTGACCCTGTTGGGTCTCGACAGCGCGACGACCGGGGCCGATGCTCCGTCACCGGCACAGCCGACGACGCAAGCGATGACGCCCGTCGCGGCGCCGCCGGTGCAGGTGGTGATCCACCGGATTCCCGCCGCGAGCGAACCGGCGGTCGACGGTGCACGTGTCGACCCGGCCCCCCTCGCCGACGCCGTGGTGGCGCCGCCGGTGCAGTTGAGCGCCAGGCCCATGGTGCGCACCGTGACGGTCGCAGGACCGGCACAGCCCCGCCCGTCCGGCTCGTCGGCGTCGGCCACACCGACCGCTCCTGCGCCGGTGCCGGCTGCGACGACGAGCGGAAGTGGCTGAGATGACGCGAGGCGTGGACTCGTGGTGAGCAGCGACGGCGCGGTGCTCGTTCTGTACCGTGACCCGCATGACCGACTCGGCGCTCGACCTCCCCGACCACGTCGCCGAGAACCGGCGGTACTGGGATGCCCAGGCGCCGCAGTGGGCGGCGTCGGGTGAACGTGCGTGGGCGCAGCACGAGCCGACGTGGGGTATCTGGGGCGTCTCCAACGCCGAGCTGCCGTTGCTGCCATCGACGCTGGCGGGGCAGCGGGTCATCGAACTCGGCTGCGGCACCGGGTACGTGTCGGCCTGGATGCGCCGACTCGGTGCGTCGGTGTATGCCATCGACAACTCGTCGGAACAGCTCGCCACGGCTCGCCGCCTCGCAGCTCGTCACGGCGTCGACGACATCGAATGGGTGCACGGCAACGCCGAGTCCGTCGACCAGCCCGATGGCTCGTTCGACCTGGCGATCAGCGAGTACGGCGCGGCGATCTGGTGCGATCCGCGGGTGTGGATCCCCGAGGCGCACCGACTGCTTCGTCCCGGCGGTCGGCTCGCCTTCCTCGGCAACCATCCGTTGGCGATGATCTGTACCCCTCCGAGCGGCGACGAGCCGGTCGGTCTGCACCTCCAACGTGACTACTTCGGTCTCGGTCGCCTCGATTGGACCGAGGCAGCCGAGGACCCGGGTGGCATCGAGTTCAACATGGAGATCTCGTCGTGGATGCAGCTCTTCGGCGACGTCGGCTTCGACGTTGCGGCGTTCCACGAGATCCAAGCCCCGGCGTCGGCCGACGGCACCGAGTTCTGGGTCCCGGCGTCGTGGGCGAAGCGTTTCCCCGCCGAGCAGGCCTGGGAGCTCGTCAAGCGCTGACGACGCCGACCGAAACGGTCGATCAGCCGATCGGGACGGCGTAGACGACGATGTTCTCGCGGTAGCGGCGGATCTCGGGGTTGTAGTCGCCGCCGCAGGTGATCAGCACGAGCTCTTCGGGGCCGGTGTTGCGCCACAGGCGCTCGCGCGGGAGCTCCAACTTGCCGTACACGGCTCGTTCGGTGACCTCGTAGCGGCGGACCGAGCCGTCGTCGAGCGTCACCTCGATCTGTTCGCCAGGGTCGACGGTGCCGAGGCGGGCGAAGGGGCCGTTGGTGCGGTTCCACGACACGTGGGCGGCGAGCACGGTGGCGCCGGGCTGGCCGGCGGTGGCGCCGTACTGGTACCACCCGATCTCGGTCTCGTCGGGGATCTCCATCTGCCCGTCGGGCTCGAGTCCGATCGCTCGGATCGGGAATCCGGCAACGTCGATCGAGCTGATCTGCACGCCGACCGGTCGAGGTCGGGGAGCGACGATCTCGGGGACGGCGCTCAAGCGGGGGCCCAGCTGCTGCGCCAGCGGCGACAGCGTGTCGGCGGGTTCGGGGTCGGTGGGCGAGTCTCCCGACCCGGCGGCACCCCCACGCACGTCGTCGCCGTCGGTGTCGGCGCTGTCCACGTCGACAGCGTCGGCAGGTGGATCGATCCGGGGCGGGACCGTGGAGGGTGCGACGTCGGCAACGACCTCGTCCACCACCAGAACGACCTCGTCGCCGCCCCCTCGGGTGGCGAAACCGGCGATGGCCAGTCCGGCACCTGCGAGGAGAGCGGCGACGATGAGGATCGTGAGACGGGAGCGTCCCACGTCACGTGACGACCGCCCCGAGCGGAGGGGGCCTGCTCGCCATCCATGCGGCGAGGAGGTGGGGCGGTCGTTCACGTGATCAGTGTGGTCGATGTGACAGCGCTGACGGTGTCAGCTCTCGACCGTGCGACGGCGGAGCACCATCGCTCCACCGGCCAGGGCGAACAGACCCGCAGCGGCGGCGAAGAGCGCCACCGAGCTGGTCGAGGTTGCGCCGAGCTCGCCACCGGTGTTGACGGCGGTCGGAGCAGGGGTGCCGTCACCGGCCGACGAACCGGCCGACTCGAGTGCCACGTCCTGGGTGTAGAAGGTGAACGTGTCGTCGCTCAGCGAGCCGACGGCGTACACGACGAGGTTCTCGCTGGCGGCCACCGTGACCGTCGGGACATCACCGATCGGGTCGCCACCCGTCGGGGCGATCTGAGCCCCGGCGATTTCACCGGCGGGGAGGTCCAGGCTGGCCTCGTCCGGGTTCGACAGGTTCTCGACCGGGCGAGCGTCGCCCAGCACGATGTCGACCGCAGGAGCGGCAGCGGTGTGACGAACCGTCAGGCGTCCCTGGCCGTCGGCTGCAGCCGAGGTGTCGTTCTGGAATGCGGTGATGGTCGGCGTGCCCTCGGCGTCGAGGTGCGCCACGACGGTCCAGCTTCCGGAGGCCGGGACGTCGAAGCTGGCCACGGGGCCGATCGCAACGTCTTCGGTGCCGGCGACGCGGACTTCGAGGTTGGTGAGGGTCTGGCCCGCGAACGAGCTCAGGTCCTGCATGTCACCGGGCTCGAAGCCCGGAATGACAACGGCGCCGTCGACGACGACGTCGACGGTGACACCGGGGATGCCGTGCAGCAGCATGACGTCCGCCGACTCCTGGGCGCTGGATGTCCCGGCGGGAACGGCCAGCAGCGCGGCAGCAAGTGCTGCGACGCCTGCGAGGATCTTCTTCATCGGATGGTCCTTTCGGATTGCAATGACCATGGGACGTTCCCACTGTCTGCCCTCTCTACGGAGCCCGTCGGAAACCGGATGAAAACATTTCTGCTCGATGACGCGAGCGTCTCACGGGTACATCGCCGCCAGTGCCTGCGACGCCGCGGCCACGACCCCGGTGTCCGAGCGGGTCGTCAAACCCCGAGCGACCGACCCGGCGTTGAAGCCGACGAGCACCGGTGTCGCCGTGGCCGGGAGCAGGTTGAGCCATTCGATGAACTGGCCGGGCACGTCGCCGACGTAGCCGAGCAGATCGGTGTCGTCCCAGAACGCTGTGTCGAAGCGCAACACCACCTTCTCGAGCACGCCCATGCCCAGCCGGTCGATCGACTGCTGCTTGGCGTCGGGCAGCGGCGGGTCGAAGGCGATCGACTTGGCCTTCAGTACCCCGAGCGGAACGGTGACGAGCACGCGATCGGCGGTGATCGCCTCGATGGCGTCGGTCGAGACCACGACGCCGTCGGACCCGTGCGAGATGGCAGTCACCGGCGTTGCGGTGCGCACCTCGTAGCCGCCCAGCAGTGGGGTGAGCAGCTGGCGGAATCCGGCCGGGACCAGTTCGTCACCGCCGGCGTACTCGTCGCCCTCGTCGATCGCCTCGATCGACAGGTCACGGGCGTCCGCCGCGAACTCGTGCTCGATCTCCGACGCGAGCACGTACCGCAGCAGCTCGCGTTCGGCCTCGTCGAGGTCGCCGCCGCGCAGATCGATGGCCGCACCGACCGACGTGGCGCCGCGGCCGAGCCCACGAAGGAGGCGACTGCGGGCACGTTCGAGGGGGCCGCTGCCGATCGACTCGCCGTTGGCGCCGCGCACCACGAGCGAGTCGTAGTCGGTGGGCACCCGTTCGAGGTCGGCCAACTCGGCGAGATCGACCAGTGGATTGCCGTCGACGCCGTGGATCCACGCGGCGCCGAGGTCGACGGGCTGCGAGCCGATCGTGCTGGTGTGGATGCGCCCGCCGATGCGATCGCGTGCGTCGAGGACGAGCACCCGGTGGCCACGGCCGACAAGCGCCTGGGCGGCTCCGAGCCCGGCGATTCCCGCCCCGACGACCACGACGAGCCCGTCGGCGGCGACGTCGTCGGTGGGGGCAGCTGCGATCACCGACGAGATGCGGCTGGCGGCGTCACGTCCTTCGATCAGGGCGCCGTGCGCGGTGGCCGGAAAGCTCGTCGAGGTGGCTTCGCCGGCGAAGAAGACCCGGTCGTCGACGTCGGCGCGCAGGGCGTCGCGGTCGTCCGGTGTCGATCCGACCGCGAGATAGCTGTACGAACCTCGCGCCCAGGGGTCCGTCGACCAGCGGGTCACCAGCGCGTTGGTCGGCCGACGCACCGTTGGAGCAGCGCCGATGGACGGTGACGACTCCGGCGTCGCGCTGTCGCATGCAGCGACCACGAGCGCCGACCCCGCCAAGGTCAGGAATCGACGGCGTTCCATCCGTCCGCCCCTCGTTGAGCTTCGCGGAGTCGGAGTCGGGTGTTGACCTGTTGGCGTTCGAGAAGTTGTTCGAGCGTCTTGGTGGCCTGCTCGATCGGATGTTCGGCGAAGAAGGCGGTCGTGTCGGCCACCAGCTCGGGCGTGGACAGGAACTTGATCGAGTCGACCATCCGCACGATCGTGTTGCTGGGGAACCGATCGAGCGCATCGGCCCAGTGGTCGCGGACGAACGCCCAGGCGGCCGGTCCGTGTCGGCGGTTGGCGATGGCGGCGCGCAGCAGGAACGGCGCGTTCTGCGTTCGCACCTCGGAGCTCATGGCGAACTCGCACGTCGACAGCACCAGCGCCTCGTCGTCGAACTCGGCCAGGGCATACAGGTGGCGGAGCTGCTCCTGCGGGGTGCTGGCCGAGCGGAACCGGTCGCGCATCTGGCCGTAGGTGTCGGCGTCGCCGGTGGCCGCGACGACGGAGGTGGCTGCCACCGTCAGCTCGGGATCGACGGCGGTCGGGTCGACGCTGGCCGCATCGAACCACTCGCGACAGCGCGCCTGCACGCCGACGTCGGCGCCGAGCACGCCGACCAGCCCGACGAGCAGACCGCGCAGCTTGCTCGTGAGGTCGGCTTCACCGGCGACCGGGTCGCCGAGCGCGTCGAGCGCCGGTGAGGCGAGCATGCGGACACGTTCCTGGAAGGCGTCCCGGCCCGCGCCGTCGTCGAGCAGCCGGCCCAGGCCACGCAGCGAGATCGCGATGGCCTGCCAGACGGCATGGTCGCGTTCGGACTCGAAGGCCTCGAGGAAGCCCAGCAGTTCGGCGGCCGACAGACGGCCGGCGAGCGTGGCGGCCCAGGCGTCGTCGACGAGGTTGTAGCGCTCGAGGGTGGGCAACGACGCGATCGTGGCGGTGTCGAGACGGGCCCGGAGGTCATCGCTGTAGGCGACCCGGTAGAAGCCGTGGCCGCCCGCATTGACCACGATCGGCTGGTCGCGTGTGGCGGTGTCGAGCGGGATCGATGCGGCGTCGCCGTCGAGCAGCAACGTGGTGGTGTCGTCGCCGAGACGGACGTGGACCGGGATGGCCCACCGCTGCGATTCGGCGTCGGCTCCGGTGGTCGCGTCGTTGCCGCCGTCGAACGAAAAGCGGCGCTGGCGCAGCTCGAGCGTGTCGTCGACGACAGTGGCGCTCACGAGCGGATAGCCGGGCTGCCAGATCCACGAGTCCATGATGCGTCGCACCGGTTCGCCGCTGGTGGCCTCGATCGCGTCCCACAGGTCGTTGGTCTCGGTGTTCGCGTAGCTGTGCAGCGTGAGGTAGTGGCTGACGCCCTCACGGAACCGA
The DNA here is from genome assembly GCA_963715825.1 of Ilumatobacteraceae bacterium. GTDB lineage: Bacteria > Actinomycetota > Acidimicrobiia > Acidimicrobiales > Ilumatobacteraceae > Sva-07. Next base: position 53,974 of record CAVQSI010000006.1, read on the forward strand.
TCGGGGCCGAGGTACTGCTCGAGCATGCGCAGCAACGCGCCGCCCTTCTGGTAGGTGAGCACGTCGAACATGCCCTCGCAGTCGGCCGGCGACCGCACCTCGAACTCGACCGAGCGGGTGCTGCGCAGCGAGTCGGTCTCGAAGGCGCCGCTGCGTTCGACGCCGAACGCCGTCCAGCGATCCCAGTCGGGCCGATAGGCGTCGCACGCAGCGATCTCCATGAACGTGGCGAATGCCTCGTTCAACCAGATGCCGTTCCACCAGCGCATCGTGACCAGGTCGCCGAACCACATGTGGGCGAGTTCGTGCGCGACCACATCGGCGACGAGTTGGCGCTCGTTCTGCGTGCTGGTGGTCGGATCGACCAGCAGCAGGCTCTCGCGGAACGTGATGCACCCGAGGTTCTCCATTGCGCCGGCTGCGAAGTCGGGAAGGGCGACCAAGTCGACCTTCGTCCCCGGATACGCGATGCCGTAGTAGTCCTGGAACCAGCGCAGACAGAACGCCCCCACGTCGAGTCCGAACTCGGTGAGGTGCCCCTTGCCGGGAACGTGGACGAGGCGCATCGGGGTGCCGTCGACGTCGACGGTGTCGGTCGTTTCGAGCCGACCGACGACGAACGCCACCAGGTAGCTGCTCATCACCATGGTGTCGGCGAAGCGGATCACATGACGGCCGCCGTCGGTGGTGCGCTCGATCTCGTGCGTGTTCGAGATGGCCGTGAGGCCCTCGGCGACGTCGAGCGTGACGGCGAAGACCGCCTTGAACTCGGGTTCGTCCCAGCACGGGAAGGCGCGCCGGCAGTCGGTCGCCTGCATCTGGGTGGCGGCGATGACCTGCTCGAGGCCGTCGTCGTCGACGTAGGTGCTGCGGTAGAACCCGCGCAGCTTGTCGTTGAGGATGCCGTCGAACTCGATGGTCAGGACGCTGGTCCCCGCTGCGATCGGGGTTGCCGGGCTGACGAAGAGCCGCTCGGTCGTCGGGTCGAGTCGCCACGTGGCGGCGACACCGTCGACCTCGCACGCCGTGATGGCGAGCTCGGCGGCGTTGAGGACGAGTTCGTCGGTCGCCTCCGCGACGCGCAGGTCGATGCGGACCGAGCCGCCGAAGGCCGCGTCGGCGAGCGACGGCCGCAGCACGAGGTCGTAGCGGCTCGGGCGAACGCCGGCGGGGAGACGGAACGGATCGAGCTCGGACGGCATCACAACCATTGTGGCGAGGGTACCCCCGGTAGCGTGGTCCCTCGTGTCCGACCTGACCCGACGGTTCTCCAACGGATCCAGCACTGCGCCCGCCCGATTCGACGTCGTCGGAATCGGCAACGCGCTCGTCGACGTGATCGCCCCGGCCGAGGACCACTTCCTCGACCGCCACGATCTCGTCAAGGGATCGATGACCCTGATCGAAACCGAACGCGCCGTCGAGTTGTACACCGCGCTCGAACGGGCCGTCGAGATGAGTGGCGGCTCGGCGGCCAACACCGTCGTCGGCGTCGCCAGCCTCGGGGGGCGTGCCGCCTACATCGGCAAGGTGAACGGCGACGACCTCGGCGACGTCTTCGGTCACGACATGCGCGCCGTCGGCGTCACCTTCCACCGCCCACCCGGCGACCACGGGACCCCGACCGGGCGCTGCGTCATCGTGGTCACGCCCGATGCCGAACGCACCATGAACACCTATCTCGGGGTGTCGAGCGAGCTGTGCGTCGACGACCTCGACGAGAGCGTCGTGGCCGACTCGCACGTGCTCTACATGGAGGGGTACCTGTTCGACCGCGACGACGCCAAGGCGGCGTTCCGTCGGGCCGCCGAGGTGGCCCACGATCACGGCCGCATGGTGTCGCTCACGTTGTCGGACTCGTTCTGCGTCGACCGCCACCGTGACGACTTCCGCGCGCTGGTGCAGGATCGCGTCGATCTGCTCTTCGGCAACCACGACGAGCTGCTGTCGCTGTACCAGCTCGACTCGTTCGACGATGCCGTCGCCGCCCTGCGCGACGAGTGCGAGTTCGCCGCGATCACCGTCGGCGCTCAGGGATGCGTGATCGTGACCCCCGACGATCTGCTCCGGGTGCCCGCGATGCCGGTCGAGCGCGTCATCGACACCACCGGTGCCGGGGATCTGTTCGCCGCCGGGTTCCTGCACGGGCTGACGTCGGGTCGTGATCTGGAGACGTGCGGGCGCTACGGCGCGATCGCTGCGGCCGAGGTGATCGGCCACGTCGGGCCTCGTCCGCTGGTCGAGTTGCGTAACCTGATCGGTGATGGCTGACTCCGAGTCCTCCGCAGGCCACGACGACCTGATCCGCACGGCGACCGCATGGCTCGACGCCGAACCCGACGACGACATCCGTGACGAACTCGAGGTGCTGATCGCATCGGCACGCTCCGGCGACGCCGATGAGCTCGCGAGCCGGTTCGACGGTCGGTTGCAGTTCGGCACCGCCGGTCTGCGCGCTGCCGTGGCGGCCGGTTCGATGCGGATGAACCGGTTGGTGGTCCGCCAGGCCGCCGCCGGCCTCGGGCGGTGGCTGCTCGACGCCGAAGCGTCCGGTGACATCCCCGACGCTGCGAGTCGCGGCGTGGTGATCGCCCACGACGCTCGACGCAAGAGCGACCTGTTCGCCGTCGACACCTGTCGCGTGCTCGCCGCCATGGGCATCCGTTCGATGCTGCACCCAGGGGTCCAGCCGACACCGGTGCTCGCCTGGTCGATCACCGGCATGCATGCTGCTGCCGGCGTCGTGGTGACCGCATCGCACAACCCGCCGGCCGACAACGGCTACAAGGTGTACCTCGAGACCGGTTCGCAGATCGTGACGCCGATCGACACCGACATCGCCGAGCGCATCGGTCGGTTCGATCCGCTGACCGTCGAACTCGCGCCCGGCGATCACCCGCTCATCGAGCGCCTCGACGATTCGTGGGCCGACCGCTACGTCGCCTTCGTCCCATCGGTCCGGTTGCGTCCGGACGTCGCCGGTGTGGCGGTTGCGTACACGGCGATGCACGGGGTGGGCGGCGCCGTGGTGCTGCGTGCCTTCGAGGCGGCGGGTCTTCCCGCACCGCACGTGGTGGCCGCGCAGCAGGATCCCGACGGGACGTTCCCGACGGTGTCGTTCCCCAACCCGGAGGAGCCGGGGGCGATGGACCTGCTGTTGGCCGAGGCCCAGGCGTGCGGTGCGAAGGTCGCGCTCGCCAACGACCCCGACGCCGATCGGCTCGGCGTGGCGATTCCGCAGGCCGACGGGTCATGGCGGCGGTTGAGCGGCGACGAGATCGGCTGGCTGTTCGCCGACTACATCTTGGCCAACACCTCCGGTGACGATCGGCTCGTGGTCACCACGCTCGTGTCGTCGTCGCTGCTGGCCCGGATGGCCGAGGCCGCCGGCGTGCACAGCGAGGAGACCTTCACCGGGTTCAAGTACATCGGCAAGATCGCCACCGAACGCACCGACCTCCGGTTGATGCTCGGCTACGAGCAGGCCCTCGGGTACCTCGTGGCGGCGCGACCGCTCGACAAGGACGGCATCACGGCGGCGGTGTTGATGGCCGAGATCGCAGCCGTCGCCGAGTCGGAGGGCCAGTCGCTACAGGACCGCCTCGACTCGATTGCCGCACGGTTCGGCCGCTACGTCACCGCGGAGCTGTCGGTGAAGATGCCGCCCGCCGACGGTGCTGCCTGGGTCGCATCGATCGAAGCCGACCCGCCGACCGAGGTGGGAGGTCGCGCCGTGGCGTCGGTGCAGACCTACCCCGAGGCCAACCTGGTGCGCCTGATGCTCGACGGGGGAGTGCGCCTCCAGATCCGCCCCAGCGGCACCGAACCCAAGGTCAAGCTCTACGGCGAAGCCGTCGACCTCGATCCCGCCGCCCTCCAGTCCCTCCTCGAAGCCGCTGCCGCGACCGCCGATCCGGCCTGATCCCACCTCCCCGTCGCGCCGCCCACCCCGAAAAATGCACACGAGGGTGCGCTGAGCGAACCGTGACGCGCACATTTCGAGGTGACGGAGTCGATCGCCGAAACGTGCACACGACAGCCCGCCGGGGACGGGGCGTTGGCGGGGACGGGTGGCGTCGTGGCGCTCAGGCGGGGGTGCCGAATTGGCGGTCGCCGGCGTCGCCGAGGCCGGGGACGATGAAGGCGTCGTCGTTGAGGTGGTCGTCGATGGCCGCGGTGAACAACCGGATCGGGAGATCGGCGGCGTCGAGCGCGGCGATGCCCTCGGGCGCGGCGAGTGCGCACACGACCGTGATCGGCGCCGGCGCGTCACGTTCGAGCAGGAGGCGGATCGTGTGGATCAGCGACCCGCCGGTGGCCAGCATCGGGTCGAGGACGATCACGGGGCGGCCGGCGAGCGACTCGGGCAGCTTGTTGACGTACGGCTCGGGCTGGTGGGTGGCCTCGTTGCGGGCCATGCCGATGAAGCCGATGTCGGCGTTCGGCAACAGGTCCTGCGCCGGGCCGACGAAGCCGAGGCCGGCTCGAAGAATCGGCACGACGACGGGCTGCACCGCGATGCGAACCGCCCGCGCCGTGGTCAACGGTGTCTCGACCGTGCCCTCGACGGTCGGCAACGTCCTGGTCGCCTCGGCGATCAGGAGCCCACCGATGCGTTCGAGGTTCTGACGGAACAGGGCGTTCGGGGTGTCGCGGTCGCGGATCTGCGCCAATGCGTCGGTGCACACCGGGTGATCGACCAGGGTGGTCTCGACGGCCATGTCAGCCGGCTCCGAGCGACAGTTCGCTCTTGAGGATCGAGTACCGCGGCTTGATCACGCCGTTGATCAGCTTCAGCCGCTCGGGGAACGGAGCGAACGCCGACTTCATCGCGTTGACTGTCAACCACTCGAAGTCGTCGAGACCCCACTCGAAGGCCTCGTGGAGCTTCTGCATCTCCTTGGTCATCGAGGTGTTGCTCATCAGGCGGTTGTCGGTGTTGACCGTCACCCGGAACCGCAGGCGGCGCAGCATCCCGATCGGATGGTCAGCGATCGACGCGACGACGCCGGTGTTGACGTTCGACGTCGGACACAGCTCGAGGGGGATTCGACGATCGCGGATGTAGGTCGCGAGACGGCCGAGCTTCTCGGATCCGAGACCGTGGCCGGGGTCGATGTCGTCGACGATGCGCACGCCGTGGCCGAGCCGTTCGGCACCGCAGAACTGGACGGCCTCCCAGATCGAGGGCAGCCCGAACGCCTCGCCGGCGTGGATGGTGGAGTGGAAGTTCTCGCGGTTGACGTACTGGAACGCGTCGAGATGGCGCGACGGCGGGTACCCGGCCTCGGCGCCGGCGATGTCGAAGCCGACGACGCCGGCGTCGCGGAACCGCACCGCCAACTCGGCGATCTCCAGCGAGCGGGCTGCCGTACGCATCGCCGATGCGATGGCGTAGATGGTGAGGTCGGTGTCGGCCGAACCACGGCGGAATCCGTCGAGCACCGCCTCCATCACCTCGTCGAGGGTGAGTCCCTTCTCGGTGCTCAACTCCGGGGCGAAGCGGACCTCGGCGTACACGATGCCGTCGGCTGCGAGATCCTGGGCGCACTCGTAGGCGACCCGTTCGATCGCGTCACGGTCCTGCATGACGCCGACCGTGTGGGCGAACGTCTCGAGGTACAGCACCAGGTCGTTGCGCTTGGCGCCGCGGTTGAACCACGTGGCGAGATCGTCGACGTCGGTGGTGGGCAGGTCCTTGTAGCCGAACTCCTGGGCGAGTTCGATCACCGTCTGTGGGCGAACGCCGCCGTCGAGGTGGTCGTGGAGCAGCGCCTTGGGCGCTCGGTGGATCAGGTCGGCCAGTGACATGGATCCACGCTACCCACTCGTGCCCGGTGAGCCGAGCGGGTGTCGGGTCAGTCGACGGTGACGTTGGCGACCATGTCGGGGTGCAGCGTGCAGAACAGCGAGTAGACGCCGGGCGAGTCGAACGTGAGCGCGAAGTTGCTGCCGGGCGTGAGCAGCCCCGAGTCGAACTCGTCGAGCGCCGGCTCGGCGGGCGTGCCGGCGGTGACGGTGTGGGGCACCGAGTCGACGTTGTTGAAGAACAGCGGCTGACCGACGCCCACGGTGAGGTCGCCGTTGTACAGGAAGTCGGTGATCAGCGACTGCTGGGCGCCCTCGGGGAAGTCGGACCCCCGAACCTCACGCGTCTCGAGGATCGTGTCGGCGTCCATCACCGGCTGGATCGACGAGTTCCACATGCCGAACACCCCGAGCTGGTTGTCGTGCACCGGATCGACCCAGGCATGGATCATCCAACCGAGCGCCGCCGAGAAGTTGCCACCGGCGGCCTCGCACTCGCTCTTGGGGATGAACGTGTCGCGCCCCTGCGAGTTGCCGCGGCACAGGTTGTAGTGGATGTGCCAGTTGTCGAGCGGGCCGGCGAACGTCTCGGGGTGATCGTTGCCGATCACCTGCGGGGGGATGATGAACGAGGTGCCGACCAGCTTCATCGGTGGCCCGTTCCACACGCCGTCGATGCACTGGCCGACCGGCCCGCTCGGCATCGTGCCGTCGGCGAGGGCGTACAGCAGGATCTCGGGTCGCGAGGGGAAGAAGCCGTCGCCGATCCAGCTCGGTTGGTAGAAGTGCGACCCCATGTTGGCGGTCTGGATCTGGTCGCTGACGAAGCCCTCGGCGCAGGCGCTGTCGACGTCGCGGTGCGCTTCTGCGAACGCATTGAGCTCGTCGAGCTGGCCGACCAGCGTCGCCAGCTCGTCCGGGGTCATCTCGAGCTCGGGCGGGATCGCCGCGCCCGACGTCGCCAGTTCCTTCAGTTCGAGATACGAGCAGGGGAGTGCCTCGTCCTGGCAGCGAACCGTGCCGTCGATCGGGCCCTCGACGAGCGTCGGCACCACGCCCTCTGAGTGTTCGCGAAAGACGTAGCGCGAGTACCCGGGGGCCCCGCCCGCCGCGAACGTCAACCCCTGTGGGAACTGTGCGTCGGCGCCCGCCTGGTCGAACGCCGCAGCCTGGGCGACGTACTCGTTGACCTGCTCGATCGTCCGTGCCTCGGCCGGATCGATCGTGGTGGTCGGTGCCTCGGTGGTCGTGGCGGCGGTGGCCGGCGCAGCGGTCGACGCAACGGTTGCCGGTGGCTGGGTCGCAGTGGTGGCCTCGTCGTTGGACGACGAGCACGCCGCAACGGCGGTCGCAGCGGCAACGCCGATCAGCAGCAGATGTCGATGTTGCACGCGCGAAGTTCCCCCGGTTTCTGGTGTCGGGCTCAACCGTAGCGGCAGAGGTCAGCGGTGGGCGGGCTGGATCTGCTCGGCGACGATTCGGCGACGGAGGTCCATCGGGGCGAACGACGACATCATCGCGTTGGTGGCGAGTTGCTCCATCTCGCTCGACGTCAGGCCGTGTGCGACGGCGACGGCATGCAGTTCGCTCGACGGCATCACGTTGCTCATCAGGCGGTTGTCGGTGTTGTAGCCGACGTTGAACCCCGCCCGCAGGAACGGCCCGATCGGATGCGCGCCGACGCTGGGTACCGCGCCGATCTGGACGTTGCACGTCGGTGCCATCTCGAGGTGGACCTGATGGTCGAGCACGTACTGCGCGAGCGGACCCAGCACCAGCTCGTCCTGGGGGCCGGCCCCGTCAGCGTCGGCGAGGCTGGTGTCGGAACGTAGCCGGACACCGTGGCCGATGCGGTGAGCGCCCTGGGCCAGGGCGTCGGCGATCAGTTCGAGGTCGGGCGGTTCGCTCGCGTGGATCGTGATGTTCAACTGCGCGGATCGGGCGAACGCGAGCGCCTCGGCGTGCAACGACGGCGCAAAGCCGGTTTCGGCGCCGGCGAGGTCGAAGGCGACCACCTTGTCGTCCCACGCCCGAAGCCGGTCGACGAGGTGGGCGATCTCGACCGATCGGTGCTCGGTACGCATCGCGCACAGGATCGCGTTCACCGTGATCCGACGATCGGACTGGCCGCCCGCTGCGACGTCGGCCTCGCCGCGCCGGAACCCCGCCGTGACCGCCTCGACCACCGCCTCCAACTCGAGCCCGCCCTGCTGGTGGAGTTCGGGGGCGAATCGGATCTCGGCGTAGACGACCCCGTCGGCGGCGAGGTCGACGACCGCCTCGTACGCCACCCGCTCGATGTGCTCGTCGGTCTGCATCACCGCCAGCGTGTGCTCGAACGTCGCCAGGTACTGCAACAGATCGGCGGTCTCGGCGCCACGGGTGAACCACGCTTGCAACGCCTCGGGGTCGGTCTCGGGAAGCGTCCAGCCGATCGAGTCGGCCAGTTCCATGATCGTCGCCACCCGCAGCCCGCCGTCGAGGTGGTCGTGCAACAGCACCTTGGGCAGTCGCCTGGCGTCGTCGAGCGTGATCGTCATGGCGAACAGCGCGATGGGCGCGACGGTCCTACTGCATCCCCTTGAACCAGGGGATGCCTTCCTCGGCGGGCGGTCGGAGTCGCTGGGCACCGATCGACACGGCGATCAGCGTCACGACGTACGGCGTCACGAAGACCAGCTGGTTGTTCGGCGACTCGGCGGCGAAGTAGGCCCACAGGGTGACCACGGCGAACACGGTGACCGTCCCGGCCGGCGCGAAGTTCTTCTGGGTGACCATCCAGATCACGAGCAGGATGAGGGCGATCGCCGCGGCGAGCAACAACGTTCGCACGAGGTCGCCCGGGCCGGTGCGCAGCGTGATGCCCTGCGCGTAGCCGAACAGCCCGGCACCGATCGCGGTGCCCGCCGGCATCCAGTTGCCGAAGATCATCGTGGCCAGGCCGAGGAAGCCGCGTCCTGCGACCTGGTTCTCGAGGTAGCGGTTGGAGAACAGCACGAGCACGGCGCCGCCCATGCCGGCGAGGCCGCCGGAGATCGCCATGCCGATCCAGCGCATCAGGTGCACCGACACGCCGAGCGAGTCGGCCGCTGACGGGCGCTCACCGGCGAAGCGCAACCGGAGCCCGAGCCGCATGTGCCAGAGCAGATACGAGATGCCGAAGAAGAGCAGGATCGTCAGCACGACGTCCCAGGTGACGGCGGTGGTGAGGCCCTTCGAGAGACCGGCGACGTCGGCGATCATGAACCAGCCGGTGTCCTCCAGCCAGCCGAGGATGTCGGGCGACTGCCAGCCGAACAGATCACCGCCCGACAGCAACGGCATCGTGAACTCGCCGATGTCGCCGCGGTTGCCGGGCGACGACGTGACCGAGCCGCCCTGCACCCCGGTGAAGAGTTCGCTGGCCATGAACCGGGCGACCCCTGGTGCGATCAGGTTGATCGCGACGCCGGCCACGATGTGGTTGACGCCGAACGTGGTCGTGGCGAGGCTCATCAGGAGTCCGCCGAGCATGCCGCCGACGATGCCGCCGACGAGTGCCATCCACGGGCCGAACTCCCAGCCCCACCAACCGGCCCAGATGGTGCCCATCACCATCATGCCTTCGATGCCGATGTTGACCGTGCCGCTGCGCTCGGCGACGAGGCCGGCGAGACCGGCGAGTGCGATCGGCGCGGCGGTGCGGAGGCCGACGCCGAAGGTGCCGCTGGAGGTGAGGTCGGGGTTGTCGGCGATGATGCGAGCAGCCGACATCGCGCTGATACCGATCAGCGCGATGACGAGCAGACGGAACCGAGCCGACTGCAGGTACGACGGACGTGCCTTCGCTTCGACCGGTGCGTCAGCGGTGATGCTCATGACGTTCCTCCGATCGCGGCGGGTTGCGGTTCTGGCGGTGCCCGGTCCTCAGCGGTGGCTTTGGCGGCTGCGACCGCAGCTGCGGCGTCGTTGCGGCGCTTGATGACCTCGAACGCGATCACGGCAGCCAGCAGGAACGAGCCCTGCAGGATCCGGCCGATCTCGGGCGGGATGCCCAGGGGGCCGAGGCGCTGCGTCGCCCGTTCGATCGTCGCCCACACGATGGCAGCGGCGGCGACCCCGGCCGGGCCGTTGCGTCCCAGCAGGGCGATGCCGAGCCCGGTGAAGCCGATCTGGGTGGGGAAGGCGTCGCCGTACTTGAGGAAGCTCGGATCCGACATCAGGAAGGGCAGGCCGATCAATCCGGCAACCGCGCCCGACATGAACAGGGTGATCAGGACCATCTTCTTGGGGTTCACGCCAGCGGACAGCGCAGCGGCCGGGTTGAGCCCGGAGAGTTTGAGTTCGTAGCCGAACAGGCTGCGGTTGAGCAGCACGTAGTAGCCGACTCCGAGCAGGATCGCGATCGGTAGGAACCCGAACAGCTCGACGTTGTCGGGGAAGTTGAACCCGAAGAACTCGAAGATGGGGTTGAGCGCCGGCAACTGGGCCGACTCGGGCATCACCTTGGTCTGGGCGACCAGGCCGCCGTTCTCTTCGTCGCGGAACACCTCCTGCAGCAGGAACGCCGCGAGGCCGATGCCGATGTAGTTCAGCATGATGGTGGCGACGACGACGTTGACGTTGCGGGTGACGTTCAAGATGCCGGCGATCAGCGCCCACGAGCCGCCGACGACGATCGCCACGAGGATCACGAACGGGACGTGGATGATCGGCGGCAGGCTGACCTCGGCGCCCGCCCAGCCAGCGACGAGCGCGGCGAGCAGGTACTGGCCGTTGGTGCCGATGTTGAACAGGTTCATCTTGAACCCGATCGCGGCGGCGATGCCGGCGATGTACAGCGGCACCGCGGTGTTGATGATCGTGACCACCGACTGGGTCGAGTCGATCGTCTTCCACATCTCCTGGAAGGCCTCGACGGGATTGTTGCCGGAGATCAACAACGCGATCGACGAGATGGCGATCGCGACGACGGCGGCGATCAGTGGTGCGAGTGACGCTCGCCAGATCTGCTCGAGCATCAGTGGGCCCCCGCTTTCGCTCCGGTCATGTACGAGCCCAGTTCGGCCGGCGTCACCGTCGTCGGGTCGACTTCGGCGACAATGCGACCCCGCAGCATCACCAGCAGTCGGTCGGAGAGCCCGATCAGCTCCTCGAGATCGGCCGACACCAACACCGTGCCGAGACCCGCTGCTCGTGCGTCACGCAGGATGTCCCAGATCACGGCCTGGGCGCCGACGTCGACGCCGCGGGTCGGGTGCGCCGCGACGAGCAGCTTCGGGTCGGCGGTCATCTCGCGGCCGACGACCAGCTTCTGCTGGTTGCCGCCCGAGAGCGTGAACGCCGGCACGTTGATGCCGGGTGTGCGGACGTCGTACTCGTCGACGATCGCCTCGGTCTGCGCCTTGGCTCCCGGCACGTTCAGCCACGGGCCCTTGCCGTACGGGGCGCGGTGCTGGTGGCCGAGCGCGGCGTTCTCCCACAGCATGAACGGCATCACCAGGCCGTCCTTGTGACGGTCCTCGGCGATGTAGCCGATGCCGGCATCTCGGCGGCTCCGCGTCGATCGGCTGGCGATGTCGACGCCGTCGAGCAGCACGGTCCCGCTGGATTCCTGCAGGCCGACGAGCGCGTTGACCAGTTCGCTCTGGCCGTTGCCCTCCACCCCGGCGATCCCGACGATCTCGCCGCGGTGCACCGTGAACGACACCTGGTCGAGCGCGTTGCGGCTGGCGCCGTCGCCGCCCAGCACCGTCAGGTCGTGCAGTTCGAGCACGGCGACGTCGGTGACCGTGCTCTCGCGGGTCTCCGGCGTGGGGAGTTCGCTGCCGACCATCATCTCGGCCAGCTCACGGGAGGACACCGAACTCGGATCGGGGACCTCGCCGACGGTACGGCCCTGGCGGATCACCGTGATCGCATCGGCGTGCTTGAGCACCTCGTCGAGTTTGTGCGAGATGAAGATGATCGTGGCGCCCTGCTCGGTCAGCTCGCGCAGCGAGGCGAAGAGTTCGTCGACCTCCTGGGGCACGAGCACGGCGGTCGGTTCGTCGAGGATCAGGATCTTGGCGCCGCGATAGAGCACCTTGAGGATCTCGACGCGCTGCTTCTCGCCGACACCGAGGTCGGAGATCAGGGCGTCGGGATCGATGTCGAGGCCGTACTGCTCGCCGAGTTCGATGATCCGGCTGCGGGCCTGCTTGATGCCGAGCGCGAACGCGCTGCCGGGTTCGTCGCCGAGGACGATGTTCTCCCACACGGTGAGGTTGGCGGCGAGCATGAACGCCTGGAAGACCATGCCGATGCCCTGGGCGATCGCGTCCTTCGGCGAGTGGAAGACCATCGGGGTGCCGTTGACGGTGATCGTGCCCTCGTCGGGTTTGTGGGCGCCGTAGAGGGTCTTCATCAGCGTGGACTTGCCGGCGCCGTTCTCGCCGACGATCGCGTGCACGCTGCCCGCCCGCACGGTGAGGTTCACGCCGTCGTTCGCCACGACCCCGGGGAATCGCTTGACGATGTCGCTCAGCTGGATCGCAATCGCCCCATCGTCGCTCATCACCTGATTTCTAGTCGATCGGAGCATCTCGCGAGGAAGAACGAGCGCGCCGGGTGGGCCCGGTGGCACGACGCGACGAGGCCCGCCCGGCAGAGCCGGAGCGGGCATCGTTCGAGTGGCGTCACTCGAAACGGTGTCGTGAGACGCCGCGTCGTCAGTTCAGTTCAGCTCAGGGAGCGGTCGGGACTTCGATTTCACCGGAGACGATCTGCTCCTTGTAGGCGTCGAGTTCGGCGGTGATGTCGTCGACGAACCCACCGCTGGTCGAGTAGCCCGACACCGTCGATCGACAGGTCGAAGACCTGGACACCGGACAGCGTCGCCACCTTCGCAGAAGACCTTGATGGTCTCGAACGTCGCAACGTCGACGCGCTTGAGCATCGAGGTCAGGATGTACGGCTGCAGCTCCTCGGAGACCAGTTCGTACTGGTCGGAGTCGACACCGATGGCCCACACCTCGCCCGGCTCACCGGCTTCGGCTGCTGCCTCGAAGGCGCCGAGGCCGGAGCTGCCAGCGGCCGAGTAGATGACGTCTGCGCCGGCCTCGTACTGCGATGCGGCGATCTCCTTGCCGCGGGCCGGGTCGCTGAAGCCGCTGAAGTCCGGCGGCTGCGAGATGTAGTTGACCAACACCTCGATGTCCGGGTTGGCGGCGGTCGCCCCGGCGACGTAGCCGGCTTCGAACTTCTTGATGAGGTCGTTCTCGACGCCACCGATGAAGCCGATCGTGCCCGTCTGGCTCTTCAGCGCCGCTGCGGCGCCGACGAGGAACGAACCCTGCTCCTCGGCGAACAGCAGCGAGGCCACGTTGTCGGCCTCGACGACCGAGTCGATGATGCGCGAAGGTCGTGTCGGGGTTGTTGGCCGACGCCTCGGTGATGGCGTCACCGAAGAGGAAGCCGACGCCGACGACGAGGCCGTTGCCTTCGTCGACGAGGCCCTGCACGCGCTGGGAGCGGTCGCCGTCACCGGTCGGGGTGGATTCGCTGCCGGTGACGCCGAGTTCGGCGACGGCCTGGTCGAGGCCTGCACCGGCAGCGTCGTTGAACGAGCGGTCGCCGCGGCCGGTGATGTCGTACACCACGCCGACGGCGCAGTCGCCCTCGGCCATGGCGTCGGTGGTGTCCGGGGCGGTGGTGCCATCGGTCGCCTCGGTGCTCTCGGTTGCTTCGGTCGTGTCCGGCGCGTCGGTCGACGCACTTCCGGAGTCGTCGTCGCTTCCGCATGCTGCCAGGCCGAGTGCGGCGATGACGCCGACGGCGAGCAGCTTCTTGCTCTTGATCATGTTCTCCCCTTCAGGATGAAATGTGTTGGTTCATGATGCGAGCCGACGCAGGCGCCGGTCGTGTTCACGCTCCGACAAGCTACCCGCTGGTAACGCCCCTGTGGCGCAACTCGTCGCGCCGGACATCGAGCGTTCACGCAACCGGGGCTGCCGCCGTCCGCGCTGGCGGTGGCCGTATCCTGGGAGTTCCGTGTCCGTGTCCCCTTCTCCCTCTTCGCCGTCCGCGCGACCGCGCCGCCGTCACAGCAGTCGGCGCTACGCGATCCGTCGTCTCGGCGCGCTCGTGGTGGTGCTGGTGTTGGGGTTCGGTGTGTTCCGCGGACTGGGCGCGCTGCTGTCGGGCGGCGACGACGGGGTCGCCGACGCCGACGGGGCCGTCGCCACCGACCCTGCGCAGCCTGACGCCGGCGAGACCGTCACGAGCTCGATCGTCGTCGATGACCCGGCCGGCGACGGCGCCGCTACGACCGACGACACGCAACCCGTCGACACCGAGCCGGTGAACACCGGCCCCGCCACGGCGCAGGATCCGGCCACGGTGTTCATCGTCGGCGACAGCGACGCCGGTACCTTCGGGCCGTACCTGCAGACGCTCCTCGACGGCACCGGCGTGGTCGAGACGTCGCTCGACTACAAGGTGTCGTCCGGACTCGCCCGTCCCGACTTCTTCGACTGGCCCGCCGAGATCGATCGGAAGTTGCCCGAGGTGAACCCCGACATCGTCGTGGCAACGTTCGGCGGCAACGATGCCCAGGGCCTCGCCGTCGACAGCGGCGAGTTCATCATCGGCGACCCGGTTGCCAACGAAGCCGAGTGGACCCAGGAGTATCAGCGACGCGTCGGGGCCGTCATGGACCAGCTGATGGAGGGTGGCCGCACGCTGATCTGGGTGGGGATCCCGAACGACGACAACCCTGACGTGACGGAGCGGATGGCGATTCAGGACCAGGCGGCCAAGGCGGCGGCGGCCGAGCGCCCCGACGTGATCTTCATCGACACGTGGAGCAGGTTCTCCGGGCGTGACGGCGGGTGGGCCGAGTTCGTGATCGATCCGCGCGACGGCGAGGGCAAGGACGTTCGCGCCGACGACGGCTTCCACCTCAACCAGACCGGCGCCGAGATCCTGGCCATCGACATCGCCCAAGCCATCCGCGACACACTCCGCGCCCAGGGCGCCGCGATCTGAACTCTGTGCCTGATCGCGCTACTGCTGCTGGCCGCGAGCTTGAATCGCCGCGCGACGTGCGGCCACTGCGTCGGGGCTGAAGCTGTTGCGTCGCCACGCGCGGCTGTCGCGTGACTCGATCTCCCAGTGGTCGTCGTCGGTGGCGATCTGGGCGTAGGTCGAGCGGATCTGGCGCACGCCCGGCTGGTCGTTGCCGATGATGTCCAGCGCCAGCTGACGGGTGAACGGGATCAGCTCGCTGTGCGCGACGACGTGGTTGACCAGCCCGAACGCCAGCGCTTCGTCGGCGAGCATGAAGTTGCCGGTGAAGCTCATCTCTCGCGCCCGACGGATCCCGATCGCCTGGGGGAGCAGCACGGTGAGGCCCCAGCCCGGCATCACGCCCACGCGCGAGTGCGTGTCACCGAACTTGGCGTGCTCGCTCGCGACGAGGAAGTCGCAGTTGAGCGCGTACTCGAGCCCGCCGGTGACCGCGACGCCGTTGATCGCGCCGATCAGCGGTTTGGTCAGTGCCGGGAACGGACCGCGCACGCCGTAGTGGTTGCGGCTGCCGTCGGCCCCCGATCCGCCGGCGAGGTTGCTGCCGTCGGTGCCGAGCTCCTTGAGGTCGAGCCCGGCGGTGAACGCCGGATCCGTCCCCGTGAGGATGATCACGTCGACGTCGTCGTTGCCCTCGGCGTCGAGCATCAGCTGCGGAATCCGCGCCAGCATCTCGCTCGTCAACGCATTGCGCGCGTCGGGTCGATTGATCGTGATCGTCGCGATCCGCTCGGACGCCTCGTACAACACATCGGTCTCAGCCATCAGCGCAGTCTCCCACCCCCCACGCACCCGCCCCGCATCCGAAAAGCGTGGCGATGTTGCGCTGAGCGCAACGAATCCGCGCTTTTTCGGGTCAGTCGGCGTCGTCGGCGGGGTGGAACGCGAGGGGGAGGTCGCCGAGCTTGACGAGGGTCGAGGCGATCCAGCCGCCGAGCGCGCCGAAGTGCTCGTCGAGCAGGGTGCTCGTGCCGTCGGCGACGGTCTCCTCGGCGAGTTCGTACAGCCCCTCGTAGGTGATCTCGGCGGCGTAGTCGGTGCGCAGGTCGAGCGGGTCGACGTCGGTGTCGGGATGCGACGTCTCCGACGTCAAACCGGCACGTTCGAGGCGATCGTCGCCGACGAGCGGGCTCTGCTCGGGCACCGTCGTGTACAGCACGCCCGGATCGGCGGGTTCGGAGAGCCGCTGGATGCGCAACACGATCTCCATCTCGATCGCCGGGCGCTTCTCGAGTTCCTCCTCGACGTACCACTGCCGATAGGCGGCCTGGCTCCACGCCGGCCAGTCGAAGGTGATGTGAGCGACGACTCGTGGTGGTTCGCCCTCGCCGGGCAGCCCGTAGCTGGTCTCCCACGTCAGGTCGCCGAGCAGCACATCACTCTGGAAGTGCTCCTCGAACGCCTGCCGCTCGAGGAATGCTGCTTCGAACGCGTCACGGAGCGCGCTGATGGCATCGGTGAAGACGTGGTCGAGCATGTGCCCCACCGAGGCTAACCCGCACCGATGGTGGACCCCCTCGCCGCGAGGTCGTCGGGTGCCTCGTGCCACACTGGCGCGCATGGCTGAACCACTGGTGCTCACCGACGTGTCCGACGGTGTCGCGACGCTGACCTTGAACAATCCCGACGAGCGCAACACGCTCACTGCGCCGATGGTCGCGCAGATCCTCGAGGCGATGGACGCCTTCGAGGCCGACGAGTCCGTCGGGGCGCTCGTGGTCACCGGCACCCCGCCGGCGTTCTGTGCAGGCGCCAACCTCGGCAACCTCGCGGAAGCCACCGGCGAGAGCCTCGGCACGATCTACGAGGGGTTCCTCCGGATCGCCCGCAGCCCGCTGCCCACGCTCGCCGCCGTCAACGGCGCGGCGGTCGGCGCCGGCATGAACCTGGCACTCGGCTGTGACGTTCGCCTCGTGGCCGACACCGCCAAGCTCGACACCCGCTTCCTGCAGCTGGGTATCCATCCCGGCGGCGGGCACACCTGGATGCTGCGTCGCATCGTCGGCCCGCAGGCCGCGATGGCCGCTGTCGTGTTCGGCCAGGTGTTCGACGGCAAGGAGGCCGAGCGCATCGGCCTCGCGTATCGGTCGGTGCCCGCCGACTCGTTGCTCGACGTCGCCCACGAGTTCGCGGCCAAGGCGGCAACGGCGCCGCGCGCGCTGGCGATCGTGACCAAGCAGACGATCCAGGCCATGGCCGACGTCGACGACCACCCCGCCGCGGTCGCACGCGAACTCGAGCCGCAGCTCTGGAGCACCAAGCAGCCGTGGTTCGCCGAGCGGCTCGCCGCACTCCAGGCGCGCATCTCCAAGAAGTAGGAGTTCAGCGGTTCGAGCGCTCGAGCGTGGCCAACGCCGACCGGGTCCGCTCGAACCGCTCGTCGTCGTCGACCCAGCTCGGGTCGAAGGCGGCCCGGTCGAGTTCGTCGGCGACCGCGTGCGCGGCAGCCGCTCGCTCGGCGTCAGCCACCGACGCCGCCCGTCGTGCATTCGTTGCGACGCCGCCGTCTGCCCCGCCGTTCGCATCACCGTTCGCATCGTCGTTCGCGCCGTCGTTCACGCCGTCGTGCAAGGTGATCGCCTCGAACCGATCCTGGAGGAGCCCCCAGCGCCCGCGTCGCCGCCGGTAGCGGGCGAGGGCGACCAGTCGGATCGCCACGATCGCAGCGCCGGCAGCGAGGACGACGAGCACGATCTGGTTGCGATGCGATGCGATCGACGACACGGTGGCCGCGATCAGGTCGCCGCCGATCGTGTCGCCGCCGGCGTCGGCGGCGAGCGGCACCTCGGCGGTCGGGTCGAACGGCTGCCAGCCCGTCTGTGGGAACCACACCTCGACCCACGCGTGAGCGTCGGTGCCGCGAACGTTCCAGACACCGGAGACCCGGTCGCGCTCGCCCGGCACGTAGCCGGTGGCGAGTCGAGCGGGCACGCCCTGGCTGCGCAACATGATCGTCAGCGTCGACGCGATCTGTTCGCAGTACCCGAGCTGCGATTCGAACAGGAAGTCGTCCACGGCGTCGGTCCCTTCGGCCGGAACGGGCGCATCGAGGTCGTACTCGGTGTTGGCGCCGAGCCACGCCTCGTAGGCGAGGATCGTGTCGTAGGTCGACTCGCCCGGGGTGCGCAGCGACTCGGCGAGGTCGAGGGTGCGCTGGGTGGTCGACTCGGGGAGTTCCAGGAAGGGTTCGACCTCGGCACCGCCGCTCATCTCGCTGAACGAGGCGAAGAACGCGCCGACGTCGCCCTGGGCCCGCAGGATGTCGGCGTCGACCTGGATCCGCTCGGAGACCACGGTGTAGACCGAGCCGGCGGTGAGCGTCACGTCGGAACGAAGCGCACCGTCCGGCCGCGTCCACAGCGACCCGTCGAAGATCACCTGGACCGGGCGCTGCGCCGCGAACACGACGTTCGGGAGGTCCTGTTCGACGAAGTAGGTCTGGACGAGTTCGCTGCTCGGCACCATCGACCCGATCGCGTCGCCGATCGTCGGTTCCACGTCGATCACCGGCCCGTTCTGGGACTGGCCGAGCTCCGGCGACACCGTCCAGGTGCGCCCGTCGAACTCGGTGAAGGTCTGGCCACGCCAGAAGGCCGGCTCAGGTGCCCGCACGCGCATCACGATCTCGTCGCTGAGCGTGCCGCGCACGCTCGTGTCGAGCGCCTCGGTGAAGCCGGGGTAGCCGGCGACCTCGCCGATCGTGCCGCGATCGGGAGTGGGGTCGGGTCCGGCGTCCGGTGGCGGCGAGCCGTCGGGGCGCGCCAAACCGCCCGGCGACGAGACGGTCGGGGCGTCCACCGACATCGCAGGAAGGCCGAGCCGCGCCGGACCATCGGGGATCGGGATCAGACTGAGCACCGCAATCGTTCCGACGCCGATCGCCACGATCGACACGACCCGGCGGCCGGCGACCTGCATCGACCCCGGTCCGCGTCGGCGCACGGGCGCAGGTCGAGCGGTGACGATGACGCGTTCGGACTCGAGGCGCGGTTGGCGCATCGTGGTGAGCAGCGATGCGACGAACGGGATGCCCCACGCGGCGAGCCACCAGCCGGTCGTCGCGTCGATGCGGAGCCCGGCCGCGTAGGACGTGAGCACGAAGGTGATCGCGAGGTGGACGCGCAGCGTCCGACGGTCGACCACCTCGAAGCCGTGGAGCACGACGAGCAGCATCAACACGTCGGGCAACGGACCGCGCAGCGCCGCCAGGAGGCCATCGACCTCGGCCACCTGCACGCCGATGAGCACGACGGCGGCCACGATCGCCACGAGGATCGCTGCCTGCAGCGCGAGTGGCCGCCGCCCGCCACGCCGAGCGGACCACAGCGACACCGCTGCCCCGACCACGACCGCCATCAGCAGCAGCGCGTACGACCTCGGCGCCCCGTCGAGCGCCCCGGCCAGCATCGCCAGGCTGGTGAAGGCAGCGGCCGCCGCGGTCCATCGAGTCGGGCCGGTCACCGGTGCAGGGGGCTTGACCGCCGCCGGTCGTAGCCGGATCGGGCGATGCAGCAGCCCGACCTGCGCAACCGTCGGGCGACGTCGCGGGTCGAGGGCGTCCCGGTCGATCTGGAGTTGCGCAGCGATCGCCGACCATCGAGCAGCGTCGTCGGCGTCGTGCACGACGTGCGACGAACCGTCGTCGGCTCGCACCTCGACGTCGTGGCCGAGCCGGCGCGCCTCGTCGAGCGTCCAACGCAGCCGGCTCGCGTCGGCGGCCTCCAGATCGAGGAGCCAGCGCTCGTCGATCGAGGTCACCCGATCGTGCACGATCAACTCGTCGGTGCGCAACGACGACGCCCAGTGCACGGAGTTCGTCGCGTCACCGCGTCGCCAGGGTCGCACGCCGTCGATCTCGCCGCCGTGGTTGCCGCGCCTCGCAGCGACCGACCCCTCCGACCGCGACGGGTTCGTCTCGAGTTCGAGCAGCGGGCCCTGTCCGATCGGGGCGACGTGCAGCGGTTCGATCTCGATCGGCGCGCTGCGCTTCCACCAGATCAATCCGGCCGGCCCGGTCACGTACACCGAGGCCGTCAGCTCCGTCAGCGTTCCCGGTGACTCGAAGCGCACGGTGATCGCATCGGTGTGCGGGGCGGCCCCGGCCGCGTTGGTGGCCTCGGCGACGCTGACGAGCGTGCCGTCGGGATGCGCGAGCGTGACGCGCCGCCGCTCGATGGCGCGCGGGGACGTCGGACCCTCGATGGTGACCAGCACCGTGAACCGATCGCCGACCGTGACGACGGACGGCGCGAGCGCCGCGCGGACCCGCACCGAACGCGCTGCCCACCATCCGGCGGCGATCTCGTACACGCCTGCCACGAGCGTGGCAGCCAGGATCAGGATCACGGCGGTGGCCCCGGTCAGGCGAGCGATCGCTGCGCTCGCCAACCAGGCACCGAGCAGCGAGCCCGTGCCGGGCGACCAACCACTGAGGCGACGACGTGCTCCGTCGTTCCCGGCCGATCGATGTGTGCCGGCGTCCACGGTCGTCATCGGTGCGTCACCATCAGAACATCACCATCAGGACATCGGCGTCAGAGCGTCGGCGCGGCGATCCCGGCGAGGCAGTCGGCGACCAGCTCTCGACCGGTGTCGACGCCGGCGTGCGTGCCCGCCACACGGTGGGCGAGGGTCGGCCCAGCGGCACGCACGATGTCGTCGGGGGTGATGAACGTTCGTCCGGCCATCGCCGCGAACGCACGTGCCAACGCGACCACGGCGACGCCACCGCGCGTCGAAGCACCGACTCGGATCGCCGGGTGTTCCCGGGTGGCCTGGAGGAGCTGCACCACGTAGCTGCCGATGGCGTCGCTGATGTGGACCGCCGCGACCGCAGCGCGTGCAGCGTCGAGCCGCTCCAGCGACGTGACCGGGTGAACCGCATCGAGCACCGTGCGCCCGCGACGCCCGGTGAGCACCTCCAATTCGGCCGCCGCCGGTGCCCGCCCCGGGGTGACGACGGAGCGGAACCGGTCGAGGGAGCCTTCGCCCAGCCCGTAGGTGCCGGCGATGTCGATCGGGTTCTGGGTGGCGACGATCATGAAGGGTGTCGGCAGCGGATGCACGACGCCGTCGACGGTGACGGTTGCCTCTTCGGCGAGTTCGAGCAGCGCCGACTGCGTGCGCGGCGTCGCCCGATTGAGTTCGTCGAACACGACGACGTTGGCGAACACGGGGCCGGGCCGGAAGGTCATGCTGTCGATGTCGAGCCGGCCGCTGGGCACCATCGAGCCGGTGATGTCGCCCGGCAGCAGGTCCGAGGTGCCCTGGATCCGGTGGAAGGTGCCATCGATGCTGCGGGCGAGGACCTGGGCGAGCAGCGTCTTGCCGACGCCCGGAATGTCCTCGATCAGCAGGTGCCCGCCCGACAGCAGGGTGGCGACGGCGACCTCGGCGACGTCGTGCTTGCCGGCGATCACCGCATCGATGCTGGCGACCAGATGTGCGGCGAGTTCAGCGACGTCGAGTTCGGCGCTGCCCGGATCGACGTCCGGATCGTGCCGGGTGTCGGGCGCGTGCATGATCGGCGGCGGCAAGGTGTCCACGTGGGAGCTATCGGCACCGATGGCCGCTGTCTTGACCCCGTCCGATGCACGCGTACGGGAGACGGACGGCGGGCAAACGCCGGGTGAACGAATCGCGCAGGATCGTTACACAAGACCCACGACACGGCCGGGCCGCCTGCACTACGTTGGAGGACGCAAGCACCGAAACCACCGTGGCACGGCCACGAAGCAGGAGGTAGCAATGAGCCAGCGTCACCGGTCTCCCGAGATCGTGTTGCCACTCAAGCAGGAAGTGCGTGCCCACGCCCACAGCGAACGGCACCGCATCCACGTCGAGTTGCAGAGTGTCGCCCAGGACGTCAGTGCCGGTCTCGAACCCGACGACGTGCACGAGCCGGGGATGGCGTGGAAGCCGATCGGCCACCACGATCCCGAGATCGCGAAGAGCAAGCTCGCCAAGCGGAGCCGCACCAAGCGGCACTGGAAGACCAAGATGTGGAAGCGTCGCACGCAGTTGCGCCGTGATCGGGCCGACCAGATGCGTCTGGCCCGCGAGAACTCCGGCCTCGTCGGCTACTGACTCCGCCCGCTCGAACCCCGCGGCCTCACACGAGGTCGCGGGGACGGTGGATCCACGCGGTGACGAACTCGTCTCGCCGAGCGTTCCATTCCTCGACGGTGATGCCGTAGCGGACGTGGTCCTCCCACGTTCCGTTGATCTCGAGGTAGCGCTCGGCAACGCCCTCGTCGCGGATGTTCAGCTTCTGCATGATCCGGCGGCTGCGTTCGTTGCGCGGCACGATGCAGATCTCCAAGCGGTGCAACGACAGCTGCTCGAAGCCGAACTGCATGACCACGGCGACTGCTTCGGCGACGTAGGCGTGGCCGGCGTGGCGTTGATCGATCCAGTATCCGATCGTTCCCGACTGCATTGCGCCGCGGACCACGTTGTTGAGGTTGACCTCGCCGACCACCTGCTGGTCGACGAACAGGCCGAACTGGTACGCAGTGCCCGCTGCACGATCACGGTCACGCTGCTGGCAGCGGGTTGCGAACGCGCCGCGGTCGGTGACGGGATCGGGCTGGTGGAGCGGCCGACTTGGCTCCCACACGGTCAACCACTCGGCGTTGCGACGCCGCACCTCGCTCCAGCTGCGGAAGTCGTTCGCAGCCAGGGGCCGCAGCATGACCCGGCGGCCGTAGAGCCGCACCGGCGAGTTCGAGCGGGAGGGGTGACGCAGCACCATCAGGCGGCCGCCGAGGTGGGCTCGATGCCGACCGTTCGCAGGTCGAGACGTCGCATGATCCCCAGTATCACGCAACAGGTGGCGATGATCGACTCCACGTGCGCATCTGGCAGCCCGGGGTTGTGTCGACGGTCGGCGACCGGTTCGACGGCCAGAGTGCGAAAGACCTCGTCGGCGTCGGCACGTCGCAGCTCGTAGCCGTTCGGCACCTCGTCGGCGCCGATCTCGACGCGTGCCAGTGCCTCGGCATGGGGGCCGACGACGATCACGGCGGGGGTCGCAGCGATCGAGGGCGCCTCGATGAGCAGGTCGTCGAGATGGTCCTGCACCAGTCCGAAGGCGTTCGTGAGGTCGGCCGGCATCGGCGGGTCGGTGCCGCGCAGTGGGCCGTCGAGCAGCGTGGTCGGCCCGACCGGCACGGTGTGGGTGCCGCCGCCGTCGACGGCGACCACCAGGGCACGGTCGTCGATCGTCACCCGCAACGTTCCCGGGGCGCTCGATGGGTTGCCTCGTTGCCGCGTGCTCGGGATCGCCGAGCGTGTCGGGAGCGTCGAGCAGGCCGAGCTCGTCGAGCGCCCACCGGCCGACGGGGTCGTCGCCGCCCGCGAGGTGGTAGGCCACGTGGGCGTGCAGACACTTCACGCCCACGCGTGTGCCGCCGACGCCGCCCGATGGCCGTGGACCGGTGTGCGATGCGTCGATGTCGGCGTCACGCTCGATCTGATAGCGCAGGTGCAGCGCGACGAGTTCGTCGGGATCGATCGCTGCTTCGGCCGCCTTCACGCCGCCGACCGCCTCGAGGCGGCTGACGTCACGGACGAGCGTCGCGCCGACGAGATAGAAGCGTGTGGGCATCGGCGTACCGTCGTCGAGGAACGGCGCGTTCCGCACCACGACCGGATCGCCGGAATCGTCTCGCACGACGACCTCGAACGCGCCGGCCGGCTTGCGCCCGAGCAGTTCGGTGACCCGAGCGCGGTCGTCCATCAGCCCCGTCGACGGCGCAGGATCAGCAGGACCAGGGCGATGGCGACGAGTGCCGGGACGATCCGCTTGACCAGCGAGGAACCGCCGACTTCCATCAGGTCGATCGGTTCGGTGGCCGGGCCTTCGATCTTGCGCACCTGTGGTGCAGACGTCTGCGCCGCGTCGGCTGCCGGCGCGGCGCTGGCAGCGGGCTCGGCCTCGGTCGCTGGCGCGGCAGCGGGTTCGTTGGAGGCGCCGACGCCCTGTTCGTCGATCATCTCGTTGAGGTTGTCGGCGAACTGGGCCATCAGCTTCGAGCTGACGTCACCCATGATGCCCCGCCCGAACTGGGCCACCTTGCCGGTGATGTGCAGGTCGGTGGTGACGGCCACGCGGGTGCTGGTCGGCGACAGGCTCTCGGCTTGCGCCGTGATTTCCGCCGACGCGTTGCCACGCCCACCGGTGTCGCGGCCGGCGCCCTTGATGACGGCGCGGTAGTTCTCGTCGTCGCGTTCGACGAAGTGCGCCTCGCCCTTGAACTGACTGCTGATCGCGCCGAGCTTCACCTTCACGACGCCGCGGTAGGTCTCGCCCTCGATCTCTTGGAGTTCGGCGCCGGGTAGGCACGGAGCGATCCGTTCGAGATCGGTGATCAGCGGCCATGCCTCCTCGATGGGACGGTTGACCGTGAACTCGTTGATCAGTTGCTCTGCCATCGGCGAAGGTCCCCTGTGGTGTCGATGTCGGCGGGTGAACCCACGCACGCTACTTCACTGACCAGATCAGGGCGAAGGCGCATCAGCGCCCGCGCCCCTTCGTCGCCGGTCGTCGGCAGGAGGTCCCAGACGCGCTCGTCGAGCTTGACCGGATTCGCTCGCCGACCGTCGTAGGTGGCCACGACGATCGGGCCTGGCGAATCGGCAACAGCGCGCCAGGCCGAGGGTGCGATGAAGGGCTGGTCGGCCAGTCCCACCACGACGGTGGTTGCGCCGAGGGCGCTCGCTGCCTCGATGCCGGCGCGTACCGACGTGATCTGTCCGTCGGCCCACCGAGGGTTGTGCCGGCAGGTGACCTGGTCGGCCAGCGACTCGGGGACGACGTCGGGGACCGCACCGGTGATGACGACGACGGGGCCGACGGTGGAGGCCAATGCGCTGGCGAGCGAGCGCTCGATCACGCTGGTGGCCTGCCCGTCGGTCGTGTCGACGAGATTCGCCGACAATTTGTGGACGGCTCCGTCGAAGCGGGATCCGGCGCCCGCAGCGAGCAGCACGACCACGGGACGCGGAGACATCATCCCAGCGTAGGGGCTGATTTCGGCCGTCGCCGTCGTCCCGCCGGGTGCGCACCGGTCGCCACATGACCGTCATGTCGTGACGGTTTCGTGACGAAAACTTCTCGCTCGCGCTTGAGTATTGCGGTTTCGTGACGATACGTTACCGAACCGTCACGGCACAGCGCCGTGTGGTACCGACCTCATGAGCGCATCAGACATCTCTCTCGCCGGAACTTCTTCGACCCGTGGTCGTCAGCGATCCACCGTCGTGTCCGCCGTCCGTGCGGTCGTGGTCGGAGCCGCCGTGACTGCGGCAACCGTCGTCGGAACGTTGGCCGTCGCCGACGACACCGCATCTGCCGACATGGTCGCCGTATCAGGTCCGTTGGCCACCAACGCCATGGCGCCCGTCGTCACCACCTCGGCCCGCCAGGCACTCGACAGCTACGACCGGTGGATGGCCACCGACGATGCGAGCGCGCAGCGCTCGTTCGTCTGGTTCCGTACACAGACCGCCCAGTACGCCGCAATCGAGTTGGGCTACCCCCGCGACGAGATGGTCGAGGCGTGGGCGGCGACGCCGGTCGAGCATCAGCTCGCCGTGCTGGCCGCCATGACGCAGGTCGGCGTGCCGTACCGCACGAACACCAGCCAGGAGGGCGTCGGTTTCGATTGCTCCGGCCTCACGACGTTTGCCTGGGCCCGCGCCGGGTTCTCGCTGACCCGCCAGTCCAGCGCCCAGATCCGCGAAGCGTCTCCGCTCGATCGAGCCAGCGCTCGGGCCGGCGATCTGGTGCAGTACCCCGGTCACGTGATGATGTACCTCGGCGTGGGCGACGCGGTGATCCACTCCGTGCAGCGAGGCCGCACCGTCGAACTCGACACGATCAGCCCCCGCCGGGCCAACTCCGTCCGCTTCGGCGACCCGACCGTCTGACGTCGTTCCCGCACCCCCCTCACGGCCGCGCACCCCTCCGCGATGAGCGAAGGGTGGCGTATGCGCCCCGTTGCCTCATCGCCGAGTGGGATGGTTGGTCGGCGATGAGCGAAGGGTGCCGTATGCGCCCCGTTGCCTCATCGCCGCCAGGTCGCGCCGGCGAGGGAAGCGCCAGCGACGAGCCGGAGCGAGGCCGACCTCGATCGTCGCGTTCCGACCTGCGGTGAGGCCGAGCAAACTAGGAATGAATGGCGCCGTCGCCGTCTCGGAGGGAGGGGACGTTGCGGCCGGTGCGGCGGGCGATCACTTCGGCACAGATCGACACGGCGGTCTCTTCGGGGGTGCGAGCACCGATGTCGAGCCCGATCGGTGACATCAGCCGGTCGAGTTCGTCCGGGGTGACACCGGCGTCGACGAGGCGTTCGGTGCGGCGTTCGTGGGTGGATCGGCTGCCCATCACGCCGATGTAGCCGACCTTCGTGGCGAGCGCTCCCTGGACGGCGGGGACGTCGAACTTGGGGTCGTGGGTGAGGATGCACACGGCGTCGCGGGGGCCGAGTTCGTGGCCGTGCTGCTCGAAGACGGGCGTGGGCCAGGTGACCTTGACCTCGTCGGCCATCGGGAATCGCCGACGCGTGGCGAACACTTCCCGAGCGTCGCAGACGACGACGCGGTAGCCGAGCACTTTGGCCACCCGGGCGAGCGCGGCGGTGAAGTCGACGGCGCCGAAGATCCACATCTGCGGCGGCGGTGCGTGCGATTCGACGAAGACGCGCACGGTTGGTTGATCGACGAGATCCTCCGGTGTGGTCTGACCCTCGGGGCCGTAGTTCCGCACCCCGGACTGCGCTGCTTCGAGTTCTGCCAGTGCGTCGCGGGCGACGACCCGGTCGAGTTCGGGGTGCCCCAGCGTCCCGACGGGCGCCTGGTCGGGCTCGACGAGCAGCTTGGCGCCGACACGGGGTCCGTCGATCACCGTCGCCAACGCGACGGGCCGCTCGGCACGCAGCAGCGCGGCGTAGCGCTCGAAGATCGTGGTGGTCACCAGTCGAGTTCCTCGATGTACAGATGGATCGTGCCGCCGCAGGTGAGGCCGACGGCGAAGGCTTCGTCGTCGGAGTACCCGAACGTGATCACGCCCGGCTCGCGTTCGCCGGCGAGGATCGACAACGCCTCGGCGACGACGGCACCCTCGACGCAGCCGCCGCTGACGCTGCCGGCCACTTCGCCGTCGTCGGTCACGGCCATCGCTGCGCCCGGGTCGCGCGGGCCGGAGCCTTCGATGTCGACGACCCGGGCCACGGCGATGCGGTGGCCGGCGGTCTTCCAGCGGTCGATGTCATCCAACAGGTCGTGCATGCTCAGCTCCTCGAGGGTCCGATCAGGTGGGGAGTCATGTGTCGGCGATCACACGGGTCAGTTCCTCCATGGCGGCCACGGAATGGCCCTCCACGAATCGGTCAACATAGGGCAGCGCCGCCGCCATTCCCCGCGCCAGCGGCGCGTAGCCGGGGGTGACCTTCAGCGGGTTGACCCAGATCAGCTGGTGCGTCACCCGCTGCAGTCGTTCCATCTCGGCGCCGAGTTCCTCGGGTTCGCCCCGATCCCACCCGTCGGAGAGGATGACGACGATCGAGTTGCGGGCGAGGCCGCGCACGCCCCACTGGTCGTTGAACTGGCGCAGTCCGGCACCGAGCCTGGTGCCACCGCTCCAGTCGGCGACCCGATCGCCCGCCGCCCGCACGGCGATGTCGGGGTCGCGACTGGTGAGCTCGCGCGTGATGCGGGTGAGGCGGGTGCCGAGTGTGAACGCTTCGACCTTCTGGCGGCCGGCCACGGCAGCGTGGACGAATCGCAGCAACGCCCGCGCGTAGGGCTCCATCGATCCGCTGACGTCGAGCACCAGCACCAGCCGCCGCAGCCGTGGCGTCGGCGCCAGGTGGTGCCGTTCGATCGGCTCCCCACCGGCACGGATGGCCGAGCGCACCGTGCGGCGGATGTCGGGCATCGAGGTGCGCCGCGACGTGGGGCCTCGCCGCAGCGACGCGCGGGGCGCGCCGACGAGGCGCAGGTGGCTCATCAAGTCCTGGGCCTGGGCGAGTTCGTCGGGTGAGTAGTCGGCGAAGTCCTTGTGGCGCAGGATCTCGGTGGCCGAGAACCGCAGTTCGATCACCTCGTCGTCGCCGCCATCGGCATCGTCGGCGCCGTCGGCCGAGTCGTCGTCGGTGTCGACGGCGATGGTGATCGACAGCGGCTCGTCGAGGGCCTCGTCGCCCCCGTTCGCGCGTCGCCCCTCGAAGAACACGGCGAACGCCCGGTCGTAGAGGGCGATGTCCTCCGCCCGGCGCACCAGCGTCGACCTGCCCACCCAGTACGTCGTGTCACGATCGTCGAGGCCGGTGGCGCAGAGGGCGGCGGCGAACGTGTGGGTGCAGCTCGTCGGCACGCTGAGGCCGAGCCCGCGCAGGATCTGGGTGAACGCCACCGCAATGTCGGCGGGCGACGCTGCGCTCGCAGGGAATCCTGGTGGCGGAGCGTCGACGGCGTTCACGTCTCGTCGATGGTGAGCTGGCCGGGCACCTCGCGGTACGCGCGACCGGCGGCGATGGCCTGGTGGACGAGGTCGGCCACGCCGTGCTGTTCGACGCGTTGGCTGTCCTCGCGGTACTTCACGACGGTGCCGAGCGTGTTGGCCACGACGCGCTCGTCGAGTTCGGTCGCGCCGAGGCGGCCCAGCGCGGTTGCCCAGTCGATGGTCTCGGCGACGCCGGGCGGCTTGTACAACGACAAGCCGCGCAGCGTTTCGACGGCGCCCGCCACCTGTCGGGCGAGTTCGGACTCGATGCCGGGCACGCGGAGCTTGACGATGGCCACCTCGCGCTCGAACCCCGGATGCTCGACCCAGTGGTAGAGGCACCGTCGCTTCAATGCGTCGTGGACGTCGCGGGTGCGGTTCGAGGTGAGGATCACGATCGGCGGCCGATCGGCGTGGAACACCCCGACTTCGGGGATCGTGATCTGGAAGTCGGACAGCACCTCGAGCAGGTACGCCTCGAACTCGTCGTCGGCGCGGTCGATCTCGTCGATCAACAACACCGGTGGCGGACCCTCGACCGGTTCGATCGCTCGCAGCAGCGCCCGCTTGATGAGGAACCGCTCGCCGTACAGCTCGGCTTCGAGTTCGTCGGCGGTGCGAGTGGTCGACTCGCCCGTGGCCTCGGTGGCACGCAAGTGCAGCAACTGACGCGCGTAGTCCCAGTCGTAGACGGCTTGCGACACGTCGATGCCCTCGTAGCACTGCAGGCGGATCAGCTGCCCGCCGGTGGCGGCCGCCAGCGTCTTGGCCAGCTCGGTCTTGCCGACGCCGGCCTCACCTTCGAGCAGCAGCGGACGATGCAACGTCATCGCCAGGAACACCGCCGTCGAGATCCCCTCATCGGGCAGGTAGCCGTGCCGCGAGAGTGCACCGGCGACGGTGTCAGGTGTCATCGCGATGACGCTACCGGAGGGCCCGACGCACGCAAGGAACGTGCGCGTCGTGTGACACCCGGTTGGCCGAACGGCATCGATTTTCGGGCATCATGTGCGGGTGGTGGCCGGCGCTCCTGGACCAACCGACGACCCGGACCGTTCCGGGTCGACCGGCGAGTGGTTCGACATCGCCGTGCACACCTCCGGGATCCGTTCCGTGCAGGCCCGTGTCGACGACGGTCCGCGCAGCGCGCTCGAACGCGACCCTCGCACCGGCGACTGGGTCGGGCAGGTCCCGACCGGGTCGCGATACGTCGTCGCGGTCGCCGGTGATCGACTCGCCCTCGACCCGCGGGCAACCGAGGTGTGGTTCCCGCCGGGTCATTCACGCGACGCCAACAAGCGCAACGGTGGCGTCACCGACGCCGACTTTCCCCGCGCCGTCGCTGCACCGTGGCCCGAGCGGCGACCCCAACGACACACGACCCGTCCGCTCGTCGTCTACGAGGCACACGTCCGAGGCCTCACCGCGTCGCGCGAACGGCCCGACGCCGGCACGTATCGAGCGGCGATCGACGAACTCCCGCGTCTGGCCGAGCTCGGGGTGTCGGTGCTCGAGCTGCTCCCCGTCCACCAGTACGACCCCGACGAGGGCAACTACTGGGGCTACATGCCGCTGGTCTTCGGCGCCGTGCATCGCCACTACGCCGCTGGCGATCGGCCCGCCGAGGAACTCGCCGATCTCGTCACCGCTGCGCACGACCACGACATCGAGGTGTGGCTCGACGTCGTGGTCAACCACACCACCGAATCCGACCGGTCCGGGCCGAACTACTCGTTGCGCATCCTCGACGAGCGCGAGTACTACGTCGTGCGTCCCGACGGCACGTACCTCGACGACGCCGGCACCGGCAACGTCATCGACGCCCACTCGCCGCAGTCGCGCCGACTGATCATGGAGTGCCTCGACCGCTTCGCCGACCTCGGCGTCGACGGGTTCCGCTTCGATCTCGCCGCCGTGCTCGCACGAGACGCCGACTTCGTCCGGGCGATCGGCGACTGGGGCGAACGCCGCGGTGTTCGCCTCGTCGCCGAGCCGTGGGACATGGCGCGCTATCTGCTCGGCCCCGACTTCCCGGACCAGCGATGGATGCAGTGGAACGGCGAGTTCCGCGACGACGTTCGCGGCTTCCTGCGCGGCGAGCCCGGCATGGTGCCGCTGATGGTGCGGCGGCTGGCGGGCAGCCCCGACCTGTTCAGCTCGCCGATGTGTTCGCTGAACTTCCTCACCGCACACGACGGTTTCACGATGTACGACCTCGTTGCCTACGACCATCGTCACAACGAGGCCAACGGCTGGGACAACACCGACGGTCACCACCACAACCGCTCGTGGAACTGCGGGTGGGAGGGTGACGTCGGCGTGCCCGACGAGGTGATGGTGTTGCGACGTCGCCAACTCCGCAACGCTGCATGCCTGCTGCTGTTGAGCCACGGGGTGCCGATGTTCGTCGCCGGCGACGAGTTCGCGCGCACGCAGGGCGGCAACAACAACGCCTACAACCAGGACAACGAGACCTCGTGGCTCGACTGGCAACGCGCCGCCGAGTGGGCCGGCCACGAACGGTTCGTGCGCGACCTGCTGGCCCTGCGTGCCGAGCATCCCGTGTTGTGGGATCCGGAGCGATGGGGGAGCCGCCTGGCCACGTACGGCGCAAACGGCGAGCCCGACCTCGGCCACGAGTCGCGGTCGATCGCCTGGGCCGTCGACGGCCTCTACGTGATGGCGAACATGTGGTGGGAGCCCGTCGAGTTCACCGTTCAGGTGCCCGGCGACTGGCGAACCGTCATCGACACGACGACCGACGTCGTCGCAGATGCGGCGTCGGTGACGCCATCTGGCGACAGGGTGACCGTCGCCCCCCGGTCGATCGTGGTGCTCACGAGGTAGGCCCGCACGACGTGCCCGGCGTCACGCCTCGCGATCACGTCTACGAGTCGAAGCCGAGGCCCATCCGGTCGAGGGTGCGCAGCCAGACGTTGCGCTTGCCGGTCCTGTCCTCTCGGTCGAGCGACCAGCGCGTGGCCTGGATGCCGATGAACCGGAACGGCTCGGGCGGGAACGGCAGTGGCTTGTCCTTGACGAAGTCGGTCTTCGTGGCGATGGACTTCCGGCCGTCCAACAGGTCGAGCATCGTCGACGCGGCGAACCGCGTCGCGGCAACCCCCAAGCCCGTGTAGCCGACGGCGTAGGCCACCCGGTTCGACATCGCCGAGCCGAAGAACACCGAGAACCTGGTGCTCGTGTCGATCGCCCCACCCCACGTGTGGGTGAACTTCACGTCGTCGAGTTGCGGGAACGTCTCGAAGAAGTGCCCCGACAGCTTCGCCCACGTCTCGGGCCGGCTCTCCTGCTCGGTCGACACCTTCGATCCCCAGAAGTAGATGGCGTCGTAGCCGCCCCACAGGATCCGGTTGTCGGACGTGAGTCGGTAGTAGTGGAACTGGTTCGTGATGTCGGACAGCCCCTGGCGGCTGGCCCAGCCGATCCGATCGAGCTGCTCGCCCGAGAGCGGCTCGGTCACCAAGCAGTAGTCGTACACCGGCACCATGTACTGGCTGATCCGCTTCAGCAGCGGCTTGTCGGCGTTCGTGCCGAGTACCGCCTTCCCGCACCGGATCGTGCCGAGCGGCGTGACGACGGCGACGCCACGGCCGTCCTTGTCGACCGACGTCGCTCTGGTGTGCTCGTAGATCCGCACACCCAGTTCCTCGGCGACACGCTTGAGTTCCCAGGCCAGCTTCGCGGGATCGACCAGTGCCGCCCGACCCATCCGGAACAGTCCGCCGGTGTAGGTCGGCGAGTTCACCTCGGCGCGCATGGCGTCCTGATCGAGCCAGCGAACCTGCTGACCCATCGAGCGCAACAGATCGTGCTCCTCGCGCAGTTCGTCGAGGTACGACGGCGGATGGTTGACGTGGGCAACGTCGATCACCCCGTTGCGTTCGTAGTCGCAGTCCATCGAGTACCGCTCGATCGCTGCTTCGATGTCGTTGAGGTTGAGCAGGCCGAGTTCCTCGAGCGTGTCGATCTCGTCGGCGTGACGGTCCATGCCGTTGCCGACACCGTGGGTGATGGAGGCCTCCATGAAGCCACCGTTGCGTCCGCTGGCGGCCCCACCGACCTCGCCCTTGTCGATCAGCACCACGTCACGCGAGGGATCGCGTTCCTTGGCGATCACCGCGGTCCACAACCCGGTGTAGCCGCCGCCGACGATGCACAGATCGCAGTGCTCGTCGCGCACCAACGTGGGGTTCGACTCGGGGATGTCCGCGCTCTCGAGCCAGAACGGATACGGCTCCGCGTCGGCGATTGCATCGAGTGCCCGCTGGGAGTAGTCGCCGTTCGCGGTGTGGTTGTCGTTGCTCATGATCTCACTGGCGGTGATCGTATCTGCCGCTCGAGCGCTGCTGTGTGTCCGCCGAACGGGTCGCCCGCCATCGGCGCGACCCCATACGGTGGTGGCATGGAACTCGGGATCAGTGGCCGACGCGCCGCCGTGGCGGCAGCGACATCAGGGCTCGGGCTCGCATCGGCGGTCGCGCTCGCCGCCGAAGGAGTCCACGTGGCGATCTGCGGCCGCGACCCCGACCGCCTCGCGGCTGCGGCGGCGACGGTCGGGCACGGCTGCGTGCCCATCGAGGCCGATGTGTCGACCCCCGATGGTGCGGCCCGCTTCGTGGAGGAGGCTGCCGCTGCGCTCGGTGCGGTCGACATCCTCGTGCCCAACGCCGGTGGCCCGCCGCCGGGGACGTTCGCCTCGACGCCCGTCGACGCCTACCCGGCGGCGCTCGAGCTGAACCTGCTGTCGGTCGTGGCGATGTGCAAGGCCGCCGTGCCGGCGATGCAGGAGCGGCGCTGGGGCCGGGTCGTGGCGATCACCTCGCTGTCGGTGCGTCAGCCGATGGCGCAGCTGATCCTGTCGAACACCGCCCGCGCCGGCGCGACCGGCTTCCTGAAGACGCTGGCGCTCGAGGTGGCCCGCGACGGCGTCACCGTCAACAGCGTCCAGCCGGGCCTGCACCGCACGCCCCGGGTGACCGACCTCTACAGCGACGAACAGCAGGCGTCGATGCGGATGGGTGACGCGACCGACTTCGGCCAGGTGGTCGCGTTCCTGTGCGGTGAGCCGGCCAAGTTCACCACGGGGGTGCAGCTCCACGTCGACGGCGGCGACTACCTGGGCCTGCTCTGAGGGCGAGCCCTGGAGCTCCGGCTGCGCAGCGTCAGGCTGCGTCCTGCGGGTTGGCGGCCAGATGGGCCGCAGCGTCGACCGGTTCGTCGAGCGACAGACCGACGGGGAGTCGCACGGTGCCCGCCGACGACCCGAAGAACACCTGGAAGGCGTGGTAGCCGGGGTACAGCTCGGGTTCGTCGCGCAGGCTCTCGGCGTAGGCGGTGACCACGGCGACGTAGCCGTCGTTCGGGTTGTACTGGAACAACGCGGCCGCCATGTCGTCGGGGGCACCGCTCTGCGCGAGGTAGGTCGCCGCGCCGATGATCGCATCGCGCGTCACCGTCGGGTCGCCGCTGCAGCACTCGGCCCACGTCGTCGGGAGGAACTGCATCGGGCCGACGGCGCCGGCGCTCGACACGCCTTGGATCCGACCCATGCGCGTCTCTTGCAGGTGGATCGCCGCGAGCCAGTACCACGGCACTCCGGTGAGTTGCTCGGCCTCGGCGTAGTGGGCGAGCAACGTGTCGATCGGCTCGGGCTCGACGATGGTCCACGCGGGCAGCTCGTCGGGAAGGGGTTGGGGCGGGCGTGACGCACTGCGTGCCTGGAGGAACTGCCGGGCCCGCACGATCTGCTCGATCGCCGGTCGGGCCGCAGGGTCGAGCGCGTCGAGCACCACCTCGTCGAGGTCGGGACGGTCGGAGAGATCCCGCAGCACGAGCTGATAGTCGACCCCGGCGCGCTCGCGCTCGTCGTCGGAGGCGGCGGTGTCGACCATGGTCGCATGGCTCGCCGACAGCCGCTCGGCGAACCCGGCAGCGTCGAGCTCGGCGTCGAGGGTCGCTGGTGGTTCGTCGACATCGGACAACTCGGCGGCGGTGGTCGCCGTTGCCTCGCTGGCGGAGGTCGTGCTGGTGCTGGTGGTGCTCGGTGGTGGTGGTCGTGGTCGTGGCGGTGGTCGTCGTCGTGGCGTCGGTGGCGACGGTGACCGAGTCCTCGCCACCGTCGTCGGAACTGCATCCCGCGGCGATGATGCCGACGGCCGTCAGCGCGGACAGGAGTCGGCGCGCCGGGGTCGTCATGGCGCCGCGTCGTACTCGGCGCGCGAGGCCCGCAGTCGGAGGTCCTCGAGGACCCGGCGGTTCGCCGCTTGGAGATCGGCCAGGAACGCCACTGCCCACAGCTGTGCTGCGAGCACGATCAGCCCGATCCCGCCGAGCAGGCTGGGCACACGGCTGGTGTACTCCTCTTCGAACAGGTACAGGCCGAGCCAGCGCAGCAGCAGCACGGCACCGAGCACGAACGGCACGAGCCCGATCAGGAAGAAGAAGCGGAACGGCTTGTACAACGCGAAGCTGCGAATGATTGCCTGCGCGGACCGCCACACGTAGCGCGCACTGCTGCTGACCAGGCGCGACTCGCGTGTCTTGGGGTTGACGCCGATCGGCACCGACTCGATCGCGATGCCGTTCCAGCCGGCCTGGACGATGGTCTCCATCGTGTAGGTGTACTTGCCGAACACCTGCACCCGCATCGCGGCATCGCGGGCGTAGGCACGGAATCCGCTCGCTGCGTCACGCACGCCGGTGCCGGAGAAGCGGCGCACGACGGAGCTCCCGAGACGCTGCAACAACTTCTTCGTGCGCGAGAAGTCGTCGATCTCGCCGATCGGGCGTTCGCCGACGACCATGTCGGCACGCCCGGCCAACACCGGCGCAACGAGGTCGGGGATCGACGCGCCTTGGTACTGGTTGTCGGCGTCGGTGTTGACGATGACGTCGGCGCCGGCGCGCAGGCAGGCGTCGAGCCCGGTCATGAACGCGGCGGCGAGGCCGCGGTTGCGTCCGTGCGACACGATGTGGTCCACCCCGTGCGCCCGGGCGACCTCGACGGTCCGGTCGGTGCTGCCGTCGTCGATCACGAGCCACTCGACCACGTCGACGCCCGGGAGTTCGCGCGGCAGGTCGGCCAGCGTCATCGGCAGGGTCTGTTCCTCGTTGAAGCACGGGACCTGGATGATCAGCTTGACCGGTCCAGCCGCTGGTCGGGTGGCGGTGGCCCCGCCGTCGTTCGACATCACGGCGCAGCGTAACGGTCGAGCGTGACCGCATCGGCCGCGTCGACGGCTCGGTCGTCGGCCGGGTCCTCGGCCGCCGCGACCGGAGGCGCCGACCGGGCGATCATCACGGAGGCAGCGGCGCCGAGCAGGTCGACGGCGATCGACACCACGCGACTCAGCACGGCGACCGAGACCGCAACGCCGGCGCCGAGCGTGGCCGTGGTCATCGAGATGAAGACCGCCTCGCGCACGCCGATCCCACCGGGCACGCCGACGATCACGAAGCCGGCCATCCACGAGACGCAGGTGACGAAGATCAACTCGACCACGAGGGGCCCGTCGAGGTCGACGCCCAACGCCACCGCAGCGCACACGTTCATGCCGGCGAACGCCAACCAGACCGGCAGGTGGCGAGCGACGACGACCGCGAACCAACGAGGTTCGGGCAGGCGGAGTTCTCTGGTGGTGACCCGCCGGGCGAGCCGGTCGAGCGCCCGTCGAGCGGCTGGCACGGCGAGCGCAGCGAACAGCAACGCGAGCAGCACGGCGAGCGCCGCTGACGCGAGCCGATGGTCCGTCGGGGCGATCAGCCCGGTGATCGCAGCAACCGTCGCCGCCCCGAGGAAGGTGGTGACCATCGACATGGCGGTGGAGAAGTACGCGGCGCCGCGAGGTGTGGCATCGCGGTGGGCGAGTTCGGCCTGGCCGACGATCGGCCAGATCCCGCCGGGCACGTACTTGCCGAGTTGGCCGACGAAGAACCATGCCATGCCTCGACGCCAGGGCGCCGACGCACCGCCATGACGCAGGATCAGCAACCAGTTCAGTCCGATCAGCGCCATCGCCACCATGCCGGCCACCGCGCCGACGACGAGCCAGCCGAGCTCGGCCGACGACATGGCGTCGGCGATCGCCGCACGGTCGCGCACGATCCGGGTGGTGACGAACGCAATGCCGGCGACCCCGATCGCGACCCCGATCAGGTTGACGAGACGCGATCGGCTCATGGCTCAGCTGGACTGGGGGCCGTGCTGTCGCGACGACGCGAGCACCATCGTCCACGGCATCGGCGTCGCACGGTCGACGACGTCGAAGTGCGAGCCGACGAGCCTGGTGAACCCGCGGTTCGTCCAGTGGTTGATGTGCCCGGGGGTGTTGCCGAGGTCGCGGAGGTAGCGGCCTCGAGCCATGTTGCCGATGCGCCAGATCGGCTCGAACGGCACCGAGGCGATCAGCGAGCCGGCGCAGACGCGTGACAGCTCTGCCATCGCCGCGGCGGGATCGGGGAGGTGTTCGAACACCTCGATCGCGAGCACGAGGTCGAAGGCGTCGTCGGGGAAGGGCAACCACCCGGCGTCGCCGAACGCACACGACAGATCACGTGACTGCCACTGGGCGGCCAACTCGTCGTCGGGAAGATCGAGGCCGATCACCGGCACGCCGGCGAAGCGCTCGATGACCCGGCTGGTGACGATGCCTTCGCCGATGCCGATCTCGAAGATGCGCGTCGGCGCAGTCTGGTCGAGGAACCGGTCGAGCGCGGCGAAGAACCCGCGCATCATCCGCTGCTCGATCGGGTTGGTCGAGCCGTACTTGTCGTAGGTGTTCCCGGTCGGGATCGTGGTGGGTTCAGGCGTCGCGGGGTCAGGTGTGGTCATCGGTTGCTCGTGGTGTCTCGGCGCGGGAGCGTATCGACCCAACCATGGTCAGTCGTCGGGAAGGCGCCACAGGATCCAGCGCTGGTCCGACCAGACCTCTTCGAAGCCGGCCCGTCGGGCGTCGCCCGCGGTCAGCTCGGGTTGCCAGTACGTCGAGTTGCGTCGTTCGGCGTAGTAGTCGGCGTTGTCGATGATCCGGTCGAGCTGCTTGGTCTGGAACGCTCGACGGTCGGTCAGCAGCGTCATCGTGCGGGCGCGGTAGTAGGCGATGATCGCGTCGGGCGGCGTGAGTTCGGCAACGGCCTCGAACACCGGGGCGACGACCGGGTTCGACGGTCCCGACTGCACGCGGCCGAGGTCGTTGTACTGCTGGGCATCGGAGATGTCGCCAGCCAGCACCACGCCGTGCGCCACCACCAGCGCGCCGAGCGGGACGAGCGCGGTTGCCGTCGCGATGCGGATCGAGCGGCCCCACCGTGCGAACAACCAGCCGAGCGTGGCCACCAGGGCAACGGTGGCGAAGTACGTCACCCAGGGTGTGACCTGGAACCAGTACCGATCGACGCGGCGGAGATGGGTGCTGATCGCCAGCGTGCTGAGCACGGCGAGCAGCAGCAGCGGCGTGTCGAGCGTCGGTCGACGCCGGACGCCGATCACGACACCGATTGCCGCGAGCACGAGGACAGCGACGCCGACGGCGGTGTGATCGCCGAGACCCAACTGGTCGCCGAGGATGCCCGGATACTCGCTCATCCGGTCGTCGAGGAAGGCAGAGCTGTTGCCGTTGTCCGGCAAGAGGTCGGTGGGCAGCAGCAGTTGAGCGAGTGCGGCGCCGACGGCGAAGGTGGCGAACGGGGTCACGATCGCCCGCCAGTGCGTGCGCACGGTGTCAATGGCACCGACGTACCGCGAGCCGCTGGTCGACCGGCCGGCGACGACGATGTCGTAGAGGGCCATCGTGCCGATCACGCCGAGCAGCACGATCGACTCGCGGCGCACGTTGAACGCGAGCACGATCAACATCCCCAGCGTGATCAGTTGGCCGGTGGACGCCGTGAGCAGGGTGGCGTCGCGCCGGATCCGGTCGTACCACCAGATCACCAGCGCCACGGCGGCCAGGTGGGGGAACTCGGTGAGCAGCTGGTCGGTGTGGGCGAGGTACAGCGGCGAGGTGGCGAACACGGCCACGATGGCGATCGCCGGTGCCCACCCGATGCGGCGGCGCACGATGCCGTGCAGCAGCACGAGCCACACGCAGAACGTGGCGACCTCGACGAGCTTGAGGCGGTCGTAGTCGAGGCCCCACGCGTGCACGAACGGCGACAACAGCAACGGCCACACCCATGGGTAGGCAATGGGGCTGAATCCGCTGTCGGAGTTCAACACGGCGAAGCGGTTGTCGGACACGACCTGGCCGATGTCGCCGTCGAACAGGCTGCGGGCCTGGCGGAGGTAGAGGGCGAAGTCGTCGCCCTGGGTGTGTCCCGTGCGATGCAGCAGCACAGCCAGCACGGCGCCGATCGCCACGATCGCCGGCAGGGCGAGCGTGCGCGCCACGCTGCTCACAGTGGCGGTCGGCCGACGCATCGGCGACAGGTTAGAGCGTGCGCAGCCCTGCGGAGCAGCGCCCGGACGTCAGGACGAGGATGCGTCGAGGGCGCGGCGGGTGAGGACCCGTGCGAGGTGCTGGCGGTACTCGACGCTGGCGTTCAGGTCGGCCTGCGGATCGGCATCAGCGGCGGCCTGCTCGGCGGCATCCGCGACGCTGGCGCCGCTGGCGATCGCTGCGGCCACGCTGGTGGCGAGGACGGGTGTGGCGCCCATGTTGACCAGCCCGACGCCGGCCTGGTCACCGTTGCGCCACGCAGCCACCCCGACGATCGCCCAGTCCTGGGCGCGCCGGTTGAACTTCTGGAAGTTCCAGCCGGCACCGTTCATCTTCGGGACGCGTACCTCGGTGAGGATCTCGTCGGGCTCGAGCGCGGACTCGAAGAACGTTCGGTAGAAGTCGCTCGCTGCGATCTCGCGGGTGCCGTTCGGGCCCTGGGCCACGTAGGTGGCGCCGAGCGCGAGGGTGGTGGCGGGCAGGTCGGACGCGGGGTCGGCGTGGGCGATCGTGCCGCCGAGCGTGCCGCGGTGACGCACCTGGGGGTCGCCGACGTGGCCGGCTGCATGTGCCAGCAGCGGCACGTGCTCCTTGAGCAACGCCGACGTCTCGACGTCCATGTGGCGCGTCATCGCACCGATCGCGATCTGGTCGCCCTCCTCGCGGATGTACGACAGGTCGGACAGGCGCCCGATGTCGATCACGACACTCGGCTGCGCCAGACGCAGCTTCATCATCGGCAGCAGACTGTGGCCGCCCGCGATGAACTTGGCGTCGTCGCCGTGCTGGCCGACGAGGCTGATTGCCTCCTCGGCGGACTCGGCGCGAACGTAGTCGAACGGTGCGGGGATCACGGGGTGCCTCCGGGGGAGCTGCTGGTGGACATGGTGGATTGGGCGGAGGCGATGGCGCTCCACACGGTGTTCGGGCTGGCGGGCATCGGGACGTCGCGGACTCCGAGCCCGGACAACGCATCGACGATGGCGTTCATGACGGCGGGCGCAGATCCGATCGTGCCAGCTTCGCCGACGCCCTTCACGCCGAGCGAATTGGTGGGCGACGGGGTGACCGACAGCCCGAGCGTGATCGGCGGGACGTCACTCGCAGCCGGTACGAGATAGTCGGCGAGCGTCGAGGTGCGCAGGTTGCCGTCGGAGTCGTAGTCGGCACCCTCGTACAGCGCCTGCGCGAGGCCCTGGACCACGCCGCCGTGCACCTGGCCCTCGACGATCAGCGGGTTGAGCTGGTTGCCGCAGTCGTCGACGGCGACGTACTGCAGCACATCGACGTCGCCGGTCTCGACGTCGACTTCGACGAGGCACATGTGCGTGCCGAACGGCCAGGAGAAGTTCGGCGGGTCGTAGGTGACCTGCGCTTCGAGGTTCGGTTCCAGCCCGTCGGGCAGGTCGTGCGCGGTGAACGCAGCGAACGCAATGGCGGCCAGCGGCGTCGACTTGCTGGGCGTACCTGCCACACGGAACTCGCCGTCGACGAACTCGAGGTCGTCGACGTTGGCCTCCATCTGGTGCGCAGCGATCTGTTTGGCCTTCTCGATCACCTTGTCGCACGCCATCGAGACGGCCACACCGCCGACGGGCAGCGAACGCGACCCGTAGGTGTCCATGCCGAGCGGAGCGATCGCCGTGTCGGAATGCAGCACGTCGACGTCGGCGGGATCGATACCGAGCTTGTCGGCCACGATCATCGACCACGACGTTTCGTGGCCCTGTCCGTGCGGCGACGTGCCGGTGACGACCTGCACCTTCGCCGTTGGCAGGATGCGCACGGTCGCGGCCTCCCAGCCGCCCGCGGAGTAGTTGAGCGACGCCAGCACCCGCGAGGGCGCCAGCCCGCACATCTCGAAGTAGGTGGACACGCCGAGGCCGAGGCGCTTCGTGGCGCCCTCGACGTTCTGGGTGGCCTGGCGTGCACGGACCGCCTCGTAGTCGATCAGGTCGGCCGCGATGGTGGCCGCCTTGTCGTGCTCGCCCGAGTCGTAGACGAGTCCGGTGAACGCCTCGTACGGATACTGCTCGGGTCGGATGAAGTTGCGGCGCCGCAGCTCGAGCGGGTCGACACCGACCTCCTTGGCCAGCGCGTCCATCGCCCGCTCGATCGCATAGGTCGCTTCAGGACGCCCGGCGCCGCGGTAGGCGTCGGTCGGGGTGAGCGTGGTGAACACGCCGGTGCACGAGAAGTCGTAGGCCTTGGGCAGGTCGTAGACGCCGGCGTACAGGAACGCGCCGAGCAGCGGGATCCCCGGCGTGATCAGCTGCATGTAGGCGCCCATGTCGGCGGTCAGGCGCACCCGCACCGCCGTGAGCTTGCCGCTGGAATCGGCGGCCAACTCGATGTGCTGGATCTGGCCACGACCCTGGATGCTGGCAACGGTGTTCTCCGAGCGCGTCTCGTTCCACCGCACGGGGGTGCCGAGTTTGCGGGCGAGCGCGACGCACAGCAGTTCTTCGGCGTAGACGTCGAGCTTGGCGCCGAAGCCGCCACCGACGGCCGGTGCGACCACGCGGAGCTGGTGTTCGGGCACGCCGAGCGTGACGGCGACCATCACCTTGAGCACGTGGGGGATCTGCGTGGCGGTGTACAGCGTGATGTCGCCGCCGAACGGCTGCGGAATCGCCACGACGGCGCGAGGTTCCATCGCCATCGGGATGAGTCGCTGCTGGACGTAGCGTTCGCTGACGGTGTGGGCGGCGTTGTCGAAGGCCTGTTGGACGGCGCCGTCGGTCTCCTCGATGAGCAGGTTCCAGGTGTACGACGAGTTCGTGCCGAGCTCGGGATGCACCAGGACACGGTCCGACAGCGCGTCCTCGAGTTCGGTGACCGCTTCGAGCGGGTCGTAGGTGACGTCGATCGCCTCGATCGCATCGTGGGCGATCGCGTCGGTGTCGGCGAGCACGATCGCCACGCCGTCACCGACGTAGTTGACGGTGTCGGTGGCGATCGGATGGTGCGGCGGATTGAGCATGTCCTCGGTGACGGCCCACGCACACGGCATCGGCGCGGCCCAGAGGTCGGCGAGATCGGCGCCGGTGTACACCGCGCGCACGCCCGGCATCGCGGCCGCATCGCCCGTGTCGATCGACACGATCTTGGCGTGCGCGTACGGGCTGCGCAGCACCGCCATGTACAGCGCGCCGGGCACCTTCATGTCGTTGGTGAACACCGCCTCGCCGGTGAGCAGGACCGGGTCCTCCTTGCGCAGCAGGCGGCTGCCGAAGACACCCGTCGAGGTGGTTGGATCTTCTGTGATCGTCATGTCTGGACCCCCATCCAGTCGGTGGTGTCACGTCGGTGCACAGCACCGCGTCACTGGCGTTGTTTCGCGGTTCAGGCTCCCGCCGAGGCCGCGGCGAGCACGGACTTGACGATGTTGTGGTAGCCGGTGCAGCGGCACAGGTTCCCTTCGAGGCCGATGCGGACCTCGTCCTCGGTCGGGTTCGGGTTCTCCT
The DNA here is from genome assembly GCA_963715825.1 of Ilumatobacteraceae bacterium. Classification (GTDB taxonomy): domain Bacteria; phylum Actinomycetota; class Acidimicrobiia; order Acidimicrobiales; family Ilumatobacteraceae; genus Sva-07. The sequence continues at coordinate 96,258 of CAVQSI010000006.1, forward strand.
CGAGCAGGCTCGTGGCGGCCATCACCATGCCGGGCGTGCAGTAGCCGCACTGGAGGCCGTGGTTCTCCATGAACGCCTGCTGCATCGGGTGCAGCGTGCCGTCGGCGTCGGCCATGCCTTCGATCGTGCGAACGTCGGCACCGTCGGCCTGGACCGCGAGCACGGTGCAGCTCTTGACGGCCTCGCCGTTCAGGTGGAGTGAACACGCACCGCACGACGACGTGTCGCAGCCGATGTTGGTGCCGGTGAGCCCCACGTGCTCTCGGATGTACTGCACGAGGAGCGTGCGTGGCTCCACGTCGTGAGTGTGCTGCGTGCCGTTGACGCTGACGGTGATCTCCACTGGTGCCCCCTGCTGTTGTTCGTCGTGGTGTTCGAGCGACCGCGTCGTGCGGCGTCGGATGCCCATCATGCACCATCGGCGCTGCCGCGTCGACACCGAGCGACATCGAGCACGCTCAGGACAAGATGGTCGTGAGGTCCTTCGCGGCGAGGTAGATCAGGAAGCAGATGATCGCCGTGCCGAAGATCGTGTAGTGCCAGCGCTTCGAGTGGTTCGCGCGCCAGAACCGGCGGATGCTGTACACGATCGACACCATCGCCAGCACGCCGATGGTGAGGCCGATGTAGGGGCCGACGCCGCGGGCGATGCCGACCGCAGGGAGCACGAATGGGAACACGATGTACATCAAGAGGCACCGGCAGGTGCTGATGAACAGCGATTTCTGGAACGCGGAGCGGGCTTCGTCGGCGGTGGAGGTCTGGCCTTCGGGGAGCCGCAGCAGGCGCCGCATGAATCGGTCGGCATCCGAACCCGTTGCGTTGCTGGGCGACGTCGGGTTCGTCGACGGCGCAGCGGTGTCGATCGGCGGTTGGTCTGCGGTGGTGCTCATGGCCGTCTGGAACGGTACGTCGCCGCGACGGCTGCGGCAACTTCGGCCGGGGTGTCGACGAGCGCCGCGGCGCCGGCGGTCTGCAGCTCATCGACCGACCCGAAGCCCCACGTGACGCCGATGCAGTCGATGCCGTTGAGGTGGGCGCCCTCGACGTCGTGGTCGCGGTCGCCGACCATCACGACACGAGCAAGGTCCCCCGGCCCGAGGCGCAGCGAGATGAGCGCGTAGTTGATCACCTCGGCCTTGGTGCGGCGCCCCGTGCCGACCTCCTGGGTTGCGCCGGCCTGCACGGCGAAGTGGTCGGCGAAGCCGAAGTGTTCGATGATCCGCTTCGCCGTCGGCTCGGGTTTGGCGGTGGCGATCGACAGGGTGTGACCGGCGGCGACCAGCTCGTCGAGCATCTCGGCGATGCCGGGATAGACGGTGTTCTCGAAGAGGCCGATGTCCTCGTAGCGGTCGCGGTAGGCCAGCACGACGCGTTCGATGTCGTCGACCGGGATCCCGAGCGTGGGGAAGCTGACCTCGAACGGTGGGCCGATCACCTGGCGGACCTGTTCGTCGGTCGGCGGTTCGTATCCGCACGTCGAGAAGGCGTGCTGGAGCGAGCGTCCGATGCCCGGCGCCGAGTCCGAGATCGTGCCGTCGAGGTCGAGGAGGACATGCGTCTCGCCATGTTGCATCGCGTCGTGTTCCGAGAGGTCGGGCGCCATCAGTGGGCGAGCTTCTCGAGGCGTTCGAAGTCGTCGTCGGCACCGACGGCGATCAGCACCTGGTGGGGTTCGATCACGATGTCGGGGTCGGGGTTGGTGGTGAAGCTGCCGTCGACTCGTCGGAGCGCCAGCACCAGCACGCCGGACCGTTTGCGCAGGTCGGCCTCGCGCAGCGTCTTGCCGGCCAGCGCGGATCCTTCCGGGACGTCGTACTCCTGCATCCGGAACTCGAGTGACCGTTCGTGCATGACCACGTCGACGAACTCGGCGACGTGCGGTCGGGACACGAACGACGCCATGCGGGCGGCGCCGAGTTCCTGCGGGTTGACGACGCGGTCGGCGCCGGCATTTGCCAGCTTCGGCACGCTCTCGTCCTGGCGGGCTCGTGCCACGATGAACAAGCTGGGCCGGATCGCTCGCGCCGACAGCGTCACGAACAGGTTCTCGGCGTCGCCCTCGAGCGCAGCGACGAGTGCCTGGGCGCGCTCGATGCCGGCCGAGCGCAACGTGGAGTCGAGCGTGGCATCCCCGACGACGGTGGGGTACGGGACGTTGGCAACGCGTTCGGCGTTGGCGTCGACCACCACGACCGAATGCCCTGCGTGAACGAGGTCGTCGGCGACGGCCCGGCCGACGCGTCCCCAGCCGCACACCACGGTGTGGCCCGACATCTTGTTGATCTCCCGGTCCATCAGCCGCCTCCCGACGAAGTCTCGAAGTTGTCCCTCGACGACGACCTGCACCGCCAGCGTGAAGGTGTACAGCACCGTCGAGACGCCGGTGATGATGATGATGATCGTGAACCACTGTTCGAGGTTGTTGAAGTCCTGCAGTTCTCGGAACCCCACCGTGGTCACCGTCGTGACGGTCTGGTACGACGCGTCGGTCAGGCTCATCCCGAACAACCAGTAGCCGATCGTGCCGACGATGCCGACGGCGATCACCATGGCGATCGCGCGCTGCAGTCGGCCGATCGCGGTGTAGTTCACGCGGCTGACGGTAGCTCGCTCACCGCCATCGACAGGGGTACAACCGGGCTCGGCCCCGCGAGGTGATCGTCAGCGGCCGTGCAGGAGCTCGCGGATCAGCGGTTCGTAGTGTTCGAGGGGGTTGCTGACGTAGTCGGCGTCGAAGGCCGTCTGGTCGTACTTGGCGCAGAATTCCTCGGTGTGGTCGAAGTACGGCGAGTCGCGGTGCGCCTCGCGGGCGTTCTTGTCCATCCCGATGTAGTCCCAGAAGTAGTAGCCCTGGAACTCGCCGTGGTGCTTGACCATGAAGTAGTTGGCCTCGGACACGAACGGCTTGAGGATGCCGGCGGCGATGTCGGGGTGGCTGTACGGGCTGAGCGTGTCGCCGATGTCGTGGAGCAGGGCGCACAGCACGTACTCGTCGTCGCGCCCGTCCTTCTCGGCGCGGGTGGCGGTCTGCAGGCTGTGTTCGAGCCGGTTGACCGGGAAGCCGCCGTGGTCGAACTCGAGGGCGCGCATCAGCTCGATGACGCGTTCGGCGACGAACGACTGCGTGATCGCCAACTGCGGGGCGATGATCGCCCAGTCCTCGGCGGTCGACTCCTCGAACGACGTGAACGAGGCGCGAGGGTGCGCACTGCCGGTCGGGTCGGTGCTGGTCGGGTCGGTGATCGTCATGCGGTGGCTCCTTGCGCGGTGGCTTCCTGGATGGCCCGCCAGACCTTCTCGGCGGTGGCGGGCATGTCGATGTGGCGGATGCCGAGGTGGCTCAGGGCATCGATCACGGCGGACTGCACGGCCGGGGTCGAGCCGATCGTGCCGGACTCGCCGATCCCCTTGGCGCCGAGCGGGTTGACGAACGTCGGGGTCTCCATGTGGATCACCTCGAAGCTCGGCAGTTCGGTGGCCGAGATCATCCCGTAGTCGGCGAGGTTCGACGTGACCGGGTTGCCGTCCTCGTCGTAGCGGACCTCCTCGAGCAGGGCCTGTGCGGAACCCTGGGCGATACCGCCGTGGATCTGCCCGTCGAGCAGCATCGGGTTGACCACCCGGCCGGCGTCGTCGCAGGCGATCTGGCGCAGGTGCTTGACCTGTCCGGTGCCGGTGTCGACTTCGACCACGGCGACGTGGGCGCCGAACGGGAACGTCGCCTGGCCGGCGTCGAACCGGGTGGCGATGGTGAGGTCGTCGCCCTGGCTCTTGGCAGCGACGGCGAGGTCGGCCCACGTCTTCGCGACGGCCGGTGTGCCGGCGACGTGGAACGATCCGTTGTCCTTGTCGAGCACGATGTCGGCCTCCGCGGCCTCCAACAGCGATGCGGCCAGCTTCTGGGCCTTCTCGACGAGTTCGATCGACGCCTTGTTGACCGCGACGCCGCCCTGCTGGAGCGAGCGCGACCCCATGGTGCCGCCACCCTCGGGGACGAGGTCGGTGTCGCCCCAGATGAGCGTGATCTTGTCCATCGGGATGCCGGTCTGGTCGCTGGCGATCATCGACCACGACGTGTCGTGACCCTGGCCGTGCGGCGAGGTGCCGGTGTACACGAGGGCGGATCCGTCGTCCTGCACCTCGATCTTGGCCGCCTCGCCCATCGGGTCGACGCCGCCGGTGATCTCGACGTACACGCTGACGCCGATGCCGAGCTGCTTGTCGTCGCCGGCCTCGCGGCGGCGGGCCTGCTCGGCGCGCAGGTCGGCGTAGCCGGCGGCCTCGAGCGCCTTGTCGAGGGCGCCCTCGTAGTCGCCGACGTCGTAGGTGTGGCCGATCGCCGTGGCGTGCGACTCGAGGAACTTCGGGATCAGGTTCATCCGGCGGACCTCGGCGGGATCCTTGCCGATCTCGGCGGCGAAGAGATCCATCGCCCGTTCGGCGGCCGCGGTCGCCTCGGGCCGACCGGCGCCCCGGTACGGCACCGTCGGCGTGGTGTTGGTGAGCACGGTGGTGGCGCGACACTCGACGTTGGGAATGTCGTACACCGCCTGCGCCATCGGGCGGGTCATCGCGAAGCCGAGCACGCCGCCGACGTCCATGAACCCGCCGGCGTCCTGGAACAGGTGCAGCTGGTAGTGCGTGACCTTGCCCTCACGGGTGCCGCCGATGGTGACGTACTGGAGCTGGGCGCGGCCGTGGCCCATGTTCATCATCGATTCGCTGCGGGTCTCGCGCCAGCGCACCGGTCGCCCGAGGGCCTTGGAGATCGGACCGAGCAGCATCTCCTCGGCGTACGTGCCGATCTTGGCGCCGAACGCGCCGCCGACGTCGGGCGTGATCACGCGGACCTGGTCGGCCTCGACACCGTTCGCCGCAGCGATCGGGGCCTTCACGCCCTGGGCGTGCTGCGTGGAGAGCCACTGGTGGAGGCGCCCGTCGACCCACGTGGCCGCAGAGCCGCGCACCTCGAGCGGGCACGGGGCGACACGCTGGTTGAGGAAGCGTCCCGTGACCACGACCTCGCAGTCGGCGAAGTAGTCGTCGGTGTCGGTGTTCTCGGGCATGCCGAGCGCCGTGGTGTCGAACACGGCATTGGAGCCGGCCGCTTCGTAGATCAGGGTCTCGGACGCCATCGACGCCTCGATGTCGATGAGCGCCGGGAGGAAGTCGACGTCGACGAACACCATCTCGGCGGCGTCGGTGGCCTGCGCGAGCGTCTCGGCGACGATCGCCACCACCGGTTCGCCGACGAAGCGGACCTTGTCGCTGGCGAGCAGCGTGCGGGCGACGGCGGGGTTGAAGTTCGACGGCACCGGCTCGAGGCCGAGCGACTCGGCGGTGAACACGCCGACCACACCGGGCATGTCCTTCACGCCCTCGACGTCGATCGACAGGATCGTGCCGTGGGCGACGGCCGAGCGGGCATACACGACGTGGAGGGCGCCGGCGAGCAGGTCCTCGTGCAGGTCGTCGACGTACATGCCGCCGGTCGTGAGGAACTTGGGGTCTTCCTTGCGTTGGACTCGGGTCCCCAGGATGCTTCCGGCCACGTGTGCCCCCTTGTGCTGTGTTGGCGTGAACGCCTGCGAACCTAGTCGGCAACGGCGGGCGCGGGCCCAGCCGTGCGGGCCGCAAAGATCTGGGTGACCACGTTGTAGGGCCATCCGTCGGGAAGGACCCTCGGCACGGGCGGAAGCGGCAGGATCGTGAACCGCTGATCGCCCTCCTCGACGAAGCCGATCTCCTCGCGCGCTGCCTCACGGACGCCGGCGTCGGTACCGAGTCGTTCGACCTCGCCCGCCAGCTGGCCGTTGACGCGCTGCAGTTCGTCGAGTTCGGCCTGGCGTTGGACGAGCTGGTCGCCCTGGTCGAACCACGTGCCCATGGGCAGGATGAACACCGCGGCGGCGATCATGGCGATCACCAGCAGCACGAAGATGCCGCTGAACAGCGCCAGCTTGGGCCGGCGGAAGATGCGCTTCTCGACCGGGATCGGCCGCGTGAAGTCGCCCAGACGCGAACGGCCCTCGTCGGATGCCTTCGGTTGCTCCTTCGGCCTCGGGATCGAGGTGGTCTTCGACCGACTCACGCCGCCATTGTCGCAGGAAGCCCCACCGTTTCCGTGGCAACCCCCCAACCACCGGTGATCCCACCGCCGCCAACCCGTCGCGATGAGCGAGAGGTGGCGCCGGCGGTCCGTTCGCTCATCGCGGGCGCGTGGGACTGTGTGGCGATGAGCGAGAGGTGGCGCCGGCGGTCCGTTCGCTCATCGCGGCTGCGTGGGACTGTGTGGCGATGAGCGAGTGGTGGCGCCGGCGGTCCGTTCGCTCATCGCGGCCGCGTGGGACTGTGTGGCGATGAGCGAGTGGTGGCGCCGGCGGTCCGTTCGCTCATCGCGGCGCGTGGGACTGTGTGGCGATGAGCGAAGGTGGCGCCGGCGGTCCGTTCGCTCATCGCGGCCGCGCGGTGCCGGGCGCGCCGGCGAGGGAAGCGCCAGCGACGAGGCGGACGAGGCCGACCCCGATCAGCCAAGCGCCAGCGTGCGGTGAGGCCGAGCTACTTGACAACGGCGCGAGGGCGGACTTGCCGCGGTACTCGGCGGTGTCGCCGAGTTCTGCCTCGATGCGCAGCAGCTGGTTGTACTTGGCGACGCGATCGCTGCGGGCGGGGGCGCCGGTCTTGATCTGGCCGCAGTTGGTGGCGACGGCGAGGTCGGCGATGGTGGCGTCCTCGGTTTCACCGGAGCGGTGGCTCATCACCGAGGTGAAGCCGTGGCGGGTGGCCAGGCCGACGGTGTCGAGCGTTTCGGTGAGCGAGCCGATCTGATTGACCTTGATCAGGATCGAGTTGGCGGCCTTCTTGTCGATGCCGATCTGCAAGCGGGCCGAGTTGGTGACGAACAGGTCGTCGCCGACGAGTTGCACGCGATCGCCGACGGCGGCGTTGAGCGTGGACCAACCCTCCCAGTCGTTCTCGTCCATGGCATCTTCGATCGAGACGATGGGGTAGCTGTCGACGAGGCGCACCCAGTAGTCGGTCATCTCCGACGGCGTGAGCACCTTGCCTTCGCCGGCGAGGTGGTAGGCGCCGTCGCGGTAGATCTCGCTGGTGGCCGGGTCGAGGGCGATGGCGATGTCGTCGCCGGGTGTGAAGCCGGCCTTGGTGATCGCTTCGACGAGGACCTGGATGGCTTCTTCGTTCGAGTCGAGGTTCGGAGCGAAGCCACCTTCGTCGCCGACAGCGGTGGAGAGGCCGCGGTCCTTGATCACCTGCTTGAGCACGTGGTAGGTCTCGGTTCCCCAGCGCAGCGCCTCGGAGAAACTCGGCGCGCCGACGGGCATCACCATGAATTCCTGGAGGTCGATCGAGTTGTCGGCGTGCACACCGCCGTTGATCACGTTCATCATCGGAACCGGCAGCACGTGCGCGTTGGGCCCGCCCAGGTAGGTGTAGAGCGGGAGGTCGAGCTCGATCGCGGCCGCCTTGGCGATTGCGAGGCTGGTTCCCAGCACGGCGTTCGCTCCCAGGCGGGCCTTGTTGTCGGTGCCGTCGAGGTCGAGCATCACCCGGTCGAGGAACCGCTGATCGGTGGCGTCGAACCCTTCGAGCGCGTCGGCGATCTCGCCGTTGACGAAGCCGACGGCGTTCAGCACGCCCTTGCCGCCGTAGCGCTCGCCGCCGTCGCGCAGTTCGACGGCTTCGTGCTCGCCGGTGGACGCGCCCGATGGCACCGCCGCGCGACCCAGGGCCCCGGAGTCGAGCAGGACCTCGACTTCGACGGTTGGGTTCCCACGGGAATCCAGGATCTCGCGTCCGGTGATGCTCAGGATCTCGCTCATGTCCCCAACGTATCGGAGGGGGCGGCCGCCGTCCGAGAGGCATTTGGTCAACACGTGCGCGCTCGGTCTCGCTCCCTCCGGGTGTTTCTGCTCAAGTTGCTCAGCCCCCAGGCCGATGACGACGACATGGAACCGCTGGATCCTCGACCGGTGGGCACGATGATGCCGCCGCCCGCGGGTCCCGTCGCGCCGATCACGACGAGGATGGCGACGATCCCGCCGCCACCCCGGCCGTCCTCGCTGCCCCGTCGGGGGGCGCGACCTGGACGAACGAATCGCCGTTGCCGTCCCCACACGTCGGCGCGTCGGCGCCTCGCGCTGCGGTGAAGCTCCGGCCGATGGCACCGTGGCGGATCGTCGGGGCGGTCACGCTTGCCGCCACGTTCGCACTCATGGGCTGGCAGGTGCAGCGATTGATCGACGATCAGCCCTGGTCCGATGCCGTGATGTGGGTGTCCGTGCTGACCGGTTTCGTCGCGACCCTGTGCGTGCTGGGCTGGACCTGGGTCACCACCGACAACGCCCGTCGTCTCGTCGAACCAGCGAACCGGGCGAACCTCCCGGACCCCGCCGCAGCGGTGCGCACCTGGATCATCCCGTTCGCGTTCGTGGCCGTCGCCGTCGGCGTGGTGATCCTGCTCGGCGAGCGATCCGGCACCGGGTCAGACGGTGCCGTGGACGGCACGGTGTCGGCGGTACCGCTCGCCGTGGCCGTCGTGGCGCTGTTGCTGGCGATCCCCATGACGTACCGGCCGATGTACCACCTCGCCGGCGTCGTTCGTCAAGTCGGTGGCTACACCGTGAGGGTCGCGCAGTGGATGTGGGTGCCCGTCGTGATGGGACTGGTCGGGGTCGCCTCGATCGTTGCGCTGCGCTTCGCCGGTGTCGACGATCCGAACGACGCAGCGACCGGAGCCGACGGCTGGGTGCCGCTGTGGGTGGTCGCCGTGGTCGCCATTGCGCCGTGCGTGATCACGATTCTCCTCGCCTGGCGCGCAGCGTCATCGGTCGAGGACGCCATCACCGTCGCAGCGGCCCGGCGGAAACTCGGCGGCGCAACGCCACCGAATCGGACCCGCAGGGCGACACCATCGGGCACCGGACGCCGCGTTGTCGCGACCGAGCGGATCGACCTCCTGGTCGGTGCCGACGTGCTCCGACTGCTGATGGTGACGCTCGTGGCCGGTCTCGCCCTGTTGAGTCTCGTCGGCGCCATCGTGACCGGCCTGCTGTGGATGGATTCACGCGACACCGGTGTGCTGCCGGCGGAACGCCAACGCACCTGGGACGCGCTCGACGCGCTCCGTGCAGCGTCGGCCGGGGTGATCGCCGCCCTGCTCGTCGCGGTCGTCGCCTGGACGTTCGTGACCGTGATCAATGTGCGCCGCACCACGGGTCGACGCTTCAATCCGGTGCTTGCGGCCGTGTTGTGGCCGGCGGCGGCTGGCGCGGTCTGGTGGATCGCCGACAGGGTGATCGTCGATGCGTCGATCGGCCGCGTCGTGCTCGGCTTCGCCGCGCAGGCTGCGGTGCTCTCGGTGCCGTTCCTCGCCCTCGAGCGTTGTGCTGATGCGGTCGGCGCCCGGCGCACCCCGCTGCGCATCGTGTACGTCCTCGCCGTGGTGCTGCTGATCCACGTCCAGGGCCTCGGTGGGCTCCTGCGCCTCCCGGACTCTGCGACGACGACCGAGGTCGGCCGTCTCGCCGGCTACTTGGCGATCGGTGCGCTCATCCAACTGTGTTCGACGCTCGCCGTCACCGACGCCTGTCGGGCGCTGTCGCGTACGTGCCGGCACGAAGCCGACCACCACAACATGCTCGTCGAGGCCCGCCGTTCGGCCGTGCAGGGTGCTGCTCGACCCCCCTCGGACGCCGCCACACCGTCATGACCTCGTCGAACGGTCTTCCTCGCGTGCCGCCGGTCGCGCCCGCGCTGCCCGCTTCGTCAGCGCCGCCGCCGCCGCCACCGCCGCCGCCGCCGCCACCGCCACCGCCGCCTTCGCCAACGCCGCCGCCCTCGCCAACACCGCCGCCTTCGCCAACACCGCCGCCACCGGAATCGCCGACCCTGTCAGCCGCCACCCCGCCACCGCCCGCTGCGGTCCCGGTGTCGCAATCGATTCCACCGGACGCGTTCGAGGGCCACTCGTTCACGCCGCTGCGCTCCGATCCGCCGCCTCGGCTGTTCGCAACATGGTGGTTGCGGTACCTGCTCGCGCTCTCGCAGCTGGTCGGCATCGCCGTGGTCCTGCTGCGCGAGTACGACGTGCCGGGTGGCATGGACGTGCTGTTCGTGGTGGTCCCCCACGTCATGGCTGCGGTCATGCTCGTCGGGTGGAGCGCGCTCGCCATGCTCGACGCCGCGCGACTCGTTCCCGCCACGCGTTACCGGCAGCCCTCTCGCGCGTGGGTGGCGGTGGTGTTGTGGCTCGCAGCGTTCGGCGCACCGGTGCTGGCGGTCGCGACCATCGACCGGGTCCGCGAGCGCGTCGCCGACGGCACCGACGACCTGCTCCCGGTCAGCATCGCCGTGGTCGTGCTCATGGGATGCTTCATCCTCGTCTGGCTGCCCTTCCGATACCACGTCCGCCAGGCCCACCGCATCGGCGCGCCGGTACGTGTCGTGGCGGCCTGGTTCTGGCTGCCGTTGTTCTCGATCGTCGGTGTGCTCCTCGTGATGGCGCTCGGACTCCACGACGTGCTCGCCGAGAACGGATTCACCGACCTCGAACGCACCGCGCAGGTCGCCGTGCTCTACGGCGTGCCGGCGCTGATGTTCGCGATGACCACGTGGCGGGCGACGACCGTGTTCGACGAAGTGATCGAGCTGCGCTGGCTGCGCTGGCGCACCGACTGGGAACAGACGCTCGTGGCGTTCGCCGCCCAACCGCCGCCAGGCCCCGAGGCGTCACCGGCCATCGACCGTCGCCGGCCCTGACCGTCGCCGGTCTCGAGCCCGGCGCACCGGCGCTCACTCGGTCGCCTTGACCTCGTCCCACAGGGCGTCGAGCGTGGCGAGCTCGGCGTCGCGCAGCTCGATGGAACGTTGCCGAGCGAGTCGTTCCACGCCTTCGAATCGCACCCGGAACTTGTCGGTCGCTGCCCGGAGCGCCAGCTCAGGATCGACCCGTAGGTGGCGCGCGACGTTGACGATCGCGAACAGCAGATCGCCGAGTTCGCCGGCGATCGTGGCGGCGGTGATGCTCGCAGTTGCGTCGTCGGTCGGCTCGTGCATCGCCTCGTGGAGCTCGGCGGTCTCCTCGGCGATCTTCGGGAACGCGCCGCTGACGTCGGGCCAGTCGAAGCCGACCTTCGACGCCTTCGAGCCGACCTTGGCCGCGTAGGCGAGTGCCGGCATCGAGCGCGGGATCCCGTCGAACACCGAGGTGCGCGACTTCTCGTGGCGTTTGATGTCGTCCCAGTTCGACAGCACCTCCGACGTGTCGAGATCGCTGCCGACGAGGTCGCCGAACACGTGGGGATGGCGTCGTACCAGCTTGTCGTGGATGCCGTTGGCCACGTCGGCAATGGTGAACCGACCGTCCTGCTCGGCGATCGTCGCATGGAATTCGATCTGGTAGAGCAGGTCGCCCAGCTCCTCGATCAGATCGGCGTCCGGATCGGGGTCGGCGCCGCTGTCGTCCTGGGCGCCGCCGGTGTCCGCCGCGTCGAGCGCGTGGATGGCGTCGACGACCTCGTAGGTCTCCTCGAGCAGGTGCGGGATCAACGAGTCGTGGGTCTGTTCGATGTCCCACGGACACTGCTCGCGCAGCGTGCGGGTCAGCGCATGGAAGCGGACGTAGGCGGCCCCCACCGGAGCAGCGAGGTGCGGGATCCACAACGAGGTGAGGTGATCGGCCTCGACCGTGCGATCGAGATCCGCCCAGGCCACCTCCACGATCTGCTCGTCGGCGGTGCCGAGCGCGTGCAGGATGATGACCGGTTCGTCGCCGGCCGCTTCGTCGACGGCCAGCTTGATGTCGGACAGCACCCAGTTGGCGTGGGTGTGCGCCACCAGCAACGGTCCGCGCTCGCCCGCAGCCGCGGTGGCGAACTCGTGGCCGTCGACGAGGCGCACACCGGCGTCGACCGGGTCGATGCCCAGGCGTGCCCATGCGACGTCGAGGAACGACATGGCGGGCAGCACGGTCACGTCGATGGCGTCGCACTCGCGCAGGTACCGCACGGTTCGTTCGAGCACCAGGGGCGATCCGGGGACGGCATAGAGGATCTCGCTGTGTTCGCCGGCCGCATCGATCAGCGAGGAGGCGATCTCGGTGTAGACGTCGTCGAAGGTGTCCGCCGTGTCGTAGAGGTGGTCGAACGTGACCGCATCGGCGACGAGGTCGGCCGACGGATGGATCGCAGTGCGCAGGTAGCGGTGCTCCGCACGAGCGATCGCCTCGCGCGTCTCGACGGTGACGTGATCATGGCCGCCGGGGCCGAGCCCGACGACGACGATGCGCGGTCGCCGACCCGCGTTCATCGTCAGCCCAACGCGACGACTTGGCCGGTGGCGGCGTCGAAGGTGCCGTATCGGGGGTCGACGAAGACGTCGGCGTCGGCGAGGCGGGCGGCGGCGTCGATCGCGCTGGTGACCAGTTCGACGTCGGTCGGCGACAGCTCGTCGAACGGACGGAACGACAGCACGACCCAGGCGAACTGGTTCCCCTCGGTGTCGAAGAGTGGGGCGATGGCGATGGGGTCGTCGGCCGAGAGGCCGGCGGCGACCTGGACGAACTCGACGTCGGCGGCCTCGACGAGCTGGTCGCTCGTGATGCACCCGATGTCGCCGCCGACGTCGCCGAGGCTGGGATCGAGGTTCTCGGCAGCGAGCAACTCGGCGAAGTCGGCGCCCGCGGCGAGTTCGTCGGCGACACCGCTGGCGATGTCCTCGCTCTCGACGACGATGCCGCTGATGCAGATCGTGCCGCCCGATTCGATCCCCGCGTCGTAGAGCGCGGCGGCCCCGGCAGCGTCGATGCCGGCGGAGTCGTCGGCGGCCACCTGCTCCTGGATCCAGGTGGTGATCTGGGCGCGCACCGCCTCGGCGGCCAGCAGCTGATCGGTCGGCGCACCGAGTTCGGTGAGCTGTGCCTGGAACTCGTCGCTGGTGAGCGTGGCGTCGCCCACGCGGGCGACGTTGTCGTTGTCGGAGAACGTGGAGCAGCCGGCGGTGAGCGCGGCGATCGCAGCGACGGACAACACGAGCGAGAGACGACGATTCACCTGCCGCACGCTACCGCCCCCTGGTTCCCCGAGCCCAGGTTGCCGGCGCCCCGCTCACGCGTCGGCGGGGACGAGGTCGCGCAGGAAGCCGGCAAGGAACGTGCTGGCGTCGGCGCCACGGGGGAGTGGGACCACGAGCTGGCCCAGGTCCTCCTTGTACTTGGCGCCCTTGGAGATCCGCCGCAGCCGCATCGTCTCGGACAGCTTCAGCTCGAGCGGTCCGAGTTTCGCCGTGCCACCGGTGGATGCCGACCCGGAGATCTGGATGTCGTTGATGCCGAGGCGGTGACACTCGGCGCGCAGGTGGCCGACGTGGAGCAGTGCGACGGCCGGATCGGGGAGTGGGCCGTAACGGTCCTCCCACTCGGTGCGGATGTCGTCGACCTCGGCCTTCGTGGTGACCCCGGCGAGGCGGCGGTAGGCCTCGAGCCGTAGCTCCTCCTTCTCGACGTAGTCGGTGGGAAGGAAGGCGTCGGTGGGCACGTCGAGCTTGATCTCGGCGGCTGGCTCCGGCTGCGGCTCGCCCTTCATCTCGCTGACCGCCTCGGTCACCATCTGGCAGTACAGGTCGTACCCGACGGCTGCGATGTGTCCCGACTGCGACTCGCCCAACAGGTTGCCGGCGCCGCGGATTTCCAGGTCGCGCATGGCGATCTTGAACCCGGACCCCAGGTCGGTCGACTCGCCGATCGTGCGCAGCCGCTCGTACGCCTCCTCGGTCAGGACCTTGTCGCGCGGGTAGAAGAGGTAGGCGTACGCCCGCGATCCCGACCGTCCGACGCGGCCGCGCAGCTGGTGCATCTGACCGAGGCCGAGCAGGTCGGAACGCTCCACCACCAGCGTGTTCACCGTCGGCATGTCGATGCCCGACTCGATGATCGTGGTGCACACCAGCACGTCGTACTGGCCGTCCCAGAAGTCCTGCACGACGGTCTCGAGCGTGCCTTCGTCCATCTGGCCGTGGGCGATCGCGATGCGCGCCTCGGGGACCAGTTGGCGCAGGCGAGCGGCGGCGGTGTCGATCGACTGCACCCGGTTGTGCACCCAGAACACCTGGCCCTCACGCAGCAGTTCGCGTCGGATCGACTCGATCGCGACGCGCTCGTCGTACTCGCCGACGTAGGTGAGGATCGGCATGCGGTCGGCCGGCGGGGTCTGCAGCAGCGACAGGTCGCGGATGCCGACGAGCGACATCTCGAGCGTGCGCGGGATCGGCGTGGCGGAGAGCGTGAGGACGTCGACGTTCGTCTTCATCTTCTTCATCGTCTCCTTGTGCTGCACACCGAAACGCTGCTCCTCGTCGACGACCAACAATCCGAGATCCTTGAACTTCACGTCGTTCGCGAGCAGGCGATGGGTACCGATGATGCAGTCGACCTCGCCGGTCTTGACGCCCTCGATCACCTTCTTCGCCTGGCCGGCGGTGAGGAACCGCGACAGCGTCTCGACGCGGATCGGGAACCCGGCGAACCGATCGGCAAACGTGTTGCCGTGCTGCGTGGCGAGCAGCGTCGTGGGCGCGAGCACGGCGACCTGCTTGCCGTCCTGGATCGCCTTGAACGCCGCGCGGATCGCCACCTCGGTCTTGCCGAAGCCGACGTCGCCGCACAGCAGCCGGTCCATCGGATGCGCGAGTTCCATGTCGCCCTTGATCGCCTCGATCGCCGTGCGCTGGTCGGGCGTCTCGACGTACGGGAACGCCTCCTCCATCTCGTGCTGCCACGGGGTGTCCTGGGCAAACGAGTGGCCGACGGCGTTGACGCGCTTCTGGTAGAGCACGACGAGTTCCTGCGCGATCTCGCGGACCGCGGAACGCACCTTGCTCTTGGTCTTCGCGAAGTCCGACCCACCCAGCTTGTGCAGCTTCGGGGCCTCACCGCCGACGTACTGGCGCAGGGTGTCGATCTGGTCGGACGGCACGTAGAGCTTGTCGCCCCCCTTGTAGGCGATCAGCAGGTAGTCGCGCTCGACGCCGCCGATCGCCCGCTTGACCATGCCCTCGTACTTGCCGACGCCATGCTGGTGGTGCACGACGTAGTTGCCGGCCTTGAGATCCTCGAACGTCGACGCCGACTCGCGCTTGGCCTTGCGGATCGTTCGATGGGCACGTCGCCGACCGGTGAGATCGCTCTCGGCGACGATTGCCACCTTTGCGTTCGGCAGCGTGCAACCGCGGTGCAGCGGCGCGACGGTGATGCTGCCGCCGGACGGCAGGTCGGCGCCCGGGCGCACCACCGGGAAGTCGAGCCCGTTGTTCAGCAGGAGGTCGTGGAGGCGTTGCGCCGAACCGGTGCCATCGGCGGCGACGACCACGCGGAAACCGCGGCCGATCAACTCGATCAAGCGGTCGGTGAGTCCCGAGCCGTCGCCCGCCACCGGGCCCCAGCCGGAGGCCTCGACGAGCGGCGTGTCGGGTGACTCGGGCGTCGAGTCGATCGACCAGAACGAACCGGCTGACGACGCTGAGTCCGGTCGCCGGACGTCCAACAACGTGTCGGGGTCGGCGTGGAGTCGGGGGAACGACTTGTCGGGATCGCGGGCCCACGTCGAGGCGAGCGCGCGGGCGAGATCGTCCTCCTCGGCGATGAGGTCGAGCGCCCGGTCGCGCATCCGCCTGGGCTCGACGAGGACGACTTTGGCCGTCTCGGGGAGCACGTCGGTGAGCAGCTGGTCGTCGTCGACGAGCCACGGCAGCCAGCTCTCCATGCCGTCGAAGTGGACGCCCTCGGCGAGACGCTCCCACTGCTCGCGGCCCCACGGTTCGCTGGCGACGAGACGGGCGGCGCGTTCGCGGACGTCGTCGGTCGGCATCAGCTCGCGGGCCGGGAAGATGATGACCTCGTCGAGGTCGTCGATCGATCGCTGGTCGTTGACGCCGAAGCGGGTGAGACGGTCGACCTCGTCTCCCCACAGGTCGATGCGGATCGGCGCGTCGGCGGTCGACGGGAACACGTCGACGATTGCTCCACGGCGGGCGAACTCGCCACGGTGCTCGACGAGTTCCTCGCGTCGGTAGCCGAACTCGACCAGTTGGCGACCGAGCGCGTCGGGGTCGATTTCGCTCCCGGGCCGCACGATGATCGGCTCGGTCGTGGTCGCTCCCGGCCCGAGCTTCTGCAGCAGCGCTCGCACACCGGCGACGATGACGGTCGGACAGCGCTCGGGGTCGCGCAGGCGCCAGAGGATGTCGAGCCGTTGACCCATCGTCTCGACGCTGGGGCTGACGCGTTCGAACGGCAGCGTCTCCCAGCCGGGGAAGTGGACGACCTCGCCGGGCGGCAGGAACTGGGCGAGGTCGTCGGCCAGTTGTCCCGCCATCGTGCCCGTCGGGCAGCTGACCACGAGCGGATGCCGCGACGACAGCGTCGCCAGCGCCGCGATCGAGATCGGCCGCGCCACCTCCACCACGGCGAGTCGTGCGTCGGGTTCGCCCAACGCCCGCGTCAACCCCGGCTCGTCACGCAACAGCGCCGGCAACGCCCCCAACGGCGCCACGGCAACGGTCTCGAGCGGCACCGGGCTCACCCCCGCTCCCAACCCGAAAAATGTCGGCGACGAACCGCTCTGCGGTTCGTGGTGTGCACATTTCGGTCGGGGACGAGGTTGGTCGGCGTCATTGCTTGCCGTTGTACCGCTGCATTGCGGCGTCGACACCGCGAGCGATGATCAACTCGACGGCGTCGGCAGCATTGGCGATCTCGATGTCGAGCAGTTCCCGCTCGCGCTTGGGGACCTTCGACAGGACGTGACCCTTGCCGACGTCCTTGTGGTCGGGCTTGCCGACCCCGATGCGTATCCGCAGGTAGTCCTGGGTCTTGAGGTGCTGGGTGATCGAGCGCAGGCCGTTGTGTCCGGCGAGTCCGCCGCCGACTTTGATCTTCAACTCGCCGGGCGGGAGGTCGAGTTCGTCTTGGACGACGATGATCTGCTCGGGCGACTCGATCCGATAGCGGCGCACCAGCGAGCTCACCGCCTGGCCCGACTCGTTCATGAACGTGATCGGGAACGCCAGCACGACCCGCTCGTCGCCATCGGGCCCGCGCAACCGCGTCTCGGCCACCAGGGCGTTGTCGCGTCCACCTTTCAGGGAGACGCCTCGACGGTCAGCGAGCAGACGGACGGCCTCTTCACCGACGTTGTGGCGCGTGCGGGCGTACTTCTCGCCCGGATTACCGAGCCCGACCACCAGCCAGTCGTACGGGTCACCCTTGCCGATGCGCCCGAACAGCCCCATCTCGTGCCTCGCTCCGTCCGAAATGTGCCGGGATCTGCGCGCTCAGCGCGACGAACCGGGCACTTTTCGGGTCACTCGCTGTCGGAGTCGGTGGCGGCGCCGTCGCCGTCGCCGGCTTCGCCCTCGGCACCCTCGGCGGCCTCGGCCGCAGCAGCTTCGGCGGCGGCCTCTTCCTCGTCGAGGACCGGCGTGCGCATGGTGAGCACCGTGACGACCGGCGCCTCGGGATCGGCCTCGGCGGCGACACCCGACGGCAGCGGGATGTCTTCGACACGGATGACCGAGTCCATCGTCATCTCCGACACGTCGATGGTGACGCCGTCGGGGATGTTGCGTGGCGTGGTGCGGACCTGCAGTTCCTGCATCGCGAGGTCGACGAGGCCGCCATTGGCCGACACGTCCTTGGCCTCACCCACGAGGTGGATCGGGATCGCGACCACGATCTCCTCGTTGAGGTTCACCTGGATGAAGTCGATGTGCTGCACGTTGCGCTTCACGGGGTGGCGCTGGATGTCCTTGATCAGCGTCGGATACACGGTGCCATCGACGGTGAGGTCGAGGATCGTGTTCATGCCCGCGGCGCCCGACAGGGCCTGGCGCAGCTCGCGGCGATCGACCGACACGCTGAGCGGATCCATCCCGTGGCCGTACACGACCGCGGGGATCTTGCCGTCGGCGCGGAGGCGACGGGCATCGGAGCTTCCGGCGCGGCGGCCGACTTCGGCTTGGAGAACGGTCTCAGACATGGTGATCGGCTTCCATCGAATCTCGTGACGACGCCCGCACAATGGGCGCCAGGTCGTTACAGCAGCGTCCCAATCTATCGGCCCCTTCGCCCATCCCCTCCGACCTCCCCTGGGTTCCCCCGAGCCGCCCACCACGCCCCACCACCCCGAAAAATGACGCGCACGTTGCGCTCAGCGCAACGCTGCCGCGCCATTTCAGGGTGTTCGGGCGGATTCGGAGGGCTCATGCGGTTCGGGAGGCGCGGCGAAGCGAGTCGTAGATGCGGCGGACCTGTCGGGCCGCCGTATGGAGATCGGATCGAATGGTCTCGTCGAAACGCACCACACGCCATCCCAACTCCACGCATGCGCGATCGCGGGCCTGGTCTCGGCGAACGGCGAGACTTCCGCTGTGATACCAGGCAGCGCCAGGCTCCACGGCCAGACGCACATCGGGCCATGCGATGTCGAGGTGGATGGTTTCGCCGTTGATGAGCACCAGCGGATACTGGCGATCGGGCTCCGGCAGACCGACAGCGGCGAGCGCTTCGATCAGGCGACGTTCGAGGTTGCTCTGTGTCGCTCGCGACCGCCCGGACGATTGGTCCAGCCACGTCTCGAGGCGAAGGACGCCATCCTTGCCGCGGCAACGATGGCGCTCGAGGTACACCGTTGCCTCAGCGGGCTCGATGAGACCGAGGTTCCAAGCGTCTTCGGCTGCTCGCTCGAAGCGGTGCTGGTTGAACATCGCCGCCAGACCCCAGAGCATTCGCATCGGCGTCGCCACGATCAGTCCGTCGGGCAGCGTCTGGCGGTCTTCCACCTCGTCGTACCAACGGGTGAGGTGGACGTCCGCCCAATCAGGAAGGGTCCGACGGAGAGATCGGGGTGCCGTGTAGTTCACGGTTCCCGACGGCATGGCGCGAAGGCCGAGCAGACGCGCCGCAGTCGTCGCACCGAGGAATCCCGCGGTGTTGGCCTGGAGCTGCAGGGTCATGCATCGCTGGCGAAAAGTGACGGGGGACGAGGCGATTCGCACGACCCCGAACGCCTCGTCCACCAGCTGGCCACGTCGTCGCGAGCGGCTGATCGACGAGCGGCTACGTCCCATTTCGGTCAACTGGCGGATCGCGACCACGCCGTGCTGGCGGGCCGCGAGACGGAGTACGTCGTCATCGAGCACGCCCAGTCAGTGGGTGGTCTGCCGCCGAAACAGGAAACGCCCCGAAATGGCGCGCTCACGTTGCGCTCAGCGCAACACGAGCGCGATTTTTCGGAGGGTGGCGGGGCGGGTCTGGGAGGGGTCGGGCGCGGGTCAGGCGAGGTTTTCGCCGTCGAAGATGTCGCTGACGCTGGTGTCGTCGAACACGGCGCCGAGGGCTTCGGCGATCAGCGGCGCCACCGACAGCACCTCGATCTTGTCGAGTTGCTTCTCGGACGGCAACGGCAGCGTGTTGGTGAGCACGACCCGACTGATCGGGGCGTTCTTCAGCCGATCGATCGCCGGCCCCGACAGCACGCCATGCGTGGCCATCGCCCACACCTCGCTGGCGCCGCGCTCGACGAGCAGCTCGGCGGCTGCGCAGATCGTGCCGGCGGTGTCGATCATGTCGTCGGTGAGCACGCACAGGCGACCGTCGACGTCGCCCATCACCTCGGTTGCTTCGGCCACGTTGGTCATGCCCTTGGGCCGACGCTTGTAGATGAACGCGAGGTCGGCGCCACAGTCGTTGAGGTGCTGCGCCATGCGTTCGGCGACCTTGATGCGCCCGGCGTCGGGCGACACGATCACCGGCGCAGTGGCGTGCTCGCGGATGTAGGCCTCGAGCACCGGCATCGCCGTGAGATGATCGACCGGGCCCTCGAAGAACCCCTGGATCTGGCCCGAGTGCAGGTCGATCGAGATCATCCGCTTCGCGCCGGCGGCCTTGAACATGTCGGCCACCAACCGTGCGGTGATCGGCTCGCGACCCTCGGCCTTGCGGTCCTGGCGGGCGTATCCGTAGAACGGACACACCGCGGTGATCCGCTTGGCCGACGCCCGGTAGGCGGCGTCGATCATGATCAGGTGTTCCATGATCGAGTCGTTGACGGAGTGGTTGTCGACGCCGTAGTGGCTCTGGATGACGAACACGTCCGAGCCGCGGATCGACTCACCGAACCGGCAGCGCACCTCGCCGTTCGAGAACTCGACGAGGTTGTCGTGTCCCAGCTCGATGTTGAGGTGCGACGCCACCTCCTGCGCCAGCTCGGGATGGGTCCGGCCCGAGTACAGGGCCAGTCGCTTGGTGGTGACCTTCTCCATGAGCGGTTACGTCCTCCCCGACGTGGTGCGGCTTCAGCCGACAGGTGCAGTGTAGAAGGCGCCGGTCGTTGCGTTCGCAGCGACACTCGATCCGGCCGGCAGATGGGCGTACGGGCCGACGATCGCGGCAGGTCCGACCTCGGCATCGTGGCCGACGGTGTGCTCGACGACCGCCTCGGCGCCGACTGCGCAGTCGACGAGGCGCGTGTCGGGGCCGACTTCGCAGCCGTCGCCGACGACGGTGGATCCCTGCAGGATCGTGCCCGGATACAGCGTGACGTCGCGGCCGATCGTGACGGTGACGTCGATGAAGGTCTGGCGCGGATCGAGCATCGTGACGCCGCTCAACAGGTGCTCGCGGTTGGTACGCGACCGCAGTTCGCGCTCGGCGAGGGCGAGCTGCCAACGGTCGTTGACGCCCTGGGTCTCGCCGGCGGGCGCCTGCACCACCCCGATGCGATGACCCATCGCGCCGAGCACCGAGATCACCTCGGTGAGGTAGTACTCGCCCTGTGCGTTGTCGGTGGTCAGCTTGCGCAGCGCCGGTCCCAGCAGGTCGCGCCGGAACGCATAGATCGACGTGCAGATCTCCTTGACGTCGAGTTCGTCGGGCGCCGCATCTCGATGCTCGACGATGCGCGCTGCCTGCCCGTCGGCCTTGCGGATGACCCGGCCGTAGCCGGTTGGGTCGTCCATCACGCTGGTGAGCAACGTCGCGGCGTTGCCGCACTCGACGTGGGTCTCGACGAGTTCGCGCAAGGTGTCGGGTCGCAGCAACGGCGTGTCACCGGGCAGCACGACGATGGTGGACTCGTCGTCGTAGTCGTCGCCACCGAAGGCGGTCATCCCGATCGAGGCGGCGTCGCCCGTGCCGTTCTGCTGGCGCTGCTCGACGAAGGCGACGTTGGCCCACGACGGCGCGAGTTGCTGCACCTTCTTGGTGACCTGCTCGGCACCGTGGCCGACGACGACCGCGGTGCGGTCGGGCGCCAACAGTTCGAGCGAGTGGATGACGTGGAGCACCATCGCCCGGCCGCAGATCATGTGCAGCGGCTTGGGTCGAGTGGAACGCATGCGGGTTCCCTCGCCGGCCGCGAGGATGATGGCGGAAACGCTCATGGCTCCGGGGAGAGGATTCGAACCCCTACACGCGGCACCAAAAACCGCTGTCCTACCATTAGACGACCCCGGACTCGATTGTGTGACCGACGGCGTGTGTCGGTGTGCTCACCGTATCTCGCCGGGCCGGGCACGCCACGCGACGTTCGCGGGCCGGTGGCACGGCGAGCGCGAACCGGTAGCGTGGCGACCCTTATGGGTTCTCTGATCAAGAAGCGTCGCAAGCGCATGCGGAAGAAGAAGCACAAGAAGATGCTGCGCCGCACGCGCCACCAGCGTCGCAAGTAGTCATCACGTCCACGCCGGCAGGTCCTCACGACCCGCCGCCACGTCCATCGGCACGGTTCGTGCCACCACCACTCGAGCGCCCTCGTCGACCAGTTCGCCGAGGGCGTTTGCGCGTTCGCCCTCGACGAACCACGTCGCGCCGCTGCCGGCGAGCACCGGGGCGGCACCGACGCAGTCGCCGATCAGGTCGCGCCAACGGCGCAGCTCGGGCTCGACGACGAGCGCCGCTGGTTCGAGGTCGTTCGGTCCGTCCGCGACGGGACCGCGGAGTTCGTCCCACGCCCGATAGGCCGCCGGTGTGCTGACCGAGAGCGGCGGGATGACCAGCGTGACCACGCGGTCGACGTGGTCGAGCGGCTCGACGACTTCGCCGATGCCCCGCACGCGAGCCCGACCACCCACGAGGCAGAACGGGATGTCGGCGCCGAGTGCCGAGGCACGCGCCAGCGTCGACGACGACGAGTCGCAGCCGCACCACCGCAGGACGGTCGCGGCGTCGGTGGAGCCGCCGCCGAGGCCCCCGCCGTGGGGGATCAGCTTGTGGAGGTGGAGACCGACATCGCGGACATCGCCGACATCGCCGATCTCGCTGCCGAGACGAAGGGCGCGGGCGACGAGGTTGGTGTGGTCGAGGGGGATCCCCTCGCTGAACGGCCCCGAGGCGCTGAGGTCCCGCCCGCCCGGAGTCAGCGTGATCAGGTCGTGCAGGTCGAGGCTCACCATCTCGGCGTCGATCACGTGGTAGCCGTCGTCGCGGACACCGGTGACCCGCAGCCCCAGCGTGAGCTTGGCGTGGGCGCGCAGCGTGACGGCCTGGTCGTGCGACGTGCCGGCCGCACGTGCCACGTCGTTCACCGTGCGACCGGTCCGGCTGCGAGGTGGGCGTCGGTCAGGCGGCACCAGGCGTCGACGTCGAGTTCCTCGGGTCGCGCCGTTGGCGGGATGTTCGCTGCGTCGTACGTGCCGGCAGCGACGATGCCCGAGAGCGATCGGCGCAGCATCTTGCGGCGTTGCCCGAAGCCGGCGCGCACCAGCGTGAACAGCGTCGTCGGGTCGGTGGCGGGCGGTTCGTGTCGGGCGATCGCGACCAGCGAGGACTCGACGTTCGGCCGGGGGACGAACACCGACGCGGGAACGTGGCCGACGACCTTGGCGTCGGCCCAGTACGCCGTCTTCACGCTGACCGCGCCGTAGGCCGCCGTCCGCGGTGACGCGGCGAAGCGTTCCGCCGCCTCGCGCTGCACCATCACCAACATCCGGGCGATGTCCGGCACCTCGTCGAGCAGGTCGCAGATCAGCGGCGTCGCGACGTTGTACGGCAGGTTCGCCACGAGCACCCACGCGTCGTGCCCGGCCAGGAGTTCGGTCCAGTCGAGGTGCATCGCGTCGGCCTCGACCACGCGTACGTTGGAGCGGTCCGCCACGACGTCTCGCAGGATCGGCACGACACCTCGGTCGACCTCGATCGCCGTGATGTCCGCGCCGGTGTCGGCGAGCGCCAACGTCAACGAGCCCAGCCCAGCGCCGATCTCGACCACACGATCACCTTCGCCGACGTGCGCGAGCTCGGCGATGCGCCGCACGGTGTTGGGATCGGCGACGAAGTTCTGACCGAGGTCGCGCCGCGGGGCGAGTGAGGCGGAGTCGAGGAGTTCGCGGATCGTGGGGCGCGAGTGCGTCACCGACGGATCTCGACCGAGATCGGCGCGTCGGTGAGGTCGGCAATGGTGGCGAACGCCGAGGTGTTCATGACGAGGTCGCCGGCCTCATTGCCCGGTGCGAGCACGGTGGTGCAGCGCATCGATCGGTTGTTGTCGAGATTGACGACGGTGATCCGGCTGCCGCTGGTCATCCCCGCCACGATGCAGCTGCCGGGGGCGACGTTGCTCCGGAACGTCGCCTTGGCGGCGACGCCCTCGATCAGCGGCCTGGCCGGGATGGCGATCTCGGACTGTCCGGCGCCCGCTGCGCTCGCAGGTCCTTCGAGGAACACCGGCGCCACGTCGTCGAGATCGTCGATCGTCGGCGATGCCGCACCCGTGCTGGGGGTGTCGCCGACCGGGTCGAGGCCTGCCACCGCGAGGTTCGGCGAGGTCGAGTTGTTCTCCGACGTGTTCGCCCACCACAGCGCAGGCAGCGCTACGAGGGTGAGCACGGTCGCTGCGATGAAGCGGCGCCGGTCGGTGTCGTTGAGAGCCATGCTGGTGTGGGGGTGGATGTCGGGGTGGGTCGTCGTGCCTGCGTCAGGAGTGCCGGGGCGGCGATCGCGGTGTTCGGGCGGCCGCCCCGTCGAGGGTGCATCAGCGTATCGGCCGGTTCCCGGGGCAGCGAGTCGAAGCGCCCCCTCGACCACGCAGCGTGGTCGGCCGACCCTGGCCGGAACGACCCGTCAGGAGGGCAGGGCGAACACGGCGCGGGCGTTCGCGGTTGTTGCTGCAGCGACGTCGGCGACCGCGAGGTCGCGAAGGTCGGCGATGTGCTGGCCGACGTGAGGGACCCAGGCCGGCCGGTTCGGCTTGCCCCGGTGCGGCACCGGCGCGAGGTACGGGCTGTCGGTTTCGACCAGCATCCGCTCGAGCGGGCACAGGGCCGCAGCGGCCTGTACCTCGGGCGCTCCCTTGAACGTGACGATGCCGGAGAACGACAGGAACGCGCCGAGGTCGAGCGCTCGCCTCGCCTCGTCC
This sequence comes from Ilumatobacteraceae bacterium, assembly GCA_963715825.1. GTDB lineage: Bacteria > Actinomycetota > Acidimicrobiia > Acidimicrobiales > Ilumatobacteraceae > Sva-07. The sequence goes on from CAVQSI010000006.1 coordinate 120,686, forward strand.
GGGCCGCCGGTGAAGCAGTGGAACACCGTGCGAGCCGGGACGCCGACGTCGGCCAGCACGGCGAACGTGTCGTCCCACGCGTCGCGTGTGTGGATCACCAACGCGAGGTCGCGATCGTTCGCCAACGCGAGCTGCTCGGCGAACGCCCGCTGCTGGACCTCGCGCGGAGAGTGGTCGTAGTAGTAGTCCAGACCGCACTCGCCGACCGCCACGATGCCAGCGGTGTCGACGAGGTCGACGATCGTGTCGACGCCGTTCACCGCATCGTGGGGATGCAGACCGACGGTTGCGAACACGCCGTCATGCGACTCGGCTGCCGCGATCGCCGCGAGCGACGTGGCGCGATCGCACCCGACCGAGATCAACGTCGTGACGCCGGCAGCCGCTGCGGCCTCGACCGCGCCCGCCGTCCCGTCGGGAATCCGCTCGTCGTGAACGTGACAGTGAGAATCCGTCCACAACAACTTGCTCGGCCTCACGGTGCGTCTCCTGGCAACACGGTTGGTCGGCCTCGCTCCGGCTCGTCGCTGGCGCTTCCCTCGCCGGCTGCGCTTTCGTCGCTGGCGCTGCTGTGCTGGTTGCTCGGCCTCACGGTACGTCTCCTGGCAACACGGTTGGTCGGCCTCGCTCCGGCTCGTCGTTGGCGCTTGACTCGCCGGCGGCGTGGTCGGTCATGTCAGGCGGGGGAAGAGGGCGTCGCCCTTCGTCACCGGGGCGCCGGGGGAGTAGCGGCCCCAGGTGGCAGCGTCGGGGAGGCGCTCGTCGGCGACGTCGCCCGGTAGGCCGATGCGTTCCCAGATCGCCTGCGCGGTGTCGGGCATCGCGGCGTGGACCAGCACGGCGACGATGCGCAACGCTTCGAGCGCGTCACCCATCACGGCATCGACGCCGGGGCCCGGCTCGGCCTTCCACGGCTCGTTGGTCTCGAGGTGTGAGTTGGTGGCGCGCACCAACTGCCACGTCGCGTCGAGCGCCTTGCTCGGCTGGACCGCATCCCACTGCGCGGCGGTCTCGGCGAACGCCGTCGCTGCCACCGCTGCCAGTGGGCTCTCGGGATTCGGCGCGGTGCCGACGCCGTCACACTTCTTGGCCACCACCGTCGCCACGCGGGCGAGCAGGTTGCCGAGGTTGTTCGCGAGGTCCGAGTTGTAGCGCGACGTGAACCCCTCGATCGAGAAGTCGCCGTCGTTGCCGTAGGCGGTGTCGGCGAGGACGTAGTAGCGGAACCCGTCGAGGCCGACGTCGTCGATCAGGTCGAGCGGGTTCACCACGTTGCCGGAGGTCTTGCTCATCTTCTCGCCGCCCGACAGCAGCCAGCCGCCGATCGCCCAGCCCTTGGGCAGCTCGACACCCGCCGACATCAGCATCGCCGGCCAGTACACGCAGTGCTGGCGCACGATGTCCTTGCCGATCAGGTGGTAGTCGACCGGCCACCAGTCGCGGTAGCCGTCGGTGCCGTCGCCGAAGCCGACCGCGGCGAGGTAGTTCGTGAGCGCATCGAACCACACGTAGGTGACGTGCTTCGGGTCCCACGGCAGCGGGATGCCCCATTCCAGCGACGTGCGGCTGACGGAGAAGTCACGCAGTCCGCTCTTGATCAGCCCGATCGCTTCGTTGCCGCGGTGTTCGGGTGTCAGCGCCGTCGGATGCCCGGCGTACCAGTCGAGCAGGCGATCTTCGAACCGCGACAGGCGGAAGAAGTAGTTCTCCTCCTCGAAGTACTCGACCGGACGCTGGTGGATCGGGCAGCAGTCGGACGCCCCGTCCACGACGATCAGTTCGTCGTCGGCGTAGTACTCCTCGCACGCAACGCAGTACTTGCCGGCGAACGTGTCGAGCTCGATGTCGCCGGCGTCGTAGCAGCGCTGGAGCAGCTCGGCGACCGCGGCCTTGTGCCGAGGCTCGGTGGTGCGGATGAAGTCGTCGTTGCTGATGTTGAGGCGTTCCCACGCCGCCGCGAACTTCGGGGCGATGTCGTCGGTGAACGCCTGCGGTGACACACCGGCGGCCTCGGCGGCCTGCTGGATCTTGAGCCCGTGCTCGTCGGTGCCGGTGACGTACTTGACGTCGTCGCCGAGCAGGCGGTGCCACCGGGCGAGCGCGTCGCCGACGATCGTGGTGTACGCATGGCCGAGGTGCGGCTCGGCGTTCACGTAGTAGATCGGTGTCGTCAGATAGAACCGGCTCACGTCGTGCACGCTAGAGCCTCGGCTCCCTCGGACCACCGGCGATACCGTGCTGGCGATGTCCGGAGTCTTCGCCGATGCCACCACCGTCCGACGCCTCGTCACCGAGACCGCTCCGGCCGACGACTCGGCGGTCACCCGCTTCGCCGCCGACGTCAAGGCCGGCTGGGACATCGGCGGCAACGCCAACGGTGGCTACCTGATGGCGATCGCCGGGCGGGCGATGACCGAGGCCGTCGGTCGGCCACCGGTCACGTTGACCGCCCACTACCTGCGCCCAGCGGCGGCCGGACCTTGCGAGATCGAGGTGTCGACCGTGCGATCCGGTCGCCGCTTCGCGACCGCCACAGCGACGCTCACGATGGAGTCGGGTCAGATCCTCCAGCTGCTCGGCACGTTCGGCGACCAGACCCCGGGCGGGCCGTCGCTCACCCGCGAAGCTCCCGTCGAGCTTCCCGACTACGACGACTGCGAGATCCCACCGGCGCCCACGGAGGGGCCACGACCCGAGATGTTCCGTCGGCTCGCCGTGCGTATCCGCCCCGGCGACGAAGGGTTCCGTACGGGCAACCCGTCCGGCCAGCCCGAGATCCGCGGATGGTTCGCGTTCGCGGATGGCGAGCCGATCGACGCCGTCGGCCTGCTGCTCGTGGCCGACGCCTTCCCGCCGCCGATCTTCAACACGACGCTGCCGGTCGCCTGGGTGCCGACGGTCGAGCTGACCGTGCACGTCCGCGGCGTCCCCGAGCCCGGTCCGCTGCGCTGCTGGTTCCGGTCGCGGTTCATCCACGACGGTCTGCTCGACGAGGAAGGCGAGATCTGGGACTCGACCGGCAAACTCGTCGCCCAGAGCCGCCAGCTCGCCCTGTTCCCCCGAACCGCTCCCTGACCCGCGGCCTGACGATCCGCCAGGTGGCCGGTCAGCGGCGGCGTCGGCGGCCGCGGCCGCCTCGGGAGTTGCGAGACCCGGCGACGGCGATCCCGGCGGCGAAGCTCGCGCCCACGATCCCGATCGTGCCGACCGATGCCGCCGTGCGTCGCACCACCGACTTGGTCTGCTGGCTGAAGATCACGATCGGCCACCCGTTGCGGCGGGCGTGGCGTTCGAGCCTGGCGTCGGGGTTGACCGCCACGGGATGGCCGACCGCCTCGAGCATCGGCAGGTCGCTCGCCGAGTCGCTGTACGCGTAGCACTGGTCGAGTTCGTAGCCGTTCCAGTTCGCCAGCTCGACCATTGCTTCGACCTTGCCGGGCCCGTAGCAGAACGGCCCGTCGAGCTCGCCGGTGTAGCGCCCGTCCACGACACGACTGCGCGTGCCGATGCCCGAGGTCATGCCGAACGAATGGGCGAGCGGCTCGACGATCTCCTGCGGCGCGGCCGACACGATGAACGTGTCACGCCCGGCGTGGCGATGGCGATCGAGCAGCCGCCGTGCTTCGGGACGCAGCTTGGCGAGCAGGCGGGGGAGGACCTCGACGTTGAGCGCCTGCAGGTCGCTCTGGCGCATCCCGGCGACCGCCTTGAGGATGCGGGCCTTGACCTCGTCGGTCGTGTCGTCGTCGGCGCCGAACAACTGGAACGACACCGCGCCGGCGGCGTCGCGGACGAACTCGAGGTTCGGGATCAACCCGGCCTTGCGTGCCTGGAGCGCCAGCGTGAACGCCGACGAGCCCGAGATCAGGGTGCGATCGAGATCGAAGAAGGCCGCGCTCGGCCCGGAGCTGGCGACGTTGACGTACTCACTCATCGGGAACCTCCCCGGTGTCGGTGTCGGTGTTGTCGTCGGTGTCGGTGAGTCCGAGCGCGAGCGCGTAGACCTCGCGCTTCGGGCGCCCGACGTGCTTGGCCACGGCGGCGGCGGCGTCTCGGGTCGACGATCCGGCGGCGAGTTCGCCGCGCAGTGCGGTGCGTACGTCGTCGTCGCTGACCGGGCGATCGTCGACCGGCGCGCCCTCGAGCACGAGGACGTACTCGCCCCGCGGACCGCCGATGTCGACGCTGCCGAGCGGGCCACGCACGACCTCTTCGTACAGCTTGGTGAGCTCGCGGGCCACCACGACCTGACGATCGTCGCCGCAGGCGGTTCGCAGGTCCTCGAGGGTGCGCAGCACACGGTGCGGGGCCTCGTAGATGATCGTCGTGCGAGGTTCGGCTGCGATCTCGGCGAGCCGCGTCGCCCGGTCGTTGCCTTTGCGGGGAAGGAACCCTTCGAACACGAACCGGTCGGCGGCGAGCCCGCTGATCGTGAGCGCCATGACCGCGGCGCTCGGGCCGGGGACGGCGCTGACGTCGTAGCCGGCGTCGATCGCGGCGCGCACGATGCGCTCGCCGGGGTCGGAGATGCCGGGCGTGCCGGCGTCGCTCACGATCGCCACGTCGCGTCCGCCCGCGAGCACCCCCAACGCGTCGGTGATGCGGTCGAACTCGGTGTGGTCGTTGCACACCGCGAGCCGTTCGGCCTTGACGCCGGCGTGCTGGAGCAGCAGGCCGGTGCGTCGGGTGTCCTCGCAGCAGATCAGCCCGGCGTGCGCGAGCACGTCGACGGCGCGTGGCGACAGGTCGGCGAGGTTGCCGATCGGGGTGGCGACCAGCCAGAGCGTGCTCATGGCGCTGCGTTGTCCGATCCCTCGACACCTTCGAGCGCGTCGGCGCGGCGGAGTTCGACCTCGTCGCCGACGTGCAGGCCCCATCGCCCGAACGCGCCGCCTTCGGCCTCGATCACCCAGCTCGCTCGCCACACCGGAATGCCGATCCGGTACCGGTTCATGTGCATCGTCTTCACCACGACGCCGTCGCTGCCCACGTAGGCGATGTCGATCGGGAACCGCATTCCGATCGTGTGGATCCAACGACAGCGCTCGATCACGAGCGCGCCGTCCAGGCCGTCCCTGCCGAGCAGGCCGCGGCGGCGCGCTCGGCGGGTGTCGGCCACTTCCGCCGAGGCCAGCACGCGGGCGTCACTGACCAACCAAGCCATCCTCGCAGTGTGCCAGATGATGCCCGATCCGGTGAGTGTCCCGGCGAGCATGTCGCCGGCGTCGGGCTGGGGTACGTTCGGCGGGTGGGCCGAGCGCAGGTGATCGACGATGTCGTCACCTGATGCGTTCGAGTTGGTCGGCGTCGACGCCGGACCGGTCGACGGCGACCCGATCCTGCGCTCGATCGACCTCGTGATCCCGGCGAACGGTGTCACCGTCCTCGCCGGGCCCTCGGGGGCCGGCAAGTCGACGCTGCTGCGGTTGTTGAACCGGCTCGACGATCCGGTCGCCGGCGAGATCCGTTGGCGCGGCACGGCGCTCACCGACTGGGCGCCCACCGACCTGCGGCGCCAGGTGGCGATGGTGTTCCAGCGTCCGCCGCTGTTCGCGGGCACCGTGTTCCAGAATCTCTGCGTCGCCAAGGCGGACCTCGACGTCGAACGCGCCGGCCACGTGCTCGAACACGTCGGGCTCGACCCCGAACTGCTCGATCACGAGGCCGACAGCCTGTCGGGCGGCGAAGCGCAGCGAATGTGCGTGGCCAGGGCGCTGTTGACCGAACCGGCGGTGCTGCTCGCCGACGAGCCGACCGCAGCGCTCGATCGGGCCGCGCGCGCGACGGTGGAGGACCTCGGGCGGATGCTCGCCGACTCCGGCGTCGCGGTGATCTGGGTGAGCCACGACACCGACCAGCTGCGCCGCCTGGCCGACCACGTGATCGTGCTCGCCGACGGCGCCGTGCGCGCCGTCGGCCACCTCGACGACCTCGACGTCAGTGCCGACGCCCTCGTGCGCCAGTCGGTGGGGGCCCCGTGATCGATCAGGCGTGCAGCCCGTCACGACGTGGGCGGTGGCGGGCATGATCGGCGTCGAGCAGGGCGACATCGGGGTCGTCGGACTGGCAGCATCGGGGATTCTCGTCGCCGTCGCGGTGGCGATCTCGCTGTGGCGCCGACTGGGCCTCGAACGCAGCCTGCTGTGGGCGTCGATGCGGGCGTTGGTGCAGTTGCTGCTCGTCGGCTGGGTCCTGCAGTTCGTGGTCGATCCCGACGATCCGCTGATCTTCTCGGTGCTGTGGCTCGTGGCGATGGTGTCGTTCGCCGCGTACACCACCTCGCGTCGCGCCGCCGACGTACCCAAGGTGCTGCGGCTGTCGCTGCTGGCCTACACGGCGTCGGCGATCGTGGTGCTGGGGGTGCTGTTCGGCTTCGGGATCTACGAGCTCGAAGGCCGCACGCTGGTGCCGCTCGCCGGCATGGTGATCGGCAACTCGCTGGCCGCCACCGTGCTCGTGTCGCGTCAGCTGCTGATCGCCGCCAACGAGCAGCGCGGCGTGATCGAAGGGCGCCTCGCCCTCGGACTGTCGGCGTCGGACGCGTTCGCCCCGCACCTGCGCCAGGCGCTGCGCACCGCGCTCGTGCCCCAGATCGAGTCGACCAAGGCGGTCGGGATCGTGTTCCTCCCCGGAGCGATGGTCGGCCTGATCCTCGCCGGTGTCGACCCCGCCGACGCCGTCAAGGTGCAGGTGTCGGTGATGTACCTCGTGCTCGGCAGCGTGGCGACCACCACGGCGGTGATGAGTCTCGGGATCTCGCGGGAGCTGTTCACCCCGGCTCAGCAGCTTCGGCGGTCCGCTCAGCGGACCGACTCCTGAGTTCGACGCCGCATCCGGTCGCGTAACCCCCCACGCATGTTCATCGCGTGGGTCATCGTCACCGCATTCCTGGCCTTCGCCTCGTTCGGGTCCTGGCACGTCGTGGACGCGGGATCAGACGTTGAAGCGGAACTCCATCACGTCGCCGTCCTGGGCGATGTAGTCCTTGCCCTCGACGCGCATCTTGCCGGCGTCCTTGGCGGCGTTCCACGAACCGAGGCCGAGGAGTTCGTCCCACTGGATGACCTCCGCACGGATGAAGCCACGCTGGAAGTCGGTGTGGATCCGCCCGGCACACACCGGCGCGGTCGAGCCCTCGTAGAACGTCCACGCCTTCGATTCCTTCTCGCCGGTCGTGAAGTACGTCCGCAGGCCGAGCAGGTGGTAGGCGCTGCGGACCATCCGGAACAGCGCGCCCTCGCCGAGGCCGAAGCCTTCCAGGATCTCGGCGCGCTCGATCGGATCTTCGATCGCTGCAGCCTCGGCTTCCATCTGGACGCACATGCCGATGATCTCGACGTTGTCGCCGGCGTTGTTGAACTCGGCGGCGACCAGCGCCTCCTTCTCGGGGATGGCGTCGATGTCGTCCTCGCCGACGTTGACCACCACGAGCACCCGCCGGTTGGTCAGCAGGAAGTACGGGGCGAGCGCCTCGCGGACGTCGTCCTTCAACCCGGCGCGGTAGAGCGGCAGGCCCTCGGCCAGCGCGTCGTAGGCGACCTGGAGGTGGGCGGTCTCGTCGGCCATCGACTTGTCGAGTTTCGCCTGTCGCTTGGTCTGGTGGAGTCGCTTCTCGACGGTTTCGAGGTCGGCGAGGGCCAGCTCGATCTCGACGACGCGGAGGTGTTCGAGCGGATCGGTCGGACCCGTGATGTCGTCGTTGACGAACGCCCGCAGCACGAACACGATCGCGTCGACCTCGCGGATGTTGGCGAGGAACTTGTTGCCGAGGCCCTCGCCCTGGCTGGCGCCCTCGACGAGCCCGCCGATGTCGACGACCTCGACCTGGGCGTGGATGGTCTGCTTCGACTTCGACATCGCCGCCAGCCGGTCGAGGCGGTCGTCGGGCACCTTGGCGACGCCGATGTTCGGGTCCTTGGTGGCGAACGGATACGGCGCAGCGAGCGCACCACCGCCGGTCAACGCGTTGTACAGCGAGCTCTTGCCCGCGTTGGGGAGACCGACGAGTCCGAAACGTTCCATGAGCCGCCCGAGGCTACCGAGCCCGGGTGTCCAGCGTGGCTGTCCGGCATGGCGGATTCGGAGGCCCGGTCGTGCAGTTCCCGACAGATCCAGTCGCGGCTGTCGCGACCAGATCCGTCGAGAAGTGCGCCGTTCAGGCAGCGTCGGGTGGAAACGAACCGAGCGGTTCGGGCGCCCAACGGTCGAGTGCCGCTCGGATTCGATCGGCGGTCGCCTTCGGACGGGTCATGATCGAGCGGTAGGTGAATCGCAGCACGATCCAGCCGGCCGCGACCAGGTCGGCGTCGCGTTCGCGGTCCCGCTCGAACGTGTCGCGGTCGAGACCGTGGTACTGCCAGCCATCGCACTCCAGCAGGACCGGGGTGTCGATCACCCGGAAGTCGACCTCGTGTCGTTCGATCACCGGATGGAACTCCACCGGCGGGAGGTCGAACCGATCGACGAGGCGTTGCATCACGAGCTCGAGGATCGAATCGGCGGGCTTGTCGTCGATCGACCAGTCGGCCACGGCATCACGCAGCGCCACCGTCCCCCCACGGCCCCTGCGGGCGTGATCGGCCGCCGCTGATTCGATGGCATCGAGCGACGCCAGCCTGCTCGTGACCGCATGACCCACCGCGGCGTGGACGCCGTCGGGGTCGACCGCGCCGAGGTCGACGAGCGTTCGCAGGATGTTGGTGCACGTGATGCCGTAGCGCCGCAGTGTCGTGAGGCGGTTCCGGTCGACGGGGTGATGGATGACGACGCCGTCGAGCTGGAGGTTGCGTCGCTGGCCGGTGATGATCACGTCGATCGGGTCGTCGTCGGGTCGCGGGACGCCCCAGAGGCGGGCGGCCGAGCGGTGCGAGGCGAGCGTCGGCTCGCCGGTTGCCAGGACGGCGGCGATGATCCGCTGCTCGGGCGTGTCGGGGGTGCCGACGAGCCTCGCGACGTGCGAGTGGAGCTGCACGAGGTTGCCCCGGTCGATCGCCCGGTACCAGGCGGAGCGGGTGAGCCCCGACGCCTCGAAGGTGATGATGCCGTGGTGGGCGCGTGCCCAGTCGTCGAAGTCGGAGAGTCGCATGCCCGGACAGTGGGCGCGGTTCGACTCGATGCGGAAACCACACGTCGAACGCTGCATTTCTCGACGGATCTGGTCGCGGCAGTCGCGACCAGATCCGTCGGGAATCGCGGTCAGGGGGCGATGGTGACGAGTGCGTCGGCGGTGGCGGCGACGATCGTGCCATCGGCGAGTGTGGCGGCGCCGGCGAGACAGGGTCCGAGGCCGTCGCCGTAGCCGGGCGGGTCGGCCGACCACCGGCGCAGCTGCGCGTCGAGGAATCCGCACACCGCCAGCTCGCCGTCGGGCAGCGCGACGATTGCCGAGGGTGCCCGCGGGCCGGCGTCCGAGGCGTCGAGGTCGTTGCGGTCGACGCGCGCCGCCGGGTTCGCGAGGTCGATCGGCCCGGTGCGCTCGATGTCGTCACCGACCGCGTTGTCGGCCACCCACAGTTGGTCGCCGGTGACGGTGAAGGCGAAGGGGTTGATGTAGCCGTCGGACAGCACCACCGGCACCTGGTCGGGCGGGCCGAGCGGATCGAGCGCCAGCATCGCGCCGCTGCCGTGGTCCTCGGCCCAGTCGGTGAGCTGGCCGATGCCGAGTATCAGCCGACCATCGGGCGCAGCGTCGAGATGCCCGCCGACCGCGCCGCCGGCCGTGCCGCCCGCATCCCACACGATCCGGTCGACGCCCGCAGGCGAGTCGCTGGTGAGCGAGCCGACGAGGAGGTGTTCGGTGTCGGGGTCGGTCCACGCCGCGTAGCGCACACCGTCGATCACCGTGTGGCCGAGCAACCCGCGCTGTTCGCCCTCGGTGCCGACGTCGATCGACGCGAGCACGGTGACCGTGGCGGGTTCGTCGACGTCGATGCTGCGGATCGTTCCGGCGCGCCGGTCGACCCACTCGACGACGGTGGGATCGGAGTCGGCGGCGCGCAACGCGATCAGGTCGCCGGGCCGTGCGTCGGAGAACTCGACGACGGTGCGGACCGTGCCGCTGGCCGGCTCGGACGCGTCGTTCGCACAGCCGGTCAGACCGGCGACCCCGAAGGCTGCGACGGCCGCGACGCCAGCCGTGATCCTGCAGTGCGGGCGGGACCGGCGGCGCAGCGAACTCATCGGAACCGACCGTACCGCCGTACGTCGCATCGGGCCCGGCAGCGGCCGATGAGGCCGGGCACGATGTGACGCCGCCACGTGACGCCGACAGTACGATCGGCGCGATGACGCCCGAGCAGGCGCTGCTGCGCGTGATCCACTGCCTCGACCGGGCCCACGAGTCCGGCTTCAAGTCCAAGGCGTTCGTGCGGGCGCTCGACGTGGTGCGCTCCACCGCGCCCGACGAACTCGCCGAGCGGGCGGATGCCGGCACGCTCACCGATCTCGAGGGCATCGGCTCGTCGACGGCGGCCGTGATCACCGACGCGCTCGCCGGCCGCGAACCCGCCTACCTCGCCAAGATCGACGCCGAGTCGCAGGTGCCGATCACCCCGGAGGGCCAGGTGTACCGCGACGCACTCAAGGGCGACTGTCATCTCCACTCCACGTGGAGCGACGGCGGGGCACCGATCGAGGCAATGGCCGCCACCGCGATGGCGATCGGCCACGAGTACATGGTGCAGACCGATCACTCCGCCCGCCTGACGATTGCCCACGGGTTGAACGAGCAACGCCTCGCCGAACAGCTCGACCAGATCGCTGCGGTCAACGCCGACATCGCAGCGGCCGGCCACGACTTCCGGATCCTGTCCGGGATGGAGGTCGACATCCTCGAAGACGGCGCGCTCGATCTGTCCGACGACATGCTGGCGCGCCTCGACGTGGTGGTCGCCAGCGTGCACTCGAAGCTGCGCATGGAGCGCCAGCAGATGACCGAGCGGATGCTGATGGCGGTGGCGTCGCCGCACGTCGACATCCTCGGGCACTGCACCGGCCGGATGATCGGCAAGCGCCCGCCGTCGGAGTTCGACGCCGACTACGTGTTCGCCGCGTGCGCGCAGTTCAACACGGCGGTCGAGATCAACTGTCGACCCGAGCGGCTCGACCCGCCTCGGGAGCTGCTCGACGTGGCCATCGAGTACGGCTGCTGGTTCTCGATCGATTCCGACGCGCACGCGACCGGCCAACTCGAGTGGCAGCCCCTCGGCTGCGACCGCGCCGCCGAGCGCGAGGTCCCGATCGACCGGATCATCAACACGATGTCCGCCGACGATCTCCTCGCCTGGACCGCCCAGAGCTGAACTGGCCCGTCCGGATGCGGTCGGGGTGGGTGGGTGAGGTGGGTGGGTGAGGTGGGTGCAGTGGCGTGCGGTTGGGGGAGGCACCGCAGCGCCGTAGCATGGCATGCCTATGTCGAAGAAGACCAAGAAGAAGAAGGCCAAGATGCGCCGCTCCAAGGCGAATCACGGCAAGCGCCCCAACATGGGCCGCTGAACCGAGCCTCGAGCTCACACCACCCGTCCACGCCTCGATCGCTGAAGCGCCCGCTGCGCTGCTCCTCACGGAGCGGTCGACCGGGCGCTTCGTCGCGTCTGGGCGCCGATCGACGCATCGTGCCGACTTCGGCGAGCCCGCCGTGGGTGGGCGAGACTGCACCGATGACCGATGCAACGACCGACGCAGCGCACACGGGTGAGCCGAGGGTCGAATGGCTGACCGTCGCCGGCGACGCCGACGTGTGGCGGTCGCTGGGGCTGACGGTCACCGCCGACGGCATCGTCGCGCTCGTCGGCACGTCGATCCGTGTCGTCGCGCCGCCGGGCGATGGCGCGACCGGGATCGTCGGCTGGGCGCTCAGCGGCATCGGCACGGCGGAGACCGACGGCGCCGGCGGCGTTGACACTCAGCTCGACAGCATCGACATCGACGGCTTGGCGACCCAACGGGTCGCACCGTCGACGCCCGTGTACGCCGACCATGCGCTGGGTGCGTCAGGGCTCGATCATGTGGTGGTCTCGACCGCCGAACTCGAGCGCACCAGCGCCGCGATCGCCTCGGCGACCGGCTGCGAACTCAAGCGCGTTCGTGAGGTCGGCTCGATGCGTCAGGGGTTCCACCGGATCGGCCGTGGTGGTCTGATCGTGGAACTCGTCGAGCGCCCCGATCTGCCCGCCGGGCCCGCCACGTTCTGGGGGCTGGTGCTGATCGTCGACGACCTCGATGCCGCGTACGAACTGATCGGCGCCGATCGGATCTCGGCGCCCAAGGATGCCGTGCAACCCGGCCGCCGCATCGCCACCGTTCGCGCCGAGGTGGGCCTCGGTCTGCCGGTGGCGCTGATGACGCACTGAGTCGGGACGCGGCGGGGGCGGACCCGGTGAACCGAGTCCGCCCCCGAAAGGTGCTGCTGTGCCGCTCTGGGCGGCGTGGCCGGTCAGCTCGGGCTGGGCGAGCTGTCCGGGTTGCGGCGTCGGCGGGCGGCGGTCATGAACAGCAGACCGGCCAACAGCGCAGCGGCGCCCAGGATCAACGCATTGCCGGGGCCGCCACCGGTTCGTGGCAGTTCGCAGTCGTCGTCGGGGTTGCCGTCGTTGTTCTGGCCCGGCACGCAGATCGGGTTGCAGTTCTCGTCCTGGCCGGGGCCGGGCACGCAGATCGGGTTGCAGTTCGCGTCCTGGCCGGGGCCGGGCACGCACACCGTGGTGGTCGGCGGCGAGTCGTCGGGCGGGTTCGCACACACCGACGTGGCCGGCGGGTACAAGACCGTTGCGCCGTGGCGGTCGGGTTGACCGTGACCTCGATCACGAGCCCTTCACGCAGGAAGGCGTCGGACGGGTCCGGAATCCAGGAGACGCCATCGTCGGCGAGCTGCCACCCCGGCCAGTCGGTTGCGTTTCCGGCAGCGTCGACGGACGCGCCGGGCCAGATGATCGAACCGGAGAAGCTGTTGACCGTCTGGGTCTGCACGACGTTGCCGTTGCGATCCTTGATGGTGAGTGTCGCCTGGGTGGACACCGGCGTGAAGCCCTGCGGCACGATCGTGTAGCGGATGAACGGGGCGTCACGGATGCATTCGGGCGAGAACCCGGACACGTCCAGGGACTCCTCGGGCAGGGTCGTGGTGACGTAGTTGCCACCTTCGTCGACCGATGTCGTGGGATCCGTCTGGGCGTGCATGACCGCTGGGCTGATCGTTGCCGCGGTCAGTGCCACCATCATCCCGATCTGGAGACGACGCCGGAGTCGGCGCTGTCCGTTCATGGGTGGTCGTATCGCAGATGAGGTCATGTGTCCGCCTTTGTGGTGTTCTCCGCCGTGGGCGTGTCAGGGGTTCGACCACGCTCAGTGGTGGCGACGATAGCGGAGTCGATGGGCGAACTGCAAGGGCGAATCAGAGAAAAGCCTTGATTTCATTGAGCTTCAAGGAATCATCTGTCCACTGGTCCGCTTCTCACGGAGGGCGTTTGGTCCGCCACCCAACGACCGAGCCGCAGGAATGCCACGGAAAGTGGTCACGACGTTCGATGCATCCGGCGGCAGCAGGGTGTCGGGCCGAACGCTGGGTCAGCCGGCGCTGGACGCGGCGCCGAGTTGCAGGGATGCTGCGCCTGGTCCGCTGCGAGCGTCAGTGGCGCGTTGTCGTGCCCCATCGACGTCGATCCAGGTGGCGTCGATGTCGAGCGATGTCGGCGCGACGGTCGGCGGTGTCCGGGTGACCAGCGTGTAGCCGTCGGCGACGTCCATCCGGCCGTCCAACTCGAGTGAGATGGTGGCGGTGTCTCCGGCCGCCAGCACGACCGTGACCGTCGTGACGAAGTAGTCGGCCTCGGTTCCGGGTTCGGTGACGGCAACGTTGCCGTCGAGCAGTGCCCGGGTGACGGGGAGGCGGGTGAAGAACGACACCCTCGTCCGGTTGGCGCCGACCGGAAGTCCGATCGGGTTGCCGATCACGTACCCCGGCTCGCCGTCGAGCGGTGCAGCGTTGGTCAGGGTCAGCTCGAGGCGGCCGGTGGCCATGCTCGTTCGAGCGTCGGCCGTGACGTCGTAGGTGGCGTCCGCCTCGAGGAAGTAGTCGATCTTGTTGCCGACGGCGTTGTTGAACACGATCGCGAGGCCGTCGCCGGTTCCCGGTTCGGGGAGGGTGCCGGCCATGCCGATCTGCTCGATGACCGCCTGCTCATCGGGTCGAGCCATCCAGGCGGTGAAACGACCCTGGTCGACCATTGGGCCGAGTTCGTCCAGCAGGGTGGTCGGCGGAGGCAGCGTCCCGGCGAGCAGTGTGTCGATCACGGAACGCGAGAAACCTTCCAGCACATCGACACGGGCGTCGACCTTCGTGACGTCGTACTGCTCGTTGAGGAGGAACTCCGCCGCCGTGTCCGCAGTCAGCACCTGGTCGCTGTCCGGCAGCGGGACCGGTCCGGTGAAGTTCAGGAACCGTGCGAGCGTGTACACGTCCATGATGAACACGCCGTCGAGCTGACCGCCGCCGCTCTGCGGGTAGAGGTCGGCGATCGCCCGGCCGGTCGTGGCGATGTCCGGCGACATGTTGATGTTCTTCCACGGCTCGCTCCCGGTGGTGCCGTCGGGACCGGAGTTGAGGTTGAACGGTCCGTAGCTGACGAGCCACTCGTCGAGGCCCGCCTCCTCGCCGGTGCTGAACCGACGCACGGTGGGGTCGCCGGCCTCGTTCAGGTCGTCGGCGCGCCCGAACTTCGTCATCTCGATCTGGCCGTTGGTGACCGTCATCTCGGCCCAGTTGCCCATGAACCCGCCGCTGCCGCGCGCTTCGGCCGGCGTGGTGAAGCCGATGAAGTAGGTGCGCGGTTCGTCGCCGCCGAGCAGCGCCGGTGCCGCACTGGCGACGCTGAGGGCATCGTTGCTGCGTTGGAACTGGGCAGCGAGCTCGTCGGCGAGTTCGTCGACCCGGTCGGCGACGGGCGGGACCAGCCAGGGGCTGTCGAGATCGGCGACGGTCTGCTGCAACGACTGGATACGCAGTTGGATGGCGAGCAGCGGCGTCTGGATCGCCCGCACCTGGTCGATGTCGATGCGGCCGTCGGTGACGCTGAGGGCGTCGAGGTCGATGGCGTCGAGTTCCCCGCTGAGGAAGCGTGCGGCCTCGGCGGCCTCGCTGCCGAGTTCGGTGGCGGTGCGATGGTGTTGCGCGAGGCCGGGCACGAAGCGGGCCGCGGCGACGAGCGGGTTGCCGAGCCGCGACTCGGCAGCGTCGAACGATGCCGCCGCTTCGTCGAACGAGGTGCGGGCGCCGTCGATGTCGCCGTCGCCGAGTGCACGCAGGCCGGCTTCGGTCTGGGTGTTGCCGGCGCGCAGGTCGTCGGCGGCGAGGTAGCCGAAGACGCCGAGGGCCACCGTGGCGACGAACATCGTTGCACCCACTGCGACGGCGGTGACGGCGATCAGTCGACGGCTGCGGTTGGTGCGACGTGCGAAGCCGACAGCAGCCACGTAGCCGCCGAGGATCACGGCGACCAGCGTGGATGCGCCGAGGATGACGTCGAGCTGACTGCGCGCAGCGATGTTCATGGCGATGCCGATGAGCGCCGCGTTGACGACGCCGCGCCGCCCGGGCAGCACCGGGATCACGAATCCGACGACGGATGCGACGACGCCGACGAGGGTGCCGACGATCGACAACGAGGTGAGCCCGGCGATGAGGGTGACCACGGCTGCGTCCCAGCGCAGCGCGGCGGCGCCGAGCCACGTGACGCCGCCGACGAGGACCGCGACGAGCACGGTGTCGACGAGGGGGCCGCCGGTGGGTTGTGGTCCGTCGATGGTGGCGAGCAGTCCGGCCAGTACGGAGACGACGATGACGAGCCGCCGCACTCGCGCCGGTGACCATGCGGTGCCGTCGACCGTGGACGGCGGTGCCAGGTTCATCCCGCCACCGCCGTGTGATCGTGGGCCCGCGCTGCCCGTCGAGCCGCCGCCCGCTCCGCCTTCATCGCTCGGCTCACGCTAGTGGGGCTCCGGTACGGGTGTCGGAGGTCTGACGATTCCTTGACGATTCGCCGGGTCGCGATCAGATCGTTCGTGGCGACGGTGGCCGTCGTCGGCGAGCGGCGATCAGCAGGCCGACACCGAACACCAGTAGCGCCGCTGCGCCGAGCGCGGTGGGCCCGACGGAGGTGTTGCCCGTGCGTGGCAGGCTCGGAGGGGTCGTCGGCGGCGGGCTGGTGGGCGGTGTGGTGGGCGGTGTGGTGGGCGGTGGTCGGTGGTCGTGGTGGTCGGTCGTGGTCGTGGTCGGCGTGGTCGTGGTGGGCACGGGTTCTGCCGTCGTCGGGACGCTGGGCGTGACAACGGCGATCGTGGTCGGTGGTGTGGTGGGGGCGATGTCGGCGAATCGGATCGTCTGTTCGACGGCGTCGGGATCGGTGTGGACGGCGACGACGCGTCCGGATGCGGCGACGGTGAGCTGCTGGTACACGACCACGACGTGGCCGAGCAGCGGCGAGTCGGCGGGGACGTCGAAGGCGACGTCGACGGTGCCGTCGGCGAGGACCGGCGTGAACGTGGTCGACCCGACGATGCCGGTCGGGATCATTCTCGGGTCGGCCGGGTCGGCGGGTGTCGTCGAGCGCACCATCAGTTCGCCGGTGGCGAGGTACTCGGTGCCGGGCACGAGCGAGGTGTAGGTGATGGCGTCGATGATCGTTGCGTCGCCGGCGACGAGGTCGACGACTCGATCGCCGTCGGCCGCGTCGTGGGCTTCGGTGCTGATCGCCGCGTCGGGCACGACGTTGGTGTAGGCGACCTCGTACGTGTCGTCGTCGGGGACGAATTCGACCGTGACCGGGCCGCCGTCGATCAGGCCCGCCGCCCACGCCGGGCGACCGACCTCGACGATCGTGTACGTGTCAGCGGGCGCCTCGACGACCGGGGTGCGGCCGTTGGTGCCGGTGGTCAACCGGGCCAGCACGTCGCCGCCGCTGCGGCGGACCTCGAACTCGAAGCCGGACATGTCGCGCCCGCCCTGCACGTCGTCGGCATCGAGCACCTTGCGCACGGTGAGTTCGCCGACCTCCTCCACGACCGGAGGTGGCGGTGGCGGTGGCGGTGGCGGTGGCGGTGGTGGCGGTGGCGGTGGCGGCGGTGGTGGAGGCGGTGGCGGTGGAGGCGTGACGGCGACGTGCGTGGAGGCGGACTGCGGCGGGCCGCTCCAGGTGATCTGGCCTTGGACGCCGGTGCCCGCGTAGAGCGACACGTCGGCCGTCGGAGCTTGCGTGTGGAACGCCAACTCCCAGGTCGGTGAGGTGATCGTGACGTCGAACCGGGCGGTGCCGGCGGCATCGGTGACGTCGGCGCCGTTCGGGTTGCTGGCCAGGCCGAAGCGGGCGTCGGCGATGAGCGCTCCGGCCATGTCCATCGTGGGCCATCCGAGCGCCGCGGCCGCGTTCCAGCGTGCGGCGTCGTCGGCGGTGTCGCCCGCCCGGTTGACGCCGGCGACCGCGCCGACGGTTCGAGCGCCGTCGATGCCGATGTCGGAGAGCACGACGACGGGCACGTGACCGACGGGCTTGCCGGTGGCGTCGGAGGCTCGGACCTCGACCGTGTGGGTCCCGGGCCCGGCCGGTGCGTTGCCGTCGGGGGTGGCCCACACCATCTGGAGTCGCACGCCGCCGACGGCGTGTTGGGCGTCGGCGATCCCCGCCATGTACTGGGCGATCACGTAGCCGTTGCGCAGTGCGGAGAACTCGCCGCCGGAGCCGTTGACCACGCCGGTGTCGCGAGCGAGCTTGAGTCCGGCGACCGCTCCCGTCGGGCTGACGTCCTCGACGAACATCTTGACGCCGAAGTTCACTGCCACCTGCCGCCGGCGGGTGTACTCGCCACCGCCGAGCAGTGACGGTTGCTGCCATTCGCCCGAGGCGACGTCGTACGGCCCTGATGCGTTGATGCCGTACGGCACGACTCGGTCGCCGCCGAACGTCGACATCAGCGCGCCGGCGCGGGCCATTTCGCCGGCGTCCCACACGGCGGGGTCGGGCTGCAGCGACACGGCACCCTGCCCGGCGACGTCCTCCATCACGCAGTAGCCGACGCCGAGGGAGTTGTTGGCCGATGCGGGCACCTGCCACATCGGCCCGTAGTGGGCACCGATGAAGGCGAACGGGCCGCCGTTGGCGCCGGAGCCGGTGCCGGGCCACGACCGCATCGTCGGCGACGGGGCGATCGACCCGCCGAACCCGTTGCGACCCGACCCGGCCGCGCCGTGGGAGAACCCGCCCGCCGGTGGGGGAGCGGCATCCGTCGCGGGTGCCCGTCCGTTGCCGGCGATCACCAGGAGCGAGACAACCGCCAACGCGATCGCGATCGTGACGACGTCGACCCGGCCCGGCGTGCGGCCTGCCCCGGTGGGCCTCGGTGGTGTGGTGTGCATGTCGTACCCCGTTCTGTCCGTGGATGTCTCCACAGGCAGTGGGCGCCGACGCCCCCAACTGGGAACGTGCAAGGACGAACGGCGTGCGGAACCGACGTCTGGGACCGAGATGTGAGGCCGACGTGGAGGACCGGGATGTGGGACCGCGTCCGCAGCGTCACGCCAGCATCGGCCGATCGCTGGGGCGGTGATCGTCGACCGGTCCGTCGGTGCCGCGAGGTCTGCCGGTGCCTGCCGGGCTGGTCGGGTGCGGCTCCGAGGCTGGTGCGCCGCGCGTGGTCGGTCGTCGATCGATGGTGGAACCCCGATGGTCGATGGTGCCGTCGGGTCGGATCCAGGTGGCGACACGCTCGGGCGTCATCGTGACGGTCCATCGGCCCTCGTGGACGAGGTGGTGGTGCCGCTCGCACAGCGGGAGCAGGTTGTCGATGTCGGTGGGGCCGCGATCGCGGACCCAGAAGCGCACGTGGTGGATGCGGCACGCCGAGAACGGAACCGTGCAGTCGTGGTGCCCGCAGGTGCGGTGCATTGCTCGCAGCGCCCGACGCTGCGCGCGGTTCACGGTGCGTGCGCTCCGCCCGAGTTCGAGCAGCTCGCCGTTGGTGCCGAGCACTGCGGGGATGATCTCGGCATCGCAGCACAACCGTCGCACCGTGGAGACCGGGAGTGGCACGCCGTCCTCGGTTTCGCAGATGCCGTTGGCGTGCATGCCGCCGACCAGCGTCCGCAGGTCGATGTGGACCGTGACCTCGGGGATCCGGAGCTCGATGCGGCGACAAGCGGCCTCGTCACTCGAACCGGATCTCGATCGGGACGCATCGGGCGCTGCCGGCGGCGGCCCGGCTGCGCCTGACGGCTGAGGCGCAGCGCTCGCCGGCTCCGCCGGCGTGTCGGCGGGGTCGTCGATGACGCCGCCCTGGACGGCCTCGACGAACGCATCGACCTGCATCTGCTGCCACGGAGTGCCGGCGTTGCCGTCGCGCCGTCGGCGGCGGGCGAGCGCAGCGTGGACGGCGTTCCACACGGTCGAGTCGCGCAGCGGGTCGAGTTCGAGGTGGGTGTGGTGCATCCCGCTGACCTTGTCGACCCATCGCTTCACGTTGGATCGGGCGCGCTGGGCGTCGAGTTCGTCGGCGTCGGAGGCCGGCGGTGTGAGCCGAGCAGCGAGCTCGCGGCATCGGCGGGCGAACACGTCGACGCGTTCGTGCGCCGCGAACCGGAGCAGTTCGTCGGCGTGTTCGTCGAAGCGGGCGCGGGTGTCGTCGTCGAGACGTCGGCGCACTGCTGCGATCGCATCGAGGTGTCCCGCAGACACGTCGCCGCGAGTCAGGCCCTCGCCGAAGCCCGGCAACTGCTCGCCGACCTCGGCGCGATGGTTGATGGCTGCGCCTTCCCTCGACGACCGCTTGCCGACCCGGCCGAACATGGCGTCGGCGCCCGCCGACCTGCCTTCCCGCTGCAGTTCGCGGGCCCGTCGGGCGCACCGCAGGTCGAACGAATCGTGCCAGCCACGCACCCGCGCCGACATCGCCACAATGGTGTCGAGATCGGCACGGTTCAGCGCGTCGACCTCGGCCTCGAGGTCGATCAGCAGCGCGAAACCCTGGAGGACATCGCCCGGAGTCATCATGTTGGCCTCCCATCGAATCGAACAGAATGGAAGGGGGAGTCGGTAGGCACCACCCTAGAGAGGGGGTGTCACAGCGTTCGAAAACCAGCCCTGAGCTGGTGTTGCACCCACGATGGGTTACGGCACCCACCAGCCGGTGAGGTCGACGATCAGGTTGCCGCCGCTCGATGACATGAGGCAGCTGCGGTCGCCGCCGACGAGAGGGACGATCGCCCCGTTGGCGCTCACCGATCCCGGTCCCGGGTTGAGGGTGGAGGTGTCGCGCAGGGTCACGCAGTCGAACGTCGACACGAATCCACGTGCGGGTTGGTCGAGCGCGGTCACGTTGACCGACGCCGATCGCGGCGTGAGCGGCGACAGCTGCGTGCCGAGCGAGCTGAACGAGCGGACCTCGTCGGCGCTGAACGGCACGCTGCGGCGGGTGTCGAGGAGGCGGACCGGTTCGACGGCATCGTTGCCGTGGTCGTCCGCCCGCACGCCGCCGCGCCGTCCGATCTCCTCGACGTCGTCCTCGTCGTTGTCGGGGCCCGGGTACTGCCCGTCGGACCAGTGGCTGACCGATCGGCTGTACGGCGTGCCCATGATCGGACCCCAGTTGCCGTGGCCGCCGTAGTAGTCGGCGGTCGCCGTGCCGTCGTGTCGAAGCGAGAACGTGTGCCCGGCTTCGTGCGAGGCAGCCTCGGCGACCGACTTGGCGTTGCCGTTGTCCAGGTTGCCGGCGAAGACGAAGCTGGCATGGTCGGTGTTCGAGGTGAAGACGTTGAGCAGCGCGATGCCACCGATGCGGCGCCCGGTCGCGGTGCGGAACCAGTCCGACGACGTGATCACCGTGCGGGTTCCGAACGTCGAATCATCGGTGGAACTGCGACGCAGACCGTCGACGCCCGGGTCTTCGGTGGTGACGTTCACGTCGAACGGGGCGTAGTCGTCGGCGACTCGTCGCCAGATCTCGATGATGCGGGTTCGTTCGGCGTCGGAGAACGTCGAGGGGTTGCCGTCGATGTCGTACGGCTGATTGACCGTCGTGCCGATCGACTAGCTGGTGTTCCACCACTCGTTCTCCATCACGTGGCCGTCGAAGTCGAGGTAGATCAACTTGGTCGACGTGGGCAGCGAGTGCAGTCGGAATGCGTCCGCTGGCGACACCTCTGCAGCGAGCAGCGAACCGGCGTCGTCGTGTGTCTCGCCGTGGGCGTGTGGATCGTCGTCGCCGATCTCGGCAGGTTCGATGTAGCCGACCATGCCGTCGGCGGACAGGAAGGCGGAGGGTCCTCGAGGAGGTTCCCGGCGAGCTCGTCGGCGCTGACGTCGACGTTCGCAGCGATCTCCTCGCGCACCTCCGGCGCAGCCTGGTCGAACCACGCGGCGGCCTCGACTCCCGTTGCGACGCGTGCCTCGGCGCCGGGCGGCGCCACGTCGACGGGCAGCGGTTCCGCCCCGTCGGGCACGGCCTCGGACGGTGCAGGTGCGGACGGTGCAGGTGCGGTCGGTGGCGGCGCCGTGACCGGTGCGGCGACCGCCGGTGACGCGGTGCTCGCTGGGACGTTCGGGGGCGACGCGGTTGCCGTGGTCGTCGTGGCGGTCGGGTCGCTGCCGTCGGTCTCGGTCGGCGTCGACGGAGCGAGGACCGTTTCGACGATCGTCGTGGACGTGGTGTCGATCGCGGGTGCTGCGGCGAGTTCGGCGGGAGGCTCGACGTCAGCCGGGCGAGTCGTCGGGCGCGCTGGCGAGCGTGATCGCGGCCGCGACGGTTCCGACCGTGACGAGCGCAGCGAGCATCGTCCGGTGCAGGCGCATCAGGTGCCATCGGTGGTCGTGGTGACGGACATCGTCGGCTCGTCTTCGGCCGCATCACCCCTCCACGTGAGGGTCCCTGACGACATCTTGACGCGATCTCGGACGCCCCGAGATCACTCCGCGATGAGCGACGGGGCCGCCGACGCCACCGTTCGCTCATCGGGCCGGGACGTGCGTGAACACGATGAGCAGGGGGCCGCCGGCGCCACCGTTCGCTCATCGGTCGGGGTGGTCCGCGGGCGCGATGAGCGAGGGGGCCGCCGGCGCCACCGTTCGCTCATCGCGCTGGGTCGTGCGCTGGGATCGAGATGTGTCGCGGTCACGGACAGTGGTCGAACTTCTCAAGTAGGTCACAGCGGCGCCCGATGGATTGGCAGACGCCGGGACGAACGGCGGGCGGATGGCGGGCGCAAGGCCTGCCGGCATCACGAAAGGATCGTCATGGAAACCACAGTCATTCAGCACGAAACCTCCGACCGTCGCCGCAAGGTGACCAAGTTCGCCCTGGCCGGCGTCGCCGTCCTCGGCGTGGGGGCAGCCCTCACCTCGGCCGCCTGGTCCGACAACGTCTGGTTCGGCGGCAGCACCGACGCGGCCGACTTCGAACTGCAGGGTTGGACCGGCAGTGGGTGGCAGAACGCCGACACGCAGGCCGAAGGGATCGTGTTGCCAGGCACGGCGTTCAACGAGATCGCCCCGGGCATCGGCGACAGCTACGAGTTCCGGGTCCGCAACGGCGGCGACATCCCGATCTATCTCAACGACCTCCCGGTCGTCACCGTGACCGGCGGTCTCGCTGACGCGGCGACCGATCCGGCCGGCAACGTCGAGGTGACCATGGGCGACTACACGGCGACGACGCTCGCGCCCGGCGCGCAGGCCCGGATTGTCATCACGCTGACCGGCAACGACAACTTCGCCGAGGAGACGACCGGCTCGGTCGCCGTCCAGATCGTCGGCGACTCGTCGATCGCGGCCGTCGCTGGCCCCTGATTCCGAACACCACCTCCTCGAACTGAGTCCCGGTGGGGCCGTCTGACTCGGACGGCTCCACCCGGGCTCGGCTCGTTCACCGCCATCGACCACCGAACACCCCCGCCATCAATCCTGCGAGGCCGCCATGCGCATCATCAGATTCCTCGGCAACGTCGCCCTCTGGCTCGGCGCCGTGCTCGGCGTGATCGCCGGTGGCGTCTGGGTGGCCGGCCAGTTCGGTGTGTTGCACCCGCTGATCGTGATCTCCGGGTCGATGGAGCCGGGCATCGGCACCGGCGACCTGCTGATCTCCCGAAACCTCGCCACCGCCGACGTCGAGGTCGGCGACGTCGTCACCCTCCCGAGTGAGATGACCGACAAGCTCGTGACCCATCGCGTGATCGAGGTCTCCCCGAACCCCGACGGCACCTGGGAGATCATGATGAAGGGCGACGCCAACGACGAACCCGACCTCGAGGTGTACACCGTCGGCGACTCGGTCCTCACCCCCGCCGTCCAGATCCCGGGCGGCGGCAAGGTCGTCTCGAAGATGATGGAGCCGGCTGTCGCGTTGCCTGTCCTGCTGTCGCTCGTCGCGCTGCTCGGCATCTCGCTGCTCGACGAACCCAAGCGGGTCGTCGTCCGCCGGATCGACCCCGACGAACCCGACGTCGACCCGGTCGCCGACCTCGACGCCATGCTCGCGTCGGTCGGCATCGACGTGAACGACCTCGATGCGGCGCTCGCGTCCCTCGGCATCGACGTCGACGATCTCCCGGCGATCGTCCGCGAAACGCAGCGTCTCGAACAACCCACCGACGAGCGCGAGCTCGTCATGAGTGGCTAGGGGCGCGGTGACCGAGCGCGCCCGCACTGTCAGCACACTGGTGCTGTCCGCGGCGCTGGTCGCCGCGCTCGTGATGATCGTGTTCGCCCTGCCGGGACTGGACACGGCCCCCGAGTCGACAGAGGTGTCGCTCGACTTCGCCGCGTTCGTGCCCGGCGTCGAACAGGTCCAGACCACCGTCGTCGACGTGCCCGTGCCGTCACGCGTGCGTGAGGCAGGAGTCGCCGTCGCCACGGGCTTCGCCCGCGACATCGACTTCACGTTCGAGCTCTGTCAGGGCGCCGAGTGTCGGCCACTCGTCGTCGACGACATCGTCACCCCCGGCGCGTACCGCATGCAGGTCACGGCGCTGCTCGACGCGATCGCATCGCCCGGCGCGGAGGGCCAGGTGGCCGGCCGGATCCTGCTCGCTGAGTCGTCGTCGACGCCGACGTTCGATCGCTCGCAGCTCGTCTGGCTCGCCACGATCGTATTGATCGCCATGATCGCGATCGGTGTCGTCGTGCATCGGGTGCGGGTGGAGGCGTCGTGAGGACCCGAGTGCGCACCGTCGCCACGCTCGCCGTGATGGCCGGGCTGCTGGTGACCGCTGGCGGTATCCAGGTGACCAGCGCGTCGTGGACCGACTCCGTCGGGTTCGCCATCCAGGCCAGCGCAGCCACGACCACCACCACGACGACGACGACCACGACGACCGCCACGACGTCCACCACGACGTCCACCACGACGACTGTGCCCCCGACCACGTCGCCGACCACCACGACCAGCACCACCTCGACGACAACGCTGCCGCCGACAACGACCACGACGCTGAAGCCGACCGCGTTCGTGCGGGTCACCTCGATCTGTCGCAGCGACACCATCTACACGCTGCGGGTGCGCAACGAGTCGGTGATCGGCCCGCTGTCGTTCAACCTGCAGGTCGGCGCGACGGTGCTGTCGGGCCCGCACTCGATCGCGGCCGGCGAGACACAGTTCTACGAGGTTCCCGTCGGCGCCAACGGCGTCAAGGCGATCCCCCTCGACGGCTGGACGAACACCTACGGCGGCACCGCCGGAACGCCGACCACGACCTGCGCGCCATCGCCGCCGACGACCACCAGCCCGCCGACGACCACCACCACCAGCCCGCCGACGACGACCACGACCACGACCCCGCCAACGACCACGACGACCGCACCGCCGCCGCCGAGCGTGTCGGAGGGCGGCATCAGCGCAGCCAACGCCGACACGGTGATCAGCGAGATCGTGTGGAAGACGAACTCCGTACGTCAGCCGTGCGCGGAGGTGCGCATCACCGGCGCATCGTCGGAGGCCAAACCGTGGGCGGTGCGGGTCAACCTCGCCGTCGCTCCCTGGTATGGCATGCCCACGAACCAGTTCAACGTCCAGGGCACCGGCAACGTCGTCGTCGAGAATCCGGCCGGCGTGCTGGTGACCGGCAAGTCGAACGGCGGCGGCTTCGACCCGCGCCAGAACAGCACCCCGATCGACAACACCCGCACCGCCATCCTCGACGTCTGCAACTACAACGCCCCGGTGCCGCCGCCGGCCGACCCGAGTTGGTACACGGTCACCCAGACCCAGGGCACCTGGACCGATACGCAGGCGTGCGTGGTCGTCACCGTCACCGGCACCGCGACGTCGCCGTTCTTCTACGGCTGGTCGATCGCGCTCGACCTGACCGCCGCCCGCGAACGAATCACGGGCGCCGGTCGGACCGTCAGCCATCTCGGGTGGTCGCCCTCGCCCAACGGTGACACCGACTTCGAGGCCACGCCCCGCAGCCTCAGCCCGACGAACACACATACCCTCACCAGCGGCTACAACATGGCGCTTCGCGGCGGCACCGTCCGCAGCCTCACCGCCTGCGTCTACGGTTGGTGAGTTCACGATCTGCCAACGTGTCGGGCATGACCGAACAACGTGCGAATGTGTGGCTCCTAAGAGTCGTGACGATGACGGTTGCTGCTGCCGTCGGCATCGCCGCATGCTCATCGGACGCAGATGAATCGGCGCCCGACGACGACGACGTCGTCGCCGAGTTCTGCGCCGCTGCCGAGCGATCGCTGCAGACCGTCGTCGAGCTGGGCGACGAGGAGACCTCGCCGGAGTTCGAGGCAGCGTCGGAGGCGATGGCGGTCCTGGAGCCTCCCGCTGCGATCGCCGAGACGTTCCGCCTCGTGTTGAGCGGCGAGGACGGCGTTCAGTCGGGCGTGATTCTCGACCAGGAGCAGTTCGATGCGTACCGCGCCGCGGGCGACGACATCGCTGCGTTCCTCGTCGATGAGTGCGGCCTCGACGCCGATCTCGTCAACGGCGCCAACTGACGATCGTCGGCGACCGAGAGGCCAACGCGGCCGGCACGGGCGCTGCGTTGGCGTTGTCGGTGTTCGGCCGTGGCGGATTGCCCGCTGGCGGGATCGGTGCGGTGGCGCTGAACGTGACGGTGGTCGCCGGTGAGAACCCGACGATCGGTGAGCGGGTTCGTGACGGTGTATCCGTGTGGGGGTCGGCCGGATGCGTCGAACTTGAACTTCACGACGGGCCAGACGATTCCGAACTCGGTGATCGCGCCGCTCAGCGCGTCCGGGACGGTGTGCTTCTACGTGTACGGCACCGCGCACCTGTTGGCCGACGTGTCCGGGTACTTCCTCACGTAGCCACGACACCGCCGCACACTGGCGATCTCCCGCCGTTCCGTGCCGGACACCGGCGCCAACTCGGGGGAGATCGCCAGTCGGGTCACGGCGGTGCGGAGCGGGCCACGGGTAGGGTCGTGCCGGTGAGGATCTCGGAGCGGGTCGACAACGCCGTTCGGGCGATGGCCGAACTCGCCGCCGCCGAGGGATCGAACGCGAAGGCCGAGGCGATCGCGACCCGCCAGGGCATCTCGCTGAAGTTCCTGCTCGACATCTTCCGCGACCTCAAGCGAGGCGAACTCGTGCGCTCCAAGCGCGGCCCCGACGGCGGCTTCACCCTCTCGCGGCCGCCCGAGGAGATCTCGCTCGCCGACATCTTCCGCGCCGTCGACGGCCCGCTCGCCGACGTCCACGACGAGAGCCTCCGCGACCTCCGCTACGCCGGCGCCGCCGAGGCGCTGCCCGAGGTGTGGATGGCGATCCGCGGCAGCCTGCGCCGGGTGCTCGAGACCGTCACCCTCGCCGACCTGATCTCCGGCGACCTGCCCCCCGAGGTCGCCGACCTCGCCGCCGAGTACCGCCGCAGCACCGAGGAACGCCATGGCACCCGACGCTGACTCCCGTACCGCCGAACTCACCGCCGAACTCACCGCGGCGCTCGCCGCCGTGCGCGCTGCGTCGGAGCTGTGCCGTGGCGCGCAGGGCCGGCTGCTGGCGGGCCACACCCTCACCAAGGGCGACGCCAGCCCGGTCACCATCGCCGACTTCGCCGCCCAGGCGGTGGTGTGCGCGGAGCTCACCGACCGTCTCGGTGCGATCGGCATGATCGGCGAGGAGGACTCGAACGACCTGCGATCACCCGACGCCGCCGACCTGCTCGACGCCGTCACCGGCCTCGTGCAAACCCAACGCGGCGACGCCGTCGCGTCGAGCACCGTGCTCGACTGGATCTCGGTCGGCGCGCGTCCGCTGGCGCGTCGGATCGCTACTGGACGCTCGACCCGATCGACGGCACCAAGGGCTTCCTGCGCGGCGACCAGTACGCGATCGCGCTCGGGCTCATCGAGCACGGCGAGGTGATCCTCGGCGTGCTCGGCTGCCCGAACCTGCCGAACCCCGATGGCTCGACCGGCGCGATCTTCGCCGCCACCGCCGGTGTCGCGCAGGCCTGGTTCGGTGCCGCCGCCGACCCGCAGCCGGTCACCGTCGCCGCGCCCGCCACGCTCGCTGATGCGCGGTTCTGCGAGTCGGTCGAGTCCGGTCACTCCAACCAGGACCACTCGGCGCAGATCGCCGCCCGTCTCGGCATCACCGCCGAGCCGTACCGCATCGACAGCCAGTGCAAGTACGCGGCGGTCGCCCGCGGCGACGCGTCGATCTATCTGCGCCTGCCGACGCGTGCCGACTACCGCGAGAAGATCTGGGATCACGCGGCCGGCAAGTTCGTGGTCGAGCAGGCCGGGGGAGTGGTCACCGACGTCACCGGCGCACCGCTCGACTTCTCCCACGGCGCCAAGCTCGAGATCAACAGCGGCATCGTCGCCACCGATGGCCGCTTCCACGACCAGGTGATCGACGCCGTCCAGGCCGTCCTGGTCTGACGCCGGGCGTCGGCGCTCCGTTCTTGACCGGAACCAGACGGTATTGCGGGTATTCTCCACCGAGTTGGTAGACAATCAACGGGATGGGATCTGCATGACCGACACCGCGACGAACTCGGAACCGAAACTGAGCGCGGGGCGCCTCACGCACCTCCAGCGACTGGAGGCCGAGGCGATCCAGATCATGCGCGAGGCGGTGTCGGAGGCCGAGCGGCCGGCGTTGCTGTACTCGATGGGCAAGGACTCATCGGTGCTGCTGCGACTGGCGGTCAAGGCGTTCTACCCGTCGACGCCGCCGATGCCGCTGGTGCACGTCGACACGTTGTGGAAGTTCCAGGACATGTACACGTTCCGCGATGCGCAGGCACGCGAGCACGGCCTGGAGCTGATCGTGCACCACAACCCCGAGTGCATCGAGAAGAACATCAACCCGATCGATCACGGCTCCGCGGTGCACACCGACATGTGGAAGACCGAGGGTCTCAAGCAGATCGTCGACGAGCGCAAGTTCGACGTCATGTTCGGTGGCGCCCGCCGCGACGAGGAGAAGTCGCGGGCCAAGGAGCGGGTGTTCTCGATCCGCAGCCCGCAGCACCAGTGGGATCCCAAGCGCCAGCGTCCCGAGCTGTGGCAGCTCTACAACGGTCGGCGCAGCAAGGGCGAGACGGTGCGCGTGTTCCCGATCTCGAACTGGACCGAACTCGACGTGTGGCAGTACATCCACCTCGAGAACATCCCGCTGGTCGAGCTGTACTTCGCCAAGCCGCGCCCGGTGGTCGAGCGTGACGGCACGCTGATCGTGGTCGACGACGACCGCATGCCGCTGGCGCCGGGTGAGGTGCCCGAGATGCGCACGGTGCGGTTCCGCACGCTCGGCTGCTATCCGCTGACCGGTGCGATCGAGTCGACCGCCGACACGCTGCCCGGCATCATCCAGGAGATGCTGCTGGCGACCACGTCGGAGCGTCAGGGCCGCGTGGCCGACCACGACGGCATCAGCTCGTTGGAGAAGAAGAAGCAGGAAGGGCACTTCTGATGTCGAACGCAGGAATGGGCGCGACCGCCGACGCAGGAGCTGATCGCCAACGACATCGACGCCTACCTCACGTCGCACCAGTACAAGAGCCTGCTGCGCTTCATCACGTGCGGCAGCGTCGACGACGGCAAGAGCACCCTGATCGGGCGCCTGCTGTACGAGACGCACCTCGTGTTCGAGGACCACCTCGCCGCGCTCGAGATCGACTCGGCGAAGGTCGGCACGCAGGGCGGCGACCTCGACTTCGCACTGCTGCTCGACGGGCTGTCGGCCGAGCGCGAGCAGGGCATCACGATCGACGTCGCCTACCGCTTCTTCGCCACCGAGCACCGCAAGTTCATCGTGGCCGACACGCCGGGCCACGAGCAGTACACCCGCAACATGGTGACGGGTGCGTCGACCGCCGACGTGGCGATCATCCTGGTCGATGCCCGCAAGGGCGTGCTCACCCAGACCCGTCGCCACAGCTATCTGGTGTCGCTGCTGGGCATCAAGCGGGTGGTCGTCGCCATCAACAAGATGGACCTGATGGACTACTCCCACGAGGTGTTCTCGGCGATCGAGGAGGAGTACCGAGACTTCGCTGCCCGGATCGGGCTGGAGGACATCACGTTCATCCCGCTGTCGGCGCTGAAGGGCGACAACATCGTCGAGCACAGCGCGCAACACGCCGTGGTATCACGGCCCGACGCTGCTCGGGTTCCTCGAGACGGTGCCGGTCGACGACGACCTCGCGGAGCAGAGCTTCCGGATGCCGGTGCAGTGGGTGAACCGCCCGAACCTCGACTTCCGCGGGTTCTCGGGGCGCATCGTCGGCGGGTCGATCCGCCCGGGCGACCCGATCCGGGTGCTGCCGGCCGGCACCACCTCGACGGTCGATCGGATCGTCACGATGGACGGCGACCTCGACGAGGCGATCGCCGGTCAGTCGGTCACGATCACCCTCACCGACGAGATCGACGCCAGCCGCGGCGACCTGTTCTGCGGTGCCGACGATCCGGCCGAGGTGGCCGATCAGTTCGAGGCGCACATCGTGTGGATGCACGAGGATCCCATGCTGCCGGGGCGGCCCTACCTGGTGAAGATCGGCGCCCGCACCGTGGGCGCCACGATCGCGCAGCCGAAGTACCGGGTCGACATCAACAACCTCGATCACCTCGCGGCGACCACGCTGGAGTTGAACGAGATCGGCGTGTGCAACATCAGCCTCGATCGGCCGATCCCGTTCGATCCGTACGACACGAACCGCGACACCGGCGGCTTCATCGTGATCGACAAGCTCACCAACGTCACCGTCGGCGCCGGCCTGCTGCACTTCGCGCTGCGCCGCTCGCACAACATCCACTGGCAGGACGTCAAGGTCGACAAGGCGGCTCGCGCCGGGCTGAACAGCCATGCGCCGGCGGTGCTGTGGTTCACGGGCCTGTCGGGGTCGGGCAAGTCGACGATCGCGAACGTGGTCGAGTCGAAGCTCCACGCCCAGGGTGTGCGGACGTATCTGCTCGACGGCGACAACGTCCGCCACGGCCTGAACCGTGACCTCGGCTTCACCGACGCCGACCGGGTCGAGAACATCCGTCGCATCGCCGAGGTGGCCGCGCTGATGGTCGACGCCGGCCTCGTCGTGTTGGTGTCGTTCATCTCGCCGTTCCGCGCCGAGCGCCGCCTGGCGCGTGACGCGGTCGAGGACGGCGAGTTCATCGAGGTGTTCGTCGACACGCCGCTCGCGGTGGCCGAGGAGCGCGACCCGAAGGGCCTCTACGCGAAGGCCCGCCGCGGTGAGCTGGCCAACTTCACCGGCATCGACTCGCCCTACGAGCCCCCGGAGGCCCCCGAGGTGATCGTCGACACCACGGCGATGACCGCCGAGGAAGCCGCCGACGCCGTGATCGAAGCGTGGGAACGCCACGCGTCCGCGGACGCGCCCAGGCCCTGACAACCCGCCCCGCCTGGCGATCTCCCCGCCCTCCGTGCCGGGTTGCGGTGCTCCTTGGCGGGAGATCGCCCGTGTGCGCTGGAGTCTGGCCCGGCCTGGCGATCTCCCCGCGCTCGGTGCCGGAACCGCCTCGCCTCGGAGTCGTTTCGGGGCGCAGTCGCGGATCGGTTCCCTTTGGGGACGGTCGGGACCCACTGAGTGGTCGTGGACGTGTTCGCAGATCGTCGCCGTCGCCGCATCACCTACGATGCGGCGATGGGCCGTTGGGGAGCGTGCGCACTGGTCGGGTTGATGCTGCTCGCCGTTGCGTGCTCCGGATCCGACACGTCGAACAGCGAGTCCCCGAGCACGTCGTCGCCAGCGACGGTGACCACCGAGCCTGCGACCACGCCCGCCCCGACCACGTCGGAGGCACCCACGACGACCGAGGCGACCACGACCACGGTCGACGACCAAGCCACTCCTCGCCGCCGTCGAGCAGGCCTACCTCGACGCCCACGCCGCCTACCTCGCCGCCGCCCGCGATCCTGCGAATCCCGAGCTTGCGGGCGGAGATCGAGCGCCTCTACACCGGCCCCAACCTGGAGTTCACGCGTCGAACAACTGGACCGCTTCGTCGAGCGGGGCTGGGTCGCTCGTCGACCGAATCCCGTCCGAGCCGTCATCTTGCAGTCGGTCGTCGAACCAGCGAGCTTCATTCCCGATCGTGAGCGGATTCGCTCAACTCGTCGCTTGCGAGGTCGACGCGCGACACGATTCGTCGAAGTCGGAGCGGGCCCGGTGGGTCGGCGATGCACTCGTGACCGACGAAGTTACGTTGTCGAGCGGATGCTCATTCGGTTCGAGTTGGTCGATGGCCAGTGGAAGGTCGAGCAGTGGCGAGACTCATCGCGGAGCTGGCGGAGCCGGAGCAGTGCGTCCCATGAGACTCGCGCGTCGCTCGCGTTCTGGTCGCCGTGCGCTTGGTCGTCAGCGCATCTCGCCGGCGGCACCTGCGCCATGCAGCCGACCGACACCCGAGGTGCCGACTCCGGACCAAGAGTGCCCGATGGCGAGGTCCGCCGATGCGAATGCGCTGCCAGCTCCAGAAGCCGATCCCCAGCTTCACGGTCGAGGCGGGGGATGGGGTGATTGCGGCGGGGGTGAACGGTCCGGGGACGAACTCCGGGTCGGGCGAGTCGGGGGTCGGGGTGGTCGGTCCGGTGAGGACGTCGGGCGGGATTCGGGCGGCGTGTCGTGACCGGCCGGCGACCTACGGGGAGTTTCCGGAGTTCATCCCCGAGGGGAATCCGGGATCGGTCGGCGCCGGCGAGCAGGTGGAGTCGTCTGCTGGTGGCGTCGTCGAGCGGGGGTGGGTGCGCGAGTGCCCGGGCCGCGAAGATTCGTTCTACTGGGTGACGCAGGTCGACGCGATCGACCTCGTGCCGTCGGCGGCGGCTCGGGTGGCGGCGCTGTTGCCGGCGCCGTCGCCGGACGTGAACCCGTCGGCCGAAGCCGGTGGGATCGTCAACTTGGGGTTGTGGCTGGCGATCGAGGATCCGGGGGTCATCACCGCGCGGGCAGCGCTCGGCGGCGTGTGGGCGCAGGTGGACGCCCGGGTGTCGGGGCTGCGGGTCGACCTCGGCAACGGCGACGTCGTGGAGTGTGACGGTGTCGGTGTGCCGATCGGCGAGACGGGCCCGGAGTGGGAGAGCCTCGAGCAGGGTCCGTGCGGCTACACGTATCGGGTGTCGTCGCCGGATGAAGATCCGTATGTGATGTCGATGACCGCGGTGTTCGAGGTGTCGTGGCGGACTTCGGATGGCCGGTTGGGCTCGTTGGACGAGCTGTCCCGGTCGTGGAGTTTCGACTACGACGTCGACGAGATCCAGACCGTCGGCGTCGCCAACTGAGCGACCCGCATCTGAGATCCCCCGACGTCCCCGCTGGCGATCTGTCGCCATCCGGCGCCGGTATGCGGCGCCATTCGTGTGGAGATCGCCGGTGGCGCCTCGTTGCCTTCGACCGTCGCCGGTGATAGGTCTGTGATTCAACTCTGGCCCCGAGCGCGACGATACTCACCTTGGACGAATCCGCCCGCTCCGCCTACGGAAGGAAACCCATGCAGATCGATCGTGATGCTCGAGTGTTCGTGGCTGGTCATCGTGGCCTGGTCGGCTCGGCCATGCTGCGCAAGCTCGAAGCGGAGGGTTTCACCAACGTCCTCACCGCCACCCGTCACGAGCTGGATCTGCGTGATCAGTCCGAGGTGTCGCACTGGTTCAAGGCGAACCGGCCGGAGTACGTGTTCCTGGTGGCGGGCACCGTCGGTGGGATCCTGGCCAACAGCACGCGGCCGGCGGAGTTCATCTACGACAACTTGATGATCCACGGCACGGTCGTCCACGCGGCGCACGAGTACGACACGACGAAGCTGCTGTATCTGGGGTCGTCGTGCATCTATCCGCGTGAGGCGACCCAGCCGATCACCGAGGACGAGCTCTTCACGGGTCCGTTGGAGCCGACGAACGAGTGGTACGCGATCGCGAAGATTGCCGGCATCAAGCTGTGCCAGGCGTACCGGAAGCAGTACGGGTCGGATTTCATCTCGGCGATGCCGACGAACCTGTACGGCCCGGGCGACAACTTCGACCTGAACTCGAGTCACGTGTTGCCGGCGTTGTTGCGCAAGTTCCACGACTCGATCGGCCAGGAGAACCCGGAGGTCGTCGTGTGGGGGACGGGCTCGCCGATGCGCGAGTTCCTGCACGTCGACGATCTGGCCGATGCGTGCTTGTTCCTGATGGAGAACTACTCCGACGCGTCGCACATCAACGTCGGCACCGGCGTCGATCTCCCGATCCGTGATCTGGCCGAGAAGATCCGTGATGTCGTCAATCCGGAGGCGACGCTGGTGTGGGATCGCACGAAGCCCGACGGAACGCCGCGCAAGGTGCTCGACGTCTCGAAGCTGAACGATCTCGGCTGGTCGCCGAAGTACGACCTCGACGCCGGGATCCGCAGCACCTACGACTGGTTCCTCGCCCAGGGTGCCGCCGAGGGCGAACGCCGCGGCATGCCCGGCGCCGCCGCCGTCGCCTGACACGTCGGTGCCGACGCGGCGTCGAGAATCGGCCCCGTCGCTCAGCGGATCTGGCGAATGCGCCCAGCCGTTCCCCACTCGATGTCGGCGGTGAGCACGTCGGCGTCGAGCCGGTCGCCCAACGCCTGGCAGAGGCGATCGGCAAGCGAGCGGCCCTCGCCGCGACGCCACCGTCGTGCGGCCAGTTCGGCGTCGTCGATCGTCACCGGCTCGACCCGGAGGTCGTAGCTCTCCAGGAGTGCTCGGACGAGTTCCCAGTCGCGGTCGGCGGCTCGGACCTTCTGGGCGATCTCAGACCAGTTCGCCGCACCGCAGACCGACTCGTCGGCCAGGGCCGTCTCCACGACGTCGGCGCCGGGTTCGCCCTGGAGGAAGGCGAGTAGTGCGGACGCATCGAGCACCGTCGTCACGACGCATCCTCGACCTGGGCAGCTCGACGTCGATCATCGAGGAGCGCGTCGACCAGGGCGAGGCCCGCCAATTCGTCGCGCACCCGGGCGCGCAACTGTTCGCGCGTGAGCAGCACGATGCCGCCGGGCGTGTCGAGGAGCACGAGCGGTGTCCCCGCCGCCAGCGCGCCCCGAGCCCGCACCTCCGCCGGCACCACGATGCGCCCTCGGTCTCCCACAACAACGGTGTGCGTCCCACTCATGAGGCAACCGTACCACTCGCTCGATCCCGTGGGGCAGCCGCGACCAGTTCCACGAGGACGTCCGGCACTTCTGAACGGATCCCGTCGCGGCAGTCGCGACCAGATCCGGCGAGAAGTGCACGCCCGAGCGAGCGGGCGTCAGAACAGGTCGGGTTGCTCGGCGAGGAGGGGGCGACGCCGTCCTTGCCGGACAGGGTGGGGCCGTCGGCGGGGAGCTGCCAGTCGATCGCGAGGTCGGGGTCGTCCCAGCGGATCGCCCGCTCGCAGTCGGGCGCATAGATGCCGCTGACCTTGTAGGCGACCCGCACGTCGGGCTCGAGCGTGCAGAACCCGTGGGCGAACCCGACGGGCACCAGCAACTGGTTGCCGGCCTCGGCGGTGAGGGTGACGGCGACGTGCTGGCCGAAGGTGGGCGAGTCGCGGCGGATGTCGACGGCCACGTCGAGGATCGACCCGGAGATCACCCGGATCAGCTTGTCCTGCGCATGCGGGGCCAGTTGGTAGTGCAGGCCGCGCAGCGTGCCGGTCGGGGCGGAGAACGACTCGTTGTCCTGCACGAACTCGATGTCGATGCCGGCGTCGCGCAGCGTGTGGCGTTTGTAGACCTCGCTGAACCAGCCGCGTTCGTCGCCGTGACGGGCGGGGCGGATCTCGACGACGCCGTCGAGTGCGGTGGGGATGATCTCCATCGGAGCGGTCCTACTTCTTCAGCCCGAGGCGTTCGGTGGCCTGCTTGTCGCGCAGCGGTTGCCACCACGCCTGGTTGTCGAGGTACCACTGGACGGTCTCGCGCAGCCCCGTGTCGAAGGTGTGCTTCGGTTCCCAGCCCAGCTCGCGTTGGATCTTGGTCTGGTCGATGGCGTAGCGGTGGTCGTGGCCGGGCCGGTCGGCGACGAACGTGATCAGCGAGCGGCGCGACTCGCCCGACGGCGAGCGGCCCGGCGAGTTCGTCGACGAGGTCGCACAGCGTCTCGACCACTTCGAGGTTGGTGCGTTCGGCCTTGCCGCCGATGTTGTAGGTCTCGCCCGGCGTGCCCTGCTCGACGACGGTGACCAGCGCGGCGGCGTGGTCCTCGACGTGGAGCCAGTCGCGGATGTTGTCGCCCTTGCCGTACACGGGCAGCGGCTCGCCGTGCAGCGCGCGGATGGTGACGAGCGGGATGAGCTTCTCGGGGAAGTGGAACGGGCCGTAGTTGTTCGAGCAGTTGGTGAGCAGCACCGGCAGGTCGTAGGTCTCGCCCCACGCCCGCACGAGGTGGTCGGAGCCGGCCTTCGACGCGGAGTACGGCGAGCGCGGGTCGTACGGCGTGGTCTCGGTGAACGCCGGGTCGTCGAGGCCGAGCGATCCGAACACCTCGTCGGTGGAGATGTGGTGGAAGCGCTGCACGCCGGCGGCGCGGGCGGCTTCGAGCATCGTGAACGTGCCGACCAGGTTGGTCTGGATGAACGCGGCGGGCCCGTCGATCGAGCGGTCGACGTGGCTCTCGGCGGCGAGGTGCATGACGGCGTCGGGGGAGTGTTCGACGAAGATCTCGGTGATCCGGTCGATGTCGCAGATGTCGGCCTGCTCGAAGCGCAGCCGGGGGCTGTCGGCGACCGACTGGGTGGAGCCGTCGGTGGCGGCGTAGGTCATCTTGTCGACGTTGACGACGTCGTGATCGGTGTGGTTGATCAGGTGGCGGACGACGGCGGAGCCGATGAAGCCCTTGCCGCCGGTGACGAGGATCTTCATCGCGGCCCCCCGTCGAGCAGGTTGAGCAGGTACTGGCCGTAGGTGTTCTTCTCCATCGACACCCCGGCGGCGCGCAGCGTGTCGTCGTCGATCCAGCCGTTCACCCAGGCGATCTCCTCGAGGCAGGCGATCATGTTGTTGGTGCGGTGCTGGAGCACCCGGACGAACTCCGACGCCTCGACCATCGAGTCGAACGTGCCGGTGTCGAGCCACGCGAAGCCGCGGTTGAGCTGCTCGACGACGAGTTCGCCTCGTTCGAGGTAGTAGTCGATCACCGAGGTGATCTCGAGCTCGCCTCGCGGCGACGGCTTGACCGCTTCGGCAGCTTCGACGACTCGTTCGTCGAAGTAGTACAGGCCGGTGACCGCCCAGTGGCTGGTCGGCGTCGGTGGGCTTCTCCTCGATCTTGGTGGGGCGCCCGTCGGCGTCGAGGTCGACGATGCCGTAGCGCTCGGGGTCCTTGACGTGGTAGCCGAACACGGTGGCGCCCGAGGGACGGGCGGCTGCGCCCGACACCAGCTTGGAGAAGCCGGCGCCGTAGAACAGGTTGTCGCCGAGCACGAGCGATGCGCCCTGCCCGTCGAGGAAGTCGGCGCCGATCAGGAACGCCTGGGCGAGCCCGTCGGGCGAGTCCTGGGTGGCGTAGGCGAGCTGGAGGCCCCACTGCGAGCCGTCGCCGAGCAGCCGTTCGAATGCGGCGCGGTCCTCCGGCGTGGTGATGATCAGCACCTCGCGGATGCCGGCGAGCATGTGCACCGACAGCGGGTAGTAGATCATCGGCTTGTCGTACACCGGCAGCAGTTGTTTCGAGGTGCCCCGGGTGACCGGGTGGAGACGCGAGCCGGTGCCGCCCGCCAGGATGATGCCCTTCATGGCCCCAGAGGCTAGGCGCTGCGGATGCGATCGCAGTGGCGCACGGCGCTCGAGTGGTTCCCGCCGGATCGCGCCCCGAGAACCGGCACCAGCTCCGAGGAGACCACCCGTGGCCCGACGACCCTGTCGGCGTGAGCGACGGAACGTGCTAGACCGAAGCGATGGGGAGCACGCAACGTCGCAGCACTCGAATCCTCCAGTCGCTCGCGATCGTCGCCTCGCTTGGTCTCGCTGTGCTGGTCGCTCCGGGGGCTGGCGGCGCGCAGTCGCCGATCCGTGAGACTGCTGTCGCCTCGCCGACGGGAGTCGAGGCCCTGGCCGCCACGCCGGGGTATGTCGCGCGTCGACACCGGCACGTCTGCTCGACAGTCGTCCCGGTACGAGCACCGTCGACGGCATCGGCGTCGGGGCGGGTCCGCAGGGGCCGGGCAGCACGCGCACCGTGCAGGTCGGCGGCCGCGGTGGGGTCCCGTCGAGTGGTGCGGCCGCAGTCGTTCTGCGTCTCACGTCGGCCGACGCGACCGTCCCGACGTTCGTGTCGGCGTGGTCGAGCGAGCTACCCCAGCCGCCGACCTCGGTGTTCAACCCTCGGCCGGGAGGTCCCGACAGCAACCTCGTCGTCGTTCCCTTGGGGCCGAGCGGGGCCGTGTCGCTGTACAACGAGGCCGGGTCGCTGAACCTGATCGTCGATGTGGCGGGTTGGTTCCCGACCGGCTCGAACTACTCGCCGACCGGACCCGCCCGAGTCTTCGATACGCGGGCGACTGCGACCCCGATCGGGCCCGGCGAGACCGTCGACGTGTCGATCGTCGGCGTCGGCGGTGTACCCGCAACCGGTGTCAGCTCGGTGGTGCTGAACCTGACTGCAGCTGGGTCCACGGCGCCGTCGTTCCTCACGATGTACCCCGCCGGCGCGAGCCGTCCCAACACGTCCAACCTCAACACGCAGCCGGGAAGTGACGCGGCCGTGGCCAACGTGGTCGTCGCGACACCGGGGGCAGGTGGCAGGGTCTCGATCTACAACGAGTCCGGCAGCGCCCAGTTGATCGTCGACGTGATGGGCTGGTTCGCCGACGGGCCGGGCTACGTGCCGCTCGCCTCGACCCGCGTGCTCGACACCCGGAACTCGACACCGGTCGGTGCGGGTTCCACGATCGAGGTGCCACTGGCCGGCGTCGCCGGTATCCCTTCGACGGGTGCCGGCACCGTGGTGTTCAACCTGACCGCACTGAATGCGACGACGCAGAGCTATCTCACGGTGTATCCCAGCGGGATGTCGCGCCCGGTGGCCTCCGACATCAACCCGGCGCCCGGGTTCGCCCGGGCGAGCGAGGTCGTCGCCAAGCTCGGGCCGGATGGCAGTGTCAGCATCTTCAACGAGGCGGGTTCGGTCGATGTGTTGGTCGATGTCGTCGGTTGGATGCCGGCGAGTCCGGCGGCCGCCGACGATGCGGCGACGGTCGCTCAGGATGCACCGGCAACGACGATCGATGTGCTCGCCAACGACGTCGACCCGGCCGGCGGCACCATTGCCATCGCGTCGGTGACGCAGCCCGCAAATGGTGTGGTGGCGATCACCGGCGGGGGGTCGGCACTCACGTACCGCCCGGTGGCGGGGTACTGCAACAATCCACCCGGTTCCACGCTCGACACGTTCTCCTATGCGCTCGTCGGTGGCGCGACCGCCCTCGTAGCGGTCACGGTCGACTGCTTCGACAACCCC
This sequence comes from Ilumatobacteraceae bacterium, assembly GCA_963715825.1. Lineage (GTDB taxonomy): Bacteria > Actinomycetota > Acidimicrobiia > Acidimicrobiales > Ilumatobacteraceae > Sva-07. Next base: position 159,615 of record CAVQSI010000006.1, read on the forward strand.
CCGGTGGCGGTTGCCGATTCGATGACGGTTGCGGAGGATGCGGCGGCGACGGCAGTTGCTGTGTTGGTGAACGACACCGATGTCGATGGCGGTCCGAAGTCGGTGGTGTCGGTGACCCAGCCGGCGAACGGTGCCGTGGTGATCACCGGTGGTGGCACCGGGCTCACGTACGAGCCGGTTGCGGATTTCTGCACGACGCCGCCGGGGACGCTGCTCGACACGTTCACGTACACGTTGAACGGCGGTTCCACTGCGACGGTGTCGATGACGGTCTCGTGTGTGGATGATGGGCCGGTGGCGATCGATGACTCGGCGACGGTGACTGAGGATGCAGCAGCAACAGCCGTCGATGTGTTGGTGAACGACACCGATGTCGATGGCGGTCCCAGGTCGGTGGTGTCGGTGACCCAGCCGGCGAATGGCGCCGTGGTGATCACGGGTGGTGGCACCGGCGTCACGTACGAGCCGGTTGCGGATTACTGCAACACCCCGCCGGGTTCGGTGTTGGACACGTTCACGTACACGTTGAACGGTGGGTCGTCGGCGACGGTGTCGATGACGGTCACGTGTGTCGACGATGCACCGGTGGCGGTTGCCGATTCGGCGACGGTCGCGGAGGATGCGGCGGCGACGGCGGTGGACGTGTTGGTGAACGACACCGATGTCGACGGTGGCCCGAAGTCGGTGCTGTCGGTGACGCAGCCGGCGAACGGCACGGTGGTGATCACCGGCGGCGGCACCGGCGTCACGTACGAGCCCGACCCGAACTACTGCAACACCCCGCCGGGTTCGGTGCTGGACACGTTCACGTACACGTTGAACGGCGGTTCGATCGCCACGGTGTCGATGACGGTCACCTGTGTCGACGATGCGCCCGGGGCGGTCGACGACGCGGCAACCGTCCAGGAAGATGATCCGAACACGTTCGTCGATGTGTTGGCGAACGACACCGACGTCGACGGTGGCCCGAAGTTGGTTGCGTCGGTGACGCAGCCGGCCAACGGTGTGGTGGGCATCTCCAGTGGCGGCACCGGTGTCGCCTACAAACCCGCTCTCGACTACTGCAACACGCCGCCCGGGACGGCTCTGGACACGTTCACGTACACGTTGAACGGTGGGTCGTCGGCGACGGTGTCGATGACGGTCACGTGTGTTGACGATGCACCGGTGGCGGTTGCCGATTCGGGGACCGTCACGGAGGATGCGGCGGCGACGGCGGTCGATGTGCTGGCGAACGACACCGATGTCGATGGTGGCCCGAAGTCGGTGCTGTCGGTGACGCAGCCGGCCAACGGCACCGTGGTGATCACCGGCGGCGGCACCGGCGTCACGTACGAGCCCGACCCGAACTACTGCAACACCCCGCCGGGTTCGGTGCTGGACACGTTCACGTACACGTTGAACGGCGGTTCGACCGCGACGGTGTCGATGACGGTCAACTGCGAGAACGATCCCCCGATGGGCCCGTCGACGCCCCCGAGCTACTCCTCGGTCCCCAACATGAAGCTGTCGGTTCCGGCAAGCACTGGTTTGCTGGCCGGCGCCTCCGACCCTGACGGAGCGACCGTCCTGAGCGTTGCCAGTGTCAGCGGCACCACCCCTGTGGGCGGCATCGTCTCCGTCAACGCGGCGACCGGCGCCTTCGACGTGACCGGGCCCGCCGGGTACGCCGGCGCGATGACCTTCACGTACCGGGTGTGCGACAACGGGATCCCCGCGCCGGAGGCATGCTCGGGCGACATCACCGCCACGGTCACGTTCGGAGGGACGGTCGTGTGGTTCGTGGACGGCGCCGCCTCACCGTCCGGCGATGGTCGGCTCGGCAGCCCGTTCGCGACGCTCGCCGAAGCCGAGACGGCGATCGGCACCTCCGACGGGCAGGGCGTGTTCCTGTACGCGGGAACATCGACGACGGGGATCACGCTTCGTTCCCAGGGTCGACTCGTCGGGCAAGGCGCGACCGGTTCGACGTTCGACGAGTTCTTCCTCCTCATGGTCCCGTCGGGTGTCGAGCCTCGACCGACGATGGGTACCGGTACCGCAACGGTGCAGGGCCAGGTCGTGCTCGGCACCGACAGCTTCGTGCGGGGCATCGACATCAGCACCTGGACGGGCGGATTGAGCGGTACCGGGGTCACCCGGGTCGACGTCGACCAGACATCGATCGCCTCGGGCATCGACCCCGACCTGAGCGTGCCGTCGGTCGTGATCGGCCCGGCGCTGAGCCTGTCGTCGGTCACCGGCGGGGTGACGATCTCGTCGTTGAACCAGGTCGGTGGGCCCAGGGCGGTCCACGTCACCGACAGCGACGCCACGGTGGTGCTCGAGGGAGGGAAGACCCAACAGACCTTCACGGCTGCGATCGAGGTCGATGGTGGCTCGGGCTCGTTCAATTCGGCCGTGGAGGTGTCGGCCGCTGCGGGCGACGCAGTGGTGGTGCGGAATCGTGAAGCGTCGGCGACGACCTCCTTCTCCGGTCCGATCACCACTGCTGGCGCCCCGGTTGTCATCACGGGGAATGCGCCCTCGTCGTCGGTGGCGTTCACCGGCACCCTGATTCTCAGCACCGGGACGAAGACCGCGTTCAGCGCCGACTCCGGCGTGGTCACGTCGACGTCGCCGTCGAGTGTGCTCAGCACCACGTCGGGCACTGCACTCGACATCTCCGGCGCAACGATCGGTGCGGCGGGTCTCACCTTCCAGAAGATCGACGCCGGGAGGGTCCCGAGCGGCCCTGTCCACGGCATCGTGCTCGCCGACACCGGCTCGCTCGGTTCGTTGACCGTCACGGGGTCTGGCACACCAGGGAGCGGCGGCACGATCCAGAGCACGTCCGGGGCCGGCATCTCGCTCATGAACACGAAGTCGCCGTCGTTCAACGAGATGACGATCGACAACACGAGGGGCAGCGGCGTCGACGGGACGATGGTGACGAACTTCAGCTTCACCAACGGCACCATCACGCAGACTCGGGCAATCCTGCGCTGTCGCCCGCCGCCAACACGTCGAACATCGCCTTCAACCGCGCCACCGCCAACCTGTCCGGCACGGTCACGATCACGGGCAACACCTTGGGGACAGCGACGAGTCACGGCATCGACATCTCCAACGGGTCCGGCACGATCGCGCTGGCGACGATCACCGGGAACATGATCACGAGTGCAACCAGCAGCGCCGACTCCGACGGTTCGGGTATCCGGCTGACCGCCACGGGTTCGACCTCGGCGGCCGCGTCGATCAACAGGGCGATCATCACCGGCAACGGGATCGTCAACTTCCCGGCCGGTGCTGGTGTCAGCGTGGTGGGCGAGCAGCTCGCTGCCACCGGCCCGACGGTGGTCGTCGGCGCCTCGACCGCGCAGCCGATCACGATCTCGAACAACACCATCCGCGGCGAGAGCACGACGAACCGGATGGGGACCAGTGCGATCTTCGCAGCGCTGAGCGGACGGGGCAGCGGTGCGTTCGACATCTCCGGCAACACGCTGTCGAACACGTCCCGAGAGGCGGTCTCGCTCGGCGGGTTCGGGCCATCGACCACGTCGTTCGTCGTCGACGGCAACGGAATCGACCAGTCGCTTGCTGCCGGTATCGATGTCCGAACCGGCCAGACTGCCTCGACCACCGAAGCACCCCGGGTCGATGCGACGATCACGAACAACACGATCGCCAACACCGATGGCCCCGGAATCCTGGCCGCCGCCCGCGATGCGACCGGCCAGCTGAACGCCAGGATCCAGAACAACACGGTCGCGGCGCCGCTGGGCGCCTTCGAACCCGGCATTTTCGTCGGAGCCGGCAGCTCGACTTCCACCGGCGACCGGGTGTGCCTCGACATCAGTGGCAACACCACAGCCGGAAGCAGCGCGACTGCCGGCATCGGGCTGCGACTGCAGAGCGGCCCGAACGTGTTCGGTGTCGTCGGTATGTCGGCAACCGCCTCACCGGGGGTCGAGGCGTACGTGAGCGGGCTCAACCCGCTGTCAGCGCTCGGCACCGAGCTGCTCGCCGCCACGACCGGCTTCTCGAGCTGCACGCTTCCCTGACGACCGCGTGAACCGCGAGGACACGGGCGCCACCGCCAGCGATCTGCCCTCGTATCGGATCGCCTTCGGGCACGGCATCCGGGGAGATCACCCGTCCCGACCCGGCCAATCGAGCCGGGTTCGTTGGCAGCTCGGGTGCGGCACGCTGACTGGCCAACCAGGACGTTGAACCGGCGCCGGGGTCGCGTTTTCCGCTGCACCGCAGTCAGGCCTGTGGGCGGCTCTGCTGCGGTGGTGAATGTGGTGGCGATTGGTCCGGGTGCTGCTGGGTTCTTGACGTTGTATCCGTGTGGGGGTGCTCGCCCGGAGGCGTCGACGTTGAACTTTGCTGGTGGTCAGACGGTGGCGAATGGTGCGACGATCAGGTTGGGTTCGTCGGGGTCGGTGTGTGTGTTCAGTGATCAGGCGACGGATTTGATCGTGGACGTCACCGGCTACATCCCGTGATGCCGAAGCTGGCCGCACCGCCACCCCGGCCCGCGCCGCCGGGCGATCTCCCCCGATCCCGTACCGGAGACCGGCACGAACCCACGGGAGATGCCGCCCACGACGGCAGTGCGACGAGGGAGAGAGAAGGAGTGCAGTTCCCAGGGCCGACCGTTGCCCACGAACCTCGTGCTGACACTGATCTTCGTTCGAAACGTGGCGATCTCGCTCGACGAGGAGACAGCCCGTTGGGCGCGCGTCGAGGCCGCACGCAGCCACACCGGCGTGTCGCGGTGGATCGGCGAACTCCTCGAAGAACGCCGACGCGACAGCTTCGACACGAGCGGGCGCTCGATCGGCCTGCCACGCCGCTGATGCAGGCGGGCGAGTCACTGCCCACCCGTGACGACGTGCACGAACGTTGACGGCGTGACGTGACCACCTTCGTCGACACCAGCGTGTTGGTGTACGCCCGCGATGCGTCCGAGCCCGACAAACAGCCCCGTGCCGAGGCGTGGATGCAACATCTGTGGCGAGACCCGCTCGGGTCGCACGAGCGTGCAGGTGTTGAACGAGTACTACGTCACGGTCACTCGCAAGCTGTCGCCCGGGCTCGATCGGTCGAGTGCTCGCGACGATGTCCGTGACTTCGGCGCGTGGCGGCCCGCGGTCGTCGAGACTCCACGATGACGCTGGCGTGGGATCTCGAGGATCGCTTCTCGTTGTCGTGGTGGGACAGCCTCGTCGTGGCGACTGCGGTCGAACTCGGTTGCGACCACCTGCTCAGCGAGGACCTGCGGGACGGCCAGCGTTTCGACGGGCTCGTCGGGAAGAACCCGTTCCTCCACGTCCCCGAGTGAGGCTCCCGGCACCGGCGAACGCCGCCGCCTGGCGATCTCCCCACATCCCGTTCCGGAGTGCGGAACCAACTCGGGGGAGATCGCCAGCGGCGAGGAGCTGGACGAACGACGCGGTCAGCCGCCGGCGTCGACGTTGGGGCCGGGGCACTCGCCGCCGGGCCGGTCGACGACGTTCATGCGCCGGGTCTGGCCGTCGCCGACGGGGTCGGTGCGGTTCGGCTCCAGTTGCTGGCAGCCCTTGCGTCCGTGCTCGGCCCACAGCACCGGGTACTCGGCGATGCCGTCACCGTCACGGTCCTCGACCGTCAGGTACTCGTTGACACCGAACTCGCCGGAACCGTTGGTGCGCGCGTACAGCACCTCGGTGCCGCCGTCGGAGTTCCAGTCCGACACGCCCAACTGCGCTTCGGCGGCAGCAACGCTTCGGTACACGTAGATCCGCCGGCCGTCGCTCTCGATCCGGTACAGCGGCTGCTCGTCGTCGGCGATCCCGTCGCCGTCGGTGTCGACGGACGCGGGGGCGGCACGACAACCACTGGTGTCAGCCGTCTGGTCCATCAGCCGGACCTGCCCGTTGCGAACGGGATCGAGCGATCGTGGTGTCAGCTCGAGGCATGCCTTCTGGTGATGTCGCACGTAGGCGTAGGGAGTGCCGTTCGCGTCGATGCGGAAGTTCGCCAACGGACCGTTGTCGCTGGCGCCGTTGGTGCGACCGACCGTGGCCCAGCCGTCGCCGTCGCTGTCGACGTCGGTGACGCCGAGTTCGATCGCCGCCCTGACGACGTTGCGCTCGATGTGAACGCGGTCGCCGACCTGCCGTGCCCGGTACAGGCTTGCGGTGAACACGCCCGGATCGTCGATGATGCCGTTGACCAGCCCGTCAGCGTCGCCGAAGCCGCCATCGGTGATCGTCAGCACGACCCGCCAGCGTTCGACTCCGCCGATGATCGTCGGCGACGGGTCGAAGCTGGCGAGGCTCGACGCGTCGGTCCAGGATGTCGACGCCTCGTCGTACTTCCAGTACTGCGTCGCCTGCGCGGGCAGGAACACTTCGAAGGAGGCGGTCACCGGGGTCGCCGGCGGCGCGTCCGTGACGGGGTCGCGGAAGTTGGCGGCGAAGGAGATCAGGCCGGTTTGGACGGCGGCTCCCTCGGTTGGCGGGGCCGGCGGCGCGGGCGCCAGCTTCACCGAGGTCAGCGGCGCCGGGGCGCCGGTGGACGGCACGTTGGTCTTGGAGGCCAGCGTGATGTAGTTGCTGCCGTCGACCGGCGGCTGCCCCGTGACGGGGTCGACGACGCTCGGCTCGATGAGCGATGCGACGTTGGCCTGCTCCGAGTCGGGTGTGCCGTCGTTGTCGCCGTCGCCGGCGTTCGGGGCGCCGGCTTCTTCGGCAGCTGGGACACCGTCGTCGTCGGTGTCGTCGGCCGTGAACTGCGGCGACACGGTGCACGTCGACGTCTGGCCCGAGCCGATGAGCGCGAGCTCGCAGTCGAAGCGTTCGCTGCCCGCGACGGTGACCTGAACGGTGTCGGACAACACGGCAACGCCCGAGCTCGGGGAGTACTGGATGAGCGCCACGTTGTAGGTGGCGGGCGCAATGAAGTCGTTTCGGTACTCGTCGCCGTTGCGGATCATCGCGTTCGGGTACACGAACGAGGATCCATTGGTCGGGTCGACGCAGGGTCCAACCGACGCCGTCGCTGCCGGGGTCGTCGGCGCAGGGCACAACACCACGCTGTCGTTGTCGCCGGCCGGTGGGCCGCCGATGACCGTTGCGGTGGCGGTCACGTACCGCTCGAGGGCGAAGTCGAAGCCGTCGAGGTCGATGCCGACCTCGACGTCGATCGTGGTCGCCGACTCGTAGCCGACCTGGTAGTTCGGTGGGGGTCCGACGGTGTAGAGCACTCCGCTGCCGTCGTACCACTCCGGCAGGCTGACCTGCCCGCCGGGGCTGGCGTTGGGTCCCGTGGCCTGGATCCGGTACACGCCGGCGGGGACGTCGAGCTGATACGCGCCGGCTGCGTCGGTGGTCGATCCGGCGACGGCGATCGATGGATCCACGTGCGCGGTCACCTGGGCGCCTGCGAGCGGCTGGCCGTCGGGACCGAGCACGGTGCCGCTGATCGAACCGGTGGGCGGCGCCGGGCTCACCGTGCAGCTCGCTCCGGCCCCACCCGACCGCATCGGCAGCGTGCAGTGGAAGGTCTCGCCAGCGGCGACGGTGATCGTTGTGGTTGCGGGTGACGGAATCGAGAGACCGACCGCGCCGACGTTGTACTCACCCGGCGGGAGACCTACGAAGCTCAGCGTGCCGTCGGCCAGCCGGCCGCGGAAGCCGGAGAACGTGTTGTCGCTGCAGCCGTAGGAGCTGTACGGCACGGACGGCGCGGGGCACACGTGGGCGTTGAACCAGTTCAACAGTGCACCGTCGACGGGGTCGCCGTTCGAGTCGACGATCGTGGCGGTGCCGGACACGGTGGCGCCGAGTTGCACGTCGACGTCGGGGATCGTGCCGGTCGCCGGGACGATGAACGGGGTGCTGTCGTTCGGGTTCGTCACGCCGGGGTGGTACACCGGAGCGAATTCGGGATAGAGGCCGCTCGCGTTGTGACCGAGCCCGATCTCGCCTGGCGTGATGCCACGCACCTCGTAGCGGCCGTCGGCGTCGCTGACACCGAACTTCGACACGAACCAGTCGACGCTCGTCGGGTCGACCGGCTGGATCGACGCCTGTGCGCCTGCGAGCGGGCGACCGTCGGGTCGAGTGACCTGCCCGCGGATCGTCTGGCCCGCCTGGAGCTGGACGTTCTGGGTGACCGCGCCGGCCGAGGGGAGCACGAACGAGGCCGCCGAGGCCCGGTCCATGGTGTTGCCCGAGAACGTCCGGGCGTAGGGCGAGTCGCTGGCTTGGCCGTTCGGCCCCAGCGACAGCACGTCGAGGATCCACTCGCCCGGCGGCAGGCCCTCGAGGGTGTAGGCGCCGTCGACGGCTTCGGTCTGGAACTGCTCGACACCGAGCGAGAACGAGCGCAGCGCTCCCGCTGCCCGAGCCTGGACGAGCGCGGCGGCCGGCTGGCCGTCGGGCCCCGTGATCGTGCCGCTGATCGAGCCGCGGAGCCCCAGGACGCCGTCGATGCCGGTGCGCTGCTCGCCACTCGCGAGCACGAGCTGCTCGGCGCCGTCAGCGAGTGGGGATCCGCCGTGGAACGCGGACGCGTAGCCGCTCGCCTCGGGCGGGTCGAACTCGATGACGGTCGGCTTGGGCAGGAACCCGATCGACGTGTAGTTGCCGGTGTCGTCGGTCGTCGCGATGAGTCTGCGGGTGGGGGTGTAGAAGCCCTCGGTGTCGAATCGGTACACCTCGACGCCTTCGACGCCTGCTCCGCCCGGGTCGGTCACCCGGCCGCTGACGGTGACCGGTTCGGGCACGTCGAGGGTGGTGGTGGCCGTCGACCCTGCCGTCACCGTGACGGTCTGCTCGTCGGTGAACAGCAGGGTGCCGGGTGCGTAGATGGTGATCGCGCCGTAGCCGGGATCGTCGAGCACGGTGGTGGTCACCCGGTACTCGCCTTCGGCGATCCCGTCGAATCGGAACGTGCCGCCGACCGGCGTGGCGGTGGCAACGGGCTGGTTCACGAACTGCCCGGCGGTGGCCGTCGACAGCGAGACGATTGCGTTCGGTGGGGCGTTGGTGATCGTGCCCTCGATGGAGCCTCGATCGGGCAGGTCGATCACGATCGAGTCGACGGTCGGGGTGGCACCGTCGACGGTGATCGGCGATGCGAACCGCAGGTCGGGGTCACCGGTCGGATAGGTGCCGGACGCCCGTGTCTCGAAGTCGTTGTAGGAGATGTAGTAGTCGCCGTCGCCGAGGTTGTCGAACGCGAAGGTCCCCTGCGAGCCGACGCGGACCGTGCGGTTCGTGTCGTTGGTGAGATCGGAGAGCCGGACCTCGATGTTGCGGCCCGTTCCATTGACGGCGGTGCCGCCTTCTTGCACCACACCGCTGATCGAGCGGGTCTGGGCGTCGACGTCGACGTTCTCTGCGGTGAGTGCGGTCGGCGTGATCTCGATGATCGTGGCGTCGATGCGGGTCGCGACGTTCGGATGGAAGGCGCTGAAGGCCGTGCCCGTCGATGGGAGCCCCGGGAACTGGGTGTTCGACCCCGACGCGCGCACGATGTAGCGCCCGGGGAAGAGGTTCCCGACCGAGTACGAGCCGTCGACGTTGGCAGCGATGCTCGTGGCTGGGTTGGGGATCGGCGTGCCGGCAGCGACAACTCGCTCGACGCTCACGAACGCCGATGTGCCGGCAGTCAACGGTTGGCCGCCGATCGTCACGTCGCCGCTGATGCGACCCTGGGGAAGTGTGATGACGACGTCGTCGACGCTGGGCGTGGCTGCCGAGATCTGGACGACTCGGGCGTCGTCGAGACGCTCGACGCCGGGGGCGTAGCCCTGCAGATTCAGGTTGTTGCGGAAACCGACTCGGTACGTGCCGTCGGGGACGTAGTCGAACTGGAACCGGCCGTCGGGCGCCACGGTCGCGCTGATCGATTGCAGCGCAGTGCCGCCAACGAGGAACGCCTGCCACCCGAACCCGAGCGTGCCGCCGGTGATCTGGCCGCTGATCCGCCCACTGGGGAGCCCGATCTCGATGCCGTCGACGTCGTTGTCGGCTGCGTCGAGGGTGACCACGGTGGCGTTGAGGCTGTTCGTGCCTCCGTACCACGTGTCGCTGCTCGTGCCCGCCGGGCGGACGGAGATCCGGTAGTCGCCGTCGGCCAGACCGGTCACGGTGAAGCGACCGTCGATGCCGGTGGTGGCAACGTTGACCGAGAACGGGGGGCGCAGTGCCGCCGGCTGGGATCGCGCTGACCTGGGCGCCCACGACAGGTGTCGCGCTCGGTCCGCTGGTGACGGTGCCACTGATCGTGCCGTCGGGGAGCCGGATGTCGATGTTGTCGAATGTGCGGCCACCGTCGCCGAGGGTGACGACGGTGGCGTCGGCGACGTTGGCGACGCCGGGGTGGAAGGTCTGGCTGTACGGCGTCATCCGGGTGAACGCGACGACGTAGTCGCCGTCGCCGACGCCGGTGAAGCTGTAGTCGCCGGTCATCGACAGCGGCGTCGAGCGGACGGGGAACGGCAGCACTGCGATGCCCGGGGCGGGGGCTTCGTAGAGCGTCACCTGGTTGAAGCCGCCGTCCACGAACGGATCATCACCGAGGCGGACGGTCCCGCTGATCGTGCCGTCGGGCAGTTCGATGTCGATGCCGTCGATCAGTTGGGTGGTGTCGTCGATCGTGAGGATCGTGGCGTTGGCTTGCGTCGTGCCGTTGGGGTGGTAGCCACTCGCTCCGGAGAAGTTCGAGTAGCGCACGCGGTAGCTGCCGTTCGGGAGGTTCGCGAAGCGGAAGCTCCCGTCGAACTGCAGCGACGCGAACCGCGAGGTGCCGGTGCTGACGTCCTCGAGTTGGAGCTGGTAGCCAACGGCCATCCCCGTGATCGGTTGCCCGTTGTCCAGCAGGCGACCTTCGATCGCTCCGGTGGGAAGCGCGAACGCGACGTCTCGAACCGGGTTGGCCTGGTCGAGGGTGAGCACGGTGGCGGTCGAGAAGTCGGTGCCGCCGAAGAAGACCTCGCCGCCTGACGGTGCGAACACGCGCACCTTGAAGGCCCCGTCCGGGAGGCTGTTGACGCTGAAGGTGCCGTCGATTCCCGTGATCGCCGAACCCGCCGTCATGAAGTTGTTCGCGCCGAGCACGCTGACCGAGGCGCCGCTGACGGCTGCCCCGGCTGCGGTGACGGTGCCGGTGATGCGGTTGGTCGGCAGCGCGATGTCGACGTTCGCGAGGGTGCGCCCCCCGTCGCCGAGGGTGACGATGGTGGCGAGGAACCGGTCGGTGCCGCTGGGGTGGTAGGTGGTGGCCCCGGTCATGGTGGAGAACGCGACGTAGTACTGGCCGTCGGCGACGCCGGTGAGCGTGTACACGCCGTTCGAGTCGACCGGAGCGGAGCGAACGATGGTGCCGTTGAGCGCTTCGAGCCGAACCTGGGCGAAGCTGGTCGTGCCGTCGAAGGCCTCAGTGCCTGATCGGACGGTGCCGGTGATGGTGCCGGTCGGCACGCTGAGGTCGGCGGTGGTGACCGAGAGGCCGTCGGTGACGAGCGACGAGGTCAGCGCGGTCGACTGGTAGGTCATCGGGTCGGTGTACGACGCGCTGTACGTGCCCGCGGGCAGGTACCCGATCGAGTAGATGCCGTTGATGTCCGTCGTCGTCGATTCGAACAGCGGCATGGGGGCGCCCGGCATCGGGCCGATCATCTGGCTGAACTGGATCGTGGTGAATGCGAGCGGTCCGGTGCCGTTCGTCAGCTGGCCGGTGAAGCCGCCGCCGGGAACCGACCAGTTGTTGATGGTGGCCGCTTGGTTCATCGGGCCGAGGTTGATGATGGTCGAGGAGTAGAAGTCGCCACCGCCGTAGTAGCGCGGCGCGGTCTGTCCCGGAGGGGTGACGCTCAGCCGGTACCCCTCGTCGCGCAGGCCCGCGAAGAAGAAGCCGCCGTCGGCGCCGGTGGTGACCGTGAGTCCCGTGCCGAACCCGGGTGGTGACATGGCCGGCTGCGCGGTGACCTGGGCGCCCACCAACGGGCCGGCAGGGCTGGTGACCACACCGTCGATGATGTTGGGCACCGACACGCTCATCGACAGACCGTTCTCGTCGGTGACGAAGAGTTGCGGGAACGTGTGGGTGCGGCTGCCCTGATAGTCGACGCGGAGTTCGTAGCTGCCGGTGGGGATGTAGCCGAGGCTGAACTCGTCGCTGAGGCCGATCGGGGTCGTTTCGGTGTAGCCGGTGTCGATGTTGGTGAAGCGGGCGGTGGCCGGAAAGAACGAGTCGGAGGCGCCGTTGATCGTGCCGGCGAATCCGCCGGCGGGGAAGTCGAACGACACGTCGACGGCGGACGGTGTGGCCGCATCGAGGGTGATGACGCCGGGGTCGGCGGGGGAGGGGTCGTCGAAGCCGCCTTGGAACCAGAGTCGGTTCTGATTGCCGGGCACTTGCGCAAAGGCCCTGTAGTCGCCGTCGGGGACCGAGGTGGACCGTGTACTCGCCATTGCTGTCGGAGGTGACGGTGGTGACGACCGCGAGCGTGTCGGCGTCGACGATCGTGACCGATGCGTTGGAGACGGGGATCGTCGAACCAGTGGTGACCGCTCCGCTGATCGTGCCGTCGTCGGCTGCGTTCGCTGGGTTCCCAACGCCGACTGCGACGAGCGACAGTTGCCCGACCACGAGTGCAGCCACGAGTGCCTTGGTCCGTGCTCCCACTTTTCCTCCGTCCTGCGGGCCACCGTCTGCCCGCTCGCTGCCAAATGTTCTAGTCGATCGGTGTCACAGACTCTGAAACAATCGTTGACGTCGTGGACGGTTGGGGCGGTGCGAAGACACCGACGGAGTCGGGTGGGCAAGCCGCTTCGATCAGGCGCAGCCGCTGCGGACGTCAGGCCGCAGGGATGTAGCCGGTGACGTCGAACAGCAGGTCGGTGGGTTGGTCGCTGTAGACGCAGATCGCGCCACCGGCGCCGAGTTTGATGGTCGCGCCGTTGGCGATGGTCTGTCCTGCTGCGAAGTTCAGCGTGGATGCCTCGGGACGTTCGCTGCCGCACGGGTACAACGTCACGAAGCCGGGAGCGCCTGCGCCGACGGCGACCACGTTCACCACTGCGCCGGCCGCTGTCACGGGCACGTTGCCACGCCCGCCGACGATCACCTCGGTGATCGATCCGGCCGTTCGTCGCCCGGCGTTGGACTGCTGTCCGTCGACGGTCGCCGCAGGGCGGCTGTCGAACAGGCGCGCCGGGACGACGCTGCCGAGGTTCGATGCCGCCGGCACGTACCCGGTGACGTCGACGATGAGGTCGGTGGCTTGGTCGCTGTAGACGCAGATCGCGCCACCGGCGCCGAGTTTGATGGTGGCGCCGTTGGCGATGGTCTGTCCCGCTGCGAAGTTGAGCGTGGATGCCTCGGGACGTCCGCTGCCGCACGGGTAGATGGTGAAGAACCCGGCCGCACCGGGGCTGATTGCCACGACATTGACGGTGGCGGCGGTTGCGTCGGCGGGTACCCCGCCCCGCCCGGCGACCTGGACGGTCGTGGTCGATCCGGCTGTGCGCCGTCCCGTGTTGGCTTCCCTGCCGTCGATCGTCGTAGCCGGGCGCGTGTCGTGCAGCCGTGCCGGTAGCACGGTCCCCACGGTCGACCCGGCGGGCACGTAGCCGGTGACGTCGAGGATCAGGTCGGTGGCTTGGTCGCTGTAGACGCAGATCGTGCCGCCGGTGCCGAGTTTGATGGTGGCGCCGTTGGCGATGGTCTGTCCTGCTGAGAAGTTCAAGGTCGAGGCCTCCGGTCTGGTGCTGCCGCAGGGGTACAACGTCAGAAAACCGGCACCGCCAGGGCCGATGGCGACCACGTTGACGATGGCGGCGATCGCGTCGACCGGCACGTTGCCGCGCCCGGCAACCTGGACCTCGCTGGTGGCTCCACCAGCCCGGCGCCCAACGTTCGACTGCAGTCCGTCGACCGTGGCGGCCGGTCGTGTGTCGAGCAATCGGGCGGGCACCACGGGCACGATGCCCGCCACGGTCCCGTCGCCACTGCCCTCGGCGCCGGGAGTTGCCGGCGGTGAGGGCAGTGGGGATGGCGATGGCGGCGATGGCGCCGGTGTGGATGGCGATGGCGGCGGGGATGGCGGCGGCGGCGGTGGCGGATCCGTGAGCGCGAACAGGCCAGGATCGGCGATGGCGCCGTTGACGACGCCGTCGTCGTCACCGAAGCCGCCGTCGGTGATCGTGAGCACGACGCGCCAGCGGTCGAGCCCTCCGATCGACGTGGGGGCAGCGTCGAATTGCGCGAGCGAGGTGGCGTCGGTCCAGACGCCGGTCGTCGCGTCGTACTTCCAGTAGGCGTCGGCCCGGGAGGGCAGGAAGACCTCGAGGCGTGCGACCGCTGGCGTCGGGCCCTGAACGAGGTTCGTCACACGGAAGCTGACGAACGACGACTGCGGCGTCGACCCCGGCGGCGGTGGGGTCGACGCCGGCGGCTGTTCGATGCGGACGTCACGGAGCACGGTCGGTTGCGTCGATCCGGTCTGGGTCGAGCGGATCGACACGTAGTTCGCACCGCTGCGGGTGGGGTCCGAGATGGCAGGGTCGATGAGCGATGCGACATCGGATTGGACGGCGTCGTCGACGCCGTCGCCGTTTCCGTCGCCACCGTTGGGGGCCCCGTTTTCCACCGCATCGGTGACCCCGTCGACGTCGGCAAAGCTGTTCGCGCACTCCGACGCCCCGACGCCCACGAGCGCCAGGAGACACGAGGCATTCGAGTTGGGATCGAAGGTGACGGTCACCGGCTCGGCGATCGCTGCCAGGAGGTCGCCGTCGTCGAAGGCTGCAACCGTGTAGGTCCCAGGAGTGAGGCCGCCGATGACGACGGACGAGTCCAGCGGCGGCATCGTCGTCGAGATCGGTTCGCCGGCGCCACCGGGGCAGTTGTCGTCGAGGGGTGCAGCGGTGCCGGGGCAGACGGAGAAGACCGTTCCGGGTCGAGGTGTGCGGTCACCGATGGCGAGACCGAGCGTGGACGCGAATTCGAGCATGGCGTCGATGCCCGGGGTGTCGACGCCCTCGGTGACGCTCACCGGCCCGGCCCTGTCGACGGTGTACGCATCGCCGGTCGTGCGCCACCATTCGTCGAGCAGCGCAACGTTCGCAGCGTCGAATCGCACTCGATGGGTGCCGGGTGCGAACGCGCTCGACCCGGAATGTCCCGTCGATACCCGTCGTCGTCGTCGACGTCGGCGTGTCGTTGTCCAGTCCCGAGAACACCTCGACGGTGACCCCGCCGAGCGCGCTGCCGTCCGGTGTGGTCACCGAACCGGTGATGGCCCCGACGGTCGGGTGCAACACGATGTCGACGTCGTCGAGGGCGCCCTGATCCGTGACGGACACCGTCGTTGCGCCCGCGGCGGTGGTCGACGACGGGTGCCACCGGCGTTGGTTGTTCGCGGTGTCGAACGTCGACACGACGTAGTCGCCGTCGAGCACGTTGTCGAACCGGAACGAGCCATCGACTGCCACCGGTGTCGTCCGCTCGGGGCCGGCGTCCCTCGGCGTGAGTGTCACCTCGCCGATCCCCGTGTCGACGGGAAGCCCGTCCTGGAAGATGGTGCCCTCGATCGACCCGTCGGGGTACTCGAGCGGGAGGCTCTCGTCGGCACCGTCGACGATGGTGGCGTGACCGACCACCACGAACGTCGGCCGGCCGTCCGGGCGTGCGCTGATCTCGTAGTCGCCGTCGGGGAGGTGATCGAAGGCGAACGCTCCGTCACCCGTCGCGGCGACGAGCACGTCGAACGTCGGCAGCGGCGAGCGTCGGGTCAGCCTGACCGCAGCGCCTGCCAGCGCCGTCCCCTCGTCGCTCAACGTGCCCGACACACGGCCGGGCGCGAGGTCGACGTCGAAGTCGGTGAGCGGCGAGTTGCGGTCGACGACGGTCACCGTGACGTCGTCCTCCAAGCCACCGATCGCGGCTGGATAGGTCGGGCCACCCGGCGGTTGGAACGACACGCGGGAACGTTCCCGGCGGGAGCGCGAGAGCGAAGGTGCCGTCGTCGAGTGTCGAAGTCGAGATGGAGAGTGCACGGGTCGTCGACACGGCGGTGACGGTGGTGGCGGGAACGGGCGTCCTGGCGCTCGTCACCCGTCCGGTGAGCGTGGCCGTGTCCGGCAGGGTGACGACCACGCCCGACACCGCGTCGCCGGCGTCGACCGAGATCAGCGACGCGCCCGCCTCGTCGGGTGAGTTCGGATGGAACGTCGTGAGACCGTTGCGGAAGTCGGCGACCGAGAGGAAGTACTCGCCGTCGGGGAGGTACCCGAAGTCGACGGCGCCGTCGACGACGGCCGCGGTGCGTCGGACGTTGCCGGCGGCGTCTGCGAGCGTCGCGGCGAGGAAGGGATCCGTCGCTGGTTCGCCGTTGCGAACCACGAGGGCACCGATCGATCCAGATGGGAGCTCGAGCACGATGCCCGACGTCGGAGCCGTCGCCGACGTCGTGTACTCGCCGAGAACGACATCGCCGGTCGAGTCGGGAGCACTGACGCTGAGTCGGTACGTGCCGGCCGGAGCGTTCTCGAGCGCAAAGGTTCCATCGCTGTTGGTCTGGCGGGCGAGCGCTGCGCCCGATGTCGGCACGGCGCGGACCGTCAGGCCGCCGAGCGCCACCGGTGTCGGCTCGAACCTCGCCGAGGAACCCGCCGGCGGGGAGCTGGACGTCGATGTCGTCGACGGTGGCTTCGGCCTCGGTGACGTCGACGTCGGTCGCAACGTCGTCCGTGGGGCCGCCCCAGTAGGTGACGAATCCGGCAGGGGTGACGAACCGGACCGTCCACGCACCGACGACGGCCTCGAGTGCGTAGTTGCCGTCGGCGTCGGTGACCGCGAATGCCGGGGGTCGACCATCGCTGGCCGCCACGACCGTCACGTCGGGAACGGGCTGATCGTTGACGTCGGTGACGGTGCCGGCGATGACGCCCGTGTCGGCCAGTGTCACGTCCGTGTTGCGCTGGTGTGATCCGCCGTCGACGACGACCGGTGTTGCCGAGCCGACGTCGAGCGCCGCGGGGTGGTAGGTCGCCGCACCGGCACGCGCGTCGAACGAGCTCACCAGGTAGCTGCCATCGGGCAGATAGCTCGCCGAGTAGGACCCGTCTGATCCGACGGTGGCTCGCCGCTGCAGTGACCCGTCAACCGCGGTGATGTTGACCGCGGCCGCGTCGCGTGTGCCATCGATGCCCGCACCGTTTCGGATGACGCGACCGCTGATCGTGCCGACCGGTAGGTCGATGACGAGACCCTGGGTGACGCTGACGCCGTCGGTCGTGGCTCGGACCACGACGCTGTCGCCGGTGCCGTCGGGCACCGTGACGGCGATGCCGTAGGTTCCCGCCGGCAGGTACGCGAACGAGAATGCGCCGTCATCGCCCGACATGGTGGCGAACGAGGCGCCGGTGACGACGTCGGTCGCCCGGACGGGCAGTTGGTTGCCGGTCGACACGCCGACGGTGATGGTTCCGGCGAATCCGCCGGTCGGCAACCGGAGGTCGCCGTTGCTGACAACCGAGCTGCGATCGACGACGGTGAAGGATCGTGCGTTCTCGATCCGAGTGGTCCCCGACAGGTTGGAGGAGATGTAGGCGCTGTAGCCGCCCGTCGGTGCAGCGACCGAGATGCGGTACGTCCCGACGGCGAGTTCGAGCAGATACTCGCCCTCCGAATTGGTCGTGGCCGAGGCGGGCGCCGGCCCCGAGCGGCTGCGCGCTCACGACGGCGCCCGGTACGGGCGGCCCGCTCGGCGACGTGATCGTGCCGCCGACGGTGCCGGTGTCGGCAAGGTCGATGTCGACGTCCTCGACGGTGTCCGCCCCGACGGTGACGACCGTCGCCTCGGTGTCGGCGTCGACGCCCGGGTGGTAGCGGGTGGCGCCGCCGATCGGGTCGTTGATCGACACGAGGAAGTCGCCGGCGGGGAGGTAGCCGGCGGTGAACGCACCGTTCGAGATCGTTGCGACGCGTCGGTCGCCACCCGTGATCGGATCGAGGGTGACCGTCGAACCATCGGCTCCCGCGAGGACCGATCCGTTCCGGGTGAGTGTGCCGCTGATCGCCCCGGTGGGGTACTGCACGTCGAGTTCGATCCGTTGGCCGTCGGTGCCGATCGTGAACGTGTCGAGCAGAATGTCGCCTTCCGGGACGGGGGCGCTTCCGCGCAGCTGATAGGTCCCGGCGCTGAGGTACCGGAAGTCGAAGTCGCCGTCGACGGTCGTGAAGCCGGTGACGTCCGGTGCGGTGGAGGACACGAGCGTGAGGCGGCGGTTCGGCGCTGGTTCGCCGCCGTCACGCAGTGTGCCTGCGAGTCGCCCGGTCGAGAACACTGCATCGATGCCGCTGAAGAGGCTGGTCGAGTCGACTACCTCGAGGCGCGAGGCGGCCTCCGGCGAGGCGGCGTCATCCCAGAACCTGGTGGGGCCGTCGGGTGCTCGGAACGAGACGGTGTAGTCCCCGGCTGCGAGTTCGAGTGCGTACGCCCCGGTGACGTCGGTGGTGGTGCTGCGCATCCGCGATCCGTCCTGTGCCGAGGCGGTCACCACGGTGCCGGCGAGCGGTTGTCCGCCGGTGCTGCTGGCCGTTCCGGCGATCTCGCCGGTGTCGACGAAGGCGATGTCAGCGCCCGTCACCGGAGTCCCGCCGGTGATCGTCAGCACGGTTGCACCAGCGAGGTTCGGTGCCGCAGGGTGGAAGACGCCCTGGCTCGCGATCGGGTCCTGGCCCGAGACGACATAGGTGCCATCGCTGAGGTACGCGAAGTCGAAGGTGCCATCGCCGGCGAGGGGACTCGTGCGCAGTGTCTGTCCGTCGTCGCGTCGCACGCTGACCACGACCGATCCGGCAGTGGCGGTCAGCGCCACTCCTTCGCGGACGATCGTGCCGCTGATCGCTCCGGTGGGCACGGCGAGCACGAGGTCGACGATCGGAGCGTCGTCGCTCGTGGTCAACGTGCCGAGTTCCACACCGTCGGCGCCTGGCATGTCGATGCTCAATCGGTAGTCGCCCGCATCCAGGTACCCGATGGCGAAGGCCCCGTCGGCCGTGGTGGTGGTCGTCCAGGACGGTCCGCCGCCGACGGCGCTCGCTCGGAGGGTGCGGCCCTCGACGCCGACCCCGCGATCCCGGACGACTCCGACGAATCCGCCGGATGGATAGATCACGTCGATGTTCTCGATGATGGTGCTCGAGTCGACGATCGTCAGTTCGGTCGCCTCGTCGAGGGTTCGAGCGTCCCAATGACGCGTGCCGGCTCCTGGCGAGGCGAAGGTGATCGTGTAGGTGCCGGCGGGGAGCTCGAGGAGGTAGGAGCCGTCCTCGGCGACTCGCGTCGAGTTCACGTAGCCCGAGGTCGTGCTGTTCGCCACCACGGTGACGTCGCTGACGGCAGGCCCGCGCTTCTTGGTCGCGGTGCCGGAGATCGAGCCGGTGTCGGGAAGGACCACGTCGATGTCGGTAACGGTCGCCTCGTTGTTCACGGTGACGAGAGCACCGGTCGCCGGCGGGAGTTCGTCGGGGTAGCGGATCGCGACGCCTGACGCGTTGTGGCGTGCCTCGACGCGGTAGTCGCCGTCGTCGAGGTACGAGAAGGTGTAGCTGCCGTCTTGGCTGGTCGTGGTGGTTGCGGCGATGACGGCGGTGGTGCCGCCGAGCAGTGCGACGGTGTATCGCCCGCCGGTTCCGTCGGCGGGCGCACCGTTGTGTTCGACGGTGCCGGAGATCGCCCCGTTGGGCACGTCGAGCGCTCCGACGTCGACGGTTGTCTCGTCGACGGTGACCGTGGCGAGGTCGACGGATCGCCCGGTCGGCAGCGTGACGTTGATGATCCAGTCGCCGGCCGCCAGGTAGCGGAATTCGAAGGCCCCATCCGCTTCGGTTCGGGTGCCGCGTCGCTCGCCGGTCTCGGTCTCGGTGGCCAGCACCTGCGCGTCGGCGAATGCGCCTCCGTCGTCGGTCACCCTGCCCGTGATCGTTCCGTTCGGCACCACTGCGTCGATGTCGACCAGCTCCTGGGCCGGTGTCGTGAGGACGACATCGGTCGCGAACGTGTGTCCCGGTTCTGTAGGAATGGAAACCTGTTTGGTAAATCTGGTTTAGTTTGGGTCAAAAGTATTGGTTTGTATTAATTGAGTTTTCGGCGGAAGAATGAAAAGTATTGTTGAACGATGCGGTGCCGTATGAATTGTTGTAAGTGTTCCCTGGGGAGAGCTATCGATTGAAATTTATTTGAAGATACTTTCGAAAAAAAATAAAGAGATAAATGTTTGTTCTTTCGTTCACGCAGAAACATCAACGGGAGCTAAAAGTGATATCAAAAGTTTGGTTTGAATTGCTCACGTATAGAATTGTCTCGTTATTTCTGATACAGTTACTTCATTAGGTGGAATTCCTCTTTTAATTGATGAATGGAATATTGATGTTTCTTATTTGGTTTACAAAAATGTCTCTCATGTCCGCTCGGAGTTTCTCCGGTTACATTCATGAAAGAGCTATAGAATTTATAACGAGTCGAATCCTTAGGTTCAAATTGGTTCATGGATTAAAATTTTATTCTAAGCTATTGGGGAGGAAGTTCAAAACGGGCATACTATCACACTGCACCATTATATGTTTTTTATGCACTTCATTAATATTTGTTTCTGTTAAAGGAGGAAAGGGATTGAAAATTCCTGGAAAAGAGCATGAAAACTAACGGAGAGAAACTGGTTCAGGAATTGGAGAAAATTGGCTTAAAACCAATTGTAAAAGAAAATGAAAGACTTCCTCAGCTTACATCCGTTTCTATTCCTGAAGGAGTTGATGAAACTGTGTTACGAAATTATTGCTTGATGATTACAACATTGAAATAGGTGCAGGTCTTGGTGAGTTGGCAGGTAAAGTCTGGAGAATAGGTCTGATGGGTTATTCTTCAAATGAAAAAAATATTAATGCTTGTGTAAGTGCTTTAAAAAATATTTTCAGGGAAAATGATTATACAAACTTTCACACTACGATATTATTCAGCATAAGTGTAAGAGATTCCGGTCGAAGTCCGGAATAACAGAAACAATGAAATCAAATTTACTTTTACTTTAGCCTGCTTTTATTTGGGATTTGCCTTGTAGCTGAACGGGCTGGCATGGATTTCGGACGATTTCACATTTCTGATGCTTTCCGCTCACTTTAGGTAGTGTTTCTTTAATTCCTTTTTTAATTATGAGTAAGAAAAAGAAATTTGAGAAAGAGACAATTCTCCCTTTAAATGACAAAAAACTTTTATACGGTGGTTTAGCAGCAGGCATTCTCCTCTTTTTAGGAGCAACATTTCAGCAAACCGGATTAGTGTACACAAATGCAGGTAAAGGTGATTTATTACAGGATTCTATATTATTCTTGTTCCAATACTAGGTCTGTTTGTAAAACAAAAAACAGCACTATCTACCTGGATCGGTGCTTTAGTTGCAATTGTTGGTTTATATTTTCTTGGTGTGGATTCGAAATTGGACATTAATCCTGGAGATGTGCTGGTTTTTATCGGAACTTTTTTCTGGGCAATTCAGATTTTAGTAATAGGCTATTATTCAGCAAAGGTGGATTCATTTCAATTAGCTTTTTCGCAGTTTGTTGTTTGTGCTATTCTTAGTTTTGTAGTAGCTATTTTTACTGAGACAATTGCTTTACAAAATATATTATCTGCATATCTGCCTATACTTTATGCAGGTTTTTTTTCTGTGGGAATAGCTTTTACAATTCAGGTGGTTGCACAAAGAGAAGCTCATCCCTAATGCAGCAATAATTATGAGTCTTGAAGCAGTTTTTGCTGTGCTGGGAGGTTGGTTAATTCTTAACGAATCCATTCCTCTCAGGGGATTATTTGGATGTTTATTAATGCTTATTGGAATGATACTTTCACAGTTATATCTTTTAAAGGAAAAAAAGAAGTAATTTAAATTATTAATCAGCGGGAGATTACAATGAACTACAGAAGATACTTTTGTGTCCTAATTTTTATCCTACTCACTTCCTTTCTCTACTCACAGGAAAATCTAAAAGAAAAACTTGAATCACTACCAGGAATATTAGCTGTTGAAAAAATTGAGCCGGATTCAGAATATGTTGAAGCATTCAAAATATTTATAGAACAACCTGTTGATCATAATAATCCAGACGGAAAAAAATTTAAACAAAAATTTTATTTATCGCACAGAGATGATTCTTTACCAATAGTGATTGAGTTGGATGGATATAACATAGATTCAAACAGAACTAGTGAGCTTGCATCAATTTTAAAATGTAATAGGATTCTAGTAGAACATCGGTATTTCGGAGAATCTGTTCCAGACAGTATGGATTGGAAATATTTAACAATTGAGCAAGCCGCTAATGATCATCACGTAATTATTGAAGCTTTAAAAAATATTTACACCAGAAAATGGATTACAACAGGGATTAGTAAAGGCGGACAAACAACATATATT
>CAVQSI010000007.1:0-188138 GCA_963715825.1 Ilumatobacteraceae bacterium
AGCGTCATCAACGCCGCGCTGATCGCCCTCACCGAGCGATCACCCGACGCCGTCGACTGACCCCCGGTCGCAGCACCACGCTGCACTCGCTTCATCTCACGTTCCGGTCGTGGTCAACCGAGATCGTGCGGACCAGCGCCGAGATAGCCCTTGCCGGCGCGGATCGTCTCGCCCCACGGAGCGAGAATGGCGAACAGTTCCTCGATGTCGTTGCCGAGCGCGTCCAGTGCCGGGGCCATCTGCTCGTCGGTCGACGCTTCGATCTGCTCGCGAGCGTGCCGGCCCTGCTGCGACAGATGCGTCTCGGCACCGGTCCCGTCGAGGTAGCCGAGGTCGCGGAGGTGATGCTCGGACCGATCGAACTCGTCGGTGGTCCAGCCGCGGGTGCGGCTGTAGCTGCGCACCGGCATCCCCCACGAGAGCTCGGTGAGGATGCCGATGTCGGTCGCGGTCAGCCCGGCGGCGACCCACGCGGCGTTGTGGCAGTCGCCGCGGTACTCGCGCAGGAAATCGCCGAGATGCCAGACCGCTGCAAGATCGTCGGCGGGAACGTCGAGCGAGGCGACGCCCGCGGCGAGGGGCCGACCGTTGACCGGGAGCGGTGCGGCGGCAGTCTCCAACAACTCGCGGGCGCGCCCCACACCGTCGGGCTGCTCGCCGATCAGGCGATGGAGCTGCGCGACCGCGCCGTCAGCGCGAGCGGTGCGGATCGTCTCGGCGTCGGTGCGGGCCCAGGCGAGCTGCACCAATGGCACGACGACCGCAGCACTGAACACGCCGAACGCTGCGGCGATCACCTCCCCAGGTACCTGCCCGAGCAAGCTCCCGCGGCTGGCGAAGTAGGCAGGGCCGTCGGGCAGCGCGACCCCGTTGGCGTCACCCGGACTCGGGTCGAAACCGAGGGCGACGTAGCGCTGGTGACACTCGGGCGAGAAGTAGACCTGACCGACCACGGGTTCGAGCACGGAACCGAGGCGGCGGGCGAGACGGGACGTCGTCGAGATCTCCATGGCCCGCCACCGTATGCGGCGACCGTGCTGCACTACGGTCCGGACACATGACCGAGCGCACCGTCGTCCTCGTCCACGGCAACCCGGAGACCGCTGCGATCTGGGGCCCGCTGACCGCAGCGCTGCACGAGCGGGGCAGAGCGGATGTGGTCGCGCTCTCGCCGCCTGGCTTCGGCGCGCCGGTGCCGGACGGGTTCGACCCCACGATGGACGCCTACGCCGACTGGCTGGTCGCCGAACTCGAGGCGATCCGGTCCACGGGCACCGAGATCGACCTGCTCGGCCACGACTGGGGCGCCGGCCACGTCTACGGCGCGCTCGCGCGTCGGCCCGACCTGGTGCGGACATGGACCGGCGACATTGCCGGCGTCGTGCACACCGACTACGTCTGGCACGACATGGCCCAGGCGTGGCAGACGCCCGACATCGGCGAGCAGGTGATCGAGGCGATGACCGGCGGCGACGTCGAGGACCGCATCGCGATCTTCGTCGGGCTCGGCCTGCCCGACGACATCGCCGCCGAACTCGGCGCGGCCGCCGACGCCACGATGGGTCGATGCATCCTGCGGCTCTACCGCACCGGGGCCCAGCCGATGGTCGGCGAGCTCGGCGACCGGCTCGCTGCGATGGAGCTGCCGCCGGGTTTGATCGTCGATGCCGAACTCGACGAGTACGTGGCGTCCGCGTTGTCGAACGAGGTCGCTGTTCGTTTGGGCGCCGAGGTGCTCCGACTCGATGGCCGCGGCCACTGGTGGATGGTCGACGACATCGACCCCGTCGCCGACGCGCTCGTCACCTTCTGGTCAGCGCACTGAGCGTCACTCGACGGGGAGGCCGAGGTTGCGGGCGATCACGAGGCGTTGGATCTCACTGGTGCCCTCGCCCACTTCGAGGATCTTGGCGTCGCGGTAGAAGCGCACGATCGACGTCTCCTCCATGAACCCCATGCCACCGAACACCTGGGTGGCGAGCCGGGCGGCATCCATCGCGGCCTCGGTCGAATAGAGCTTCGCCATCGCCGCGGCCTGCCCGATCGGACGATCCTGATCCTTCAGCCACGCTGCCTTGTACGTGAGGTTGTGGGCGTTCTCGACCTGCACGGCGAGGTCCGACAGCTGGAACGCCAAGCCCTGGAACCGGCCGATCGGGCCCCCGAACGCGTGGCGCTGCTGGGCGTACGCCACCGATGCGTCGAGGCACGCCCGAGCCGAACCGAGCGCCAGCGCCGAGATGGCGATACGACCGTCGTCGAGGATCGACAGGAAATTGCGGAAGCCCTTGCCCGGAGCGCCGAGCAGGTTCTCGGCGGGGATCCGACAGTCGACGAACGTGATGCCGTGCGTGTCACTCGCGTGCCAGCCCAACTTGTCGTAGGCCGGCTCGATGATCATGCCGGGGGTGCCTGCAGGTACCACGAACGCCGAGATCCCGTCGTCGGTGCGGGCGGTCACGGTCACGATCGAGGTGATGTCGGTGCCGCAGTTGGTGATGAACGCCTTCGAGCCGTTGAGCACCCACTCGTCGCCGTCGGGCACGGCTCGCGTCCGCGTCGCACCCGCGTCGGAGCCGCCGTCGGGTTCGGTGAGCCCGAACGCACCGAGCGTGCGGCCGGCGACGAGGTCGGGCAACCACTGGTCGCGCTGGTCGTCGGTGCCGAACCGGAAGATCGGGTTGGCGCCGAGCCCGACACCGGCCGACAGCGTGATGCCCATCGACTGGTCGACCCGACCGAGTTCCTCGATGGCGACACACAGCGAGGCGAAGTCGCCGCCGCCGCCGCCCCACCGCTCGGGGAACACGATGCCGAACAGGCCGAGGTCGCCCATCGCCTGCACCACGTCGACCGGGAAGTGACACTTGCGGTCCCACTCAGCGGCATGCGGAGCGATCTGCTGTTCGGCGAACTCGCGCACCGTGGCTCGCAGCAGTTCATGGTCGTCGCTCAGCTCCCAGCTCATCGCCGACGACGCTAGTGCCGATGTTCGCTCCGATGCGCTGCCTAACGTGACGTCGTGCACACTCGGCCGGTCGTCCTGCTCGCCGGCGCGCTCCTGGTCGCGGCCGGATGCGCCGGCCAGTCCGCGGCCAGCACCGACACCGGATCGCTCCCGGCGTCGACCACCACGACCGCCGCGCCCACCACGACAGCGCCACCGTCGACCTCGGCCAGCACCACCACGAGCACGACCACGAGCACCACCACGACCAGCACGACCACGACCAGCACGACCAGCACGACCACGACCAGCACGACCACGACCAGCACCACCGTGGCTCCACTTCCCGATCCGGCGATGCCCAACGCGAACGCCGCCTTCGAGCAGCTCGCTCGCGGGGGCGCCGTCACGGTCACCGTGGTGCGCGATGGCCGCAGCGTGCTGAGCCGGGCCTGGGGGACCACGATCGACGGCGCGCCCGCAACATCCGATTCGCCGATGGTCGTCGCCAGCGTCAGCAAACTGCTGACCGCCTTGATGATCGCCCGTCTCGACGATGCCGGCCTCACCGACGTCGACGCGCCGATGCCGTGGGCCGACATCGGCATCACCACCCATCCCGGTTGGGCCGACGTGACGCTGCGCGAGCTGCTCGCCCACACCTCGGGGATGCCCGTCGTGCGCCGAGCCTGGTTCGACGGCGGCATCGGCTGCGCCGACTTCCTGCCGGCGCTACTCGACCGCCCACCGTCAGACCGACGTGGCGACTGGACCTATTCGAACGGCAACTACTGCGCACTCGGCCTGCTCGTCGAACGCCTCACCGGACTCCCGCTCGACACAGCCGCTCAGTCACTGCTGTTCGATCCGGTCGGCTCGACCGGCGCTCATCTCACCACCGACGGCCAACTTCCCGCCGACGTCGGCTACCGCCTCGGCGTCGAACGGCTGTCGCGCCTCGGCGGTGCCGGCGCCTTCATCGTGTCGACCGACGATCTGGCAATGGTCCTCGCCGACGTCACCGACACCGACCGCGACGTCCTGCGGTGGCCGGGCGTGATGGTCGACCAGTACGGCTGGGGTCACACCGGTTCGGTCGATGGAGCGCTGTCGTGCGCCTGGGTGCTCGAAGCCGGCCGCACGGTGATGGCCGCCACGGTGGCCGGCTCGTCACCGTCGACCGGCGGCGAGGTCTGTGACCTGATGGTCCCAGCCGTTGCGGCCGACCTCGGCTCCGGTCAGGGCGAACCCGTTCGATCGCCGCCCTGACGCGGGAGCGGTCAGGTGAGATCCCACCGTTGGCGAGCGGCGGTCACCGTCGGGAGTCCGACCTCGCCGGTCGAGGCCTCTTCGGGGCGGTACGACTCGCCGATCAGCGCCGACAGCGTCGACCCGGTCGACAACGACAGCGCCTCGAAGTCGTAGCCGCCCTCGAGCACGACGACCGTTCGACGGGCTGGAACGAGCTGCTGCAGCCGGATCGCCAGATCGGCGTAGTCGGTGGCGGTCAGCTCGAGCCCCGCGAGCGGGTCGTTGCGGTGCGCGTCGAACCCTGCGGAGATGAGCAACCAGTCGGGGGCGAACCGCTCGACGACGGGGGCGATCACCTCGTCGACCGCCCGCCGATACACGTCGCCGCGGGTCCCCGCCGGGAACGGCAGGTTGAGGTTCGACATCGGGGCGCCCGGGCCACCGGTCTCGTCGGCCCGGCCGCTGCCCGGGTACAGCGGGTACTCGTGGGTCGACACGTACAGCACGTTCGGATCGTCGTAGAAGATGTCCTGGGTGCCGTTGCCGTGGTGCACGTCCCAGTCCACGATCGCCACCCGCTGACCTGCGGCAGCGAGCTGTGCAGCTCCGACCGCGACGTTGTTGACGAGGCAGAAGCCCATCGCCCGGTCGGGCACGGCGTGGTGCCCCGGCGGGCGACCTGCTGCGAACGCAACGTCGCAGGTGCCTGCTTCGAGCGCGTCGACGGCGTCGAGCACGGCGCCGGCCGCGCGCAGCGCCGTGGTCCACGACCCCGGCGCGGCGAACGTGTCGGGATCGAGGTCGCCTCCACCGCGCTCGCAGAAACGTTCGAGCTGTGCGATGTAGCTCGGCGAGTGGACCCGTTCGAGATCCGCAACCGTTGCGAGGCGGGGTTCGCGGAACTCGACGGCGTCGAGCAACCCGGCCCCGGCGATGCCGGCGAGCGACGCCCCGAGACGGCCGGGCCGCTCGGGATGCCATTCCGGCGTGGTGTGTTGGTCGAGCTCGGCGCTGGCGAAGACGGAGATGGGCGCTGCCACGAACCCACCCTAGGCAGTCGAGGCCCGAGTACAACAGACGTCACACCGGTACACGGACCGACATCGAGGTGCCATGCTGACAGGGTGAGCGAATCGCCGACATCCGAGTCACCCTGGGCATCGACGGTGGTGCTCGGCAACGGCGACACCGTCTTCATCCGACCGCTGACACCGGACGACCGCCCGGCGCTCGCCGAGTTCCACCAGCGGCAATCCGCCGAGAGCATCTACCGCCGGTTCTTCTCGCCGAAGCCTCAGCTGAGCGACAAGGAACTCCTGCACTTCACCGACGTCGACATGGTCGATCGGGCGGCGCTCGCCGTCGAGTCACACGACGAGTTCATCGCGTGGGCGAGCTACGAGCGTTGGCCGGGGCGCAACGAGGCCGAGGCCGCGTTCATGGTCGACGACGCCCAGCAGGGCGCCGGTATCGCCACGCTGTTGTTGGAGCACCTGGCCGCAATCGCCCGGAGCAATGGCATCGAGCGATTCACCGCCGAGGTCTTGGGCGACAACCGGGCGATGCTCGCCGTGTTCGCGAAGGCGGGCTGGCCGCTGCAGCGCCGCTTCGATTCGGGTGTCGTCGACCTCGATTGGGAGCTGGCCGACACCGACGAGTTCCTCGACAGCGTCGAACGACGCGAGCAGCGAGCCGACTCGCGGGCGGTGGCGCGCCTGCTGCTGCCGCGCGCGATCGCTGTCATCGGTGCCTCCGAACGCCCCGGCTCGGTTGGCGACGCGGTGTGGCGCAACCTCGCGAACAGCGTCGACGTACCGATGTACGCCGTCAACCCGCGTCACGATCACATCCACGGCCATTCGTGCTGCCGCACCATCGGCGAGCTGCCCGACGAGGTCTCGCTCGCCATCATCTCCGTGCCGGCCGGTGACCTCGATGCCACCATCGACGCCTGCATCGCGAAGCGCATGCGCGGCGCTGTCATCGTCACGTCGGTCGACGGCACCGACATCGACGTCGCTGCGCTCGTCACACGTGCACGCCGCAACGGCTTGCGGATCATCGGGCCGTCGAGCATGGGCATCGCCTCCCCGCGACCCGAGACCCGGCTCCAGGCAGCGCTCGTCGATGTCTCGCTCCCACCGGGTGGCGTGGCGATCTCGATGCAGTCGGGTTCGCTGGGCGGATCGTTCCTGCGCAAGGCCCGCGACGTCGATCTCGGCGTGTCGTGGTTCGTCTCGCTCGGCGACAAGAGCGACATCTCGGCAAACGACCTCCTGCAGTTCTGGGAACAGGACGACAACACCACGGTGATCGCGATGTACACCGAGTCGTTCGGCAACCCGCGCAAGTTCGCCCGGATCGCCCGGCGTGTGTCACGCACCAAGCCGATCGTGGCCGTACGAACCGGCGCCGCCGCGACCGGCGAGATGGGCGGAGCGCTGTATCAGCAGGCCGGCCTGATCGAGGTGCCCACGGTGCCCGCACTGCTCGAAACCGTCAGGGTGATGGCAACGCAGCCCGTGCTCGAAGGACCCCGCGTCGCGGTCGTCACGAACTCGCGCAGCCCTGGCACGTTGGCGCGCGCCGCCCTCGAGTCGGCCGGGCTCATTCCGGTCGACGGACCCGTGCCGCTCGATTGGAGTGCGACGGTCGCCGACTATCCCGCCGCGGTCGCCGCTGCACTGGCCGCCGAGGACGTCGACGGAGTGATGGTGATCTACGCCCCGGCCGTCGTCGAGGACGTCGACGCGGCTGGACGTGACATCGATGCCGCCGCCGCCGGCGCAACGAAGCCGGTCATCGCCGTGATGCTCGGCGGTGCCGACGGCCCGGTCTCGACCGGCTCGCGCGTCCCGTCGTTCATGTTCCCCGAGCAGGCCGCTGCGGTTTTCGGGCGCTCGCACGCCTACGCACGGTGGCTCCACGACGAGGCCGACGCTCCCCCCGACATCGCACGGCCGGTGAACCCGGCAGCAGCGCACTCGATCATCACCGATGCCGTCGCAGGGGCCACCACCGAGGTACTGATCGACCAGGCGACCAAGCGTCAGCTGCTGGCCGCCTACGGCATCGACATGGCGACGGCCGCCGAAACCGATCCCGAGCATGCACTCAGCGACGCTCACGAGATCGGCTTCCCCGTCGCACTCAAGGCGGTTCGTCGCCGGCCGGGTCGGTCAGCGCGCGCCGGCGTCTCACTCGATCTCTCGACCGACGACGACATCGCGGAGGCGATCGAGATCATGCGCGACTCGCTCGGTGCCGACGCCAACGATCTGGTGGTGCAGGCCATGACCGCCCCCGGCGTCGACGTGCGCATCCGTTGCGAACACGACGACCGACTGGGCGCCATCGTGTCGGTGGGTCTCGGCGGGGCGCAGGCCGATGCGATCGACGACCGCACCAGCCGCCTGGCACCGGTCTCGCCGGCAAGCGCCGCAGCGATGCTCGCCGAGACACGCCTGACCGCAGCCCTCGACGG
Source organism: Ilumatobacteraceae bacterium (assembly GCA_963715825.1). Lineage (GTDB taxonomy): Bacteria > Actinomycetota > Acidimicrobiia > Acidimicrobiales > Ilumatobacteraceae > Sva-07. Next base: position 7,683 of record CAVQSI010000007.1, read on the forward strand.
CGCCGGCTTCGACTCGTCGGCGCTCGTCGACGCCGTGGTCGCTGCCGCACAGCTGGCGTCCGATCACCCCGAGATCGCCGAACTCGACCTGAATCCCGTGATCGTTTCGGAGGTTGGGGCCGTCGTCACCGACGCAAGTATCCGGTTGATTCCCCACGTCGTCGGCGACGGTCCACTCCGCCGCCTCGACTGACCAGCCAGAATGGTCCGGTGAGCCTCGGCATCATCGTCCCGCTGATCGTTCTGCCGATCCTCATCATCGGCGCCTTCGTCTGGTATCGCCGGTCGATTGCCGACATGCGGCCGGACGCAGCCAAGCCCGTCTCCGGACTACGCCTCACCGCCGAGGCACTGCACCGAGCCCCGGCGCCGCCGTGGCGGGTCGTCTACGAGATCGGCGGTGCCCTGGGCGACGTCGATCACGTCCTGATCGGACCGGCGGGTGTCACCGCGGTCAGTACCGTCGTGGCCGATCGGCCCGATCCCGACCAGCTGCGCGCAGCCCGCAACGAGGCCATCCTCGTGAGCGAAGCGGCCATCGTCCGCGGGCCGCTCGACGAGTTGCTGCGGGCCGCAGGCGCGTCGTGCGACCGATGGGCCCGGGTCTACTGGGGAACACCCGACTCGGCGCGGCCGGCGGCCGACGACGTCGTCCACGGCAGCGTGCTGGTCGAGGGTCAACGCTGCGACGAGTGGCTCGCTGCGTTGATTGCGCAGACGCCGGCGCCGCTCGACGCCGGCCGCGTCGACACGATCTGGCGCACCATTGCGACTGGGATCGGCCGCCCCGACCCACTCCCCTGAGCAGGACGCAGCACTAGCGTGCGGTCATGGCATCGCCCGACGAGTTCACCGGACCGACCACCGAGTTGCTGCAGTCGCTGATCCGCAACGCCTGCGTCAACGACGGCACACCGGACTCGGGCCACGAGACCCGCAACTCGGATCTGCTCGTCACCTACCTCGAAGGTGCCGGCCTCGAGGTCGAACGGTTCACGCCCCGAGCGGGCCGTGATTCGATGGTCGCCCGCATCGAGGGGACCGATCCCGACGCGCCGTCGTTGTGCCTGATGGGCCACACCGACGTGGTCCCCGTGAACCCCGACGGCTGGCGCGAGGATCCATTCGGCGGTGAGGTGATCGACGGCGAGGTGTGGGGGCGCGGCGCAATCGACATGCTCAACCTGACGTCGTCGATGGCCGTTGCCTTCCGACGGCTCGCCACCGAGGGGTTTCGGCCCAAGGGCGACCTGATCTACTTCGGCGTCGGCGACGAAGAGGCGGGCGGCGTCTGGGGCGCCGAGTGGATGGTCGAGCACCACTGGGACGCCATCGCCGCCGACTACGTGCTGACCGAGCTCGGTGGCTGGTCCAGCACCGACGACCATGGCCATCGCACCGTGACGGTCAACGTCGGCGAGAAGGGTCTGGCGTGGCGCCGCCTGCGCGTGCACGGCACCCCCGGGCACGGCTCGATGCCGTTCGGCGCCGACAACGCACTGATCAAGGCCGCCGAGGTCGTCCGGCGCCTGTCGCAGTACCGGCCGGCGGCACACATCGACGACATCTGGCGCACCCAGGTGGCGGCGATGAACGTCCCCGACGAGGTGCGTGACGGCCTGCTGTCGAGCGAGACGATCATGGCCACCATCGAGACGCTGCCGATCCCCGTCGCACGGCGCTGCCACGCCGAGACCCACACCACCTTCTCCCCCAACGTCGCGCACGGCGGCCAGAAGACCAACACGATCCCCGACGTCGTCGACATCGACGTCGACATCCGCACGGTGCCGGGCACCACACGCGCCGACGTCGAGTCGATGTTGCGCGAGGCGCTCGGCGACATGTTCGACCACGTCGACATCACCGTGCTGCAACACAGCGACCCCACCTCGTGCGACTTCGGCGCCTCGAACCCGCTGTGGGAGACCGTCACCAAGCACACCCAGATCGCCTATCCCGGCGCACAGCTCGTGCCGGGCCTGATCGTCGGCGGCACCGACGCCCGCTTCTACCGCGAGCGCGGCATCACCGCCTACGGCGCCGGGTTGTTCTCGCCGCAGATGGACTTCTCGACGTTCGGCACTCGCTTCCACGGCAACGACGAACGCATCGACGTCGAGTCGCTCGGGCTGTCGGGCAACTACTTCTACGGCATCGCCAAGGACCTCGTCGGCTGACCCGGCCACCGCCACCCGTTCTCGTGAACAACTGCTCGTCCGAGAGCGTGAACTTGTTCACGAGAACGTCAGCGAGCGGGTCAGCGGAAGAGGTCGCGTTCGGCGTCGCGCAGCACCGGGGCCATCGTGGCGGTGTCGTCGGTGGTCCACTCGAAGCCGCGGATCACCGCAACGGGTACCCGGCTGGTGTTGCCCTTGACCAGTTCGGCGGCGGCGGTGAGCTCGTCGACGGTGCAGATCTCCTGGACCCGGAACTCGTGGCCGTGCGGGTCGACCTCGCCGATGTAGCTGTGCAGCGGATGGATGCCGGCAACGCCGATGGCGATGTCGGTCTGGCCCTCCCGCCAGGGTCGGCCGAACGTGTCGCTGACGATCACGGCGACGTCGACGCCCAACTCCGCGAATCGAGTGCGGTACCGCCGCGCCGAGGCGTCGGAGTCCTTCGGGAGCACGAGCACGCGGCCGTGCGCCCCGCTCGAGGACTGATCGACGCCCGAGTTCGCGCAGCAGAAGCCGTGGTGCGTCTCGGTGATCAACACCGGGCCGATCTGGCGGATGATGCGCTTCGACTCGCGCAGCACCACCTCGACGACCCGCGGGTCCTTGTCCCACCGCGCAGCCCACGAGACAGCGAACGGTGACGGCTCGACGTCGTCGAGTTCGACGGCGCAGCCTTCGGCCTTCGACACGATCTTCGAGGTGATCACCACGATGTCGCGATCGGCGAGCGGGGTGCCGGTCGACGACCGCCGCGTCGAGGGTCTGTTTCGCGAGGTCGTCGCCGGCGGTGATCTCGGGCAGGCCCTCGACGCCGAAGACCTCGATGCGCGCCACGGTCAGTCGGGCAGTCCGGCGAGGAACTCGCGAATCGCCGCGTTGACCGGCTCGGGGTTGGTCAGGTTCGCGGCGTGGGCACCGCCCACCTTGACGACGGCGCCGGAACCAGCCAGACCAGCGGCGAGCGTCTCGGCCTTGTCCATCGAGATCGACACGTCCTCGGTGCCGTGGACGACGAGCGCCGGGCAGGTGATCTCACCCAACCGACCGGTGATGTCGTCGCGCGACATCAGCGTGGCGAACGGCTGCTGGATGAAGTCGTTGGGCTGTTGCTTCCACTTCGCGATCCAGATCGGGTTCACCTCGGGGTCGGAGATGATCAGTCCGGCAACCGCCTCGACCAACTCGTCGACCGGCCCGGCCGCCAACCACGTGTCGCGCATGCCTTCATAGCCGGGCACGACCTCGGGATCCTCGACGCCCGCCTGCGTATCGAGCAGGATCAGCGCCCGCACCCGCTCGGGAGCGGTGAGCGCCACGCGCAGCGAGAGGAACCCGCCCTGACTCATGCCGCCGACGACGGCACGTTCGATCCCGAGGTGGTCGAGCAGCGCCAGGCAGTCGCTCGCCGAGTCCCAGTAGGTGAACGGCTCGCCGTCGTACACGGTCTGGCCGAAGCCGCGCTCGTCCCACGTGATCACCCGGTAGTCGTCGCTCAGGGCAGCGACCTGGTGGACGAACATCTCGTGGTCCATCAGGAATCCATGGGCAAGGATCACCGCAGGGCCGTCACCGCCGGTGTCCTCGAAGAAGATCCGCTGTCCGTTGATGTCGGCGTGGGGCATGGGCGAACGGTACCCGATCGGCCAACATGGGGCGATGGCGAACGATGGTGCTCCCCCACCCGACCAGACGGTCTCCGAGATCTTCGATCCGTCGGCGTGGAACGCCGTCGACGGATTCGACTTCACCGACATCACCTACCACCGTGCGGTCGACGCCGGCGTGGTGCGCATCGCCTTCGATCGACCGGAGATCCGCAACGCCTTCCGACCCCACACCGTGGACGAGCTGTACACCGCGCTCGACCACGCCCGCATGTCAACCGACGTCGGCTGTGTGCTGCTGACCGGCAACGGCCCGTCGCCGAAAGACGGCGGCTGGGCGTTCTGCTCGGGCGGCGACCAGCGCATTCGGGGCAAGGACGGCTACAAGTACGCCGCCGACGAGACCGCCGACACGATCGAGCCGGGCCGGGCCGGCCGGCTGCACATCCTCGAGGTGCAGCGCCTGATCCGGTTCATGCCCAAGATCGTCATCTGTGTCGTGCCCGGATGGGCAGCGGGGGGCGGACACTCGCTGCACGTGGTGTCCGACCTCACCCTCGCGAGCACCGAACATGCCCGCTTCAAGCAGACCGACGCCGACGTGGCCAGCTTCGACGGTGGGTTCGGCTCGGCGTACCTCGCCCGTCAGGTCGGCCAGAAGTTCGCCCGTGAGATCTTCTTCCTCGGTCGCGAGTACACCGCCGACGACATGGTTGCGATGGGTGCCGTCAATGCCTCGATCCCGCATGCCGAGCTCGAGGCCGAGGCCCTGCAGTGGGGACGGGAGATCTGCGCCAAGAGCCCGACGGCGCAACGGATGCTGAAGTTCTCGTTCAACCTCATCGACGACGGCCTCGTCGGCCAACAGGTCTTCGCCGGAGAGGCCACCCGCCTGGCCTACGGCACCGACGAGGCCCAGGAGGGCCGCGACAGCTTCCTCGAGAAGCGCCCGCCCGACTGGTCGCCGTACCCCTACCACTTCTGATGGATGTGATCGTCGTCGAGGATCCGGACGATCCTCGGTACCGGCAGTTCCGGCTCAACGAACGCGGCCTGGCGAGTCGAGCCGACAAGCGCGATGATGCGGGCGCCGGGCTGTTCCTCGCGGAGGGCGACCTCGTCGTCGAGCGGGCGATCGCCGCCGGCTGCACACCGGTGGCTGCGCTGGTCGACGCCGAGCGTGTCCCCGACATCGCAGGGTCACTCGACTGTGCCGTCTACGGCGGCGGTGTCGAGGTCCGCAAGGTCGTGTCGCGGCTCGGCATCCCGCTCTCGATCGTCACGTTGTTCGATCGGCCGCCGCGCCCGAGCGTGGCCGAACTCGCCGCAACGGCACGCCGGCTGGTGATCGTCGAAGCGGTCGACAACCCCTCGAACATCGGCTCGATCATCCGCAACGCCGCCGCCCTCGGCTGGGACGGCCTGATCCTCGACCACACGAGTGCCGACCCCTTGGCCCGTCGCTCGCTCCGAGTCGGCATGGGCACGGTCTTCTCGCTCCCGCACGCCCGAACGACGGACCTGGCGGGCGAACTCCGAGCGCTCGACGGCATCGAGTTCTACGCGATGACCCCAGACCCGCATGCGGTCTCGATCCGGTCGATCAGCCCGGGCGAACGCATCGGTGTGATGATCGGTTCGGAACGATCCGGGCTCAGCGCCGAGCTCCTCGCACTCGCAACGCCCGTGCGCATCCCCATGGCGGCGGGCGTCGATTCGCTCAACGCAGCGGCCGCCACAGCGGTCGCGTGCTTCGCGCTCGGCCCACACCTCGGCTGAGATCGACGGTAGAACGGTTGGCGTGACCGCCGTCCTGCTGCTCTCGTGTCCCGACCAACCCGGCGTTGTTGCCGCGACGGCGCAGTTCCTCGCCGACCACGCCGGCAACATCGTCCACGCCGAGCAGCACGTCGACCCGGGCACCGGCAACGCCGACGCGATCTTCTTCCAGCGTGTCGAGTTCGACCTCGACGGCTTCGGCCTGGCTCGCGACGAGATCGTCGACGCGTTCGCCCCGGTCGCCGAACGCCTCGGGATGACCGTCGACCTCCGCTTCACCGACACCCCGACCCCGACGGCGATCATGGCCTCCCGCCAGCCTCACTGTCTGTACGACCTCCTCACCCGATGGCGCAGCGGGGAACTGCCGATGGACCTTCGGGTGATCGTGTCGAACCACCCCGATCACGCCGGCATCGCCGACCACATGGGCGTGCCCTACCTGCATGCGCCGGTTGCCGCCGACACCAAGGCCGACCAGGAGTCCCAGGTGCTCGCCGCACTCGACGAGCACGACGTCAAGCTGGTGGTGATGGCGCGGTACATGCAGATCCTGAGCGATCGCTTCGTGGCCGCACACCCCCACCGGATCATCAACATCCACCACTCGTTCCTGCCGGCGTTCGTCGGCGCCAACCCGTACCGCCAGGCCTACGACCGTGGCGTCAAGCTGATCGGTGCAACGGCGCACTATGCGACCGCCGACCTCGACGAGGGGCCGATCATCGAACAGGACACCGCGCACGTCACCCACCGCGACGACGTCGCACGACTCACCTCGCGGCGGGCGCGACCTCGAGACGATCGTGCTCGCTCGCGCCGTGCGTGCGCACCTCGAGCACCGGGTGATCGTGCACGGACGCAAGACCGTCGTGTTCTCCTGACCCGCACGACCCACTCAGGCGGCGGGCGTTCAGGTGGTCGCGTCGACGGCGGCCCGACGAGACCGCCGACCCCGCGGAGCGCTGCCGCTCGGCTCCCACGTGAAGCGACGCAGCGCGACCACCAGGCCGAGCACGCCCCACAGCGCCACGTACCCCATGCTCGCCCAGTCGAACGCGGGCGGTTCCACGAAGGGCGTGAAGCAGTTCTGGAACGATTCGGCGAAGTGCTTCAGCGGGAAGAAGTTGCCGAGCGCCACGATCCAGTCCGGCGCATCGTCGACCTGGATGAAGATGTTCGACACGAACGCCATCGGCAGGATGATCGCGTTGGCGGCGGCCGACGCCGAGCTCGCCGACTTGACCACTGCGGCGAGCGCCATCCCGAGCGCGGCGAAGGAGCCCACGCCGATCAGGAACGTCATGATCGCCGCCGGCATCTTGGCTGCCTCGATCTCGAGGTCGTAGACCACCAGCCCGAGCGCGAGCATCAGCACGACGCCGACGAACGCGATGATCACCGCGGACACGATGAAGCCGGCGAGGTAGACCCAGGTGGGCAACGGAGTACCACGCCACCGCTTGAGCACTCCTTCGTCGCGGCGCAGCGGCACCATGTTGGCCAGGTTCGTGAACGTCGCCGACACGGCCGTGAACGCCGCAAGGCCCCCGGTGTAGAACTGCTGGGCCGAGATCTCGCCCTCGGACGTGGAGAACGTGCCACTGCCGAACAGTGCATTGAACAGCACGAGCATGATCAAGGGCAGCCCGAGGGTGAAGAACACCGCAACCGGGATCCGCCAGAACGTCACGAGCTGATAGCGCGTCTGCGCCACGAGGAGCGGCAGGGTCGACGGAAACTCGCTCATGACTCCGCACCGTGCGCATCGTCGGTCAGCGCCAGGTACACGTCCTCGAGCGACACCCGACTCACCGAGAGCGACTCGAGTTCGACACCGGCGTCGATCGCCCATCCGGTGATGCGGTGCACCGCGGCGGTCGGCCGGTCGACGCTGGCCTCGATCAGGCGACCCGACGTGCGGATGTCGGCTCCGAGCAGATGCCCGAACGTCGCTGCTGCGTCAGCCGTCGGTACTGCGTCGGGCAGCATGAAGCTGATCACGGTGCCGCTGACCTGGCCGATCAACTGCTCCGGCGACCCTTCGGCGATCATCCGGCCCGACGACAGCACTCCGACCCGGTCGGCGAGATGCTCGGCTTCGTCGAGGTAGTGGGTCGTGAGCAACACCGTGGTGCCGTCGTCGCCGAGCGATTCGATCAGATCCCAGGACTTGCGACGCGCCGACGGATCGAATCCCGTGGTCGGTTCGTCGAGGAACAGCAACTCGGGACGACCGACGATGCCGAGTGCAAGGTCGACGCGCCGGCGTTGTCCGCCCGAGAGCGAGCCGATACGGGCATCGACCTTCTCGTCGAGGCCGACCAGCCCGATCACCTCGTCGAGTGGTCGGGGGTTGCGGTAGCAGCCGCCGTACAGCTCGATCACCTCGCGCACGGTGAACTCGGCTTCGACGCCCGAGGACTGCAGGACGATGCCGATGCGGTCGCGGAAGTCACGACCGGCGCTGGCGGGATCGACGCCGAGCACCTCCACCGCGCCCGAGGTTGCGGTCCGGTGGCCCTCGAGGATCTCGACCGCCGTGGACTTGCCGGCACCATTCGCTCCCAACAGTGCGTAGACCTCGCCGGCCGCGACCGTGAAGCTCAGACCATCGACCGCGGCCACGTCACCGTAGAACTTGCGAAGATCGCGGACGTCGATGGCGTGCATGTGGGACGAACCTAGCGGTCGGTTCGTGACGACGAAATGGGCAGACCCGAGTCGTTGCGCAGATGCTCGGCCGCCGGGACGAAGTACGCCATCAACTCCGCCGCGATGTCGTCGGACGTCGCACGTTCGGCGCAGACGCGTTCGACGGCAGCGGCCATGTGGACCAGCCAGCGGTCTCGTTCGAGTGGTCCGACGTGGAACGGAAAGTGACGCATCCGCAGGCGCGGGTGGCCACGCTCTTCCATGTAGGTGGTGGGGCCGCCCCAGTACTGGGCGAGGAACAGCGTCAGGCGATGGCGGGCGCCGGTCAGGTCGGGTTGCTCGGGATACATCGGCAGCAGCACCTCGTCGGTGGCCACTCCGTCGTAGAACGCATCGACGAGCGCTTCGAAGAACGGCATGCCACCGACCCGGAAAAACAACGTGGGCGCCGTGTCGTGCACGGCGCCCACGTTAGGGGGACTTCTCCGAGAAGCGGAAGGGGGGACGCCTCTGGGAGATCTGGTGGCCGGGTGTGACCCGGCAGATGCATCAGCCGAAGAGGGCTTCAGCGTCGAACTTGCGGTACTCGACGAGCTCTTCGGTGTTGAGCACGAACGGCGTGGCGCCGTCGCAGGGGTCGAGTACGAGTGCATCGTCGGTGGCGAGCAGCACGAGCACGGTGATCACGTCGTCACCCGACTTGATCTCGATCACGTCGCCGGTCTGCAGCTTTTCCATCAACATCGTCGTCATGTCAGTTCCTCGGGAGATTCGTGCCGTGCGAAGCGATCTTCGCGGGCGTGTTCAAGACATCGGTAAGAACCACCGGGAGCTTGAGGAATTCCCGAGATGTGACGTGTCAAGCGTCACCCACGATTGGGACCCCGCTCGAGGGTCAGTGGAAGTCGGGCTCGACGTAGTCGACGAAGATGTCCGGCAGACCGTCGGACACCTTGACCGGGTAGGCAGGCTGCCGCTTCTCGAGGAAGCTCTCGACGCCCTCGCGGGAGTCGGCGCTCGCGCCGCGCGACTGGATACCACGCGAGTCGACACGGTGCGCCTCCATGGGATGATCGGCGCCGAGCATGCGCCACAGCATCTGGCGGGTCAGCGCCACCGAGACCGGTGCCGTGTTGTCGGCGATCTCGCGGGCCAACTCACGGGCAGCCGCAAGGAGGCCGTCGGGGGCGTGGACGCTGCGCACGAGACCCCGTTCGAGTGCTTCTGAGGCGGGAAACACGCGCCCCGAATAGCACCATTCCGCTGCGGTACTGATGCCCACCAAGCGAGGCAGGAACCACGACGAACACGCCTCGGGCACGATCCCGCGACGGGCGAACACGAAGCCGAACCGGGCGGTGTCCGAAGCGAGCCGGATGTCCATCGGCAACGTCATCGTGACGCCCACGCCGACGGCGGCACCGTTGATCGCCCCGATCACTGGCTTGGTGCACTCGAAGATGCGCAGTGACACCATCCCGCCACCGTCTCGTGGCACCCCGACGGAGGTCTGGATGTCGGATCCGCCCTTGGCGAACGTCTCACCACCGCCTCCGAGATCTGCACCTGCGCAGAACGCCCGGTCGCCCGCCCCCGTGACGATCACGACCCGCACGTCGTCGTCGGCATCGACCTGATCGAACGCGTCGATGAGCTCGCGCATCATCACATCCGTGAACGCGTTCATCCGCTCCGGCCGCGACAACGTGATCGTCGCGATCGAGTCGACAACCTCGTACGTGATCTGCGAATACTCCATTGATTGGACCGTAGTCAGGCGGGATCCGGCCCGCCGGACTCAGATGTCGAGGAATCGGGAGGCTGCGATTCCGGATCCGATCGCGCCCGCCAGCGCCCCGATGACGAGCATGATCAACATCACCGTCTGGTCGTAGCCGTCGACGACGACGAGCGCGGAGAAACCGCTGTTGTCGGGGAAGCTCTCGACACCGGACGTCCACTGCGAGTTCCACGCCCAGAGCCCAGCGCTCGCGAGCACACCTCCGATGATGCCGTGGAGGAGTCCTTCGAGCATGAACGGGATGCGAATGAACCAGTCGGTGGCGCCCACGAGTTTCATCACTTCGATTTCTCGTCGTCTCGCGAAAATGGCAGTTCTGATCGTGTTCCAGATCAGCAAGATGGCGGCGAGCAGCAAGAAAACGGACAGCAGCAGGAGTCGGAACCCGAAGAAACTCTGGAGCTGACTGATCAGGCTGATCTGGTCCTCGGCGAAGCTGACGTCGTACACACCGGGCAGTTCGGCGAACTGGTCGGAGACCTGCCGGAGCAGATCGACGTCGGTGCCCTCGGTCGGGACGGCCTTGAACTGGGTGAGGATCGTGTCCTCGGTGAGCAGGTCGCGCACGCCCGGCTCGCCGGCGAAGATGCGGTCAGCCTCTTCGAGCGAACAGATCTCGTCGCAGTACTCGAAGCTCTCGATGAACTGATTGCTGGTGGTGAGCGCGTCGCCGACGAGCGTGAGCTGGTCCTCGGTCGCCGTCGGGTTCATGAACACGATCATCTCGACGCCGCCTTCCCATCGGGCGAGGAGGTTGTCGAACGCGTGCTGGCTCAGCAGGGTGAGGCCGACGCCGAGCAGCGAGATCGCCGCCGTGATGATCGAGGCGACGGTGAGGGTGGCGTTGCGGCGGAAACTGTCGAAGGTTTCGCGCAGGGTGTATCGAAGTCGTGACAGCATCGGCTCAGCTCACTCGTAGACGCCGCGGGCCTGGTCGCGCACGATGACGCCACGGTCGAGCTGAATGACCCGCTTGCGCATCGTGTTGACGATGCGCTGGTCGTGGGTGGCCATGACCACCGTGGTGCCGGTCTTGTTGATCCGGTCGAGCAAACGCATGATGCCTTCGCCGGTGGCGGGGTCGAGGTTGCCGGTGGGCTCGTCGGCGAGCATGATCAGCGGCCGGTTCACGAAGGCTCGGGCGACGGACACACGTTGCTGCTCACCACCCGAGAGCTGGTGCGGCAGACGATCTTCCTTGCCGGCGAGTCCGACGAGTTCGAGCACCGCCGGAACCTGCTGCTTGATGACGTGCGACGGCCGGCCGATGACCTCCTGGGCGAACGCGACGTTCTCGAAGACGTTCTTCTCGAGCAGCAGCTTGTAGTCCTGGAAGATGTTGCCGATGTTGCGGCGCAGGTGCGGCACACGGCTCGGCGGCATGTCGACGATGTTGCGGCCGGCGACCCACACGGCGCCTCGTTCGGGCCGGTCCTGACGGTTGAGCATGCGCAGCAGCGTGCTCTTGCCCGAGCCGGACGGTCCGACGAGGAAGACGAACTCGCCCTTGGCGACGTCGAAGCTCGCGTCGCGCACGGCGACGATCTCGGTCGAATAGCTCTTGGTGACGTTCTCGAGTCGAATCATGGTGAGGCTCCCCCGAAGGGACTGGCAGAGGGTACCGCCCGTGCGGCGCGCAGTGGGGTCAGGCGTCGACGTCGGCCTGCGCGCGTCGCATGCGCAGGAAGCCCTCGACGAACTCGTCGATGTCGCCATCGAGGACACCGCTGACGTCGCTGGTCTCGATCTCGGTGCGCAAGTCCTTGACCATCTGGTACGGCTGGAGCACGTAGCTGCGGATCTGGCTGCCCCATCCGACCTGCGCCTGCTTGCCGGCGATCGAGTCGAGTTCGGCCGCGCGGTCCTCTTCGGCCTTGGCCGCGATCATGGCGGTGAGGCGGCCCATCGCCCGCTCGCGGTTCTGGAGCTGGCTGCGTTCTTCCTGCGAGCTGGCCACCAGTCCGGTCGGCTCGTGGATGAGGCGAACGGCCGACGACGTCTTGTTGATGTGCTGGCCGCCGGCGCCCGATGCACGGAACACCTCCATACGGATGTCGGACTCGTCGATGTCGAGCTCGACGTCTTCGAGCAACGGCCACACCTGCACGGCCGCGAACGAGGTCTGACGGCGTCCCTGGTTGTCGAACGGGCTGATGCGCACCAGCCGATGCGTTCCGCGTTCGGCGGTCATCAGACCATAGGCATAGCGGCCAGAAATGGTGACCTCGGCTGACATGATCCCGGCCTCGGCGCCTTCTGACACGTAGTTGAGGCTGATCGTGAAGCCGCGGCGCTCGCACCACCGCTCGTACATGCGCAGGAGCATCTCGGAGAAGTCCTGGGCGTCGACGCCGCCGTCCTTCGCGTTGATCTGCATGATGCAGTCGTTGTCGTCGTGTTCGCCGGTGAACAGGCTGCGCAGCTCGAGCTGGTCGAGCGTGGCACCGATCGCCGTGATCGCCGACTCGATCTCGGGTTCCTGCGATGCGTCGTCCTCGTCGCGGGCCAGTTCGTGGAGTACCTCGACGTCGCCGAGCTGCTCGGTGAGCGCGTCGAACACGGCGAGATCGTCGCGGATGTTGGCGTACTCGGTGTTCAGCTTCTTGGCACGGTCCTGATCGTCCCAGAGTGTCGGATCGGAGATCTCGGCTTCGAGCACGGCGAAACGCTCACGGTTGTCAGCGATCGACAGATACGACTCCGCTTCGTCGAGGCGTCGTTGGACGTCGCGGAGGTCGGAGGTGAAGTCACGCATGGATCGGAGTATGGAGTGCGATCAGGCCGCGCCGTGGCACTGCTTGAACTTCTTGCCGGACCCGCACGGGCACGGCGCGTTGCGTGGCGTCTTGTCGAAGGCGTCCTTGACGACGGTCTGCTGCTTGCTCGGTGTGGCCTGGGCGGGCACAGCGTCGGGCGGCAGGGTGCCCTCGGCGACCGCAGCGCGCGCCGCCTGGTCGAACCCGCCGATGTCGGCGTCGTCGGACGAGCTGGTCTGCATGTTCTGCACGGCGGGGGCCTCACCGGCGACGGCAGGCACCTGGTTCTGCACGACCTGCACGTTCATGACGTACTTGACGAAGTCCTGGGCAATGCCGGTCATCATGGCGCCGAACATCTCGAAGCCTTCGCGCTGCCACTCGGTGAGGGGATCCTTCTGCCCCATCGCCCGCAGGTTGATGCCACCTTGCAGGTAGTCCATCTCCTCGAGATGTTCGCGCCAGCGCTGGTCGATGATGCGCAGCATCACCTGACGCTCGACCTGGCGGAGCACGTCGTTGCCGAGTTCTTCCTCGCGGCGCTCGTAGTGCGCAGTGGCCTGACCCATCACCAGGTCGTAGATCTCGTCGGTGCTGCCGCACTCGCGGAGGTCGTCGTCGGTGATCGTGTTGGGGAAGTAGAGGGTGAGCTCCTTGTTGAGGCCCTCGAGGTCCCACTCGTCGTCGGCGACCGAGGCGCAATGGGTGCCGATGAGCGCGTCGACCGCTTCGGCGAGGTACTCCATGGCGGCGGAACGCAGGTCTTCGCCGTCGAGGATCTGATCGCGGCGCGCGTAGATGACCTTGCGCTGCTCGTTCATGACCTCGTCGTACTTGAGGACGTTCTTGCGGATCTCGGCGTTCTTGGTTTCGACGGTGGTCTGGGCCCGCTCGATGGCCTTGGTGACCATCTTGGCTTCGATCGCCTCGTCGTCGGGCAGCGCCCGACCCATCACGTAGTTGAGCGCACCGGTGGCGAACAGCCGCATCAGGTCGTCGTCGAGGCTGAGGAAGAACCGGCTCTCGCCGGGGTCGCCCTGGCGTCCGGCGCGACCGCGCAGCTGGTTGTCGATCCGTCGACTGTCGTGACGCTCGGAGCCGATGACGTAGAGCCCACCGAGTTCGCGCACGGTCTCGCCCTCGGCCTTGCACTGGGCAGCGTACTCGGCGAGCAGCTCCTGGTAGCGGGCGGTGGCCTTCGTGCGAGCCTCACGGAAGTCGTCGGGCATCTGGTCGAGCGGGAGGGGCAGTTCGTACTCGTCGACGAGCAGGTCGGGCGTGTAGCCCTCCTTGAGCACGTCGTGGCGTGCGAGCCCCTCGGGGTTGCCGCCGAGCAGGATGTCGACGCCGCGTCCGGCCATGTTGGTGGCCACGGTGACTGCGCCGAGCCGGCCGGCCTGGGTGACGATCTCGGCTTCTCGGGTGTGCTGCTTGGCGTTGAGCACCTCGTGGGCGATGCCGCGCTGGCTCATCAGGCGCCCGAGGATCTCGGAACGCGCAACGCTGGCGGTACCGACGAGGATCGGCTGACCCTTCGCGTGGCGGGGTTCGATGTCGTCGATGATCGCGTCGAACTTCGCCTGCTCGGACTTGTAGATCAGGTCGGGCGCGTCGATGCGGGCGAGCGCCCGGTTGGTCGGGATCGGGACCACGCCGAGGTCGTAGGTGTTCGCGAGTTCGGCAGCTTCGGTCTGGGCGGTGCCCGTCATGCCGGCGAGCTTGTCGTACATGCGGAAGTAGTTCTGGAGCGTGATCGTGGCGAGGGTCTGGTTCTCCTCTTTGATCTTCACGCCTTCCTTGGCCTCGACGGCCTGGTGGATGCCCTCGGACCAGCGGCGGCCTTCGAGGATGCGCCCGGTGAACTCGTCGACGATCTTCACCTCGCCGCCCTGGACGATGTAGTCCTTGTCGCGCTTGTACAACTCCTTGGCCTTCAGCGCCACGGTGAACTGGTGCACGAGGTTGGCCTGGACGTTGTCGTAGATGTTCTCGACCTCGAGCGCCCGCTCGACGGCGTCGATGCCGGCTTCGAGCGGCACGACGACGCGCTTGTCCTCTTCCACCTCGTAGTCGATGTCGCGCTTGAGCCCGCGCACGATCGAGGCGAACCGGTAGTAGAGCTTCGCGGCGTCACCGACGCGTCCGGAGATGATCAGCGGCGTGCGCGCCTCGTCGATGAGGATCGAGTCGACCTCGTCGACGATGCAGTAGTTGTGGCCGCGCTGCTGGACCTTGTCGGCCTTGGTCTGGGCCATGTTGTCTCGGAGATAGTCGAAGCCCATCTCGTTGTTGGTGGCATAGGTGATGTCGGACTCGTAGCTGGCGCGCTTCTCCGCCGGGCTGTTGCGGTACCCGGGGATGATCAGCCCGACGTTGAGGCCGAGCCAGCGGTGGATCTGGCCCATCCACTCGGCGTCGCGGCGTGCGAGGTAGTCGTTGACCGTGACGAGATGCACGCCGTTGCCGGTGAGGCCGTTGAGGTACGCCGGCAGCGTCGACACCAACGTCTTGCCCTCGCCGGTCTTCATTTCGGCGACCCAACCGAAGTGCAGTGCTGCGCCACCCATCATCTGGACGTCGTAGTGGCGCTGGCCGATGGTGCGCTTGGCCGCCTCGCGGCACACAGCGAAGGCTTCGAGGAGGAGGTCGTCGAGATCGGCGCCGTTGTCGAGCCGTTGGCGGAACTCGGGTGTCTTGGCCTTGAGGGCGTCATCGGACAGCGCGCTGATCTCGGGCTCGAGGGCGTTGATGTCGGGCACCATGCCCTCCAACGCCTTGATTTTCTTGCCTTCACCGGCGCGGAGGATGCGATCGAGAATTCCCATGCAGTCGCCCAGCCTACCGGTGCGGCGCAACCAGACAGGTCAGGCGACGAGCGTCGGGCGGGCCGGGGTTCCGCGTCGACGACGAGCCGTCGATGCGCTCCCGGAGGGCGTGGAGGCAATCGCGTACAAGGACGGCTCGTCGGCGCCGGCGTGACGCAGCGCAGCGGCCGCAGCTCGCAGGGTTGCCCCGGTCGTGACGACGTCGTCGACGACGATGATTCGGCGCCCGTCGAGGCCCGGCCGGGCAACGAACTCGGGGCCGTTGAGCCGCTCGATGCGGCTCCGACCGGTTTGCGCGACCGTGGGTCCGGAGCGCACCAGCAGGCGGCGGCACGGCACCCCCAGCTGGCGCGCCACGTGGCGTGCGACGAGTTCACCCTGATCGAAGCCCCGGGAGCGACGACGGGCGTCGCTGGTCGGCGCCCACGTGACGACGTCGATGTGGCGGTGGTCGCCGTTCGCGACGACGGCGTTCACGACGAGGCCAGCCAGGTGACGGGCGACCTGGCGCCGGTTGCGGTACTTGAGTCCGAGCACCACGTTTCGGGCGCGGCCGGTGAACGGCAGTGCGGCGTGGACACCGTGAGCGCCGGGCCGCGGGCGCGGCCCGAGCAGGGCGAATCGGCAGGTGGTGCACACCGCAGCACCCGGGGCGTCGCAGCCGGCACAACGAATCTGGAACATCATGGATCCCAGTGTGACGAGGGGCTGTCACAGAGTTCCCGAGGGCCCGGGAACCCTCCGGCGATGAGCGACAGGGCCACCGGTGCCACCGCTCGCTCATCGCAACCCGACGAAACCCTCCGGCGATGAGCCACAAGGGCGCCGGCGCCACCGCTCGCTCATCGCAACAGCTGAGGTGCGGTGGCTAGCGTGCCGGGGTGAACCGCTTCTGGCCGTCGGACCGACCATTCGAGCGGATCGGACGCTGCGTGCTCGGACTGGCGATCTTCGGCGTCGGCATCGCCCTGTTGATCGACGCCCACCTGGGTGCAGCGCCGTGGGACGTGTTCCACACGGGCGTCGCCGAGCTGACCGGTCTCGCCGTCGGCCAGGTGACGATCATCACCGGCGTGCTCCTTCTGCTGCTGTGGGTCCCGCTCGGCGAGACGATGGGTCTCGGCACGGTGCTCAACGCCATCGAGATCGGCCTCGTCGTCGACCTCGTGCTCCCGCTGCTCCCCGAACCGGAACTGCTCGTCGCCCGCACGGCGATGATGCTCGGCGGCGTCGTCGTGATCGCGATCGGATCAGGGCTCTACATCGGTGCCGGACTCGGCCCGGGCCCGCGCGACGGGCTGATGACCGGGTTCGCGAAGCGTGGGATCTCGATCCGTTTCGCCCGCACCGCCATCGAACTGACCGTCCTGGTCATCGGCATCGCGCTCGGTGGTGCGATCGGTGTCGGCACCGCCGTGTTCGCGCTCGGGATCGGCCCGCTGGTGCAGTTCTTCCTGCCGCGCCTGCAGGTCGCCGACCGGCCGACGGTGGCTGCCTGACGAACCGGGATCAGCTCAGAGCGACGAGCCGCGGAAGGCGCTGCGGCGCTGGAAGAAGTCGCCGACCTGGTTCAGTGCCAGCACGGTCAACGTCAAGATCATCGAGGGGTACAGGATCTGGCCGAAGTTGATCTTGATGTCGCGTCGTGCCTGGTTGATCATGTTGCCCCACGACGACTGCGGCAGCTGCACGCTGAGGCCGAGGAACGACAGCGAGCCCTCGACCACCACGACGGCGGCAGCGGCGACCATCGCGTAGGCGAGCAGCGTCGGCATCACGTTCGGGATGATCTCGCGCCGCAGGATCGTCCATCGTTTCGTCCCGATGGCCTGCGCGGCCAGCACGAACTCTCGGTTCGAGATGGCCAGGCTGTTGGCACGCGACACCCGGGTGTAGGCCGGAATCGAGAGGAGCCCGATCACGAAGCTGATCACGAACAGGTCGCGCACTTCGAAGATCGAGATGAGCGCCAGCAGCAGCACCAGGGCCGGGAAAGCGAGCAGCACGTCGATCATCGCCATCATGGCGGTTTCGGTCTTGCCGCGGACGTAGCCGACGAGCGAACCGATGAGCCCGCCGACGAGGACGCCGCACACCACCGACACGACCGCGACGGTGACGCTGACGTAGGCGCCGTGCATGGCGCGTGAGAACGAGTCGCGGGCGAGTGCGTCGGTGCCGAGCGGGTGCGCCCACGACGGCGACTCGAGCGGCTCACCCGTGCCGAACTCGCCGGTGGCCGGGTTGAAACCGTTCAACTGCAGGTTCGGGTCGGCCAGCGGGAGCGAGCCGTTGAAGACTCGGGCGTCGAGCTGCGCGTAGATCGCCGAGAACAGCACGAACAGCAGCCACAGTGTCCCGAGCTTCACGAGGAACGGCATCTCCTTGAAGATGCCCCACGGAGACTTGCGCTTCTGCTTGACGCCGTCTGGTGCCACGAAGACGTCGACCTGCTGCACCAGCGGGGAGCCGGCGATGGTCGCCGTGGTGTCGTGCGGGTCGAAGTTGGTTTCGGTCGTAGCCATGGTCACTTCCTCCGAATTCGCGGGTCGAGGACGGCGTAGAGCAGGTCGACGATGGTGTTGATGATGACGAACATCGCCGCGATGAACACGGTGATGCCTTGGATCACGAGGATGTCGCGGCCGTTGATGGCGGCAATCAGGGAGAACCCGAGCCCGGGGATTGCGAACAGCGATTCGATGATGACGGTGCCACCGAGCAGCGCACCGAAGCTGATGCCGACGATGGTCATCAAGCTGAGCGAGCTCGGCCGGAGTGCGTGGCGGAACAGGATGTAGCGATCGCTGAGGCCCTTCGCGCGGGCCGAGAGGATGTAGTTCTCGCGGAGCGTTGCCATCATGTCGGATCGCACGAGGCGAGAGAACAGTGCCATCTGCGCGAGTGCCAGCGACATCGCCGGCAGGATCGCCGTCTTCAGGTTGTCACCGACTCCGTCGCTGAGACGGCTCCAGTTCGAGGCGGGGAGCCAGCCGAGCTGGACCGCGAAGAGCCAGATGAGAAAGATGCCGAAGACGAAGTTGGGGATCGACAGCGCGACCTGGACCGCCGCCGAGGTGGTCGTGTCGGCCCATTTGCCCTGCTTGTACGCGCCCAACACCCCCACGGGGATGGCGACGACCACGGCGATGAAGATCGACATGAAGGCGAGCTGAGCCGTCACGGGGAGCCGGGATTGAATCGTGTCGCTGACCGGCTGGTCGGTGACATAGGAGGTGCCGAGGTCGCCGGTGGCGGCGTCGCCCAGCCAGGAGAAGTAGCGGACCAGGAACGGATCGTCGAGGTTCAGGTCCTCGCGGATCTGCTCCTCGATCCCCTCGGCCCGGGGACCCGTGCCGAGGATGGTGTCCACCGGGTCTCCGGGGAGCAGCGCGACCATCAGGAAGGTCAAGAACGTGACCGCAAACAACGTTGCGATCAATCGCAAGAGAACGAATGCGATGGTCTTGGCCATGATGATCGGTACTGCTCCCCGGAGTCGGTGTGTTCAGGAGGTTGTCAGTGAATGGTCAGTGATCGTTGGATCACTCGGCGATGAAGACCTGGAACCAGCGGGCCTGTGCCTCGGGTGCGATACCCGAGCCGAGCGTCCCGTCGGGGAAGGTCCAGGAGTTGAAGCCCTTGACGTCCGGATCCTTGGCGATCATGACCGCCGTGCCACCGGAGTACCAGGTCAGACCTTCGTTGTTGATCTTGGTCATGATCTGGCTGTAGAGCTGCTTGCGGGTCTCGAAGTCGTCGGTGGCGCTCGCCTCGGCGGCCCATGCCTGCATCTCCGGGTCGTCGAAGTTCGTGAAGTTGCCGATCGACTCGGCCTTCGGCGCCACGAACGGGTTGACGGCCACCGACGGATCGTTCTCGGTGCCCCAGCGCCAGCAGTGTGCAGCGTGCACGTCGCTGACGGCGTTGTTGATGTGGGTCGCCTGGTCGAACTGGGTCAGCGTGACGTTGACGAGTTCAGAACCGGTCCACACCTGCTCGGCCACCTGCATCGCAGCGATGAGGGTGGGGTCGGGCGGGCAGGAGAGCTCGACGTCGATCTTCTCGCCGGGCGCCTTGCCGTCGGAGCGGGCCGGGTCGTCGACGTACTCCTGCAGCAGGGCCTTGCCGGCTTCGAAGTCGAACTTCTTGTAGGCGTCTTCGGCTTCCTGGGTCCACCAGGGGCTGTCGGACGAGAAGAACTGCGACGTCGGCAGGGAGATGCCGGCGCCACCGAGTGCCTCGATGACGTTCTCCTGGTTGTTCATGTAGATCAGGCCGGTGCGGACACGAGCGTCGTCGAACGGCACCTGCTCGGTGTTGAACATGCCACCACCGGTGCTGTTGCCCTGGAACTCGATCAGCTCGATGCCGTCGGCTTCACGGGCGTCGCGGATCGTGCCCTGGCGCAACGACTGTGCGGCGTTGGTCGTGCCCGACAGCAGTGCGTCGAGACGCGTGCCCTCGTCGGGGATCGGCCGGAACGAGATCGAGTCGAGGAACGGCAGCTGGTTGCCGAGGGTGTCGGTGTACCAGTAGTCAGGGTTGCGCTCGACGATGGTCTCGTTGTCCTGGTCACGGTTGGAGATCACGAACGGGCCGGTGCCGATCGGGGCGGTGCTGTAGCCCACCGGGTCAGCAGCAGCCGCGGCCGGGTCGAACACGAACCCGATCGGAGCGGTCGCCAGCGCACCCGGGAACGCGACGTTCGGTGCACTCAGGGTGTACTCGACCGTGAGATCGTCGATGGCAGCGACGCCTTCGAGGTTCGCGCCCGTGATGCCCGACTGGCCGGCGGCACCCGCCAGCTGGAGCGGGAACATGTCGGCGATGGTCTGCGCGGTGAGCGGCGTACCGTTGTGGAACGTCACGTCGGGACGCAGTGTCATCGTCCACACCGTGAAGTCCTCGTTCGACTCGATGCTCTCGGCCAGGAACGGCTCGTAGGTGCCCTCGGCGGTCTGGTCGGTCAGCGGGTCGTAGATCGACCGCATGATCGTGTAGCACGGCGACGAGCAGCTGTCCTCCCACGGGCGCAGGCCCGTGGCGTCGGCCTCGAGGCCGATCGTGACGGTGCCGCCGTAGACCGCTTCCGCGTCCTCAGGTGCCACCGAGGTGTCGACGTCGGGCACCGTTGCCGGAGCGGCGTCTTCGCCGTCGTCGCCGCCCTCGGTCGTTTCGGTTTCGGTCTCGGTCGCTTCCGTCGACTCGGTCTCGGTGTCGGTGCCGGTGTCGGTGGAGCTGTCGTCGCTCCCGCACGATGCCGCCACGAACGCCAGGACCAACGGAATGGCGAGCGCTGTTACTACTCGTCGCTGTCGCATGGTTCCCCCATCAGGATGGATTGTGGTTGTAGTTGAGAATTCGAGTCGATCACGATGCCGACGCAGCGGTGCAGAATTCCACCCCACGAACGCCCCCTCCCACCCGGTCGACTCCCCCGAGCGAGAACATCGATTGTTTACCACACATGACCGATGTCACACAGTCGGAGCGTCACCTGTCTGAGGCGCCCCGATGGACACGGCGGTTGCGGTGGTCTGGTCGTCGTCCCACGGCTCGATCAGCGGGTGGTGACACGCCACGTAGTGGTCCTCGCCGACTCGGCGCATCTGCGGTTCTTCGGCGGCACACACCTCGTCGGCGAACGGACAGCGGGTCCGGAAACGACAACCCGACGGAGGTGAGATCGGCGACGGGAGTTCGCCTTCGATCACCCGGATGGCATCGACATCGACATCGGGGTCCGGTACTGGACTCGAGCCCAGCAGCAGCTCGGTGTACGGATGAGCCGGGCGGGCGTACAGCTCGTCGGCCTCGGAGATCTCGCACATCTTGCCGAGGTACATCACCGCCACGCGGTCGCTGATGTTCTTGACGACGGCGAGGTCGTGCGCGATGAACACCAGGGTGAGTCCGTGCTCGGTCTTGAGGTCGTCGAGGAGGTTGAGGATCTGCGCCTGGATCGACACGTCGAGCGCCGACACCGGCTCGTCGCAGATGATGAGCTGCGGCTCCATCACGAGTGCCCGGGCGATCGAGATGCGCTGGCACTGGCCACCGGAGAACTCGTGCGGTCGCTTGTAACGCGCCGGGCCGGGGTCGACGCCGACCTGGTCGAGGATGCGGGCAACGATCTGCCACTGCTCGTCTTTGTTCTTCGGTCCCCACACGTTGAGGGGCTCGGCGACGACCTCACCGATCGTGCGACGCGGATTGAGCGACGAGATCGGGTCCTGGAAGATCATCTGCAACTGCGTCCGCCGCTGACGCATCGTCTTCTCGTCGAGGCTCGCGAGGTCTTCACCGTCGAGCACCACCGAACCACTGGTCGGCTTGGGGAGCCGGAGCAGGGCCCGACCGGTGGTGGACTTCCCGCAGCCGGACTCGCCGACGAGACCGAGAGTTTCGCCCGGCGCGATGTCGAAACTGATGCCGCTGACGGCCTTGACCGTGCGGTTCCTACCCGCAGGGAACTCGACGACGAGATTGCTCACCTGGAGCAGCACCTCGTCGGCGGGGCGAAGGTGCGCGGTACCCGAGCCGGCCATCAGCCCACCACCTCTTCGCTCGCACGAAGCTTGCCCACTGCAGCCAGCGCCGGCGGGTACTCGGCGTCGATGTTGGACTGCAGCGCTGCCTCGCCCTCGGGCGTGCCGACGGGGAAGTGGCAGGCAAAGACGTGGTCGGGGGAATCGATCCAACGCAACACGGGCTCCTCGGTACGGCAGATGTCCTGCGCGTACGCGCAGCGGGGGGAGAACTTGCATCCGGGTGGCGGCTGGATCAGGTTCGGTGGCCGACCGGGGATGGCGTTGAGCCGGGTGTGCTTGGGCTGGGTGACCTTGGGGATCGACCACAGCAGACCCTGGGTGTAGGGGTGCCGGAGCTCGCTGAACAGCTTGGCCGTCGGTGCCTTCTCGACGGCCTTGCCGGCGTACATCACCATGATCTCGTCGGTGCGCCCGGCGACCACGCCGAGGTCGTGGGTGACCAGGATCATCGCCATGGCGCGATCGCTCTGCTGCTCGCGCAACAAGTTGAGGATCTGGTGCTGCACGGTCACGTCGAGCGCCGTGGTCGGCTCGTCGGCGAACAACATCCGGGGGCCGCAGGCGAGGGCGATCGCGATGCACACGCGCTGGCGCATGCCACCCGACATCTGGTGCGGGTACACGTCGAGACGCTTCTCGGCCTCGGGGATGTGCACCGACTTGAGCAGCGCGACGGCGACCTCCTCGCTCTCCTTCTTGCCCATGTCGAGGTGGTAGCGCACGTGTTCGGTGAGCTGCCGACCGATGGTGACCACCGGGTTGAGCGAGGTCATCGGGTCCTGGAAGACCATCGCCATCTCGGCGCCCCACAGCGCCTTCTTCTGCTTGGGCGACTTGCCGATCAGTTCCTCGCCGGCGTACTGCACCGAACCGGTGGTGTGCGCGTTCGCCGTGGTGTTGAGTCCCATGATCGACCGCGACAGCACCGTCTTGCCGGATCCCGACTCGCCGACGACGCCGAGCGTGCGGCCGCGAGAGAGCGAGAACGACAC
The DNA here is from genome assembly GCA_963715825.1 of Ilumatobacteraceae bacterium. Lineage (GTDB taxonomy): Bacteria > Actinomycetota > Acidimicrobiia > Acidimicrobiales > Ilumatobacteraceae > Sva-07. The sequence goes on from CAVQSI010000007.1 coordinate 30,829, forward strand.
ACCGTCGACGGCGCGAACCGACCCGGCTGCGACGTCGAAGTGCGTCTTCAGGTCGTCGACGACCAGTAGCGACTGGCCGTCGTCGACGTGTCGTGCAGGTGCTCGCCCGACGCGGATCTCGTTTGCCATGCTTCCCCTTTTCACCAGTGCCGTGGTCCCGTGCCACAAGTGGCGGGCGTCACACTAGGCGAGGGGTCACCTGGAGTTCGAACTCTCCGGCCCGACCAGTCAGTACCGGTAGTTCTCGGGCTTGAACGGCCCTGACGGATCCATGTCGAGGTACTCCGCCTGCTCGTCGGTCAGCTTGGTGAGCTTGACGCCGAGCGCATCGAGGTGCAGGCGGGCCACCTTCTCGTCGAGGTGCTTGGGCAGCACGTAGACGCCGAGCGGGTAGTTCTCGGTGTTGTTCCACAGCTCCATCTGTGCGATCACCTGGTTGGCGAACGAGCACGACATCACGAAGCTCGGGTGGCCGGTGGCGCAGCCGAGGTTCACGAGACGGCCCTCGGCGAGGATGATCACCTGATGGCCGTCGTCGAAGCGCCACACGTCGGTGCCGGGCTTGAGTTCGTCACGCACGGCTCCCGAACGGGCGAGGCCGGCCATGTCGATCTCGTTGTCGAAGTGGCCGATGTTGCAGACGATCGCGTTGTGCTTCATCTGCTGCATGTGGTCGATGGTGATGATGTCGGCGTTGCCGGTGGCCGACACGAAGATGTCGGCGGTGTCGACGACGTCCTCGATCGGCAGGACCTGGATGCCCTCCATCACGGCCTGCAGCGCGTTGATCGGGTCGATCTCGGTGACGATCACGCGGGCGCCCTGGCCCTGCAGCGACTGCACGCAGCCCTTGCCGACGTCGCCGTAGCCGAGCACGACCGCGGTCTTGCCGCCGATCATCACGTCGGTGGCTCGCGAGATCGAGTCGACCAGCGAGTGGCGGCAGCCGTACAGGTTGTCGAACTTGGACTTGGTGACCGAGTCGTTGACGTTGATCGCCGGGAACAGCAGCTCACCGTCGGCCATCATCTTGTACAGGCGCTTGACGCCGGTGGTGGTCTCCTCGGTGACGCCCTTGATGTGCTTGGCCATCCGCGTCCACTTCGTCGGATCGGTCTTGAGCGACCGTTGGAGCAGACCGAGCACGATGGCGAACTCGGGGTTCGACGCGCCGGTCGGGTCAGGGACCTCGCCGGCGGCTTCGAACTCGACGCCCTTGTGCAGCAGCATCGTGGCGTCGCCGCCGTCGTCGAGGATCATGTTCGGGCCGTCGTACTTCGTGCCGTCGGCGGCGTCGGGCCACGTCATCATCTGGTCGGTGCACCACCAGTACTCCTCGAGCGTCTCGCCCTTCCACGCGAACACCGGGACACCCTGCGGGTTGTCCTCGGTGCCGTTGGGGCCGACGACGACCGCCGCGGCGGCATGGTCCTGGGTGGAGAAGATGTTGCAGCTGGCCCAGCGCACTTCGGCACCGAGTGTGGTGAGCGTCTCGATCAGGACGGCGGTCTGGATCGTCATGTGCAGCGATCCGGAGATGCGGGCGCCGGCGAGCGGCTTGGACTCGCCGTACTCCTTGCGCAGCGCCATCAGGCCGGGCATCTCGTGTTCGGCGAGGATCATCTCCTTGCGGCCGAAGGGCGCCATCGAGAGATCGGCGACGCGGTAGTCCTTGCGGGCCGCGAGCGTGGACGTGGACGTTGAGATGGTGTCGGTCATGAGAGCCTCCGTGGTTCGGGAATGTACGAACCGGGCAGGGGCCTTCAGGCACCGATCGAATCAGCCCGGCGATTCGGTCCGGTCAGCCTATCGGGCCAGCGAACGGGCTCAGTCAGTCGGCCAGGACGACGGCGTACACGTCGAGCAGGTAGTGGATCGAACCGTCGAAGTTGAACGCCGAGATCGTGTACGGGTCGGTGCCGACGGTGCCGTAGCTCAGCAGCGACATGTTGGGCACCGAGCGCCCGGGCGTGACGTTGATGTTCGAGCTGTTCGGCGGCGCGCCGTTGCCGGGGTAGATCGTCATGTAGGTGGAGACCGCCTGGCCGGGCACGAGCGGGGCGAGCCCGGTGCCGGTCAGGTTGCCGATCAGCGCCGACTGGTTGCCGATGGCCGTGCCGTTGAGGCTGACCGACTCGGCGAAGGCCTTGAAGCTCCACTCCTCTTTCGTGGCGAATCCGAGCGGCGTGTTGGCGAAGGCGGCCTGGCGGGTGTCGAACACCCGGAACGGCGCGTCGAGCGGGATGACGCGGCCGGCGCGGGTGGTGTCGGGCGCCCCACGCTCGAGGTAGCCGAGCACGTCGACGATGACGTGGGTGGCGCCGGAGCGGTTGAAGATGCGGATCGACCCGTCGTCGCCGACCGGCACGATCGCCATGTTCGCCTTGACCTGACCGGCGCTGACGTTGGTCACCGACGTGGCGGGCTCGACGCCGGCAGGTGTCTGCGTCGGTGTGACCGAGAGAAACGTCGGCTGGTTCCCCGGTGCGTTGTTGGCGGCGGTGACGTTGACCATCACACCCGTGACGTCGGCGGTGTTCGGCACGACGCCGTTGGCACCGCGGATCGGCAGGGTGAGCTGTTGCAGCGTGCCGATCGGCTGACCGCTCGTCCAGCCGGCAGGCGTGGGCGTCGAACGGGTGTCGAGCAGTCGCGACGGCGGGATCGGCTTGAAGCGGGCCCCGGAGTCGGCGGTGTCGGCGAACTGCGAGGTGGAGATCCAACCGAAGACGTCGATCAGCACGTGGGCCGAGCCGGCGCCCTGCGGGGTGACGATCGAGATCGTCGACTTCCCGCCCGTCCCGACGCCGAGCACGGCGAGGTTCGGAACTGCCTCGGTGGGCCGGAAGTTGACCAGCGACGACTCACCGGGCGCCGCGCCGGTCGGGTAGATCGAGAGGAACCCGTCGAGTGTGGCACCGACCACGGTGACGTTCGCCACGACGGCGAGTACGTCGGTGTTGACCCCGTCGACCTCGGCGGGCACGCCGCCCTGGCCGAGGACGTCGACGTCGAACGTGAGCCCCTGCGGGCTCGTGGGCTTGACCCCGAGCGGAGCGGAATCGTTGACGCCGGTTCGTGAGTCGAAGATGCGAGCCGGGGTGAGCGGGTGGTATTCGCCGCCCGCGCCGAGCGACGGGGTCTGTGCATCGGCCGGTGATCCCGGCGTCGACGCCGCCGTGGACGCCACGACGGACACGCCGACGAGCGCGGCGATGGCGAACCGTGTCATCCAGCGTCGTGCAGTCATCGTGTCCACAGTACCTCTCTGCTTCATGTGCTGATGTCGGCAGGTCTCAGCCGCCGCTTGAGTCCGTGGCCGAATCGACCTCGAACGTCGGGGCGATGTCGTCGGCGTCGACGATCGCCATCAGGCGGTCGTGCTCGGCCTGGTCGACCGTGGTCGACTCGGGGATCAGCATCACCGGGATGTCGTCGCGGACGTCGTAGCGACGCTGCAGGCGTGGGTTGTAGAGCAGCGACTCCGACTCGATGTAGAACAGCGGGCCCTTGTCCTCGGGACACGCAAGGATCTCGAGCAGTGCGGGTGACAGTGACATGGTCGTTTCTCCAGGATTCGGTGTCGGTTCGGTGTCGGTTCGGTTCAGCTGGTGATCTGGGCGAGGAGCGTGCCGACGGCGTCGTCGCACGAGGCGCGGTCGGCCGCCTCGAGGTTCAGTCGCAGCAGCGGCTCGGTGTTGGACGGGCGCAGGTTGAACCACCACGATCCGCAGTCGACGGTCAGGCCGTCGAGTCGGTCCTGGTCGAAGTCCGCGTACTGCTCGCTGATGCGTTCGATGACCGCCGGTGCGTCGTCGACCTGGGTGTTGATCTCGCCGCTCGCGGCGTAGCGCTCGTAGGGCTTGCGCACCACCGACAGCCGTTCGCCGGAGCGTCCGACCTCGGCCATCACCATCAGCGACGCGATCAGGCCGCTGTCGGCGTTGAAGTTGCGCGCGAAGTAGTAGTGGGCGGAGTGCTCGCCGCCGAACACGGCGCCGGTGTCGGCCATGATCTGCTTGATGAACGAGTGACCGACCTTGGTGCGCACCGGCGTGCCGCCGAGTTCGGTGACCACCTCGGGCACCGTCTTGGAGCAGATCAGGTTGTGCAGGATCGTGGCGCCGGGATGCTGGCGCAGCGTGGCAGCGGCCAGGATCGCGGTGGTCGTCGACCCGCTCAGGCCGTTGCCGGTCTCGTCGACCACGAACACCCGGTCGGCGTCGCCGTCGAAGGCCAGCCCGAGATCGAACTCGCCGGACACGACCCGCGCTCGGAGGTCGCGCTGGTTGGCGGGCTGCAGCGGGTCGGCGGGATGGTTCGGGAAGGTGCCGTCGAGCTCGGCGAACATCACCTCGAGTTCGACGCCGTCGAGACGTTCGAACACGGCGGGGACCACGAGGCCGCCCATCCCGTTGGCGGTGTCGGCCACGACCTTCATCGAGCCGATCTCGGCGGGGTCGACGAAGCTGACGACGTGATCCGCGAAGTCGCTGAGCAGGTCGCGCTCGGAGCGTTTGCCACAGGTGGCGGCGTGGCGAGGGCCTCCGCCGTCGAGCACCTGCTGCGCGACCGCTTGCACCTCGGCGAGTCCGGTGTCGACACCGATGGGACGGGCGCCGGCGAGGCACAGCTTGACACCGTTGTAGCCGGCGGGGTTGTGCGACGCCGTGAACATGGCGCCCGGCACGTCGAGCACACCGGCTGCGTAGTACATCAGGTCGGTCGAGGCGAGTCCGATGTCGATGACGTCGACGCCCTGCTCGACGACGCCACGGGTGAACGCATCGACGAGGGTGGGCCCCGACGGTCGCATGTCACGACCGATGACGACCTGGTCGGAGCGAACGAATGCGGCGAAGCCGACGCCCAGGGCATGGGCCACGTCAGCATCGAGCTGATCGGGCACCGTGCCGCGGATGTCGTAGGCCTTGACGATGGAATCGAGTACAGACATGACCGACGAGAGGCTATCGGTCGTCGTCCGCGGGCGTGGGCGACGCGTCGACCAGCTCCACCGTTTCCAGTTCGGGTTCGAGCTCAGGATCGAGAGCCGGCTCGGGGTCGGGCTCGGGGTCGGGCGGCGAACCGGCGCCCCAGTCGGGGCGATCGCTGGAGTACACCAGGTCGCCCTTGCGGCGCCAGTAGAAGCACAGCGCGATACCGAACGCCGTCACTGAGTAGAAGAACCAGTCGAGCGCCGTCTTGGAGTAGGTGAGTTTCACCTCGTTCTCGGTCGGGATGACCACCATGAAGTTCGGCGCAACGCGGTACGGACCGTCGGCGCCTTCGACCTTCCACGTCGGGAAGTAGCTCACCCGCACGAGGATCGGCACGCCGATCTCGTCGACCTCGAAGCTGATCGACTGCTGTTGGATGTCGACGTTGCTCACGGTGACGGGATCGAGGTCGACCACCTCGATCGGTTCGCCCGGCACCACGTAGTCGACGTTGCGGCTCCGTTCGCCCGGTTCACCCACCCGAGCATCGAGGTCGACCTCGACCGGCACACGTTGCCACGAATCGGGTCCGTCGTTCGCCGGCACGGCCGCCCAGTCGTCTTGTCGCTGGAACCAGCTGGTGCCGATCTCGAGGTTGTTCTCGCGCTGGTCGCCGCCGCGTGCCTCGACGACGACGGGTTGCACAGTGAGGGGCTCGACGATGCTCGAACCGCGGAGTTCGAAGATCTCCCACGGTCCACTGGTGGTGACGAACTCGAGGTCGTCCTGCGCGGCGGCTTCCGCCTGCGCCTCCGGGGTGCGCACCATCAGGTAGCGCACGCCGAGGTCGCGCATGTGCTGCACCCCGACCTCGGCGTCGTTGTTGACGTAGCGGAGCTGGCGAACCGGATTGGACGACTGCTGCGACATCGCCGCGGCCGTCAGGAAGTGGTAGGCCGTCGTTCCCGATGCCTCGAAGAACAGCCCTTCCATCGACCCGATGCACCCGTCGGTCCAGTGGGGCAACAGCATCAACGCCATCGTGGTGCCGTATTCGCCGTTGGCGCTGTTGTTCTCCCACAGCGCGCGCCCGCAACCGCGGTCGGCGCCGATGTCGCCCATCGTGGTGACGAGTTCGTTGTACTCGGGGTACTTGGGTCGTCCCTCGTAGCCGAGCATGTTGTACCGGGCCCACCCGTCGGCGACCGCTCGACCGGACTCGGGGCCCTTGCGCAACGGTCCCCACGCGTACACCGAGCTGTCGCCGTCGGTGACGCGGCCACCTCCCGGAAGCGTCTCGTACATCCAGCCGAACACCAACAGACACGACAACGTGATCGCGCCCGCGGCGACAGCGCCCTCGACGGCGGTGAGCTGCGAGGAGGCGCGACGGTCTCGCGCCGCGTTCACCAGCCAGGTGATCAGCTCCAACGCCCCGATCACCATCAGCAGGTAGCGGGTGAGGTACACGAACGGCAGCAGACGCGGGTTCCAGAGCAGGCCGATCAGCGGGAGGCTGTCGCGGGTGAGGTACACCAGCGCCACGAACGTCAGGCAGATCAGGCCCACCGCGGTGCCGGTCAGGTGACGTCGCATGACCATCGCCACGAACCCGACGACGGCGAGTGCGGTGATGATGAAGTCGAGCGGCGCCGCCAGCGGGAAGAACATGTCCCAGAACGAGTCGTTGGCTCCTTCTGGTCGGAACCCGTACTTCATGTCGGTCATGAACTCGTGACCGAACAGGAACGGCCCGACCCACCATGCCGACAGCAGCAGCGTGGTGACGCCGGTGGTGACCGCGAAGACCAGCCGCAGCCGATCGAGCCACACCAGGCAGATGATGATGGCGCTGACGGCCACGAAGATCAGCACGATGCCGTGCGACACCGCGGCGAGCGAGAGGATCACCGCGGTCCACACCCGGAACCTGCCGGTCCGCAGGCCGTTGGCGAGCAGGCCGAGGCCGAGCATGGCAAGGGTGAGCGAGATCGAGAACGAGTACTCCCCCGCCATCGTCGACTTCACGTTGCCGCCGTAGATCGAGAAGCTCTCGTCGAGCAGGAAGCAGAGCGCCGCGACCGAGAAGAGTTCGGGGATCGGGTGGCGGAACGCCGCGAGACGCCCGAACGCCCAGCAGGCGAGGGGGAACAGCACCAACCCCGACACGGCCACGAGCTTGAACGCGACGCCGTAGGGCAGGATCACGTCGAAGGCCACGATCGCCAGTGCCGGGATGACCATGTAGAAGCGGTACAGCGGGAGCCCGCCGTACCAGTCCATGCTCCAGCCCGACAGCTGGAAGTTGGCGAGGAAGTGGTCGCGCAGGAACGCCGGCGCCCAGACGTGGGCGCCCATGTCGCCGCCGGTGGGGGTGGTGTCGTCGAAGATCAGGTCGCGCGACGGCGACAGCGGGTTGAGGTGGACGACCATCATCATCACGACGGTCGTGGTGACCAGCACCGCCGAGGTGACCAGGACCCGCACGATCCGTTCGTTGCTCCAGGGTCGCTGCCACCACGCCACCGGCCGTCGGAAGACCCTGGCGACGACGCGCTGTGCGAGCGGCGCAGGCGTCTGCTCGGCCTCGGCCGCGCTCGGGTCGACGGTTTCGCCGTCGATGGTCTCGCCGTCGATGGTCTCGCCGTCGACGGTCTGCACGTCCTCGTCGATCGTGGCGACCGTGGGGGCGTCGGCGGCGAACTCGCGATCGAACCAGTCGCCGAACTCGTCGGCGTCGCCGAGATCGCGCCCGCCGTCGGCGGGGCGCGTGTCGTCGCTCATCGAGTGGGCTCGCAGTTCGGCATCACGTGGTCCATCCCAAGTCGACCATCATGGCAAACCCGCCGTCGCCGCCGACGTCACAACCGCGTGCGGTCACAGCACGAGCAACAGGCCGGTGAGGTTGAACCCGATGTGGATGGTGATCGCGGGCCCGAGACGGCCAGCGCGCAGGGCTGCCCAGCCGAGCACCAGTCCGAACACGAAGAGCCCCGGGAACTCGATCGGGCGGAAGTGCACCCCGGCGAAGATCGCGGCCACCGCCACCAGCACCAGGCCCTCGTTGAAACGCGCTGCCAGCGAGCGCTGCAGCAACCCGCGGTAGAACAGCTCCTCGACGACGGGGGCGCCGATCACCACGACGACGAACAGCAGCAGCGTCGATGCACCTCCGGCGCGGTCGACGAGATCCTGGGCGTTCTCGGTGAGACGGTCCTCGGTGAAGGTGTCCGGCCACAGCGCCTCGAGCGGCAGATAGACGACGCGGATCAGCACGAGCTGCGACACGGCGCCGATGGCCAGGCCGGTCAGATCGATCCATCGGAAGGTGATGCCGTAGTCCGCGACCATCGAGCCCGAACCGGCGCGCTGCGAGGCGATCCACATCCCGATCAGGTACGACGCCCACGCGCCGCACAGCGCGACGGCGAGCACACCGAACGAGGCATCGGTCGCCGTCTCGCCGTTGCCCAGCGCGATCAGGATGATCGACGAGACCACCTGCGCGACCGCCCAGGCGCCGAGGAAGGTGACCATCGCCGTCGAGGCATCGATGGGGCGCGGCGACGCCGACGGGAGGAACCCGCCGGAGAACCCGAAATCGGTGCGAGCGCGATCGCGCGCTGAGCCGGCCACGTCCGCCGACGCTACCCGCCGGCGACACCGCCGAACTCGCGGTCGACACCGATGCGCTCAGACGGCGATGCGATCAGACAGCGATGCGGTCAGACGGCGATGCGATCAGACAGCGATGAGGGTGTGCTGACCGAAGCGGCGATCGTCGAGGTACCAACCGGCCGGCACCGACAGGCGTGCGGCGTGACGGTCGCACAGGTCGTAGGCGTGCGGGTCGCGTTCCGCGGTCAGGTCGTCGAGCCACACCTGTGACCGGCCGTAGTGATACGTCAACGTGACCGCGGCTCGCTCGGAGCAACCGGTGCGCGAACACTGGCGGACCCCGATCGTCGTGCGTTCCGTCATGCGCTCGCTGCGATGCATGTTCCAACGCTAGATCGCGGGTGTGCATCGGGTGGCGGATGCTCGCACGGTCCCCCTCGAGCCGTGGACGCATCGCGTCCGGAGCACGACCTGGCATCGGCCGGGATCCTGCGTAGCATGGATCCATGAACAATCTGCCGCCTCCCCCACCGCCACCGCCCCCCGGTCGCGGTCGCGGATCGAAGCGTCCCGACGAGGGCGCCGACCGCCGTCATGGCGAATCGACGCCGTCGACCAAGGGCAAAGGCAAGGCCAACGAGTTCAACGCCGACGGCACGCCGTCGGGTGGACGCGGCCCCGGCAGTTGGCCGCGTTGGACGATCTGGGTGTTGGTGGGCGTGCTCGCCGCGGCGTTCCTGGTGCCCAGCCTGTGGCCGAGCAGCAGCGGCGAGTCCCTCGAGTACTCCGAGTGGCGCACCCAGATGATCGAGGGCAACATCGCCACCGCCGAGATCAACACGGGTTCGGGGAAGATCACCGGCGAGTTCACGAACGGTGACCAGTACACGACGACCGGCCGGGCCGACACGGGTGTCTCCGATGCCGACCAGGAGTTGATGATCGAGAACAACGTCGAGTTCACCTTCGTCGCTCCGAGCAACAACTGGTTGCTCGGGGTCCTGTCGATCTTCCTGCCGGTGATGCTGATCATCGCGTTCTTCGTGTGGATGCAGCGACGCGCCCAGGGCCAGATGGGCGGGGTGATGTCGATCGGCAAGAGCAAGGCCAAGGCCTACGACGCCGACCGCCCGTCGACCACGTTCGACGACATCGCCGGCTACGCCGGCGTGAAGCAGGAGATCACCGAGGTCGTCGACTTCCTGCGGATGCCGGAACGCTTCCGCGAGATCGGCGCCCGCGTCCCCAAGGGCATCCTGCTGGTCGGCCCTCCCGGTACCGGCAAGACGCTGTTCGCCCGCGCGGTGGCCGGCGAGGCCGGCGTCGGCTTCCTGAGCGTCACCGGGTCGGACTTCATGGAGATGTTCGTCGGCGTCGGCGCCAGCCGGGTCCGCGACCTGTTCCAGCAGGCTCGCCGCATGGGCAAGGCGATCATCTTCGTCGACGAGATCGACTCGATCGGCCGCAAGCGCGGCGCCGGCCTCGGCGGCGGCCACGACGAGCGTGAGCAGACCCTCAACCAGATGCTGGCCGAGATGGACGGCTTCGAGACCTCCGAGGGCATCGTGATCATGGCCGCCACCAACCGGCCCGACATCCTCGACCCGGCGCTGCTGCGCCCCGGCCGCTTCGACCGCCAGATCGTCGTGCCGCTGCCGGAGGCGACCGAGCGCCAGGCGATCCTCGAGGTCCACAGCCGCGACAAGCGCATGGGTCCCGATGTCGACATGGAGACGATGGCGCAGGCCACGCCCGGCATGTCCGGTGCCGACCTGGCCAACCTCGTCAACGAGGCGGCACTCGTCGCCGTGCGACGCGGCTCGAAGGAGATCGCCCGCATCGACTTCGAGAACGCCCGCGACCGGGTGGTGCTCGGCGCAACTCGCGAGTCGATGATCTTGTCGGCCGAGGAGAAGCGGGCCACCGCGTACCACGAGGGCGGCCACGCGCTGCTCGCCACGGTGCTCCCCCACGGCGACCCGCTCCACAAGGTCACGATCCTGCCGCGGGGCATGGCGCTCGGCGTCACGTGGTCACTCCCTCAGGAACGCCACACCTATTCCAAGGAGTTCTTCGAGGACACCATCTGCAAGGCGATGGGTGGCCGCGTGGCCGAGATGATCGTCTTCGGGCATCTCAACTCCGGTGCGGCGAACGACCTCGAGCAGGCCACCGGCATCGCCCGCCGCATGGTGCGCGAGTGGGGCATGTCCGAGCGCGTCGGGCCGATGGCCTGGAGCAGCCAGCAGGCCGTGTTCCTCGGCGAGGACCTGATGTCGTCGCAGCGTGAGTACTCCGACGACACCGCCAAGCTGCTCGACGAGGAGATCGCCCGCATCCTCACCACGCAGGAGAGCCGGGCACGCGACGTGCTCAGCCGTCACCGGCGTGGCCTCGAGCTGATCGCCGAGGCGCTGCTCGATCGCGAGACGATCGACGGTCCCGAAGTGGCCAAGCTGATCCAGCAGGGCATGGCCGAGTCGGGCCAGCCGGCCGACGAGAACGTCGCTCACTGACGCCGCCCGATCCTCAGACGATTTCGTTGCCGTCGGGGTCGATGATGTGCCAGGTGCCGTGGTCGTCTCGGTAGACCTGGAAGCCTTGTTCTTTCAGGTTGTTGTGGCAGTTGCAGAGTCCGCCGCCGTTTCTGGGGACGGTGGCGCCGTGAGCTTTCCAGCCGATGGAGTGGTCGGCGTCGCACCATGCGATCGGCCGGTCGCAGCCGATCCAGACACAGGTGGTCAGCAGCAGCATCACCGCCTCGCGTGAGCTGCCGCGGAACAGGCGTTGGCGGCGGCCGAGATCGATGACGGTGCCCGAGCTGTCGTAGACGACACGGCGGATGTAGCCGACGAGCGCAGCGTTGACGGCGTCGTCGGGATGCAGGCGCCGCCCGGTCTGAGTACGTACCACGACGTCGCGGTAGCGGCGCGGGTCGACGGTCTCACCGCGCAGGTGGGCTTCGAAGGTGTCGTGGTCGATCACGATGTTGACCGTCGTCTGCGGCATGCGGGAGCCTGGTGCTGTCGAGGCGGCTGCTTTGGTCATCGCCACGAACGCATCCGCACGGCGTTGCGCTTCGGTACGGGCAAGGTCGTTGGTGGTCGCGGCGTCGCCGAGGCGGGTGCGGGCGTCGGCCCAGTCGGCGTGCCATTGGGCTTCGATGAACCACGCAAAGATCTCGTTGACTTCGCAGCCGGCCAGCTCGGCCAGGTTCCCGGTGAGGGTCCAGCCGCCCTCGGGGCGGGGTCGGATGCGCACGTCACGGTTGGCGTGGGCGCGTTCGTTGCGGTCGCGGTCACCGTCAGGATCGGCCAACGCCTCCCACATGCGTACCCGGCGTTCGAACTCGTCGAACGACTGACTGATCGCATCGTCCAACAACGCCGGCGAGTCGCGCTCCAACACGACCGCGGGGATGCGCGGGTTGGCCGCGACACGCGCCATCAACTCCGACTGCGCGACACCCACACGACCGTCGGCCTCGGCGTCAGCCCACTCGGGCAACGCCTCGTGCAGGCGGGCGGTCTGCACCCGACGATGCGCTTCGGGACCCGACAGCTTGCACATGTGCTTCACGACCGTCTTCGCCGACACAAAACCCTGCTGACGGAACGGGTTCGACCTGTCCACCACACCCGCCGCGGCGACCGCAGCAGCCTCGACCGTCCGACGCAACCCCTCGACCTCTTCGAGCCACACCCGCAGCTCGACAACATCCAACACCGACACATCGACATCGAACAACCCCGCCAGCCCCGCCGACGCCCGACCAATCGCGTCACGAGCCTGAACAGCCGCCGACTCCTCCACCATCGAAGCAACCAACCGCAACCGCACCGCATCCAACACACGCTCGCCGACCTCGTCCCCGATCACGGCACCAACGGAACCCATACCCCCAACCATAAAGAGGGGGTGTCACACCGTTGATCGGGTGCTCGGCTTGGGCCTGATTCCTGGCGCGGGTTCCGATTGGAAGGTCGTGATGACGAGCGCCGAGCTCGAGCGGCGAAACCGCTCGGACATGTTGGCACTACGCAGCCGACAACTGCTCGAGCCCGTTGGCTGAGTCCGGCTCGATGACGACTTCGGTGTGAAATCCCCGAGCCCGCTCGTCAGCGGAAGGACCTGGATGAACGCCGGCTGAGTTGCAGCCCCGTCGCGCCTGCGATCGAGAGACCGTGGCGTCACCGCGCCGGTGCTTCGTCGAAGGCGATTCACCGGGTCGGCGCGCGAGTTGGTCAGTCGGCGGGTGCGGTGTCTCGTTGGCAGCTGCCGCCGCCGGGTGTCGAGCCGGGCTCGCGGGCTTCGGCGACGGCGGCCCACAGATCGGTCGCGGTCATCGGGCCGAGGAACGTGGCCACCGCCACGCCCTGGGCGTCAGCGACGACGAGTGTCGGGACGGCGTCGATCGAGTACCGCTCGTGCAGCGCCCGGTTCGCTCCGTACTCGACCTCGACGACGGCGACATCGGCGCAGTCGAGCACCTCCGCCTTGGCGACGACCTGCGCGCACACGTCGCACGTCGCCGATGAGAAGACAGCGACCAGCCACGGGGCGTCGGGCCGGGCGAAGTCGTTGCGGTCGAGCTGTTCTGGAGCCGTGAACCGCCGTTGCGTGGGCGCATCGGGCACCCGCCGACGCCTGGCAACCGCTGCGATCACGCCCACCACCACCACGATCAGCAGGGCGACGACCACTCGTTCCATGCCCGAAAGGCTACGGGTTCAGTTGCCGTCGGCGGGCAGCGCCCACGACCCGGACGTACCGGCGAGGCCGTTGCCGCGCGACAGCGATCGTTCGACGAACACCCGGTTGCTCGACTGCACGATCAGCTCGGAGTCGATGACGTCTTGGTCGACGAGGTCGATCGTGATCACCTGACCAGCACCGATCGGCAGGTCGGTCAGGCTCGGCACGGCCGACGGGCCACCCGGGCCGACCGCTTCGATCGTGATCGTGCCGTCGACATTGTCGACGTTGTAGACCACGAGGGCGGCGGGCGTCGGCTCCGATGGGCCGATGCCGATGTGCCAACGTGAGGCGACGTAGCCGTCGATCCGGGGTGGTGCGCCCATGACGACCGAGGTCGCGACCGAGTCACCCGCAGGCCGGGTGAGGATGCGCTCGACCACGATCGACGGCTCGGCGAGTGTGGAGAACACCGATGCGTGACGGCCCGGCGGCACTGCGGACACCGAAGTGCCATCCTCTGCGGTCACCGAGTCGGCAGGGTCGTAGACCACGACCTGACGTGCGGGAACATCGATCGTGTTGTCGCCGGCCAGCGCGTCGACGGGAATGCCCAGGAAGACGACGTCGACCTGCACGTCGTCGTCGGTGGGGTTGTAGATGGCGAAGGTCTCGCTGATCCCCTCGCCGGCTTCGCCGTCGGCGAACCACCATTGATCGCGAAGCGCCGGCGCGGCGAGCGTGACGCCGTAGCCGAGGCGACCCCCGCCCAGGTAGTGCTGCGCTCGGCCGACGACGAGGCGACCGCGCTCGGCGGCGACCTGCACGGCGATGACCGGCTCGTCGCGGGCGCCGAGGTCAGCGATCGGAATCGTCTCGACCGACTGCGGCAGGATCGTGAACCCCTGGAACGCCGCCGGGGTGAACTCGCCCGCCTCGGTCGCGAAGATCAGGTCGACCACGGCGGCGTCGTCGTACGGGTTGGTGAGCACCAACGTCTCGATGCTGCCGTCGACGGTGAAGCCGTCGGCGAAGTACCACTCGTCGGAGGTGTTGTCGGCGCACGGCGAGACCGAGTCACCCGCCGGGTGCTGCGCACGTTGCTCGACGAATCCGCGCCCACCGTCGATCTCGACGACCACGCCCGCGAACGGCGCCGTCACGAAGGCGTCGACGTCGATCGTGGTCCGCGACCACGGCTCGACGACGAGCGATTCGCTCGCGCCGACGCCGTCGGGGGTGAGGATCGTGAACCGCCCGACGAGCTGCTCGTCGTTGCGGTTCGCGACCACGACGTCGCCGCCGACGCCGTCCTCGCCGCTGGCGGGAACGCCCGGACAGAACCAGCTGCCCGTGAGCGCGGCGTTGTCGCTGACGGCAGGCATCCAGGCGCCCGCCGGCGTGGCGAAGAACGCGTCGGGCGTGATCGGTTCCTCGCGACCCACCGTGATCAGCGCGGCGAAGCCGACCAGCAGCACGACCAGCGCGGGGATGGCCCGGCGGTTCACGACGTCTCCTCGGTGGTGGCGATGGCACCATCGTCCGGGTCCGGGTCCGGGTCCGGGTCAGGGTTTGCGTCGGGGTCCGTGGCCGGTTCGGCGGAGAGACCAGGGTCGCGCAGCGCTGGGACGGCATCGTCGGTCAGGTCGATCAGGGTCTCGTCGGACAGCAGCAACGAGTCGCGTCGTCCGACCGAGACGCGCACGCGGGCGGCGATCAGGATCACGGCGAGCCACAGCAGCGTCTGGAACGCCACCGCGAGCCACCGCAGCGTCGAGGTCTCGTACCGCAGCGAACCGACGCCCGCGGAGGCGACGTCGTAGGCCGTCGTCTCACCGAACGCCCGGCGGGGTTCGACCGATGTGCCGTCGACCGAGAGCGTCCAGCCGTCGTCGAACGGGATGCCCAGGTGCACGACGCCGGCCGACACGTCGTCGGTCGCCGTGTCGAGTTGGTCGACGCCGGTGAAGAGGGGCGTCGACGCCGACAGGTCGCTGCGCACGAGCACCTCGGCGCCGGCCGCGCCGCTCGCCTCGACGCCGGCCACGTCGAGCTGCGCCTGCTTCGGGAACCACGCCCGGTTCTCGAACGCTTCGAGTGTCGGCAGACCGGGGCGCAGCGCCACGAGGTCGAGCTGGTCCTCGAGTGCTTCGACCAGGCCAGTCGGCAGCGGCAGTGGGTCGTTCACCGTCGAGTTCACGCCGTCGAACTCCGGCACGACGACGAAGCGGATCGACAGCGGCGCCAGGAGCCGCCCGGCTCGCAGCGTGGACGTCGACGCCATTTCGTCGAGGGCCGTGGTGACGAGTTCTGTCGCCGTGTTCGTCGGCGGCATCCACCGATCGCGCACGTCGAGCGAGTTGTCGTCGATGATCGCCCACGAGACGCCGTCGCGGTACTCGGTGGCGGGCACGGGCAGGATCCGGGAGTCGCCGATGAGCAGCACGTTGTAGTCGCCGTCGGGCTCGGCGTCGGGAAGCGACGCGTCGATCAGCCGGGCGAGCGGGGTGTTGGGGACCTGGAACGAACCGTTGGCGAGCGCGGCAACACCGGGCGCCAGGCCGATCACGACGGCCACCGACGCGAGGATTCCGAGCGGTTGACGCCACCCGAACGTGCCGCCGCGGACGTCGAGGTCGAACGCCGCGAGCGCAGCGGCTGCGGAGATCGCGAGTCCGACGGCGACCGGCACGAGCAGGACGCCCGCCTCGGGCATGTCGATCGGGATCGACCCGGCGTCGGCGAGCACAGCGAGGCCGCCGAACACGAGTACCAACAACGCGGAGCGGATCGCCCAGGTGAGCCGCCAGGCGCGGGCGAGCATCACGCCGGCGAGCACCGGCAGGTACAGCGCGAGGGCGAGCGCAGCGAAGTCGGTGGTTCCGATCTCGAGGGACGCCAACGGCACCAGGCCGAGGCCGGCTTCACCGACGGGCGGCGCACCGACGATTCCCTCCCAGGTCCACGACGTGATCCAAGGCAGGTTCAGCAGGGCAGCGACGAGCACGGCGCCGAACCCTGCGACGATCGACCATCCAGCGGTGAGCAGAGAACCTCGCGCCAGCACCGTGCCGAGCGCGAAGACCAGCGTGAGCAGCACGGCGAGCGGGAGCATCACCGGAGCGAACGCCACCGCAAGGGCCAGCACGAGGCCGGCCGCAAGGATCCGCCGTATGCGCTCGCCTCCGGCGAGATCGATGACCCCGTCGGCGAGATCGGAGTCGGCACTGCCGGGATCGGCGGTCTCGACACCGGACGCACGCCGGGTCAGGTGCAGCAACCACGGCGTGGCCGCGTAGACCACCAGCACGGTGAGACGACCACCCGACATCGCCCCGCTGACGATCGGGCACAGCGAGTAGACGAGCAGCGCAGCGATGCGTGCTCGCGTCGACGGGAAGACCGCCGACAGCCGCCACACACCGGCCGAGCCGACGAGCAACAGACCCAGGACGAACAGCGTCTGCAGCAGCCCCATGTGGAACAACGTGAAGACGCTCAGCCCCGACAGCGTGGCCCAGCCGGTCGGGTTCGGTGATGTCGCTCCCGCGCCGTTCGGGTTCCACCCCGACAGGAACGTGTCGAGCAGCTGCCGAGGGCTCTCGGGGAACGCGAGGAACTCGCCGACCGGTGGCAGGCCGCCGTCGAAGAACGACCGCGAGCCCACGATCAACCCGACGATCACCGCAATCCAGGCCACCACGGGCGCCGTCGCGCTCTGCCGCCAGCGTCGGACCTGGACGCCCGATGCGACGTACGTCGCGGTTTCGCGGCTGCGCAGGTACCCGTTCAGGCGAGCACTGCCGCGCTCCTGCAGGCTGTAGACCTCGCGTTCGGGGACACGTCGGATCGGCTTCACCTCACGGCGCCGTGCGAGCAACGCCGGGGTGCGCGGGATGAGTCCCAGCAGCGCCCGGAACGAGTTCCAGGCCTGGCCGAAGCGAGCGGTGAACAACCCGACGACCAGCTCGAACAGTGTCAGCAACACCATCTCGAGCGAACGGGCAGGCAGGCGCGACGCGCCGGTGAGGGTGGCCACCGAGCGCATCCGGTGGCGCGCGCGCATCAACCCGTGCCGAAGGTCGGGTCGCCGTTGGCGCAGTTGGCCGAGGTGACGCACCCGGGCGGACGGGACCACCACGACCCGAGCGCCGCTGTGATGGATGCGCCAGCACAGCTCGGTGTCCTCGCCGTAGAAGTCGATCGCCGGGTCGAACCCCCCGAGCTCGCGGAAGAGGTCGGCGCGCACGAGCAGATACGCCGACGGCAGGACGAAGACGTCACGGACACCGTCGTGCTGCTCCTGGTCGACTTCGCCCGGCTCGATGACCGGGTCGATCTCGCCGAAACGGTCCATGCCGAGACCGACCGCCTGCAGCACATCGGGTTCGTCCCACTCGACGAGCTTGGGTCCGACTGCCCCGGCGTTGGAGCGGTACAGCTCCTCGACCATGAGCCGCAGTGCGCTGGGCTCGGGGGCGACGTCGTCGTGGCAGATCAGGAAGAACCCGTTGTCGCCCTCGACGAGACGCAGGACCTCGTTGGTCGCGACGCCGAAGCCGACGTTCGCGCCGATCGCCCGGACGAACGCCCCCGGGATCCGCTGCTGGATCCGATCGTCGATGCTCGGCGCCGCGTCGAGTTCCGGATCGAGCCCGGCGCTCGGCCCGGCGTTCTCGGCGACGACGAGGAAGAGGAGGCGCAGGTTCGGATAGTCCTGGCGGGCCAACGCGTCGAGGGTGTCGTCGAACCAGTCACCAGGATCGTGCACGACGACGACCGCGACGACAGGCGGTGCAGATGGGGTCTCCGGTTCCACGATGGGGCGAGGCTAGCGACGCCGGTCGCTATCCTGCCGTCATGGCCACGACGCACCCCGCCGAGCGGCGAATGAGCCCCCGGTTCGATCCGACCAGCATCGACCTGACGGACTTCGATGTGACACGCGCGGTGCAGGGCACCGTCGACCTCGGCGGCGCCCTGGCCGGTCGCGCCGCCGAACTCGCCAAGGATGCGACCTACGTCACCGTTGGTCTCGGATTGCTGAGCTTCCAGCGCGCCCAGGTGCGCCGCCGCGAACTCGAACGCCGACTGCAGCGCTGACCATCTCGCGATGCCGGATCATCGCTAGGGTGGGGGGCTCGTGTCGACAGCAGAGAACCCCGCGCGAGAGCGAACGCCGTTGCCCGAGGGGACCATTCCCGTCGGCATCGCGCTGCTGATCGCCGGCGTCGCAACGTACGCGTTCTTCAAGGTCGGCACCGTGGCCGTGGGCGGGGCCGAGGAGTTCGCACCGATCGCGGCGATGTGGTTCGCCGTGTTCGCGCTGGCGCCAGGATTCTTCCTGCCGCTCGAGCAGGAACTGGGCCGGGCGCTGTCGCATCGGCGTGCGATCGGCGACGGCGGCCAACCGGTGGTGCAGAAGGTGGTGCGCCTGGGCGCCATCCTCGTTGCGCTCGTCACGGTGGTCATCATCCTCAGCAGCGGATTCATCGCGTCGGCGTACTTCGACGGCGACTGGTTCATGGTCGATCGCGCTCATCACGGCGTTCGCGGCATACGCACCTGCGCACATGACCCGGGGCATCGCCGCCGGCTCCGGCCGATTCCACGACTACGCCGTGGTGCTCGGCGCCGATGGTGTGGTGCGCATCATCCTGTGCGTCGCTCTGGCCGTCGTCGGCGTCACTGCGGCAGGTGCCTACGGCATGGCGGTGGCGATCGCTCCGCTGTTCGCCGTTGGCTACGTCGCTCGACGCGGCGCGTTGCGTACCGATCCGGGACCGCCCGCCGAGTGGAACGAGGTCACACCGAACCTCGGCTGGCTGCTGGTCGGCTCGGTGTGCGCCGCCACCCTGCTGAACGCCGGCCCGATCACCGCAAGCCTGCTCGCCTCCGACGACGAAGAAGCACTGATCACCGCCTTCTCGTACGGCGTGCTGTTGTCGAGGATTCCGTTGTTCCTGTTCCAGGCCGTCCAGGCCGCGCTGTTGCCGCGACTGAGCCGACTGGCAGCGCAGGGCGCCTACGCCGAGTTCCGTTCCGGATTGAAGCGGCTGATGCTCCTCGTGCTCGCCGTCGGCGTCGTGGGCACGCTCGGGGCGTTTCTCCTCGGGTCGTGGGCGCTGAAGTTGGTGTACGACGCCGACCTCAGCGGCCGCACGCTCGCCATGTTGACCTTCAGCAGCGCCTTGTACATGTTGGCCCTGGCGACCGCCCAAGCCGTCATCGCACTGCAGGGCCATGCGCTCGTCGCGCTCGGTTGGCTGACCGGCGTGATCGTGTTCGTGCTCGGCACCTGGCTGTCGGCCGACGAAGTGTTCCGGCGGATCGAGATCGGACTCGTGCTGTCGTCGATCGCTGCACTGGCAGCGTTCGCACTGGCACTGCGCCACCGCCTGAAGGTCGGCGCCACGCCGACGCAAGGGTCGGTGATGGAAGCGATCACCGACATGCCGTTCGAAACGTAGCCATTGCGGGCTCACCGAGACCGATCGCGACGCCTGTCAGGTCGGCCTCGCTCCGGCTCGTCGCTGGCGCTTCCCTCGCCGGCGTCGGCGTCAGCCGGGGAGTTCGATGCCGGCTTTGGTGGCTTCGCGTTGCAGGTCGTGGGCGACCATCATCTTGATGAGCGTCGGGGAAGTCGACTTCGGGTTCCCAACCGAGCTTGGTGCGCGCCTTGGTGGCGTCACCGATCAGCAGGTCGACCTCGGCGGGGCGCAGGAACTTGGGGTCCTGGCGGACGTAGTCGGCCCAGTTGTCGATGCCGACCTCGGCGAAGGCTTGACGCACCAGATCCTCGATCGAATACGTCTCACCGGTGGCCAACACGTAGTCGTCGGGTTCGTCCTGCTGCAACATCAGCCACATGCCCTTGACGTAGTCGCCGGCGTAGCCCCAGTCACGCTTCGAATCGAGATTGCCGAGGACCACCTCGTCCTGCAAGCCCGAGCTTGATCCGCGCTGCTGCGTTGGTGACCTTGCGGGTCACGAACTCCAACCCCCGCCGCGGGCCCTCATGGTTGAACAGGATCCCCGACGACGCGTGCAGCCCGTAGGACTCGCGGTAGTTCACCACGATGTCATGGCCGAACACCTTCGCACACCCATACGGGCTGCGGGGATGGAACGGTGTCAGCTCGGTCTGCGGCGTCTCGCGCACCTGCCCGAACATCTCACTGGACGACGCCTGGTAGAAGCGGATCGGGTTGTTCTGCGTGCCACCGACCATCCGGATCGCTTCCAACATCCTGAGCACACCCAGCCCGGTGATGTTCGCCGTCAACTCCGCCTGCGAGAACGACAGCGCCACGAAGCTGATCGCACCCAGGTTGTACACCTCATCGGGCTGGCAGGCCTCCATGGCGGACACGATCGAGGGCAGATCGGCCAGATCACCCGACACGAGCTCGATGAACGGCATCTCGTGCTGCAGGGCTTCGACGCGCGGGTTGTTCTGGCCTTTCACCATCCCGAACACGTGATAGCCCTGCGAATGCAGGAACTCGGCCAAATGCTGACCATCCTGGCCAGTGATCCCGGTGACAAACGCTGTAGGCATAAGGCGGGCGAGTCTACGGCTCGCCGCCGACATGCGCAGGTACGATCTGCGGCCGCATGCTACGAGTCGCGATCGATGTCGGGCCGACACACGGCCGGCGGACGGGCATCGGCAATGCCGTGGCCTGGACAGTCGATGCCTTGGCCGAACGCGACGACCTCGAGCTCCGCCGCTACGTGACCAGCGCCCGGGCGCGGGTGCGTGCTCCCGAGCGACGCATCCCGATGCCGGCCGCGGTCGCGCTTCGCCTCTGGAGGCACCGATCGGCGCCGATGGATCGATGGCTCGGGCGCCCCGACGTGGTCCACGGCACGAACTACGTGGTGCCACCGGCGCGCTGTCCGCGGATCGTGTCGGTCTACGACTGCTGGTTCCTCGACCATCCCGAGGATGCCGAACCCGACGTGCTGCGCGCGGCGGCGGTGCTGCGTCGTTCGGTGGCCGACGGCGCGCACGTGGTGACCAGCTCGGATGCCACGACCAGGCGTGTGCGCGAACTGCTCGACACCGACCGGGTCCGCACCGTCCTGCTCGGCCCGCCTCCGGCCGACGACACTCCCCCGACCGCCGACGCGACCCCCGACGAGGTCCCGGCCGGCCTGCCGCCGCTGGGTGAGTTCCTCCTGTCGCTCGGCACGATCGAACGTCGCAAGAACCTGCCCACGTTGGTCGACGCCTTCGGCCGGCTTGCTCGCGAACAGGCGACGGTTCGTCTCGTCATCGCCGGAGCAGCCGGCAACGACGTCGCTGCCGTCGACCGGGCGATCGCCCGACTGTCACCGGAGGTCGCCGAGCGGGTCGTTCGCACCGGCATCGTCGATGGCGTCACCAAGCGGTGGCTGCTCGCCAACGCTCGCGCCCTCGCCTACCCGTCGCTCGACGAAGGATTCGGCTTTCCCGTGCTCGAAGCACAGCAGGCCGGTACGCCGGTGGTGGCGAGCACCGCCGGATCGATCCCGCAGATCGCCGGCGCCGCGGCGCTGCTGAGCCCGGCGCGCGACATCGAGGCACTCGCCGCGAACCTCTACTGGATCGTCACCAACGACGACATCCACGCCAAGCTCGTGCGCCGCGGCCACGCCAACGTCGAGCGGTTCTCGTGGGCGCACACGGCCGAGCAGTTCCATGCGATGTACAGCGAGGTCGCCGACGATGCGTGAACACGAGTCCGTCGATCGGTCCGTCGCGGTCGTGTGCGGGGGCGTCGGTGCCGCTCGTTTCCTCCGCGGACTGATCGACGCCGTCGACGAACCCGCATCGATCACCGCGGTCGTCAACACCGGCGACGACTGCTCGCTGCACGGCCTGTCGATCTCTCCGGACCTCGACACGATCGTGTACACCGTGGCCGGAGCGATCGATCCGGTGCGCGGCTGGGGACTCGTCGACGAGACGTGGCGGGCAATGGAGTCGCTCGAGCGATTCGAGTCGGTCCGTCCCGACGGCTCCAGCGCCGCACCGCGATGGTTCAACCTGGGCGACCGAGACCTCGCCACCCACTTCTACCGGACCGCCCGACTGGCCGAGGGGGCAACGCTCACCGAGGTGACCGACGAGATCAGGCGCGCCTGGAACGTGCCGTTCACGGTGCTGCCGATGTCGGACGACCGCATCTCCACGCTGGTCACCGTCGACGCCGCCAGCGCGACGCCCGAGCAGGGCCGCGAGATCTCGTTCCAGGACTACTTCGTGCGCCTCCGCCACGGCGTCGCGGTCAGTTCGATCCGATTCGACGGAGCCGCGGCGCTCACCGACCAGGCGAGGTCTGCACTGGTCGAGGCATCGTGCGTGGTCATCGCTCCGTCGAATCCGTTGGTGTCGATCGGTCCGATCCGGTCGCTCGACGGCGTCGACGAACTGCTGTCGGCCCGGCGCGACGAGGTCGTCGCGGTGTCGCCGATCGTCGGCGGTGCGGCGATCAAGGGGCCCGCCGATCGGATGATGGTCGAGCTCGGTCACGAGGCGAGCGTGGTCGGCATCGCCGAGCTGTACGCGCCGATCGCCTCGACGCTGGTGATCGATTCGGTCGACGCCCACCATGCGGACGCGGTCGAGGCGGCCGGCATGCGATGTGTCGTGACCGACACGGTGATGTCGACGCCGGCCATCGCGCGCCAACTCGCCGTCGACACCCTCGCGTCGATCCCCATCGCATCGTCATAGGGCCCGACACGACGTGACTCGCCGGGCCGGATCAGTCGGTCAGGCGGGCCAGGCCTTCGTCGAGGCCGGTCCACGGCGACCAACCCAGGTGGATCCGGGCGCGCACCGGTGCCACAGCAAAGCGTTGTACGTCGTGCAGGCGGGCAGGGCCACGTGTGGGCTCCAGCGCGTCGGCGCCGGGGATGGTGGCAGCGATCGTCGACCACAGGTCTGCGATCGAGGTCTGCTCACCGGTTCCGACGTTGATCACCAGGCCACTCCCCCGGCTCGCCGACCTGACGAGTGCGTCGACGACGTCGTCGATGAACACGAGGTCGCGCGTCTGGCGTCCGTCACCGTCGAGCACCGGTGCACGACCCGCAACCGCGGCGTCGACGAACGCTGCAACCACGCCACCGGTCGGGCGTTGCCGAGGTCCGTACACGCTGGCGAGCGCGAGCGCCGTGAACTCGATGGCGTGGAGGTCGCGGTACGACACGAGCAGGTCGATGATCGCCCGTGCGACGACGCCGCGCACCCCGCGTGGTTCGAGCTGCGACGGCTCACCGTCCTTGACCGGCAGCGCCTTCGACGTCGGATACCCGTAGATCGCCGATGCCGGCAGTGCCACGACGACCTTCGCGACCCCGTGGCGGCGGGCGGCCTCGAGGGTTGCGAGCGCCGCCAGGAAGGCCTCGCCCTGGGCCGCCGGTTCCGCATCGTGGCGCGGCAGCAGCGCGAGCTGGAAGATCACGTCGGGTCGTCGAGTGCCGATCGACGACTCGGCTTCGGCCGAGGCGGCATCGAGGTGGTGGATGCGCAGTGCGCCACCAGACGACCGCGCTGCCGCGAGGTTGGCGAGCGAGCCGACGGTGAGGTTGTCGATGACGTCGACGGTGTGGTCTTCGGCCAGGAGACGGTCGACGAGGTGCGACCCGATGAACCCGGCTCCCCCGATGACGACGACGTTCACGGCATCGACCGTAGCGCCGCTGCTCCGAGGTCGGATCGCGTCACGATGACACAGCGGGGGCGGTGCCCTCGATCAGCGACTCACCGTCGCCCACGTGGCCCTCGGCGCCGATCATCGAGTCACACACCACGGCGTTCGCTCCGACCGCTCCCATCACCAGCGAGCGCTCGACCGTGGCGCCCGACGCGACGGAGGCGCCGGCCAGCAGCACCGAATCGATCACCGTGGCACCGGATGCGACCTGGACGTCGGCGCCGACGATGCTGTGATCGATGCGAGCGTCCGCTGACACCATCGCCGTCGGGGCGATTGCGTCGCAGTGTTCGGTGCGACGCTTGCCGTCGAGCAGATCGAGATTGGCAGCGCGGTAGAGCAGCGGGACGCCGGCGTCGATCCAGTAGTCGTCGGTGGCCACGCCGTACAGGCCGCCACCGGCGACGAGCCGTTGGAAGGTGTCGCGCTCGACGGACACCTTGGTGGCGGCCGGGATGAGGTCGAGTACGGACGGCTCGAACACGTAGGTGCCGGCGTTGATCAGGTTGCTCGGCTCGGTTCCGGGCGCCGGCTTCTCGACGAACGCCCGCACTGCGCCGTCATCGGCGAGGTCGACCACGCCGAATGCGGAGGGATCCTCGACGCCGATGAGGTGCAGCGTGGCGTCGGCACCGAACGATCGATGCGCCCGGACCAGCGCCGACACGTCGAGGTCGGTCATCACGTCGCCGTTGGCCACCACGAACGTGTCGTCGATGCCGGCGAACTCGGCGGCGAACTTGATCGCTCCGGCGGTGTCGAGCGGCTCGGGCTCGACCGCGTAGGTGAGCGCCACGTCGCCGCACCGCCCATCGGGGAACGCCTCGACGAACGGTTCGGGCCGGAACCCCAACGCGAGCACGACCTCGGTGACACCGCCGCGGCCGAGTCGATCGACCAGGCGGGCGATCATCGGGACGTGCCCGATGGGCAGCATCGGCTTGGGTGTGCTGAGCGTGAGCGGACGCAGGCGCGTGCCGAAGCCTCCGACGAGGACGACGGCGCGCATCAGCCCTCGGTGGTCGAAGGGACGTCAGCGCTGGTGTCGACCGGCGCCGAATCGTCCGGCGTTTCGCCGTCCGGCGTGGTGGCGGCCGGGGCCAACTGGTCGTTGGGGTTGACCACGTCGCTGTCGATCTCGCCGAGGCTCGGCAGCTCAGGCGCCCACGGGGGCATGCTGACGTCGGTGCCGGCGGGCACGAAGGCGATGGCGACGACCATCTGGTCGCGGTCGAGGCGGATGTTGTCGAAGTCGGCGATGTAGGTGGTGCCGTCGTCGGTGTCGGTGAAGTTGTTCCACACGACGACCTTCAGCTCGGCGTCCTCCTCGGAGCCGTCGATCGGGCAGGAGTCGCCATCTTCCCACTCGAGGACGTTCTCGCGGGCCACCAGCGCCTCGTTCGGCGGATCGGCGGCGGCGAACTGCTCGCGGATCGCCGGCTCCTGGTTGTCAGGGAACGTCAGTTTGCTGTTGGTGAGTTCGACGCCGTAGGTGTCGAGGAACACGCCGAGCGTGGCGTTGCTGCCGATCGCGGCCGACGAGAACGGGTGCCAGTGGATCAGGCCGTCGTTGTGGCTGTGGATCCCGGTGCGCTGGTACTGAGTGAAGTTCTCGGTGCCCTGCTGTTCGGCGTCGCCCTCGAGCTGGAACCAGCTGTCGCAGAGGTAGAAGCCGTAGGCGTGGTGCCAGTGATCGCTCAGCTGCGGGGCGCCTGAGGCGTCGACGGACGGCCGGCTCTGGCGGGCATAGACGACCAGCGACATGCCGAGAACGATGACGATGGTGACCACCACGGGGAACAGCGTTCCGCCCTGGAATCGGACCTTCTTGCCCGAGCCGGACTTTGCCAGCTTGGCGGCTTTCTTGGTGGATGACGAGGAGGGTGCCACGACCATGAGAGGCTAGCGGGGCCCGGATCGGATGCGGGTTCAGGCCCCGTTTCCGGCCCGGGCGCTCGTCAGTTCGCGCAGCAGCCGGTCGTAGCTGGCACCGACTGCCGACGGTGAAGCGTTGGCCTCGACCCAGGCCCGCCCGAGCGCGCCGAGCGCCCGTGCGCGTTCGGGTTCCTCGACGAGCGAACGGATCGCTGCGGTGAACGCAGCGGCATCATCAGGCGCCGACGGCGAGACCGCCACCCGACTCGTCGAGGATCCGCGGGACGGCGGTACCGGGGTCGATCGACGCCACGACCGGGCGACCGGCAGCCATGATCGAATACGTCTTCGAGGGGACGCTGACCCGGCCGAGGCCCCGCCGCAGTGGCACCACGTGGACATCGCCGGTAGCAAGCAGTTCCGACAGACGCTCCGGCTCGATGTAGTCGGCGAACCGCACGTTGGCGATGTCGGCGCCCGCCGCCTCGAGCGAGGGGCGAGCCGCACCGTTGCCGTTGATCAGGAACATCACGTCGGGCAGTTCCCGCGCCGCCGCGAGCACCATCTCGAGCGACTGCGAGAACCCGACGTTGCCGGCGTACAGCACCACCGGGCCGTCGCCGAGTCCGAGTTCGGCCCGATACGCAGTGGAACGGTCGGCCGGAACGATCGCCTCGGTGTCGACGAAGTTGGGGATCACATGGACGGTGTCGGCGGTGCCCAGCTTGTCGACGACGTTGTCGCGCAGGTCGTCGGACAGCACCGTGACCGCATCAGCCGCGAGGTAGCTGACCCGTTCGAGCCAACGCGCTGCGGTGATGATCGTGCGGTTCGAGATCGCACCGGTCTCGACGGCGGCGTCGGGGAAGACATCCTGGATGTTGAACACCATCGGGCAACGACGGAGCCGACTCGCCACCCAGCCCGTCAAGCCGAGCGTGAGCGGCGGCGACATCGAGATCACCGCACCCGACCGACGGAACCATCCGCCGGCGCGCAGGCAGAACACACCGGCGAGCAACGAGTAGGCGGCAAAGCCGAACGCCCGCCTGAGGAGGTTGGACTTGTCGCGGCCGGGGAACGGGTGGACCCGTGTGATCGACCCCCACGCGGTCTGCTCGGTGCGGGCGAGGCGACCCTCCCAGCCCGACTCGATCCGATGTCCCCGGTACCAGGGCAGCGACGTGACGACGTGGACGGTGTGCCCGAGTGCCACCAGTTCCTCGACGATACGGGTCATCACCACGCCGGTCGGCGCAGTGTCCGGCGCGAAGTGCGGGCACAGCACCACCAGCGGCCGAAGCTCCTTCGGGCTGCCGGTCATCGACCGATCCGGAACGCCAGGTGGTACGCGTCGGCGAGCGCAGCACCGGACCGTTCGGTGGTGAACGCGCGAGCGCGGGCCCGACCCGCCGAGCGCATGACCTCGGCGCGGGCGTGCACGGTGGTGAGCGCGTCGGCCCATGCGTCGACGTCGAGGGGGAGCACCAACCCGGCATCGCCGACAACTTCGGCGAGCGCCGGTTGGTCCGAGCAGATCACGGGGGTGCCGAGCGCCATCGCCTCGACCGCCGGGGCACCGAACCCCTCGTACTGGCTCGGGAACACGAGCGCGTCGGCGGCCGCGACCAAGCCGTCACGATGGGCGTCGGGAACCCGGCCGGGCCGCACCACACGGGACCCGAGCCCGAGCCTGGCGATGTCGGCCACCACGTCGGCCTCGGCGGCGCCGCGGCCACCGAGCAGCACGAGGCGCAGATCCGGGTCGGTCCAGTGGCGGGCCATCACCTCGAGCAGGAAGCGGTGGTTCTTGTGGGGGTGGGTGATCGCCGGATACACGATCATCGGGCCGGCTCCCAGTCCGTAGTCGCGGCGCAGATCGAATGCCGACGGCGCGTCGGCGCCCAATGACGCCTCGACACCGTGGGGCACCACCACCACGTGGTTCGGATCGATGTCGTAGGCGTTGATCACGGTGGTTCGTACGTAGTCGGTGGGCACGGCGACCACGGCAGCTCGGTCGACCGACCGCGGGATCGTCCGTTCGAGGTAGCGACGTTTCGTCGGCGTCAGGTAGTCGGGGTGGGTGAGGTACTGCAGATCGTGGATGGTGAGCACGATCGGCGTGCGCCCGACGGACGGGGTCGTGCCACCGCCGTGGTGGACGATGTCGGCGCTGCGGGTGCGACGACGCAGCCAGGTGTGTTCGGCGAGCACCCGCCGGGGCCGGCTGGTGCCGGTGATCGCTGCGGCCTGCATCGGATACAGCGGAGCGAGTTCTGGGTGCGCGTCGACGAACGACGGCAGGCAGTACAGCGTCGGCACGAACGGCCCGGGGTGCGAGGCGAGGCCGAGCAATTGCCGCACGAGGTACTGCTCGGAGCCCCCGACGTCGCCGGGCACGCACCACAGCAGGTTGACGGCCACGTCGATCGACGACAGACGACCACTGTGCGCTCCGGTCTCGGGTTCGGGTTCGGCTCGATCGTTCATGCGGCCACTTCACGGTAGACGGCAAGGGTCAGTTCGGCCGACCGCTCCCACGTCAACGCCGCAGCCCGGCCACGGCCCGCGGTGGCGAGTTCGCTGCGCCGGTCTGCGGCCTCGAGCACGCCGCGGGCGATGTCGTCGACGTCGAACGGGTCGACGAGCACCGCCGCTCCCCCGGCGACCTCCTCGGTCGAGGTCCCCCTGCTGGTCACCACGGCGGCCCCTTGGGCCATCGCCTCGGCCACGGGGAGACCGAAGCCTTCGCGCTCGCTGGGGTAGGCGAACACGGTGGCCGCGGCGTACAGCGCCGCCAGGTCGGCGTCGGGGATGAACCCGAGGAAGAGCGTGTCGCCGTGGTCGACGGTGCCGACGTCGCCCCACCCCTCGGCTCCGGCCACGACCAGCGGGCCGGGCATCCCCGGTCGACGCATCGCCTCGGCGAGCCGGGCGAGGTTCTTGCGCGGCTCGAACGTGCCGACGAACAGCACGAACGCATCGGGCAGCAGGTACCGGCGGCGGACTCGCTCGACGTCGGCGGCGGACACCTCGACGACATCGACGCCGAGCGGGACGAGGCGGAGTCGGTCGGCATCGATGCCGGCGGCCACACAGTCGCGTCGGGTCGACTCGCTCGACACGATCACGCGGTCGGCGCGCCGGATGATCACGTCGAGGCTGCGGTTCATCGTGCGCACACCCTGTCGGGAGAACTTCGCGGGGTCGTGCACGAAGGCCAGGTCGTGCACGGTGACCACGAGGGGAGCCGCGGTGCCGCACGGGACGAGCCCGGTGGCGTGGGCGACGTCGATGTCGCCGGTGACCGATTCGACCCTCGGCCAGTTCAAGCGCGTCCACGCCTCGTAGAGCAACGGTCGGGCGAGCGGCAGCATCGCCACCGCCCCGGTCGGGCGGAACTCGGCGACCGGCGCAACGGGATGCTTGCCGGCGACGAGGTGGAGTTCGACGTCGTCGGGTCGGGCTGCGAGCTCACGGGCGATGCGCAGCGCTGCGATCGCCGTGCCACCCGGGCTGGGGTGCCAGCACTGCTCGACGGTGTACGCGACGCGGATCGGTCGCTTGTCCCGCTCGGTCTCCATGGTGCCCAATCATGTCGGCTCGCGACGGTCATGCGGCGACACTCCCACGCAGCCGTCACCCCCGAAGCGATGAGTTTCCGCGCGGACAGGTCGCGCGGAAACTCATCGCTCGAACGTGACACCCGCACGCGATGAGTCTCCGCGCGGACAGGTCGCGCGGAAACTCATCGCTCGGGGACGATGCCGGCAGCGACGGCGGCTGTCCGGTAGGCAGCCGCGAGCGTGCTGGTGGTTTCGTGGGCGTTCAGTCCGCTCGGGTTCGGCACGACGAACAGGCGCGAGCCCTCGAACCGCTCCGGCTGCTCCCCCATCGTCGCCTTGGGCACCCCGAACGCCGTGCGGTACGCCGTGATGCCGGCGACCGCAACGACCGTGGGACGGTGAGCGCGCACGAACACCCGCAACTGCTCGCCACCCGCCCGCAGCTCCTCGGCGTTGAGCTCGGATGCCTTCGCCGTGGCACGGTGGACCACGTTGGTGATCCCGATCCCCCGCTCGATGAGCGCGCGGCGATCCTCGTCGGTCATGCCGACGCCGCGGTCGACCGGCGCGTCGATGATCCCCGCTTCGAGCAGGGCCGGGTAGAAGCGGTTGCCGGGGTGGGCGAAATGGGTCTGCGTCGCCGCCGTCCACAGCCCCGGGTTGATGCCGACGAACAGCAGCCTCAGGCCCGGACCCACCAGGTCGGGCACGGTTGCGTCGACGAACGAGTCGAGTTCGGCTCGGGAAAACCCCACGTCACCGATGGTAGGGGTCTGCAACACTCCGTCGATGGCGAATGACCATTGGCCACTGTTCGACGTCGAGGTCCGCACGCCGAGGCTCACCCTGCGTGCGCTCGACGACTCGCTCGCAGCCCGGCTGCTCGCCGTGGCCGCACGCGGTGTCCACGACCCGGCGGCGATGCCGTTCTCGATCCCGTGGACCGACCTGCCGTCGCCGCAGATGGAGCAGGAGGCGATGCGCTTCTACGCCCGCACGCGCGCCGAGGTGCGACCGGCGTCGTGGAATCTGCAGTTCGCGGTGGTCGTCGACGGCGAGGTGGTCGGCGCATGTGACCTGATGGCGACTGACTTCCCGGTCTTGCGGCAATTCACCACCGGATCGTGGCTCGGGCGCGAGTTCCAGGGTCGGGGCCTCGGCAAGGAGATGAGGGTGGCGGCGCTGACACTCGGCTTCGACGGATTGGGCGCCGACTATGCACTCACGGACGTGTGGCACGACAACGCCCCGTCGCTCGGGGTCACGAGAGTCGCTCGGCTACGAGCTCGAGGGCCGACGTCGGGCCCTGCGCCGAGGCATCCCTGACGAGATGCTGGATTATCGGATGGCCCGGTCGCACTGGGACACGATCCGGCGCAACGACATCGAACTGGTCGGCGTCGACCGCGCCTGCGAGTTCCTCGGACTCACCTGACCCCGCCTGTCACCCTCGAACCTGTCACCGTCGAACCCGTCACCCTCGAACCCTGAAACTTGTAGCGATTCGACCGCTGAGCGCCCGAATCGGCGCAAGTTTCGGGGGTTCAGGTGAGCGCGGCGACGAGTTCGGCGAGAGGTGCGCGGAAGTCGCGGAGCGGTTCGTAGCCAGCGGCGCGCCATGCGGTGTCGTCGAGGACGCTGTTGGCGGGCCGCGGTGCCGGGCGGGGCGGGTCGAGGTCGGAGGTGGCGATCGGGCGAACCCGTTCGGGGTCGTGGCCCGACGCGGCGAGGATCTCTCGTACGAACCCGTACCAGCTCACCGCACCCTGGTTCGTCACGTGGATGATCCCGGCATGCCGATCGGCGGCCAACCGCCGAAGCGCAGGCGCAAGGTCGGCGGTGAACGTCGGCTTGCCCCGCTGGTCGTCGACGAACGCCAAGGGCCTGGTCGGGATTCGCGGCCAGGCGCAGCACCAGCTTGACCATGTTGTTGCCGTGCTCACCGCACACCCACGACGTCCGAGCAATCGCGGCCCCCGGACCGGCCGCGTGTTCGCCGGCCAGCTTCGAGCGGCCGTACACCGACTGCGGGTTGGTGGCGTCGTCCTCCCGGTAGGGGCGATCGAGCGTGCCGTCGAACACGTAGTCGGTGCTGACGTGCACGAGGTGGGCGCCGACGAGCTCACACGCAGCCGACAGGTGCCCGACCGCATCTGCGTTCACGGCGAACGCCAGCGCCTCGTTGGTCTCGCAGAGCGTCGACGGCGGTGTACGCCGCCGCGTTGATGACCGCGTCGGGGCGGACCCGGTCGAGCAGCCCGCGCACGGCGTCGGCGTCGGTGATGTCGAGATCGGCCTTGGCGACCGCGACGACGTCGTCATCGAGCGATCGGGCGTGTTCGACGACGTCGACACCGAGTTGCCCGGCAGCGCCGGTGACGAGCAGCTTCACAGCCGCCTCACTCCGAGGGCTCCACCGGCGGCGGTGGGCCGATGCCACGGAAGTAGTCGAGAATCGGCTCGGCGCCCGGATCGAGCACGAGCACGGCGTTGCCGTTCTTGGTGACGCCGGAGACCGGGAGCTGGTACTTGTTCAGCCCGGTGCTGAACGCCTTGCGCAGCGTGCCCGCAGCAGCCACCGGGTCGAGGCCCGGATCCATCCGCACCGCCGAGGTTCCCGCGGCGATCAGCTCCGACGCGAGGAACGGATCGGATTGCAGCTTGTCGATCGTGGAGTTCGCCGTCTGCTGGAGGAAGTTCTGCTGACGTTCGATGCGACCGAGGTCCGAGGTCGGATCGGTGCGCCACTGCCCGTCGCGGAACTCTTCGTAGTAGCGGCTGCGGGCGTACTGCAGCGACTGGAGGCCGTCGAGGGTGTGGCAGCCCGGCTGCACGTCGAGCCCGGTGTTCTTGTCCCGCGTCGGGTAGAGGAAGCACACCTCGGTCCCGCCGACTGCGTCGACCAGGTCCTTGAAGCCGTTGAAGTCGATGTCGACCACGTGATGGATCGGGATACCGAGCTGCTGGGTGATCGTGGCCGCCAGGACGTCGGTGCCGTCGCTGTAGGCGGAGTTGATGCGGTTCGGGCTGTCGCGGCCGGCGATGTCGATCCAGAGGTCGCGCGGCAGGCTGACGATCGAGGCGCCGTTGCCGTCCTCCTCTTGCCGCAGGATCATGATCGTGTCGGAACGGCGGCCGGACACCTCGTTGACGTCGCCGATGCCGCCGAAGTCGGCGTCGTTGGGATCGGCGTTCTCGCGCGTGTCCGAGCCGATCAGCAGGTAGTTCCGAGCCGGGCCGTCCTGCGGCGTGAGTGCGAGTTCCAGCCCTTCGATCCGCTCGATGTCGGACGTCCGTGCATTCGCCGCCCGGATCACGCCGAACGCGCCAACCACACCGACGACGGCTGCCAACAGCACGGCGACGGGCGCGGAGCTGCGACGGCGATGGCGGGTGGGGGCAACCATTCGACAAACGCTAGTGCGGGACCGGACGGCGCCAACGTCACCGTCCGCGGACGTGGACCACGTCGCCGACGTCGAGTTCGTGGTGCACCCCCGCCTCGTCGACCACCACGAGGCGACCGGTCGGGTCGACGTCGATCGCGCGCCCGAGCAACGTCGCACCCGCCGGGAGTTCGATGCGGACGTTGCGTCCGAGCGTCACGAGTTCGGCGCGATAGGGCGCTGCGATGTCGGCGGGCAGGGCATCGATCTCATCGAGGAGCGCACACAGCAGGCGAGCCGGAGTCACCGTGTCGGCCCCGAGGGCGGCCGCCCCGTCGATGGCCCAGCCGACGTTGAGGCCCATGCCCACGACCGCAGCGTCTCGGCCCGGTACTCGTTGGGCCAGGATGCCGGCGAGTTTGCGCTCGCCGAGCAGCACGTCGTTGGGCCACTTGAGCCCGACGGTCGCACCGATCTCGGGCTCGACGAAGCGCCGCACCGCACCCACTGCGGCGAGTCCGATCCGATGGGTGACCTCGGCAGCGACGGTCGGAATCGGCGCGACGACGATCGAGACGAGCAAATTCACTCCCGGCGGCGCCTCCCATCGCCGATCGAGACGTCCGCGGCCGGCCGTCTGATGATCGGCGGCCAGCACGGTTCGGTCGCCCGCCGAACCGTCGAGGACGTGCTCGATCAGGTCGGCGTTGGTGCTCCCGGTCTCGGCGACGTGACGGACATCCCAGCCCGCGGGCCACGCCACCGCACCCCAGATGTCTCCGTCGGTGGCCACGGCCCCTACATTGGCATCCGTGCTCAAGAAGATCCTGATCGCCAACCGAGGCGAAATCGCCGTCCGAGTCATCCGCGCCGCCCGCGAAATGGGGATCCCCACCGTGGCGGTGTATTCCGAGCTCGATCGCGACGCACTGCACGTGCGACTCGCCGACGAGGCGTACGCCCTCGGCGGTCAGACCGCTGCCGAGAGCTACATCAACACCGAGGTGATGCTCGACGTCATCAAGCGCAGTGGCGCCGACTCGGTGCACCCGGGCTACGGGTTCTTCTCCGAGAACGCGGACTTCGCTCGGGCGATCGCCGAGATGGGCGTCGAGTTCATCGGCCCACCGGCCTCCGCGATGGACGAGATGTCCGACAAGGTGTCGAGCCGGCTCGCGGCGATCCGCGGTGGCGCTCCGGTGGTGCCGGGCACCACCGAGTTCGCCCAGGGGCCCGACGAGATCAAGGCGTTCGGCAACGAGTTCGGCTGGCCGGTGTGCATCAAGGCGGCGTTCGGTGGCGGCGGCCGCGGCATGAAGGTCGTGCAGAAGGAGGCGGACGTCGACGATGCAATGGCGAGCGCGCAGCGCGAGGCCAAGGCATTCTTCGGGCGCGACGAGGTCTACGTCGAGCGCTACCTGACCTGGCCGCGCCACGTCGAGATCCAGCTGGTCGGCGACAAGCACGGCAACTGCGTGTGGATCTCGTCGCGCGACTGCTCGGCGCAGCGGCGTCACCAGAAGCTCGTCGAGGAAGCTCCGGCACCGGACCTGCCCGACGGCGTCGAGCAGGCGATGGGCGAAGCAGCGGTCAAGGCCGCCAAAGCGGTCGGGTACTACGGCGCCGGCACCGTCGAGTTCATCTTCCAGGACGGCGAGTTCTTCTTCCTCGAGATGAACACCCGCCTCCAGGTCGAGCACCCGGTCAGCGAGATGATCACCGACATCGACCTGGTCGAATGGCAGATCCGCGTGGCCGCCGGCGAGGAACTCCCGATGACCCAGGCCGAGGTCGACGCCGCCCGCCGCGGCCACTCGATCGAGATCCGCATCAACGCCGAGGACGTCGCCGAGGGCAAGTTCCTGCCGTCGCCGGGACCGATCACCAAGCTGCTGGCGCCGGACGGATTCGGCGTGCGTTTCGACTCGGGCTACCACTCGGGCGACGAGATCAGCCAGTACTACGACAACCTCGTGGGCAAGCTCGTCGTGTGGGGTCGCGACCGCGACGTGGCGATCGCCCGCACGATCCGGGCGCTCGACGAACTGGTCGTCGAAGGGGTCGCCACCACCATCCCTGCCGATCTCGCCATCCTGAAGCACCCCGACTTCCAGGCGGTCACGCACTCGACGAAGTGGGTCGAAGAGGTGCTCGACCTGACCGGACTGGGCGGCAAGGCCGAGTCGACCGCACCCGAATCCGACGACGACGACGCCGAGCCGAAGGTCAAGCGCTCGACGACCGTCGAGGTCAACGGCAAGCGCTTCGACGTCAACATGTGGGTGCCCGAGACGCCCGCGATCGCGGTGGCCGCCGGTGCGGCGCCGAAGAAGCCCAAGCGGGGCGGGAGCAGCGGCGGCGGCGGGGCGATCGCGTCCGGGTCGGTCGAGGCACCGATGCAGGGCACGATCGTCAAGGTGCTCGTCGAGGTCGGTCAGGCCGTCGAGGTCGGCGCCGGGATCGTGGTGCTCGAAGCGATGAAGATGGAGAACCAGATCAACGCCGAGAAGGCCGGCACGGTCAAGGAGATCAAGGTCACCGCTGGCGACACCGTCGGTGGTGGCGACATCCTCGCCGTCATCGAGTGACGAGCCAGACGTTGCGGGTCAGGCGTTGAGCGTGCGACTCATCGCCGATCGGGCCTGATCCAGGTCGCGACGGGCGCGGGCGAGGTCGGCGATGTCGGCGTGGTTACGGCGAGCATCGTCGCGGCGCTTCCAGGCCTCGAGGAGCTGCTGGAACGCAGCGTTCATCTGATCGTTCATGGCAGGGAACGCTAGGTCGAGTCCGCAGTCGAACCACGTTGGCAACCATGTATCTTGCCGTCAGACGGCATGAAATGCTTTGCTTTCGTTAGCCTTCTCATGCATGGCTTACGAAAGCAAGATCTCCGATGTTCGTGCTCGATGACATCAACCGGGATCTGCTCGACCTGCTGCAGACCGACGGTCGCATGTCGTACAAGGAACTCGGCGAACGGATCGGTCTCACAGCACCGGCGGTGGCCGAGCGGATCCGCAAACTGGAGGACGCCGGAGTGATCCGCGGGTACCGCGCAGTGGTCGACTACGAAGCACTCGGGTTTCCGATCCTCAGCATCATCCGCCTCAACGCCCCCGGCCAGGCGAGCGACGTCGACGACACGGTTCGCGGAATTCCCGAGGTGATCGAGGCCAACCGGGTCACCGGCTCGGAGTCGCACGTGATTCGCGCCCGGGTGCGCAGCACCCGACACCTCGAGGAACTCCTCCACCAGCTCTGGACCGCCGGCGACTCGACGACCAACATCGTGACCAGCTCGCCGGTCCCCCGCCGCCCGATGAACCTCGCAGCGACGAACGCTGGCCGCGACGTCTGAGCTCGCGACTACTCGGCGGCTTCGCTGAGGGCTTCGCTGAGGGCCGGGTGCACCAGGATGCTCTCGGCGAGATCGGTGACCGTCAGCCCGGCGGTGACGGCGACGGCGATCACCGAGATCAGCTCGGCCGCTTGGCGTCCGACGATCGATCCGCCGAGCACCTCGCCGGTGGCCGGGTCGGAGATGATCTTCACGAACCCCTTGGTGTCGTTGTTGATCATCGCCTTGGCCGTCGACGAGAACGGAACCTTGGTCACCCGGATCTTGCGGCCCGAGCTGAACGCCTCGGCTTCGGCGAGGCCGACGTCGGCGATCTCCGGCTCGGTGAAGATCGCCGAAGCGGCCTTGTCGTAGTCGAGATGACGGTGGCTGCGGGTGTGGCCGCCCATGATGTGCTCGGCGATCTTGCGGCCCTGCATCGAGGCGACCGACGACAACGGCAGCTTGCCGCTGATGTCACCGGCGGCGTAGATGTGCCCGACGTTGGTGACGCAGTGCTGGTTGATGTCGACGTAGCCCCACTGATTGACCTCGACCCCCGCAGCGTCGAGGCCGACGTCCTCGGTGTTGGGGATCGAGCCGATCGCGAGCACGGCGTGCGTGGACGTGACCGACCGGCCGTCGTCGCAACGAACGGTGACGTCGTCGTCGGTGCGTTCGATCGACTCGGCGCGCGCTCCCATCAGCAGCTTGACACCGCGCCGCATGAACTCCTCTTCGAGCACGGCGGCGACCTCGGGGTCCTTGCCGGGCAGCACCTGCTGACGGCTCACCACCAGGGTGACCTTGGATCCGAACGACGAGAACATGTGGACGAACTCGACGCCGGTGACCCCGGAGCCGACCACGGTGATGCTCTCGGGGAAGATCTTCGGCGGATAGCAGTCGCGGGTGGTGAGGATCCGGTCGCCGTCGGGCTGACACCACTCGGGGATGCGCGGTCGTGACCCGGTCGACACCAGTGCGGCATCGAACTCGACCGTCTCGACGCCGTTGGGCCCGTCGACGGTGGCGGTGTGTGGGCCGGTGAAACGACCCGTGCCGCGAATGATGCGCACACCCTGGCTCGCGAGCAACGCCGTCGTGTTGCCGCTCATCGTGTCCTTGATCCACTCGATCCGGTCGGTGAGGGTGCCGACATCGACGTTCGTGTCGACGTTTTCCAGACCCATCCCACCGATCGCACGGGTGCGGCTGATCGCACGGCCGGTGGCGATCATCGACTTCGACGGGATGCAGTCCCACAGGTGGGCGGCACCACCGACCACCTCACGCTCGACCATCACGACCTCGGCGCCGAGGCGGGCCGCGGTGGTCGCTGCGATGTTGCCGGCGGGACCGCCACCGATGATGAGGAATCGTGTGGGCATCAATGGTCTCCTGAGAACATTCCGTCGTCGGCGAAGAAGTTGTCGATGCCTGCCTGGTCGGTGCTGAGCGACAGCGGACCGGTGTTCTGGCACCAACGCGACGGGTAGGGCAGCAGGTCGCGGCGTTCGCCGACGTACTCGAAGTGCATGCCGTCCGGCGTCAGGAAGTTCCCACCCCACGCGAAGCCGTGCTTGCGGAAGACCTGGACAGCCGTGCAGCCGCCCGGGTTGGTGGCGAAGTCGGGAGGGGCGCAACCCTGGCAGGACCCGACGGTGTTGGTGTCGAACGCCATCCCCCACGAGTGCCGAGAGAGGAATCCGAGGCTGCTGTCGGGGGTCAGCCGGTTGAAGCGGGCGAGGTGGCAGCCGCCGTAGGTGTTCGAGTTCGTCACGTCGATGGTGCCTGCCAGGCCGCGCACGGCGAGTTCGGCGAGCGCTGCGCGCAGCGCCGGCTCGACGACGTTGTGGCACCGGGCCCGAATCGGGATCGAGTTGTTCAGCAGCACGCGGCCCGACGGCAGGCTGGCGGCGGTCCAGGCGTCGTCCTGGCTGACCGAGCCGTTGGCGTTGACTCGGTAGGCGAACTCGCCGAGCTTGGCCTTGGTCTCGGCCATGCCGATCGTGTCGTCGGGATCGGGCGGGTCCCAGCTCCGACGGAGACGCACCGAGGTCGACACGAGCCCGTTCGCTGCGAGTGCGCTGTCGATCGCTGCTCGCGACGAGAAGCCCCAGATGACCGCTCGACGCAGCTCGAAGATGCCGAGGCGTTCGCCGGCTTCGGGCGACATGAGGAACTCGGCACCGCCGACGCGGTTCGCCGGGAGCACCGCAGCGACGCGGAACGACACCGTGGTGCCGGACGAGGCGGTGAGCAGGACGGTGTCGCCGGCTCGGGCGCCGCGCAGGTCCGCCGACACCTCGCCCATCACGAGCGAGTCGGCGGTCAGGTACTGAGCGACGTCGTCGCCCATCGTGCGGGCCACGACGTTGCGCGGCAGCACGGTGGTGCCCATCGGGTAGGCGAAGCCGAGCGGCGGGAGCTGCACCGCAGCAGCCCCGCGGTACAACCCGGTCATCGGGACGCTGGCGGAGCGGCCGAACGCGAGCGTGCCACCTGCCGCACGCGCCGCTGCCTCGGCATTGGCAGCCACCTCGGGTTTGAGGACGCCGGAGTTGAAGATCGTCACGACGTCGGCGGCGACCGGTGTGACCCGCTCGGCCTGGCGGGTCGCGGTGACCGGCCGGTCGATGGAATCCTCGGGGCCGAGTGCCACGACCGGGAGTCCGATCCCCAGAGCGAGCATGCCGATGAGGGCGATCTTGGTCCGAGCACGCACGGCACCAGAGTACGGTCTCCGTCGGTCGATCGGACGGCAGGTCGGGAACCGAACGCGCATCGCCACGACTCGTTCGATACCGTCGGGGAACCGTGAGCACCGACGATCCGACCCCCGACCCATCGACGGAACCCGCACCGACGCCCGGCCCGGGCAGCCCGGCCGGAAGCGGACTCGCTGCGGAGAAGGCTCGCCGTCTCGCCCAACTCGACGAACTCCGGGGCGCCGGCATCACTCCGTACCCGTATCGATTCGATCGCACGCACACCGTTGCAGATGTCCGCGACGGATGGGGCGACCTCGAAGCCGGCGTCGAAACCGACGACGCCGTGGCGGTGGCGGGACGGATCATGTTGCTGCGCGACTCGGGCAAGCTCGTGTTCGCCACGTTGCGCGACCGCTCCGGCGACGTCCAGCTCTTCATCTCCAAGGCGGTCGTCGGCGACGACGCGTTCGCGGCGATCAAACGGCTCGACCTCGGCGACTGGGTGGGCGTGCACGGCACCGTGATGACCACTCGCAAGGGTGAGCTGTCGGTCAAGCCCGAGACCGTCGAGCTGCTGGCGAAGGCGGTGCGTCCGCTGCCCGACAAGTGGCACGGACTCAGCGACGTCGACACCCGGTTCCGCCAGCGCTACGCCGATCTGATCGTCAATCCCGACGCGCAGCGGGCGTTCGAGATCCGTCACGAGATCATCGCCAGCTTCCGGCGCACGCTGCACGAACGCGGGTTCATCGAAGTCGAGACCCCGGTGCTGCACGCCGAGGCCGGCGGCGCGCACGCGCGGCCGTTCACCACGCACCACAACACGCTCGACCTGCAGCTGTACCTGCGCATCGCGCTCGAGCTGCACCTCAAGCGGCTGATCGTCGGCGGGATGGAGCGCGTGTTCGAGATCGGACGGATCTTCCGCAACGAGGGAATCTCCACCCGCCACAACCCCGAGTTCACGATGATGGAGCTCTACCAGGCGCTCGGCGACTGGAACGACATGATGGACATCAGCGAGGTGCTGATCACCCAGGCAGCGCGGGACGCGATCGGCACGACGGTGATCCCGATCCGTGACCAGGACATCGATCTCGCCGAACCGTGGCCGCGGGTGCGGATGGTCGATGCGGTGTCGGACAAGGTCGGCCGCACCGTGCACCCGAGCCAGCCGGTCGACGAGCTGCGGGCGCTCGCGGAGGAGCACGGCATTCGCTGGGAGGAACGCTGGGGCGGCGGCAAGCTGGTCGAGGAACTGTTCGAGGCGTTGTGCGAGGCCGACATCGTGCGCCCCACGTTCGTGACCGGCCATCCCACCGAGATCTCGCCGCTGGCACGTGTCGACCGTGACGATCCGTGGCTCACCGAGCGGTTCGAGATCTTCGTGGATTCCCGCGAGCTGGCCAACGGCTACTCGGAGCTGAACGATCCCGTCGAGCAGCGGGCACGGTTCGACGACGAGCAGGCCGCGAAGGACGCCGGCGACCACGAGGCGGGTTCGGTCGACGAGGACTACATCCGGGCGCTCGAGTACGGCATGCCACCCACCGGAGGGTTGGGCATCGGCATGGACCGTGTGGCCATGCTGTTGGCAGGGGTCGACTCGATCAAAGAAGTGATCCTGTTCCCGACACTGCGACCGGAGGTTTGGTAGATGGCACGGATGGCATGGGGCGCTGGCCTCGCAACGATCGCTGCGGACGGCTCGGTACTCGACACCTGGTTCCGCTGGCTGGGATGGGGCGAGTACGGCGACGACGACTGCCCGACCGACGACATCGAGGCGCAGCTCGGGATGCGCGACACCACCGACGACGTCCGCAACGTCACGATCCGGCCGGTCCGGTTGACGATCGACGTGGACGAACCGCCGGCCTCGGCGTCCGATGCGTACCTGCGGCTGCATCTCCTCTCGCACCGTCTGGCGGCGCCGCGAACGATCAACATGGACGGCACGTTCGGGGCGTTGAACAACGTCGCGTGGACGAGCATCGGCCCCGTTGCCGTGTCCGAGATCGACGACGTTCGCATGAAGCTGCGCACGGAGGGCCGTGTGATCACCGTGCACGGCCTCGACAAGTTCCCGCGGATGACCGACTACGTCATCCCGTCGGGCGTGCGCATCGCCGACGCCGACCGCGTGCGCCTCGGGGCACATCTGGCCGAGGGCACCACGGTGATGCACGAGGGGTTCTGCAACTTCAACGCCGGCACACTGGGCGTCTCGATGGTCGAGGGGCGGATCTCGGCCGGCGTGGTCGTCGGCAACGGCAGCGACATCGGGGGCGGTGCCTCGATCCAGGGCACGCTGTCGGGTGGCGGCACCGAGCAGATCACGATCGGCGAGCGGTGCCTGCTCGGCGCGAACGCCGGCATCGGCATCAGCCTCGGCGACGACTGCGTCGTCGAAGCCGGGTTGTACGTCACGGCGAGCACGCCCGTGCTCACGCCGCAGGGCGTGGTGAAGGCCCGCGAGCTGTCGGGCCAGGACCGGATGATGTTCATCCGCGACGGCCAGAGCGGCAAGGTCGTCGCCCGCGCCCGCCTCGGCAGCTGGGGCGCCCTCAACGACGAACTCCACACCGGCCAGTAGTCGGTAGCGTTCCCTCGATGGGGAAGGCCGACGAGTTCGGGGCGCCGGTCGAGATCGAAGCCGGCGGTCGGGCCGTGGCGATCACCAATCCCGACAAGGTGATGTTCCCGTCGGTCGGGCCGGCGAAGGAGCCCCGCACCAAACTCGACCTGGCCCGCTACTACGTGTCCGTCAGCGACGCGTTGATGCCCACGGTTCGCGATCGGCCCGTGCTCTTGGAGCGGTACCCGAACGGGGTGCGTGAGAAGTCGTTCTTCCAGAAACGGATCCCCGACTCGGCGCCAGACTGGCTTGCGACCACCACCGTCGAGACCATCAACGGCACGCCGTCACGAGCGTTGGTGATCGCAGATCTGGCACACGTGCTGTGGGCGGCGAACATGGGCGTACTCGGGTTGCACGTGTGGCCGTTCCGGGCGTCGACGCCGGAGGATCACGACGAGATGCGCATCGACCTCGACCCCTCCCCCGGCGTCACGTTCGACATGGTCCGCGAGTCGGCCGGACACGTCCGCGACCTGTTGGCCGAGCTGGGGATGATCGGGTTCCCGAAGACGACCGGCAGCAAGGGCATCCACGTGTATGTGCGCGTCGAGCCGGGTTGGGATTCGTTCGCGGTCCGCGGCGCGGTCGTGGCCCTCGGCCGCGAACTCGCCCACCGCCACCCCGACCTGATCACCGACAAGTGGTGGAAGGAGGAGCGCAGCACCCGGGTGTTCGTCGACTTCAACCAGAACGCGCCCGCACAAGAACATGTTCGGCGCCTGGGGCGTGCGGCCACGTGTCGGCGCGCAGGTGTCGACGCCGTTCGGCTGGGACGAGCTCGACTCGATCGACCCGGAGGCGATGACGATCGACACCGTGCCGGCCCGGCTCGCCGAACGCGGCGATCCGTGGGCGTTGATGGACGACGCCCCGTGTTCGATCGTGCCCCTCGTCGAACGCTTCGCCGCCGACCTCGCGGACGGGATCCCCGACGCGCCGTGGCCTCCGGTGTACCCGAAGATGCCGAACGAGGCACCCAGGGTGCAGCCGAGCCGGGCCCGTCAGACCGAGCGCTGAGCGCTGCGGCCGACCAGGACGAGTCCGCCCATGACCGCTGCGACGCCGAGCCAACCAACCCAGGGGATCACCTCGTCGAGGACGGCGGCGGCGAGCAGCGCCGCCGTCAGCGGTTCGGCGAGGACCAGGGTCACGGCGGTTGCCGAGGTGAGTCGCCGCAGCCCGAGCCCGAAGAGCACGTAGGCGAGGCCGGTGGCGACCACGCCGAGGTACAGCGCCATGGCGAGGCCACCCGGGGTGCTCAACCAGCTCGGTGACTCGCCCTCGGACAGCGCGAGCACGACGAGCACGACGACCACGCCGATCGTGAACGGGATCGCCAACGCGGTGGTCGAGGCGAGCCCGCGCTCCATCGTCGCCTTCGAGGTGACCGAGTAGGTGGCGTAACCGAAGCCGGCCGCGAGCGCTGCCAGCACGCCGAACTGGTCGACGCCGGTGCCGCCCGAGTCGACTGCGACGATCAAGACCGTGACGCCGACGACCGTCACCAGTGTGCCGCGAAGCCAGGCGGCGGTCGGCCGGACCCGACGGAACACCCAGTCCAGTCCGGCGGCGAAGAACGGTCCGCTGGCGATGGCGACGACCGTTCCGATCGCGACACCCGCCCGGTCGACAGCCACGAAGAACAGCGGCGTGTAGATCGCGACGCCGCAGCCCCCGATCGCGAGGAGCGGACGCAGCGGCCCGAGCGACGCCGCCGACGGCAGCGGGTCGCGGCGACGATTCGCCACGACGACGATCCACAGCACGACGGAGCCGATCGTGATGCGGGCCGCGCCGACCGACAGCGAGCTGGCGGAGTCGGGCCCGAGTTCGCGGGCGGTGCCGCTGGTGCCGAACAGCACGGCCGCAAGGACGACGAAGACGACGGCGGCGACGGCGGGGCCGGGGGCGGTGGTGGGAGGGGTTGCGGGCGGCGGCACGGGCTCAGTCCGCTGTGGACACGATGCTGCGGAGCGTGGCGGCGCGGCCATCGGCGGTCTGGGCCTGGATGACGTAGAAATCGGCTTCGCGGGCGAGCCGCTGCGCCGGATGCGACAGATCCATGCCGCGGCCGCCGACCGCTGCGAGCAGTGCCGTCGTCGATCGACGGGCGAGGGCGAGGCACGCCGCCCGATGATCGCTCGCCTCGACGACGACGTCATCGCCGGCTGCGAGCGCGTCGATGAGTGCGTCGTCGGCGTCCCAGCGCCGGCGCAGTTCGGCAGCGAGCGCGACGGCTGCCGCGGCGACGCCAGGATCGTCAGCGTGGTCGCCGAGCAGGCGGTGGGCCCGCTCGGCCACACCGAGGACCGCCGGTTGGCCGAGTGATGCGTGACGACGGTCGGCGCGCCGCCACGCGTCCGCGGGCTCGACGGCGATCACGTGATCGTCCGTCACGGTGCAGCCGTCGAAGTCGAGTGCGACGGTCGCCGTCGCGCTGAAGACCGGGAGTTCCAGCGCGGTAGCCGTGACGCCGTGCGCCGGGTCGCCGGGCAGGAGCGCCCACACGAGTTCGCCGTCGGCCGTTTCGGCGGCGACGGAGAACCAGTCGGCAAGACCCCACGACGTCGCCCACGGCGCGTGGCCGTCGAAGCGCCACCCGCTGTCGATCCGGGTGGCCGAGATTGCGGGTGGGCCGCCTCGTCGGACGTGGGCGAACGCCGTTCCGGCGAGGCTGCGGCCGGCACACAGGTCGGCGAGGTACGTGTCGACGAGCGCGTCGTTCGGCGACGACCGCAACGTTCGCACGACACCGTGGTGCTGCACCCACACGAAGAACGTCGCCCCGCAGCCGGAGCCGACGGCGGCCATCACGCGCCGCGCAGCGTGGGCGTCGAGGTCGAGGCCGCCGTGCGACGTCGGGCCCACCAGGCCGAACAGCCCGGCGTCGGCGAGCGCCGCCAGGTTCCGATCGGGAAGGTGATCGGACCGATCGACGGCTTGGGCGTTCGGGAACAGCACGTCGTCGGCGATGCGTCTGGCCGCGGCCACGGCATCGATCCCGGATGGGCTGAGTTCGTGGGACGACGACGTCATGTCGGCAGTCTGACGGCTTCGGTGCCCGCTCCCCCACCGGGAATGTCATGAGGGAATATCGTTGCGCCCGCAACTGTTCTGGAGAGCATGAACGCAACTCCCACCATCGACGTGCGGCGGGCGAGCGACCGGCCGCACACCAAGATCGGCTGGCTCGACTCGAAGCACTCGTTCAGCTTCGGCCGCCACTACGACCCGACCAACACCGGCCACGGCCTGCTGCTCGTCAACAACGACGACATCGTGAGCGGCGGTTCCGGCTTCGACACGCATCCTCACCGTGACATGGAGATCGTCACCTGGGTGCTGTCCGGCGAGCTCGAACACAAGGACTCCGAACGCAACCGCGGCGTGCTCTACCCGGGCCTCGCCCAGCGGATGTCGGCGGGCACGGGCATCTGGCACAGCGAGATGAACAACTCCGGCAGCGACGACGTGCACTTCGTGCAG
The DNA here is from genome assembly GCA_963715825.1 of Ilumatobacteraceae bacterium. Lineage (GTDB taxonomy): Bacteria > Actinomycetota > Acidimicrobiia > Acidimicrobiales > Ilumatobacteraceae > Sva-07. The sequence continues at coordinate 75,799 of CAVQSI010000007.1, forward strand.
ATGTGGGTGCCGCCGGACACCGAGTCGATCGACCCCGGCTACGAACAGCTCGACATCAACGCCGAACTCGACCGCGGCGGCTTGGTGCCGATCGCCTCGGGCAAGGGCCACGACGCCGCCATCTCGATCCGCCAGCGTGGCGCCGTGCTGTGGGGCGGACGGCTCGGCGCCGGCGAGGCAGTCGTTGTTCCTGACGACCGCCACGTGCACGTGTTCGTGCCCCGCGGGTCGGCGCAGCTCGACGGCGCGGGCGCGCTCTCGACCGGGGACGCCGTGCGGCTCACCGGGGCCGGATCACCGACGCTCACCGCAGGCTCCGACGGTGCCGAGGTGCTGATCTGGGCGACCGCATGACATCCTGACGACATGGCCATGACGGAGCACGACGATCGAGCCCGGTTCGAGGAGTTCTCCGCCTTGGCGCGCTCGCGGCGGACGTCGATGATCGTCCACCAGAACGCCGAGGTGCCGCTCGACGTCATCGCCGAGCTGTGTGGGCTGGCCACCTGGGCGCCGAACCACAAGAAGACGTGGCCGTGGCGTTTCGCCGTGTTCACCGGCGAGGGTCGGGCCCGGCTCGGCGACACGATGGCCGCCGACATGGAGCGGGTGGGATTCGGCGACGAGACGAAGCGAGCCAAGACCCGCACCAAGTATCTGCGGACCCCGGCGACGCTGGTGGTCGGCTGCGCTCCACACGACGACGAGATGCTGCACGACGAGAACCGCGACGCGGTGGCGGCCGGCATCCAGAACCTGCTGCTCGGCGCCACCACGCTCGGACTCGCCAGCTTCTGGTCGACCCCGGCGCTCACCCGGCCACCGGCCGTGCTGGAACTGTGCGACTTCGAGCCCGACGACCGCCTCGTCGGCGTGATCTATCTCGGCTGGGCGGCGCAGAGCTGCCCCGCCCCCGAACGCCCCCAACTCCCGATCACCCACATCACCGCCTAGACCACGTTTGCGTTGCACTTCGGGTGGACCGGGTCACCGGAATGTGCGCACAAACGTGGTCGGTTTTCGCCGATCGGGTTCGTCGCGGCGACAATGAGGCGGTGAGCAGCCAGCAGACGATCGTGACGCTCGACGTCGAAGGTGTGCTGGTGCCCGAGATCTGGATCGCCGTCGCGGAACGCACCGGTATCGAAGGGCTGCGCCGCACGACTCGCGACGAGCCCGACTACGACGTGCTGATGCGGTACCGGCTCGACCTGCTCGCCCAGCACGGGCTCACGATGTCGCTGATCGAGGACGTGATCGCCGGGCTCGAACCACTCGACGGCGCCCGGGCATTCCTCGACGAGTTGCGTTCCGAAACGCAGGTGGTCCTGCTGTCGGACACCTTCGAGCAGTTCGCCCGACCACTGATGCAGCAGCTCGGTTGGCCGACGGTGCTGTGCCATCGCCTCGTTGTCGCCGGCGACCGCATCGTCGACTACCAGTTGCGCCAGCCGAACCAGAAGCAGCACGCCGTCGAGGCGCTCCGGGCCCTCAACTACCGGGTGATCGCCGCTGGCGACAGCTACAACGACACCACGATGCTCGGCGCCGCTGACCACGGCTACCTGTTCCACGCACCGGCGAACGTCATCGCCGAGTTCCCGCAGTTCCCGGCGCTCGACACCTACGACGACCTCCGCGCCGCCATCGGCGCCCATCTCTGAGGTTCCGAGACGCCTGCTGCGTTTCCGAACGGATCTCGTTGCAACTGCCGCGACCAGATCCGTCGAGAACTGCATGCGCACCGGCGCCCAACGCCGCTTCGATGCGATGGTGTCGATCTTCCGTCGCTCGGTGCCTGTCGCCAGACCTGGTCGACGAATTCGATGTCGAGGAACCGCCCCGCATCACCCGGGCCCGCGTCGCCGCACTCCGTCCTGCTGCCTGACTCGGCCGCCTACGCTCGCCGCATGACGCACGACCCGCTCGACCCGGACGACGTCATCGGACCCGACGGCAGCGCCTCGACCGAGCAGGTCGAGTACGGCGAGGCCACCCACAGCGTGCTCACCCCGATGGGTCAGGTCGAGAGCTACGGAGCGTTCGCTCGTGGGCTCGGAGCCCGACGGATCAAGGCCGCCGCCACGATCATCCTGCTCGCCGGCATCGTCGTGCTCGTCGTCGCCGAACTCTGAGCGCTCAGTTCGTCGAACCCTCGTACTGCTCGACACCGCGCAACACCACCGGCAGGAGCAGCCCGACCAGCACCAGCACACTGCCGCTCACGAAGATCGCCGACCTGACGCCGTACTGGTTGGCCAGCAGACCACCGGCGAGCGCCCCGAACGGCATGCCCAGGTACACCAGGAACCGGTAGCTGGCGCCGACGCGGCCGAGCATCTCGTCGGGGATCAACCGCTGACGCAGCGCCAGCGTCAAGACGTTCCACACCATCACCGAACCGAGCGACACCGCCGACAGCGCACCGACCAGGATCGGCGACGACGTCAACGCCATCAACCACGTCGACGCGCCGGACCCGACCACTGCGATCGGGAGCGTTCGCCGGAGCGGGAACCGCTTGAAACGCGGTGCGATCAACGAGCCGGCGATGCCGCCCAGCGCACCGGGCACGAGCAGCACGCCGTACCCGAAGTCGGACAACTCGAGCGTGTCGGTCGCGAAGATCACGAACACCGCGTTGCCGATGAACGATGCCGTGCCGAGCGCGGTCGACACCAACGCCAGCGTGCGCAGCAGGCGGTGGTTCCACAGCCAGCGGATCCCCTCCGCCAAGCTCTCGCGCATCGTCGGCTGCTCGACGCTCGATGCCGCAGCAGTCGCAGCCTGAGCCGGGCGATAGCTCCCGCTCATGAAGCCCATCACCAGCGCTGCGCCGGCGAAGGTCACCGCGTCGACACCGAACGGCACGGCGATCGCCAAGCCGAACAGCAGCCCACCGAGTGGCGGGCCGACGAGGTCGTTCATCGCCAACTCGGTCGAACCGAGCCGTCCGATGGCACGTTCGAGGTCGGGTCCGTCGACGGTCGCCGGCACCATTGCCATGCTGGAGCTGTCGACGACCGCTTCGGCCGATGCAAGCAGTGCCGCGACGACGTAGATGATCACGATCGAGGTCTGATCGAACGCGATCGCAGCCACGAGCACCGCCATCACCGCAGCCCGGGCCATGTCGAGCCGCATCCGCAGCAGGCGGCGATCGAACCGGTCGGCCCACGCACCGCCCGGCAGGATGAAGAACAGCCACGGCAACCGCTGAGCAACGACGACGCCAGCGATCAAGCGGGGATCGGACGTGACCGACGTGGCGAGCAACGGCATCGCCACCAGCCGGAGCCCGTCGCCGAGGTTCGAGAGTGCGGTCGCGGCCCACAGCAGCCGGAAGTTGCGCGGCAACGGCGTGCCGAACCGACCGCGCCGGGTGGCCGTGCGCACCTCCGCCGGCGCTGGTCGTTCGAGCCCGCCCGTGTCGACGCCGAGCGCTTCGAGCGCCTGGTCGATCTCGTCGAGCGGTGTCGACGCGACGTCTGAGCCGTCTCGCGCCACGGAGCTCGGGTCGGTCACGGGGTGTAGACGCCGAACACCTCGCGCAACGCGTCGCTGATCTCGCCGAGGGTGGCGTCAGCGCGCAGCGCGTCCTTCATGCTGTACAGCAGGTTGTCGGTGCCCTGCGCGGTGGCCTTCACCGCAGCGAGCGCCGATTCGACGGCGGCCGTGTCACGGTTGGCCTTGTAGGCCTTCAGGCGAGCGATCTGGTTGCCCTCGAGTTCGGGGTCGATCGGGAAGACCTTGGGTTCGGGCTCGTCGTCCATCGAGAACTTGTTGACCCCGACGATCACCCGTTCGTCGTCGTCGATCGACTTCGTGTACTCGTAGGCGGCCTGCTCGATCTCGTCCATCTGGAAGCCGGACTCGATCGCGGTGACCGCACCACCCATCTCGTCGATGCGCTCGATGTACTCCCACGCGAGGCGTTCGACCTCGTCGGTGAGCGACTCGACGAAGTACGACCCGGCCAACGGATCCGGCGTGTCGACGACTCCGGACTCGTACCCGATCACCTGCTGGGTGCGCAACGCCATCCGCGCCGCTTCCTCGGTCGGCAGGCTGAGCGCCTCGTCGTAACCGTTGGTGTGCAGGCTCTGCGTGCCACCCATCACGGCGGCCAGCGCCTGCAGGGTCACTCGCATGATGTTGTTCATCGGCTGCTGCGCGGTGAGCGTCGATCCGCCGGTCTGGGTGTGGAAGCGCAGCATCGCCGACTTCGGGTCCTTCGCGCCGAACCGCTCGGTCATGATCGTGTTCCACATGCGCCGGCTGGCTCGGAACTTGGCGACCTCCTCGAAGAAGTTGTTGTGCCCGTTCCAGAAGAAGCTGAGCCGCGGCGCGAAGTCGTCGACGTCGAGGCCGGCGTCGATGGCGGCTTGGACGTAGGCAATGGCATTGGCGAGCGTGAAGGCGATCTCCTGCACCGCCGTCGATCCGGCCTCGCGGATGTGGTAGCCGGAGATCGAGATCGTGTTCCAGTTCGGAACGTGCTTGCTGCAGTAGGCGAAGATGTCGGTGATGATCCGCATCGACGGCCGGGGCGGATACACGTAGGTACCACGCGCGATGTATTCCTTGAGCAGGTCGTTCTGGATGGTGCCGCCGATCTTGTCGCTCGACACGCCGTTCTCCTCGGCGACGAGCTCGTACATGAGCAGCAGGATCGCCGCGGTCGAGTTGATCGTCATCGACGTGGTGACCTGGTCGAGCGGAAGGTCGGCCAGCAGCAGCCGCATGTCTTCCATCGAGTCGATGGCCACGCCGACCTTGCCGACCTCGCCCTCGGCCCGACCGGCGTCGGAGTCGTAGCCCATCTGTGTCGGGCAGGTCGAACGCGCACGACAGCCCGGTCTGGCCGGCGTTCAACAGGAACTTGAAGCGCTCGTTGGTGGCCTCGGCGTTGCCGAACCCCGAGTACTGGCGCATCGTCCACAGCCGCCCGGTGTACATCGAGCCGTAGACGCCGCGGGTGTAGGGGGGCTTGCCGGGTGCTCCGAGCTGCTCTGCCGGGTCCCAGCCGTCGAGGTCGGAGGCGTCGTAGAGCCGCTTGATCGGGATTCCCGAGTCGGTCTGCGGCAGGTCGTTCGCATCAGCCATGGCGCCGATCGTATTCCAGGCCGAGCGACGCCACCTGATCCCGGTGCCGGAACGCCGGGAGTGCCACGATGACGGCGTGAAGCTGTATCTGGCCGGACCGATGTTCACCCCCGCCGAGCGCGCCTACATCGACGCCCTCGCCGGTCGGCTCGAGGCAGCAGGGCACGAGTGTTTCGTCCCGCACCGCCAGCAGTTCGCTCCGCTCGACGCTGCAACCGTCTTCGCCGTCGACGGTGCCGGCCTACGAGGAGCGGAAGTGGTCGTCGCCTGGCTCGACGGGCCGATGGTCGACGACGGCACGGCGTGCGAGATCGGCATCTTCACCGAACTCGTGCGCAACAATCCCGAACGCCATCTCGGCATCATCGGTCTCGCCACCGACTGGCGGATCTGGCGCAGCCGCGACGCGGGTGCTGCCGGAAGCGGCGTCAACTTCTTCGTCGGCGGAGCGATCGAGGCGCATGGAACGCTGGTGTGGAGCATCGACGACGTCGAGGCCACACTGAGCGGCTGGAGCGATCGATCGACAGGGTGAGCCACGCGCGGTACGGTCGAGCGGACACCCCTGAGCGCACCCGATGTGAGGAGTTCCCATGGCATGGTTCGCACGATTCAGACGGAGGCTGAAGAACTACACGTCCGACGGCGACTACGCCGGCAGCCACGGTGGCGGGGGCGGCAGCGACGAGCGCGACACCCGCAACGCCAACGCTCAGGGTGAAGCGCACGCGTATCGCCCGGACCGCCAGGGCGGCGGCGACTGGAGCGGCTGAACCAACGTGCTCAGGCCGCGGCGACGACGGCGATCTCCATGCGCCACTCGGGCCGCGCCAGCGCCGGAACGGTGACCAGCGTCGACGCCGCCCGGTGACCGCCGAGTGCGACGTCACGGGCGGCCATCACCGTCGCCAGGTCGGGCTGCTCGTTCGGGCCGACCACGACGTACGTCGTCACCGACACGATGTTCGACGGACCCATGTCGGCGTCGCGCAGCATCGCCGTGATGTTGGTCCACACCTGTGCTGCCTGATCGGCAAGTGCGTCGGGCGTCGATCCGTCAGGCGCGACGGGCACCACGCCCGAGGTGTGCAACCAGCGAGACGCTCCCTCGGTGAGCACGGCGTGGGCATAGTTCGCCGCCGGTGCAGCGATGTCGGCGGGGCGGATCTCGGCCATGGCGGCATCGTACGGCCCGAGACAGCACCGCCCGGCGAGAGTACGGTGGGCCCATGGCCATCACCGAAGACGCACTCACCGCTGCCGCCGCCACGCCCGGAACCATCGACGGCGTCGAGCTGACCCCGAAGACCGTCGGGCTCGACGGCATCCCCACCTTCGACAACGTCGAAGACGAGCGCCACTACCGCAAGACCCACCTCGCCGGTGCGCTGCGCATCTTCGGCAAGTTCGGCTTCGGCGAAGGCGTCGCCGGCCACATCACCGTGCGCGACCCCGAGTACCCCGACTGCTTCTGGGTGAACCCGTTCGGGATGAGCTTCCGCCACATCAAGCAGAGCGACCTCATCCTCGTCAACCACGACGGCGACGTCGTCTACGGCACCAAGCCGGTCAACCGCGCCGCGTTCGTCATCCATGCCGCCGTGCACGCCGCACGTCCCGATGTGGTCGCCGCAGCACACGCCCACTCGCCGTACGGCAAGTCGTTCAGCTCGCTCGGCATCCCACTGGCGCCGCTCACGCAGGACGCGTGCATCTTCTACAACGACCACCACGTGATCTCCGAGCAGGGCGGCGCCGTCGTGTTCGACATCGAAGCCGGCAAGGAACTGGCGTCGAAGTTCCCCGACGGCAAGGCCGCGATCCACCAGAACCACGGACTGTTCACCGTCGGCGAAACCGTCGACGAGGCCGCCTTCTGGTTCATCTCGATGGAACGCTCGTGCCAGGCACAGCTGATGGCCATGGCCGCCGGCAACCCGATCGAGATCCGCGACGAGTACGCGACCTACACGCAGCAGAACACCGGCTTCCACGCAGCCGGCTGGTTCAGCTTCCAGCCGCTGTGGGACGAGATCGCCATGAGCGATCCCGAACTCTTTGACTGAACCGCAACCGTCAGGGCGATCCGGCCCACTGACCAACTGGCTGAACACCGCGCAGCCCGAGGCGCTCTTCGTCCTCTCCGCGGTCGCGCAGTACGTCGGCGCGGTCATCGCTGTCGGCCTGTTCGACCAGGTCGATCCGCGAACCGTCGCCTGGTTCCGGGTGATCGGCGCCGCGCTCGCTGTGGTCGCGGTGTCGCGGCCATGGCGACAGCGCTGGTCGCGTTCGGACCTGCTGGCGGCCGCCGCGTTCGGCATCGCCACGGCCCTGATGAACCTGTTCTTCTACTTGGCGATCGACCGCATCGACCTCGGCAAGGCCGTGACGATCGAATTCATCGGACCGATCGCCGTCGCCGCCATCGCCACCAGATCGGCCCGCAACGCCGTGGCCCTCCTCTTCGCGGTCGCCGGCGTGGTCGTGCTCGGCGGCGGCGAGATCGAGGGCAACGCCGTCGGCCTGCTCTTCATCTTCCTGGCGTCGGCGATGTGGGCCGTCTACATCGTGATCGGGTCACGTGTCGCCCGCCTCGACCGAGGCGTCGCCGGCCTCGGCATCGGGCTCGCCATCGGTGCACTTGCGATCGCACCGGTGGGAGCACCTGGCAGCATCGACGTGTGGACCTCGCCGAGCCTGCTGGCGCTGTGTCTGCTGGTCGGAGTGTTCTCGAATGCGATCGGCTACGGCATCGACCAGTTCACGATGCGGCGCATTCCGATCCGCCGGTTCTCGCTGCTGCTCGCGCTGCTGCCGGTGACCGCTGCGTTCATCGGCTGGCTGGTGCTCGACCAGCAGCCGTCGACCCTCGAGATGGCCGGCATCGCGCTCGTGCTGGTCGGCGTGGTCGTGCAGGAACGCGACGAGCTCGCCCCGCTCGAAGCCGAAGTGCTCACCGAACCCAGCTGAACCGGACGGCTGGTTACGCCGGTGCCGGGCACCGCACAACCGGGTGTCAAACTCGCCGGATGAGCGACACCGGCTTTCCGTTCGACGACACACAGGACTTCGACGACACCGAGCGGGGGTTCATCGCGAAGGCGACGACCCGCGAGATCACCGCCGCCGACGGACGGGTCGTCTGGGATCTCGACGCCTACCGATTCCTCGACGAACCTGCCGGCGACACCGCCCACCCGAGCCTGTGGCGCCAGGGACAGCTCCTGATCCGCGACGGCCTGTTCGAGGTGGTGCCCGGCATCTACCAGCTGCGCGGCTTCGACTTGTCGGTGATGAGCGTGATCGAAGGTGACACCGGTGTGATCGTGATCGATCCGCTGATCAGCAAGGAGACCGCCGCAGCGGCGTGGGCGCTCTACCAGGAGCACCACGGCCCGCGCACGGTGGTGGCGATGATCTACACCCACTCGCACATCGACCACTTCGGTGGCGTCAAGGGCGTGATCGACGAGGCCGACGTCGACGCCGGGCGGATCTCGGTCATCGCTCCGGAGGGCTTCATGGAGGAGGCGGTCGCCGAGAACGTGTTCGTCGGCACGGCGATGGGACGTCGGTCGGACTTCATGTACGGCGCGGCACTGCCGAAGGGCCCGGACGGCCAGATCGGCTGCGGTCTCGGCCAGACGACCTCCACCGGCGAGCCGACGCTGATCCCGCCGACGATCGACATCACCCACACCGGCCAGGAGTTGACGATCGACGGCGTGCGCATCGTGTTCCAGGTGACGCCGGGGACCGAGGCGCCTGCGGAGATGAACTTCTACTTCCCCGACCACAAGGCGTTGTGCACCGCGGAGAACACGTCGCACACGCTGCACAACATCGTCACGCTGCGCGGTGCGCAGGTGCGCGACGCCCGGCGTTGGGCTGCCTACCTCACCGAGACGATCGACCTGTGGGGCGACGACCTCGACGTCGTGTTCGCCTCGCACCACTGGCCCACGTGGGGCCGCGAGCGAGCGGTCGAGTTCCTGGCGATGCAGCGCGACATGTACGCCTACCTGCACGACCAGACGCTGCGGCTGATGAACCTCGGCTACGTCGGCGCCGAGATCGCCGAGATGCTCGAGATGCCGCCCGCGCTCGCCGAGCAGTGGCACACGCACGGCTACTACGGCTCGGTCAGCCACAACGTGAAGGCGGTCTACCAGCGCTACCTCGGCTGGTACGACGGCAACCCGGCGCACCTGTGGCCGCATCCGCCAGTGGCCGCGGCCGAGCGGTACGTCGCCGCGATGGGTGGCGCCGACGCTGCGGTGGCCCATGCCCGGGCGGCGTTCGACGAGGGCGACCTGCGGTGGGCCGTCGAGGTGTTGAACCACGTGCTCTTCGCCGACGAACACCACGCCGACGCTCGGGCCCTGCAGGCCGACGCGTTCGAGCGGATCGCGTTCGGCGCCGAGAACGGGACGTGGCGCAACGTGTTCCTCGTCGGAGCCAAGGAGCTGCGCGATGGCGAGGTGGCCACCGCCGCCGGCCGGGGCGCGCCGGACCTGCTCGGCGCGCTGTCGGTCGAGCAGATCCTGTCGAGCGTGGCGATCCGCATCGACGGCCCGAGGGCGTGGGACCTCCACGTGGTGCTGTCGTTCGTGATCACCGACCTCGACGAGACCTACGTGTTCGAGCTCCGCAACGGCGTCGCCAACCATCGTCGGACATCAGCCCCCGCCGAGGGGAGTACGACGCTCTCGCTGGCGCGCCGGTCGCTGATCGAGTTGTTCACGGGTCGCCTCGACTTCGGTGAAGCACTCGGTGATGGTCGGATCACGCTCGACGGCGACCCGACCGCACTCGGCACGCTCGTGTCGGTGATCGCCAAGACCGAACGGAACTTCCCGATCGTCACGCCCTGAGCGTCAGTGGGAGAGGCCGGGGGCGCAGAGGCCGTCGAGTTCCTTGATCTCGATCCGGTCGCGGTTCGCGTAGGTGACCTCGTTGGCGGGGTCCGGCTTCAGGTTGAAGACGCGGAACTCCATGTCGTTGGTGTCGACGGTGAGGATCCGCCCGATCAACGGCTCGCCGAGGCCGAGGATGACCTTGATCGTCTCGAGCGCCTGGATCGAGCCGATGATGCCGGGCAGCACGCCGAGCACGCCGGCCTCGGCGCAGCTCGGGGCGAGCTCGGCGGGCGGGGGCTGCGGCACCATGTCGCGATACGTCGGCCCCTGCGTCGGGTGGAACACGCTGACCATGCCCTCGAAGCGGAAGATCGATCCGTGCACCACCGGGATGCCCAGCTTGACGCTGGCGTCGTTGAGGAGATACCGGCTCGGGAAGTTGTCGGCGCCATCGACGATCACGTCGTAGCCGGAGATGATGTCGATGATGTTCGACGCGTCGAGGCGCGTGTCGTAGGTGACGACGTCGACGTCGGGGTTGAGCATCGTGAGGGTCTTCTTCGCGGAGTCGACCTTGCGGTCGCCGATGCGGTCGATGTTGTGCAGGATCTGACGCTGCAGGTTCGACGAGTCGACCTCGTCCATGTCGACGATGCCGATCGTGCCCACGCCTGCCGCGGCCAGGTACAGCGCGGCGGGCGATCCGAGACCGCCGGCGCCGAGCATCAGCACCTTGGACTCGAGCAGCTTGACCTGGCCCTCGACCCCCACCTCGGGCAGCAGCAGGTGACGCTTGTAGCGGTTGTTCTGCTCCGGGGTCAGCGACGCCGGCTGCTTCCAGGGTCGCCCCTCGTCCTTCCACCGCCCGAATCCACCGGCCATCGACTCGACGTCGGTGTAGCCGAGCTCGGCGAGCGTCTTGGCGGCGAACGCCGAACGCACACCGCCGGCGCAGTAGACGACGATCGGCGCCGACTTGTCGGCGATGCGGTTCTCGATCTGCGCCTCGAGGTGGCCACGGGGAATGTGGATCGCGCCGGGAAGCGCGCCCTCCTCGTACTCGTCGGGCTCGCGGACATCGAGCACGAGCGCACCGGACTCGATCTGCGCCGCGGCGCCTTCGGGATCGATCTCGCGGATCTCGGACTTCGCCGCAGCGAGCAGGTCTCGGAACGTTGCCATGGCCGAAAGCCTACCGACTCGGTCAGGATTCGAAACCGGTCCTCACCGATGTGATGGTCGGGGTGCCGCCGTTGCGGGCCGTGACGCTTCCTGACGATCGAGGAACCTCGTGAGTGGGGCCGGGAGCGCAGCTGGACGGTCACCCCAGTCGTAGACCACGGCGGACTTGGCTGCGACGTCGTGCAGCGCGCGTCGGCGACGATCGATCAGTGCCATCAACGCTCCGATGCCGAACAGCAGGAAGCTGAACGGCAACACGAGCGTGCGGATCGCCGCAGCGCCGGGACTGAGCGGCTGGCCATCGCCGCGGATCACCTTGATGCCGACGAGCGCCTGGGAGATCGTGCGTCCCGTGAGCGTCTGCGACAGCCAGAAGTAGACGAACCCGTAGAGCACGAGCAACGCGGGAGCAACCCACGTCCCGCTCGGATCGAGCGTCGCACCGAACAGCACGTCGGCGAGGTACACGATGCCGGCGAGCAGCAGTGTGAACGTCGACGAGATCAGGAACACGTCGAGCCCCAGCGCGCCGAGACGCGAGACGGGCCCCGCGTAGCGACCGCTCATGGTCGCATCGCCGTCGTCGAGTGCTTCGTGCCCGTCGGCCAGCGGGGGGCCTGCCGGCAACGAGGCGTAGTCCCGGCGCAGCAGCCGGTTGGTGGCGCGCATCGTGATCTCGTCGACCCCCACCACCTGCCGACGGAGGAGATCGGTGAACGTCCCCAGCACCCCCTTGGTGCTCTGCGCGACGATCGCGTCGATGTCGAGCGACGCCGCAATGGCATCGACATCGACCCGCGCCACCACCCGGTCCACGTCGATCCGGTCCGCGGCTGCATCGAGGTCGACACGGGCGACCGCTGCATCGAGGTCGACACGGGCGACCGCTGCATCGAGGTCGACACGGGCGACCGCTGCATCGAGGTCGACACGGGCGACCACGCGCTCCACGTCGACCTGATCGACGATGGCATCGAGGTCGATCCGAGCCACGATGCGCTCGACGTCGACACGATCGACGATCGAGTCCACGTCGATCCGACCGATCAGCCGATCGAGGTCGATTCGGTCGAGCACAGCGTCGAGATCCAACCGGTCGAGCAGCGCGTCGAGATCGATGCGATCGACCAGTGCGTTCACGTCGACACGGGCGAGGAGCGCGTTCACGTCGATGCGATCGACCAGACCATCCGGGTCGACCGCATCAGCGACCACCGGAACGACCGCTGAGGCGATCGCATCGAACGGGCGCTGCAAGACGCCCCGGCGCTGGCTGCGTTCGCCCATGAGCAGATCGTACCCATCGCCCTCGACGCGACCCGTGACGCTGTCGGTCGCCTGGGTCGCAGTGCCATTCACGCTGTTCCACATCGCCGAGCAGCGCATCACCTCCGTCGGTTTCGTCGGAGTCGTCTTCGCCACCGTGCAATCGATCGGCGACGGGTCGGGCGAGACGTTCGGCGGTGCGCTCCTGGCGAGCCGCACGACGGCGACGGCAATCAGGTCGACACGGTGATGTCGCCGACGATCGGCTCGCCCTGCTCGTCGGTCGCCGTGACGGTGAACGTGAACTCGGTGTCGGCGAACAGCGCCATCACGCCCACCATGCCGTTCGGGTCGAGCACACCGTCGGCTTCCGCCACCAGCACGACCGGGCCGACCTGGTCGTTCTCCATCCGCACCTCGGAGCCCGGCTCCAGCCCATTGCCGCTGAACGTGATGGTGCCGTCTCCGCCGTCAGCGCACACCTCACCAGCGGCACTCGACACGCACACCGCGTCGCTGCCCGAGCCGCAGCCGGACACGACGACCAGCGTCACCGCCCCGAGCACGGCGGACCACCACCTCATGCGACCAGCTCGGGCAGGATCTCGCCGATCTGGCCGACGAGGAGCCAGTCGGCGTAGCGGTCCATCGCCGTCTCGTCGCCGTTGACGATGATCACCCGGGCACCGGCGGCCTTGGCCCGAGGGACGCAGTTGGCGGCGGGGAACACGCTGAGCGTCGAGCCGACGGCGAGCATCACGTCGCAGTCGTCGCTGACCCGCATCGCCCGGTCGATCACCTCGGGCACGAGCGACTGGCCGAAGCTGATCGTGTCGCTCTTGAGGATGCCGCCGCATTCGAGGCACGCCGGGTCGGCGTCACCGGCGCGGACCCGTTCGAGCGCCTGGTCCATCGGGCGGCGGTCCTCGCAGTCCCAGCAGCGGGTGAACCACACCGTGCCGTGGACCTCGATCACCTTGTCGGGATCGTTGCCGGCCTTCTGGTGCAGGCCGTCGATGTTCTGGGTGACGAGGCCGTGGAGCTGACCGCGCCGCTCCAGCTCGACGATCGCGGCGTGACCCCGGTTGGGCTCGGCGGTCCACGCCGGGGTGGTCAGCCGGTTCTGCCATGCCGCCTGGCGGACCTCGGGGTCGCCGAGATAGAAGCGGATGTCCGCTGCCTTCTCCGCCGCCGGGTTCTTCGTCCACAACCCGTTGGGGCCGCGGAAGTCGGGAATGCCGGAGTCGGTGGAGATACCGGCGCCGGTGAGAACGACCACGCGCTCGGCACCGGCGACCACTTCGCGGGCAGCGGGAAGCAGGTCGATCGACACGTCCGACAGCGTGGTGCGGACACGGGCGCTTCGCCAACTCGCGCCGGTAGCATCAGGTCAACCAACACTCCAGAAAGGGTCATTTCAAATGGGTCTGTTCGATGCGATCAAGGGGTTGCTCGGTGGCGATGGTCTGCAGGGCGTCCTGGAATCGACGGGTCTGAGCGAACACGTGGACGGCTTGCTGGGCGAGGGCAGTGCGCTCGCCGAGAACTTCGGCGTCGACCTCGGTCAGATGACCGAGACCATCGGCCTCGACGGCATCGCCGAGTCGCTGCCCGGCGGCCTCGGCGACGTCGCCGGCGACGCGCTCGGCGGGCTCACCGACGTCGCGCCCTGACCCGCACCGCCCGGGCGGTGCGGGTCAGGTGAGGGCGGCGAGGGCGGCGGAGAAGACCTCGGTGTGGCGGTCGACGTCGGCGTCGGTGTGCGCCGGCGACAGCAGGGCCATGTTGTGGAACGGCGTCATCAGGATCCCCCGGTTGAGCGCCCACAGGTGCATGAACGCATCGAGCCCTTCGTCGACCGCTGCGGCCGCGTCGGCGCCGTTGACCGGCAGCGGGCAGAACCAGTACTCGGCGCGGCACCCGAGCTGCTGCACCGACCACGCCAACCCGTGCTGCTCGATCGCCCCGGCGACGCCCTCGGTCCAGCGCGCCGCAAGCGGGATCATGCGCTCGTAGTCCGCGTCGAGCAGCGTCGTCGACAGCGTGGCCCGGATCGCCGCCGTGGCCATGGCACTACCGGCGAGCGTGCCACCCACTCCCCCGACGTCCGCATCGTGGCCGTGCAACACCGGATCGAGCCCAGCCGCGATCTCGTCGGTGACGCCATAGGTCGCCACGGGGAACCCGCCGCCGATCGGCTTGCCGATCACCACGATGTCGGGATCGAGCCCCCAGGCCAGCGTGCATCCGCCGGGCCCTGCCGAGATCGTGTGGGTTTCGTCGATGATCAACAGCACATCGTGGCGCCGGGTGATCTCACGTACCGCCTCGTGATAGCCCGGCTGCGGCAGCACGATGCCGATGTTGGTCAGCGCCGGCTCCAACAGCAGCGCGGCCACGTCGCCGTGCGCGAGCGCCGCGTCGAGCGCGTCGAGGTCGTTGAACGGCACGACTCGCGTCGTCAGCGCCGGGTCGACCTGCGGGCCGACGGCGCCGGGCCGACTGATCACACGGCCGTCGGCGTCGAGGATCGCCAGCGTCTCGTCGACCGTGCCGTGGTAGCACCAGTCCATCACGGCGATCTTCGGACGCTTCGTGAGGTGGCGGGCGAAGCGCAACACGAACCGGTTGGCATCGGTCGCCGAGGTGGTCAACTGCCACTTGGCCATGCCGAAGCGGCGGTGGAGTTCGTCGGCGACCCAGGCGGCGTCCTCGCTCGGCAGCATCACGGTCGACCGGTCGACAGCGGCCGCCAATCCGCCGCGCCCGTGGCCGGTCATGGCGCCGGTGTCACCGAGGCAGAAGTCCACGTACTCGATGCCGTCGACGTCGACGAAGCGGGCGCCGTCGGCTGCGGCGACGTGGACGGGGAACGCCCCCGGCCACCGGGTCATCCACGGCATCGGCACGCCGGCCAGCAGGTGCTGGCGCCCGGCCACGGACAGCTCGGCGGAACGCGGGTGCAGCTCGACGAAGCGCTCCTCTTCGGCGGACATCAGCTCGGCAAGGGCGCTCCGATCGATCACAGGCCACGACGGTAGCCTCGAACCCATGTCCGCACAGGTGCTGAGCGAAGCCGCGCGTCGTCGCACGTTCGCGATCATCAGCCACCCCGACGCGGGCAAGACCACCCTCACCGAGAAGTTCCTGCTGTACGCCGGTGCCATCACCTCCGGCGGTGCGGTCAAGGCGCACGAGGGCCGCCGTGCCGCCACGTCGGACTGGATGGACATGGAGCAGAAACGCGGGATCTCGATCTCGTCGACCGCACTGAACTTCCCGTACCGCGACCACGAGCTCAACCTCCTCGACACGCCAGGCCACCGTGACTTCTCCGAGGACACCTACCGGGTCCTCGCCGCTGTCGACGCCGTGGTGATGGTGCTCGACTCGGCCAAGGGCATCGAGCCGCAGACGCTCAAGCTGTTCGAGGTGTGTCGGTCACGCAACCTGCCGGTGATCACGTTCCTCAACAAGCTCGACCGTCCCGGCATGGAACCGCTGGAACTGCTCGATCAGATCGAAGCCCAGATCGGGCTCCGGCCGACACCGGCAACCTGGCCGGTCGGGTCGTTCGGCGATCTGCGTGGCGTCATCGATCGTCGTACCGACGTCTTCACGCGGTTCACCCGCACCGCCCGCGGTAGTCAGATCGCACCGGAAGAGGACGTCCCCGCCGAGCGAGCTGCTGCTGAAGAGGGCAAGGAGTGGACCAAGAGCACCGAGGAGACCGACCTGCTCAGCGCCATGGAGGCCGACGTCGACATGCCGTCGTTCCTCGCCGGCGAGTCGACGCCGGTGTTCGCCGGCTCGGCGCTCACCAACTTCGGGGTGCGCCACCTCCTCGACGCCATCGTCGACCTGGCGCCGGCCCCGTCGCCGCGCCTCGACGTCGACGACAAGCCCCGCCACCTCGACGAGCCGTGCTCGGCGTTCGTGTTCAAGGTGCAGGCCAACATGGACCGCAACCACCGTGACCGCATCGCGTTCGCCCGCATCTGTTCGGGCAGGTTCGACCGCGGCATGGTGATGACCTGCGAGCGCACCGGCAAGCCGTTCGCCACGAAGTACGCATCCACCGTCTTCGGCGCCGAGCGCACCACCGTCGACGAAGCGTTCCCGGGTGACGTGGTCGGACTGGTCAACGCCACTGGGCTGAACCTCGGCGACACGCTGTACGACGAGACCGGACCGACGGTCAAGTTCCCGCCGATCCCGGCGTTCGCCCCCGAAGTGTTCGCCACGGCCCGGCCGATCGACACCGGCAAGACCAAGCAGTTCCGCAAGGGCCTCGACCAGCTCAACGAAGAGGGCGTCGTCCAGGTGCTCAAGGATCCGGATTGGGGCGACGCCTCGCCGGTCCTCGCCGCCGTCGGCCAGCTGCAGTTCGACGTGTTCGCCAACCGCCTCGACATCGAGTTCAACGCGCCGATCGAGATCCTGTCGGCTCCGTACCAGGCGATCCGGCTGACCGACAAGGCGTCGGCTGATGCGCTGCGCGACAAGCCGGGGGTGCGCATCCTCGCCCGGCTCGACGGTCACCTGGTGGCGCTGTTCGAGAACAAGTACGCGCTCGCCCGCATCGAGCAGAACGAGCCCGAGCTCACCCTCGACCACATCATCGCCGGCTGACGTCCACGATGTGTCCGGCACATCGTGGAGGTCCACGGCGACCCGCGCTCATCTCGCTACCGTCGGGGTATGCAACGACGACCGGGCCGACTCCGAACGATCTGTGCTGCAGCGGTGATCGTGTTCGCGCTCGGTGCCTGCGGCAGCGACGGCCCCGCAGCCAACCTGGCCTCGAGCAGCGCCGACGCCGCCACCGACGAGGGTGCCGCTCCGGCGCCGACCGAAGCCCCCGTCGACCCCGCAGCTCCCGTCGAACCCGAAGCACCGGCAGAGCCCGAAGCGCCCGTCGAGCCCGAGGCTCCGGCACCCACCACACCCATCGCTGAACCGATCGCACCGACGCCGACCACCCCGGAATCCGAGACGTCCGATGGCGGAAACGACTGGTTGCTCCCGGTGCTCGTCATCGGCGGCCTTCTGCTGATCGCTGTGGCGATCGGCGGTGCACTCTCTCGATCGAAGCAGCCGAAGCAGCCCGCACCAGCGGCGCAGCCGACACCCCAGCAACGCCACGCGGAACCGTCAGCGCAGGCGAGCCTGCTCAGCACGACGCAGTGGATCGCCGATCAGCTCACCCTGGAACTGCTGGCGGCGCCGCCCGCTGCGGCACTGCAGCGCTGGGGGCTCGAGCGCAGCCGGCTCGACAACGTCGCGATCGGAGCGCAGCAGCAGTACCTCGACGCACAGGACCCCAACTGGCAGCCGCTCTCGCAGACGATGTCCACGCTCGCAGCAGCGATCGACACGAGCTTGACGCTGCGGGCGCAGGACCCGCCGAACGCACAACTGATCAGCGACTCGATCGATGTCGTCAGCGGGCACCGCGCTCGCCTTCACCAGCTCGTCGCCGTGCTGCTTCCGACAACCGCGACCTGAGCCGTCACCACGACCCGGAGCTCCCGCCGCCGCCACCACCACCGAGGCCGCCACCGCCACCGCCGCCACCGGAGCTCGACGGAGCGGTGTGCGACGACGAGAACGCAGAGCCGGCCGAGTACAGCAGCAGCGGTCCGCTCAACGCCACCTCGGGGTCGGGGATGGCGGACGACTTGACGGCGTCCGACCACGCTTGGGCGGCACCGAGCGCCACGGCCCAGGCGCTGTACTCACGCACGAGGCCCTGCTCCCACGCCCACTCGACGTGGCGTCCCTCGCTCGCGGCGAGGAACCGTCGGAACGACTCCGAGCGCAACGCGAGGGCCGATCCGGTGACGGTGCGCGACGCGAACATCGACCGGTACGCCACCGTCGCCGCCAGCAACGGAACGAACAACCCGGCGATCACCGCCATCCACGGCGACGCCAGCACCTGCCAGAACATCTCGGTGGTCGCCAGCGCCACGACCGTGAGCACCAGCGTCGCCACGATCAGCAGTGCACCCACCACGAGAACCAGCTTCGCCGGCGCCGTGACCGAGCCGCCCGGCCCGCCTCGCGACCACCATCCGGAGCTCGCGGCGAACGCCTCCTGTTCGGAGCGGATCGCCGCCCACGTCGCGGTGAAGTCCTTGTCGTAGCTCCCGAGTTCGATGACGTCGCCCTGCGCGAACAAACGCGCCAGATGGCCGAGGTCGACCGCGTTCAGCCGCGAGGTGTCCGTGCCTCTCGCGAGCCGCACGATCCCGTCGTCGTCGGTTGCATCGATGGCCCCGTCGGCGATCATCTCGGAGAACCAGGCCGCCACCGAGTCGTCGTCGACCTCTTCGCGCAGCACCACCGCTGCCTGCCACGGCTCGAGCCCGCGTGGCGGCGCGAACTCGATCGTCGCCATCTCCGCGAGACGCGAGTCGGGAACCCGGTAGGTGGCCACGTCGAGGCGACGCGAACCGTCGCCGGGAACGGGCAGCTCGCCGAACGCCGCCTCGGCAGCGCCGCCACTGCGCACGGTGTTGCTGCCGCTGGAGCGCCCGACGACGTACACCAGCGCCGCTGCGGCGAGGCCCAGTGGGATCATCAGGAAGCCGAGTGGACGGAACCCGTACGGGATCGGATCGGGCGGATCGGGGATGGTCGGCAACGCCGGTGTGGTCAGCGACTCGATCGCGCCGCTGACGGTGATCCCCTCGCCCGGCAGCAGCGGCTCGAAGACGGCAACAAGGTTGTCGGACGCACCGCGGCTGAACTCGCAGTCGTCGACGGACGCGTCCGTCCCGGTGATGCACTGCAGCGAGTCGAACTCGAAACCGGCCAGGACCACCTCGAAACGTTGCGTCTCGAAGGTCTCGACGGTGCCGATGATGTCGAGGTCGAGCCGGCCGTTCGTCACGGCGGCGTCGGGGAGTCGGTACTCGAGGACGTAGCGGTGCCGATCGGTGAAGGTGACGTCCGGGTCGCCGAGGCGGATCCTGGTGTCACCACCGATCTGGACGATGTCGATCTCGGCGTTGGCGTCCGGCGACGACGCGGTGACATCGGTCGGGATGCCGAAGTCGTTGGGGATGATCCGCTGGTACCCGCGGCGTTCGTTCAGACCGAAGTCGATGTCGACGACCTCACGGACCCGGACGCCGTCGTCGCCGTCGGGCCACACCGTCACCTGCTTGGCGTCGAAGTGCTCGGGCCGGATCAGCGATTCGTCGCCGGCGCCGATCACTCCGAAGCCAACGAGGACCGTCGTCAACGCGATCGAGGCGCCGACCAGGAGGTGGTGACGGAGGGTCACGGTGCGCAGCATCGCGTCAGTCTGGTTCCTTTCCGGCCGCGCCGGCGCCCACTGTCCGGTCACCGACTCCTCCCGCAGCAGCGCTCATCTGCAGTTCCCACCAGGGGAGGCCCACATGTCCGACATTCCCATCCCGTCGATGCTCGCCGCGACGATCACGGTTCGACCCTGGGTCGACCCGGTCGTCGACGACGACGGGTTCGATCCCCGCTCGCGTTACGTCGAGGTCTTCTGGCTCGGCGTGCTCGGCCCGACGGCGACGTGGCTGCTGCGGCGGCTGGTCGCCGGGCTCGAACGATCGCCCGACGGCTACGACCTCGACCTGCACGCCACCGCCCAGGCGATGGGGCTCAGCTACACCAGCGGTCGGACGTCACCGTTCAGCAAGGCCCTGCAGCGATGCGTGATGTTCGGCCTCGCACACCCGATCGACGGTGGGCTCGCGGTCCGTCGGCGTGTCCCGCCGATCAGCTTCCGTCACCTCCGACGGATGCCCGAGTCCGTCCAGGCCGCCCACGCCGACTGGCTCGGCACCTCGATCGGTGCCGACGAACTGACCAGGGCGCATCGTCTCGCCACGACGATGCTCGACCTCGGCGACGATCCGTCGGAGATCGAGCATCATCTGGTGGCACTCGGCGTCGCCGACGCCGTGGCGTCAGAGGCCGCCGACAACGCGGCGCGTCTCGGCGACGGCCTCAGACCGGCGGGGTGAAGTTCGACGCCAGGTCGATGAGCACGCGGGTGCCGAAGCCCGTGGCTCCCTTGGCGTAGATGCCGTCGTCGCCGTCGACCATCATCGGCCCGGCGATGTCGAGATGCGCCCACGGGACGTCGCCGACGAACTCGCTGAGGAAGATCGACGCCGTGATCGCGCCGCCGTACGGGCCACCGATGTTCTTCATGTCGGCCACGACGGAGTCGAGCAGCTTGCGGTACCGCTTCTCCGACAGTGGCAGCTGCCAGAGCGGCTCGTCGGTCTCGTCGGAGCATGCGAGGAGCTGATCGACCAGCGACTGGCTGGTGCCCAGCACCGGAGCGATCTGCGGGCCGAGCGCAGCCATCGCCGCACCGGTGAGTGTGGCGATGTCGACGATCGCGTCGGGCGCCTCCTCGACCGCGAGCGACAGGCCGTCGGCCAGCACGAGGCGACCCTCGGCGTCGGTGTTGTGGATCTCGACGGTCTTGCCGTTGCGCATCGTCAACACGTCACCGAGCTTCAGCGCGCTGCCCGACGGCATGTTGTCGGTGCACATCAGCCAGGCGGTCACCTTGGTCTTGACCTTCAGGTCCTCGAGGGCACTCATCGTTGCGAGCACCGCGGCAGCTCCCGACATGTCCATCTTCATGTTCTGGTGGAAGACGTCGTGACCCTTGAGCGAGATGCCGCCGGAGTCGTACATGATCCCCTTGCCGACGAGGGCGAGGTGGCCGGTCGGATTCTTCGGCGACCAGGTGAGCTTCACCATCCGGGGCGGCTCGGTCGAGCCACGGTTGACCCCGAGGAGGCCGCCGCAGCCCAGCTGCGCGAGCTGGTCCTTGTTGAACACTTCGACCTGCAACCCGGCCGCCGCCCCGACCTCGACTGCCTTGTCTGCGAGGTCCTTGGCGTTCAGATACGTGGGCGGCGTGTTGGCGAGTTCGCGGGCGAACGCCGCGGCCGTGGCAACGACCTTGCCGCGCTCGGCGCCGCGGGCGACCTCCTTCGATCGTTTGTCGCCGGCGACCAGCGTGAGGCTCTCGAGGCGCGCCGCGTTCTTCGGATCGTTCTTGAGCCCGGTGTACCGGTACGAGGCCAGCAACACGCCTTCGGTCACCGCCTGGGCAGCAGCCCGCGCGTCGATGCCATCGGTATCGGCCAGGTTGGTCGCGAGCTGCGCATGCTTCGGGACGGCCCGGGCGAATGCGGCGGCGGCCGCCCGGAGACCGGACGCATCGATCGTTCCGGGCTCGCCGACACCCACCGCAACGGCCACGCCGTCGCTGGTCGGCACCGCCAGGATCTGGCCGGGCTTGGCCTCGAAGCCGTTCGCTTCGAGCGCCGAGCGGCTCAACCCCAACTGTCGGGGCACCGCTCCTTTCGTACCGACCGCCCAGCCCACGGCGGTCGCCGTCTTCGGAGCAGAGCGAGCCGTCGAGACGACGACGGCGGACACGGTTGCACTGGCATCAGTCATGACGCACAGTCTGGCCGACATCTGCTCGTCACGTTGCGTTCACGAGCCTCGTTCGACCTGAGCGGCAGCCTCTGTTACGGTCCAACGGACCCGTCGACCGTCAAATTGGCGATCGATGGTCAACAACTCTGAGGAGGAGTACATGATGTCAAGGGGGAGAACTTCCCATTGGAAGCGAACAGCGGGCGTGATACTGGCGCTCGGTCTGGTGGCTGGAGCCTGCTCGTCGGACAGTGACGACGACGGCGCTGACAGCACCGATGCCGAGACCGAATCGACCGATGCGGAAACGGAATCGACCGACGCCGAGACCGAGACAACCGACGCCGAGACGACCGACACCGTCGAGCTCGTCCAGGCCGAAGGTGGCACACTGGCTGCCGTGCAGGAACGCGGGACCGTGATCTGCGGCGCCAACGACACACTTCCCGGCTTCGGCATCATCGACGAGGCCGGCGAGTTCGCCGGTTTCGACATCGACTTCTGTCGCGTGGTGGCCGCCGGCGTCCTCGGCGACGCCGATGCCGTCGAGTACGTCCCGCTGACCGCTGAGGCCCGATTCACGGCGCTGCAGTCCGGTGAGATCGACGTCTTGATCCGCAACACGACGTGGACCGCCACCCGTGACGGCACCGAAGGCGCCAACTTCCTGTTCACGACGTTCTACGACGGCCAGGGCATGATGGTCCCGGCTTCGACGGGCTTCACCACGCTCGAAGAGCTCGCCGATGCCAGCATCTGTGTGTTGTCGGGCACGACGACCGAGTTGAACCTCACCTCGGTGATGAACGCCCGCGGCATCCCGTTCACCCCCGTGGTGTTCGAGGACAACACGCAGCTGCGTCCCGCCTACGAGCAGGGCCAGTGTGAGGCATGGACCTCCGACGCCTCGCAGCTCGCTGCGTTCAAGTCCTCGATCGAGGGCGAGGGCGGCGAAGAGCAGTTCATCTTCGCCGAGGTCATCTCCAAGGAGCCGCTCGGCCCCGTCGTCTCCGACGGCGACACCGAGTGGGCGCAGGCCGTCAACTGGGCGGTCATGTCGACGGTCCAGGCCTGGGAGTTCGGTCTCGACTCGACGAACATCGGCAGCTACGACGGCGAGGACCCGAACATCGCTCGGTTCCTCGGTCTCGACGGTTTCGACGGCGGCCTCGGCCTGCCGCCGGACTTCGCCGTCCAGGTCGTCGAGCAGGTCGGCAACTACGAGGAGATCTACAACGAGCACATCGTGCCGATCGGTCTCTCCCTCGAGGGTTCGCCGAACGCACTGTGGACCGAGGGCGGCCTCATGTACGTGCCGCCGTACCGCTGATCGTCAGCGGTTGATCGGTTCCGACCGACTCATCAACACCTGAACCTTGCGGGGCCCGGCCGAACAGCCGGGCCCCGCCCGGGTTCCGACTCGACTACGACTCCTTGGGGGACTCTGACGTGGCGGACACCATGACGGCCAAGAGCACCGTCGTTTCGACCCGACCGCCGTTCTGGCGTGACATCCGTGTGCTGCGCATCGTTGCGCAGATCGTCGCCGTGATCCTGGCGATCGTCACCGTCCGGTGGTTGCTCGGCAACCTGACCAGCAACCTCGACGAACAGGGCATCCCGACCGGGTTCGACTTTCTCGACAACCCTGCCGGCTTCGCGATCCGCGACTCACCGTTCGACCCGTCGTCGCCAGTCCGTGACCTCGTCTGGGTCGGCATCCGCAACACCGCAGCGATTTCGATCGTCGGCGTCACGATCGCCCTGATCCTCGGGACGTTCGTCGGCATCGGCCGACTCTCGACGAACTGGCTGGTCCGCAAGCTCGCCACGATCTACGTCGAGACGTTCCGCAACATCCCCGTTCTGGTCATCATCATCTTCTTCGGCTTCGCCCTGTTCACCTTCGGGCCGCTCCCCCAGTTCAACCCGGCCAACCCGCCGCAGTTGGTCAAGGTCCCCGGCACCGACAACAACTTGATGATCCTGTCGAGCAGCCGGCTCGGCTTCCCGTCGTTGCAGAACAACGACAACGGCGGAACGTTCTGGATCATCATGGCGGTCGGCCTCGTCGCGGCCATCGCCGTCTGGATCTGGCGCACCCGGTACAACGAACGCACCGGCGAAGCGCACCACCGGGTGATCTACTCGTTCGGCACGCTGCTCGTCGTCGGCACGGCTGCCTACTTCGTACTCCGTGGGCCGGTCTCGATCTCCTGGCCCGTCGTGTCGGACAGTGGCCGGGTCATCATCGGCGGCATCGGGACCAACGACGGCTACATCGCGATCACCCTGGCCCTCGGCATCTACACCGCCAGCCACATCGCCGAGATCATCCGCGGCTCGATCCTCGCCGTACCGAAGGGGCAGATCGAGGCGGGCAATGCGCTCGCACTGTCCGGCTTCCAGCGCTACCGGTTCGTCATCTTGCCCCAGGCTGCGCGCATCGCGCTGCCTCCGATCATCAACCAGTTCCTCAACCTGGTGAAGAACTCGTCGCTCGCCACTGCGGTTGCGTTCCCCGAGATCACGGCGCTCACACGAACGGCCATCGGCAACGGCAACCCGGCACCACAGATGATCCTGATCCTGATGGCGTGCTACTTGGCCTTCTCGCTGTTCATCTCCCTGATCCTCAACATCTTGAACCGCAAGCTCCGGATCGAGGGGAGGTCGTGACATGAGCATGGACTGGGGTTACACCGTCGCCCCCGAAGAAGGCGGCGGCGACATCGCCAAAGCCCTCGCCGACGCCAACGCGCCACGCCACGGCGATCGCACGCCACGTGAGTGGGTCAGAGCCAACCTCTTCAACAACTGGTACAACTCGATCATCACGATCGTGTTCGGCGCGGTCGCGCTCTACGGCGGGTACTACGCCCTGAGGTTCCTGTTCTCGACCGCACAGTGGAACGTGGTCGCCGACAACCTCGAACTGTTCATGCTCGGCACCTTCCCGCGGTTGGACCGAACCCGCGTCGTCGTGCAGCTGTTGATGATGAGCGGTGCCATCGGGCTGCTCGTCGGATATTTCCGTGCCCGCGCCCGGCAGGTCGCCGAGGAGGCGGGCGTCGAACTGATCCCGGTCACCCTCCGCGAGACCATTTCGACGTACGGGTCGATCGCCCTGTTCGTCGGAGCGAGCCTCGCGATCGGCGCCAGGACCATCGGCCCCTATCTGCTCGTGATCGGGTGTGTCGCGGCCGGCGCCGCCGGATACTTCGCCACCCGCGCACTGCCCAACCCACTGTCGAAGATCGTGCTGCTGACACCATTCGCCATCGCTGCGGTCACGCTCACGACGGTGTCCGACCTCAACAATTCGGCGGCCTACACCATTGCTGCGGCCATCACCGTGCTGCTGATCGCCGTCAACCTCTCGCAGCGACTGTCACTGATGCTCAGCGCCGGTCTGCTCATGGGCGTCGCCGGATTCCAGGCAGTGAGCGGCACCGACGGGCTTGCCTGGTTCTTCCTCGCTGCGGCGCTCATCCCATTCGTGTTCGACGTCTTGAGCGACGTGCAGGACCGGCTGCCGACGGCGGCCGGTTGGATCGGCGTCGCCCTCATCGGCGCAGTGTTCGTGCGCCGGTTGATCGTCGACGGCATCGGCTTCTCGAGCGCGATCGTGCTCGTTCTCGTCGCACTTGCCGTCATCGGCATGCTGCAGTCGAACCCGGGTCCGGCGTTCAGGATCGGCACCTTCACGGTGCTCGGAGTGGCCGTGTGGCTCATCGCCGAGTGGATCGATCTCCCCGGCATCGACTGGGCCCTCTGGAGCGGACTGCAGCTCAACATCGCCGTGGCAGGTGCCGCGATCGTGCTGGCGTTCCCGCTCGGGCTGCTGCTCGCGCTGGCGAGGCGGTCGAGCCTTCCTGTGCTGCGCTACCTGTCGACTGCGTACATCGAGGTCATCCGTGGCGTGCCCCTGATCTCCCTGCTGCTGATGGGCCAGTTCTTCATCGGCTTCTTCCTCGATACCAGCACTCCGCTGTCGAGTATCACGCGGGCGACCACCGTGATCACCATGTTCTCGGCGGCGTACATCGCCGAGATCGTGCGTGGCGGGCTCCAATCGGTCGGCGACGGCCAGACCGAGGCCGGTCAGGCGCTCGGCCTCAGCCCGGCACAGATCACCCGCCTGCTCGTTCTCCCGCAGGCCCTCCGAAACGTGATCCCGGCGATGGTCGGTCAGTTCATCTCCCTGTTCAAGGACACGAGCCTGCTCGCCATCATCGGGGTGATCAACTTCCTCAGTGTGCGCGAGATCGTCCACGCCCAAGAAGCGTTCCGAGGGGTCGGCATCGCCGAGTCGCTCGTCTACGTCGCTTTCGGGTTCTGGGCGATCTCGTTCGCGATGTCGAGGGAGAGCCAACGACTGGAACGACGCCTCGGAGTGGGCACGCGATGACTGATCTGGACAATGGAGACGGAACCGAGATGCCGGACGGAGCACACATGAACGCAGAGACCAACCAGGGCACCGCACCAACCGAGGTGTTCGCCGACGCCACCCAGATGATGGGCTCCTCGAGCGAAGTGATGATCGACGTCGAGTCGGTCGACAAGTTCTTCGGGGACTTCCAGGCGTTGCGCGACATCAACATGAAGGTCGGCAAGCAGGAGGTGGTGGTCGTCATCGGTCCGTCCGGTTCCGGCAAGTCCACGTTGATCCGATGCATCAACCGACTCGAGGCCCACGATCGAGGCCGCATCACTGTCGACGGCGTCGAACTCTCCGACGACATCCGCAACATCCAAGAGATCCGACGCGAGACCGGCATGGTCTTCCAGAGCTTCAACCTGTTTCCCCACTTGACGGTGCTCGAGAACATCACGCTCGCACCGCGGCAGGTCCGTAGGACCCCCAAGGCGAAGGCCGAAGAAGCGGCGATGGAACTCCTGGAACGGGTGAAGATCCCCGAGCAGGCCCGCAAGTTCCCCGGGCAGTTGTCCGGTGGTCAGCAACAGCGTGTGGCGATCGCTCGATCGTTGGCGATGAACCCGAAGGTCATCCTGTTCGACGAGCCGACCTCGGCGCTCGACCCGGAGATGATCAAGGAAGTGCTCGACACGATGCAGGAGTTGGCGTCGAGCGGCATGACGATGATCTGTGTCACCCACGAGATGGGGTTCGCCCGCGAGGTCGCCGACCGCGTGGTCTTCATGTCGGACGGCCAGATCGTCGAGGTGGGAACCCCGGAGCACTTCTTCGAGAACCCCAGCGAAGACCGCACCAAGGCATTCCTCGCGCAGATCCTGTAGCCAATTTTCGGGGAGTTCTCACCGCCACGGCTCTTGTCATCGGCACCGGTCTGTCAGACTCTGCGCCGTGACCGACACCGACGACACCCCCGCCGCCGCTTCGCCCGACGACCCGTCCGAGAAGTCCGCGAAGCGGTGGTTCAAGTGGGTGATCATCGGCGTCGTTGCTGCCGTGGTGCTCGTCTTCGGCGCGATCTTCATCTACGCGAACTTCATCAACGACTCGCCCGACGCGCTCGACGAGTCCGACCTGTCGGATGCGCTCGTCGCCACGACCGAGCCGCCGACCAGCGAGGCCCCGGACGTCACCGCCGACACGGCCACCGGGTCCACCACGGCGACCACGGCGCCCGCCGACACCGCGCCGACGACCGAGGCCGCAGCGGCCGACAACTTCGACGGCGATTGGGTGCCGACCACCGCCTCCGAGTTCGGCTACCGGGTCGACGAGGTGCTCGCCGGCGTGAACACCACCGCCGTGGGTCGCAGCAACGAGATCGAGGGGCTGCTCACGATCGAGGGCACCACCGCCACCGTGGTCGACATCACCGTGCAGATCGAGAACATCACCAGCGACGATTCGCTGCGCGACGGTCAGTTCACCGGGCGCATCATGAACGCCGCCGAGTTCCCGACCGCCGAGTTCCGCATCACCGAACCGATCGATTTCGGGCAGATCCCCGTCGGCGACGAGCAGGTCACGGCGACCGCCGTCGGCGAGTTGACGCTGCGCGGCGTGACCAACCCGGTCACGTTCGAGGTCACCGCACAGACCACCGAGGGCCGTATCGGCGTCCTCGGTTCGATCCCGGTCGTGTTCGAGGACTATGACATCGAGAACCCGTCGTTCGGCTCGATCGCGAGCCGAGGACAACGGCCTCGTCGAGTTCGTCCTCGTCTTCGAACGGGCCTGACCAGTCACGCGGTGCCAGTCACCGGCGTCACTGGTCAGGCGCCGGCGACGGGTTGGCTCTTCTGCCAGGCGGCGGCGAGCGCGGCGTAGCGGCCACCGAGCGCCAGGAGTTCGTCGTGGTTGCCGAGTTCGACCAGGCGGCCACCGTCGATCACGCCGATACGGTCGGCGCGCTGAATCGTCGAGAGTCGGTGCGCCACCACGATCGTCGTGCGGCCGCTCATCAGCGAGTCGAGTGCGTGCTCGACGATGAACTCGGTGCCCGGGTCGAGGTTGCTCGTCGCCTCGTCGAGCACCAGCACCGCCGGGTCGACCAGCGCCGCACGAGCCAACGACACCAGTTGGCGTTCGCCCGCCGACAGCCGCGAGCCGCGCTCGCGCACCTCGGTGTGGATGCCATCGGCGAACTCGTCGAACCGTTCGAGCGCACCGATCGCAGCGAACGCCTCACGCACGTCGTCGTCGGTGGCGTCAGCGCGTGCGATGCGGACGTTGTCGGCGATCGTGCCGCCGAACAGGAACCCTTCCTGAGGCACTACGACGACGCGGTGACGCAGCGATGCGAGCGTCGCGTCACGCAGGTCGATGCCGCCGAACGTGATCGTGCCGTCGGTGGGGTCGTACAGCCGAGCCATCAGCTTCGCGAGCGTCGACTTGCCGGCGCCGGTCGGGCCGACCAGCGCCAGCCGTTCGCCGTCGGCGACGGTGATCGAGACGTCGCTCAGCACGGGGGCCTCGGTGTTCGGGTAGCGGAACCCGATCCGGTCGACCACCATCGACCCGGTCCGCGGCAGGTCCTCGGTGCCGTCGTCGACATCGGGTTCGGTGTCGAGGATGCCGAACAGCTTGTTGAGCGACGCCGCCGACGACTGCACCGTGTTGTAGAGCTGTGACAGCTGCTGGACCGGTTCGAAGAGCTGGGCGTACAGCAACACGACGGTCACGATCTGGCCGATCTCGACGTCGCCCCGCGAGTACAGCCAACCGCCGACCGCGACGATCAACGCCGTCGCCAGGACGCCGGCGGTCTCGACGAGACCGAAGTACCACGTCGACACCCGCACGCTGTGCACGTGCGAGTCGTACAGCTCGCGGTTCGACTCCTTGAAGCGACGCTGCTGCTCGGGCTCACGGGCGTAGGCCTGGATCACGCGGACCCCGGCGATGCCCTCCTGAAGTGCCGACAGGTTCTGCCCGATGTTCTCGCGCACGTCGAGGTACGCCGCGTTCGAGTCGCGTTGGAACTTGCGTGACGCGACGATGATGATCGGCATCACCAGCAGCCCCGCCAGCGCCAGCTGCCATGACGTGAGGAACGCTGCGACCAGGGCGAAACCGACCAACAAGATCGCCGCCACGAACTGCAGCAGGCCCCATTGGACGAGTTCGCCCATCGACTCGATGTCGGCGGTCATACGGGCAACGAGCACGCCGGACTTGTTGCGGTCGAAGAACGCCAGCGACTGCTTCTGGATGTGATCGAAGACCCTGATGCGCAGGGCGCGCAGGAAGCCTTCGCCGGCCCGGTTGATCAGGATGTACTGCTGACGCGCCGCCAGATAGGCCACCACGGTGAGGCCCATGTAGAAGATGACGGCGTTGCGCAGCACGCCCGTGTCGCCAGGCGGGGTGATGCCGTTGTCGATCGCCCACCCGAGGATGACGGGACCGAGCACCACGCCGAGGGTCGACACGGCGGTGAACGCCAGTGCCCCGGCGATGGTCTTCTTGAATGGCAGCGCCATGCGTCCGGCGCGGCGCAGGACCTTCTTGGCCTCGTCGGCGTCGAGTTTGTCCTCGTCGGAGATGGCACCCATCGCGTGCATCAGTCGCCCCCTACCGGCGTGGTGGAGTCGGCAGCGAGCTCGGCTCGCTGCTCGTCGTCCTCGGCCTCCATCGCTGCGAGCACCTCGCGATATCGCGGCTCGCGATCGAGCAGTTCCTGGTGCGGACCCGAAGCGACCACCCGACCGCCGTCGAGCAGCACGACGGTGTCGGCGAGGGCGATCGTGCCCGGGCGGTGCGCGATCACGATCGTGGTGCGCCCGTCCATCACCGTCGACATGGCCGACCGGATCTCGTGTTCCTTCGAGGGGTCGACCGCCGAGGTGGCGTCGTCGAGCACGAGCACCCGCGGGTCGGCGAGGATCGCTCGTGCGATGGCGATGCGTTGGCGCTGGCCGCCCGACAGCGAGAAGCCGCGCTCGCCGAGCTTCGTGTCGTAGGCCTCCGGCAACCCCATGATGAAGTCGTGGGCGCCGGCGAGTCGGGCGGCGCGCTCGATCGACTCACGATCGGCGTCGGGTTCGGCGAACGCGATGTTCGCAGCAACCGAGTCGTGGAACAGCAGCGTGTCCTCGAACACGATGCCGACGGCGCGCCGAACATCGTGGACCGCCAGATCCCGCACGTTGACGCCGTCGATCCGGACTCGACCCTCGTCGACGTCGTAGAACCGAACGAGCAGGCGGGCGACCGTCGACTTGCCCGAACCGGTCGCACCGACGAGCGCGACCGACTCGCCGGGTGCGAGGTCGAGATCGAAGCCGTCGAGCACCGGTGCTGCGGGGTCGTAGCCGAATCGGACGCCACGGAACTCGACGGCGCCGGCGCGCTCGGCGGGGGGCAACGACAGCGGACGATCGGGGTCGACGACGATGGGCGCCGTGTCGAGGATCTCATTGACCCGCTCGAGCGCTGCGCCGGCCCGCTGGGCCCACGCGATCGTCATGCCGAGCATTCGCAGCGGTCCCACCAGGAGCGCGACGTAGAAGTTGAACTGCACCAACTGACCGACGGTGAGGTCACCGTTGATCACCTGCATGCCGCCGACGGCAAGCACGGCGACGAGCCCGAGCTGCGGGAGCAGTTCGATGGCCGGCAGGTACTTCGCGCGTATCCGAGCCGCATCGATCGAGGCCGCACGGATGTCATCCGCCTCCGTCACCAAGCGCTTCGATTGGACGGCTTCGGCGCCGAAGCCCTTGATGACACGAACGCCGCCGACGGTCTCTTCGACCACGGTGGCCAACTCGGCTTGCTCGGCCTGCACGGCGAGGACTGCCGAGTGGATCGACTGCGAGAACCGGCGCCCGGCGATGTTGACGAAGGGCAACGGCGCCAGGGCGATGAGTGCGAGCTTCCAATCGGTGGCGAACAGGATGACCGAGACGGCGATGATCATCGAGAAGTTCGACACGGTGATCGGGATCATCACGACGAACGACTGGATCTGATTCAGGTCGCTCGACGATCGGCTCATCAGCTGACCGGTCTGAGCACGGTCGTGGTAGCCGATGTGCAGCGACAGGATGTGGTTGAACATCTGCTCGCGCAGCCGCGTCTCGGTCCAGCGGGCCTCGCGAAACGCATAGAACCGCCGCAGCGCAGTGAAGAGGCCGATGGCGACGCCGGCGAGCGCGATCAACGACACCCACAGCACCAACATGTCGTCCTGCTCGATGCCGCGGTCGATGCTGTAGCGCACCAGCAGCGGCACCGAGACCTTGGCGACCATCCACAGCAGGCCGATCGCACTGCCGATGATCAGGTTCTTGCGCTGCGCCCGCAACGTCGACGACAGCAGCTTCCACCGCGACGGCGGGTCGTGCGCGTCGGTTTCGGGGGTCGGGACCTCGTTCAGTGTGGCGGTGTCAGCACTCACTCAGCCGGCATCATTCCCCGACCGCGATGCGAGCGGCGCGAGCAGCTCGGTCACGCGTTCCTTGGGCCGACCGATGATCGCCGTGTCGGCGGTGACCACGACCGGGCGTTGCAGCAACTGCTTGTGCTTGACGAGCAGCGCAACGATCTGATCCTCGGTGACAGCGTCGTCCTCGGTGAGGCCGAGCTTCTTCCACATGCTGTCGCGCCGAACCAGCGCCGTGGGCTCGTCTTCGAGCTTGGCGATGATCGAACGCAGCGTGTCGGCGTCCGGCGGTGTCTTGATGTAGTTCACGATGTCGACCTCGACGCCGAGTTCTTCGGCAATGCGCACGGCATTGACCGAGGAGTTTCAATGCGTGTTGTGGAAGATGGTCGCCACGGGGTTGCTGCTGGCCATGCGATCGAGGTTACGACCTGATTGGAACACTGCTCTCATCGGTGACGTCGGTGTCTCGAACGACGGTCGGTAGTGTCAGTGACACCGACTCCCTCCTTCGCATTCCTCTCGACCGAAGGAGACGCCATGTCTCGCAACCGCAAGTTCCACCCGGTGCCCCGAGGCGGCATCGACCCGATCCGTTGCGCCGAGGACGCGCTGGCCGTGTTGGCGCTCGCCGCACCGTACGGCCACGACACGATCGTGATCCTGCTCGACGCCGAACGCCGCGGCACGTCGATCATGGTGGTCACGGACACCTGCGACGACGACGCATTGTTCCGCATCATCTCGACGTGCCTTGCTGCCACTGCGCCCCACCCGCCGATCACTGCGGTGATCCTCGCGACGAGCCGACCCGACGGCGACGTCGAACCCGACGATGTCCTGCGGTGGTTGGAGGCCAGCGATCAATGCCGCGCGGG
Organism: Ilumatobacteraceae bacterium; assembly: GCA_963715825.1. Taxonomy (GTDB): domain Bacteria; phylum Actinomycetota; class Acidimicrobiia; order Acidimicrobiales; family Ilumatobacteraceae; genus Sva-07. The sequence continues at coordinate 108,370 of CAVQSI010000007.1, forward strand.
TGGTCTCGAACTCGTCGAGTGGTTCGTACTCGGTCGGTCCGGTCCGCAGCGGCCACGCGAGCTGTTCGGTGAGCCTGAACGGTGGGCCGCGTGACCGCCTCCGAACGCAACGTGCTTGCAGGATGCTCGGCCTGCTAGCATAATGCAAGCATGCCGAACGTGCTCATCCGCAATCTCCCCGACGACGTCCACGCAACGCTGCAGCGTCGTGCGGCTGGTGCGGGGATGTCGATGCAGCAGTACTTGAGCTCGGAGCTCTCCCACCTCGCTCGCAACCCGACGATCGATGAAGTCCTCGATCGGATACGCACTCGATCCGAAGGTCGCGTCGGCTTCCAGACCGCCGTCGACGATCTACGCGAGGCACGAGAAGAACGAGATCGACGATGATCGTCATCGACGCATCGGTGCTCGCAAATCTCGTCGGCGACGACACCCCGACGGGAGAACGTGCGCGAACGCGCCTTGCCGCTGCGTCATCGGCATCGGTCCCAGATCTTGCCGATGTCGAGACCATGTCGACGCTTCGGCGGCGGTGGCTCGCTGGTGATCTCGACGCAGAGCGGTTCCAGCAGGCGATCGACGATCTCCTCGCGCTCCCGCTCGCGAGGGTGCCTGTTGGCCCGTTGCTGCAGCGCGTGTACGAGCTCCGAGCGAACGTCAGCGCCTACGACGCGTGCTATGTCGCGCTCGCCGAGGAACTCGACTGTCCGCTCATCACGTCCGATCGCCGCCTTGCGAACACGCCGACGATCACGTGCGCAACTGAAGTACTCGACCTCTGAGCCTCACACCGTGCGGGCGCGCCGTTCGGCCGGGGTCAGGCGGAGGCCAGCGGCGCGGAGGCGGCGCACGAGTTCACGGCTCTCGACCTGTTCGGCGCCGGCTGCGATCAGTTCGTCGCGGTACTCCTCGGGAATGTCGTAGTGATCGCCCTGGAATCCTCGGCGCGGGATGCCGGTGCGGTCGGCGAAGGCGTGGAGTTCGTCGTACGACGTGTCGCTGACCAGGTGGCACCACTTCTTGCCACGCCACCACCAGCGCGCCTCGTCGATCAGGATCGTCACGGACCCACCCTGCCACGACCGATGGCACACTGGAGCCATGAGCGATCGAGACCTCGAGCTGGAGGTCGCCTGGCAGCGCCACGTCACCGCCGACCGCGCGCGGCTCGACGGCCTGCTCGCACGCCATCGCGAGAAGCATCGGCGCTACCACACCGCCACCCATGTCGCCTGGGTGATCCGCCACGTCGACGAACTCGCCACCGCCGAACCCGTCGAACACCTCGACGAGGTCGTCGCCGCTGCGTTCTACCACGACGCCGTGTACGAGCCGACGTACCCGGCGAACGAGCGTGCGAGTGCACGGCTGGCACGTCGTGACCTGGCGGCAATCGGATGGACCGACGCCGCCGTCGAACGGGTCGGGTCGATGATCGAGGCGACCGAACACGGCGCTCCGGCAGCCGAACGGGCAACCGGCGACACGGCGGTGCTGCTCGACGCCGACCTCGCGATCCTGGGTGCCGATCCAACGGGCTACTCCGACTACGTCACCGGGGTCCGAGCGGAGTACCGCCACGTGGACGACGACGAGTGGCGGGCCGGCCGCGCGGGTGTGCTGCGCAGCTTCGTGGAACGGCCGACGATCTATCTCACGCCGACCGGCCGGGACCGGTGGGAGGCGCGGGCTCGGGCGAACCTCGCTGCCGAACTCGCCGAGCTCTCCGGCCCGACGTGAACGCGACTGATCAGGTCGCCGCGGCCTCGGGGGTCACGGCGAGCTCGTCGAGGGGCACCCCGTGCTCGATCTCCTGTTGGACGTCACGTTCCAGCAGTCCGTAGCCGACCACGGCCGCGAGGGTGACAACACCCATCACCACGATCGCGCTCCGCAGTCCGATCGCCTCGGCCAGCAGACCGAGCGGCGCAGCAGCGATGCCGAAGCCGGCGAAGCTGAGCATCATCAGCGACTGGACGCGGCCCTGGTGGGTGTCGCCGGTCATGTTGAGTGCAATGGCGTTCGACAGCGACTGGTAGCCCGTCGTGCCCGCACCGATGAATGCGACGACGAGTACGCCGATCGCGAACAGCGGCGACAACCCGAGCGCGATGACCGCCATGCCGAACACGAGCCCGGAGCCGACCATCAACTTCCAGACGCCGGCGCCATCGGCTCGACTCGCCAGCGGCACGGCAACGGCCACGGCTCCGATCGAACTCGCCGACATGATGATGCCGACCCAGCCGTCGCCCAGGCCGAACTCGCCCTTGACCAGCGCGGGGATGAACGCCACGTAGTTGAACCCGAACATGATGATCACGAACGAGCTGAGCACCAGACGTCGCAGATGAGGCCGGGCGGCGACGTAGCGCACACCGTCGACGATCTCGGCGAACGGACTGGCCGTCGTGGTCGCCCGCGGCGCCGAGCCCGCCGGACACCGGATGTAGAGCACGAACGACAGCAACGAGAACGCTGCGGACACGACGTAGGCGCCCCCGATGCCGATGAAGACGATCCCGGCGAGCGCGCCGGCGAAGGCCGGAGCGATGACGCGGGTGCCGTTCATGCTCAGCAGCGACAGGGTGATCGCGTTGCCCAGCTGATCGCGGCCGACGATCTCCGAAGTGAACGCGATACGCGTCGGGCCCAGGAAGCCGAACGCCAAGCCCTGGGTGATGGCGGCGATGAGCAGCATCCAGAACTGCACGACGTCGGTGAGCACCACGATGCCCATCCCCGCGGCCGCGGCCAGGATCGCACCCTGGCTCACGATGAGGACGCGGCGCTTGGGCAGGCGGTCGGCGGCGACACCACCGAGTGGCGTGGCGATCAGCAGTGCGATGCCGAAACACAGATAGACGAGCCCGAGCGCCCCTTCACGTTCGGTGAGGTCCCAGGCCAGCACGCCGCGCAGCAGGAACTGCATCTGCACCGACATGAACGAGAACGTGCCCGCCCACCACAGTTTGCGGTAGTCGAGGTTCTGGAGCGACGCGAACGACGCCTCGAATCTCGACATCCTCCTACCATGCCCGATCGATCAGCTGCGCACGTAGCCCTGCTGCAGCGCCATGGCACGCACCGCGTCGGCAACGGCGTCCGCAACCCCGGGCTCGAACGCGCCGGGGATGATCCGCTCGGCGACGGGATCGGCCACCAGCGCGGCGAGCGCGTCCGCCGCGGCGCGCTTGATCTCGATCGTGCAGCGCGTGGCCTGCACGTCGAGGAGGCCGCGGAACACCCCAGGGAACGCGAGCACGTTGTTGATCTGGTTCGGGTAGTCGCTACGACCCGTGGCGATCACCGACACGTTCTCGGGCATCAGCTCGGGCATCACCTCGGGCGTCGGGTTCGCCATGGCGAACACGATCGCGTCGTCGGCCATCTCGGCGAGCCATTCGGGTTGGATGATCCCCGGGCCGGACAGACCCAAGCAGCACGTCGGCGCCCTGCAATGCTTCGCGGACACCACCACGTCGATCGTCGCAGTTGCCGTGCTCGACGAACCACTGCTTGGTCGGCGTCAGGTTCTCTCGCTCACGGTGCAGGATGCCGGTGCTGTCCACACCGATGATGTCTCCGGTGCCGTCCTGGCCGGCCCCTGCGTCGTGCAGCAGCTCGGCGACGGCGACGCCGGCGGCTCCGGTGCCGACGATGACCACGCGCAGCTCCTCGACGCGCTTGCCGACAACGCTGGCCGCATTGATCAGCGCGGCCAGGGCGACGATGGCGGTGCCGTGTTGGTCGTCGTGGAAGACGGGGATGTCGAGGGCCTCCTGGAGGCGCCGTTCGATCTCGAAGCACTCGGGCGCCTTGATGTCTTCGAGGTTGATGCCGCCGAACGTCGGGGCGATCGCCGTACCGATCGCCACCATCTCGTCGACCGTGGGCGCGTTGACGCACACCGGGTACGCGTCGACGCCGCCGAACTGCTTGAACAGCACGGCCTTGCCCTCCATCACGGCCATGGCCGCTTCGGGGCCGATGTCGCCGAGACCCAACACGGCAGTGCCGTTGGACAGCACGGCGACGGCGTTCGATCGGCCCGTCAGCGACCAGACGCGCTCGGGCTCGTCGGCGATCGCCTGCGACACCCGACCGACGCCGGGCGTATAGGCGAGCGCGAGGTCCTCGGGGCCGTCGATCGGCACGCGTGAGGCGATCTCCAACTTGCCGCCCTGGTGCAGGACGAATGCCGGATCGTCGGCGTACGGGTCGGTCATGTCGAGCCCGTCGGGGATGGCCGTTTCCGTCAGGGTCGGTTCCGTCAGGGTCGTTTCTGGCAGATCGGTGTCGGTCTGGTTCGTGGTCATGGTCGGTCCTTCGTGGGAGTTACGGGTTCCCGAAGACCTGCAGCGGAGCCCGCCGCCGGTATCCGGCTGGTCGGGCGAGTTCGACGAGTGCTCAGCGCTGGCGCTGAACTCGTGTCCCCCGCCTGACCCGTACCGGAATCAGTACGGGTGCGGGGCCGCGTGCAGCCACTGCTGCGCCTGCTGCCGCTACAGCGGCGACACTGGCAACAATGGCGATGAGCACGTGAATCACCCTACCGGATCTGTTTGACTGACACCATGACCGACCTCGAAACGATGCCCCTCGAGCGTGTCGACGTCGACACCGACGAGACCACCGAGACCGGCGAACCGACCGCTGCGCACATCGTGAAGACCAAGAAAGGCGAGAACGCTGCGGCGGTCGTCTTGGAGGCCCGCATCATGGGCACACCGATCGAAGCGCTGTGCGGATTCGTGTGGGTGCCGTCGCGCGATCCCAAGCAACTTCCGGTGTGCGAGAAGTGCAAGAGCGTCTACGGGATGTACAAGGCCTTCAACGACGGCCTGCGCGACACGCCGAACGACTGATCCCGACACATGGCCGCACTGCGCATCCGCCAGGCCGTTCGCGCGTTGTTGGTCACGCCGGATCAGCACATCCTGCTCGTTCGCTTCGAGTTCCCGGATGCGACCGTGTGGTCGCTACCCGGCGGTGGCCTCGACCCCGGCGAGACCCACCTCGAAGCGCTCCATCGTGAGCTGATCGAGGAGGTCGGACTGCACGATCCGGTCGTCGGCGCGCACGTGTGGAACCGTGAGCACCTCATCCCGCATCTCGACGGGGAGTGGGACGGCCAACGCGACCGCTACTACCTGGTGGAGGCGACCGATCGGTTCGAGCCCATGCCGGCACTCAGCTGGGAACAACTCCGAGCCGAGCGCCTCCACGAACTGCGCTGGTGGCACCTCGACGACATCGACCGGGCCACCGCCGTCGGCGACGTGTGGTTCTCGCCACGTTCGCTCGGCGCCCATCTCCGCACCTGCTCGCCGACGGGCCGCCTGCGACCCCGCTCGACACCGGTGTCTAGGCAATCCGCACAGCATTTGACAAGAGCTTGACGCAAAGTGTGTAGGGTCTCTGCCGGGGTGCCCGACGGACGGGGGTGACGCTCCGCCACGAGAGGTCCTCCGTTTTGTCGTTTCGCGCTCGAGCTGTTCTTCCCATGTCTGCCCATGCCACGCCCACGGGGAGGTGGCGGATGCGGGCGATTGGAGCACTTGCGCTCGCAGCCGGATTGCTCACCTTCGCGCCGACGCAGCAGACGGCCATGGCCGCGGACGGCGATCTCGACCCGACCTTCGGAACCAGTGGCAAGGTCACGTCCGCGTTCGGAGACGGCGAGGCGGCCATCACCCAGCCCGACGGCAAGATCGTGATGGTCGGCGGCAAGAACATCGCTCGCTACAACGAGAACGGCACGCTCGACACCACCTTCGGTACGGCCGGGACGGCGTCCACGGGCACCGTCGACGTCGTGGCCGTTGCGAGACAAGCGGACGGCAAGATCGTCGCCGCAGGATCAGGTCCGGGCACCAACGGCAACTCGGTGTACGTGTGGCGGTTCGACACCAATGGCACGCCCGACACAAGCTTCGCGACCGGCGGTGTGGTCAACATCGACTTCGGCTCAAGGTCACTCGCGGCCGCCGTCGCGATCGACCTCGAGGGTCGGATCATGGTCGCTGGGTCCATCGTCAACGGCTCCCAGTTCGAGGACTTCCTCGTCATCCGCCTGACGACGTCCGGCGCGCCCGACACCACGTGGAGTCCGCCGGGTTCATCAACCCCCGGCGCCGTGGTGACCTCGGTGCAGAACCAGGAGCAGGATTTCGCCGAGGGCATCGCCGTCCAGTCCGACGGCAAGATCGTCGTGGTCGGCAGCACCAAGTCCGGCCAGTTCGCAATGGTCCGCTACCTGACCATCGCGACGCTGGACACCACCTTCGGCGCCGCCGGCAAGGTGTTCATCGACAACAAGGTCGCCGATGCCACCGCCGTCAAGATCCAGCCCGACGGCAAGATCGTCGTCAGCGCGTCGAAATCGGTACAGAGCCCGATCGCGAGTTCCCCTGGCTCGACGAATGCCTGCACGGCGTCGACCGGCGCGTTCTGCGAGTACAAGCGATTCTGGGTCGGACGGTTCGTGCCGACCAACGGCGGCTTCGACACCTCGTTCGGCACGAACGGCGAGCAAACGATGCCGATCAACGAGGACGGCAACGACGATGAAGCACACGCACTCGCACTGCAGGCCGACGGCAAGATCCTGGTGGCCGGCAGCGCTGACGTCACCGAGTACACGTACACCAACAGCGGCAACCAGCGCAATGGTGCCACCACGTTCGACTTCGGGCTCAGCCGACTGAACCCGAATGGTTCGATCGACACCACGTTCGGCAACGGCAAGGTCACCACGGACTTCGGCTCGAGCGACGAGGCTCGCGGTCTGACCATTGCGACCAACGGTCGGCCGGTCGCGGTGGGTCGCACAGGACCCAACGCCAGCGGGAGCTTCGCGCTCGCCCGCTACAGCCCGCAGGTGAACACCCCGACCCCGCCGGTGGCGTCGACGCCGACGTTCGTCCCGTTGACACCGGTACGCATCATGAACACCCGTGGCGGCGCCAAGGTCGGCAACGCAGCCGGCACCGCAGCGCCGTACGTGTTGAAGGTGACCGGCGCAGGAGGCGTCCCCACGTCCGGTGTCGGTGCGGTCTCGATCAACGTCACGGCGACCAACACCGAAGCCTCCGTCACCGGCGAAGGCTTCGTCACGGTCTACCCATGCGACAAGCCACGACCGGACGCATCGAACCTCAACTTCGTCGCCGGCCAAACGATCCCCAACTCGGTGATCGCACCCGTCTCGGCGAACGGTGAGGTGTGCTTCTACGTCTACGGCACAACCCACCTCCTCGCCGACGTCTCGGGGTACTTCCCGACCGGCGCCGGATTCAATCCGTTGACACCGGCACGAATCATGAATACCCGTGCCGGCGCCAAGGTCGGCAACGCAGCCGGCACCGCAGCGCCGTTCGTGTTGAAGGTGACCGGCGCAGGCGGCGTCCCCGCTACTGGCGTGGCCGCCGTGGTGTTGAACGTCACGGCGACCAACACCGAAGCCTCCGTCACCGGCGAAGGCTTCGTCACGGTCTACCCATGCGACAAGCCACGACCGGACGCATCGAACCTCAACTTCGCTGCAGGCCAAACGATCCCCAACGCGGTGATCGCACCCGTCTCAGCGAATGGTGAAGTGTGCTTCTACGTCTACGGCACAACCCACCTCCTCGCCGACGTCGCCGGGTACATCGTCACGGGAGCCAGGTTCAACTCGTTGACCCCGGCACGCATCATGAACACCCGCGGCGGCGCCAAGGTCGGCAACGCAGCCGGCACCGCAGCGCCGTTCGTGTTGAAGGTGACCGGCGCAGGCGGCGTCCCCGCTACCGGCGTCACTGCGGTGGTATTGAACGTCACGGCGACCAACACCGAAGCCTCCGTCACCGGCGAAGGCTTCGTCACGGTCTACCCATGCGACAAGCCACGACCGGACGCATCGAACCTCAACTTCGTCGCCGGCCAAACGATCCCCAACGCGGTGATCGCACCGGTCTCAGCGAATGGTGAGGTGTGCTTCTACGTCTACGGAACCACCCACCTCCTCGCCGACGTCGCCGGGTACTTCTTCTGACGGACGCGAACACGAACACGAACACCTGACCCCGGCAGCGCCGCCCGCACCACCAGCGGGCGGCGCTGCCGCGTCCGGGGTCGGACTGGCCGGATCGGCAGGCCGTCAGGGTGTGTGGTGGCTGGTGCGGATGATGCAGGTCTGCTGGGCGGTGCCGAGCAGGCGGCCGTCCTGGCTCCACAGGCGCAGCGAACCGTGGCCGATCGAGCGGTGGAAGCCGTCGGCGGTGATGTCGAGCAGCACCCACTCCGACGGCTCGGGATCGATCACGCGGATCGTGTTGTCGAGACTCGTCCCGCCGGGCATCGCCCCGAGCGCGGCGCACACCGCGAGCGGGATGATGTCCGCGATGAACGCCTGTGTCGCCGGGCTGCCGATCACGTGGTCCGGGATCCGACACCACAAACCGAGCGGCCCGGTCTGCGGGTTGCCGATCGCCTGAACGGCGAACTGGCCGGCGGCGAGTCGGCGCTCGAGGTGATCGAAGAAGCTTCCGGCGACGGCCTGCGCGAACGGCTCCGACATCGACGGGCACTCGTCGGGCGGCGGCACGTCGGGCGGCGGGCCGAAGCCGACGGCGCCCTCACTGGGCCGGTCGGTGTGTGCGCACAACGACGTGAACACCGGCCGCCCTTCGACGGTGCCGGTCACCTGGGCTTGCGTGGTCGCCTTGCCTGCAGCTGACACCTCGACGTCGAGGTCGATGACCTCGTCGGGTGCCGGTCGACCGATGAACTGCGTCGTGATCCACTGCAACGGCCGGCCGGTCACCCGCTCCGCTGCCTCGATCGACGCTGCGATCCCCGACCCGCCGTAGAGAAAGCCGAACGGTGTGCACAGCTCCTTGCGAGCGCGCAGTTGGAGCCGGTTCGGGTCGGCGGTCGGCTGGAGGTCGAGGAGGTCGAAGGTGGGGAGCACGAGGGCAGACGATCACAGACCGGTGTCGCCGGCGACAACTCGCAGGTCGCACCACCCCCGGCGTTCCGTGCTCGCCCGATTCGCTCAGGCGAGCATCGAACGCAGCATCCAGGCGGTCTTCTCGTGGACCTGGAGCCGTTGCGTGACGAGATCCGCCGTCGGTTGATCGCTCGCCTCGTCGGCGACGGCGAACGCCGCACGCGCGGTGCGGGCGACCGCTTCGTGGCCGGCGACGAGGTCGGCGAGCATCTCGTTGGCCGACGGGATGCCGTCGGCCTCGGCGATCGACGACAGGCGGGCGAACTCGGCGTAGCTGCCGGGAGCGAACTCGCCCAGCGAGCGGATCCGCTCGGCGATCAGGTCGATCGCCAACCAGAGTTCGTTGTACTGCTCCTCGAACATCAGGTGCAGCGTGTTGAACATCGGCCCGGTGACGTTCCAGTGGTAGTTGTGCGTCTTGAGGTACAGCGTGTAGGTGTCGGCGAGCAGTCGACCGAGCTCGGAGGCGATCTCGATGCGGGTCTCCTCGGGGATACCGATGTCGATGAGGGGCTTGGTGGTGTCGGTCATGACCGTTCCTTTCCGGCAGCAGGCTGCCGACGTCGTCGTCCGATGGGACGGCGTCCACGGTACGGGCTCGTGTCAGGTTCTGGATGGTCGATCCACCAGATCTCTGCCACTCGCCGACCGCGCCACCTATGGTCGCATCGATGCGCATCGTCGACTGCACCACGTTCGTGATCGCCAACCCACCTCCGCACTTCGGTGGGCGGTACTTCATCGTGGTGAAGCTGACCACCGACACCGGCGTCGTCGGCTACGGCGAGATCTACGTGGCGACCTTCGGGCCGCACACGGTGGCGGCGATGGTCGCCGACGTCGCCGATCGGTGGGTGATCGACGCCGACCCGAATCGCATCGAGCTGCTGTGGCGGCGGATGTACTCGAGTGGGTACGCGCTGCGGCCCGATCCGACGCTGGTCGGCGTGATGAGCGGGATCGAGATGGCCTGCTGGGACATCGTCGGCAAGGACGCCGGCAAGCCCGTGTACGACCTGTTCGGCGGCAGGGTGCACGAACGGATCCGCACCTACACGTACCTCTATCCGGCCGAGGGGCGACCCGACGTCTACTCCGATCCGGCCCAGGCGGCCGAGCAGGCGGCGTTCGAGGTGGCGCGGGGTTTCACCGCCGTGAAGTTCGATCCAGCGGGTCCGTACACCGCGTTCGACGGGCACCAGCCGAGCCTCGAGGACATCGATCGGTCGGTGGCGATCACCGGCGCGATCCGTGACGCGGTCGGCTCGAAGGCCGACCTGTTGTTCGGGACGCACGGGCAGTTCACCGCGGCAGGAGCGATCCGCTTGGCGCAGCGACTCGAGCAGTTCGATCCGCTGTGGTTCGAGGAACCGACGCAGCCCGATCAGCCCGAGGAGATGGCCCGGGTCGCGCGGCAGACGTCGATCCCGATCGCGACCGGCGAGCGGTTGACGACGATCACCGAGTTCGCCGCGCTGGCGCGTCAGCAGGCCGCCGCGATCTGGCAGCCGAACCTCGGTCGCTGCGGCGGGCTGCTCGCTGGGAAGAAGATCGCTGCGATCGCCGAGGCGTCGGGGTGCCAGATCGCGCCGCACCTGTATTCGGGCCCGATCCTCGGGGCGGCCAACATCCAGCTGGCGGCAACCCTGCCGAACCTGCTGATCGTCGAGGGGATCCAGGACTGGAGCGGCTTCCACGCCGAGCTCCTGACCACCCCCATCGAATGGGAGGACGGGTACGTGATTCCCTCGGGCGAGCCCGGCCTCGGCGTGGAGCTGGACGAAGCGGTGGCGCTGGCTCATCCCTATCCCACCGACGGCGACCTCCACCTGAACATGGCGACGACAACAGGGCCGGACCCGCGTGACCATCAGGAGACGGCGAGGTAGGCAGCGCACAGGCTGACGAGTTCGTCGGCCTGGCGAGCTCGGTCGTGCTCGACGGGCTGGCTGTGCGCCACCGCTTCCAGCGTCGTGACGACGAGCTGGGCGCGGAGCCGCGACATGTCCCGGGGGTGTCCGAGACGCTCGAGATGCCACCGCAGCTCGTCGATCATGATGCCATCGAGCTCAGCGAGGCGCTCGACGAGCGATGGCGACCGCGGCGCGCGCCACAACAGTTCGTGGAGCCGGTCGGTGTCGTTCCAGAGCATCGCCGCGTCGACGAGCTCACGGCTCAGCTGCTCCACGTCAGGCTCCTCGGCGCGCAACCGCTCCGACAACGCCGCGACCAGTGGACGCACTTCGTCGAGATGCCGTTCGGCCAGCGCGACGAGCAACGCATCCTTGTTCGGGAAGTACTGGTACAGCGATCCGATCGAGACCTCGGCGGCGTCGGCCACCTCGTTCGTCGTCGTCGCGTGGTACCCGCGCTCGTCGAAAATGCGAGCAGCCTCGTCCAGGATCCGGGCGTAGAGCGCCCGCGACCGCTGCTGAACAGGTCGTTTGCGGGGCTCCACGCTGGCCGTCGAATGCGAATTGTCGAACACGAGCAATACTCGCATACTGGCGACATGCGTACCGTCACCGTGCACACAGAACTCGACGCCCCTGCGGACACCGTCTGGCGCGCCGTCAACACCCCGCAGGCGTTCGTCCACGTCGCCCGCGGCATGCTGCGGTACCCCGCCGCCGAGCGCTTCGATCGCCCGTGGCGGGTCGGCGACCACGTCGAGGGATGGACGTTCCTGCTCGGCGTGTTGCCGTTCTCCCGTCACCACCTCGACGTGGTCTCGATCGACCACGACGCCCACGTGCTCATCTCCGACGAACACGGTGGTCTGGTCCGCACGTGGCGACACGAGTTGATCGTGGCACCGATCGACGAGACGTCGTGCCGGTACACCGACCGCATCGACATCGACGCAGGGATCCTGACCCCGGTGGTCGTGGCATTCGCGCACGTCTTCTACCGCTACCGGCAGCGCCGGTGGCGCGAGCTCGCTCGTCTGCTCGCCGCCACTGCCGCGACGCAACCGTGCGCCACCTCGCCGGTCTGACCCCTCTGCGGCTCAGGTCCGTCACCCCGTTGATCCCAGCGAGGCGGGACCCTGCTGGTGCATCGATCACTACCCTCCGACCATGACCGACGTGAGCGAGACGTCCGACATGGACCGTGCGGCCCGGCGGCGGCGCCGCCTGATCGAGCTGTCGAATGCGGTGATCGCATTCTCGATCACGCTGCTGGTGCTCAACGTGGCCGTGCCGGCGCTGCGCGCCGGGCAGTCGTTGAGCGACGCCGTCGGCGACCTCGGAACGGAGATGTTCGCCTGGCTGCTGAGCTTCGTGGTGATCGCCTTCCAGTGGCACTACCACGACGAGGTCTTCGACGAGATCGTCGGCGCCGACGCCGCCGTCACCGCCGCCAACTTCGCGTTCCTCGCCCTGATCGCCACCCTGCCGTTCACGAGCGACCTCCTCGGCCGCTACGGCGGCGAGACGCTGGCCACCGTGCTGTACGCCGCCAACATCGCGGCGCTGATCGCCTGCCTGCTGCTGGTCGAGGTGGCGGCCGACCGCCGCGGGCTGCGACGTGACGGAGCGGGCCGGGTCGGCGGCTACGACGTGTGGGTGCCGCTGGTGTGCTTCACGGCGTCGATCCCGGTGGCGTTCGTGAGCCCGACGATCGCCAAGTTCGTCTGGGCGTTGAGCCTGACGGCTGAGCCGATCGAGCTGGCGAGCACCCGTCGCGCCGCCCGGACGAGCGACGCCTGACCACGGTCACCCGGTCAGCGGAAGTCGCGGGACTGGACGCTGTTGCTGGCAGGCATCGGCAGCGGGGCAAGATGCTCGGCGACGATGTTGACGACGCCCTCGCTGCGCTCCAGGCGTCCGCGGATCAGCATCGCCGGGGCTTCTCTCGCGACCTTGCGGAACCTCGCCCAGCAGCCCTTCGACACCACGACGTTGATCAGGCCGGTCTCGTCCTCCAGGTTGAGGAACGTGACCCCCTGCGCAGTCATCGGGCGCTGGCGGTGGGTCACCACACCGGCGACCTGGACGATCGAACCCGGTTCGGGATCCCACAGCTGCGCAGAGGTCAGCACACCCAGACGTGTCAACTCCTCACGAACGAAGACCGTCGGGTGACCGTCGGGCGACACACCGGTCGCCCACAGATCGGCAACCGCCTCCTCCACCGGGGTCATCCCCGGCAGACGCGGCGCCTCCTCCCCCGTGACGACCCCCGGCAGCCGCCCCGGCCGCGACTGCGCCGTCGCCCCGACGGTCCAGAGCGCCTCACGACGGTCGAGGCCGAAGCACTCACCGAACAGCCCGCCGGTCGCCATCGCCTCCAGCTGTGCAAGCGTCAGCGACGGCACCCGCCGCACGAGGTCCTCGGTGTCGGCGAACAGTCCGTCCGCCTTGCGGGTCGTCTCGATCTCGTCGGCCAGCTCCGAGCCGATGCCGCGCACCGACCCGATCCCCAGCCGTACGGCGACACCGCCTTCGGATGCTTCACACGGCTCCAACGTCGCTCCTGCCAGCGACGCGTTCAGGTCGGGCGTGTGAACGACCACGCCGTGGCGGCGGGCGTCGCGCACCAGCGTGTGCGGCGACCAGAACCCCATCGGCTGCGCGTTGAGCAGCGCCGCACAGAACGCGGCGGGTTCGTGGTACTTGATCCACGACGACGCGTAGACGAGGTAGGCGAAGCTCACCGAGTGCGATTCGGGGAAGCCGTAGTTCGCGAACGCCTTCATCTTCATGAACAGCTCGTCGGCAACGTCGCCGGTGATCCCCCGCTCGGCCATGCCGGCGTAGAGCCGCTCCTTGAGCTGCTCCATCCGTCGGGCCGAACGTTTCGACCCCATCGCCTGTCGGAGCTCGTCGGACTCGGCGGGGCTGAACCCGGCGACGTCGATCGCCATCTGCATCAGCTGCTCCTGGAACAGCGGCACCCCGAGCGTCTTGCCGAGTGAGTTCTCCAGCAACGGATGCAGGTAGGTGATCGGCTCGAGACCGTTGCGCCGCCGGATGTACGGGTGCACCGAACCGCCCTGGATCGGCCCGGGCCGGATCAACGCCACCTCGACGACCAGGTCGTAGAACCGGCGGGGCTTGAGCCGTGGCAGCGTCGCCATCTGGGCCCGCGACTCGATCTGGAACACCCCGACGGTGTCGGCGCGGCACAACATCCCGTACACGTCGTCGTCCTGCGGGATGGTCGCGAGGTCGATCTCGTAGCCACGGTGCTCACGGACGAGGTCGACGGCGTAGTGCAGCGCCGACAACATCCCGAGGCCGAGCAGGTCGAACTTGACGAGACCGGTGCGGGCGCAGTCGTCCTTGTCCCACTGCAGCACCGACCGTTTGTCCATCCGGGCCCACTCGACCGGACACACCTCGATCACCGGCCGGTCGCAGATCACCATGCCACCGGAATGGATGCCGAGATGCCGCGGCGCGTCCTCGACCTCCAACGCCAGCTCCAGCACCGGTTCGGGGATCGAGCAGTCGGGCTGCGCTGCGGTCGACGCCACACCGCCCCAGCCGTCGACCTGCTTCGACCACGCATCCTGCTGGCCCGGTTCGAACCCGAGCGCCTTGGCCATGTCGCGCACCGCCGAACGCGCCCGGTACGTGATCACGTTGGCCACCTGGGCGGTGTGGTGTCGGCCGTAGCGCTCGTAGACGTACTGGATCACCTCCTCGCGCCGGTCGCTTTCGATGTCGACGTCGATGTCGGGCGGACCGTCACGCTCGGGCGACAGGAACCGCTCGAACAGCAGGCCGAGCGACACCGCATCGGCTGCGGTGACGCCGATCGCGTAACAGACCGCCGAGTTCGCAGCGCTCCCTCGCCCTTGGCAGAAGATGTTCGAGCGGCGACAGAACTCGACGATGTCCCACACGATCAGGAAGTAGCCGGCGAAGTCGAGCTGTTCGATCAAGGCGAGTTCGTGGTCGATCGTCTTCCACGCTCGGGCCCGCAACGACAGGTCCTCGGCGTGCACCGGGCGTTCGCCGTAGCGTCGTCGGGCACCCTCCTCGGTCACCTGGCGCAGGAATTGCATCTCGGTCAAGCCGGCCGGACACGGGAACGGCGGAAGCTTCGGGGCGACCAACGACAGGTCGAACGCCGCCGCCCGACCGATCTCGGCGGCCCGCTCGATCACGCCGGGATATCGCCGGAATCGCTTGGCTTGCTCGGCGCCCGAGCGGAGGTGCGCACCGGCGGCGGCAGGCAGCCACGGGTCGACCTGGTCGAGGCTGCGACGCGACCGCACGGCGGCGAGCGCTGTCGCCAGCCGGCGTTGCGCCGGGGTGGCGTAGTGGACGTTGTTGGTGGCCACGCACTCGACGCGCTCACGGTGGGCGAGTTCGGCCAGGGCATCGTTGCGGGCCGAGTCGAGCGGATCGCCGTGGTCCCACAGCTCGACCAGCACCCGGTCACGTCCGAATGCGTCGACCAGTCGGAGCAACTCTCGGCGCGCCACCGCTGGGCCGTCGGCGACCAATGCGGCGGGGACCGCTCCCTTCCGGCAGCCGGTGAGCACCCAGCCGTGACCGGCGACGGTGTCGGCGACGTCGCCGAACGTGAACTGCGGTGCCCCCTTCTCGCCCGCAAGGTGCCCGTTGCTCAGCGCTCGCGACAACCGGGCGTAGCCGGACGGACCGTCGGCGAGCACGAGCAGGTGCGTGCCGGACGGATCGGGCGCGTGCGAATCGGGCACCATGCCGGTGTCGACCTGGTGGAGCGTGTCGGCCTCGGACCGGGCCACCCGCCCATCCTGTGCGGTGAGCGTGATCTCGGTGCCGAACACGGTCGGGAGGCCGACCGCCTTGGCCGCCTCGGCGAAGCGGACCACACCGTAGAAACCGTCGTGATCCGTGATCGCCAACGCCTCCAGTCCGAGCCGAGCCGCCTCGGTCGCCAGCTCCTCGGGATGCGACGCCCCATCGAGGAACGAGAAGTTCGAGTGGCAGTGCAACTCGGCGTACGGCACGGTCGGCGCGAAGCCGAGCCGAGTCGACGGCGTCGAGATCGGTCGGGCGCCTCGAACGGCTGACGCTTGCGACTCCAGGCCGGCCCGTCACCGCCCGAGTTCCACGACGGACTGCCCGGGGCGCGCCCGTCCCGTCCGGTCGTGCCCGAGAGCGTCGCCTCGAGTTCAGTCCACGTCCACGACGGGTTGTTGAACCCCACTCCCCCAGTATCGAACATGTGTTCGCACTTCCGCAACCCCACTTCACCATCCCCCACACCCACCCCCACACCCACCGCCCATCCCGAAAATGCAGCGAAACGTGCGCCCAGCGAGCAGAAACGTGCACGTTTCGGGGGCGTCGAGGCGGGGCGTGCGGCGGGGATGTCGGTGAGTCAGGGTTGCAGGGACTCGAGGATGCCGCGCAGGCCGGGGTCGGCTCGATCGATGGCCGCCTCCCAGCCGAACCAGTCGATCTGCTGGCTCTCGCCCTCGGGTGGATCCGGGTCGGCGTCGCCGCCGTCGATCAGGTAGCGCAGGTCGAGATGGGTGTGACCCCGCCCACCCTCGTGGACGTCGACGTGGATCAGCTCCGGGACCCCGGCATCGTCGACCGGGCCGGCGAACGACACCGCCAGGCCCGTCTCCTCGCGACTCTCGCGCAGCGCTGCATCCCACGGGGTCTCATCGGGATCGAGGTGCCCACCGGGCTGCAACCAGATCCCGAGTCGCTTGTGTTCGAGCAGCACCACACCGCGCGGCCCGACGACGATGCCCGACCCGGTCACGTGGATCGGGTCGGATTCCTGGTCGAGCGGAGCAGCCAACGCATCGAACGCCACCAGGAACCGCTCGACGGAGTGCTCCTCGCGTACATCGACCGGTCGACGGGCGGCCACATCGGCTCGAATCCGCTGATGGAGCCCATCGCCATGCATCCCACAGATGTAGCAGCACGACCGCAAATCACATCGGTGTGATTTCTTTTCGATTTCTTCTTGAGTTCGTCAGGTTCCTGCCGATACCTCATCAGGCACACGACTCACTACCACCCCTTCGTGGCGGAACTGGCGGGAACTCTCACAATGGACAACGACATCAACATCGCACCTCGCATCCTGATTGCGGTCGACGATCCGGATCTTCGCCGGATCAGCGTGGCGGGTCTCCGCTCGGCCGGATTCAGTGTGAGCGCTCCGACCGACGCCGACGCTGCGATCATGCTCGCCGAGTCGTTCTCTCCCGACGTACTGATCGTCTGCTCCAACCTCCGGGCCCCCGACGGCCGCCCGCTGCACGAGCGTCTCCGCGACTCGAGCGAGCAGTATCTGCTGTGCATCACCGACGAAGGCGCGCACCGTGCCCGAGCCGCCATGCTGCACTCCGGCGCCGACGATGCGGTGTCCGTGCCGGTCTCGCCCGAGGAACTGTCGGCTCGCTGCCACGCGCTGCTGCGCCGTCCCCGCCAGATGCAGGGCCGCCCCGACAGCGCCATCGCCTCGGTGCTCAACCTCGGCCCACTCACCATCGACCTCGGCCGCCGCGAGGTCCGCGTCGAGGACGAAGAGGTCGCAACGACCCGTATCGAGTTCTCGTTGCTCGAACAGCTCTGCCGTCGCCCGACCGAGGTGTGCACCCGCGAAGACCTGCTCGACGCCGTGTGGGGTCCGACCTGGGTGGGCGACAACCACGTCGTCGACGTGCACCTGTCGAACCTGCGCCGCAAGCTCGACAAGGCCGCACCGGAGATCAAGGTGATCCACACCGTACGCGGCGTCGGTTTCCGCCTCGCCAACGACGTGACCGATCAGCTCGACATCTCGCATCCCTTCGGCCTCGCCGCCGTCGTCTGAGCGACGACCGCGACCGCAACGCTGCGCCGTCAGTCGTAGCGGGCGCTGATCCACCATCGCCGGTGTTCGGCGACGATCAGGAACCCGTCGCCGTCGTCGGTGACCACCTGGAAGCGCGCCAGCCGTCGCTGCCGGCCCGGCTCCCACCAACGTTCCTCGACCGGCCACGGCCCCGCCCAGGCAACGACGCGCCGTGGACGCCCACGCTGCCAGCCCGTCGCCTCGTCGCCGGTCAACAGCAGCAGGGTCGCCGGGCGACCCGACAGCATGCCGCGAGCGCTCACCCGCACCGCGTCGGCGTGCTCGTCGAGCAGTTCGGCGGGATGGGGCTCGGCGAACACCGTGGCCGGCGACGGTGACGGCAACGTGCCGGGCCACGGACCAGTGGGGCCACTACCCGTGCCGGCTGCCGACACCGCCCGCACCCGCTGATCGAGATCGACCGTGGCAGCTGACACCCACCGGTAGCGGTCGGCGGGAAGCCGACCGCCGTGCCAGACGGGCACCGTGACCGCATCGTCGGAGGTGAGCGTGGTCAACCGGGCGATCGCCCGCGCCGCCTGCCGGTCGGCCTCGGACTGGCCACCCCACAGTCCGAGCTGCATGCCGTCGTCGGCGCGCACCTCGTCGGGGACCAGCCGGACGAGCACGACGCCACCCGTGAGTTCCTGCTCGCTCCCCCGCGGCAGGTCGATCCAGGCATCGAGTTGCCAGCGCACCCGCTCGACCATCGCCGCAGCGGACAGTCCGGCCGATCGGTACCACGAACGCTCGGATCGTTCCCCGTGCTCGGATTCGAGCACCACGACCAGCCGGGTGCACACCCGACCGTCGGCGGCGAGCGTTCCGGCCAGCTCGTCGGCGAGTTGCTTGGCGATGAACACCACCGCGCTCGACTGCGCGGCGGGATCGTCGAGGACATGATCGAGGCGTCGCTCCGGCGCCGGGTCGGTGGTGCTCGTGGGGCGGACGTCGGCACCCGACGCCAACCGGTGAGCGTGGACCCCGGGATGACCGAACCGACCGAGCACGTCGACCGCCGAGAGTGCAGCGAGATCGCCCAGGCGACGCAGACCGAGTCGGCCGAAGAGCTCGACCAGTTCGGCGTCGCACTCGCCGAGCGTCTGCAGCCAGCCGATCGGAAGGTCGGCGCAGAACGCCGGTGACGCACCGGGCTCGACGATGACGGCGGCGTCCCGACGCGCCGCCAGCCGCGCGGCGACGCTCGACGCGAAGCGACCGTCGGCGACCCCGATCCCGGCGCCGGCACCGGCGTTGACACCGGTCGCCTCGACCGAGCCCCCGCTCAAGCAACCGGTCACGGACTCGGCGAGCCGGTCGGTGAGCGCCTGATCCCCGCCGAAGTATCGGGCGGGGCCACGCGCCAGCAGGCTGATCCAGCCGGGCTCGATCACGTCGAGACGCGGGGAGAGTTCGGCGACGGCCCGCACGACCGGCTCGAATTCGCGGGCGTCACGGTCGCCGTCGCGATCGACCAGTGTGAGGTGCGGACAGCGCCGTTGGGCCTGGCGGCGTCGCTGGCCGATCACCACACCGTCAGCGGCAGCGGCGGCCGTGCGGGCGATCACCCGGTTGGCCCCCATCACGGCGGCTGCCTCGTCGGCACCGAAGCCGGCAGCGGTCACCGGCCAGTCGGGAAACCAGATCGACACGATCCGCGGCGGCAGCTCCGCCGTGGACGAACGAGACACGACGACCTCAGCCCGGCAGCGCGAGTCGACAGTGACGGCGCCCGTGCAGACGGCGTCCCGATGCCTCGACGACGAGCCGGCGCTGTTGGAGGTGGCCGTGGCCGTCGCCGAGACCGACCCATTCGCCCTTGCCGGCATCGAGCACCCCGTCGCACGACAACGGGCCCGGGTCGCCGAGCACCAACATGACGACGTCGCGCTGACGCAGGCGGGTGGCGACCTTGCGCATTGCCGACGCCGACGCGTCGGGCGGAACCCTGGCGATCAGGAGGTCGAAGCCGTCGGCGGCTGCGGCGACGACGTCGGGCCAACGGGCTGCCTCGGCGCGTACGGCGACCACCCGTTCGAGTGCGATGCCGAACTCGCTGGCGGCGTCGAGGCCGATCGTGGGAACGTCGATCGTCGCCAGCCACGACCCCGCGGCCACCGCGGGTGCTGCCAGGGCCAGTGCGAGCGACGTGGCCGCCGGGCCGGTGCAAGCAAGCGTGCGGCCTCTGACCAGGCCACGCTCGGGGAAGAGTTCGGCGAACGCCTCGGCCACGGGCAGCGTGCGGTCGCCTGCCAGCGCGAGGGGCGCCACACGCTCGGCGAGTGCCGAGAGTCCGCTCGGGAGTTCGACAGCGAGTTCCATCGCGGCATGGTATCGAACATGTGTTCGTACTTCCACCGCGAGATGCGCAACGATGATGGGCAGCTGCTGGTCAGTGGCTGGCGGCGTGTGCGGTCAGGAGATCGTGCATCTCGTCGCCGCCGGCGGCGCGGGCATGGGCGCCGAGCGCCACGGCATGCTCGTCGTCACGCACCGCATGGCCGCCGACCACCACCAGGACGTCGGGGTCGGCGGCTCGGGCCACAGCGCATGCATCGGCCAGCGCCGGCAGGTTGTCGGACGACATCGCCGACAGCCCGACCGCCAACAGATCGTTGGTCTCACGGATCACGTGGGCGATCGACTCGCTCGGCACGTCGACACCGAAGTCCGACACCTCCCACCCACGCAACCGCAACAGGTCGCCCAGCATCGCCACCGGCAGCGCATGGAACTCCCCGGTGGGAGCGCCGAGGGCCACCACCCCGCGAGCGCGACCACGCCGGGTGAAGCGGGGACCGATCCGACCGACGATCCGCATCGCGATCCCGGTCGCCCGATGCTCGACCGAGATGTCGAGTTCACCCGCCGCCCACCGCTCGCCGATGCTCACCATCGCCGGCGTCAACACGTCGAGGTAGATCTCGTCGAGTTCGGCGCCCGCGGACATTGCGGCTTCGATCACACTCCAGCTGCCCGGTGCGTCACCCGCCACCAGCCGCGATTCGAGCCGGGCCGCCCACGGCGCCTTGCGATTGCGGGCGCCGCCCTTGCCCGACGGGCCGGTCGCCGTCGACGCCTCGGCGGCCTGCACCCGGAACCGGTCGAGCGCCGAGCGCTGCACCTGCCAGACCCCGCCGGACTTCGCTGCATCCATCACACCGAGGCGCACGTACCGGTACGCGGTCATGTAGTGGACGCCGAGCTCGTCGGCGACTTCCTGCAACGTGAGTACGGCATCGGTCATGAAAGGTCCCCAGCCTTCACTGGCGGTCCGACGCTAGAGCCAGTGCACCCCGGCGCGCCCAACCCTGCTCGGGATGTGACACCAGCCGCAGGAGATCGAACCGATGTCAGCCCTGCTTGGCGTTCCAGCGCTCGCGCGCCAGACGTCCACGCTCGAGCAGATGCGACGGCACGCGCTTGGCGGCCTCGGACAGCTCGGCGGCGCCGTCACCACCGCCGCCCCCGGACGGGGCCGCTTCGGGTTCGTCGGGTTGGAGGTCTTCGAAACTCGGCGGCTCGACGCCCGGCTTCCAGTACTGATACAGCTCGCGCACGATGTCGGCGAGCCCGCCGGAGTCGTGGCCCTTGATCAGGTCGACGGTGATGATGTTGCCGTACACGTGAACCGCACCGACCTGCCCGGTGGCGAACATGCGCCGAGCCAGTTCGTCGGACGGCGTGTTGCCCCAGGCATCGGCGACCGAGGCGAAGTGCTCGTGGCCCATCCCGGACAAACTGCGATTGATCTCGAAGCGCACGACCCCGCGTGTCGAACTCTGCTTCTCGGTGACGGCGACCAACTGACCCATGGTGACCGAACGCTAGCGCCCCGAGCGGTCCCGCGACCCCATCTGCACGCCCTCCGAGCCTCGTGCGAGCTGGCTCAGGTCGATGCTTCGAAGATGTTCGCGAGCTGAACGGCCACGGCGCGATCTTCGGCGGTGCCCCGCACGGCGATCACTGCGCCCTCCCGACGGCTCACGACCGCAATCGTGTAGCCGGCCTCGGAGTCGGCTCCCGGCGCGGCGAAGACCGCGATCCCGACGGCGTCCGCGCCGACATCGCCGACGGGTTCGATCCCGTCGCGACGGAACCAGTCGGACCCGATGACGTCTTCGGACAGGTAGTGCACCTCGGCCACACCGGACCCCGAGCGCGAAACGGCAACTGCGCTCGCCGATCGACTCGGTCGTCACCGCAACGCCACCAACGGCCTCAGCGAGCTGTTCGACGGCCCCGACCTCGGCGAGGCGTTCGCAGGCGTCGAACGCCGGGATCTCGGGCAGTGGAGGCAGCGGAGCCTGGGTGTCGGGATCCGGTCGTGGGTCGCCGATGACCTCGGTGGTGACCGGGCCGGTCGGGTTCGGCGGGGTCACAGCGATCTCCTCGCCCGGCGCAGGCGTCGGAGGAACTGTCGGAACGGGGCGCATCTCGACGGTCGAGGGGTCATCGGAGCTGATCCAACTGCACCCGGCGGCGAGGACTGCGGTCGACACGACGATCACCAACGCGCTGGCTGCCCGTGGAGCTCGTCGGCGGTGTCCGGACATGACACGCCACGGTACCGGCGCTGACCTGGACCGATTCGTCACCCGCCAACCGCCGCCGGTCAAGATTTCGTCTGCCCCGGACGGGTCGGACCGGGTCAGCAGGAGCCGGCAGAGGCAGGAGCGGGCGCTCAGCGCAGCGCGTCGGCGAGCACCGCCGGGAACTCGTCGGGCGTCGACGACAGCACCGTCGCCCCGAGCGCTACGAGCGCCGCGGCATGGTCGTGGTCGTGGGCCGGGGTCCCTTCGTCGCTGAGAGCGAGCAGCACGATCACCTGGACGCCGGAGTCGACGAGCTCGCCGACGCGTCGCCGCATCACCTCGGCGTTGCCTCCTTCGTAGAGGTCGCTCACGAGGAACAGCACCGTCTCGCGGGGCCGCTCGATGAGCCGTTGGCAGTAGGTGAGTGCGTTGGCGATGTCGGTGCCGCCGCCGAGCTGCACACCGAACAGCACCTCGACGGGATCGTGAAGAAAGGGGGTCAGGTCGGTGACTGCCGTGTCGAAGGCCACGAACGACGTCCGCAGCGCCGGGAGTTGCGCGAGCACGCCGCCGAACAGCGAGGCGTACACGACGCTGTCGGCCATCGAGCCGGACTGATCGACGGCGATGATCACGTCGCGGGCGAGGCTGCGCTGGCGACGGCCGTGGCCGACGAGTCGCTCGGGGACGACGGTGCGGTGCTCGGGGATCCAGTGCCGCAGGTTCGCGGCGATCGTGGTCGACCAGTCGATGTCGCCGGGCCGAGGCCGACGGGTACGCGCCGAGCGCGACAGCGCACCGCGCACCGCCTGGCGGGTGTGGTCGGCGAGGCGACGTTCGAGGTCGGCGAGGACCTGCGCGATGACCTGGCGAGCGGTGGCGCGGGTCTCGTCGGGGAGGTGACGGTTGAGTTCGACGAGCAGAGTGACCAGGTGGATGTCGGGCTCGACACCCTGGAGCAGTTCGGGTTCCAGCAGGAGTTGGCGCAGGTCGAGCCGGTCGACGGCATCACGCTGGAGGATCTGGACCACCGGCGTCGGGAAGTACCTGCGGATGTCGCCGAGCCATCGCATCACCGACGGCTTCGAGCGACTCAGCCCGCCGGCGCGGTTGGTTCCCCTCGCGCCCTGCTCGCCCCGGTCGTACAACGCGCCGAGCGCGGCGTCGATACGGCGGTCGTCGCCGTGCAGGCCGACGCCGGATGCGGGGCGAGCCGACGGTGCTGCGTGATCGTCGCCGGCACCGACGTCCCCCCGGTCGTCGAGCGCTGCGCCGATCTCGGTACGGGTCTCGGCCTCGGTCCAGACGTCGTCGACGGCGGCGCCGAGCAGGAGACGCCACCGGCGACGGCGCTCGGATTCGGACACCGTCGGGGCGATCGGGCTCATGGCACCCCCACGCCGAGCAGGTGGCGCACCGTGGCCAACGCCGCAGCGGCACGGGCAGGGTCGACGTCGCCGCCGAAGCCGTCGGAGCGTTCGACGCCCATGCCCATCAGCAGCCGCATCAGCTGGCGGCGCTCGGCGGCCTCGAAGGCTCCGAACGTGCGGCGCAACAGGGCGATGACGGCGTCGAACGCGTCGGGTCGCAGCGACGCCACCCAGCCGTCGAGCACGGCGAGGAGGTCGGCGTCGTGGATCAGCACCGAGCCGGACCCGGCGAGGAACCCTTCGACGAACGCGGCGCCGGTCGCCGGTGGCGTGCCTGCCGACAGCGCCTGCGACAGGCGACGCTGCACTGCGGCGACGGACCACACGCCGGCGTCGTGCAGCAGCCGGGTGGCCCGACCGTGCACGAGCCCGTGGCCGGCACCGGTGGCGAGTTCGACGAGCACGATCGGCAGGCCGTGGCGGCGGGCGGGATGGTCGAGCACGGCGAGCGCGCCTTGGAGGCCGGCGAGGCGTTCGACGAGTACGGCGGCGCCGTCGTCGTCGAGCGAATGCGCGGACGCAACCACACCGGCGAGAATGCGCACGACGATGCCGTCGACGACCTCGCGCAGCGCACCGGCGTCGGTCGAGCGGACGTCGCCGTAGCGCAGCGCCTGGGCGAGCGGCGGCAACGCATCGAGGAGCCGGCCGACATCGGGGTCGGTCGCTGCCCGGCTGGCGAGGCGGTGCACGGTCGGCTCGACCGCCTGCGCGAGATCGGCGAACAGGGCGGAGGTGATGATGCCGACCAGCTCGACGATGCCCGACGACGCGGCGGCCCGCTCGAGCAGCCGGGCGGTCGCTGCCGTCTCGAGGGTGGTGCCGTAGCCGGCGCGTTCGATCAGGCGCACCGACAGCTCGGGATCCCAGCGGACCTCCCACGTCTCACGGAACGTGCCGGAGGACCCTCGGCCGTCGACGACTGCACCCCACGGCACGCCGAGCGCGACGAGCCGGTGCAGGAGATGCGACTTGCGCAGGCCGGTCGGCGTGCGCAGGTCGACCTCGACCACGGTCGTTTCCGCACGGGGTGCAAGCCGTGCCGACTTCTGGGCCTTCGCGACGTCGCGGGCCAGCGGGACCTGGGGCGCTGCTTCGGGGACGGTGCCGAGTTCGTCGCCGACCACCAGTTCGCGCCGCACCAGGTCGAGGCCGCCCATCACCGCGTCGGCGGCGTCGAGCACCTCGGACAGCCCGACGCGAGGCCGCCCCCGCATCGCTGCGAGCGACTCGGCGAGCCTGGTGCCGGCGATCAGGTGGTCCGGTGACGCCGACCCGCCGCGCTCGCGCACGAGACGCGCAGCGTCGACGAAGAAGCGGGCGACGCCGTCGCTGCCCGGATGGTCGAAGACGTGGCGGTACCAGCCGGGGCTGTCGACGCCTGCCGCGTAGCCGGAACCCGCGGCGAGTCGTCGGTGGGTCCACGGCACCCACGCCACGGCGGTCTTGACCTTCGGCAGGCCGCGCAGGGTGGCGGTGTCGGTGGAGACGTTGGGCGTGTCGGGGGCGTCGAGGTCGAGCGCGGGAACGTGCCAGGCACCGCACACGACGACGATCTGATCGTGGCCGCTGCGGCGGGCGGCGCGGATGGCTCGGCGCATGTGAGCTTCGCGTTGCAGTTCCCGCCGGGTGGGCACGAAGCCGTCACGGGCTGCGGCCATCGCGTCGGCGACGGCGTCGAAGGCCGGGGCGCCGTCGCCGCGGTGTTCGATGACGTCCTCCCACCAGCGTTCGGGGTCCGGGTCGCCCGCAGCGGCGGCCAGCTCGCGCAGCGGGTCGGGCGGCGCCGACTCGGCCACCAGCGACGTCTCGTCGTCGCCGGGCGCGGCGAGCGTGACGGCCAGTGGCAGGTCGATCGCGTGGACCTCGACGTCGTGGGCGTTGGCCCAGGCGATCGCCTGCCATTCGGGGCTGAACGTGGCGAAGGGAGCGAACGCCGCCCGTCCGGGTTCGGCCGGCACGTACGTGAGCAGGGCGACCGGGGGGACGAGCCCAGGTTCGCCGACCCATCGCAGGGCGGCGTCGACGTCGGCGGGCGCTTCGACGAGCACGATGTCGGGGTGCAGTTCGTCGAGCGCTCGCAGGACCGATCGTGCCGAGCCGGGTCCGTGATGGCGGATGCCGAGCAGGTGGACGCTCACGTGTCGAGCGAGCGGCAGGCGTCGTAGAAGTCGTCCCAGCCGGGACGTTCACGCACGACGGCTTCGAGGTACTCGCGCCAGGCAACGGCGTCGTGGACCGGGTCGCTGACGACGGCGCCGATGATGCCGGCGGCGACGTCGCTCGAGCGCAGTTCGCCGTCGCCGAAGTGGGCGGCGAGCGCCAGGCCGTTGGTGACGACCGAGATCGCCTCGGCCGTCGACAGGGTGCCGGTGGGGATCTTGACGCTGTTGCGTTCGTCTTCGGTGAGCCCGGAGCGCAGCTCGCGGAACACGGTGACGACGCGCCGGATCTCGTCGGCTGCCGCTGGTACGTCGGGCAGCGCAAGGGCGACGCCGAGTTCGCCGACGCGGCGACTGACGATGGCGATCTCCTCGTCGATGGTCGCCGGCAGCGGCAGTACGACGGTGTTGAAGCGGCGGCGCAGCGCGCTGGAGAGGTCGTTGACGCCGCGGTCGCGGTCGTTCGCCGTGGCGATGACGTTGAACCCGCGGATCGCAGCGATCTCGGTGTCGAGCTCCGGGACCGGCAGCACCTTCTCGGACAGCACGGTGACGAGGGCATCCTGCACCTCGGGCGGCATGCGGGTGAGTTCCTCGACGCGCACGATGGCGCCGCGCTCCATGCCCCGGTAGATCGGGCCGGGCACGAGCGCGGCCGTGCTGGGGCCTTCGGCGAGGAGGCGGGCGTAGTTCCAGCCGTAGCGCAGCGTCTCCTCGGTGGTGCCGGCGGTGCCCTGGACGAGCAGCGTGGAGTCGCCGCTGATCGCTGCAGCGAGGTGCTCGCTCACCCAGGTCTTGGCGGTACCGGGCACACCGAGCAGCAGCAGGGCCCGGTCGGTGGCGAGCGTGGCGACGGCGATCTCGACGAGGCGCTGCTGGCCGACGTACTTCGGCGAGATGACCGTGCCGTCGGACAGTTCGCCGCCCAGCAGGTACCGCACGACCGCCCACGGCGACAGCTGCCAGCCGGGCGGGCGCTTGCGATCGTCGAGCGCGGCGAGCGCCGCCAGTTCGTGGGCGTACTGGTGCTCGGCGTGCGGGCGCAGCACGTCACCTGAAGCTCCCGAGACACTCATCGACGGTGACGCTACCGACCCGTCGCCGCTGTGTTCCTGCTGCCCGATCATCATCAGGCGGCGGTACTTCGTGAGGACCGGCTCGGCGGCCCGGTGGTGTGGACGCTGCCGTCGGGGAGGCGGAGGGTGAGTTCGCGGTTGGGGCCGAGTTCGATGTGCCAGTTGTCGTGGTGGATCTTGGCGTGGTGGATGGAGCAGACCGGCAGGAGGTTGTCGAGGTCGGTGCGGCCTTGGTTGCGCCACCAGATGATGTGGTGCAGTTTGCAGCGGTCGTAGGCGACGCTGCATCCGGGGATCGCGCAGCTGCGGTAGAGGCCGCGCAGCGCGCGGCGCTGGGCGCGGTTGGCGAGGCGGGTGGTGCGGCCGAGGTTCAACTCGCCGGGGGCGTGCAGCACGACACCGTTGCGCACGACAACGGCGTGAACGTCGGCGTCACCGGCCAAGGCGGCGAGGACGCGGGCGGGAATCTCGACGGGGATCGAGAACTCGCCGACCGGGCCCGTCTGTCCGGCGGCGTCGGCGTCGATGACCACGACGTATTCGGGTCGGCCCGGCGTGGGTCGCACCGGTGGAGCAGGCGGTGACGGTTGCGTGCCGTCGCCGGTGTCGGCGTTGTCGGTGTTGAGGGCGTGGTCGAGGAGGAGTTGAGCGACAGCGTGAGCGGCGAGGTAACGCTGTTTCTCGATCGGATCGTCGGGGCACTCATCGGGGACGGACTGTCCGAACAGGGCTTGGACCATGGCGTCGATCCGCGCAGCAATCTTCACGCCGGTGACGGGGTCGAACTTGACCGACAGGTTCCACATGCCATCAGCATCGACCCAGGTACGCGCTCGCACGTTGCGGCGTTGCCGGGCGAGGCGATCCAAGCCGTCGTCGTCCTGCAACCGTTTCGTCTCGAGATCCAGCCGGCGGGTGAACTGCTCGACGGTGCCGGCCTTGGCGACCTCGGCCAACGCGTTGGCTCGCTTCAACAACTCGGGTCGTTTGGACGCGTCGAGTTTCTTCGCGGCGCGGGTGACGGCGTCGATGTGGTCGCCGGTGATTGCACCGTCACCCAACGCATCAGCCAACTTCGGCGTCGTCGTGAGTGTCTTGGAGCGTTCGGTGGTCTTCGCGGCGTTGCTCAACGACGTCTTCGACGCGTTCGCGATGCGCTTCTCAGGGAACGAATCGATCCCATCGAGCTGGGCGACGAGCCCGGCCTGCTGAGCATCACACCACGCCTGCACCTCGCGGACCGCGACCAGGCCCGCTTCGATCAGATCGGCCGTCGCCGCAGTGTTCGCCCGTACCGAAGCAATCACCCCGACCCGCTCGACCACCCCAGCGATCTCCATGGGGACCACCATAAACACGCGGGTGTCACCGTCCGGCCGAACCTGGTGTCGCGATGAGCGAAAGGGGTCGTATGCGCCCGTTTCGCTCATCGCGCGAGGGGTGTCACGCTCGTGTCGGACCCATCGCCGTCATCCGGACGTGCCGAGTCGGATTCCCCATCAGCGCAGTGTTGCCGGCGCCACGCGAAGTCCAGCAGCTGCGGCGCCAGCGTGAAGACGCTGGTCCCACACCGCGACGGTGACCTCCCGCGAACCGAGAGCGAGCGCACTTGCGAGATGAACTGCGTCGGCTCCGCGCAGCCGGTGTCGGACAGCCAACTCGCCGGCCGCTCTCTCGACGTCGGGCGAGAGTTCGATCGGACGCATCGACGACCAGAAGGTCTCCCAATCGTCCGCTGCAACGGATGCTTCGGACTCGGTGAGGTCGTGATTGCGGCCCGCTGCTGCGAGCGCTGCGCAGACTTCGGGATACGCGAGCCGGCTCGACAATGCAGCGTCGCAGGCGTTCCACACTGCTGCGGCGATGTCGGATCCGGTCTCGTCGAGCACGAGTTTGACGAGCGCGCTCGAATCGAAATAGACGATGGCCACCGTCAGCCGCGCTGCTCGCTGACGATGTCGGCCACGGGTCGTTTCGGCTTCGGCCGTGACCCACCACCGGCGACCGGACGGGACGATCGCTCGGGTCGACTGATGACGCCGTCGGCGGTCAGACGTTCGAGGACCGGTGTGGAGTCGAGCGGAACGATTCGGGCGACGGGCGTCCCCCGATCGGTGATCACGACCTCGTTGCCGTCGCGCGCAGCGTCGATCCACCGACCGAGGTGAGCTCTGAGTTCTGTCACGGCGACATCCATGGGATGAACTGTACATTGAAGGGCAGTTCTCAACGTACAGTTGCGGGACGGCTTGCCGCATCGGAGACGTCACTTCCGCAACCACTCGATGTGGCGGTCGACCTGCAGACTCCGGCTCTCGCCGGATCCGAATCCTCTCGCAGCGCTCCGCTCGTGTGCTGCAAGACTGCCTCGATGGGGGACCCCGTCGGTGAGTTGCGTGAGATCGCTCCGCGGATGCTGGAGGACCTTGCCCAGGTGATCGGCGTGGAGGGCGTTGCACTCGGAGGGAGCCGCGCACGAGGTGTGCACCAGCCGACATCGGACTACGACCTCGGCATCTACTACGGCAACGGCATCGATGTGGCCGCACTGCAGTCGGTGGCCGACGAGTACAGCACGGTGCACGCCCAACTCACCGCGCCGGGCGGGTGGGGGCCGTGGGTCGACGGCGGCGGGTGGCTCGTGATCGGCGACGTCCACGTCGACGTGATCTACCGCAGCGTCGATCGGGTGTCGGCAGTCTGGGACGACTGCGGCGACGGCCGCTACGTCAACGCCATCCAGGCCGGCCATCCGCTCGGATTCTGGAGCCACGCCTACGCCGGCGAACTCGCTCTCTGCCGCCCGATCGGCTCGTGGACGACACGGCTGAACGACCTGCGCCTCGCCACCGCCGAGTATCCCGATGCGCTCTCCGCAGCGCTGTCGGGCGCGATCTGGGAGTCGTCGTTCTCGATCGCCAACGCCCGCAAGGCGGTCCCGCGCGGCGATGTCGCGTTCGTCGCCGGTTGCCTGTTCCGAGCGGCCGGCGTGATGACGCAGGCGCTTCACGGCAATGCGAAGCGGTGGCTGATCAACGAGAAGGGCGCCATCGCGGCAACCGCCGCGCTCCCGAACGCACCCACCGACTTCGAACGGCGCGTCACCAGTGCGTTCGCCCACCTCCGACCCGACGCCAACGGCCTCCACTCCGCCTGCGACGAACTCGAGACCGTCGTCGATGACACCGTGACTACCTTGGGTCCGTGAGCGCCTCTGCACCACCTCCCCACGAAGCGCTCCGCGTCGGCCTCGACGCACTCGCCGCGGCGACGACGCTCCTGCAACGAGTGCGCAACGCCCACCCGACGATCGGGCTGTTCGAGGCAGCCGATCTGCAATGGTGGTGGCGCACGCCACGTTCCACCGACGAGGTCCCTCAGCTGTTCTGGCTCGACAACGACGGCCAGCCCGTCGCCGCGATGATCGCCACGGCATGGGGCGACGGCGTCGGACTCGACCCGATCACGCTGCCCGACGCAGACCCCGAGTGGATCGCCCACGTCGTCGAGCGTGGGTTGGCACATGCCGCCGAGCGCGGTTTCGACGATGTCGACGTCGTGATCGACCGCACCGACGACGTCAGGCGAGCGGTGCTGGCTCGCCACGGACTCACCTCGGAGCAGCCCGAATCAGTCGAAGCGTGGATCGTCGCCGACCGCCGGCCCGATGTGAGCCCGCTGGCGTCCGGCTATCGATCGGCCAGTCGAGTCGACACGATCGGACACCCGCATCACATGGTGCGGCGCGGCGGCACCGGCGTCGAACCACGGCTCGAGCAGACGTCGCTGTACCGACCCGACCTCGACCTGGTGGTGCTCGACGGCGACGAAGCTGCCGCCTACGGGTTGTTCTGGTTCGACCCCGTCACCCGCACCGGCCTGGTCGAGCCGATGCGCACCGAGGACCACCACCAACGCCGAGGTCTGGCGCGCCATGTGCTCACCTCTGGCCTCGACCGCCTCGCCACCGCCGGAGCCGAGCGGATCAAGATCTGCTTCGACCCCGACAACCCTGGGGCCGCCCACCTGTATCTCGATGTCGGCTTCGAGCCCGCCAAGGAATGCGTCGTGGTGTCTCGGCCATGACGAGGCCGAGCGACAACCGGCCGTCCAACGGCGAGGTGATCGACTTCCTGCGCACCCACCACGAAGCCGAGCCGACACACCTCGAGTCGTTCGGCGGCGGATTCTGGTCGGCGGCCTACGGCTACCGAGTGGGCAGCGACGAGTACGTGCTCCGCATCGGCGACACGCCCGACGGGTTCCGCGACGACCAGTTCGCGATGCGCTACGGGTCGCCCCGTCTGCCGGTTCCCGAGGTCCTCACGATCGGCGAGGCCTTCGGCCGCTGGTTCGCCATCTCTCGTCGCCACCACGGCCGGTTCCTCGAAGACGTCGACGCAGCACGGAGGCCGACACGCTGGGACCTGCGGTCGTCGACCTGCTCGCAGCACTGCGCACCGTGCCCGACACGGGCGTGCCGACACCCGCCTGGCGCGACTGGCTGCTCGGGGGAATCACCGACCGGCCAGACCATCACACCGCTGGTTGGCAGCAGCGCCTCGCCGCCGACCACGACGCCGATCGCACGTTCCGAGCCGTCGATCTGCGCATCCGCTCGATGCTCGACGCCTGCGCCGATCGCCGCGAACTCGTCCATTCCGACCTCCTCCATGACAACGTCCTGGTCACACCGGCAGCCGACGCCGTCACCGCCGTGTTCTCGTGGAAGTGCTCGACGTGGGGTGATTCGATCTACGACCTGGCCTGGTGCACGTTCTGGGGCCGATGGCACGACGGCATCGGCGCACTCGACCTCTGGAACCGAGTCGTGCCGACGCTGGCACCGTCACAGGCGCTCGACATCGCCGTGCGTCACCACGTCTACGAACTCCAGATCGGCGCCAGCCACCTCGGCTGGTACGCAACGCTCGGCGACGCCGACAACATCGGCTGGACGCGTCGCCAACTCGACGAACTCCTGGAGGACGGCCCCCGTCAGGCAGCGCCGAGCTCGTCGAGCATGCGTTGACGGGTGCGTGCCAAGTCGGCGAGCACCGAGGCGAGCGGAAAGCCGAGCGAGGTGCCGTCGACCGCTTCGAGCGCCGTTGCGACCTCAGCGAGCGCATTCGGCCGTAGCCGCGCGACGAGGTTGACCAGTACCGCCCGGTGGGCGTGAACGAGGAGTCCTGCGTCGATCGCGCCGGCGAGTTGACGTGCGACGACGTCGCCATCGGCGTGCAGCAGCGGCTCGAGATCCGGGGGAATCGGCAGCGCCGGCAGCTCGGCGACCTCGTCGGCCGACGGATCGGGGTGGGCTCCCCTCGCCTGCTTGGCGGCCAGCTCCGGGAGATGGCCGACCAGCCAGCCGGCGAGCGGGCCACAGGCCAACTCGGCACGCGTTCGGCGGATCGGATCGGCGCGGTGGCGGGTCAGGATGTCGGGCACGAGGTCGGGCGGCACGCGCCACCCGTTGGTGAGCAGCGTGAGCATCCACTCGTCTTCGAGCACGGGCCACGACGACACCACGTGGTGCCAGCGCTCGGCGGCGGCGGGCACACAGACCGGACGTTCGTCGGCGTCGGGGCCGGCAACCGGCGGCGAAGGCGGTCCCGGCAGCACGCCCGCTCGCCGCACGGCGACCGTCGCCGCGACCTGGGCGAGCATCCGCTCCGACGGCGTCGATCGCACCGTGTCGTCGACCAGGTCGGCAATCAGCCCGTCGGGCTCCGGCGGGTTGCGCCGGTCCGTCCCGAGCATCGCCACCGACACCAGCTCCCGCCACCGTTCCACCACCGACACCGCCACCGCCACGCTTCACGACCCCGCCCTCCAACCCGCCACACCACGCCAACCACGTTTGCGCGCAACTTCGGGTGACCCGGTCCACCAAAATCCGCACGCAAACGTCATGGGGGTGGGGGTGGTGGGGGTGACGGGGGTGAAGGGGGTGACGGTCATGCGGCGCTCACGAAGGAGTCGTCGGCTCTCGGGCCGATGTCGATCGAGCGGTCGGCGAGGTGGATGGCGAGCGGCACCACACCGTGCGGCGTCCACTCGCACGTGACGTCCACAGCGCCACCGCCCGCAACGGCGAGCAGGATCGCCAGCGGGCGGCCCGTGGCAATCAGCGGCAGCGTGCCACTGCCGTCGACCAGCGCGAACCCTGCGCCGGTCGCGGCGATCGCCGCCGTGACGGTGAAGGGCACCCGGTCGAGCCACGGCTCGGCGGCGAGCATCGTGCCGACCTCGTCGCACGCCGTCGCAACGTCGACGGCCGGCGGGCGGGCGGGCTCGATCGGCTCGCCGTGGCGTTCGCCGACCAGCGCCCGCAGCGCGGGCCCCGGATAGCGGTGCAGGTCCGCCGGGACCGAGGTGCCGACCGTCAGCGAGGTGTCGAGGCTCTGGCGGTACGCGGCGAACGACAGCACGAGCGCCCATCGGCCCGAGCGAGCCCCACGCAGCCAGTGACGACGCACCTCGATGCGGTCCTCTCGGGTGTCGCTGCGGGCGGCGACCACCCACGTGTCGGTGTCCGGCACCCCACCGAGCACGTCGGCCTGACGCACCTGCCACCCGACGGTGGTGGCCACGGCGTCGGCGAGCGGCCCGGGCAGCGAGCCGAGCCGCCGACCCGCCTGCGACAGCAGATGCAGCAACCCGAGTTCGGCCAACACGTCACTGTGCCAGTCGGGCGATGCTCCCACCAGCCCCGCCAGCCGTCGGATGCGATTGGCCAGGCTGCCCGCCTGCGCGTCGACCAGCCGGGCTGCGAGTTCGTCCCACGTCGAGTACTTCGCGAGCGCCGGGTCGGCCAGCCCGGTGCGCATGCGGTCGTCGAGCCACCGGTCGAGTTCGGTCAGCCCGGCGAACATCCGCTCGACACGCTCGTCACGCGCCCGATCACGATCCGGCTCCGGGCCGTCCGGCTCGGGACCGTTCTCACCCGCCGAATCTCCCACTGCATCGCCCACTGCATCGCCCGCCAGGCCCGGACGGGGCTCCGCGACCTCGTCCCCGGGCGCCTCAGCCCCGGGCGCCTCATCCCCGGACGGCGCCGGTGTCGCCGCGGCGTCGGGCGCCCGGCGAGCGGCGGCCGCATCGCGCGCCTCGAGCCAACTCGCCACCTGCGGCGGCGACGTCGAGTCGGGCACGTCGCCGTGCACCCACAGCAGCAGCAACGCCAACACATGCTTGCAGGGGTGGCGACGACTCGGGCAGGTGCACCGAGAGCCCACACCGACGTGGTCGACCATCGTGTCGTACGGCTCGGCACCGCTCCCCCGGCACGACCCCCACACGGCCCGATCGTCGGCGCCGAGACCGCCCCACTTCGCCACGGTCGTCAGCGGTCGCGCCGCGCTCAACGCGGCAGGCGACGGCGCGATCGACTCGACCTGCTCAGGCGACCAACGGGTCACGATGCCGCATGCGAGACACCCACCGACACGGCGACACCCACCGGCACCGCGACCGATTCGGCGGCGCCCTTGGCGTGATAGCTCGAACGGGTGAGCGGGCTCGCCTCGACGTGACCGATGCCGTACGACTCGCCGAGCTGCTTCCATCGGACGAACTCGGCCGGGTCGGCGTAGCGGGCGATCGGGAGGTGGTGCGACGTCGGCCGGAGGTACTGCCCGATCGTGACGATGTCGACGCCCAGGTCGGCGAGGTCGGCGAGCAGTCCCAGGATCTCGTCGTCGGTCTCGCCGAGGCCGACCATGAAACCGGTCTTGGTGGTGAGCCCCGCCGCCTTCGCTCGGGCGAGCACGCCGAGCGAGCGGGCGTAGCCGGCCGACGGCCGCACCGCTCGCTGCAGTCGGGCGACGGTCTCGACGTTGTGGTTCAACACGTCGGGCCGCACGGCCAGCAACAGGTCGAGCGCGGCCTCGTCGCCTTTGGCGTCGGAGATCAACGTCTCGATGCGAGTGGCGGGCCGACGCAGGCGGATCGTCTCGACGCAGGCCGCCACGTGCGACATGCCACCATCGGCGAGATCGTCGCGAGCCACCATGGTGAGCACGGCGTGGTCGAGATCCATCCGCTCGATCGCCTCGGCGACCCGCGTCGGTTCGTCGGCAGCGGGCGCGAGCGGCTTGTTGGTGTCGACGAGGCAGAACCCGCACGCCCGCGTGCAGCGCTCGCCGAGCACCATGAACGTGGCCGTGCCGTCGGCCCAGCACTCCGACAGGTTGGGGCACCCGGCGTCCTCGCACACCGTGACCAGGTCGAGGTCGCGCACGGTCTTCTTCAGCGACATCACGTCGGCGCCCAGCTCGACCTTGGGCCGAAGCCACTCGGGCTTGCGCGTCTCGATCGACAACCCCTGGGTGACACCGGCGGCCTCGAGGCGAGCGGCGGCCCGATCCGACACCAGCTTCACCTGCTCGCCCGGCCCCTCACCGCGCGAGAACGCCGACAGATCGCGACCGTCGACCGCGTGCTTCCACGCCACGTCCTGTCGCTCGATCGCACCGTCGGCCCACCGCTCGGCGGCGAGGCGGGCGACCACGTCGACCACCTCGCGCATCGACACGTCGATGCCCTCCTCGGCGAGCGAGGTGACCGGCTTGTCGCCGATGCCGCACGGCACGATGTGCTCGCGCAGGTACGCCATGTCGGTGGTGACGTTCAGCGCGAAGCCGTGCATCGTGCGGCCGTGCGCCAGCCGCACCCCGATCGCACAGATCTTGCGCGGTACCACGGACGGATCGGGATGGTCGACGTCGAGCCACACGCCCGCGAAGCCGTCGAGCCGTCCGGCGTTGGGCAGTCCGAGTTCGGCCAACGCGTCGATCACGAGGCCCTCGACGTTGCACACGTGGTCGGACGCGCCGAGGCGGTTGTCGACGTTGACGATCGGATAGCCGACCAGCTGGCCGGGGCCGTGATAGGTGATGTCGCCGCCGCGCTTGACAGCTACCAGCTCGGCACCGACCGCGGCGGGTTCGCAGCGCAGGTTCGAGGCGAGGTCGGTCCGCTTGCCGTGGGTGAAGACGTGCGGGTGTTCGAGCAGCAGCAGGTGCTGACCGTCGCCGTGCTCGAACAGTGACGTCTGGACCGCCAGCGCCTCGCGGTAGGGCACCCGGCCCAACCACCGGACGCGCAGCGGGGCGACGGTCATGCGTGGCGGACGAACCCGAGCGTCAGAGCTCGGTCGACCAGTCCTTGGTCTCGAGGATCTCCTTGACCCGTGCCAGGAACCGAGCCGCGTACGCGCCGTCGAAGGCCCGATGATCCCAGCTCATCGACAAGTTGCCGACCGGATGGATCGCAATGGCCTCGCCGCCGTCGGGACCGGTGGTGACCACCGGCTTGCGGACGATGGCGTCGGTCGAGATGATTCCCACCTGCGGTTGGTTGATGATCGGCATCGTCAGCACCGACCCGGCCGAGCCGTTGTTGCTCAGCGTGAACGTGCCACCCGAGATCTCGTCGGGGCTGAGCTTGCGGTTGCGGGCCCGGTCGGCCAGGTCGGAGATCTCCGTCGCGATCGCTGCGAGCCGCTTGGTCTCGGCGTCGCGCACCACCGGCGCGAGCAGGCCGTCGTAGTCGAGGTCGACGGCGATGCCGAGGTCGACGAAGTTGTGCACGATCAGGTCGTTGTCGCTGACGCTGGCGTTGAGGTGCGGGAACTCGGCGAGGCCGTCGATGACCGCCACGCGCGATGAACGGGAGGTACGTGAGGCTGAAGCCGTGCGTGGCCTTCCAGTCGTTCTTGACCTTGGTGCGCACGACGTCGACGTTCGCGAAGTCGACCTCGACCACGCTGAACGCGTGCGGGCTGGTCGCCTTGCTCATCACCATGTGGTCGCCGGTCAGGCGGCGGATCTTCGACAGCGCCACCACGGTGTCGCGCTCGCCGGCCGACGCCTTCGGCGCTGCGGGGGTCGGACGGGCTGGCGGTGTTGCCGCAGGAGCCGCCGGGGCCGGGGCCGCGGGCCGCGGGTGCTGCCGGGGCGCTGGCCGCAGCCGGATCCTGGCGGTTCGCGCCGGTGGCGTCGATGTGGTCGAGCACGTCGTCGCGGGTGATGCGGCCGCCGGGGCCCGAGCCGGCGATGGCATCGGGATCGAGGCCGTGTTCGTTCACGAGGCGACGAACCACGGGCGACAGCAGCCGGTTGTCGCCGGCCTGCGCCGTCTCAGCTGCGGCGGGAGCCGGAGCGGGAGGCGGCGGCGGGGCAGGCGTCTCCTGTGCGGGTGCTGCGGGCGCCGCAGGTGCGGGTGCGGGTTCGGGTGCGGGCGCCGCAGGCGCCGGGTGCGGGTTCGGGCGACGGGGCCGGCTCCGGCGCCGCGGCAGGGGCCTCGGGTGCGGCTCCATCGGCGTCGCCGACAACGGCGATCACGGTGCCGACATCGACGGTGTCGCCCTCTTGGACTCGGATCTCGGTGAGCACACCGGACACGGGCGACGGCACCTCGGTGTCGACCTTGTCGGTGGACACCTCGAACAACGGCTCGTCGGCCGCGACGGCGTCGCCGACGTTCTTGAACCACTGCGTGATGGTGCCTTCGGTGACCGTTTCGCCGAGTTGCGGGAGGGTGACGTCTGCCATGGGAGGAGTCTCTTCTTCTCGTGTCGTCGTGCTGGTTGCGGTGCTCGTGTCGCTGCGGATGTTGATGACTGTCTAGCCGTTGAAGTTGCGGCCCGTGAGCGTCATCACGGTCTCGCCGAACAACTCCGACAGGCTCGGGTGCGGTTGGAGGAACTCGGCGATCTCGTCGACGGAGGCTTCCCAGTTGACCGCCAGGTAACCACCGCTGAGCTGTTCGGTGACCCACGGGCCCACCATGTGGACACCGAGCACCTGGCCGGCACTGCCGTCGGGACGCTTCTTGGCGATGATCTTCACGAGGCCCTCGGTCTCGCCGAGGATCATCGCCCGACTGTTGAACTTGAACGGGTGCTTGGCGACCACGACGTCGTGGCCGGCGGCGCGCGCCTGCTCCTCGTCGGGGCCTGCCCACGCCACTTCGGGGTGGCAGTAGATCGCCCAGGGCACCCGGTCGTAGGCGACGGGCATCGGGGACTCACCGAGCACCTGCTTGACCACCAGGATCGCCTCGGCGTACGCGACGTGCGCCAGCTGCGGCGTGGCGATCAGGTCGCCGACGGCGTACACGTCGGGTTCGCCGGTGCGGCAGTACTCGTCGACTTCGACGAAGCCACGACCGTCGACGACGACGCCGGTGCCGTCGAGGCCGAGCTGGTCGGCGAACGGACGGCGCCCGACCGACACCACGACGGCGTCGACCTCGACCGACTCGCCGTCGCCGAACGACACGGTGGTGCCGCCGAACGCGTTCGGCGTGTGGCCGTTGACCATCACACCGGTGCGGATCGTGATCTTCTTCTTCTTGAACGACTTCTCGACGACCTTGGCAAGGTCCGCGTCGAGGCCGGGGAGGATCTTCGGGAGACCCTCGAGGATGGTGACCTCGCTGCCGAGGTCGGCGAACGTGGACGCGAACTCGCAGCCGATGGCACCGCCACCGATGACCGCCACGCGGGGCGGCACGGTGGTGAGGTCGAGCACCTCGTCGCTGGTCATGATCGGGCCACCGCGCTCGAAGTTCGGGATGAGGCGCGGTACGGATCCGGCAGCGAGCATCACCGCGTCGCCGGTGATGGTGGCCGCCGAGCCGTCGGCCATCGAGACGCTGACGCTGCGGCTCGCGCCGAGTGCTCCGACGCCGTTGAACACCTCGACCTTCCGGCCCTTGCACATGGCGGCGATGCCCTTCACCAGCGTGTCGACGATGCCCTGCTTACGAGCTTGCGTGCGGGCGAAGTCGACCGTCGCATCGGCGCCGGAGTCGATGCCGAAGTCGCTGGAGTGATCGACGTGGCGCTTGACCGCGGCGGTCTCGAGGAACGCCTTGGCCGGGATGCAGCCACGGTTGAGGCAGGTGCCACCGAGGGCGTCCTTCTCGACCAGGGCGACCTTCAGGCCCGCCGAGGCTCCATAGAGGGCGGCTGAATATCCGCCAGGACCGCCACCGATCACCACCAGGTCGAAATGATCACTCATCGTGGTTCACCGTAGCGTTCGATCGTCAGGTCGTCATCCGAACGCCGCGAGATCATGGTGCTCCCAGTACCCAGTTGCGTTGCTCGTCGCCACGCAGCAGCACGAGGACGCGATTCGATCCGTCGGCGGCGCTCA
Source organism: Ilumatobacteraceae bacterium (assembly GCA_963715825.1). GTDB lineage: Bacteria > Actinomycetota > Acidimicrobiia > Acidimicrobiales > Ilumatobacteraceae > Sva-07. The sequence continues at coordinate 147,540 of CAVQSI010000007.1, forward strand.
CGTCGAACTCGATGTTGCATCGCTGTTCGGCAACGGTGATGTCGGTGCAGCGTCCCTCCGCATCGGTGGTCAGCGGCTGGAGCCGACGGTCGCCGGTGGCGAGCGAGAAGCCCGACAGGTCGTCGTCGACGCCGCCGAGTTCGACATCGACCGAGAAGATCCGCTCGCCGGCGCCGTCGCCCGCCACGACGCCCAACACGGTGACGTCGACGTCGCCCACCTGCACCGACTCGCCCACGGCGGCAGGTTCGACGGCCGCCGACTCGTTCGCGAGCTGCAGCAACAGCACGCCGCCCGCCAGCAGGATCATCAACCCAACGCCGACCGACAGCAGCAACAGCGTCCGCGTCTTCATCGCTGCCCGAGCCTACGGACGGCGCCAGCGAGTCCCCACCGACACGTCCAGAGGTGACGTACAGAGGTGACGTCCGAACGTGACCATTCGGAAAACACACCGAGTGGTGCGGCACGCCGCCGGCGGCGATTCGCTACCGTCGGTTCGGTGAAGACGACACGACGACGCGCCGCCGCTGGCGCCATCGGGGCCTGTGCGCTCCTGCTGTCCGCCACGGCGTGCAGCTCCGACTCCGATTCGGCCGACGAGACGCTGCCCGAGGCCGTCGCCGACGACACCGCCGGCTCCACCGACGCTCCGACGACGCAGGCGCCCACCACCGACGCCCCCGGCGACACCGTGGCGCCACCGGCGACGAGCGGCGACGACACCGTCGCCGAGCCGACACCGACCGAGCCCGCCGTCGTCGTGCCGCAGGCACTGCAGTTCACCGCTCCGCTCGTGGGCGGTGGCACCTTCGACGGCGCAGCCGCTGCCGCCGAGGGCAAACCCACGGTGTTCTGGTTCTGGGCGCCCACTTGAAGCGTGTGCAACCGTGAAGCCCCCTCGGTCGAGGAGGTCGCAGTGCAGTTCCAGGATGAGGCCAATTTCGTGGGTGTCGCATGGACCGGGAGCGATGATTCGTTCCAGGACTTCATCGACCGGCACGGTCTGACATTCCCGCAGATCAGCGACGACCCGGGCGACGTGTTCGACCGGTTCGGCATCTCGTACCAACCGGCGCTCGTGGTCGTCAACACCGACGGCACCACCGAACTGGTGGCGGGCGCGGTCGACGAGGAACTCCTCACCCAGATCGTCACCGAGTCGAACTGACCCCTCGCCGGACCCCTCCCACCACCCGAATTCGTGAACAACTTCACCTCTGAGAGGCGAAGTTGTTCCCGAGATGGCGGGGGTGGGGTGGTCGGGTCGGTGGATCGCTAGCGTGACGGCCTGGGACCCGCTCCCGCTCGGCCCGATGTGGCCCCCGTTTCCACCTGGTTCACGGAGGTCGACATGGCCCATTTCTCGCCCGCACTCGCCGAGCGCATCGCCACCCGCCACGGAGTCGTCACCCGCTCCGATCTGATCATCGACGGGTTTTCGCGACGCGAGATCGACCGTCTCGTCGAGCGGGGCACGTGCATCCGAGTTCACAACGGCGTCTACCGACTCGCCACCGCACCCGACACGTTCGAGTCGAGATGCGCTGCTGCGTGCGCAGCCGATCCTGACGTCGTGATCACCGGTGTCGCCGCGGCACGGTTGTGGAGCTTTCGTCACGTCTGGCGCGTCGATCGACCCGTCGTGCTGGTCACCCACGACCGCACACCACTCACTCGCGGCATCGTGCTGCGTCGCTCGAAGGTGCTCGATACGACCGACTGGGTGGAACGCGACGACGGCATCCGGGTGGCGTCACCGCCTCGGACGTGGTTCGACTGCGCCCGCGACCTCGACGACGAACGGTTCGAACGCCTCACCGAATGGGTGCTCGACCAGCACGCGACCGTGCCGACGCTCTGGGCGACCGCCCGTCGCTTGCAGGCCAGGGGACGCCCGGGCAGCGCCCGAGTGCGACGCGTGATGGACGCACGTGACGACTGGCAGAAGCCTGCCGGATCGGGGCTCGAACTCCGCGTGCTGCAGGCACTCAAGCGGCGAGGTGTCGTGTTGCATCGTCAGTACCCGCTCGTCCTCGCCGACGGCGCGGTCATCCACCCCGACGGCGCTGACCCGGCCATCAGGTGGGCCCTCGAGATCGACCACGTGACCTGGCACGGCGGCCGACTCGATGCGCAGTACGACAAGACCCGTGATCGGCGCGCCCGCCTCGTCGGCTGGCAGATCGAACGCGTCACCGATCAGGAACTGGCCGAGAACTTCGACGCAGTGATCGATCAGCTCGTCGCGCTTCATCGCCAACGCGCCGCCACCTTCGCCGCGGCCTGACCCCCATTTCGTGAACAACTTCACCTCTGAGAGGTGGAGTTGTTCACGAGATGGCAGAGGGGCGCAATCGCTCCTACGCTCGAACCATGCGTGTAGCCATCACCGGATCGACGGGCCTGATCGGCTCGGCCCTCAAGCCCCATCTCGAATCGCTCGGCCACGAGGTCGTCCGAGTCGTCCGGAGCAACCCGACGGGGACCGACATCTCGTGGTCGCCGGCCGAGGGCCGCATCGACGCGGGCGCACTCGACGGCATCGACGCGGTGGTACATCTCGCGGGCGCAGGCATCGGCGACAAGCGCTGGACCGACGACTACAAGCGTGAGCTGCTCGAGAGCCGCACGAAGGGCACCACACTGATCTCCGAAGCGATCGCGTCCGCGACCGACGGTCCCACGGTGTTCCTGTCCGGATCGGCGATCGGCATCTACGGCGCACGCGGCGACGAGGAACTCACCGAGACCTCGGCGCCCGGCGACGGGTTCCTCGCTGACATCTGCGTGCAGTGGGAACAGGCAACGAGTGCCGCCGAAGCCGCCGGCGTGCGGGTCGTGCACCTGCGCACGGGCATCGTGCTGTCGGCCAAGGGTGGCGCGCTCAAGAAGCAGTTGCCGCTGTTCAAGTTCGGCCTCGGCGGCAAGATGGGCTCGGGCGACCAGTGGCAGAGCTGGATCTCGATCGACGACGAAGTCGCGGCGATCACCCACCTCCTCACCGCCGACACCACCGGCGCCGTCAACCTGACCGCCCCGAAGCCGGTCACCAACGCCGAGTTCGCCGACACGCTCGGCGACGTCCTGCACCGGCCGACGTTCCTGCCGATCCCGAAGTTCGGCCCGAAGCTGCTGCTCGGCGGCGAACTCGCCGACAACCTGCTGTTCTCCGGCCAGCGGGTGCTCCCGGCCGTGCTCGACGCCGACAGCGGGTTCAGCTTCCAGCATCCCGATCTGGCCACTGCGCTCCAGACGCTCGTCGGCACGTGAGTTCACCTCTCGCCCGACCCGACGAGCCGGTGGCCGTCGTGGGGGCCGGGCTCGCCGGGTTGTCGTGCGCCGTCGCGCTCCACGACGCCGGAATCCCCGTGCAGCTGTACGAGGCGAGCAACGGCATCGGCGGTCGGGTCCGCACCGATCGCGTCGACGGCTTCACACTCGACCGCGGCTTCCAGGTGGCCTTGACCGCCTACCCCGAGATGCACCGCCAACTCGACATGGCGGCGCTCGACCTCCAGGCCTTCGATCCGGGTGCGCTCGTGTGGCGCAACGGCAAGGGATCCGTCGTCGGCGACCCGTTCCGCCGTCCGACCACGGCGCTGTCGACCGTGACCGCCCCGATCGGTTCACTGTTCGACAAGGCTCGCATCGCTCGGTTGCGCCACCGTCTGCGTGGCGTGCATCCCGTCCGGCTTCTGCAGGGCGACGACACCACGACACGCGCTGCTCTGGCCGACGCCGGGTTCTCCGACACGATCATCGAGCGGTTCTTCCGACCGCTCGTCGGGGGCATCCAACTCGACCCCGACCTCACGGACAGCCGCCGGATGTTCGACATCATTTTCCGCATGCTTGCCGACGGCGACTCCGCCGTTCCCGCTGCTGGCATGCAGGCCATCCCACAGCAGCTTGCCGACCGGTTGCCGGACGGCTGCGTGCACCTCGACGCTCCTGTGAAGGCGACCACCCCGACCTCGATCACGGTCGACGGCAACACGATCGCCGCAGCGGCCGTCGTGGTCGCCACGGAGGGTCCCGTCGCTGCGAGCCTGCTCGACCTGGCGCCGGTGGAGTCGAAGTCGGTCGGCGCCGTCTACTTCTCGGCCCCCGCCGCACCGATCGACTCGAAGCTCGTCGTGCTCGACGGCACCGGCCGAGGACCGGTCCTGAACGTCGCCGTGATGAGCAACGTGGCGCCGACCTACGCACCGAGCGGCTCGCATCTCGTGGTTGCGGCGCTCCCCGGTCACGACGGCGACACGATCGAGGCCGACGCCCGCTCGCAACTGCGCGGCTGGTGGGGTCCCCAGGTCGACGCATGGGATCACGTGGCGACCTACCGCATCGCCCACGGCCAGCCCCGCCAGCGACCGCCGTTCGACCCCAAGCGCCGGGTTCGGCTCGACGACGGACGCTTCGTGTGCGGCGACCACCGCGACACCGCCTCGATCCAGGGTGCGATGTACTCGGGCCGCCGCTGCGGTCTCGCGATCGCCGCCGAGATCGGCCAGACTGTCTCCCATGGCTGACGGAATCTCCGACGACAACGCACCCACTTCGAGCGTCGACGAGGACGACAAGGTGGTACGGGGTATCCGGTTCGTGCCCGCCGAACCCCAGGCGATCTTCGACCTGCTCGCCGATCCGGCGCAGCATTCGACGATCGACGGCTCGGGATCGGTGCGCTCCAGCACCACGGAGGCCCCCGAGCGGTTGGCGCTCGGTTCGAAGTTCTCGATGTCGATGAAGATGGCTGTGCCCTACAAGATCACCAACGAGGTCGTGGAGTTCGACGAACCCTCGCTGATCGCCTGGCAACACATGGGCAAGCACGTCTGGCGGTACCGGCTGCGTCCCGTCGACGGCGGCACCGAGGTCACCGAGGAGTTCGACTTCCGTCCCGCTCGCAGTGCCATTGCGCTCAAGCTGTCCGGCGCCCCGAAGCGCAACGCAAAGGCGATCGAGGCGACCCTCGACCGGCTCGTGGCCCACTTCCAGCCCGCCTGACCTGCCGCGGCGCGTCCGCTCGGGACCTTTGACCATCGCAACAATTGCGGGGTAGGGGTAGGTTGGAGGCATGGCAGGTGACGAACTGACACCAGCATGGTTGACCGCCGACGAGATGATCGCGTGGCGGACCTACATCGAGACGTACGGCGACCTCATTGCGGCGATCGAGCGTGACCTCGCTGCGCACGACCTGACGCTGGGCGACTACCAGGTGTTCGTGTACCTGTCCGAAGCGCCGAACCGATCGATGCGCATGTGTGATCTCGCCGACCTGCTCCAGCTGTCGCCGAGCGGCTTGACGCGTCGCCTCGACGGTCTGGTCAAGGCCGGGTTCGTCACTCGCGAACCATCCACCGACGACCGCCGGGTGATGCTGGCGACGCTGACCCCGTCCGGATTCGCCGCCCTCGAAGGCGCCGCTGCGGATCATGTGGCAAGCGTTCGCCGACACATCTTCGATCACCTCGACGACGATCAGGTCGGCGCACTGGCGTCGATCTTCCAGTCGATCAAGACCGGCCTGGCCCAGTGACCACCACGGCGACCCGCCTGCCGACCCGTCTGCCGCAGGGCTTCCACAGCCACGTCGCCAACATCGGGGTCAAGGACGACACCGACGACTTCGTGGTCATCGCCGCCGACCGCGCGGTACCGGTGGCCGGCGTGTTCACCCGGAGCCGGTTCGCCGGGCCGAGCGTCACACTCAGCCGCGCCCAGATCGCCGACGGTCAGGCTCACGCCGTCGTCGTGATCTCGAAGAACGCCAACGTGGCCACCGGGCCGCAAGGCCACGCCGACGCCATCGAGGTGGCCCAGCGCGTGGCCGCACGGCTGGGGTGCGAGCCGACGGACGTCGTGGTGACCTCGACCGGCGTGATCGGCCGTCGCTACCCCATCGACCGGATCCGCGCCGGCATCGACGCACTGCCCGACTCGCTCAGCTCCGACGATGCGGTCGGGCCGGCCCGCGGGATGATGACCACCGACACCGTGGCAAAGCTCGCCGAAGCGGCCGTCGCAGGAAGCACGGCACGGGTGGTCGGCATGGCCAAGGGCGTCGGGATGATCGAGCCCGACATGGCCACCCACATCTCGCTGCTGTTCACCGACGCCGAGCTGTCCGCCAGCGACCTCGAGGCCGTGTTCCGGCGTGTGGTCGACCGCACGTTCAACTGCGTCAGCATCGACACCGACACCTCGACGAGCGACTCGTCGGTGATCATGGCGTCGGGCGCCGCCGGGCCGGTCGACCTCGATGCGTTCGAAGCAGCGCTCCACGCCGTCGCACTCGATCTGACCAAGCAGATCGCCCGAGACGGCGAGGGCGCACACTCACTGATCGAGGTCCACGTCGACGCCGCGAGCGACCGCTCCCAGGCGAAGCGGGTGGCGAAGGCGATCGTCAACTCGCCGCTCGTCAAGACCGCCGTGCACGGTGGCGACCCGAACTGGGGCCGGGTGGCGATGGCGATCGGCAAGTGCAGCGACGACACCGACATCGACCAGGACGCCGTGGTGATCCGCTTCGGCGACACCGAGGTGTATCCGCGGCTGCTCGACGACGACGCGCTCGCCGCCCTGTCGGGCTACATGCGCGGCACCGACGTCCGCATCCACGTGTCACTGTCGACCGGCGATGCCGACGCCACCGTCTGGGGCTGCGACCTCTCCGACGACTACGTGAGATTCAACGCCGACTACACGACATGAGCGCCCGTTCTGTGGTGGGCCGACCGCACCGCATCTGCGTGATTCACTCATCCTCACTGATGGGACAGCGAGCGGATGCTCGACGGGCGACCGCTCGGCTGTGCGAACATGCGCAATGGCCGATCCACGATTGCGGGCACATCTGGCCGATCTGGGGGCCGCCGCCGACCAGCTCGCCGATCTCGACGACGACGACCTGATCGGCCTCGCCGGCGACATACAGCTCGGTGGAGGGCTGCGGTTCACGCTCGACGACGTTGCTCGTCAGGCGGGCTGCAACCCCGACGAGGTGCGGACGATCTACGAGGGGCTCGGCCTCCGCGTCGACGACCTGGCAGGTTTCGGCGACGGCGACGTCGCTCTGGTTTCGCTGATTGCGCACGACACGAGCGGGATCATCGAGACGGTCGGGACACAGATCCTGCGAGTCGCGGGCAGTTCACTCTCACGCTTGGCCGAGGCAACGGTGGCGGCCTACGTCCAGGACGTGGAGCATCGAGATGACTCACGTGACGTCATCGCCGAGGCGAATCAGAACGCGTTCGCGTCGACCCTCGTCCTCGTTTTGGGAGACATGCTGCCCACCATCTTCCGTCATCACATGTGGACGTCGGTCCGTCGCCAACGCGCCGCGCAGCACGGCATCGTCGATCCACAGGTCGTCCGCCTGGCGATCGGTTTCGTCGATCTGGTCGGGTTCACCTCGTTCTCACGATTCGCGTCACCTGCCGAACTCATCGCAGTGATCGAGGACTTCGAGCGGCGAGCGTTCGAGACGGCACACCGGTTCGGCGGACGGATCGTCAAGAGCATCGGCGACGAAGTGATGATCGCAGCGAGCGACGCTCGCACCGTTTCAGCGATCGCCCTCGAACTGATCGGCACGACCGGCGATGATCCCTCCGTTGCTCCGCGAGCCGGGGTCAGCGCCGGCGACGTGTTGTTCAGACTGGGCGACTATTACGGTCCGGTGGTCAATCTGGCCTCGCGGCTCACCGCCGAAGCGGTCCCTGGCGAGATCCTGACCGACCAATCGACCGATGTCGGACCCGACATGGCGCTGCAGCCTGCGGGCCGGAGAACCCTCAAGGGCTTCTCCGAACCGGTCACGGTCTGGTCGGTCGAGCCATTCACCTGACCCGCTCGGAACGGACGACCTCGGTCACTTCGGCGGCATGCGGATGCCGCCGTCGACGCGAATCGACTCGGCGTTCATGTAGCTGTTGGTGATGCACTCGAGCACCATCGAGGCGAGCTGCTCGGGGTCGCCGAGGCGCTTCGGGAACAGCACGCCCTTCTGGAGGTTCTCCTTGAACGCTTCGGACGCCTCGCCTTCGCCGTAGATCGGCGTGTCGATGAGGCCGGGTGCCACGGTGTTGACGCGGATGCCGACAGCGGAGAGGTCGCGGGCGACCGGGAGGGTCATGCCGACGACGCCGCCCTTCGATGCCGAGTAGCTGGCCTGGCCGATCTGGCCGTCGAACGCTGCGACCGAAGCGATGTTGACGATCGCGCCGCGCTCGCCGTGCTCGAGCGGCTCGGTCGTGCTCATCGCCGTGGCGGCGACACGGATGCAGTCGAACGTGCCGATCAGGTTGATGGCGATGACCTTCTTGAACGCGTCGAGGTTGGCGGCCGACTCGAGCGTGCCGTCCTTGCCGATCGTGCGCTGCGCCCAGCCGATGCCGGCGGAGTTGACGAGCACCCGCAGCGGGCCCATCGACTTGGCCATCTCGACGGCGTTGACGATGTCGTCGGTGTTGGTGACGTCGACCTTGCAGAAGGCGCCGCCGATCTCGTCGGCGAGTTCGTTGCCCTTGTCCTCCTGCAGGTCGGCGATGACGACCTTGGCGCCGAGGGCGGCCAGCTTGCGGGCCGACGCGGCACCGATCCCCGATGCTCCACCCGTGACGATTGCGCTTGCTCCAGAAATGTCCATGGGGCCGAAAGCTATTCGCCGAGGTGCCCTGACGAGGAATCCGGCCTCAGCCGTTGTTGAGGATCAGCACCCGATCGCCGTAGCCGAGGAACGAGTAGACGAACGCGGCGTCGGCGGCTCGCATGCGGAAGCAGCCGTGCGACGCGTTGCGGAACGCTTCGGTGCCGACCTGGCTCTCGCTCATGGCGACGTACTTGTGGAAGGCGACCCGGCCGCCCTGGTCGCCGCGGGTGAACGCCGTGAAGTGCCACAGCGTGTACCCGCCGCCGTACCAGGGGTTGCTCTTGAAGAACACTCGGTACTCGCCGGCGGGCGCATCGTTGATCGGGCCGGCCGTGAACGGCATCCATCCGGTGACCGGCCACCCGTCGTCGCACAGCCACATCCGCTGCGCGACGCGGTCGACGACCGCGGAGTGCCCGGGCGGCGCCATCGAGCAGTCAGGCCCGGGAGGCTGCTCGTTCCACAGCACGTGCGCATCGGGCGACGGCGTCACTGCGGCTCCGGTGAACCAGCCGACGACATCGACGATCACGTGTGACGTGGTCGACGAGTGCAGGTAGAGCCCGCTCGTCCCCGACGGCACGACGGCCATGTTGGCAACGGTCTGGTTCGGTTTGTCGACGTTGAGTGTCGAGATCGGCGGCTTCGCGGTCTGGCCGGGGAACGCGGTCACGAAGCCCCAGCCCGCCGACTCGGCCATCGTCACGTTCGCAACGACCGCGGCCGCCTGACCCGTCGCGCCCGTGGTGTCCAGCGCTTGCGATCCGTCGGGCCAGAACCGGTCACGGCCGTCGCTGCGGGTGTCCATCACCCGCACCGGATCGATGAGCATCAGCAGGCCGTCGGACGAGTCCGCAGCGGTCGGACCGGTGAACCAGCCGGCGATGTCGACGATCAGGTGTCCTCCGGTCGAGGCGTACACGTCGAACCCGGCGCCGCTGACCGGCACGATCACCCCCGACGCCCGGGTCTGGCCGGCACCGTCGGTGTTGAGCACCGATGTGGTCGGCCGAGGAGCGCCGGCTGCATACGCCGAGAAGTAGCCGTAGCCGATCGACGACGTCGTCGTGAGGTTGACGAACACGGCGGTCGCATCGGAGGGCACGTCGGCGGGCAATGCCACGCGTTGTGTCTCGTCGGGGACCAACCCGATGTCGCTGCGGTCACGGGTGTCGAGCAGACGCCGCGGCGTCATCGCGACGAATCGTCCGGCATCGGTCGAGGTGGTCGGGACGAAGTAGCCCGAGACGTCGACGATGACGTGGCTGATCGTCGAGGTGGACAGATCGATCGAGCCGCCGGCGCCGAGCGCGACGATCGCTCCGTTGGCTCGCGTCTCCAGTGGCGCCGACCAGTTGAGCGTGGACGTCGCCGGGAGTGGCGCCCCGCTCGCACCAACGGTCACGTAGCCCCACCCCCAAGGGGCGGCGACGGTGACGGTGATCGCAGCGGCGACGGCGTCGGTCGGCACACCACAGCGGTCAGCGACGGGCACGGTGATGACCTGGCCGGTGTCGAGCGGCCACCCGACGCCTTGGCGCGTGTCGATCAGTCGACAGGGCTCGACCGCAACGAGATGTGCCGTCGTCGCAAGGGGTGCCGCCGATGCCGGACTCGAACCGTCCGGGAGCGCAATGCCTGCTCCGACGACCACGCTCGCCACCATCGTCGCCAGCGCGGCGACGCTCCGATGCGCAGCGTTCCAGCCCATGTCGATCACCTCCGCTCGGGGCGAGACCGGGACTGGCGATCTCGCTCAGCCGTCCTGTGGTTCCCTTCCATCACACCAAGCAGGCGACTCGCTCGACAGGGCAGAAGGTCCAGCTCACCGAGCGCGGCCGCACTGCCTCAGACGGTCAGGTGCCGCAGCGTCAGAGTGGCGCAGGGCCGATGTTGTTGCGGGTGTCGACGAGACGACGCGGGTTGTTGCCGGTGAACGCCGGCGTGGCGCCGCCGGTGAACCAGCCGGCGATGTCGACGATCAGGTGGGCGTCGGCGCTGGTGAAGATGCACACCGAGCCGTCGGCACCGATCGGTGCGATCACTCCGTTGGCGGCGGTGCCACCCCGACCGAAGTTGACGTTCGAGGCCTCCGGCATCGGAGCGCCGCACGGCCACACCGTGGCGAACCCGGCGGCGCGGGCTTCGACCATCGTCACGTTCAACGCGACCGCCGAGGCGTCGGCGGGAACCTGCTGGTCGACGCCGTTGACGCTGACGGTCACGCCGCGCACGGGCACGGACTTCGGCGCAGCGGGCGTGATGACGCCGGTGGGGCCGCCGATCGCATTGCGGGTGTCGACGAGCCGTGATGGCACGGCGCCGGTGAACGGCGGTTGGGCGCCGCCACCGAACCAGCCGAGCACGTCGACGAGCACGTCGGACTGCTGGTCGGAGTAGAGGCACACGGCGCCATCGGCACCGAGCGAGGTCACCACGCCATTGGCGACCACCCCGCCGCGAGCGAAGTTGACGTTCGAAGCGACCGGCATCGGTGCGCCGCACGGCCACACGGTGAAGAAGCCAGCCTGCGACGGCAGCACGGCGGTGACGTTCATCGCCACGGCGGTCGCGTCGGCGGGGATCGTCTCGGGGGCGCCGTCGGACCGGGTCATCGCAGCGCCGGCGAGCGGGATCGTGATCGTGCCGCCGGCCGGGATCCTGACCTTGGGCACGCCGATCGCGTTGCGGGTGTCGACGACGCGTCGGGGCGTGGCACCGACGAACGTGGCGACGCCGTCGGTCGCGCCCGAGAACCAGCCGGTGATGTCGACGAGGAAGTCGGTGGCCTGGTTGGAGTAGAAGCAGACCCGGCCGCTGGCACCGACCGGCGCGATCACGCTGTTCGCCACCGCGCCACCTGCGACGAAGTTGAGGTTCGACGCGTCGGGTCGGGCGACGTCGCAGGGCCACACCGTCACGAAGCCGGGCTGCGCCGGCGTCACGGCGGTGATGTTCAGCGCCACCGCCGACGCACCGGCCGGGATCGTCCGCGCCGCACCGTCGGTACCGGTGACGGACTCGCCGACGACCTGCAACTCGATGCGCTGGTTCGGCTGGAAACGGCGACTGGTCGGGGCGACGACCGCACCGCCGCCGCTGCCGATCGGGCTGGACCCTGCGGGCGGGACCGAACCGCCTGCGAGTTGACGCATCCACAGCGCGAACTGCGCCTGACCGGTGGTGGTGAGGTGGACGCCGTCGGAGCTGATCCAACGGGCGCGCTCGACGCCCGCCGCGGCGCTGGTGGCGTTCCAGTCGGCGATCTCGAGGTTCGGCCACCGTCCGCGAGCGGCCTGCAGGGCGGCGTTGGCCGGCGCATAGAACGAGCCACCGGTGCCGGGTCGGATCTCGGCCATGTTGATCCAGACCACGCGCTTGGTGCCGCGCTGGTTCAGTGCGGTCATCATCGCGTCGACGTCGGCGGCCATGTTCGTCGACGGGTTGTAGCCGAGTTCCACGATGGCCAGATCGAGGTTCGTCGGCACACCGGCGGCCACCTGGACACCGCTCGGCGACGGCGGGGTCTTGGTGATGAACCGGCTGACGAGGGTGTCGACCGTGAGCGACGCGAAGGTGCCGTCGGTGAGGGTGAGGAACTCGTTTTTCGCCGACTCGCCCACCGAGTCGCCGATCACGGCGACGTTCGTGCCGACCGAGTCGCGGGTGATCACGCGCAGGTCGAAGCCGGGTGAGGGGAACCCGTTGCTGCCGCGGAACTCCCACGCCGGGATGCGGCGGCTGCCGGCGGTGCCGGTGAGCACGACGTCGTTGAACCAGATGCCGTCGAAGGCTTGATTGACGCTCGACTGCGCTTCCACCATCGACGCGCCGGTCAGGGTGCCGATGCCGTACTGGGCGCCGAGTGCATCCGCGTCGAGGATCCGCGTCCAGCGGTGGTTCGGGTTCGACGAGGTCGAGTCACCCGGCGCGTCGTCGCGAGGCGGGAACGCACCACCGGCCGTGCGCGGCCCGTTCGATGCGGAGAACTCCGTCGACACGATCGCTCCGTTGGGCCACCGTCGCACGACGCCGGCGGTGGCGGCGATCGCCTGGTCGGTGCGGAAGTCCTCGACGAGCGTGGCGGCGCCGGTGGCGACCGTGCGGGTGGCCGAGCCGGCGTACACCTGACAGGCCTGGGTGTCGCACGTGCTGGCGTAGCTGTAACGGTTCTGTTCGAGCCCGTACGAGCGGGCGGCGACCGCCTGCGCGGCCACGGTCTGCGCGCCACGACCCGCTCCGGCGACGGCCCAGCTCGGCGAGATCTCCTTGGGCACCACGCCGCGCAGGTAGTCCTCGACCCGAACGTCGTTGACGACCCGGGTGGTGCCGGCGTCGTTGACCACGTCGAGGATCCCTCGGTAGTGCGTGACGGTGCCGTTCGATTCGCAGAGCCCGAGCGCGGTCGTGGCCGTCTCGCCCGCAGCCGTCTCGAAGCGGGGCGTGGGGGTCGTGCCGATGTACGTGAACGTCGCCGACGACGTTCCCGCCGCGATCATCGATCGGGCGGCGGCAGCCTCCTCGGCGTTCCACTGCCCGTCCTGGCCGAGACCGCGGCTCGCCTGGAAGCGGACGATCGCCGCCTCGGTGAGGTTGCCGAAGTCTCCGTCGACGCCGCCGGGATTGAAGCCGAACTGCGTGAGGAACTGCTGGATCTGGCGGACGGAATCCCCGCTCGCACCCTTCACCACCGGTCCGTCGGGGACGGTGAGCGAGGTGTTGCAGGCGATCGAGCCCGACGCGAACAGGTCGAACGTGCCGCCGTTGCGGCGCGCCTGGATCGATGCGTGCGTCTGACCGTTCCACATCACGCCGCTGCCGTGGGAGATCACGCCGACGGTGCCTGCGCCGTCGAGGCCGGTGAGCCGCACCCGGATCCGGCTGTTGGCGTCGATGGTTCCGCTGGCGGTGCCGCCGTAGTAGTGGTCGAGGATCTGCGCCGTGCTCCAGCCGTGGTCGACCGCCCAGCCGTACGCACCCCACTGGCTCATGCCCCGGCCGTGGCCGTTGCCGACGCCGTCGACGACGACGGCGATCACGTCGCTGGGAGCTGCGGCGGCCACGGTCGATGCACCGCCGCCGATCGGCAGCAGCGTCAGCCCGAGCGTTGCGGCCAGGGTGGCGATGAGACGTGGGGATGTCACTGCGGGACCGGTCCGATGCTGTTGCGGGTGTCGACGAGGCGGCGCGGGACGTTGCCGACGAAGCCGGAGTCGGCGCCACCGGTGAACCACCCGGCGATGTCGACCAGCAGGTGCGCGTCGGCGCTGGTGGCCACGCACACCGAGCCACCGGGCCCGATCGGGGCGATCACACCGTTGGCCACCGTTGCGCCGGCGGCGAAGTTGACGTTGGAGGCGTCGGGCTGCGGTGTCCCGCACGGCCACACGGTGGCGAACCCGGCGGCACCGGCCTCGACCATGGTGACGTTGAGCGCAACGGCGCTGGCGTCGGCGGGCACCTGACGAGCGACACCGTTGACGATGACAGTGGCGCCCCGCACCGGGACCTCGCGAGGGCTCGACGGCGTCATCGTTCCGGCCGGCGCACCGATGGCGTTGCGGGTGTCGACGAGGCGCAGCGGCACGGCGCCGACGAAGGCGGGCTGGGCGCCGCCACCGAACCAGCCGAGCACGTCGACGAGGACATCGGCGCCCTGGTCGGAGTAGATGCAGATCGTCCCGCCGGCGCCGAGCGGTGCGACCACACCGTTCGCAACGGCGCCGCCACGGGCGAAGTTCACGTTCGACGTGGTCGGCATCGGCGCGCCGCATGGCCACACGGTGAAGAACCCGGGGTCGGACGGTTCGACGGCGGTGACGTTGACGGCGACTGCGGTGGCGTCGCCGGGGACGGTGGTCGCCGAACCGTCGGGGCGACGGACCGCCGCGCCGGCCATCGGCACGGTCAGCGTGGCGCCCGGCGCGATGCGCACCTTCGGCGCGCCGACCGCGTTGCGGGTGTCGACGACGCGCAGCGGGGTGGTGCCGACGAACGCCGGCGTGTCGGTGCCGCCGGAGAACCATCCGGCGATGTCGACGAGGAAGTGGGTGGTCGCGTTGGAGAAGAAGCACACCCGGCCGCTCGGGCCGACCGGAGCGATCACGCCGTTGGCGACCACGCCGCCGGCGGCGAAGTTGAGGTTGGACGCATCGGGTCGTGCAACGTCGCAGGGCCACACGGTGGCGTAGCCGGCGGCGCTGGGGGTGACCGCCGTGATGTTCAACGCCACCGCCGACACGCCGGAGGGGATCGAGCTGACCGTGCCGTCGGGTGCCGTGACGTCGGCACCGACGACCTGCAGTTCGATGCGCTGGTTCGTCGCGATCGGTCGGGCGCCGCGAGGTTCGCCGCGCAGGGTGAATCCGGGCGACGGGAGCCCGTTCTGGTTCCGGAACGTCCACGCCGGGATCTGCACGGTGCCTTGCGTCCCGGTGAGGACGACGTCGTTGTACCAGATGCCGTCGTAGCGGGGATCGCCTTCGACCATCGTCACCGAGTGAGCGTGCCGAGGCCGTGGCGGGCGGCGAGCGCGTCGCCGTCGAGCACGCGAGTCCAGCGGTGGTTGCGGTTGAGTGCGGTGCCGTCGCCCAGGGCGTCGTCGCGTACGGGGAAGGGCCAGCCGGCGGTGCGCGGCCCGTTGGAACCCGAGTACTCGGTGGACACGATCGCGCCCAACGTGCCCTCGGTGCCCGCCGACCAGATCCGGACCTTGCCGACCGTGAGTGCGATGGCGTTGTCGCTGCGCGCATCTTCGACGGCGGTCGCGGGCGCGTTCGCGGACGTCCGCGACGCTGCGCCGAAGTACACCTGACACGACTGCGTGTCGCAGATGCCGTTGGCCCACCGACCGGGCTGCAGCGCATACGAGCGGGCGGCGACGGCTTGGGCCATCACGGCATTGATGCCGTTGCCGCCGCCGGCGTCGGCCCAGCTCGCCGAGATCTCCTTGGGCACCACGCCGCGCAGGTAGTCCTCGATGAACAGGCGGTTCATCACCCGGTTGCCGTCCTCGATGCGTACCGAACCGCGGTAGTGCGTGACCTTGCCGGCCGCACCGCACACGCCGAGCGCCGAGGTCGGCGCGCCGGGGGTCATGCGGTTGGCGTTGGCCGGACCGTTCGCGTTGGTCGTGAACTCGACCGGACCGGCGACGGGTGCGCCGACCGGAGTCCAGCCGGCGAATCCGGACGTGGGACACGTCGGCGTGGCGGCGCTGTAGACCTGGAACGTGTTGGGGGCGATCTCGGTGGCTGCCATCGAGCCGGCGGGGAGCCCGTTGATCTCGCCGACGTAGGACACCACGGCGAGCGTGGCCGTGTTGTCGAGGGCCGTGAGTCGGACATCGATCGTGCCGGTGGTGTCGGTGTCGGCCATCTGGGTGTTGCCGTAGTAGTGGTCGAGGATCTGGATCCAGTTCCACCCGCGGTCGACCGACCAGCCGTAGGCCCCCCACTGGCTCATGCCGCGTCCGTGGCCGTTGCCGGTGCCCTCGACGACCACCGAACCGATCGCCGACGGGGCGGTCTGGGCCTGCGCCATGGGTGCTGGAGCGCGGACGAGCACGGCGGCGCCGAGGCCGACAACGGCTGCGAAGACGATCAGCGCTCGGCGCATGTAACGCAACTGTAACGTTGCGATTCGGGGTGGGGCGGTCACCACGAGTGGTTCTTCGACACGATCCGGCGCCGCCTTGACCGGTTCTTGCCGGAACCTGCTGTCGTGGCTGGCTCAGCGGGCGACGGGGACGGCCTCGACGGCCAATCGGTCGACCAGGTCGTTCATCCGGTCGCCGGAGTGGCCCTTCACCCAGCGAAAGCTCACGTCACCGGCCTGGACGAGCTCGATCAACGGCTCCCACAGGTCGACGTTGGCGACGGGCTTCTTCTGCGAGTTCACCCAGCCGTTGCGCTGCCACTTCACGTACCACCGGTCCTTGAAGCAGTTCACGACGTAGGTCGAGTCGGACACGATCTCGATCGGCATCGGTGCCCCGTGGTCGTCGGCGAGCTTCGCATGGCTGCGCAATGCATCGAGGACGGCGTAGATCTCCATGCGCTGGTTGGTGGTGTGCGCCTCGCCGCCCGATCCGTTCGGTTCTCCCTCCGGCGCGATCGCCCACGCCCACCCTCCCGGACCGGGATTCCCACTGCAGGCACCGTCGGTGTAGATCACGAGTCCGGACATCCCGTGGAACCTACCGGCCCGAAAAATGTGCGCATCGGTGCGCTGACCGGTCATTTCTGTGCATTTTTCGGCTTCGGGCGTCGGTGAGCGACGTGTCGAGCCGACTGAATGGACCGATCCGGTGCGTACCCATCGGTAACACTGCGAGACTGGCGGCCATGATCTTCGACGGCCACGTGCACCAGCTGCCCGACATCGATCCGACCGAGACCAAGGAATGGTTGGACAGCCTCGACGCGGTCGTGGACGAGCACGGCAAGACCCGGGCGCGCTACCTCCTGACCCGGCTGATGGAGCGGGCCACAGCGAGCCAGGTGTCGTTCCCCGCCACCGTGTCGACGCCGTACGTCAACACGATCCCGCGCGAGCAGGAGCCGTGGTTCCCCGGCGACGAGCACATCGAACGTCGCATCCGGGCCTTCATCCGCTGGAACGCGGCGATGATGGTGGTGCGGGCCAACAAGTCCGCCGACGGCATCGGCGGGCACCTGTCGACCTACGCGAGCTCCGCGTCGCTGTACGAGATCGGCTTCAACCACTTCTTCCGCGGCAAGGACGACGGCCGCCCCGGCGACCACGTCTACTACCAGGGCCACGCGGCGCCGGGCGTGTATGCACGGGCGTTCCTCGAGGGTCGCCTCACCGAGGACGACCTCGACCACTTCCGCCGCGAGATCGGACGCGGCGGGCGCGGCCTGTCGTCGTACCCGCACCCCCGCCTGATGCCCGATTTCTGGGAGTACCCGACGGTGTCGATGGGCCTCGGGCCGATCACGGCGCTCTACCAGGCCCGCTTCAACCGGTACCTCCAGAACCGCCACATCGACGACACCTCCGACAGCCGCGTGTGGTGTTTCCTCGGCGACGGCGAAACCGACGAGCCCGAAACGCTCGGCGCCATCTCGCTGGCCTCGCGTGAACAGCTCGACAACCTCGTGTTCGTCGTCAACTGCAACCTGCAGCGCCTCGACGGACCGGTCCGCGGCAACGGCAAGGTCATCCAGGAACTCGAGGCCACGTTCCGCGGCGCCGGCTGGAACGTGATCAAGGTCATCTGGGGCTCCAAGTGGGACGACCTGCTCGCCCAGGACAAGGACGGCGTCCTGCTCAACAAGATGAACACCACCGTCGACGGCGAGTTCCAGCGCTACGCCGTCGAGAACGGCGACTTCATCCGCGACAGCTTCTTCGGGCCCGACGAGCGCCTGCGCAAGATGGTCGCCGACCTCAGCGACGACGATCTGCGTTCGCTCCCCCGCGGTGGCCACGACTACCGCAAGCTCTACGCGGCGTACAAGGCGGCCACCGAGAACCTCGGGTCGGGTCGCCCCACGGTCATCCTGGCCAAGACGGTCAAGGGCTGGACGCTCGGGCCAGGCTTCGAGGGCCGCAACTCGACGCACCAGATCAAGAAGATGACCAAGGAGCAGATCCTCGAGATGCGCGACCGGCTGCATCTCGAGGACGTGATCAGCGACGAGGGCCTCGACGCCGAGCATCCGCCGTACATCAAGCTCGGCAAGGACTCGGTCGAGTACCAGTACATGATGGAGCGCCGCAAGGCGCTCGACGGCTCGATCCCCAAGCGCACCACCGTGGCCCGTCGCCCGCTCGAGTTGCCCGCCGACGGACCGTTCGCCGAGATGCGCGCCGGGTCGAACGGCCAGGAAGTGTCCACCACGATGGCGTTCACCCGGCTGCTGCGCGGCCTGGCGCGCGACGAGCACATCGGGCCGCGGGTCGTGCCGATCATTCCCGACGAGGCACGCACGTTCGGCATGGACGCGCTGTTCCGCGAGTTGAACATCTACGCCTCGCAGGGCCAGAAGTACCAACCGGTCGACCATGACCTGCTGCTGTCGTACTCCGAGTCGACCAAGGGTCAGATCCTCGAAGAGGGCATCACCGAAGCCGGCTCGATGGCGAGCTTCATCGCCGCCGGCACGTCGTACTCCACCCGTGGCGTACCGATGGTGCCGTTCTACACCTTCTATTCGATGTTCGGTTTCCAGCGCGTCGGCGACCTCATCTGGCAGGCGGCCGACATGCGCACCCGCGGCTTCCTGATGGCCGCCACGGCGGGTCGCACCACCCTGATGGGCGAGGGTCTCCAGCACCAGGACGGCCACAGCCTGGTGCTCGCTTCGACCGTGCCGTTCGTGCAGGCCTACGACCCGGCGTTCGCCTACGAGGTCGGCGCCATCGTGCAGGCGGGCATGAACCGCATGTTCGGCGGCGGACCGCCCGAGGTGACCGACGTCTTCTACTACATCACCCTGTACAACGAGAACTACGACATGCCGCCGCTGCCCGACACGCCGGGACTCGCCGAGGCGATCGTCGAGGGCCTCTACAAGTGGGCGGACGCGCCTGCGGGCGCGTCGATCCCGGCGACCCTGCTGTTCTCCGGCACCGCCAACGTCGCTGCCCGCGAAGCCGCAGCAGAACTCGCCGAGCACTACGACGTCGGCGTCGAGTTGTGGTCGGCCACCTCGTACAAGTCGCTGCGCGAGGAGGCGCTTGCCGCCGAGCGTTGGAACCGGCTGCACCCGTCGCAGGAGTCGCGTGTGCCGCGGGTGGCGCAGATCCTCGGCGAGTCGCAGGGCCCGATCGTGGCCGTGTCCGACTTCATGAAGATCGTGCCCGAGCAGATCCAGCGCTTCGTCCCCGACCGCACGTTCGTGCCGCTCGGTACCGACGGCATGGGTCGCTCCGACACTCGCGAGGCGCTGCGTCGTCACTTCGAGGTCGACACCGGCCACGTCGTGCTCGGCGTACTTCATGGCTTGCTGGCCGACGGCAAGGTCGATGCGTCGGTCGTCGCCGACGCGATCGCCCGCTACGACATCGACCCCGACGCCATCGACCCGTATCTGGCCTGATCCGCGTCACCAGACACCCCGTTTGCGTGACGTTTCCAGCGGGACGGGTCACCCGAATCCGACCGCAAACAGGTGCTGGCTGCTGCTCGATCGAAAAGGCCCGTTTGCGTGACGTTTCCAGCGGGACGGGTCACCCGAAACGTCACGCAAACGGGATGGGCTGGGGCAGTTGGCGCTCGCGTCGCCGAACGTCCCTCACCGTGCGCACCCTGGGTAGCGTGATCGGATGGCTGGCACGCTCTACATCACGGGTGACACGGCGGCGGACAAGCTGCTCAACACGAACGGCAATGCGCTGCTGATCGGGATGCTGCTCGACCAGCAGGTGCCGATGGAGTGGGCGTTCGCCGGACCGGCGACGCTCAAGAAGCGCCTCGGGCACCTCGATCCGAAGAAGATCGCGGCGATGGACGTCGAGGAGTTCGTGTCGATCTGCTGTGAGAAGCCGGCGATCCACCGCTACCCCGGCTCGATGGGCAAGCGCATCCATGCCGTCTGCGAGGCGTTGGTCGCCGACTACCAGGGCAACGCGGCCAACATCTGGAAGGGCGTCGACTCGGGCGACGAGCTGTACCGGCGCCTGCGTGCGCTGCCCGGCTACGGCGACGAGAAGGCGAAGATCTTCGTCGCCATCCTCGGCAAACGCATGAACGTGCAACCCGCCGACTGGCAGACTGCGGCCGGCGTGTTCGGCGACGACGTCCCTCGATCGGTCGCCGACATCGACGATCCGGAATCGCTGGGGAAGGTGCGGGAGTGGAAGCAGGCGCAGAAGGCAGCGAAGAAGGACAAACAGGGCCGCGCAGCGGCGAGTTGACCGAGCCCGAGACCGAGCCCGACACCGACGTCGCGGGACCGCCTGACCGCGGCGGCGCCGTACGGGATCGTTGCCGTCGTCGGACTGTGGTTGACCCGGGCGTTCTGGGTGCCCGGCGGCTACGTCGTCGGTTTCGACACCTACGCCTATTCGGGTCCCAACCTCGAGGTCACCGAGCGGGCGCTTCGCGAGTGGCGGCTGCCGATCCTCAACGACCTGATCTTCGGTGGCGTCCCCCACCTCGGCAACCCGTCGGCGGCGGCGCTGTACCCACCGCAGCTCCTCGCGATGCTGATGAACACCAACCGGGCGATGGGCGTGATCGTGGCCGCCCACGTGGTGCTGCTCGGCATCGGGATGCTGGCGCTGGCCCGCCGCCTCGGCCTGTCGCCGATCGGCGCGACCTCAGCCGGTGTGATCGCCATGGCGGCGGGATCATCGCTCACCAAGACCGTGCAGTTCGAGCAGATCCTGGTGCTGGCCTGGATCCCGATGCTCCTGGTCACGATCCACGCCGTCGTCACCTCGGATCGACCGTGGCGAGCGGTCGGCCGCGCTGTCGGCCACGACGGCAGCGATCCTGCTCGCCGGCCATCCGCAGCTCGTCTACCAAGCCGCGATCCTCGCGGGCGCCGCGACGATCGGCTTCGTCGATCGGCGACGACCGGTGGCGTCGGCTCGGGCACGTGGCCATCGGTGCGGTGCTGGGGGCACTGATCGCGTTGCCGCAGCTGGTGGCGGTCCTGTACGCCACGGCCGACAGTGCGATCACCGGTGGACGCGATCTCGATGCACTCCGGTCGCCGGCGCTGTCGCTCCCGAAGAGCAACCTGGCCCGGGCGGTGCTCGGCACGGTGCAGGATCGCGATCCTGCGCTGTTCGCGTCGGGCTTCGAGAGCATCGTCTTCATCGGGGTGGTGGTGTCGCTGCTGGTCGCGGTCGGTGCCGTGATGTTGCTCGGCGATCGGACGAGCCGACCGTGGGCGATCGCCCTCGCCGTCGTCGCCGTGCTCGCGCTGAACTGGGCGACCGGGCCCGACTCGCTGCTGTTCCGCATCGCCTTCGACGTCGTCCCCGGCTTCGACCTCGCTCGCGCATCGGCGCGCTGGCTCGTCATCGTCGCGCTGGTCGCCGCGCTGTTCGCGGGAGCGGGCGTCGATGCGGTGTGGAACGGAGCGCGACGGATCCATCTCGCCGGCGCCAGCGGTGCGGCCGCCCTCGTCATCGTGCTGATCGCCGGCGGCTGGTTGCTCACCGCCGACCGACGATCGGCGGTGATCTGGGCGGCCACCGCAGCGGTCGCACTCGTGCTGCTCGCGGCGAACTCGCTCGCTCCCCGCACGCTCCGGGCGACCGCCGTCGCGATCCTGGCGCTGGGCGCACTCGAACTCGGCGCCATGTCGGTGCACTCGATACCTCAGCAGCTGCGCACCGACGTCGCGTTCACCAGCCTGCGCACGCCGACCACCGACTTCCTCGCCGACGCCGACGCCGGCTTCACGGTCGCGCTGACCGACGACGGTCGAACCGCGGACTACCAGGTTCCCGGACTGCGACCGAACGCCAACGTGCTCAACGCGATCCCATCGATCGACGGCTATGACGGCGGTGTCCAGATCACGCAGCGGTGGGCTGACGCACTGCGCCGCTTCCAACCGGACCCGCCGACCGAACTGCCGCTGCGCAACAGCCTCACGCTGCCGATCGAGCCGGCCCCGCTCGCCCGACTCGGGGTGCGCTACATCCTGCTCGACCTCGCCCGACCGGCACCGGACTTCATCCCGGGTTGGTCCGGCCCCGTCGCCGCCGACGGCCTGTTCGAGGTCTGGGAGAACCCGGCATGGCTCGGCGATGCCGTCGCCTGGTCGGCAGCAGCCCTCTCGGACGATCCGGCGGATCAGCTGCGCACCGACCCGGTAACCGTCGCTCAGACCGCATTGGTGACCGATCCGGCAGCGGTGCTCGACTGCGTTGCCGACTGCGACCCGGTGGGACTCGACGTCCAACGTCCGCGGCCGGAACGGATCGAGGTGTCGGTCGACACCGATCGGCCCGTGGTGGTCAGCGTCGCCCAGCAGGCGCTTCCCGGCTGGACGCTGACGATCGACGGTGTCGACGCCGACGTCGTGGAGGTCGACGGCCTCTTCCTCGGCGCGGTCGTGCCGCCGGGCGAGCACGAGCTCGTGTTCACGTACGAGTCGCCGTGGCTCACGGCGACGCTGGTGCTGTCGCTCCTCGCGATCGCTGCCACCATCGGGTTGGTTGTGGCGATACGGTCCTCCATCGAAAGCGGGCTCAAGCTGCGGGCGGCGGCGACCGATGACCGGTTGACGTCCATCTCCACTTCGAAGGGTTCCAAAGAACGTGCGCCTCCGCTCTGGCATTCCGCTTCTCGCCACGCTGATCGGCACGAGCGTGCTCGCCCTCGGCCCCGGCACACCTGCCTCGGCGGCGCAGTACAGCCTGTCGGTCAACACCCGGGTGCACATCGGCGTCGACGCCGTCGGCGGCACCAGCAACCCCGGCTACGACATCTCGCCGTGCGACCTCCAGGGCGGCCCCGGCCAGATCTCCTTCGGCGTCGGCGGCACCCCCGCCCAGGTCCGCCTCGAGATGTACCCGGGCGTCTGCGGCCGCTACAACGGCTGGGAGGACGTCGGCGGCGTCCACGTCGAAGCCAGCCTCGGCGGCGGCGATCTCGGGGTGATCACGATGCCGGTCGACGGCCAGGGCGGCGCATTCGCCGTCCGCGGGTCGATCCTGTCGAGTTCGAAGATCGCCGACGGTCGCGTCGTCGTCGACACGTTCCAGGTCCCCACGGGCTACCCCGATCCGCCTGCGCCGCTGCAGAACAACGGACGGGCCGAGTACGGCGCGTTCGCTTCCACGGCCAGCCGTGGCGTCGACGTGGAGCGGTGGCATCGGTTGGGCCGGCCGCTACCTGCTGTTCGTCACCGACACGGCAACCGGACACAAGATCACCGCCAACGTCGACATCGCCGCCGGCAACGTCCCGACGATCGATCTCGACGCCATCTGCTTCGGTTTCGACACCTGCAACTACCTCGCCGGCGGCCTGGGTGTCACCGCCGGGACGTTCCATCCGACGTCGCCCACCCGGATCCTCGACACCCGCCGTGCGCTCGGCTTGTTCGGGCCCGTGCAGACCGGCGACGGCCGCAACGACTCGCTCGATCCGATCACGCGCCGCGCGGTCAACGCCAACCACGAACTCCAGGTCACCGGCCGCTACGGCGTGCCCGCCAGCGGCGTGTCGGCGGTGCTGCTGAACGTCACCGCGGTCAGCGCCGGTGCGCCCGGACCTGGCTTCATGTCGGTGATCCCGAAACCGCCGCGGGTCGGCGACATCTTCAACGACCAGGCCAGTTTCGGTGCGTTCCCGGCCACCTCGAACCTGAACGTCGACAACGGCGACCCGGTGCCGAACCTGGTGCTCGCCCGAGTCGGCGCCGGCGGAAAGATCCGCATCGCCAACTCGCTCGGCCCGACCCATGTGATCGCCGACATCGCCGGCTGGTTCGGCACCGGCGGCGCGCATCTGAACGGTTCCGGCTTCTCCGGCGTGGTGCCCGACCGGCTGATGGACAGCCGCAACGGTGTCGGCGGGCCGGCCGCGAAGTTCGCCGCCGGTGAGATCCGCAGCCTGAAGGTGGCCGGAGTTGCCGGAGTGCCCGCCGACGCGGAGAGCGTCGTGGTCAACATCACCCTGACCGACGCCGACCGGATCGGGTTCGTGACGGCGTTCCCCGACGGTCAGCCGGTGCCCGACGCATCGAACGTCAACATCGTCCCCGGCGGCGTCCGGGCAAACACCGCGGTGGTCAAGGTCGGCGCCGGCGGCCGGATCAACCTGTTGATGGCCGAGGCGAGCGCCGACGTGATCGTCGACGTGCTCGGCAGCTTCGGACCGAACGGCGGCCAGGTCACCACGATCACCCCCGAACGCATCGTCGACTCGCGCAGTGGCGCCGGCACGCCGGGTCGGCCGTGGGGCGAGAACGAGGTGCGCAACGTCGCCGTCGCCGGTCGGGGCAGCGTCCCGGCCGGCGCGACCGCCGTGATCGCCAACCTCACAGCCACCAACACCACGTCGTGGGGGTTCCTGTCGGCGTGGCCGGCCGGCGCACCGCAGCCGGCATCGTCGAACCTGAACTTCCTCGGCGGCCAGACCGTGCCGAACCTGGTGATGCTCAAGCTCGGCGCCGGCGGCCAACTGTCGATCTCGAACGGCCCCGGCTCTGCGCACGTCATCCTCGACGTGATGGGCTACGTCAGCTGAGCAGTTACGCCGGTGTGGTGTCGGCCGACAGGTAGTCGGTGAGGCGGTCGGCGAAGGCCGTCGCCGAGAAGTCGGCGGCCCGTCGCACGGCGGCGGCAGCGAGTTCGCTGCGGCGGGTCTCGTCGTCGACCAGGCCGACGGTGATGTCGGCGAGTTCGTCGAGCGTGGTCCAGTGCCGGCCGTTGTCGCCGTCCTGAACGATCTCGGCCGGGCCGGCAGCCGCGAACACGATCGGGACGGCGCCGGCGGCCATCGCCTCGACGACCGAGATCCCGAAGTGCTCGAAGCGTTCCGGATGTCGCTCGGCGTCCTCGCCGAGGCCGGCACCGTGCCAGTACAGCGACGCCTCGCCCAGCAACTGCTCGACGACGGATCCGGGTGCGTTGACGTGCACCTCGACCGGGAGTCCGCGGGCGGCTCGCTTGACTGCGAGGGCGTAGTCGCGGTTGGCAGCGTCGCAGCCGCCGACGATCGCCATGCGCCAGCCCGGCAGGCGACCCGAGCGGTGCAGCGTGCGGAACGTGTCGAGCAGTTCGTGCTGCTTCTTGCTGTGGCCGAACGACGGGTCGAAGAATCGGCCGAGCACCAGGATCAGCGGTGCCTTGTCGCCGGGCTGCACGCTCGGGCGCACCGGCGGATACAGCACGTCGCTCGGGCGACCCCAGAGCCGCTCGACCCACGAGGCGGTGAACTGCGAGTTCGACAGGTAGCGGGTGTAGGTCGGCACGAACTCGACCCGGGCCACCCGACGGTCGAAGGCGGCTTGGACCTCGGTGAGCCGGTGCGGGAGTCGGGGTGCGAGCGACAGCGCCTTGACGCCGGCGACGCCGAGGCGGCTGCGCAGCTGGTCCGAGCGGGTCGGGACCTCGCCGGGAAAGTGGACGTAGTAGTACCCGACCGGGGCGTGGTTGATCGCCTTGCTGAGGTAGGTGCCGTTGACGAACACGTCGAAGTCGCCGCTGGCGTCGCTGGCCTCGCCGTCGTCGACGACGCGGCGGTAGTCGCAGTCCGACAGGTCGACGCCGAGACGGCGCATCGTGGCGTCGACGTCGGGGACGTGCGGGCCGAGGAGCGTGACGTCGTGGTCGTCGGGCGAGGACCTGCGCGATGGAACCGTCGACCTGTTCGCCGCCGCCGAGGGTCGGACCAGTAGAGGTCGTACACGCCGACGCGCAGGCGGCGCGCGAGCGGCGTCGGGGGGCGTCACGCCTGCGGCCACTTGACGACCTCCCAGCGCATCACGTCGTTGCGGGCCACGGTGCGTCCCGGCGTCCATCGGTCGCGCAGCATCGCCGGCAGCAGGCGCAGGTAGCCGGCGCAGACCTGCCAGCGGTGGGCGACCTCGGGTCGTGCGGGGAGGCGCAGCGTGAGCGGTCGCAGCACGTAGTGGCGGATGGTGGTGGTGACGGCACGACGGACCTCGCCGAGCCCCGAGCGCCAGGCGAGCTTGGCCGGCGCGTTCTTCGCCAGCATCAGCAGCCGGTTGCGTTCGGTCGAGTACCGGAAGAAGGGCGACCCGACGCCGGACGACTGCGCGTGGTGGTGACGCACGAGCGCACCTGGCTCGTACACGTACCGCCACCCACGCAGCTGGCCGCGCCACGACAGGTCGGTGTCCTCGTAGTAGAGGAAGAACCGTTCGTCGAACGTGCCGACCTCGTCGAGGTAGCGGCGCTTCAGCAGCACCGCTCCCCCGCACCAGGCGAACACGTCGGCGGGCTCGTCGTACTGGCCCTCGTCGACCTCGAGGAACCCGCGGTCGCCGCCGAAGCCGCCGGCGAACAGGTTCGAGCCGACGTTGTTGATCACGTCGAACGGCTCGGGCGGGATCCGCACGTCGAACCACTCGGCGTCGGGCCCGACCGTTCCGGTCACGGTGTCGATCGACGACCGCAGGGTGAACGGACGTGGTTCGAGACACGAGAGGCGCACCGAGATCGTCGACGGCGTCGACGCCGTCGACCGCGGCGATGCGCAGTGCGGCGGCAGCGCTCGACCAGCGGGCGAGCTCCTCGTCGTCCTTCAGCGCTGGCGGTTCGGCGCCGTGGAAGCCCTCGTCGAACGCCAGGCGATCGTCGACGCGTTCGCCGTCGAGGCGCACGCCCGACACCCGCACGCCGAGCAGACGGTGCTCCCCCTTGAGGATGTGCGAGGCCTCGGGGACGTCGAACTCGATGCCGTGGAAGCGGTCGGCGAACAGCATCTTGGCCGCGACGGCACCGATGCGTTCGTCGGACTCGGCGACCGGCACCATCGCCCGCAGCCAGCCCGGGGCGACGGTGGCGTCGTTGTTGAGCAGCGCGACGTAGTCGTGGTCGCCGGCCACGCCGATGCCGAGGTTGCAGCCGCCGGCGAAGCCGAGGTTGGCGAGCGGTTCGAGCACCCGGATGCTCCGGTAGCGCTCGTCGGTGGCCACCCGCTCGACCACGTCGTCGAGCGAGCCGTTGTCGACCATCACGATGTCGAGCCGATCGCTCGGCCAGTCGGTGGCGAGCAGCGAGTCGAGGCACTCCATGGTCATGTCGCCACCGTCGAAGTTCAACACGACGACGCGGACGAGTGGCAGCTCGTGGGTGCTCATGAGTCGGCTGAGGCTACCGGTGGCGTGTGGTGCCGGATGGTCGCGGCGTCGAGATCGTCGACGTCGGCGAGCCAGGCAGCCAGCGCGTCGCGCGATCTCGGCGGGTTCGGTGCCGGGTGCCACGACGAGGATCGGGACACGGTCGGTCGGCGGCGCGGCGGACGAGTTCGGCGGCGTCGGTGGAGGCGACGATGGCCGAGCGGGCGTTCTCGAGCGCCTGCAGGTTGGCGCCGAAACGGATGCCGATCATGGCGTCGTCGTGGATCCAGAGGTGGCAGGGCACCGTACGGGCGAGGGCCGACGTGGCGAGGTGCTGCGGTGCGGGCCCGAGGACGGCGACGAGGTGATCGAGGTCCCACGGCTTCACGAACCGGCCGACCGCCCGCACCGGCCATCGATCGGGGCCCGCGTGGGTGGGATCGGCCGCTCCGGCGTTGTCGACGAACACGGTGACGTCGCTGCCGACCGATCGCAGTGCGTCGACCACGCCATCGTTGGTGGCGGCGATGGCGGCGGTGGACGTCGCGCTGTCGTGGTGGTCGCCGAAGGCACCGGCGACGCCGAGGCGCACGGCGGGCGGTCGAGGCCGTTGCGGCCAGCGGGGCGACATGGCGTCGAGCGCCTCGATGGTGGACGACGCCACGTTCGTCCAGGTCCAGCGCTCGACCGCGCGGCGGCCCGCGGCGAGCAGCACGGCGCGGTGGTCGTCGTCGGTGAGCGCCCGCACGATCGCGTCGGCGATCGCCTGCGGGTCGTGGGGGTCGAACCCGGCGGCGGGTTCGTCGAGCACCTCGGGCAGCGACGACACGTTCGAGGCGATCGCCACGGTGCCGCACGCCGCCGCTTCGAGCACCGGCAGACCGAAGCCCTCCTCGATCGACGGGGTCACGGCGAGCGAGGCGCCCTGGAGCACCGCGACGAGTTCGTCCTCGTCGAGGCGTCCGGTGAACACGACGCGGTCGCTGACGCCGGCCTCGTCGGCCCATCCCGTCCACCGTGCCAGCAGGGCGGCGTCGTGAGCGCCGGCGATCACGAGATGGTGCGAGCCCGCGAGCACGCGCTCGACGTGTGCCCACGCGCGCAGGAGGCCGTGGACGTTCTTGTGGTCGTCGCGTCCCGCCACGGTCACGACGTAGGGCCCGACGCTCGCCGGGAGCACCCGGGCGCTGCGTTCGCGGGGGTCGCCGGTCGGCGGCTGGAAGCTGGCATCGACGCCGGCGCCGATCGTGCGGATGCGATCGAGCGGGTAGTCGAGTTCGACTGCAGCGGTGGCGGCGGCGAAGTCGGAGATCGACAGCATGGCGTCGACGGTGCGTGCCAGCGGGGCGCGCAGGTGGGCCTGGCGGCGCGCGTTCGGCTCGGCGAGGTACAGCTCGGGGTAGCGGTACGGGATCACGTCGTACATCACCGCGGCGACGGGGAGTCGGGCGGCGGTGACGCAGCGCGGGATCGGGTCGAGCGGGATCGGGTGCAGCATCAGCTGCGTGGCGAGATACCAGGTGCCGTCGACGGCGTGGTCGCGCACCACCTGCGGGCTCCAGCGTTGCGTGGCGAGGCCGGGGATCGTGGCGGCGAGCACCTCGGCTTCGGCGTCGGTGCCGTAGAGGGCGATCGCCGGTGCGTCGATGTCGCGGAGGCCGGTGAGCAGACCGGTGACCCAGCGGCCGATGCCGCGCTGGCGGGCGGTCGGGTGATCGACGGGGCGGGCGTCGACCAGCAGCGTCGACAGGCTCAAGGCGCGTCGGGTCCGTGCGAGCCCGCGGTGGCGGCCAGGCGCTCGTCGAGGAGGGCGAGTTGGCGTTCGATCACCTGGGTGGCACCGATCGCCGTGTCGGCGTCGAGCCGGAGCCGTTCGGAGTAGCCGAGGAACAGCGGCAGCGACTGCTCGGCGCCGGAGCGGACGTCGTGGTTCAGTTCGTTGACGGTCTCGTGGAGCTGGGTGACGACGTGGTTGATGTTGAGCACGACCTCACGCAGGGCAGCGACCTCGGCCGCGAACGCGGCCACCTGGTCTCCACGGATGCGACCCATCAATCCACTGAACGATGCCACGGCGCGAGGCTACCCGCCGCCCGTCGTCGGCTCGGTAGCCTCACCCGCCATGTCCGCTGATGCCCCGGCCGCTTCTCCCTCCCTTCGCAGTCGCGTGGCGTCGCTGGTGCCCGCCGACGTCAAGGACGTCGCGCGGCCCGCTGCCCGCAAGGTCGGCCTCGCTGCACCGGCGGAGGGATGGTGGCAGGAAGCCGCTGCGGTGTGGAAGGGGCCGAAGGCCAGCGAGCGTCGCGACCGGTGGTGCAACGTGTGCCGCTGGACGGGGTCGGCGTTCCTCGGCTCGGCGCACACCGAGTCGGCGAACTGTCCACAGTGCGGGTCGATCGCCCGCGACCGGTTCCTGCTGTGGTGCTTCACGAGCCGCACCGGCAAGCAGCGCGACGCCCGCGTCATCGAGACGAGCCCGCGCCTCGGCGGCGAGTACCGCGCCTACATGCAGCGGTGGTTCTCGTACCGCACGAGCGACTTCGACCTCAGCATGCATCGCGGCGACATCCAGCTCGACCTGCAGGACATCGACCTGCCCGACGCGTCGGTCGACGTCGTGCTCACCCCGCACGTACTCGAACACGTGCCCGACACCGACCGCGCGCTCGCCGAGCTGTTCCGGGTGATCGCGCCCGGCGGTCGGATGTACCTCCAGGTGCCGCTCGTCTACGGCGCGACCTCGGTGCCGACCACGCCCGAGTTCCACGCCGACAACACGCCGGTGTTCTTCAACTTCGGCTGGGACCTCACCGACATGCTGCGCGCCGCCGGGTTCACCACCACCGTGTTGGTCACCGACGAGTACGAGCAGGTCCTGCGCGGCGAGCTCGACGCGCCGGACCCGCACGGCGACGGCTTCCACGTCGACTCGCTGCTCGAGCACGTGCGGGTCGACGACCTCACGCCCGTGGCCGACGAGGCCCAGAGCCGGCTGATGGGCTTCGAGCCCTGCTACCACTTCGCCACGTGGGAGTGCCTGCGGCCCTGACCGGCTCCGAAACCGGCGTCCCCCACCCCGTTTGCGTTGCAGAACCGGTGGTACGGGTCACCGAAAACGCCGCACAAACGTGCTTCTTCAGCGGCCGAGGACGCGGCGGCGGATGCACATCTTGATCATGTCGAGGCCGAGCCAGAACGCCTTGAGCTTGTTGCCGGTGACCGAGCTCTCCCCCACCCGCGGCTGGTACTTCACCGGCACCTGCACGAGCGGCAGGCGCTGTTCGACCGTGAGCAGCATCATCTCGTAGCCGAACGCCGAGCCGGTCGAGCGGAACTCGGGGCGCAGCCGGTCGACGGCGTCGCGGGTGAGCACGCGGTAGGTGCAGCCGACGTCGGAGAGGTAGACGGTGTTGAAGAGCACCTCGGTGAGCTTCGCGACGGCCCAGTTGCCCCACTTGAGGAACAGGCCCATGTTCGCTCCGCTGAGGATGAAGATGCGCACGGTGCGCGAGCCGAAGACGACGTCGACGTCGGCGGTGAACGGCAGCAGCTTCAAGATGTCGTCGGGGTCGAACGTGCCGTCGGGTTCGCAGATGCACACCAGGTCGGCGTCGAGCGTTTCGGCGATGCCGCGCTGGATGGCCGAGCCGTAGCCCTGCACGACCTCTTCCACGACCCGCGCCGAGGTGCTGGCCACTTCTGCGTGGGTGTCGGGGTGGGCGTTGTTGTCGACCACGACGATGTCGTCGACGATGCCGAGCGCCTCGAAGCCGCGGATGCATTCGTTGATGCTCTCGGCTTCGTTGTAGGTCGGCAGCACGACCGCGAGCGTCTGTCCGTTCCACATGGGGCGTCAGTCTGCCAGCTCAGCCCGCAGGCGACGCGGCGGACGCGCCGGGGAGTGGCAGGTAGACGACACGGTCGCCGATGACGATGCGTTCGTACTGGTCGGCGGGCATCAGGAGCTGGGCGGGGTCCTCGTCGTAGTTCATGTAGATCACCGCGACGTCCTCGGGCGGGGTGGCGCCGACGATGCGTTGGCGGTCGGGGAAGCGGATCGGCCAGAACGGGAACACGCCGCTGACGATGCGGTTGTCGCCGGCGAAGTCGACCGGCAGCACCGCCCAGTAGCTGCCGTACACCCGGTTGATGCCGCGCTCGTCGAGCACGTCGACGATCTGGTCGAGCTGCGCGTTGGGGTCGACGCCGCGGGCGTCGAGGAACGGTTGCTGGTTGGGGCGCACGAAGCCGACGATCCAGATCGCGGCGACGAGCGTGAGCACGCCGATCACCCGCCATGGCGGCCGATGTCCGGCGAGTTGGTCGATCCCGGCGGCGAGGGCGATCAGCACGAACGGGAGCGAGATCATGGCGTAGCGGCCGTCGTTGGCGTAGATCAGGTTCTGGAGGAACGCCATCAGGAAGAACACCGTGGCGAGCACGGCGAACAGCACGATGCGTCCGCGGGCGCTCGTCCGGCGGGCGATCGTCCAGATTCCGAACGCGATCGTGGCGAGCAGCGCGGCGTACAGCACGGGCCCCCAGAACGAGTGGTACCAGTTCAGGCCGGAGTCGCGCAGCCCGAAGGCGCGTGGGAGGAGGTCGACGGCGAAGGTGCGCAGGCGGTCGGTGTAGGTGCCGGGCACCTCGACGGGGGATTCGAGCGACGGCCAGCCGTTGGCGGCGTTCCAGGCCAGCAGCGGCAGACAGCCGACGATGCCGCCGCCGATCACGCTCAGCCAGGCGTCGACGCGGCGGCGCACCGCCCAGAGCACGACGACGGTCATCGGCACCATCACGGTGAGGAACATCGGGTGGAGCCAGAAGGCGAACCCGGCGAGCACGCCGTAGGTGACGAGCAGTCGGCGTGACGGCTCGGGCGCGTCGAGGACCACGGTGGCGGTGAGGAAGGCGAGCGACACGACGAACATGCCCGACGCATAGGCGGGGTAGGCGGTGATCGAGAGCACCATCAGTGCACCGGGGGTGATCCAGCACAGCGAGGCGGCGATCAGCCCGGCTCGCTCGTTGACCAGTCGACGGCCGACGAAGAACAGCGTCACCGCGGTGCCGACCCACGACAGCGTGCTGAGCAGTTTGAGCGGTACGACGTTGGCGCCGTTGAAGAGGTAGGTGAACGGCGTGTAGAGGTAGGCCTCGACCGGCAGCGTGTAGACGGTGCCGCCGAGCAC
Organism: Ilumatobacteraceae bacterium; assembly: GCA_963715825.1. Lineage (GTDB taxonomy): Bacteria > Actinomycetota > Acidimicrobiia > Acidimicrobiales > Ilumatobacteraceae > Sva-07. The sequence continues at coordinate 180,143 of CAVQSI010000007.1, forward strand.
CATCGGGAACTGGCCGCGCAGGATCTCGAACGTCTCGAGCCGGGTGTAGGCCTCGTCGGCATTGATCACCGCCGCCGGCGTGTCGAACAGCAGCCAGCGGATGACGACACCGGCGAGGAACACGACGGCGCCGACGACGAGTGTCGTCGTGGCGACTCGACGGGTTGGAGCGGGTGCGTCGCCGCCGACGTGGATGACGTCGTCGGCGAGCGAGGTGCGGTCGGCTTCGACGGCGGCGCGGTCGTGTTCGGTTTCGTTGACCACGACGACCTCCAATCCGTTCGCTCTCGCCCGCTCGTCGTCCGCCGACGATGGTGCCACATCGGTCAGCAGGGTCACGCGATCCCTCGGCGACGCTGCGGCGAGTGCCGAGTGCCTGCTCGAACGCGTCGATCCGTTCGCGAGTCGGTTGTCCGATCCGACCAGGCGACGAACAGCGTCGTGGTGCCGAACAGAGTCGGTCGCGCGCTGCGATCGCTTCCACGGTGGTGGTCGGACGCAGCGGCCGATCGGCGAGATGAGCCTCCCAGTGGCGCTTGAACCGGGCGTGGGTGTTCTGGCCGAGCGCCGCGTCGCGCTTGCCGGTGCCCTGGCCGCGCCGGTGGACCAACGGGACGTCGGCAACCAGGCGAGTTCGTTTCCCGCCCGCCTCCATCCGCAGGGCGTAGTCGGCGTCCTCGAAGTAGGCCGGGTGGTAGTGCCGGTCGAACCCGCCGATACGCCAGGTGGTCGGCTCGTCGCACGAGCCAGCACGCAGCGGACGCGTAGTCGACGTCGCGGCTGAACACGTTCGTGCGGTCGCCGGGCATCACGTCGTCGCCGCCGACCGGCGCCGTGAACGTGTCGGCGAAGATCAGCTGACCGGCTTCCTGGAGTGAGCCGTCGTCGTTGACGAACACCGGTGCGGCGATGCCGACGGCCGGATCGGCGAGCGCTGCCAGCAGCGGTTCGAGCCAGCCGGGCCCGACGATCACGTCGGCGTTGAGGAAGCACAGGTACTCGCCTCGGGCGTGCTCGACGCCGTACTCGTTGCCGCCGGCGAACCCGAGGTTGTCGTCGGGCACGAGCAGCCGGATGTCGGATCGATCGGCGAGCAGCAGCGACGTGCGCGTCATCGGGTCGGGCGGCAGACAGTCGACGACGACGACCTCGTGGGCGATCGGGGTGTGCCGGGCGACGGCGTCGAGCATCTCGACCACGACCGGGCCGGTGCCGTAGGTGACCGTGATGATCGAGACCCGAGGTGCGGCGGCGGGGCCGACGTCGGCGTCGGTCGTCACGTCGAGGTCACGATCCGCTCTGGACGACACCCCTCGCGCCGGTGATGGTCCATTCGGCGGGGATGCTGACGAGACCGTTGTCGTACGACTTGTACTGGCGCACCTCGAAGCGGACGCGGCGCTCCCAGAAGTCGTAGGGGTGCACTTCGGTGCCGTCCATCAGGCCAACGGTGAGGTCGTAGACGCCTTCGAGCAGCGGGAGGCTGGGGATGGCGATCTTCACGCCGGCGGGGCCGTCGATCAGCCCGATCGTGCGGCCGTTGCGGCGGGTGCTCGTCTCCCAGACGCTGCTGCCGCCGGTGAGGCTGTCGATGCGGACCACGACGACGGTGTCCTGCAGCGGGGTGTGCGCGGTGATGTCGACGTCGATGGTGGCCGGCTCGTGGGTGGTCAGCACCGAGGTGTCGGCGCCAGTGGCGTCGCGCAGGGTGACACCGACGATCTGCGCTTCGCCGGAACCCCAGCGCGAGCCCTGCTCGCCCTCGACGCGCTCGGCCTGGTGGCTGTCGCCCTGGTAGGCGGAGATCACGTCGCCGGCGGGGCCGAGCATGCGCAGCTCACCCTTCTCGATCCAGGCGACGTCCTGGCACAGCTGCTCGACCTGGCCGAGGCCGTGGCTGACGAACACGATCGTGCGACCGTCGCGTCGGAACTCCTCGATCTTCTCGGCGCATCGGCGCTGGAAGCTCTCGTCGCCGACCGACAGCACCTCGTCGATCAGCAGTACATCGGGTTCGACGTGAGCGGCGACGGCGAAGCCGAGACGGACGAACATGCCCGACGAGTAGTTCTTGACCGGGGTGTCGATGAAGTCGGCGAGGCCGGCGAACTCGACGATGTCGTCGAAGCGCGCCGCGATCTCCTTCTTGGTCAGCCCGAGGATCGCGCCGTTGAGGTAGACGTTCTCCTGGCCGCTCAGTTCGGGGTGGAAGCCGGCGCCGAGTTCGAGCAGCGCCGACACGCGGCCCTCGATCTTGACCGAGCCCTTCTCGGGTACCAGGATGCCGGCCATCGTCTTGAGCAGGGTGCTCTTGCCGGAGCCGTTCGAGCCGATCACGCCGAACGTCGAACCGGTCGGCACCTGGAAGTCGATGCCCTTGAGCGCCCAGAACTCCTCGTAGCGGGCGCGGCGCCCCTTGAGGATCGCCGCCTTCAGGTACTGGTTGCGCTCGTGGTAGAGCCGATAGCTCTTCCAGAGTTCGTTGACGGAGAGGGCGGTCGACATGGCGTACCGAGTCTTGCCGATCGCCGCGACAGAACCAACCACCCCGGCCGTCGTGACGCGTGGCCGGCATGGTGAGCCCGATGGCATGCCGAGGTCACCGACGACCAGGGCGGTAGCCTCGCGGCGCCCATGCATGCCGTCACCAATGTCTACCACTCGCGCGAGCTGCTGTGGAATCTCACCCTCCGAGAACTCCGCACGAAGTACCGCCGCTCGTTCCTCGGGTGGGCGTGGTCGATGCTCAACCCGCTGTCGCAGATCCTCATCTACGGCTTCGTCTTCGGCACGCTGCTCGGAGCGATCGCGCCCGTCGGTGATCCGTCAGGCCTGGACAACTTCGCGTTGTTCCTGCTGTGCGCGTCTGCTCCCGTGGAACTTCTTCGCGCTGATCACGTCGCTCGGGCTGGGAGCGGTGTCGGCGAACTCGGGACTCGTGCGACGAGTCGCGTTTCCCCGCGAGGTGCTCGTGTTCTCGAACGTGCTACACGCCTGCGTGCAGTTCTCCATCGAGATGACGTTGCTGTTCGCCGTCCTGCTCATCGCAGGGAGCCACTTCCTGCCGTGGCTCCCGGTCGTGATCCTCACGTCGGTGCTGCTCGCTGTGTTCTCCACCGGCATCGCGATGGCCCTCAGCGTGCTCGCCGTCTACTTCCGCGACATGAGCTACCTCTGGGCGATCGTGGCGCAGATCTGGTTCTGGGCAACCCCGATCGTCTACCCGCCAACACTGCTCGAGACCGAAGCACCGACCTGGCTCTACAACATCTTGAAGCTCAACCCGATCAACGGATTCGTCGAGGTCTACCGACGGTGCCTCTACGACGGGGGCGCTCCGGGTTGGCGTACGATCGTGGGGCTCGCCGTCATCTCGTTCGCTGAGCTCTGGCGATCGGGTGGGCGATCTTCCAGAAGATGTCGCGACGCCTGCCCGAGGAGGTCTGATGACATCTCACGGCCATGATTCGACCGACCCGATCGAAACCGGTGACGTTGAACAGCTCACGTTGGAGATTCTCCGTCTGCGCGACATCGTCCGAGGATGTGACGCTCAGGTGGGTGAGTTGACCACCAGGCTTGCCCGTCTCGATGAGCAGCGTCGCTTGTCCGAGGCTCAGTGGATCCATCGGATGGAGCACACCGACCGGCAGCTTGAAGCCGCGCTCGAGCGCGTCGACGCAATCGAGTCGTCCCGAAGCTGGAGGATCGGTCAGTTGGTCCTCACACCGGTCCGGTGGTGGCGGAAGCTCACGAGTTCCTGAGCACCGGACCGATGCCTCCGACGTTCTCGATCATCACGCCGGTCTTCGACCCGGATCCCGCCCATTTCGACGCGTGCGCTCGTTCGGTTCTTCGTCAATCGCTGAGCGACTGGGAGTGGGTGATCGCCGATGACGGGACGACGGACTGCGCTGTCTTGGGAGCACTCGACGAACTTGCGACGCACCCACAGATCAGCGTCACGCAGTCATCGCTCAACGAAGGGATCACCGCGGCGACGAACCGTGCGATCGACCTCGCGTCCGGGGACTTCCTGGCGTTCCTCGATCATGACGACGAGTTGACCGCCGATGCCCTGGCGCAGGTCGCTGCTGCCGCCGATCACAAACCGGATGTCGATTTCCTGTACAGCGATGAGACCAAGATCGACGACGCTGGGAACGAGTACGACTGGTTCGCCAAGCCCGACTGGTCGCCGGAACGTCTCCGCAGCCAGAACTATTGCAACCACTTGTCCGTGTTCCGCCGAGCCTTGGTCAACGAACTCGGTGGACTCCGGATGGGCTTCGACGGTGCTCAGGACCACGACCTCACGCTCCGCGTTTCTGAGCGGGCACGGCGGATCGTTCACCTCCCCCTGGTGCTCTACCGATGGCGCGGCTGCACACGGGTCGACTGCAGCGCTCGAAGGCGCCAAGCCCGAGGCGTCCGCCGCGGGATGCGCAGCAGTCGGCGAACATCTCTCACGCATGGGCATCCCTGCGACGGTGGTAGCGACCCGGCCCGGCCGGTACCGTTCGATCCGGCGACTCGAGCGACATCCGAGGGTGTCGCTCATCATCCCAACGCGAGGCGACTCGAAGCGGGTGCAGGCCCGACCCGTCAACCTGGTCGTCAACACGGTGCGCAGCGTCGTCCACACCTCGACCTATCCCGACATCGAGTGCGTGGTCGTCCACGACTCGACGACCGCACCCGAGGTGCTGGAAGCACTGCGACGCGTTGACCCTCACGTGCAGCTCATCGAGTGGACCGAGTCATTCGATTTCGCCAAGAAGACCAACCTCGGCGTCGTCAACTCCACCGGCGAGATCATCGTGCTTCTCAACGACGACACCGAAGTGATCTCCCCTGATTGGCTCGAGACCCTCGTAGGACTGCTGACGGAGGCCGACGTCGGTATGGTCGGGCCGATGTTGTTGCTGGCCGACGGACGAATCCAATCCGCCGGTCATCACTACGCTCCGACACCGTTCAACCTCGGCAATGGCGCGCCCGCCGACGACCCGGGCCCTCATGCCCTGTTCGCGATCGCCGGCGAACGGTCCGGCGTGACCGCCGCGTGCGCTGCGCTGCGTCGGTCGGTGTACTTCGAGATGGGTGGCCTCTCCGAACGGTTCCCGAACTGCTACAACGACGTGGATCTCGGGTTCAAACTCCTCGAAGCTGGCTACCGGGTCGTGTGGACCCCGCACGCGTCGTTGTACCACTTCGAATCGCAGACACGACAGACCAAGGAGTCACCAGCGGAGGCTCGCGAACTCGAGCTGCGCTGGGGTCGCAAGATGGGCGACGATCCGTACGCCAAACAGCTCGACCTGTGGTGGGCCCAGGTTCCGTTCGTCCAGCCCGCCGACCACCAGCGCGCAGAACCAGGTGCTCCTTCATGACCGATCTCGACCCGCCTGACATCATCACGAGCTGGCAGCCTGACCTGTACCAGCGGTACGAACTGCTCCGCCGGGTACTCCACTCGGCTTTCGAAGGCTCCGAGGGCCAGGTTCGGGTGCTCGACGTGGGCTCGGGTCCGGAACGCCTGGCCGAGCGTGGTGCTCGGCAGCAGGTTCGAGGTCGTGAGAACCGACGTCGGTGAGTTCGACGACCCGGAGATCGTCAAGATCATCCCGGGGGCGCCGCTTCCCGTCGACGACGACGGCGTCGACGTCGTCATCGCGATGGACGTGCTCGAGCACGTTCCCGAAGCACTGCGCGCCAGCTTCATCGACGAGTGCGCTCGCGTCGCTCGCGATCCTGGTCGTGCTCGGCCTGCCCCACGGCGAGCGAGGGGGTCAGGGCTGCCGAACTCGAAGCCGGTCGGGTGATGGCCGCGGCATCCGGGCGTCCCGTCGAGTTCCTGGAGGAGCACGCCGCGTTCGGGTTGCCCGAGGCCTCACGCATCGAGGCAGACCTTGCGCGGGCGTGTCCTGCAGTGGCCACCGTGGCGAATGCTCCGTTGGCGATCTGGTCGAGCAGCAACGTGATCGACTTCGTCATCAATCTTCGGACCGGGGGACCCCACCTCAAGTCGCTGGTGAACACCGTGATCAACGAGCGGTCGATCGTGTGTCCGAGCGACCAACCCGGCTACCGCAACTTCTTCCTCGGTTCGCCGTCAGGCACCGTCGATGTTCGGGCGATCGCCGGCCGGCTCTCGGAGGGCTCCACGGATCTCACCGATGCCGACGTTGCGAGTCTGGCTTCCGACACTGCTCGTCAGCTCGATACGACGGCTCGAAGCCTCGACGTCGCGAACCAAAGCGCTGGAACTCCAGATCGCTGCGCACGATCCGCGAATGCGCCGAATCGAGCGGGTGAACGACCAGCTGCTCCGAGTTCGGGTGAGCAGCGACGAGCAGGCCGTCGCCGCTCGACTGCAGGCGGCAGCCGCTCGTCGCGCCAGCGAGCAGGCCGAGCAGGCGCTCGCCGACGCCCTGTCTGCCGACCGGTCCGTGGCCGAGCAGCAGCCGGCCCCGCCACCGGTATCGCCGCCCGCTGACACTCCGACCGCGTTGCCGGCAAGGCCCGTCGCTCGCCCCGATGGGCCGCACGCCAGGTTCGTGCCAGGTACTCGACGTCGCAACCCGAACCTGTGGTGCCGGTACCCGTGCCAGACGGGGACCCGCCCACCCGTTTCGATCGGCACTGGTACGTCGCCAAGAACCCCGACGTCGGCGACGCCGGAATCGACCCGTGGGTCCACTACCGACATCACGGACGGTTCGAGGGTCGGTCGCCGCATGCCCTGTTCGATCGGGCATGGTACGAGGCCACCTACCCCGACGCTGTGGCTGACGGCGCGGACGCGTTCGAGGACGTGAGACGGCCAACCGGGGCGGACAGTCGCAATCCGAACGAGTTCCTCGACGTCGGCTGGTACCTGTCCAAACACCCTGAGGTCGGCGAGGCCGGGCTCGATCCGATCGAGCACTACCGCCTGCACGGGTGGCGCGAGGGGCGCCGGCCGGCCCCTCTCTTCGATCCGAACTTGGTACTTGGGCGACGTATCCCGACGTCGCGGCGTCAGACATCGATCCGTTCACCCACTATCTGAACGTGGCCGCGCCGAAGGACGCCATGCGAACCACCTCGAGCACGACACTGCGACCGGTCGCTACCGGCCGCCGGACGGGCTCATCCCGTGGTTCAGTCCGGTCACGTTCACCGTCGACGCTGCACTCGGTCTGGCAGCCCACGGCTCAACGTGCTGTGCCGGGCTCGGCATCCGTCACATGACCGGCGGGCCCAACACAGCCATCCAACTCGCGTATCGCTTGGCCGCGCTGGCCAACCCGTGCGGTTCATCTCGACCGACGCTCCGCTCGACGACGATGTCGCACCACTGTGGGCACACATGGCGAGCATCAGCGAGGTCGGCGCAAACTCCGAGAATGTCGAGGTCGTCGACGGCTCCGACCGCTTCGTCGGCGTGTCGATCGGCGAGAACGATCGTGTTCATGGCCACTGCGTGGTGGACGGCGCAGTCAGTGAAAGCGGTGCTGCCGCTCGTCCGGCAGCAGCGATTCGCGTACCTGGTCCAGGACTTCGGGCCGCCTTCTTCGTCGTGTCGAGTCGAGTACGCCCTCGCACTCGAGACCTACGAGCTCGACCACATCCCGGTGGTGAACTCGCAATTCCTGCTCGATCACCTCGCGTCGGAACGGATCGGAAAATTCGCCGATCCAGGAATTCGTCGACAAGGCGACTCGTCTTCGAACCGACGGTCGACGGGAACGTCTTCCGGCCGAACGTGACCCACGGCCTCGGCGAAGCGCCGACTGCTCTTCTACGCCGCCCACAGAACGGTCTGCGGAACTTGTTCGAGCTCGGTGTCGCTGCGCTGCAGCTGGCGGTGCAGCAGGAGCGTCTTCGACGAGTCCGAATGGGAGTTCGTCGGCATGGGCGATCCGTTCGATCCCGTGGCGGTCGGGGCGCGCAGTGTGCTCGAGCCGGCGCCGTGGCGAGACTTCGCCGGATACGCCGAGCAGATGCGAGA
>CAVQSI010000008.1:0-63616 GCA_963715825.1 Ilumatobacteraceae bacterium
GAGTTGCATCAGGGGTCATGCTGGGTGCTGACGACGTCGTGGAGACGGTGGGCGAACGAGCTCCTCGACAGGCCCTACGCCGACAGTGCGGCGATCTCCACGGCACTGCCGGGAATCCGGTGCGCGTGGCAGTGACCGCCGCCACACGCTGCACACCGACCGTCGCGACTACCTTCGTGCCGAGGGGGACGGCCGATGACCGACGTGCACGGATTCTGCGACGAACGATTCCGGCCGCTCGAAGACGCGTTGCGCTGCAACCTCGACCGCGGTCTCGACAAGGGCGCCTCACTCGCCGTCACGCTCGGCGGCGAGGTGGTCGTCGACCTCTGGGGCGGAACCCGCGACTACCAACAGGCAACGCCGTGGGAGGCCGACACCGTTGTCCGCGTCTTCTCCACGTCCAAGGTGGTGGTCATGATCGCAGCCCTGATGCTCGTCGATCGGGGCGAATTGGACCTCGACGAACCGATCGCGACGTACTGGCCAGAGTTCGCGCAACACGGCAAGGGTGCGATCACCACTCGCCACGTGCTGGTCCATCGTTCGGGGCTCCCGGGGTACGGCCGAGCGATGTCGGTCGACGAGCTCGGCGACGTCGACCTGGTGAACGAGCTGCTCGCCGGGTCCGCACCCTGGTACGAACCGGGGACCGTCAGCTGCTACCACGCCGGCACCTTCGGGTCGATCATCGCCGAGATCACTCGCCGGATCAGCGGTGTGTCGTTCGAAGAGTTCTGTCGCCGCGAGATCACCTCACCCGTCGGCGCCGATTTCGCCTATCAGCTGCCGTCCGACCGCGTCGACGGTCTCGCAGCGCTGTGGCCTCCGACCCAGCATGACTCCGAGGGCACCGCCGCTACACCGAGCACGCCGCCGTCGATGGGCGACGTCGTCATGGCGGAGTACGACGCTGGCGGGCTCTTCCACCCGCGCTCGACCGCCCTGGTGATACCCGCTGGAAGCGGAATGGCGTCAGCTCGCGGCCTTGCCCGCATCGGGTCGATCGTCGCTGCGCCGATCACCCTCGACGGGCGAACGATGCTCAGCCGGTCGATCGTTGCCGAAGCCGGAACCGAGCAGAGTTTCGACACCGACCTGATCCTCGGACAGGTCCGCTACGGGCTCGGGTTCGGCCTCGACAGCCCCTTCTATCGAGCTCCGACGGCATCGACGGTGCACTGGGGCGGCTGGGGCGGGTCGTTCCTCACGATGGACCCGGTGTCCGGCATCAGTTGCGGGTTCGCACCCAATCAGCTCGTTCACGATGCCGGATTCGGACGCGACGAGCGCCGCTCGACGTTGTGGAAGCTGTTGGGCGAGATCACCGACCAGCACTTCCGCGGCGACGACACGCAACGAGAGAAGGACGAAGCCGATGACTGAGATCCACGGATTCTGCGACGAACGATTCCGGCCGCTCGAGGACGCGTTCCGACACAACCTCGACAGCGGTCTCGACAAGGGCGCCTCACTTGCGGTCACGCTCGGCGGCGAACCTGTCGTCGACCTCTGGGGCGGCACCCGCGACTACGAAATGATCACCCCGTGGGAGGCCGACACCGTCGTGCGCGTGTTCTCCACGTCGAAGATCATGGTCATGATCACGGTGTTGGTGCTCGTCGACCGCGGACTCCTCGATCTCGACGCACCGATTGCGCAGTACTGGCCGGAGTTCGCGAAGCACGGCAAGGATTCCATCACCGCTCGACAGGTGCTCGTTCACCGCTCCGGGCTCCCCGGTTTCGGGCGGTCCGTCTCGTTCGACGAGGTTGCGGACTGGGACAACGCCATCGAGATCCTCGAGGAGGCGTCGCTGTGGTACGAGCCCGGCACGATCAGCTGCTACCACTCGCAGACGTTCGGATACCTGCTCGGCGAGTTGGTCCGACGCGTCAGCGCCATGCCGTTCGAGGAGTTCTTCCGACGCGAGATCGCCGAGCCGCTCGGAGCCGACTTCCAGTTCGACTTCCCGACCGATGAAGCGACACGAGTCGCCGCACTCTGGCCTGCCGACGGCGATCTCGACATCGAGTCGCCGATGGGTGCAGCCGTCATGGACGAACTGGCCACGACGGGTGAATGGATCGATCCCGCCAACCTGCCAACGGTGTTGCCGGCCGCCAGCGGCGTCACGAACGCCCGAGCACTGGCCCGGGTCGGGCAGATGGTTGCGATGAACGGCGAGCTGGATGGTCGGCGCTATCTCAGCCGCTCCACCATCGCGGAGGCAGCAACCGAGCAGAGCGTTGCCATGGACGAGGTGCTCGGCCAGATTCGCCTCGGCCTCGGATTCGGTCTCCACACCGATGACTACCCAGCGCCGACACCCACGTCGATCCACTGGGGCGGCTACGGCGGGTCGTTCCTCACCATGGACCCGGCCAGCGGGATCAGCTGCGGCTACGCCCCGAACCAACTGCTGATCGACGGTGGACCGTGGGCCGATCCCCGACGCATCGAATTCTGGCGACTGCTCGGCGAGATCACCGACACGCTCTGACCGTCAAGGGGGCGGTGCCAGCGCGTTTCCCTCGAACCAGGCGCGCAGGTCGGGATCGGCGATGCGGTCGGCCAGCGTGTGGAACTCGACGGCGGCTGCGGCGAGCGCGGCATCTGCCGCAGGATCGCCGAGTTCCTCGAGCGCGAGACCGCGCACCCGTCGCAGCTGCCAGATCAGCGCCCCGAAACCCATTGGCTCGGCGAGCGCGAGCGCACGATCTGCCGCGTCGAGTGCGGCGGGCATGTCGCCGAGCAGCAACTGCGACCGTGCGAGTACATCGAGGGCCCGAACGTGGTCGGCGACGGGCGACGCGCCGTCGGGCGGACACGCTGGCGACACCAGCTCGATCGCGCGGGCGGCGTCGCCTTCGGCGAGTGCGACCTGCGCGCCGGTGAGCCCGTGGTGCCACTCTCCGAACACACCGGTGTCGAGCACCGCCGACGCGAGCTCGGCTCGCTGCCCGGCGTAGGCGGTCACCACGGCCATCAGCGAGCCGGCCCAGTACTGCATCCAGACACGATTGACCGCCTCAGCCCGTTGGAGCGTGTCGTTCAACGATGCGAGCGCCGGCCCCCACGCCCCGATCCGGGTGAGGAACACCGACCGGGCAAGCGACGCCATTGCTTGTCCGAACGGATGCTGGTCGTCGGTGACCTCCTGGGCGATTGCAGCGTCGACCTCGCCGAACCGGCCCGCCTCGCTGAGCGTGATCGCCTTGATCGAGCCGTACTGCACCGGCTCGGAACCGATCAGATCGGCGAGCGCAATCCCCCGGTCGCAGATCGCCACTGCGGCGTCGAAGCGTCCCCACGCCAGGTTCTGCCACATCATCCAGAAGCAGTGGGCGTTCAGCCGCACCGGATCACGTCGCTCCTCGAGCCGCGCCAGGATCGCCTCCGACTCGTGGACGTTCGCCTCGATCCCGCCCCGGTGCATCGACGCCGACATGGCATCGAGGATCAGGTCCTCGTCGCCGAGCTCTTCGGCGAGCTCCAGCGCCTCGGCGATATTGGCCCTCGCCGTGTCGCGGTAGTCCGCCCAGTAGTCGGTGAACCACGTGGTGGGGAGCAGCGCCAGCGCCATGCTCGCCTTGTCGCCCTGCGCCTTCGCCGCGGCGTAGGCCGCCTGGTAGGCGTCACGCGAGACCTCGGCGGTGCCGGGGTTGTCGAGCGACATGATGTAGTACGCCCGACCCTTCGCGAGCTGCACTGCGATCTCCTGATCGGGGTCGTCGGTGAGGGCGGCGACCAGTCGTTCGACGTCGTCGAGGCCCTCGGCCGCTCGGTACTGGTCGTTGAGGAGCTGCACCCGCTGCAGGCGGAGCGTGAACTGGCGGTCGGGATCGTCGGTTCGACCGAGTTCGTCGTCGAGCACCGCAAGTGCGTCGTCGACGCGACCAGCGCCGCGCAGCGCCCGGGCCTGGGTGCGACGCAACTCGAACCGGCGATCGTCGTCGTTCACCAGGGCGACCGCATGGTCGAGGTGGCGCAGCGCGTCCCCGAACGCCAGGGCATCCATTGTCGATTCCGCGGCGGCGGCCAGCGCTTCGACGGTGCGATCGGACGGCGCGGCCGAGCCGGCCGACACGAGGTGGTGCGCCAACTCGACCGCCGAACCGGAGCCCTCGATCGCGTCGGCGATGCGCAGGTGCACTCGCTGACGCCGCGCCAACGACAACTCGCCGACGAGCGTCTGGCGGATCTGCTCCTGGACGAACAGATAGTCGCCGGGGTGATCGGCGGGCAGCTCCTCGATCAGGTTGTTGCGCTCGGCGGCCTCCAGCGCATCGAACAGGTCGTCCTCGTCGGCGCTCGACACCGCTGCGAGCGTGTCGAAGGTGAACGTCCGTCCGATCACGGCGGCCGACGCCAGTGCGCGGCGATGGTCGGCCCCGAGCAGGTCGAGGCGCCGATCGAGGATCAGACGCACGCCCTGCGGCACCTCGGTGTCGCCGATCTCGAAGCCTGAGCGCCACCGGCCCTCGTCGTCGAACAGCCGACCGTTGTCGCGGAGGTGCCGAAAGAGTTCCTCGGTGAAGAAGGGGTTGCCCTGCGTCTCGGAGTACACGAGGTCGACCAGCTCCGGCGGCGCGTCACTCCCGGCTCGAGCGGTCAGGACCGCCCGGACCTCGTCGACCGTCAGCAGGCGCGGCCGGAGGTCGACGGCGCCGACGTCGCGGAACAGCGGCCCGATCGCGGTGGTCAGCGGTCGGCCCGAGTCGAGTTCGTCGTCGCGGTAGGTGCCGATCACGAGCAGCGGGAGGTCACCGATCCTGCTGCCGAGGTGGCGGAGCAGCACCAGCGTCGACTCGTCGGCCCAGTGCAGGTCCTCGTAGGTGAGCACCATCGGCTGGGCGCGGGCGGCGCGCTCGATGAACTCGCCGACGCCGTGGATCATGTAGCGACGTTCCTGCTCGGGGGTCAGATCCGGCGAGGGTGGAATGTCGTCGTAACGCTGACGGAGCGATGGCAGGAGCTTGGCCACCTCTGGTGCGTTGACGCCGAGCGCAGACCGGAATCCCTCGGGCGACGCACCTCGGGCGGCCTGCTCGAGGTGGTCGATCGCCGGCTGGTAGGGCGGTGGCGACTCCATGTCCAGGCAGTTGCCGGTGTAGACCGCCATCCCGAGCTTGGTGGCCATCGCCGCGGCCTCGCGGGTCAGACGACTCTTGCCGAGCCCGGCTGGTCCGCCGATCAGCACCATCCCCCCACGGCCACTGGCAGCCGCTTCGAGCATCGTGCGGAGCTGTTCTCGCTCGTTGACACGTCCGACGTACGGCGTCGGTGCGTTGTCGGCGAGTCCGGCGTCGACCTCCTCGTCCTCCGGCAACGGCACGAGGTAGAGCCGCCACTCGGCGGCGATGCCCTTCAGCTCGACACCGCCCTGATCGATCAGTTCGTCACGGGCGGTACCGAGCACGCCGTGGACCGTCTCGGATGCGAGGATCCCCCCGGGCGGCGCGAGGCCCTCGATCCGCTTGGCGATGATCACCGTCTCGCCGTGGAGGTCGCCGTCCTCGTCGATCACCTCGCCGGTGTGCAACCCGATGCGCATCTGCACGGCGGCGTCGAGCCCTTCGCGGTGGAGGCGACGCATCTGCACCTGCATCTCGCGGGCCGCAGCGATGGCTCGGCGCACCGACGAGAACGCCGCCATCAGCCCGTCGCCCATCTCCTTGATCAGCGCGCCGCGGTTCGAGGCGACCGCCTCGCGGGCCATCTCCTCGACCTGGCGACCGATCTCGCGCGCCCGTTCGTCGCCGAGCTGCTGGTTGAGTTGCGTCGACTCGACCAGGTCGGTGAACAGCACCGTGACGGTGCCTTCGGGGATCTCCGCCCCGCTCACAGTCCCCCACGGTCATGTGCCAGCACGAACGGAGTGTACGCGTCCGAGCCGTCCGGCTCGGACCGGCCGACACTCCCTCCGCCTGGCAGTGACCACGCCTGGGGTCTGACCCCTGGCGTGATCAGGCGGCGGTGGCGAGGGTGGTCTGGATCCAGCTGGCGAGGTCTTCGGCCGACTTGGCGCCGCTGTCGCGGGCCAGCACGTTGCCATCGGCATCGACGATCAGCAGGTACGGGAATCCGCTCCCACCGTTGGCGATGAAGGCCTCGGCCGCTTCGCTGTCGGCCATCACCGGCCACGCGGAGGGCCACTTCTTGTCGACCAGCCACTCGGACGGTGGGTAGTTCGGGCCGGTCGGGTCGACGCCAGTGCTGATCGCCACGACGTTCATCCCGTCGGGCAGACCGCCACGGTTGTCGAGTTCGATCAACTCGGGGATCTCGTCGTTGCAGTGTGGGCACCAGTGGGCCAAGAACGCGTACAAGGTGGGCCCATCGGTGGCGCCGCCGACCGTCATCGGATTGCCGTCGAACGTGGCGCCCGCGACGACTGGCGTGGCCATGCCGATCGCAGGGTCGGTGTCGACGACCGTGTTCAGCGACGCCAAGGGGACGCCGGTGATCTCGACGGGGCGGGTTTCCTGCACGTCGTCGCCGTACGTGGCACGCGGCTCCTCGCCCGGGGCGAGCACGCCACCGGAACTCTCGTCGTCGCCACCGCCCAGCAGCACGGCGGCGCCGGCCAGTCCGAGCACGAGCACGACGACTCCCACGACGATGATCACGGTGCGGTTCTTCACGAGGAGTGCTCCATTTCGGGTTCGGCTGGCTCGGCCGGGGACGTGTCGTCGGCTGGTGCGTCCAGTCTCGCCGGAAACCGCACGAGCAACAGTATGAGGATGGTGAGAAAGCCGATCAGCGCCATGTTGGCGAGGCTGAATCCGAACTCGCGGAACCACACGAACGTGCACGACGGGCCCTGGAACTCGCACTCGCCGTTGTCGAGCGACGGACGCCACTCGATCAGGCTGTGCCAGCCCGAGATCACCGCACCGATGATCGCGAGCGGCGCCGCGTACCAGCGCACGTTCGGGTCCTTGCGGAGTCCACCGACGAGCAGGATCACCGCCAGCGGGTACATGGCGATTCGCTGGAACCAGCAGAACCGGCACGGGTTGAAGTTGGCAACCTCGGAGAAGTAGAGGCTGCCGACCGTGGCGCCCATCGCCACGATCCAGGCGAGCCAGACGCCCGAGTCGCTGATGCTCGAACCGAGTCGAGCAGCGCCCTCGTTGCCGGCAGCGGCGAGGATGCGCAGCACGACGACGACGAGCGCGCCGAGGCCCGCAGCGATCGTCAGGAGCCCCACGAAGAGCTGGACTGTTTCGGTGTCCACCACACAAGTATGCAGCGACGGCAGTACCTTCTTTCGGCGATGTCGTCAGATGCGTTGGTGGAGCCCGTGGTGGTCCCCGACCAGCGCACCTCCAAGGCCACGCTCGCCGAGCTGCGCAGCACGCGTCAGAAACGCCGCCTCGGCGACACCGACTGGTACGACATTGCCTACCGCGTGTACCTGTTCGCGCTGGTCGGGTTGGCGCTCGTCGTGTGGGTGTCGGAGGCCGTCGAAGGTGTGATCGGCGACGGCATCGACACCGCCGACCTGCTCGAACGCGGTCCCGCCATCATCGGCATGCTCGTGGTGGCGGCGTTCGCACTGGGCCTGCGCAGCGGTGCCGACGGCGGGCCGATCGCCATCGAGGTCGCCGACATCCGCCACGTCCTGCTGTCGCCGATCTCGCGCCGCTCGGTGATGCTGCGCCCGGTCGGCCAGCGCCTCCGAGCTGCGGCATTCGCGCTCGGCCTCGGCGGCGCGGTGCTCGGACAACTGATCGCCACCGAGGTCGAGGGTTCACGTTCGGCGTGGGCGGCCGCGTGCGGCGCCTACGGCGCGATCGTGGGCGCCACGTTCGTGTCCACCGCCGTGATCGCCCATGCCCTGCGGATCTCGCGTTGGCTCGCGACGGCACTCGCCACGGCGGCCCTCGTGTGGCAGTCGGCGGTGGCGTGGGGAATCTGGAACGACGAGACCACCGGGCTCGCCCGGGTGGCGCCGGGCAACCTCGCCGGGCGCCTCGCACTGTGGGGCATCAGCCAGCGGGCGATCGACGTCGTGGCCATCGTGGTCGCACTGGCGATGGCCGGCGCCGCCCTCGCGCTCGGTGGTCGCCTGCGCGTCGAAGCGCTCGCCCGACGCGGTGAATTGGTGTCGCAACTCCGATTCGCCGCGACCGTCCAAGACCTTCGCACCGTGGTGCAGCTGCGCCGCCAGCTGCGTTCCGAGTCGTTGCGAACCCGTCCGTGGGGCCAACGACACCGTCCCTCCCGCCCGGCGACGGCAGGCACCGCTCGCGGCCGGACGCCGAGCGCTGCGACGTCCGACGCACGCCCGTCGCCGCTCGTGGTGTGGCGGCGCGACAGCCGGTCGCTCCGACGCCTTCCGGCGGCCCGATTCGCACGGATCGCACTGCTCGCCGCGCTCGGAGGTGCCGGCAGCGCGTTGACGATCTCGGAGTCGCCGCTGTTCGGCCTCATCGTGCTCGGCTCGTTGTTCTTCGTGGGTCTCGAATCGCTGGAACCGCTCTCGCAGGAGATCGACCGGCCGGACATCACCGACGGCATCCCGATCGAACGGGGATGGATCTACGCCCATCACCTCGCCGCATCCGCCGTCCTGCTCGTGGTCGTCGGGTTGATCGGCGCGGCGACCGCCGTCATCGTCGATCCGGACCTCGGTGCCATGGCGTTCGCCGTGGCGGTCCCGATGGTGTGGGCCGGTGCGCTCGGACCCGTCGTGGTCACCGTGCTCGACGCTCCGACCGCTCCCTCGCCCACCACCCTGCTCGGCACACCCCGCAACTCCGAGACCAGCTTCGTGCCGCCCGAGTTCGCCGGGTTCAGCACCGCCGTCAAGACGTTGGTGCCCGTGGCGATCAGCGCCGTCGGCACCGCTCCGGTGTTCGTCGCCCGCTTCGCCGGCGACCCCGCCAGTGTCGGACGTTCGCTGGTGGCGCTCGCACTGTTCACGGCGTTCGTGGTCGTCTGGGTGCGACGCCGCGATCCGTGGGGCGCAAAGGTACGAACATTCATGGAAGAAGGCCAGGCCGCACGCGCATGAGCAATTCACGATCGAACCGCCCGCAGTCGCAACGCACACGCGCCAAGAAGCAGAGCGCCCCCGCGAGTTCGGCCGAGGCCTCGTCGGCGTCGGCTGCGAAACCGGTGCAGGCCGCGCACGACGAGCGACCGTCCGGGCCACCGCCGGCGATCGAGACGGTCGGGTTGGCGAAGCGATACGGCGACGCTCCGGCCCTGTGGCCCCTCGATCTGGCCATCGGTGCCGGCGAACGCATCTCGCTGATCGGCCACAACGGCAGCGGCAAGACCACGCTGATGCGGATGCTCGTCGGGATGCTCGAGCCCACCGAGGGCACCGCGGCGATCACCGGCCATCCGATCGGGTCGATCGAGGCGCGTGCGGCGGTGTCGTACCTGGCGGACCAGCCGGTGTTCTACGACGACCTCACGGTGTGGGAACACCTCGAGTACATCGCCCGGCTGCACGGCACCGACGACTGGGAACAACAGGCCGTCGACCTCGTCGACATGGTCGGCCTGATGGACCGCGTCGACGACCTGCCGATGACGTTCAGCCGCGGCCTCAAACAGAAGGCTGCGCTGACCATGGCGTTCGTTCGACCGTTCGACGTGATGCTGATCGACGAACCGTTCGTCGGCCTCGACCGCCTCGGGCGAGAGGCGCTGCTGGAGCTGTTGACCCTCGCTCACGGCGACGGCGCCACGCTCGTCGTGGCCACCCACGAGCTGTCGAGCGTGAAGGAGAGCAGCCGCCTGATCGCGCTGAGCGGCGGCGAGGTCACCTACGACGGCGAGCCCGAGCATGCCGATCTCGCTGCATTGACCGAGGGTGTCCGGCAGGATCGCGAGTGAGTGTCAAGAGTTCATTCAAGAGAACCTCAAGCAGCCGCTTCGTGGTCTAGCATCAGCGCCATGCAGGAGTTCTCTTCGGTCACCGCTTCGTCCTACGACGCCGAGTCATTGGCACCGCTGCTCAACGAGAAGGCCGCCGATGGCTGGTCGGTCGTCTCGATCGTGGCCGCAGGCACCAACATCGTCGCTTATCTGCAGCGCGAGTCCGACGGCACCGCGCCGGTCGCCGACGAGGCGGCAGCGCCCGTCATCGACACTCCGGTCGAGGAAACGCCGACCATCGACGAGCCCGCCGCCGAGGCGCCGTTCGTGCCGGCTGCTGCGGCCGTTGCCGCCGCCGAGGAAGCACCCGCCGCTGTCGACGAGCCCGCCGGCTGGGCCACCGCCCCCGACGAGGCCGCCGAGACCTCGATCGCCGATCTCGCCGCTCAGGTCAGCGAGCCCGAGCCCGAGCCAGCGGTCGCCGAGCCCGAGCCCGTCGTGGCCGAGCCGGTCGCCGCCGAGGCTGCTCCGGCCGCCGAGTCGGCCGTGCCCGCCGGTTGGTACGCCGATCCGTCGGGTCGCTTCGAGCTGCGCTACTGGGACGGCGCTGCATGGACCGAGCACGTGTCACGTGCAGGCCAGCAGTTCACCGATCCGCCCGTCGCCTGAGGACCCGAGCTGGGGTCGTCCGAGTCGGTCGACCTAGCCTGAACGCATGCGCGCCACGTCCATCGGCCATGCCGGCATGCTCATCGAGACCGAAGCGGGATCGATCGTCTGCGACCCCTGGTTCGTGCCCGCCTTCTTCGGGTCGTGGTTCGTCTTCCCCCGCAACGACCAGCTCAGCGACGATCTCCGCGAGCGCATCGAGCGAGCCGATTTCCTCTACATCTCGCATCTGCACGGCGACCACCACGACGAGCCGTGGCTGCGCGAACACCTGCGCCGCGACATCCCGATCCTGCTGCCCGGCTTCCCGACGCGCGAGCAGCAGCGCACCCTTCAGGCGCTCGGCTTCACCGAGTTCATCCGCACCGTCGACACCGAGGAACTCGAGGTCGCTCCCGGGCTGACGGTGGCGATTCACGTCGAGACCTCGATCACCGACGGGCCCGGCGGCGACTCGGCACTGGTCGTGTCCGACGGCACCTCGATCCTGGTCAACCAGAACGACTGTCGCACCAACGACCTCGCGCAGTTGCGGGCGCACGGCCCCGTCGACCTGCACTGGCTGCAGTTCTCGGGGGCGATCTGGTACCCGATGGTGTACGAGATGCCGCTCGACGACAAGCGTCGACTGTGCGAGGCGAAGGTCGACGCCCAGTTCGCCCGTGCGATGCGCTACGTCGAGAACATCGACGCCCGCTACATCGTGCCGAGTGCCGGCCCGCCCGCATTTCTCGACGACGACCTCTTCGCCCTCAACATGATCGACGGCGACGAGGTGAGCATCTTCCCCGACCAGACCGCGTTCCTGCGGCGACTCGCCGACGCCGGGCGCCACGGCGTGATGAACGTACCCGGGCACCACCATCGACATCGGGCCCGACTCGATCGACGTGACCCATCCGATGCCCACCGCCGAGGTCGAGGCGATCTTCGGCGACAAGCGCGCCTACCTCGAGCGCTACCGGGCCGACTGGACGCCCTGGCTCGACGAGCTGAAGGCGTCGTGGAACCCACCGAGCACCGATCTGCTCACGACGCTGCGCGAGTGGTGGGAACCGCTGCTCGACATGGCGCCGACGTTGCGAACGCAGGTCGGCGCCAACGTGCTGATCAACGCCGGCGACCTGCCGATCCTGGTCGACTTTCCGAACGGCGAGGTGCGCCGCCACGACGGCGAGCCGTACTCGTTCCGTTTCGACATCCCGCGCGAGCTCGTCGAGACCGTCGCCGCGCAACGCGCCGTCGACTGGAGCAACTCGCTGCTGCTGTCGTGCCGGTTCACGGCGTGGCGCGACGGCGAGTTCAACGAGTACGTCTACAACTTCTTGAAGTCGCTGTCGCGCGAGCGGATGCGGCGCGCCGAGGCCGAGGTGGTGCGCAAGCTCACCCCCGTCGACGTCCTCGAGTCGCTCGACGAACCCGACATCCGCATCGGTGACCACGTCGTGCAGCGTCGCTGCCCGCACCGCAATGCCGATCTCGCCGCGTTCGGCGAGATCGACGGCTGCGAGTTCGTGTGCACGCTGCACGGCTGGCGCTTCGACCTCGAGACCGGCCGCAACAAGACCGCCTCCGACCAGCCCCTGCGCATCCGCCCCGCCACCCCCACCGACTGAGCGCCCACACTCCGCCCCGCACCCCCACCCACCAACGTTCGTGCGCAGACTCGGGTGAACCGGGTCACCGGGAACGCAACACAAACGGGGGTGAGATAGGTTGATCGTGTGCTGGACCTCGGGATCGACCTGAACCTCTGGCCATGGGTGTGGCTGGGCGTGGCGCTGTTCTTCGCGCTGATCGAGCTCACGGTGCTGGCCGGTTCGTTCGTCCTCCTTCCGTTCGCCGCATCGGCGCTGGTCGCGGCGCTCCTCGGGTTCTACGACGTCGCAATCGAGATCCAGTGGTTGGTCTTCGTCGGCGGCGGGGCGGTGACGTGGGTCCTGCTCTACAGATACTCCAAGAACTTCGCCGGCGACAACGAACTCGAACCGGGCGTCGGCGCCGACCGACTGATCGGCCTCACCGGCATCGTCACGTCGCCGATCGATCCCGACGACACCGACCGCCGCGGGCGCGTCACTGCTCATGGCGAGGTGTGGGGTGCAACGTCCGAGAACGGCACCTTCATCCCCGCGGGCACCCATGTCCGCATCGTCTCCGTGAGCGGCACGAAGGTCAGCGTCGAGTCCACCGACGTCAGTCCCCCATCGACTCCTCCCGCCACACCACCCAACGCCCCACCTGCGGCACCTCCCCCGCCGCCACCGACCTAGACCGCCGACCAAACGGAAGTACTCATGAACCCCATCGCCATCGTCCTGATCGTCATCGCACTCATCGGCATCGGCGTGCTGGTGAGCGCTGTCAAGATCGTGCGCCCGTATCAACGTGGTCTCGTCGAACGCCTCGGCAAGTACAAGACCACCCGCGATCCGGGCCTCAACCTGATCCTGCCGTTCATCGAGACGATGCAGCTGATCGACATGCGCGAGCAGGTCGTCGACGTGCCGCCGCAGGAGGTCATCACCGCCGACAACGTGGTGGTGTCCGTCGACGCGGTCGTCTACTACGAAGCGACCGATCCGCAGCGCCTCGTCTACAACGTCGCCGACTTCTTCACCGCGATCACCAAGCTCGCCCAGACCAACCTCCGCAACCTGATCGGCGACCTCGAACTCGACCGTGCACTCACCTCGCGCGACACGATCAACACGCAACTGCGTGACGTGCTCGACGACGCCACCGACAAATGGGGTGTGCGAGTGGTGCGTGTCGAGATCCAGCGGATCGACCCACCGCCGGACATCGTGTCGGCCATGCACGCCCAGATGCGTGCCGAGCGCGACCGTCGGGCCACCGTCACCGAGGCCAAGGGCTACCAGGAGGCGGCGATCGCCCGCGCCGACGGCGAGCAGCAGGCCGCCGTGCTGTCGGCTCAGGGCCGCAAGCAGGCCGCCGTGCTCGACGCCGAAGGACAGGCCCAAGCCATCGAGTTGCGGGCGAACGCCGAGAAACTGCAACTCGAGCTGATCGGCCAAGGCGAAGGCAACGCGGCGAAGGCTCGCCTGACCGGGATCAAGGAGGCGGCCGCCGACAAGGCGGTGCTGACCGTCGAGTACCTCCAGGCACTCGAGCGCATCGGCGACGGGCGCGCCACCAAACTCGTCATCCCGGCCGAGTTCTCCGGTCTGCTCGGAACCGTCGCGGCGCTCGCCGCTGCCAGCGGCGACGACGACACCGACGACGAGGTGCGTCCCAAGGGCGGGCTGCCGATTCCCGACGACGACGAGCGCGTCGACCTCCCGGAGCCGAACCGGTCGGAGACCCGGCGATAGCGATGCGCCGCGTCGATGCACCCCCGGCGGGCTGGTATCCCGACCCCGAGAGTCGGGAGCGTCTGCGGTACTGGGACGGCCTCGATTGGGCGGACGCCTGGCGTTCGCCTCCGAGCGCAGCCGAATTGTTGTCGTTCGAGCAACGCGAGGCCTTCGAGGCTGCTCATCGCTATGTCGCTCCACAGATGGAGAGCGCGTCCCAAGCGGGTCGCGGCGCCCAGAGTTGGGTGGCCAGCGGTGATTCGCAGCAGATCGTCGACGATGTGCGGCGAGCCGCCCGCAGTGAGGTCGACCGCGCCGCTGACCTCTTCTCCCAACGGGCCCGACAAATGCAGCGCGACATCGTGCCGCTCGTGTCGGAGTACACGAACCGGATCGTTCGGTGGATCCGCTTCGCCGCGATCGTTGCGATCGTCCTGCTGGTGGCGTACTTCGTGTTCCAAGTCGTCGCCCAAGCCAGCCTGTTCGAATGGATCGGCGACCGCATCGACAACTTCACCGACGACCAGACCGGCAGCGCGCTGAACTCGATGATCAGACCCGGCTGGTGATCAGCCGGTAGGAGAAGCGGTACGTCCCCGGTCGGATGCGGTAACGATCGAGCACGTCGGGTCCGCAACTGCCGGTCCCGAGCCCGCGATGGGCCACATCGGCGTGGACGACGAGGCCGCGACGGGGTCGCAGATCGGTCTCGTGGCCGGCTGCGTAGAGATCCTCGGCAGTGAACCGGGTCGCCGAGACGTGCATCGACGTCGGCTCCAGAACCTCGAGGCGAACCCGGTTGCCGGCGGTCGGGTCGACGAACTCGAACCACCGACAGTCCGTGCGCAGACCGAACTCCTGCGGCACGAGATAGGGCGGCTCGTCGACGTCGGATTCCCACACGCCGAGCACGGCCCCGCGATTGCGGTCGGGATAGTTCTCGAGCGGGCCGCGACCGAACCAGCGCAGCCGATCGAAGCCCGCCGGGAGTTCGAACGTGACGCCGACGCGGGCGACGTCGTCGAGAGCGTCGGGCACGACGACCACGTGCGTGTGGACCTCCGAGCCGTCATCGAAGCTCGTCACCTGGTGGTCGTGCTCGACGAGATCGTCGGCGCGGAGCCGGTCGACACCGGCGTCGATCCAATGACCGAGGCCGTCACCGCCGACGCCGATCCGGCGCCCGAGGTCGGGCAGCAGCTTGAACCCGTCGTTGTCGACCGGCGCCCGGAACAACACACAACCGCGGACGCACCCCCAACCCGAAACGTGTAGCTGTGAGTGCGCCAGGCGGGCTGTCGTGCGCATTTTTCGGGGCTTGGGCGGGGTCGCGGTGTGGGGCGGGGGCAATCGAGTCGCCTGGTCCCAGGCGACGTGGTGGCCCTTGGGGGCCCAGGGGGTGGCGCGGCGTTGGGTCCAGCGCACGGTCAGGTGGACGTCGTCGGTCGACGGCACCGCGCACGGGAGCGGGAACTTCGACGCTCGCTCCCGGGGCGACGTCGCCGACGTCGAGCGCGCCGGAGCCGACCACCTCCCCGGCCGCCAGCAGCTCCCACGTCGCCTCGAGGTCGGAGAGGTCGGTGAAGCTGCGCCGGTTGGTCACGCGTAGACGATCACCGGCGAACGACACCACGACGGGTCGGTACACCCACATCACCTCCTGCACGCCGGGATGCGGCTGCAGGTCCGCCGACATCAGTCCGTCGGCGACGAAGTTGCCGTCGTTGGGTTCGTCGCCGAACTGGCCGCCGTACGCGAAGCCTCGTTTGCCGCTGGGCAGCCGGGTGAGCAATCCGTGGTCCTTCCACTCCCAGATGAACCCGCCCTGCAGGCCCGGCGTGGTGGTGATCACGTCCCAGTAGTCGGCGAGCGAGCCGTTCGAGTTGCCCATTGCATGGCTGTACTCGCACATGATCAGCGGTCGATCGCCGTCACCCGAACGGCCGTACTCGGCGATCGAGTCGATCGTCGGATACATCGGGCACACCACATCACTCGATGCCGTCCCGCCGTCGACCCAACCGTCGTGGAACACCGCACCCTCGTAGTGCAGCGGCCGAGTCGGATCGGTCCGGCGGATCCAGCCGGCCAGTGCGTCGTGATTGCTGCCGTAGCCCGCCTCGTTGCCGAGCGACCACATGATCACACTCGGGTGGTTCCGGTCGCGTTCGACCATCCGAGCCCCGCGCGACAGCCAGGCCGAGCGGTAGCGGGCGTCGTCGCACAGGCTGGTGTTGTAGGCGTGGCTCTCGATGTTCGCCTCGTCGACGACGTACATGCCGATCTCGTCGCACAGGTCGAGCAGGGCCGGCGCGTTCGGGTAGTGGGCGCATCGCACCGCAGTGATGTTGTGGCGTCGCATCGCGAGCAGGTCGTCGCGCAGGTCATCGATCGTCACCGCTTTGCCTCGGGTCGGGTGATGGTCGTGGCGGTTCACCCCGAAGATCCAGACCGGCTCACCGTTGACGAGGAGTTGGCGGTCGCGGACCTCGACCGACCGGAAGCCGACGAGCTGGGCGTGCACCTCGGCGACGTCGCCGTCGGGATCGAGCAGTTCCGCCGTGACCCGGTACCGGGTCGGCGATTCGGCCGACCACGGATCGACGCCGGGCAGCTCGAACGACGCCGCGGCGGTGTGGCCGTGGAACAGATACGGCGTGGCGAAGCGGTGCGGCACGACCACGGTCTGCGCACGCCCGACACGACGGCCGCGCAGCGTCTCGACGGCGAATCGGACCTGCCATCCCGGCCCTGGCGGTGTCAGGCCGTCGAGTGTGGCGCTCGCCACGAGCGTGCCGACCACCTCGGTCGTGCCTGCCCCACGCAGGCCCGCATCGCACACCAGTGATCCGAGGTGGACCGCAGCTCTGGCCTCGACGTACACCGAGCGATGCAGGCCAGCCATCCACCACTGGTCCTGGTCCTCGACGTAGCTGTGGGCGCTCCATCGGGTGACCACCACGGCGACGTCGTTGGCGCCGGCACGAACGAACGGCGTGATGTCGTACTCGCTGGCCAGCCGGCTGTCGGTGCCGTACCCGACGAACTCACCGTTGACGTAGAGCAGATGGGCGCTCTCGGCGCCGCCGACGTGCAGGACGACCTGTCGATCGAGCCATCGCTTCGGGACCTGCATCGTTCGGCGGTACACGCCGGTCGGGTTGCGTTCGGGCAGCCGCGGTGGCGGCCCGTGGAAGGGCATCTGGACGTTGGTGTACTGCGGCAGGTCGCCGACGTCCTGAAGCGTCCAGTTGCCGGGCACGGCGACCGACGTCCACGCCCGACCCGTCGGCGGACGCTGGACGGCGGCCGCCGGGACGGCGTCAGGATGATCGAACAGGCGGAACCGCCAGCGACCGTCGAGCGATCGACGCCACCTCGAGGTCGAGGACCGGGCCGACTCGACCGAGTCGGAGGCAATCGTCGGCGGTCGCATGTCGCGCCGTCCGATCGACACCACGTGCGGATCGGCCCATGGGCGGACAACACCGATGGCGGGAAGCATGTCGCTGAGTCTGACGCATTCTCGTGAACAACTTCACCACCAGGGCGCGAACATGTTCACGAGAAGCGGCGCTGGAACGCTCGCAGTGGCTCAGACGCCGTCGTGGACCCAGACCGGGGTGCGCATCGGCATGACGCCGCTGTCCCAGATCCAGTCCATCGCGGGAACGCTGACGCGCACGCAGCCGTGCGACGCCGGGTAGTTCGGGATGCTGTTCGAGCCATGCACCGCGACGCCACCGACGAAGTACTTGGGTCGGTAGATCTCGCCGAGATCGCCCTCCCACCAGCCGTCGGGCCGCTCTCGGTTGACCCTGTGCAGGCCACTCGGGGTGAGCGACACCCCGGTGATGATCTCGCCCGGCGTGTTCTGGTCTTCCTCGGTGTACTCCTCACCGTTGCCGGTCGAGGTGTTGAGGATCCACTCGGTGCGCCCGTCGATCACGAAGAACAGCAGCTGCTTGGCCTTGTCGACCTCGACGAGCGTGCCCGAATCGGCCCGGGCGATCGGGCGCAGGGTCATCGTGGTCAGCGCATCGGCCGTTCGCTGGTCGACGCGTCCATCGGCGTCGAAGCCCATGTACTTCTCGAATGCCATGACCGCCTGGCGGGTGGTGAGTCCGTAGCCGCCGTCGGCGCCGGACAGCCAGAACCCGAGTTCGAAGAGCCGGAGCTGAATGCGGGCTGTCTCCTGACCACCATTCGTACCGACCGCCTGCAGCGGCGGGTCGACGACGGCAACCGGGACGATGTTCACCGGGACGGTCGTGGTCGGCGCCAGCGTGGTGTCGACCACCGGTGCCACCGTGGTTTCGGGCGCCACCGTGGTGGTGGGAGCGAGCGTGGTGGTCGGCGCAAGGGTGGTGCTGGGCGCGAGCGTGTCGGGTGCCGGCAACGACGTGGTGTCGTCGGCTGGTTCGACCACCGGGGCTTCGGCAGCGCCTTCGCCGCCGGTTCCGCTGGTGACGGCAGTGGAGCAGCCGACGAGCGCGACGAGGCCGAACACCACGAGGGTGCCGATCTTTGCACGCGTGCGTTCCTGTGCGACCACGACCAGTGAGCCTACCGGCACCACCCGAGGTGGTGTCGTCACCAGCTCGGCGCGCCCGTTCGCTCAGTCCGGTCGGGCGAAGTCGGGGACCGGGCAGGTTCCGGTCGGGATTCGCGACGCATCGAAGCCATCGACGAGTTCACGGAGGGTGACCAACGGTCGCACACCGTCGTGGCCCAGCGACTCGGCGATCCACTGGACGACGTCACTCGGGCTGCGTCCGAACTCGGCGAGCTCGGTGAGGGTGAGTGGCATGCCCTGACGTTTCGCGAGCCGTTCCCCGTCGGCATCGACGACCAGCGGGACGTGCACATAGCGGGGTCGGGAGAACCCGAGCAGCTGTTGGAGATGGATCTGGCGGGCAGTCGACGCGAGGAGGTCGTCGCCGCGCACGACCTCGGTGACGCCCTGCGCCGCATCGTCGACGACAACGGCGAGGTTGTAGGCGGGCACCCCGTCGTTGCGTCGCAGTACGACGTCGTCGACGACACCGGTGACCGCACCGTGGATCACATCGTCGAACTCGATCTCGTGGCCCTCGGTCCGCAGCCGGAGCGCCGGTCGGCGTCCGGCGTCGCGCCGCTGGGTCCGCTCGTGCGGGCTCAGACGCCGGCACGTACCCGGATACGAGCCCGGCGGGCCATGGGGGGCATGGGCGGCCGACTCGATCTCGTCGCGGATCTCGCGTCGGCTGCAGAAGCACTCGTACACCAGGTCGCGAGCTGCGAGTTCGGCGATCGCAGCCTCGTACCGGTCGAAGCGATCGCTCTGGCGGACGACCTCGCCGTCCCAGTCCATGCCGAGTCGTGCGAGGTCGCGCTGTTGGTCTGCTTCGATGTCGACGCTGGCCTGCTGCCGATCGAGGTCCTCCATCCGCACGACGAAGCCGTCGCCCCGCGACCGTGCAGACAACCAGGCGATCGCGGCGGTGCGGAGGTTGCCGAGATGCAGGTCTCCGGTCGGCGAGGGGGCGAAGCGTCCGGCCACACACACAGTGTGCCGCCCCGGATCGTCGCTCGATCTCCTACAGTCGTCGTATGGTGTGCCCTCGCTGCGGGATCGATGTCTCGGAGCAGCAGAAGTTCTGCCACGACTGTGGTGCGCAGATCCCGCTGCCCGAACCCACCCAGCCGAACACCGAACCGATCGAACCGATCCAGCCCGACACCGAACCGATCGAACTGATCCAACCCGACACCGAACCGATCGAACTGATCCAACCCGACACCGAACCGATCGAACTGATCCAACCCGACACCGAACCGATCGAACTGATCCAACCCGACACCGAGCCGATCGACGTCGTGGTCACCACGGAGATCGAACAGTTCGCTCCCCCGACGGCAGCGAGCACGACACCCACCACGACCACGGCGACAACCGCCACGACCACGGCCGAGATGCCGGCGTTGTTCGACGGGCACGACGATCTCGTCGAATACCCCGCCGCTCGCGAGCCGTTCCGGGTGCGGGTGATCTTCCTGCTCGCCCTGTTCGGCGCTGCCGCCATGCTGATGACCCTGGTCGCCGACGTGATCGACCTCCGCACGACCCGACCGGCGCCGGGCATCACCACGGGCGTGCGCACGCTGGAGGACCTGGGTTCCGATCTCGGCCTCGCCGGCTTCATCGGGGCTGCGGTGATGGTGATCGGCGGGCTGCTGGCCTGCTTCGGATTGCGATGGGGCGCCGGCCTGGCCGGTGGCGCCGGCCTGGCGGTCGTCGGATGGGCGGGCCTCACCATCGGACTCGCCGAGTTGCCGATCGCGATCGCCGAGTCGATCACCCGGACGTCGTCGCTCGAGTTCACGCTGCGGGTCACGCGGGATCTCGGCTGGTGGTTGATCGTCGGCGTCGGCGTGGTCGGCGCCAGCGTCTTCCTCGCGTCGTTGCGTTCGATCGGCAGCGGTGGTCGTGTGGCGCTCAACCCGCTGGTCGCAGCGATCGCCGCGGTCGCCATGGTCGTGCTGGCGTTCGGACCGCTCGTCCCGGTCAACAACGCGGTCTTCGCCGACAACTTCCGCTCGGTCGACCCGAACCGTGATCTTCCGGCCGCCTTCTTCGCCGGGCGCCTCGGCCAGGTCGGGCTGATCGCCCTCGCTGGGGTCGCCGGCATGCTGATCGTTCGCAGCTACGGGGTCGGGTTGGCTGTGGGTGGCGTCAGCGTGCCGCTGTGGTTGTGGATCGCCTCGCTCGGTCAGATCGGCCCGAACCCAGTCGGTATCGCCGATCGCAACCCCGGCGCCGACGACACCGTCCCGCACGCGGTCACCACGGTCGGCATGGTCGCCAGCCTCGCACTGCTCGCCGTCGCTGCGGCGCTCGCCACCTACCGACTCAACCGCCGCGCGCGAGCGTGACCGTCACGTTTGCTGACGGCCACCCGACGTGACCGTCAGGTGGCACGCGGCCGCCCGGTCGGCGCCGAACGCCTCGAGCGTCGGGTCGACGCCGGTGCATCGGTCGATGATGCCGAGACGTTCGGCCTCGCCCGACGCGACCACGGGGCAGCGGGGATGGAACCGGCAACCGGCCGGAATCGCGGCGGGGTCGGGGGTCTCACCTTCGAGGATCTGCTGCTCCATGCGATCCGCTTCAGGAACGACCGACAGCAATGCCTTCGTGTACGGGTGCTGCGGATCGGCGAGCACCGCTTCGGCCGGCCCGATCTCGACGATGCGGCCGAGGTACATCACCGCGATCCGGTCGGCGATGTTCCACGCAAGCCCGAGGTCGTGGGTGACGGCCACGATCGAGATGCCGGTGTCGTCGACGAGCGAACGCATCAGCGCCAGGATCTCGCCACGGATGGAGGCGTCGAGCGACGCGACCGGCTCGTCGGCGAGCAGCAGCTGTGGCGCCAACACCATCGCGCCGGCGATCAGGACCCGCTGGCGTTGACCGCCGGACACCTCGTGGGGATAGCGGGGCAGGTACCGCTCGGCGGGGCGCAGACCGGCACGGCCGAGCGCGTCGGCGACGAGGTCGACCTCGCGTCCGGCGACACCGTGGATGCGGATGCCCTCGGCGACCGCCTCGTAAATCGTCTGGCGGGGGTTGAGCGCACCGGTCGGGTCCTGGAAGATCATCTGCACGCGCCGGCGAAGGTCCTGGAGTGCCCTGCCGCGACGACTCACCGGTTCGCCGTCGAACTCGATCGTCCCCGACGACAACGGTTCGAGTCCGATGATCGAGCGGATCAGCGTCGTCTTGCCGCATCCCGATTCGCCGACGAGCGCGAGCACCTCGCCGGCCTCGACCACGAGGTCGACACCGTCGACGGCGCGGACGACGCCAGCGGAGCGAACGGACGGGAACGTCACGTGGACGTCGTGCAGGCGGAGCAGTTCGCTCACGTCGGCACCTCGACGTGCACGCATGCGGCCCGCCGCACGCCGCCAGCGTGTTCGACGGGGCGCAGTTCCACGTCGACGATCGAGCAGGCGTCGATCGCGTCTGCACATCGCGGGTGGAAGGGGCAGCCGGTCGGCAGCGCGGCGGGGTCGGGTGGATCGCCGGGCAGTCCGCTCGGGCGCATCCGCGATGCCGGGTCACCGATCGTCGGGAAGGCATTCGACAACGCTCGGCCGTACGGGTGCCGCGGATCGGCGAACAGTGCCTCGCTCGGGCCTTCCTCGACGATCCGGCCGGCATACATCACCACGAGCCGCTCACACACGCTGTTGAGCACGGACAGGTCGTGGGTGATGAACAGCAGCGCCAGACCGCGGTCGGCTTGCAGCTCGGCGAGCAGCGCCAACACCTGGGCTTGGACCATCACGTCGAGGGCCGTGGTCGGCTCATCGGCGATCAGCAGATCGGGCTCGCACGCGAGTGCCAGCGCGATCAGCACCCGTTGACGCTGACCGCCCGACATCTGATGTGGATAGCTCGACGCGCGGTCGGCGCGGAGCCCGACCCGTTCGAGCAGTTCGCCCACCCGGCGTTGCGCCTGACCGCGATCGAGTTGGAGATCCGCGGCGTGCAGCATGATCGCCTCCTCGATCTGGGTGCCGACCCGCCGTACCGGGTTCAGCGAGTGCAGCGCCCCCTGGAACACGATGGCCGCACCGGTCCAGCGCACCGCACGGAGCCGACCCGGCTTCATGGCGTACACGTCCTCGTCGCCGAGCAGCACCGCGCCCTCCACGAGGGTCTCCTTCGGGAGGAGCCGCAACACCGCACCCGCGATCGTCGACTTGCCGCATCCCGACTCGCCGGCGAGGCCGACGGTCTCGCCACGCTCGATGGTGAGATCGACGCCACGGACGGCGGGCACGTCGCCGCGCTCGGAACGGTAGGTGACGCGCAGGTCGCGCAGCTCCAGCAGGCTCATCGCCCCGACCTCCGGTCGCGCAGGCGAGGGTCGAGGATCTCCTCGAGCGCACGGGCGAACAGCGTGAAGCCGAGCACCACCGCCACGATGCCGAGGCCCGCCGGCAGGTAGTACCACCACGCGTTCCGGCTGATCGCGCCGGCACCGAACGCCTCCTCCAAGGTCTTGCCCCACGACGTCTGGTTCGGGTCGGCGAGGCCGAGGAACGCGAGCGTCGTCTCGGTCAGGATCGAGATCGGCACGGCGAGCGTGACGCTCGCGAGGATGAGCGGTGCGACGTTCGGCAGGATGTGGCGGCCCACGATGTGCACCCTGCTGGCGCCGAGCGCACGGGCGCGATCGACGTACAGGCGTTGCTTGACCGTGAGCACCTGGGCGCGCACGAGTCGCGCGGTCGACGGCCACGTCGTGACCCCGATGACGAACACGATGTTCCACCACGACCGGTCGAGAATCGTTGCGAGCACGATCGCCAACGGCAGGAACGGAATCACGAAGAACCAGTCGGTGAGCCGCATCAGCACCGAATCGGTGCGGCCACCGAAGAAGCCGGAGGTGATGCCGACCAGCGAGCCGATCCCGACGGTGAGCAGGGTGGCCGCGAAGCCGACGAACAAGCTCACGCGCGCACCCCACACGAACTGCGCGGCCACCGATCGTCCGAGGTTGTCGGTGCCCATCGGGAAGTCCCAGCTCGGTCGAGCCCACGCCGGGTTGTCGACCGAGTCGACGGCGCTGAGGCCGGACTCCGGGCTGATCAGCGGCGCAGCGATGGCCATCACCACGAACCCGACGAGCACGATCAGCCCACCGAGCGCGATCCGATCGGCGCGGATGCCGCGCGCCACTCTGACGAACGTGGCGCGTCGCCGCGCCCGGGCGGCGGCCCGTGGCGAGAAGTCGACCGGTTCCTCGGCGGTCGGATCGATCACGGCGCTCATGTGTCACCGACGCGTGGGTCGAGGTACCCGTACAGCAGGTCGACGATCAGGTTGGCGACGATCAACGACGCACTGAACAGCAGGAAGAGGCCCTGCAGCATCGGGAAGTCGGGTCCGCGGATCGCTTCGAGCGTGGCCTGGCCGAGTCCGGGCCACGAGTAGATCGCCTCGACGGCGATCGATCCGGACAGGATGAACCCGAAGTTGAGCGCTGCGAGGCTCACCACGGGCAGCATGGCGTTCGGTACGGCGTGACGCTTGCGGACCACCGCGTCTCGCAGGCCCTTCGCTCGGGCGAGCTGGAGGTAGTCCTCGTTGACGGTGTCGAGGATCGACGACCGCATCACGATCACGTACTCACCGATGTAGGCCAACGTGAGCGTGAGGGCCGGCAGGAACATGTGGTGGAGTTGGTCGAGCAGCGCAGACAGCCCGGTGGCGGTGCTCCCCGCGTCCTCGAACCCGCCGGTCGGAAACCAGCCGAGCCGCACCGCGAAGAACGCGAGGAGCAGCATGCCCAGCCAGAAGTCGGGCACCGAGTACGTGAACATCGAGAACGACGTCGAGGCGACGTCGTAGCGGCTGCGTCGTCGCCACCCGGCGTAGATCCCGAGGGTGATGCCGATCACCATGGCGAGCACGGTCGAGGTGCCGACGAGTGCGACCGTCGGCCAGATCGCCTCGCGGATCTCGGTGGTGACCGGACGGTTGCTGAGGAACGAATCGCCGAGGTTGCCGCGCAGCGTCTGGCGGACGAACGCGATGAACTGCTCGAACTGGCTGCCGGTGAGGTCGAACTGCTCGCGCCGCGCCTGGATCTGATCAGCGGTCATGTTCCGTCCACGGAACATCGACGCCGTCGGATCGTCGTTGACGACGCGGAACAGGAAGAAGTTGATGACGAGCACGAACGCCAGCGTCGCAAGGGCTCCCGCAACCTTGCCGAGGACGAATCGTGCCCGCACTCGCCTACTCGCGGTCGTCGGCGCCGCTGCGCGACCGGGCGAAGGCGAAGGCGATGCCACCGACCACGACGACACCGCCGACGATCAGTGCGATCAGCAGGCCCGTGGACATACCGTCGTCGCTGCTCCCGCCGCCGTCGACGGCGCTGAGGTTCGCGTACGTCGGCGAGCTGTTCGAGAACAGCACGGGGCCGACCTCGGCGGGTTGGCGCAGCCAGCCCTCGAAGCGATCGGTGCGGTAGGCCTGCGGGTCGGCGTCGGCGAGCAGGACGACGTAGGTGCCGTTCTCGTGGAAGAGCTTCACCATCTCGTGGACGATCTCGGTGCGCCGGTCGCGGTCGAGTTCGACCTTCTGCTGTTCGTAGAGCTCGTCGTAGGCCGGATCACACCAGTTGGCGTCGTTGTTGCCGGGCGACTCGAGATCGGTGGTCAGCTCGTCGCAGGTGAAGTAGCTGAGCTGCGGGTCGGGGTCGACGAACGGCGTCCATCCCCACACGAACAGGTCGTACTCGCCGGCGATGCTCGCCTCGTAGAGCTGGTCGTCGTCCATCACCGACACCTCGGTGGCGATGCCGATGTCGGAGAGCCACTGGGTGACGAACTCGCGGATCGCCGGCGCGACGTCGGACTCGGACCGTTCGATGTAGCGGAAGTTCAGCGGGTCGCTCCCGTCGGGCATCTCGCGGATGCCGTCGCCGTCGGAGTCGAGATAGCCGGCGTCGTCGAGCATCGAGTTGGCGAGGTCCGGATCGAAGGCGAAGGCTTCGTCGGCGGACAGCTCCGGCGTCCATGCCGGGTCGGCGGAGGGCACCATCACGGTGCCGACCGATCCAGTGCCGAGCGCGACCCGGTCGAACAGCACGTCACGGTCGATGGCGTGGGCGATCGCCTGGCGCACCACGAGGTCCTGCAGCGCCGGGTGGCCGTCGCCGAGGCCCGCGGCGCCGCCGTTCATCGCCAGCTGGGTGAAGCTGCCCTGCTCACCCGAGACGGTCTCGATGTTCTCGTCGCCCTGGAGTCGTTCGAGCGCCGAGCGGGGCACGGCGTGGGCGGCGTCGATCTCGCCGGCCTGGAGCGCAGCGACCATGGCGTCGCCGTTGGTGAACACCCGGAACACGAGCCGATCGATGCCGTTGTCGGTGCCGTACCAGTTGGGGTTCTTCTCCATCGTCCAGTCCTGACCCGACCGCCACTCGGTCAGCGAGTACTGACCGGACGCCACCCCGTCGAGCCCGTCGTAGGAGGCGAGGTCGTCGGCGGAGATGTCGGCGTAGATGTGCTCGGGCACGATGTACACGTCCATCGTCGGCAGCTTCGGGTCGGGCACCGACGAGGTGATCTCGACGGTGCGCTCGTCGATCACGACGGCGTCGAGGTTCTGCACGGTGGAGAAGTGGTTGCTCCACTCCTCGTCCCTCGATCGGTTGATGGTGTACGCCACATCGTCCGCGGTCAACGGCTCGCCGTCGGACCACTGGAGTCCCTCACGCAGGGTGTAGGTGTAGGTGAGGCCGTCGTTCGACTCGGTCCACGACTCGGCGAGCCCCGGGGTGGTCGCGAAGTCGTCGGCGGCCTTGTCGGTGAGCGACGCGTACTGCAGGTTCCACAGCTCGTAGTCGGGCACGAGGAAGCCGACGGTGACGTTCGGCGACGACAGGTCCTGCAGCAGCCCGATCGTCAACGTGACGGTGTCGCCGGAGGACTCGTCCTGGGCAAGTGCCGTGCCAACCGCGGCACCCGAGAGCAGCACGCCGGCCAGGAGGCCGGCGCCAATGAGACGCCTCGACATTCGAACCCCTTTGGGAACAGGGCGCCTCAGCGCCACGAATTGTTGGGCGGCATTCTCTACCCACGACCCCCGATTGTGCAAACGACGTCGGTCGCGACGGTTGGGTGCTCAGGGGGTGACAGCTCGGCGACGGCGGGAACCGAACCACAGCAGCAGCCCCAGCAGTGCGATCGCAACGGCCAGCGACAGCGTCGACGCCGGGTTCGACCCGGTCTCGGGGAGGGGACCACTCGATGGCTGGAAGTCCGGCACCGGGGTGACGTCGGGCGACGCAGCGGGCCCCGGCGGAGACGGTCGGCACGATCACCGTGGGCGTCACCACGGCGTTGCCGTCGCCCACGCGCACCTCGCTGAGCGAGCCGTCGTCGGCGATGACGATCGGTACCGCCCAGAGCAGATCGGATCCGTCGGGCGCCACGCCGATGACCGTGATCGTGTGCGGGCCCGGGGGGAGATCCTTGGGGATCTCGATGCGATAGTCGGCGGCCCCGTCGGTGCCGGTGACGACCTCGCCGAGCACGCGAGGCTCGGAGAACACCGTCACCAGCGTCTTCGAGCCCGCTTTGAACCCTCCGAGGTTCGCGACGACCGAGTTCCCGGTCACGACGACGAGCGGCAGCTTGACCACGACGCTGATCGTGAAGGTGACCGTCCGGGTGTTGCCGGCGGCGTCGGTCGCAGTGCACGACACCGTCGTCGTCTGCCCGACGGCGAACGACGTCCCCGTGCCCGGCGTACACCGTGGGAAGAGGGTGCCGTCGCGGTTGTCGCTCGCAGTCGGCGGGTTGTAGTGGACGGTGATCGACCCGAACGACTGCGACGTCGTCACCGTCATGTTCGCCGGTGCGGTCATCGTCGGGCGGGTGGTGTCGGGAGGTGCACCGACGTCGTCGCCCGACAGGTTGAACGAGAAGGCGGCCGACTCGGCGACGAACACACAGACGACGACGCAGACGTTGAAGCCGGTGGTGCGACCGTCGAAGTTCAGGTCGCTGCGCACGGTGCCACGCACCTGGCCGGTCTCGTCGATCGTGCCCGACGACCGAGCGGACAGTCCGAGCACCGACACGCTGCCGTCGTAGCTGCCCGAGATCCCGGCGTTGCGGACGCGCATCGTCGCCGTGCCCGACCACGACACACCGGGGAACGATCCACTGGTCGATGCCGATCCGCTGACGTCGAACTGGCCGTCGCTCTGGACGAAGCCGCTGACGCTGACCCGGAAGAAGCCGAGGTTGATCGTGGAGCGACGCGAGGTGGGCAGCGTGAGTCGGAGCAGGCCGTTGGTGAGGCTGATGTCGTAGTCGCCCGATGCGATCTGCTTGCCGAACAGCGACAGCGACCCGTCGATGCGACCCTGGAACGTGCCGCCGGAGGTGATCAGCAGCGATCGCAGCCGCATGTTGGCGGTGCCACCGAACACGGACACCTGCGGGTCGTTGTTGGAGATCTCGCGGAGTTCGAATCGGGCGCTGGTGGCCTCGACGGTGAGTCGGAACGACGCGCCGTTGGCCTGGAAGAACGTGCCGATGTCGAGGTCGGGCAGCGGGATGTCGCGAACGATCGGGAACAGTTCGGTCGACGACACCGAGAACGTCGGGACGACCGCGCGGAAGACGGTGGTGGCGCCCGAGCGGTACTCGAGGCCGACGTTCGTCGCCGAGAACGACACGGCGAGCCCGTCGAAGGCGAGCCGGAACGACCCGACGGCCACGAGTGGCGACGACGCGCCACCGATGCGGATGCCCGACGGGGTCGAGACCGCGATCGTTCCCGATCCGTTCGTCGACAGCGATGCGGTGGCGTTGAACGTCCCGAGGCCGGGGATCGTGACGGTGCCGTTCTGCAGGGCGATCGACGCGGTGTTGGTGGTGCCGGCGCTGAACTGCATCCGCAGCGTGCCGCCGAGCGAGAAGTTGCCGAAGCGCACGCCGCCGGGCGTGCTCAGCGTCAGGCTGCCGGCGAGGCCGGTGGTGCCGATGGTGAGGGCGCCGTCGGCGTCGAGCGACGAGCCCCACAGACCGAACGATGCGTCGGCGGTGAGACCGAGCGTCGAGGACGTCTTCGTGAGCTGCAGGGATCCTGTGAGGGGGACGCCGAGCACCGTGAACCCGGTGCCGCCGACGGCGAGCGAGAAGTTGCCGTTCGGCAACAGGGTGCCGTCGACGTCGACGGTGGTCGCTGCGGTCCCGCTGCGACGGACTCCGTCGATGCGCACGCTCATGTCGGCGTCGACGCGGTACCCGCCGCCGACCTTGAGCAGTTCGAACGACGAGGAGGTGACCGTGATCGGGGCAAGCTGCAACCCGGTGGTCGCGATCGACAGCCGTTCGATGCCCGCCGATGTGATCGCGCCGGACACGGCGGCGTTCGTGACGATGCCGGGGATGGACATCTGTCCGTTGACGGCCAGGCTGAACGAGTTGCCGGACAGCAGACGCAACGTGGCGTCGCCGCGCAGGCGGAACCCGCTCAGGTCGAGGCCGGCGGAGTCGAAGGCCACGGTCAGGCTGCCCGTGCCCGCGGTCGACAGTGATCCCGAGGCACGCAGGAGGGGCAGCCCGCTGCCGGCGATGGTGACCGCTCCGTCGACGGCCACCGTGGTGACCGAGTTGCGCACCCGCACGACCACGCGGGCGTCGTTGTTGCTCATCGCCAGCGCGTTCGGTGGGAGCGCACAGGCGGCGTTCGGGTCGATGGCCAGTGGCTGTCCGGTGCCGGCGAGGGCCGTGGTGCCCGCCGGGTCGAGCCGGATCCGGCCCAGGGCGAGGCGGAACTCGGCCGAGCCGTTCGTGCCGATGCAGCCCGCGGCGGCGACGGTCGACGAGGTGGCCCGACCCGCCAACCACGACGGCACCTCGACGCGACCGGCGATGCCGACCGATCCGCCGAGGACACCTGCGGTGCGAGAGATGGTCAGGGCGAGCCCGCCCTCGACGAAGCGGAAGCCGGAGAACTCGGGCAGTGAGCCACCGCTGCCGAGCAGCACGAGCTGGCCCGTGAGGTCCGGCTTCAGTGTCCCGTCGACGGTCCAGGACGATCCGGCGACCGAAGCAGCTCCGCCGACGTCGACCGTCACCGCCGGCCCGGTCTTCTCGACGACGATCGAGGCATCGGTCACCGAGACGCCGGCGAACGGTCCGAGTTGAGCAACCGACGCCTCGGCGCGGAAGTCGGGTCCCGACCCGGTGCCGACCGGATCGATCACGACGTCGAGCAGTGCGTCGTCGACGAACCCCTCGGCGTCGACGTTGGCGCGCAACGCCAGACCGCCTCGGCGGCGCAGCGGGTCGGCGCTGGCCGGATCGAAGCCGGGTGTGTAGGCGCGGAATCCCGCGGACGCGTCGACGCCGGCGACGTCGAACACCGGCGGCACGCCGAGGTCCTCCAGGGCGTCCTGCAGCGCCGCGGTGCTCATCGACAGCTCGACGCCACCGACGGGCACCTTCACGCCGTTGCGTTCGTCGACGCGTAGAACGAACGTGCCATCAGCGCCGATCAACGGCACGTTCGCGGTGACCTCGACTCCCGAGGTGGTGGCGAGCAGGCGGCCTTCGCCGATCGGCAGCGACAGCAGTCGGGCGACGGCGGGCTCGCCCGGGTTGCGACGGGTGCCTTCGAACACGCCGGTCACGGCCACCGCGGAGGACCACTCGTCGACGGTCGCCTCGTCGTCGATCAGCGGGCCGAGGCCGGGGATGTACGCGGTGAGGCGCACCGGGGTCTCGGCCTGGGTGACCACTGCGCCGAACTGGTCGAACCACTTGGTCGAGTCGACGAGGTTCTCGGGAATCGGGGGCAGATCCTCGACCACCCCGACCGGGTCGGTCAACAGGCGCGGCACCTCGAGGCGACCGTCGAGCACGAGCCCGCCGAAGCGGATCAGGTTGTCGTAGTCCTGTTCGCGGGTGAGCTGGATGCGGCTCGGGTCGGGAGGCGTGGTGCCGTCGGACAGGTAGCGCTTCTCGATCCGGGCGTCGACGAACGCGTTGTTGCCGGCGCTGGTGATGAAGCCGGTGACCTCGGCGCGCATGCCGAGCTGGGTGAACGCCCCGGCGAGGGTGACCGACCAGTTGGGGTCGTTCAGCGAGAGCGACGGGAACGAACCGCCGGACAGCAGCACGTCGCCGAGACCCGGCAGCGGGAGTTGGACGCCGACGGTCAGGTCGTCTCGAGCGCCGAGCGTGACCGCGGTGATGACCGACTCGGCGAGCTGTCCCGTGCCGGTGAGCAGCCCAGCCTGCGACTTGAGGTTCTCGATGATGCTCGTCGACAGCGTGAAGCCGAGGCTGTCGCGGTCGATCAGCACCTCGAACGACGTGTCGGGATCGCCGAGCGGGAACCCGAGGATCAGCGGCTGCAGAGCGCCGCGCAACGTCACCGACGGGTCGAATCTCGAGTCTGCAGCGCTGAGCGCAGCCGCTCCGGCGTCGCCGACGACGGCGAGGAAGTCGGCGGCGAGCGCGGCGGCCTCGTCGCCCGACAGCGCTCCGACCTCGATCGACATCGCCGAGATCAGCGGCGCCGCGACGCGAGGTGCACTCGTCGGGTCGGCGAGCAGCGCGAGAAGTCGCGTCTGCAGGAACACCGGTGTGATGCGCTGGATCGCCTCGGCGGGTGACACGGTCCGGTCACCGTCGGTGTCGAGCGCGACCTGGGTGAGCGGGTTCGCCCGATCGCCATCGAGCCGGTCGGCGATACGGGCGAGACCCGTGGTGCCGAACTCGTCGACGAACGCGTCGAGTCCGGCGGCGACGCCGTCGACCACGCCGTCGGTGCGGAGCTGGCCGGCGAGCGTGGTGCGGGCGGGGAAGACCACGGCGAGCG
The DNA here is from genome assembly GCA_963715825.1 of Ilumatobacteraceae bacterium. Lineage (GTDB taxonomy): Bacteria > Actinomycetota > Acidimicrobiia > Acidimicrobiales > Ilumatobacteraceae > Sva-07. The sequence goes on from CAVQSI010000008.1 coordinate 31,240, forward strand.
GGCTGCCCGGGGTCGGGCTCACGAACGCGAAGTCGAACTTCGGGGCGATCGGGTCGGCGAGGTCGATCAGGAAGCCGGCGGTGGCGACGCTGCCGCTGACGTCCACGCCCCCGCCGAGCGGGATGCCGAAGACCTCGACGTCGCCGCGCCCGATCAGCTGGGCGCCGCGGCCCGGCGTGAGGCTCGACAGGATCGTCACTCGGCCGCTGACCATCCCGGCGGCGGTCACGTGGGTGAGCTGCCCTTCGAGCGCGAGCGCGAACCCGGTCTCCCACGTGGGGACGCCGCGGTCGACCGAGGTGCGCAACGGCGGCGGCGATCGAGTCGGCGTCGACGTCGACGTCGGTGGGGAGGTCGGCGAGCTCGGTCAGCAGGTCTTCGGGGAAGCCGGCGCGGGGTGCCTCGATGCGCACGTCGCCGAACGCAGCAGCGCCGGTCACCGAGGTGAGCACGAACCCGGTCGGTCCGAGGGGGATGCCGAGCGGTGCGGTCACCTTCAACAGCACCGGCCCGTACTGCGACACCACGATGTCGGCGCCGGCGTCGAACGCCGGGGTCGACAGCAGCCCGCCGATGCGGGCGTAGAACACCTCTTCGCCGTCGACCTCGGTCGTGCCGAATGTCAGGCCGCCCGACACCCGCGCCACGCCGAGATCGACGGCCGGATCGATGGCGAACGAGACGCCGGCGAGGTTGCTGATCGGGAAGGTGTCGAGATCGAGCGGCGCGGTCGGGTCGAAGGCGAGCAGGCGGCCGATGTCCACGACGAGATCGTCGACCGTGGCGGTGATCGGGAAGTCGTCGGTGCCGGCAAGGCCACCGGAGAAGCTGAAGCGGAGCTGACTGAGCACATCGCTCAGCGAGTCACCGGGAGCGATCGACTCGGGGAGCTGCAGTCCGATCTCGTCGACGCGCAGCGGGATGAACTCGGGCAGGCCGAACTGCTCACCTTCGGGTACCGACACGTCGACGAAGAACCCGTCTTGGAACACCAGCCCGAAGTCGGCCGAGATGCCGACGTTGCCGACGCGACCGCCCCAGCCGTCGAGCGCCTCGATGCCGGTGTCGAAGATCAGCGATGCGCCGGTGCCGTCGTCGGCGAGGTCGCCGCCGACCACGAAGGCGACCTCGTCGCCGGTCGCCGTGAAGTCGAACGCGGCGTCGGCGAGGCGGATGGTGGCGATGTCGCCGAATGGCACCTCGATCGCGCCGACGGCCACCTCGGTGAGTTCGGCGTCGATGAACGGCACCCCGTCGTCGATGCCGAGCCGCAACGCCAGCGTCGCGGTGAGGTCCTCGATCGATGCGCCGTTGCGGTTCGAGCCGCTGAAGCCGACCGTGGCCGTCGCCTCGATCTCGACGCCGGTCGGGCCGTCGACGAACCCGCCGTCGAGCTCCGGCGTCGAGGACGCCGGTGATGTCCGAGAACCCACCGGTGATCGATGCGCGATCCACCGAGCGCCGCGCACGAGCCGGCCGTTCTCGAAGCCGTCGGCACGGATCTCGGCATCGAGCACGACGTCGCCGACCGTCAGGTTGCGCAGGCCGAGCGTGATCGGGCCGAGGTCGAGCGGGGTGACGACCAGCGGGTCGACCGAGTCGACCGACGCACGTGAACGAGATCGCCCGTTCGTCCGGCGGGGACGTCGGGGTGATGACGTCCGCCGCCGATCTGGAGCACCGGTTCGAACGGGAGCCCGGCGAAGCCGGTCATGTCGACGGTGCCCATCGACCGCGATGGCGAACTGCGACAGATCGACCACTCGACCGTCGTCGTCGACGTTGGTGAACGCGAGCGTCAGCGCTGCGTGACGTCGACAGGGACCAGGCCGGCGAGGCCGATCGACTGGACGATGCCGTCGGGCTGATCGACGGTGGCCGATCGGGCGGTGAACCGGCCGTCGGCGAGGATCTCGAGGTCGACGATCGTGACGGCGAGGTCGCCGAGCGCGACGGCTGTGGCCCGGGCCGAGCCGACCGACAACGATCGACGCCGTCGTCGCCGGGCGTGCCGACGTCGACGCCGGTGAGCATCGACGCGCAGCACGCCGCCGATGTCGGCGACCGCACGGGCGGCGACGACGCGGACCGAGCCGCTCGACTCGATCTGAGCCGTCGAGGCCCTCGAGCGTGGCGATCGGTTCGCCCTCAGAGTCGAGCAGCTCCCCGGTGCTCGGCCAGCACGTCGACGACGACCGAGGTGGCTCCGCCCGGGCGCGGCCGCTCGCAGGGCGGTGATGGCGCCGGGGTCGCGGTAGGAGGCGTCGATGTCGACGGTGACGTCGGTCAAGCCGGATCGGCCCGAAGGTGACCTCGTCGACGACGGCCGTTGCGGTGAGGTTCCAGCCGCCGTTGCCGAGTTCCAGCTGTCCGTTGACGGTCACGGCGTCCGGTCCATCACCGATCAACAACCCGACGTCGATCGTGACGTCGTAGACCGCCCCGGAGACGAAGCCCGACGCAGCCAGGCGGGTGACGGTGAACCCGTCGAGTTCGAGACCTTCGGCCGGCACCGCCGTGCCGGTGATGTTCCAGCCGACCACGCCGCCGCGTTCGGTGAGCACCCCGGTGAGTTCGATCGCCGTGGGCGCCTCCGTGTCGCCGACGGCGAAGCCCGGGAGGTCGATGCGCAGCCCGAGCTCCTGCGTCGTGGTGACGGTCGTCGCACCGGTGGCATCGGAGCTGGCGGTCCAGGTGGCGTCCCAGTCGAGGGTGGTCTCGTCGATGCTCGCCGTCAACGCCATGGCGGCCTCACCGTCGAGAGTACGGATCAGCCGCTGCGGAGTGAGCGCTTCGAGCTGTGGTGTCCTCAGCCGGGCTGTGGCGTCGCTGGCGAGGCGGACCCCCACGGTGATGTCGGCCTCGGCAGTGCCGTTGATCGAGCTGTCGGGGACGTCGGCGACGGTGCCCGAGCCGGCGACGGTGCCGTTGCCCTGCACCCGGAGCTGGGCCCCCGACGAACCGAGCACGTAGAAGCCCTGCAGATCGACGCCGGCGACGAGCTCGACGACCCCGTCGGCGGTCCAGTCGATGTCCGCATCGAGTCCCAACGAAGTCGCCAGTCCCTGCAGCACATCCGGCGTCTCGCGGTTGAGGTCGTCACCGGTGTAGCCGAACGACTCGACGAGGTCGGTGAGGGTGCGAGTGACAGCGGACCTGGATCAGGTCCCCGACGGCCGTCGCGGCGGGGGCACCACCGGCACCCGCAGCGGCGAAGTCGACCGGGACACCCGCGGCGTTCATGTCGAGCACGATGGCGTCGAGCGTGTCGGCGCCGGCGTCGAACGTCGGGGCCGCAAGACCGGCGAAGAGGTCGTCGAGTCCGAAGAGTGCGCCGAGGTCGGTGGGAATCACCGGCGGGTCGACCTCGGGCAGGCCCAGCAACGGCCAGTTCACGTCGCCGAGGTCGAACGCCGAGCCGATTCCCAGGTCGAACACCGGCGTCGCACCGCCCGGCGTCGAGGCGGTGCCGACGAACAGGTCTCCGAGCCCGGTGCGCAGATCGTCGCCGACCGTCGGCGGCAGGTCGGCGTCGTCGTCGAGGATGCTGACCGCCACCTGATCGTCAGGAGATCCGATCAGCCCGAATCGCTCGGTGTTGGTCACGACGACTCCGAACGAGATGTCGTCGTCGGGAATCGTGTTCGCGGCGATCGTCACCCGGAACGACTGCTCGGTGACGCCGGGCGCGAACGTGAGCACCGTGGACCCGTCGGGTTCGGTCGGCTCGATCGAGACGTCGGCATTGAGGCGATCGACGTCGTCCGCATCGAGAGCAGCCAACGACACCTCGACCTCGTACGGCTCGAAGACCGACGCATCGTCGAGCATCACGGTGAAGATCGACGTGACGGGCTGCAGCGTCCCCTCGACGAGCGACCGCGTGAACGCGTCGCGCGGCCCGACGCCGGGCGGACGCACGATGCGAGCGCGTGGCAGTCGGTCGTTCTCGACGATCGTGACGAGCGTCTGGCCGGCGACCGTGGACTGGTCGTCGAAGGCCGAGACGACGACGGCGAAGTTCTCCTCTGCCGACTCGGAGGAATCGGCGTCATCGATGATCGCGATCGAGAACGACGGCGAGGTCGACCGGCCGGCCGGGATCACGATCTCCTGGTTGAAGTCGACGTAGTCCTCGCCGGCCACGGCGAGCCCTCCGGCGGTGGAGACGAAGAAGTTCACGTCGACCTCGGGCGCACGTGGGACGACCAGTGACAGCGACACCGAGCCGGCGTCCTCAGCCGTCACGAGCACCGGCCCGGGCACCAGACGTGGCACCGGAATGTCGGCAGTGTCGTCGATGGTGATGGTCGCCGTGCCGTCGGCGACGGTACCGAACGACGGTGTCCCCAGCCCGACGGAGAACGTCTCGGTTCCCTCGTAGCGCTGGTTTCGTACGATGCCGATCGGAATCAGGATCTCGGTGTCGCCGGGCTCGAAGGTGATGCTCGTGGGAATGGTGGCCGACCGGTAGTCGGAGCCCGACCGAGCGGTGCCGTCCGTCGCCGTGATCGGTATGGTGCTCCGGTCTGTCGTCGAGCCCGTCCGGCTCACCACGACGTCGGCGACACCGTCGAACTCCTCGATCGCTGACGTCGCCGATGCTGAACGACGGGATTCCACCGCCTGGCGGCGGGGGTGGCGGGGCGTCATTGTCGACGACGGTCACGGTGTACGTGAAGGTGCCATCGAGGAACGACAGGAGGAACGTCTCTTCGTCGGCCTCGTCGACATCGTCGTCGTCGGCACCGATCGAGAGCGTGGCGGTCGCCTGACCGGCTTCGAAGACCAAGGTCCGGGGGGTCACGTCATAGTCGTCCGGTGTCGTCGTCACGTCGACGACCGCAACCTCGAGTTCGAGGCGTTCGGCGAACGGTTCACGGGTGATGTCGAGGCCCTGACCTTCGCTGCCCTCGAACACCCGAAGGTTCTCACGACCGAACGTCAGCTCGATCGGTGGGTCGTCGTTGTCGAGCACCGTCACGGTCTGGATGTACGCGCCGTCGAGGAAGGACAGCTCGAAGGTCTCGTCGGGCTCGTCGAGGTCGTCGTCGTTGACGAACATGGACACCGTGGCGGTCTCCTGCCCTGCAGCGAAGACCAACGTCAGCGGCGCGATCTCGTAGTCGTCGGGTGTGGTCGTGACATCGGTGACCGTGACGGCGAGTTCGAGTGCCTCCGTGAAGGGTCGCCGAGTGACCTGGAGGCCACCTCCCTCACCGCCCTCACGAAAGCGGGAGGTCTCGGGGAAGAACGACAGCTCGACCGCTGGGGGCGGCGCCACGACGTCGTCGTTCACGATCGTGACGGTCACGTTGGGGGCGCCCGGTGTGGGGACCAGGACGAATGTCTCGCTCGGCTCGACTACAGCGTCGGCCGTCGTGAGCACCGTGACCGGTACGACGCTGACGCCCGGAGGCACGACGGATGACGTCGTGACCAGCTGGACATCGTCGGTCGATGCGGATCCCGGCAGGGTGTCGGCGTCGGCGAGCAGGAATGGCGCCGACCACGTGATCGGGACCGGCACCGCGTTGGGGTTGTTCACGGTGAGCTGGAGCGTGTGGGTCGTGACAGAATTCGGCGTCGGATCGGTGCCCTCGACCACTGCCACCGACGACGTCACGATGATCGCGGGCAGCAGCGAAGGTGGGGGCGGCTCGATCGGCTCGTCGTCGTCCGTGATCGTGATCACGAACTGTTCGACGGGAATGCGTTCGACGTCACCGACCGTGCGCGAGAGCGTCTGGCCGGACGAGGTCGATGCAGGCGTGGCAAACAGGTCGACCACGATGGTCTCGTCGGACTCCGAGATCGAGTCGTCGAGCAGTCGGATGACGACCTCGCCGGTCTCGGCGAACCTGAAAAAGAAGTTGGATGGACCGACGAACTCGAAGTCGGTTTCCGTTGCCGTGCTCGCTGCGTTGGTGCCGACCAGCGCGTCGATGTCGCCGTCCCTCGTCGAAGGAGTACCGGCCGACGGGAATGCGCACCTCACCGGCGGCCTCGGACACCGTGACAAGGTTCGGCCCGTCTCCCCCGGACTCGGGGAGGAACCCCACGTTGATCGGCGCATCGTCATCGACGATCACCACCGCCGACGAATCGACGGTGGCCGCGCCGTCTGCGCTGAGCACGCTGAGCGTCATGATCTCGTCGGACTCGGCGAAGCTGTCGTTCGTGAGCGGATATGTGATGGTGGCGGTCGACTGCCCTGGCGCAACGACGACGACACGGTCGGCGGTGGCCTCCCCGAAGACCCCGCCGACGTCGGTGACATCGGCGTTCCCCGAGGCGGAGCTGAAGATCCCGGCGCGCACGAGGAAGGTCCGCTCGAGGTCCGACGGGCTGACGGTTGCCGTCGTGGTGATCTGGCCGCTGTCTTCACGAACCACGATCACCGCCTGGTCGAGACAGACCTCCTGGGTGCACTCGGTGGTCACGGCGTCGACCGGGGTCGCCACGAGCACCGCCCCGGAGGTCGCGGCAAACGCCAGTGCGACCGCTGCCCGCCTGCGCCAATGCGCGAGATTCCCCACAGCGGCGACCGTACGCAACCCGCCCGATGGGCGAATCCGTGTGCACACGGAATTTCGTGCGGGTCAGGCTTCGAGCACGACTCGGGCGAGTTCGACCCTGTTGCTGAGGTTGAGCTTTCGGTATGCGGCCGACACGTGGCTCTCGACGGTTCGTCGAGACAGGAAGAGCTGTTCGGCGATCTGGGTGTTGGTCAGTCCCTCGGCGACCAGCGCAACCACCGCGCGTTCGCTCCGACTCAGCGAATCCGCGGCCGGTGCCGCCGCCGCGCCCGACACTTCGGTGGCGCCCACGTCGATCCGTGCCGACAATCGCTCGACGAGTGCCGTTGCACCCAGACGTTCCAGCATCTCGTGGGCCCGCGCGGCATACCACCGAGAGGTCGGGTGCTCGTTCGGCGATGGCCAGTTCTGCTGCGTACGCCATCACTTCCGCAGCGTGCAGGTGGCGACCCGCTTCGGTGTACATCTCGCTCGCTCGACACATCAAGGTGTCGTCGCGGCGGTGCCATGCGGCGACCTCGTTCGCTTCGGCGCGCCAGAGACGATGGCCGGTTCGATCGGCCGAACGCGCCATGAAGTCGACGACGCGATCGAGGCGTTCGCGATCACCCGCCTGATGCGCCAGGCGGGCCATCGACGGGCCGAGCTCCTGTCGGGGCGACTCGATACCGAACGCTTCGTAGACGTCCCATGTTTCGCACAGCGCGACGTATCCCTCGTCGGGACGACCGTCGTACTCGGCGAGCGCCGTGCGAGCGAGCGCAAGATGAGTCCAGCCGAACTGCGCCTGCCCAGGCAGCACCAGCGCTTCGGCGGCGGCGATCGATGTCCTGGCCAGATCCCAGTCGCCACGGGCGGCGGCCACGAGCGCCCGGAAGCCGTGGCACCACAACGTCGCACCGAACGAATCCTCGATCCCCCAACCGATCGCGGAGGTGGCGATCGCCTCGGCGTCGTCGAGTTCGCCGAGGTTGAAGGCCACGTATGCGTCGAGCGCGTCGTAGGCGGGAACCATCCAGAGGTAGCCGGCGCGCTGCGAACGCCGCCGGCCGACACCGTTCAGGCGTCGGGCGTGCGCATACTCGCCGAGCGTGATCCTGATCAGCGACGCCGAGAACCACGGTTGGTACAGCGCTGCGTCGGCCGCTTCGGGGAGCTCGCTGAAGGCTTCGAGTCGGGTCGCGAGTCGCACAGCTTCGTCGAGGTCGTGGTCGTACAGGGCAACGAGGCCACCGACCATCTCCGCGGCGATCACCGCACCGATGTCGCCGACGCGTTCGCCTTCGAGAGCTGCTTCCCGGGCGACCGTGCGTGCCGTCGCGAAGTCGGCGACGAACAGGTGGGCGAACGACGTCTCGGCGACCAGGCGGGTGCGGCTGCGAACGTCGGACGCGAGTTCCGCCGCCCGCACGAGTTCCGCCGACGTCTCCCCGACGAGACCCTGCTGGAACTTCACCATGGCCAGGTCGCGGCGAAGTGCCGCCTCCTCGTCGGGCGTCGCTCCGACCAGGAGGTGGTGCACCAGTGCTTCGGACTCGGCGGCTCGACCGACGTTGGCGAACGCTCGCGCCTTCAGCATCGTGCGCTGGCGATCGGGGCTCGGCGCCACTGACTCGGCGCGTTCGATGAGGCCGAGCGCTGCGTTGGCGTCGAGCTGCACCAGCTGTTCAGCGCCGCGTCGCAGCCACTCGGATGCCTCGTCACCGGACGCCTCGGCCTGGATCAGATGATCGGCGATGTGCAGCGGGTCGGCGCGACGGGCGATCAGGTGCCGAGCCGCCGCCGAGTGGATTGCACGCCGGGTGGGCTCGTCGACGAGGGCAGCGGCGGCGAGGCGGTAGTGCTCGTGGCGGAAGCGGTGCGTTCCGTCGGCCACCACCAGGCCCGCCTGCCGGATGCGATCGCACACCGCGATCACGTCGGCGAGCGGCGAGCCGAGAACCGCGGCGACGTCGTCGAGTTCGAATACTGCGCCGCTGAGCGCCATCGCTGCGATCGTGGTCGCATCGGGCCCCGCCACGGCCTCCACCCGGGAGGCCACGGCGGTGGGCACGACGGTGCGCATCCGGTCGGCGGTTTCCTCGTCGACATCCACTGAACCGTCGACCGTCACGACATCGTCGTCGGAGAGTGCCTCGAGCACAGCCGTCAACACGAGAGGCGACCCGCCGACGGTCGCCAGCGACGCACGCAGCCGCGGGCCTGCGGAGCCGTCGAAGCGAAACGCGACGAGCTGGTCGAGTTGCGATGCCGTGAGCGGACCAGGTCGCAACATCGTCGAACGAGCGGTGTAGTCGTCGTAGGAGCGGGCGAACGGCGTGTCGGCCACGGGAGGTCGCGCCGCCGTCAACAGCACGAACGGGAGCGGCTCGATCGCCGCTGCGGCTGCCAGCCAGAGCATCGAGCCGGCGTCGGCGAGATGCAGGTCGTCGACCACCAGCATCGTCGGCGTTGCGCTCATGGCAACCTCGAGTCGCTCCAGCAGCGTTTCGACGACGAGCGCGTCGGTGGCGTTGCCGACACCAGCTTCGAGGAACGACCGCGGACCCTGCTCGGACAGACCGAGTTCCCGTGCTGTCATCCCGAGCAAGCCGAGCGGGACGCCGTACGGCACCGGGGTACCGAGCGCGCAGGGTGACCTCGACCACGCAGAGGTGTTCACGGGCCCGTTCGGCGATGTGGTCGAGCAGGAACGTCTTGCCGCTTCCGGCCACCGCCTCGACGTGGACGATGGTCCCTGCGCCGGAGCGGCACGCATCGACCGCAGCGTCGGCGATTGCAAGCTCGTCGGCTCGACCGACGAGTGGCCACACGTTCACGACATCTCCCCGCTCTCGATCACCGGCCGGACGCCACATCTTGCCACTCCCGGCGAGCCCCTCCGCACGATGAGCGAAAGGACCGCATACGGACCCTTTCGCTCATCGCGACGACGAGTTCGGCCGGACGGTGAGACCCCGTGTTTATGGTGGTCCCCATGGAGATCGCCGGGGTGGTCGAGCGGGTCGGAGCGATTGCTCGCGATCGGGAGGCAGGTCGCAGTCGCACGGTCGGCACGTTCCCGTGGGCGCCACCACGGCGTTCCCGTCGCCCACGCGCGCCTGGCTGAGCCGATGAGCGAAAGGACCGCATACGCGCCGTTCGCTCATCGCGACGACACGTTCGGCCGGCGGTGACGCCGCCCTCGACAACCTCCTGCCGGTCTGCTCCATCCACCACGCCAAGATCCACCACGACAACTGGCACATCGAACTCGGCCCCAACCGCGAACTCACCCTCCGACTCCCCGACGGCACCATCCACACCACCGGCCCACCCCACCGACGAACCGCCGCCTGACCGCGTCCCGGGCAGGCACCCGAGATCAACCGCGACGCAAACGGGCGACGCACGCGACGGCTGCCGCGTCGACACCGCGCGGCTGCATCGGTGTCGCCGCGTCAGGCGCGCCACTCGGCGACGAGGAAGCCGCCGAGGCCGGCAGGGTCGAGCAGTGCCTCGGCCTCGCTCACGCGGCTGCGCATCCTCATCGCCTCGAGACCGGGGCGAGCGGCCTGTTCGTCCCACACGCGCTTTCCCTCGGCGACCAGGTCGTCGATGCCCCACAACTGCAGGAACTGCGCCTGTGAGCGCACGGCGTCGGGTTCGGGCAGCTGGTCGATCGGCACGTCGATCGTGATGTCCTGGGTCCCGGGCTCGGCGAGGTAGTGCCCACCTCGTTCGTTGCCACGGTACGTCCGCAGCCAATCGCGGTAGGGACGCCCGGCGAGCATGGCAGTGATCGGCGTGGCGTAGTCGATGGCGATCACGGAACCGCTCCGCACGAGCCGCCGGGCATCGTCGACGAAGGCCGCGCGCACGCCCGATGAGCGGTGCTCGGGCCCCGAACGCACCGGCGGCGGGGAGGCAGGCCGGTACCGGGTCGAGCGGGGCCGACAACAGCTCGACGAAGCGGCCGTCGGTGCCGACGTCGACGAACGCCTCGCGCCAGCCGCTGTCGAACACGGCGAGCCGGAAGGGCAGGTTGTCGAGGAGTTCGTTGGCGATCACCACGCCGTCGAACGCGTCCGCGGGCATCTCGGCGAGCGACACGACGCCGTCGGGGTGCCGCTCGCGCTGGCCCGCCGACACCTCGACCGCGACGTAGCGAAGCGCGTCGCGGCAGCCAGGGCTCGCTGCGAGCACCGAGCGGGCGAGTGTGCCGGGTCCGGCGCCGGCGTCGACGACCGTGAAGACCTCGGGCCGTCCGATACGTGCCCATTCGGCGTCGAGGTAGCGGGAGACGACCGCTCCGAACAGTGGCCCGACTTCCGGCGACGTGATGAAGTCGCCACGGCGACCCGCCGATCCCCCATCGGCACGTGTGTAGAACCCATCGCGCCCGTACAGCGCCAGCTCCATGAACCGCTCGAAGGGAACCGGCCCCGACGCCCGAATCTCGTCGCGAATCTCCTCAGTCATCCCATTCTCGTGAACTTGAACGCGCTCTGTCCGACAACAAGTTCACGAGAACCGAGGGTTACCCGGTGAACGCGCCCGTCAACGCGTCGAGGGCGCCGACTCGGGCGACGAGGTTGGGCAGGACGCCGACGGCGATCGTGCCGATGACCGTGATCGCGAGCGCCGCGACGACGGGAGCGGGCGGGTTGACCGGCGTGACGTCGCCGTCGGGGGCATCGTCCATCCACACCACTCGCAACACCCGCATGTAGTAGGCCGCAGCGATCACGGTGTTGACCGCAGCGATCGCAGCCAGCACGTAGGCAGCGGTCGTGCCAGCATCGAGCACCGCCTTGAAGGCGTTGAACTTGGCGAACCAGCCGCCGAGCGGCGGGATGCCGGCGAGCGAGGCGAAGAAGATCGTCATCGCAACGGCGAGGCCGGGGGCGTAGCCGAACAGTCCACCGAACGACGAGATCTCGGCGCTGTGGGTCTTGCGTGACACCGCGATCACGATCGCGAACGCGCCGAGGTTCATGAAGGCGTACACGAGCAGGTACACGATGACGGCGTTCATCGCGGCGCCGCTGGCAGCGGGGTTGCCGGCGAATGCCAGGGGCATCAGCATGAAGCCGCCCTGGCTGATCGAGGAGTAGGCCAGCATGCGCACGATGTTGGTCTGGCGCAGAGCGAGCACATTGCCGATCGTCATCGTCAACGCCGCCATCACCCACACGAGCGGCTCGTAGACCTCGTCGGCACCGGGGAAGGCGATGAAGATCAGCGTCATCAACGCCACGAAACCGGCCGACTTCGCAGCGACCGAGAAGAACGCGGTGACCGGAGTCGGCGCGCCTTCGTAGGTGTCGGGTGCCCACTGGTGGAACGGCACCGCCGAGATCTTGAAGGCGAATCCACAGATCACGAACACGACCGCCACCACCTCGAGGCCGATCAGGTCGCCGTCGGAGAGCGCCGCACCGATGTCGGTGAGCAGCGTCGAGCCGGTCACGCCGAACAGCAGGCTCATGCCGTACAGCAGCACGGCGGACGCGAACACGCCCATCAGGTAGTACTTGATGCCGGCCTCGTTCGATCGGCGTTCGCGTTTGTTCCAGGCGGCCAACATGTAGCCGGGGATCGAGAGCAACTCGAGCGCGACGAAGATGCTGACGAGGTCGCGCGCCGAGGCCATCATCACCATGCCGAGCACGCTGCACAGCATGAGGACGTAGAACTCGCCCTGGTAGTAGCCGCCCTCTTCGAGTTCGGTCTGGCTCATCAACACCACGACGTACGCGACGAGGAGGAACAGCCCCTTGAGCACGAGGGCGTAGTCGTCGATCACGTAGCGGCCGTCGAACAACGATCGTGGTCCGTCGCCGATGACGGCGAGGGTGACGACCGGCACGAACGCGGCCAGCAGCACGAAGCCGGTGATCGTGGCGATCACCCACTTCTTGGTCTCGGCCAACTGCAGGTCGAGCAGGAGGATCAGGTTGATCCCGACGACCAGCACCAGTTCGGGTGCGATCGCATGCCAGTCGATCGTGGGCGACACCCAGTCGCCGGCTTGGGCAAGGAACGTGGCGAGCATCAGCCCAGGGTCTCTCCGAGGCGGGCCACCAGCTCGGTGACTGCCGGGTCGATCACCTTGAACATCAGCTGCGGGTACACACCGAACACGACGATGGCGATCAGGAACGGCGTCCAGGCGATCCATTCGATCGTGGTGACGTCCTCGATCTCGTCGTGGTCATCCGCATGGGCGTGGGCGTCGTTGGCGGCCGAGCTCAGCGAGTGCGCAACGCCGCCACCGGCGTGCGTGTCGTGGCCCGAGAACTCCTCGGTCGGCTCACCGAACGCCGTGCGCTGGTAGAGCCACAGCAGGTAGCCAGCGGCGAGCACGGTGCCGAGCGCCGCGATCACCATCAGCGTGCGGAACAGTGCGGTGCTGAGCCCGAAGTTCGGGTTGTAGGCCGACAGGATCGCGGGGAACTCGCCCCAGAAGCCGGCGAGACCGGGCAGACCCAGCGATGCCATGGCGGCGAAGCCGAGAATCCAGCCGAGGCGAGGCGCCTGCAGGAGCATGCCTGACAGCCGCTTGATCTCCAGCGTGTGATAGCGGTGCTTGATCGACCCGGCGACGAAGAAGAGCATGCCGGTGATCAGGCCGTGGGCGACCATGCCGAACAGTGCAGCGTTGATGCCGAAGGTGGTGAGCGTCGAGATGCCGAGCATCACGAAGCCCATGTGCGCCACCGACGAAAAGGCGATCAGTCGCTTCATGTCGGTCTGGGCGAGACAGCCGAGCGCGCCGTAGATGATGCCGATCACGGCGAGGATCCCGATCACCGGTGCCCAAGCCTTCGCGCCTTCGGGCAGCATCGGCAACGCGATGCGCACGAAGCCGTAGGTGCCCAGCTTCAGCAGGATGGCGGCCAGGATGACCGAGCCCTGCGTGGGTGCCTGCGTATGGGCGTCGGGCAGCCAGGTGTGGAACGGGAACATCGGCACCTTGACGGCGAAGCCGAGGAACATGCCCGCGAAGATCCAGATCTGAACGTTGCGGTCGATGCCCGCTCCCGCGTCCATCAGGTGGGCAAAGCCGAAGCTGACGGCGTCGGTCTGGAAGAACAGCGCCAGGAACGCCACCAGCATGAACGCCGAGCCGAACATCGTGTACAGGAAGAACTTGAGCGAGGCGTACTTGCGCTGCTCGCCGCCCCACACGCCGATCATGAAGTACATCGGCAGCAGCACGACCTCGAAGAACACGAAGAACAGGATCAGGTCCTGGGCGATGAACGTGCCCGCCATGCCGGTCTGCAGCACCAGCATCAGGATGAAGAACGCCTTGGGGTTCCCGGCGTCGGGCATGTTGTCCCAGGTGTAGATCATCACCAGGAAGGTGACGCACATCGACAGGAAGTACAGCGGCAGGCTGATGCCGTCGAGGCCGACCGTGTAGTTCGCGTTGATCACCGGGATCCACTCGGCGTTGACGAAGAACTGCAGCCTCTCGGCCTGGCTGTAGTCGAACGCGAACAACGTCACGACACCGATGGCCAGCGTGGCGCCGGCGGTGACGATGCCGATGAGCTTGTGCGTCGCTTCCTCGCCGCGCGGGATGAACAGCATCACGAGCACGCCGACGAGCGGCAGGAAGGTGCCGACGGTCAGCAGCCAATTCTGATCAGTGAGAGGTTCCATGGGTTCAGAGTTGCTTTCAGCTCACGTTGACGAGGACGAGGACGATGGCGCCGACCGTGGCAGCGCCGAAGAGCAGCGCGCCGTACTGGCCGATCTTGCCGGACTGGGTGGGTTGCATGGCGTGGCCGGCTTCGGAGGCGGCCCAACCGGATCCGTTGACGGCGCCGTCGACGAGCTTCTGGTCGATGTTGTCGTAGACCCACTCGCCGGTCTTGCGGGTGCCGATACCGACACCATCGACGGTGGCGTCGATGACGTTCTGGTTGACCCAGTAGGTGACCTTGGCGATCGGATGGGCGACGGCTCGGACGATGACGTTCTCGTACAGGACGTCGAGGTAGTACTTGTTCTTGAGGAACAGGAATCCACCACGCAGCGCCGTGTTGCGTTCGGTGAGCCCGACGAGCCGCTTGTTACGGCGACCGTAGAAGGCGACACAGAACGCGATGGCAACGGCGTAGCCGGCAGCGACGATGCCGAGCGAGAGCATGATCTTGGCGAACTTCGGCTCGGCATGGCTGACCGCCGGGAAGAAGCACACGGTTCCCGACTCGGGAGCGGTGAAGCCACATCCACTCTTGCTGTGGCCGCCTTCGCCTTCCTCGCCACCTTCGGCGGACGGGACCACGGAGAACTCGACGAGCGAAGCGGACTCACCCGGACCACCGGACGCCAGGAACTCCTGGGTGACCACCGGCGTGGCGCGCGGCTCGACGTAGATCTTCATCAGCTCGACACCCTCACCGAACCGAGAGGCCAGCGGCGTGGGGTTGGCGAACCCTGCGATCAGCGCGAAGAACGCCAGGATGACGATGGGGACGAGGATCAGCGGGCCCGACTCGTGCGGCCCGGCGTGGTCGTCATGATGGTCGTCGTGACCACCGCCGCCGTGGCCGCCGCGTGCCGCCGTCGCCGTGATCGTCGACCTGCGCATTGGCGGCGGCGCCGAGCGAGCGGGGCTCGGGAGCGCCGACCGAGATGAGCTCCATCTCGTGCTCCTCGCCGTGCGGGTCGTCGTGGCCGAGGCCCGCAGCAGCACCGCGAGGCTCACCGAAGAACGTGAGGTACGTCGCCCGCGTCATGTACATCGCGGTGAGCGCTGCGCCGGCGAGGCCGACCCACATCAGGAACGTGTAGCCGTTGGCACCGACGTTGTCGATGATCTCGTCCTTCGACCAGAACCCGGCGAACGGGAACATGCCGGTGAGGGCGAGCGTCGACACGATCCAGGCCGTGAACGTGATCGGCATCTTCTTGCGCAGCCCGCCCATGTCCTTCTTCATGTCGAAGGAGTGGTGCGAGCCCGAGTGGCTCACCGAGCCGGCGCAGAGGAACAGCGCACACTTGAAGAAGGCGTGGGTGAAGATGTGGAACACGGCCGGCAGCCACGCGCCGGTGCCGAGGCCGAGCATCATGTAGCCGAGCTGGCTGACCGTCGAGTAGGCGAGCACCTTCTTGATGTCGTCCTGCACGAACGCGAGCAGCGCGGCGATGACGATCGTGATCGCCCCGATGACGGCGATGAACGACAGCCCGCCGGTGCCGATGTTGAAGCCTTGCCAGAAGACCGGGTAGATCTGCGCGACGAGGAACACGCCGGCGACGACCATCGTCGAGGAGTGCAACAGCGACGACACCGGGGTGGGTCCGGCCATCGCGTCGGGCAGCCAGGTGTGCAGGGGGAACTGGCCCGATTTGCCGATGGCGGCGATGAACAGCGCAACCGCTCCCCACAGCAGGAACTGCGTGTTGGCCTCGCCGGACAACGCCCACGCCTGGATGGCCGCGAGGTTGAAGCCGTTGGAGTCGAGGTTGTCGACCGCCCACTGGTTGGCGCCGAAGAAGATGATCGCCGTGCCGACGAGCAGGCCGACGTCGCCGACGCGCACGGTGAAGAACGCCTTGAGCGCAGCGCGGCTGTTGGCCTCTTCTTCCCACCAGTGCCCGATCAGCATGAAGGAGGTGAGGCCCATGATCTCCCAGCCGAGGATCAGCTGGACCATGTTCTCGGCCATCAGCATGATCAACATGCCGCCGGAGAAGAGCGTGATGGCGGCGAAGAAGTGGGTGTAGCGCCGGTCGCCGCGCACGTAGTCGAGGCTGAAGATCTGCACGAGCAACGAGATGAACGCCACCAGCGAGATCAACATGATCGACAGGCCGTCGATGCTCGAGCCGATGCCGAACTCGAGGCCCGAGTTCTGCCACCACACCCAGGTGGTGACGACCGGTTCGATGAACGGCTTCGCTTCGCCCTCGGCGGCCTGCGGCAGGACCCGCCCGAACGCCTGGAGGAGTCCACCTGCGGCTTCCTTGCCGGCGTCGTCGCCGGAGTTGGTGCGCTGGATCCACTGGATGGCGCCTCCGACGGCGATCACGAGCGTGGCCGCCATCGACGCGAGGCCGACCTCGGCGCCCTTCATCGGCAGCTTCTTGCCGAACGCGATGATGATCGCGAAGGCGATGACCGGGATCAGCCCGACCAGCCAGGCGTTCTCGAGGAACCACCCCGAGGTCAGTTCGATGGCATCTGCGGCAAGCATGTCAGCCCTTCATTTCCGACAACTCGTCGAGGGCGATCGTCTTGCGGTTGCGGTAGATCATGAGCACCATCGCCAGACCGACGCCGACCTCGGCAGCGGCGATGGCAATCACGTAGAGGGCGAAGACCTGGCCGTCGACGGCCCCCGTCATCAGGGCGAACGCGACGAGGTTGAGGCTCACCGCGTTGAGGATCAGTTCGATCGACATCAGCACCATCACGGCGTTGCGGCGCGCGATGACGCCGTAGACGCCGATGGCGAACAGCGCCGCGGCAAGGAGCAGGAAGTTGACTGCGAGCATCGGTCGGTCCTCCGTCAGTCTTTCCGAGCGAGGACGATGGCGCCGATGGCGGCGGCGAGCAGGACGAAGGAGATCGCCAGGAACGGCACGAGGTAGATCGACAGGAACTGGTCGCTCAGCGCGACCGTCGGCGTGGGGCCACGGTCGGGCAGGATGTCGTCGCCGAACGCGTCGAGGACCACCCAGGCGAGCAGGCCGAACAGGACGAGGCCGACGGGGATGCCGAGCGCCCAGCCCTTGTTGTTGAGGTCGGTCTCCTTACCGATCTGGGCGCGGGTCAGCATGATGCCGAACAGGAACAGCACCATGACGGCGCCGATGTACACGAGCACCTGCGAGACGGCCACGAACTCAGCCGCCGCGAGGATGTACTGCGCAGCGATGCCCGAGAGCACCACGACGAGCCACAGCGCGGCATGCACGACGTTCTTCGTGGTGACCACGCTGATCGCCGCGACGATCATGATCGCCGCGATGATGCCGAAGGCGACGTTCTGCGCGACGTTCACACCGTCGGCGGCAAGGATGATTGCATTCACGTCGGGACGCTCACTTCTTCTGCGCTCCCGCTTCGAGCTCGGGCGCCTCGGGGACGGTCTCCATCCACTCGCCGAGCTTCTCCTTGTCGTGGAGCAGGTCGGCGATCTTCGGCTCGGAGTACTCGTACTCGGGGCTCCAGAAGAGCGCGTCGAACGGGCAGACCTCGACGCAGATGCCGCAGTACATGCACAGCGCGTAGTCGATGTCGAAGCGGTCGAGGTGGTTGACCTGACGCGGCTTGCCACCGGCGCGGCGCGGCGGGGCGAGCTGCTTGTGGCCTTCGATGTAGATGCACCAGTCGGGGCACGAGCGGGCGCACAGCATGCACGCCGTGCAGTTGTCCTCGTGCAGCGCGATCACTCCACGGGCGCGAATCGGCGGTGCTTCCTTCTCGTGCGGGTACTGCACCGTGTTGGCGCCGTCGACGACGGTGTCCTTCAGGATCCCGAACGTGACGCCGAGACCCTTGAACAGACCGGGCAGCTTGGGCTTCTCGGGCATCAGAAGACCACCTTGAAGATCGCCGTGACGGCGGTGTTGAGCAGGGCGAGAGGGATGAGCACCTTCCAGGCGAAGGTCTGCAGCTGATCCTCACGGAAACGGGGCATCGAGAAGCGCACCCACATGATGATGAAGGTCAGCACCAACATCTTGGTGAACATGATCAGCGGGCCGACGAGGTTCATCCAGTCGGGGACCTGATCGAGGGTCTCCCAGCCGAACCAGCTGAACGGGATGCCCCAACCACCGAGGAAGAGCACCGACGCGATGAACGCGAACACGCCGGCGGTGGCGAACTCGGCGATGAAGAAGATGAGGAACCGGAAACCCGAGTACTCGGTCATGTAGCCCGACACGAGTTCGGATTCGGCGATCGGCATGTCGAAGGGCGCCTGGGTCAGCTCGGCCTGCACGGCGATCATGAAGATCAGGAAGCCGACGAACTGGGTGAGGATGAACGGGTTGCCGAACCAGCTGATTCCGAAGATCTCACCGGTGTTCTGGGCAACGGTGATGTCCTGCATGTTCATCGAGCCGGCTTGGATCACCACGCCGAGCACGGCGAGCACCATCGGCAACTCGTAGGCGATCAGCTGGCCGGCGGCGCGCAGGCCGCCGAGCAGCGAGTACTTGTTCGCGCTCGACCAGCCGGCGATCAGGATGCCCAGCACGCTGACCGAGGCAACGGCAAGACCGAAGAACACCCCGGTGGCGAAGTTGGTGAAGTAGGCGTCGGGCCCGAACGGCACGATGACGACGAGGAGGAACGTCGACAGCAGCACGATCTGCGGTGCCATCTTGAAGATGCGATGGTCGGCCGCGTCGGGAGCGAGATCTTCCTTCTGCATCCACTTGCCGACTTCGGCAACGAGCTGCAGCGACCCGTACGGGCCCGCTTCCATCGGGCCGAGTCGGCTCTGCATGAACGACATCATCTTGAACAAGAAGAGATAGACGATCGCGCCGGCCGGCAACAGGACCGCGACGAGCCCACCGAGCACGCGCAGCAGCGACTGCCCCCAGTAGGGGATTTCAATGGCGAGCTGGATCACCGGTCGATGTCTCCGAGGATGAAGTACAAGCTGGCGAGGATCGTGATGATGTCGGGCACGTAGACGCCCTTGAGCGCCCACGGCACGATCGAGATGTTGTTGAAGCTCGCCGAGCGGATCTTGACGCGGAACGGTCCCAGGTCGCCCTTCGAGACGACGTAGTAGCCCATCTCGCCGAGCGGGTTCTCGGTCGACACCCAGGCTTCGCCTGCGGGCACCTTGATGATGCGCGGCACCTTGGTCATGATCGGGCCGGCAGGGATCTGGTCGAGGAGCTGCTCGACGATCTTGCACGCCTCGCGCGTCTCCTGCAGACGGATCCAGCAGCGTGCCCAGCTGTCACCGTCGGGATGGGTCCAGACCTTCCAGTCGGCCAGGTCGTACGACAACGCGATGTCCTGGTCGCGCCGCAGGTCGAAGTCGACGCCGCTGGCACGCAGGTTGGCACCGGACAGGCCGTAGTCCTTGGCGACGTCGGCGGGGATGATGCCGATGCCGCGCATGCGGCTCTGGAAGATCTCGTTGCCGAAGAGCAGGTCTTCGATGATGTCGCAGAACTTGCGCAGCTTGACCATCGTCTGGCGGGTCTCGTCGATCCAGCCCTTGGGCAGGTCGTCCTTGAGCCCGCCGATGCGGTCGAAGTTCGGATGGAAGCGGCCGCCGGTGGCACCTTCGATCAGGTTGAGCACGTACTCGCGGTCGCGGAATGCGAGGAACACCGGGGTGATCGCGCCCATCTGCACACCGAGGTCGCCGAGGAACAGCGACACGTTGGCGATGCGCGACAGCTCGAACAGGATCGTGCGGATGACCTGGGCCCGTGGTGGCGCCTCGATCTCCATCAGCTTCTCGGAGGCGAGGATGAACGGCACCTCGTTGGCGAAGCTGCCGAGCCAGTCGATCCGGTTGACCAGCGTGGTGACCTGCGGGAACGTCCGGACCTCGGTGAGCTTCTCGTAGCCGCGGTGCATGTAGCCCGCCGACGGCTCGGCCCACACGACCTGCTCGCCGTCGAGGCGGCAGATGATGCGCAGCGTGCCGTGCGTGGCGGGGTGCTGCGGGCCGATGTTGAGGGTCATGCCCTCGGTCTCGAGTTCGACGTTGAGGCGCGCGTCGGCGGCCTGGCTGGCGATGTAGCTCAGCTGCTGACGGTCGGAGAGGTTGGTCACGCCGTGTCTCCTGCGGGCTCGTCGGCCGCTTCGTCCTGGGCGGGCATCGGTTCGACGTCGACGATGCCGGGCCAGGGCTTGATCATGCGGGCGAGCAACGGGAAGTCCTTGCGAAGCGGGTAGCCCTCGAAGTCGGTGGGCAGGTACATGTTGCGCAGGTCGGGGTGGCCGTTGAAGCCGATGCCGAACATCTCGTGGGTCTCGCGCTCGTGCCAGTTCGCGCCGGCGAAGACCGTGGTCCACGAGTCGACCGCCATGACATCGTCGGCGACGTCGGCCTTGATGGTGACACCGACGTGACGGTCGAGGTCGACGAGTCGGGCGAACACCTGGAAGCGGGTGTCGCCGCCGGTGACCCCCTGGCGGATCTCGGTGTCGGGTTCGGCCGGCTCGGCGGTCGGGTCCTCTTCGCCCTTGCCGAATGGCGACGGCATCCAGTCGAGTCCGGAGATGAAGCAGAAGTAGGTGAACCCGGCCGCCTTGAGCGCTTCGGCGGTCTGGCGCCACGCGTCGGTCTGGACGCGGATCCACAGGTCGTCGTTGGGCGTGATGTGGGTGTCGACGATCGCGTCGCCGATACGCCGGCGCAGGTCGTCGATGATGCCCTCGCGCAGGCCGTCTCCGGGAAGTGCCTGAGGTTGGTCGCCGGCGCCGGTGGCGGTGTCGGTGGCGTCACTCAATGGGGCCACCGCCCACCACGATCGGCTCGCGTGCGGGTGTCGACGGCGCCTCGGTGGCCGGGGCGGCTGCGATCCGTTCGCGTTCGCGGGTGGCCTGGTTGGTGCTGAACTCGTCGCCGCGCCACTTGGCGGCCATGTCCTCGTTCTTGATGCGCTGCTGCAGGAGCACGACGCCTTCGAGCAGGGCTTCGGGGCGCGGCGGGCAGCCGGGGATGTACACGTCGATCGGGATGATCTGGTCGACGCCCTTGGTGACCGAGTAGCTGTCCCAGTACGGGCCGCCACAGTTGGCGCACGACCCCATCGAGATCGCGTACTTCGGCTCGGGCATCTGCTCCCAGAGGCGGCGGATCGCCGGGGCCATCTTGTCGGTGACCGTGCCGGAGATGCACACGAAGTCGGCCTGACGTGGGCTGGCCGGAAGCGGGATGACGCCGAGGCGCATCACGTCGTAGCGCGGCGAGCCGAACGCGGCACCCATTTCGATGGCGCAGCACGCGAGACCCCACTGGTACACCCACAGCGAGTACGAGCGGCTCATGTTGAACAACTTGGTGAGAGGGGCCGGCATCCGACCCCGGTCCACTAGACCCATCGCAACAGTCCTCGCTTCCAGGCATAGACGAGTCCATCGAGCAGGAGCACGATGAAGACCAACATGGCCACGAGCCCGAAGGTGCCGTAGCGCTCGATGTTCGCGGCCCACGGGAAGAGGAACACCGCTTCCACATCGAAGATCACGAACAGCAGGGCGAAGACGTAGTAGCGGACCTGGCTCTGCGACCAACCGATGCCGACCGGGTCGACGCCCGATTCGTAGGCGATGCCCTTGTCGTAGTTGGGGCTCGATGGCCGCACGAGGGCCGCCAATCCGAGCAGGATCGCGCCGATCGCCAGTGCGGCGAGGCCGAACCAGACCACGGTCAAGTAATCGCGCAGGAACTCCGACATCGGGTCGAGAACTTATCAGGGGCCGGGAAAACCCACCCAAATGTGGGTCGGCAGGTTCCGCACGATCGGCGGTGATCGACACGTGCGCGTCGATCACCGCTGGTCATCGCGTCAGAGGAACTCGCCGTCGGTGGCCTCGGGCTCTCCGATGACCATCCACAGCCCACCGGCCAGAACGGCACCGATCGCCGGGAACAGGATGAACGCCCACACCTGGCCGAGCGCCCAGTCACCCTGGAACACCGCCGTTGCGAGCGAGCGCGCCGGGTTGACCGACGTGTTCGACACCGGGATCGAGATCAGGTGCACGAGCGTGAGGCCGAGACCCGCAGCGATCGGGCCGAAACCGGTCGGCACACCCTTGGTCGTCGTCGTGCCGAGCACGATCAGCACGAAGATCGCCGTGACGACGATCTCGATGATCGCCACCGACAGCAGGTCGAATCCGCCCGGCGAGTGCACGCCGTAACCGTTCGACGCGAAGCCGGCGTCCTGTGCCGCGGACAGGTAGCCGTCGGTGCCGCTCAGCGTGAGGGCGATGATGCCGGCGCCGATGATGCCGCCGACGAACTGGCCGACGAAGTACGGCGCGGACTTCGCAGCGTCGAGCTTCTTGGCGAGGATCATCCCGATCGTGACCGCCGGGTTGATGTGGCAGCCGGAGATCCGACCGATCAGGTACGCCATGCACAGCAGGCTGAGACCGAAGGCCAGCGACACGCCGAGCGCCCCGACGTTGAGCCCTTCGTTGAAGCCGCCCGTGGCGAAGATGGCCGTACCCGGTCCACCGATGACCAGCGCTGCCGTGCCGAGTCCCTCGGCGAGCGGAATACGAATGTTGTCGTTCATGGTGGTCGAGTCCCCTTTTCGTCCCCGATTGCGACGGCCGTCGCATTCATCGAGAATCGTATGACATCGACGCTGCCACCTACGTGATTCGACGATCGCCCAGCTTCGCAGCGCAGTTCGTGGGTACGGTCGCCGACGATGACCAACCGGCGATCGCTGTTCGCGCTGATTCTTGCGATCACCGGCACGGGGATCATGGGCAACACGCTGCTCGCTCCCGCGATTCCCGACATCCTCGACGAGTTCGGCGTGTCGGATTCCGGCGCCGGGCTGCTCATCGCTGCCACCTCGTTCCCCGGCATCTTCATGGCACCGGTGATCGGTGTGCTCGCCGATCGACTCGGACGGCGACGGGTGCTCGTGCCGTGCCTCGCCACGTTCGGTGTGTTCGGCACCGCCGCGGCCCTCGCCCCGTCGTTCGCGTTCCTGATCGCCGCCAGGTTCGGGATGGGGATCGGTGCAGCCGGCCTGATCAACCTGGCCGTCGTCCTGATCGGGGACTACTGGGATCCGGTGGACCGAACCCGCCTGATCGGACGCAACGCAGCCTTCCTGACGGTGTGTCTCGCCGTGATGCCTCCGATCGGTGGACTCCTGACCGATCTCGGCTCGTGGAGGCTGGCGCTCGCTCCGTACAGCCTCGCCCTCGTGACCGCAGTCGTGGCCCGGCGGATGCTGCCGCCGGATCGACCCGACTCGACCGTGTCGATACGCGACCAACTCGGCGGGGTCGGCGAGGTGATCCGACGTCCGGCCGTGCTGGTGATCCTGATCGGTGGCGCCATCTCGTTCGTGATGATCTTCGGCGTCTTCCTGTCGACGCTGCCGATCCATCTGGAGAACGAGTTCGGTTACGGGGCGTCGATGCGCGGGCTCTTCCTCGCCCTCCCGGCGATCCCCTCGACGCTGGTGGCGTTCAACCTCCAGCGAGTGCGCGAGCGGATGTCCGCCCGGGTGCTGCTGGTCACCTGCTCGCTGGCGTTCGCTGTTGGGTTCGCGTTGATCGGCGCCAGCGAGGCGGTCGTGCTCGTCGTACTCGGCTGCGTCGTCTACGGCATCGGCGAAGGCGCCCTCATCCCCACGCTGCAGGACCAGGCGGTCGAGCTGTCACCGCCCGAGCATCGAGGAGCGGTCGTGGCCGTGTACGTCGGCGCAGCCCGGTTGGGCCAGACCGTCGGGCCGCTCGGTGCTGCGGCGCTGTTCGGGGCGACGTCCACGTTCGTCGCCCTCGAGGTCGGTGCGGTTCTGGCCGTCGGTCTGGCCGTCCTCTTCGCCCTCGGCCCACCCCGCCGCGCCCAACCACCCGCACGATGAGCGAAACGGGCGCAGACGGGCCCCTTCGCTCATCGCGTCCGAGCCTGGGATGGACGGAGCGACCTACACTTCGCCACGCATGACGCGTGACGATGCGGCGACGTCGACTCCGAATCTGCGGGAGCGGTGGCCTCTCGTCGAGCGTCGGGAACTCATCGAGCGGGGATGTGCCGAACTGGCGCATGGTGGCGTCGTGATCACCGGGTTCGCCGGGCTCGGCAAGACCGCGTTGTCGCGGCTGATCGAGGAGCGCCTGCTCGCCACCGGCTGGAGCGTCATCCGAGTGACGGCGACGCTCAGCGGCCGGACGGTGCCGTATTCGGCGCTCGCCGGGGTCGTCGATACCGAGAGCGACAGCCCGCTCGACGGTGCCGGCGCCGAGGGTCCACCCACTCCCGACCGCATCGCAGCGGTGCTGCAACGGCACGCGGACACCGGCCACGCCGCCCTGGTCGTCGACGACGCCCAGTGGCTCGACGCAGGGTCGGCGTCGCTGCTGTACACGCTGGTCGATCGCGCCGACGTCCGCGTCCTGGCGACGGTCCGCAGCGGCGAGCCTGGTGCCGACGAGTGGGAAGCGCTCGCCGACGACGGGCGCCTGCACCGCATCGAGCTGAATCCCGCCGGCAGCGGGCTGATCGCCTCCATCGTCGAGCGGGTGCTCGGTGGGTCCCCTGCCCCGGCGCTCGTCGACGAGCTCGTCGACCGCAGTGCCGGCAACCTGCTCTTCCTGCGCGAGCTGCTGTTGGCTGCGGTCGAATCCGGCGCCATCGAATCGAACGGACGACGGTGGCAGCTCGTCGGCGCGCTCCCCACCGGCGACGACGGCCTGGGCCGCACGATCGCACGCCGTATCCGGTCGCTCGACGCCAGCGCCAGCGCCGCGCTCGCCGCGATCGCGATCGTCGAGCCGGTCCCCTTCGACCTCGTCGTGCATCTGCCGCTGGCCGACGAACTCGCCGGGCTCGAACGCCGGGGGTTCGTGGTCACCGAGGTCGACGGGACCGTTCGGATCGCCCACCCCCTCCTCGGTGAGGGTGCGCGGTCCGCGCTCACCGGCAGCGAGTTCCGGCAACGTCTCGACGACGCGACCCAGGACGTGCTCGCCAAGCTGGACGCTCACGACTCCGACCTGGCGCTGCGGTTGGTGGCCCAACGAGTCGCCTACGAACTGTTCGTGCCGATCGACTGGCTCCGCTCGGCCGCCGGGCGTGCGTTCGCGCTGCTCGACCACGAACTCGCCGTCAGCCTCGGTCGACGCGCGCTGGACGTCGATGCGTCCGACGTCGAGTCGAACCTCGTTGTCGGCGCCGGACTGTCCGCACAGTTCCTGACGGCGGAGGCCGAACCTCACCTCCGAGCGGCGCTGGAACAGGCACGAACCGACAGCCAGCGCGCCCGCTCTGCGGGCCGACTCGGCCTCCACCTCGGGACCCGGTTGGGCAAGCGGACCGAGGCACTCGAGCTGATGCGCGCCGAACTCGACGAGATCACCGATCCGGCGTGGCGCCAGTTCCTCGCCGCCGACATCGGCAAGATCGAACTGCTCGCCGGCCGCGGCAACGGACGCAACAGCGACCCGGCGACGTCATCGGCGGCAACCGAGCCCGACGATGACCCACTGGCGCTGCTCAACCAGGCGATCATGACGGCGCTGGTGTCCTCGCTCGCCGGTGACGTCGAGACGACACACGCCCACGTCACCCTCGGTCTGCCGCTGACGCCGATGCACACCGGGGCACTGCCGAACGGTCGCGACCTGCTCCGTCTCGCCGAGTTCGTCGCGCTGTTGGTGGCGGGTGAGGTGGCAACGGCCGAGGCGTTGGCCGACATGGAACTCGATGCGTGCGCGTCGGGCCGCGACGAGCCGGTGGGACTGTGGCGGTCGATGCTGGCCACCGCGGCGCTCACGTCCGGACAACCCGCTCGCGCCGAGGAACAGGCAGAGCTGGCGCTGCCGTTGGTCGCCGCCCGCGACTTCGTCGGTGGCTTGTTCCCGTCGACCCAGGCGCTGCGGGCGGTGGCGCTCGCTCAGCTCGGTCGGTTCGCCGATGCTCGGGCACAGCTCACCGAGATCGACGACATGTGGTCGGACGACCCTCGGACCGGTGCGTCGGTCGTGCAGGCCGAGGCGTGGATCGCGGCACTGGATCGAGGTGAGTCGGTCGGCGCCCGCCTCGCGTCGGCTGCGTCGACGGTGGCGTCGGTCGGGATGATCTCGGCGGCGCTGCCGATCGCGCACGATGCCGTACGCCTCGGCGAGGCAGCCGAGGTCGTCGACCTCCTCGCATCGCTGGCCGCCCGGGCACCCCAGACGGTGGCCGCGCTGTTCCATCGACATGCCCTCGTCGCTGTCCCGAGGTGACGCCGCCGGGCTCCGCGAGGTCGCCGCCGAGTTCGACCGACGAGCGATGCCGGTCCTCGCTGCCGAAGCGCGGGTCCAGGTCGCTGCGGTCACCGACGATCCAGCGCGCGTCCGGTGGCTGACCGCCGAGGCCCGCCAGCAGATGCGTGCCGCCGGCCTCGACCGCTCGCCGTTCCTCGACCTGGGCGAGGTGAGCGACGGACCGGCGGCGCTCACCGACCGTCAGCTCCAGGTGGCGCGCATGGCGGCCGCCCGGCTGCGTTCGAAGGAGATCGCATCGAGGCTCGACCTGTCGGTCCGCACCGTCGACAACGTGCTCGGACAGGTGTACCGGGCGCTCGGGGTGTCGTCGCGCGACGAACTGAGCGTCGTGCTCGGCGCCAGCGACGACGGCGGACGGATCGGCGAGCAGCCCGACGAGTAGGAATTACTCATTCCGCCGGCGCCCCGTCAGATGGAGAGTGGTGGACATCACCTGTCCCCCACGTCCCGAGGAGGAGTCGTCGTGTTCATCCGCACCCCCGCCATTCGCACCGCGCCCATTCGCACCCCGGCCATCGCAGCGGTCTGCCCGGTCGGCGCCCTCGGGGTCACCGCGTGATGACCGTCCTCCCGACACTCCCACCGACCATCAACAACCAGGAGCACACCATCATGTACCGATCGACCCCAACCCGCGCACTGCTTGCGTGCCTTGCTGCCGTCGCCCTCGCCGCGACTGCCTGTGGCGGCAGCGACGATGCACAACCCGCTTCGGAACCGGCCCCGACAGCTGCCGACGACTCCGGCACCGACGACTCCGGCACCGACGACTCGGGAGTCGGCGAGGCGCGCGATGGCGAGATCCGCGACGAGATCACCGATGAGATGGGCGAGCTGGGCCAGGGCGTCGACGATGCGATCGCCTCGCTGCCGGCAGAGACCACCTGGGGCATCGTCGCCGATCAGCTCGAGGCCGACGATCTCGAGATCGCCGGTTCCGACATCCGCCTGACGTTCGAGTCCGGGACCTCCGACAATGCGCTGTTCGACTGCACGGTCGCCAACTCGTTCGTCGAGGAGGGCCAGACCGTCACGATGGTCTATCCCGACGGCGAGGTCGTCTGCGGCGAGTGACTCACCACGTCGCACCCGTCCCGCGATGAGCCAAACGGGCGCAGACGGGCCGTTTCGCTCATCGCACGGGTGTGGGCCGGGTCAGGAGTCGAGGATGGGAGCGAGGTGCTCTTCGGCTTGCTCGATCGTCCAGCCCTTGCGCTCGGCATACGAGGCGAGTTGATCGCGCTTGATCTTGCCGACGCCGAAGTACTTGGCCTCGGGATGGGCGAAGTAGAGCCCCGACACCGATGAACCAGGCCACATGGCGAACGACTCGGTCAGCTCGACGCCGACCGCATTCGTGGCGTCGAGCAGTTCGAACAGGGCGAGCTTCTCGGTGTGGTCGGGCTGGCTCGGATAGCCAGGCGCCGGGCGGATGCCCTGGAACGACTCCTTGAGCAGCTCGGTCGGCGTGAACGCCTCGTCGGGCGCATAGCCCCACAGTTCTTTGCGGACCCGCTCGTGCATCCGCTCGGCGAACGCTTCGGCGATGCGGTCGGCGAGCGCCTTCAGCAGGATCGACGAGTAGTCGTCGTTGTCCGCCTCGAAGCGTTCGGCGATCGCGATCTCCTCCGGTCCGGCGGTCACGACGAACCCGCCGAGCCAGTCGGCGACGCCGGAGTCGACCGGCGCGACGTAATCGGACAGGCTGAGGTTCGGCTTGCCGTCGGACTTGGTCGCCTGCTGGCGGATGCCGTGCAGCCGGGCCCGCTCAGCGCTGCGGGTCTCGTCGGCGTACACCACGACGTCGTCGCCATCGGCGTGGGCCGGCCAGAACCCGACGACGGCCTTCGGGCGGAACCAGTGCTCGGACACGATCCGCTCCAGCATGGCGATGGCGTCGTCGTAGAGCGGCTTGGCGGCGTCGGCGAACTCGGGGTCGGTGAGCACCTCGGGGAACTTCGATCGGATCCCCCACGTGCGGAAGAACGGTGTCCAGTCGATGTAGGGCACGAGCTCGGCGACGTCGTAGTCGTCGAACACGCGGGTGCCGATGAACGTCGGCTCGGTGACCGTCGTGTCGTCGAAGGCGGCGTCGAGCCGGTTGGCGCGGGCGACGTCGAGCGTCACCCGGTCGCGCTCGACCGTCGCACGTGCATGCGATTCGACGACGCGGGCGTACTCGGTCTCGAGTTCGGCGAGGAAGCCCTCACGCTGGGTGTTCGACAGCAGCGCGGAGATCACCCCGGAGGCGCGGCTGGCGTCGCCGACATGGACGACCGGGCCGTGGTAGGCGGGGTCGATCTTCAAGCTGGTGTGCAGTCGGCTCGTGGTGGCGCCGCCGATCAGCAGCGGCACCTGGAACCCGAGCCGTTCCATCTCCGACGCCACGCGGACCATCTCGTCGAGCGACGGCGTGATCAGACCGGACAGTCCGATGATGTCGACGTCGCGCTCCTTGGCGGTGTCGAGGATCGTCTGGGCGGGCACCATCACGCCGAGGTCGATCACCTCGTAGTTCGAGCAGCCGAGCACGACGCCGACGATGTTCTTGCCGATGTCGTGCACGTCACCCTTGACCGTGGCGAGCAGCACGCGCCCGGCCTTCGAGGCGGCGCCGTCTTCGCCTTCGGCTTCGATGAACGGGGTGAGATAGGCGACGGCCTGCTTCATGACGCGGGCGGACTTGACGACCTGCGGCAGGAACATCTTGCCGGCGCCGAACAGGTCGCCGACGGTGTTCATCCCGCTCATCAGCGGCCCTTCGATCACGTCGACGGCGCGAGCGGTAGCGGCGCGCGCCTCTTCGACGTCGGCTTCGATGAACACGGTGATGCCGTTGACGAGCGCATGGTCGATACGGCGCTCGACACTCCACGAACGCCACTCGGCAGCGGCAGGATCGACGGCCTCGGCGCCGTCGCCGGCGAAGCGGTTCGCGGCGTCGAGCAGTCGTTCGGTGGCGTCGGGGCGACGGGCCAGCACGACGTCCTCGCACAGCTCACGCAGCTCCGGATCGATCTGGTCGTAGACGGCGAGCTGGCCGGCGTTGACGATGCCCATCCGCATGCCCGCCTGGACCGCCTTCAGCAGGAACACCGAGTGCATCGCCTCGCGCACGGGTTCGTTGCCGCGGAACGAGAACGACAGGTTCGACACGCCGCCGGAGATGTTGACGTAGGGCAGTTCGTCGGTGATCTGCTTGGTCGCCTCGATGAAGTCGAGGCCGTAGCGGTTGTGCTCCTCGATACCGGTGGCGACCGCGAAGATGTTGGGGTCGATGATGATGTCCTCGGGCGGGAAGCCGACCTCGTCGATCAGCAGGTGGTAGGCCCGACGGGCGATGTCGACCTTGCGCTCGACGGTGTCGGCCTGGCCGACTTCGTCGAAGGCCATGACGATCACGGCGGCGCCGTAGTCGAGGCAGGTGCGGGCCTGCGCGAGGAACTGCTCCTCGCCCTCCTTCATCGAGATCGAGTTGACGATCGGCTTGCCCTGCACACACTGCAGGCCCGCCTCGATCACCTCGAACTTCGACGAGTCGATCATGATCGGGACGCGGGCGATGTCGGGCTCCGACGCGATGAGGTTGAGGAACGTGGTCATCGCCTGCACGCCGTCGATCAGGCCGTCGTCCATGTTGACGTCGATGATCTGGGCGCCGCTCTCGACCTGTTGGAGCGCAACGACGAGCGCCTCGCCGTACTCGTTGTCCTTGATCAGCCGGCGGAACTTGGCCGAGCCGGTGATGTTGGTGCGCTCGCCGACGTTGACGAACGGGATGTCGTCGGTGAGCGCGAACGGCTCGAGGCCGGACAGCTCGAGTCGGGGTGTGCGGGTGGGAACGACTCGTGGCGCCTTGCCGTCGACCGCCTCGGCGATCGCCGCGATGTGCGCCGGCGTGGTGCCGCAACAGCCGCCGACCAGGTTGACGAGCCCGGCGTCGGCGAACTCGCCGACGAAACCAGACGTCTCGGCAGGGGTCTCGTTGTAGCCGCCGAGTTCATTGGGCAGACCGGCGTTGGGGTAGGCGAGCACCAGCGTGTCGGCGACGGTGGCGAGCTCCAGGATGTGGGGACGCATCTCTTCGGCGCCCAACGCACAGTTCAAGCCGACGGTGAGCGGTTGGGCGTGGCGGATCGACTGCCAGAACGCGGCAGGTGTCTGCCCGGACAGGGTGCGGCCCGATCGGTCGGTGATCGTGCCCGAGATCATCAGCGGCAGCGGCGTGCCGTGGGCGTGCATCGCCCGACGGCTGGCGACGATCGCCGCCTTCGCGTTGAGCGTGTCGAAGATCGTCTCGATCAGGATCGCGTCGACGCCGCCGCGGATGAGCGCTTCGATCTGCTCCTGGTAGGCATCGGCGAGGGCACCGAACGTGATCGCCCGGTAGCCGGGATCTTCGACCTTCGGTGACAGCGACAACGTCATGTTGGTGGGACCGACGGCGCCCGCGACGAAGCGGCGACGACCGTCGATGCCGTGGGCCTCGTCGGCGGCTTCGCGGGCGAGGCGGGCAGCCACCTCGTTGAGTTCGACGACCTGATCGACCGTGTCGTAGTCACCCTGCGAGACACGGTTGGCGGAGAACGTGTTGGTCTCGACGATGTCCGCGCCGGCGAGGAAGTAGTCGAGGTGGATCTGGCGCATCGCGTCCGGCTGCGTGAGTGTGAGCAACTCGTTGTTGCCGGCCAGGTCGCAACCGTGATCGCAGAAACGATCGCCGCGAAAGGCGTCGTCGGACAGTCCGAGGTTCTGGATCTCGGTGCCCATCGCGCCGTCGAGCACGATGATGCGCTCGCGTGCGAGCTCGGCGATCGGATGGTCGTGGAAGGGGTGACGGGTCATGCGACTTCTCTCTGGGCAACGGGGGCAGTGCGGGTGGTGGTGGTAGCGGCGGCGGCGGTTCGGTTGGTGGCGAGCCAGACGGTGACGGTCAGGCCGTCCTGTCCGGTGGGTGGACCGACGTCGGTGATCGTCGGGCAGTCGAAGTCGGCCTGGTCGAACCAGTCGACGAGCTGCTGGTGGGTGAAGCCGAGGCGACGGTGTGCGGCCGCGCGCAGGAAGTCGTGGCGATGCGGCGCGAAGTCGACCACGAGGAGCCGTCCGCCGGGCGCGACGAGGCGCGCCGCCTCGGCGACCGCGCGACCCGGGTCGTCGAGGTAGTGGAGCACCTGGTGGATGATGACGAGGTCGAAGCCGCCCGCATCGAGCGGTGGGCTGTGTACGTCTCCTTGGCGGAGTTCCCAGTTGGTGACGCCGACGCGCTCGAGGTTGGCGCGGGCGACCGACAGCATCGAGTGGCTGCTGTCGAGTCCGATGGCGCGGTCGGCGCGGTCGGCGAGCAGTTGCAGCATGCGGCCGGTGCCGGTGCCGACGTCGAGCACCCGGCCGAGCGGTTCGTCACCGACCGCATCGAGGATCGCCGCCTCGACGGTGTCGGCAGCAGCATGCAGCGAACGTTCTTCGTCCCAGATCGGGGCGATCTCCTCGAAGTACTCGTGGGCGGCGGCGGCTCGGCGCGTCCGAACTGCGTCGAGTCGCAACTCGTCGCCGGTGAGGACGAGGTCGTCGGCGTCGACGGCGTCGAGCACTCCGTCGACGACGCCGCGCAGTGGTTCGGCCTCCACCAACCGGAAGAAGGCCCACGTGCCTTCGCGGTGCTTGGTGACCACACGGGCATCGACGAGCAACCGGAGGTGTCGCGAGACCCGCGGCTGCGACTGTCCCAGGATCTCGGTGAGATCGGTGACCGTCAGCTCGCCGTGACGGAGGAGCGCGACGATCCGCAGCCGTGTCTCCTCGCCAACCGCCTTGAGCGCGTCGAGCACCCCATCAGAACGCATCGGGGAAGCATATAAGGATATCTACATGTGTACAA
>CAVQSI010000009.1:0-23194 GCA_963715825.1 Ilumatobacteraceae bacterium
GATCTCGGGCATGCGTATCGAGTGACCTCGGCGCATCGCCGCTGACGTGTAATTCTCAACGGATCCGGTCGCGGCAGCTGCGACCAGATCCGTTGAGAAATGTGCCGACAGGCGCGAACCCGTCTCGCATCGACCTCGACGGCGACCAGGTCCTCGATGACCAACTCGCACTCATGGTCGGCTGCTGTCATCCCTCGCTCGTGCCCGAGGCGCAGGTCGCGCTGACACTGAGAAGTGTCGCGGGGCTGTCGACGCCACAGATCGCCCGAGCCTTCCTGGTGTCCGAGGAGGCGATGACACGCCGCCTCGCTCGCTCCACGGCCAAGATCCGGGCCGCGAACATCTCGTTCGAGCCACCGGACATGGACACGCTTGGCGATCGCATCGCTGCGGTCTGCGAGGTGATCTCGTCGATCTTCACCGACGGCCACGCCAGCGCGACCGACACGCACTCGAGACGCGGCGATTCGGCCGGCGGAACCGATCGGACGAGAGTGCGCGGTGTGCGCACGTGCCCGATCCGGCACCGGTGACGGCCCTGTGCGCTCGACCGCTCGTGACACGTCTGGATCACGTCAATTCGACGCCCTCAGCGACCCGTTGTCGGCCGAGAATCAGCCACACACAGTGGTCGAGTTGCCCGCTGCGTGTTGACACTGGGTGAATCTCAAGGTACTCTCTCGGGCTCATCAAGGATTTGTCTGTCGCTCGCGACGGATCGTCCACCCGCATTCGCTCTCACGAGCGTCTCGAAACAGGAGCCCCGACATGGCCAGTGCCGCTGCAACTCAGACCCAGACCAACGGTGCCACCTGGTGGGGCGCAACCTGGTGGGGCGCCACCTGGTGGTGATCGTTCAAGGTCACCTCCGATCCGTCCGATAGACGGATCGGAGTGACCACCGACGGTCGCTCCCGATAGCGAGGAGCGGGCGTTGAGTGATCCACCCCCCGAGGGGTCGACGAAACACACCGACACCAACGCTGATCCTGCGCGCCCGGCCGCACCTGCTCACCCACGGCGTGATGTGGTGCTCGTGTCGGCCGCCCTCGCCGTCATCGCCGTTGGCCTCGGCCTGACGCTCCCCGATGCCGGTCAGCCGACACTGACATCTCCGTGGTGGTCCCTGGTGGTGATCGCCGGAGCGTTCGCGTTGACCGAGTTCACGGTCTTCCGGTTCCTCTTCCGCAGGGAGTCGATTGCGTTCTCGCTCTCGGAGATCCCGCTCGCGTTCTGTTGGTGTACCTCGCGCCGGGCCCGGCGTTCGTCGCTCGGGCAGTCGGCAGTCTGGCGGTCATCCTCTTCATGCGGCGGCCGCCGCTGTTCAAGGTGGTCTTCAACGTTGCCGCGATCGCGTTCGAACTGACGCTCGGCTACGTCGTGTTCCGAGGGTTCCTCGGCGAGTGGGGCGATGCCGACATGCAACTCGTCATCGGAGCCATCCTCGCGACCGGCATCGCCGGCATCGTGTCGTCGATTCTCGTCTCGGTGGCGATCTCTCGGTTCGAGGGCGACCTGTGGGGCCGCATCCTCACCGAACTCCGGCTGGCGTGGTGGCTGTTCCTCGTCAACGCCACGCTCGCCGGCATGGTGCTCGGCCTCGCGCTCATCTCGCCCTGGTTGGTGCTGCTCGCAGTGGTTCCGGTCGGTCTGCTCTGGTACGTCATCAAGGCCTACGGGCTGATCGACCAGCGTTTGCGTGACCTCGATGCCGTGCACGGTTTCACCGGCCGCGTCGGCCAGTCGCTCGACCCGGATGCGATCGGACGTGCCGCCGTCGCCGAAGCTGCCAGAGTGCTGCGCTCCGACGGCGTTGCCCTGGTGTTCTTCGACCACGGCGACGCCGTCACGCAACAGATCCACGGCAAGGTCGGCATCGAACTGCCGAACCGTCCCGACGATCCGGTGTGGGCAGACCTCCTGCGATCGGAGGTGCCGATTCGCCTCGTCGGCGTCGAGCTCGACGTCTTGCAACCGCTCAACGGTGATCTCAAGGAGGTGATGATCGCGCCGGTGCGTGATCAGTCGGGGGCATCGGGCGTGATGGTGGTCGCCGGCAGGTCCGAGGGTGTGCGACGCTTCGACGACGGCGAGCTGACCCTGTTGCAGAACCTCACCGAACAGCTCACCACGAGCCTGCGCAAGGGCATGCTGCACCAGCGCATCGAACGCGAGGCTCGGCTCGACGGGTTGACCGGCCTGCCGAACCGGGTGTCGTTCGAACGGTCGCTCGCCGACATCGCAGCAACGCGCAAGGTCGACGGGCTGCTGTTCGTGGTGATGCTGGATCTCGACCGCTTCAAGGAGGTCAACGACACCCTCGGGCACCACGCCGGCGACCAGTTGCTGATCGAGGCTGCCGAGCGCATGCGAGTGCTCCTCGCGCCAGGTGACGTTCTGGCCCGACTCGCCGGTGACGAGTTCGCCATCGTCGGGCAACGACGCAACCGCGAGGAGATGTTGGAGCTGGCCTGGGCGTGCGTGCGCGACGTCGGTCGCCCGATCACGCTCGACGGACTCGAGATCGTCGTCACCGCGAGCGCCGGGCTGGCGATCGTCGACGAAGACGTCGACGAGGGCGCGCCGCTTCGCTACGCGGACATCGCCATGTTCAATGCGAAGACGCAACGGCTCGGCGTCGAGGTGTATCGCGACGAGATCGACCGGCGGACGCCGGCGCGGCTGTCGATGCTCGGCGACCTCCGATCGGCGATCGAGGACGAGCAGTTGCACATGCACCTGCAGCCGAAGCTGGACCTGAACACGGGCACCGTCGTCGGCGCCGAGGCGCTGGTTCGCTGGACGCACCCGGTGCGCGGCGTCGTGCCACCGGCGCAGTTCGTGCGTGTGGCCGAAGACACCGGTCTGATCAAGCAGCTCACCGACCTGATGCTCCAACGCGGCATCTCGACGCTGCGGGACGTCCACGACCGCGGCTATCACCTCGGCCTGTCGGTCAACTTGTCGACCCACGACCTGCTCGACCGGCGTCTGGCCGACCGGGTGCAGCAGCACCTGACCCTGAACGACGTCGACCCGTCGATGCTCACCCTCGAGATCACCGAGTCATCGCTGCTGATCGATGCACCCCGTGCGCGCGCCACGATCAACGAACTGCACGAGGTCGGCGTGTCGCTGTCGATCGACGACTTCGGAACCGGCTACTCGTCGTTGAGCTACCTGCGTCGGCTCCCCGTCGGCGAACTCAAGATCGATCAGAGCTTCGTCGCGAACGTCCTGCTCGACGAGCAGGACGAAGTGATCGTGCGCTCGACCATCGACCTCGGCCACAACCTCGGTCTGGTCGTCGTCGCCGAAGGCGTCGAGAACAACGAGGTACTCGAACGGCTCCGCGAGCTCGGATGCGACGTCGCTCAGGGCTATTGCATCTCGCGTCCACTGGCGCCGGGCCACTTCCTGTCGTGGCTCGCCACCACGGGCCATCCCAGCCGTCGGGCGGACCCCCTCGACTTCTCACGGTGGGTCGACACCGGCCCAGGGGCCACATTGCGCCAGACACCCGACCCAGCGCTCGACTGAACGTCACCGCCCCGAAACGAAGTTGGACCGTTCGGCCCTGCTGGGACCGAGGCGGTACGGGGGATACTGGAGGCGTGAGCCAGCGACTTCCCCTGCAGCACGTGTCCGTCCATGGACACCCGGTCGGGTACCGCCGCGGTGGGAGCGGTCAACCGATCCTGCTGATCCACGGGCTCGCCGGCAGCTCGAAGACGTGGGACGACGTGATCCCGTTGCTGACGCCGCACGCCGACGTGATCGCCGTCGACCTGCTGGGCCACGGTGAGTCGGCCAAGCCGACCGGCGACTATTCGCTCGGCGCGTTCGCGAGCGGACTGCGCGACTTCCTGTCGATCCTGGGTGTCGAGAGTCTCACCATCGTCGGTCACTCGTTCGGTGGGGGTGTCGCCATGCAACTCGCCTACCAGCATCCGCACCTCGTCGACCGGTTGGTGCTCGTCGGCAGCGGCGGTCTCGGACGCGAGGTGTCGTGGCTGCTGCGCCTGCTCACGCTGCCCGGCGCCGAGTACCTGATGCCCATCGCCTTCCCGAAGCCGATCGTCGACCGCGCCACCGATGTCGGTCGTCAGCTCGGGCGGCGCAACATCCGTTCGCCGAAGTTCGCTGAACTGTGGCGGGCCTACAGCTCGCTGGCCGGGGCGACGAACCGCAAGGCGTTCGTTCGCACGATGCGCGGGGTGATCGAGCCGACGGGGCAGACGGTGAACGCCAGCGACCGCCTCTACCTCGCTGCACACGTGCCGACGATGATCGTGTGGGGCGACCAGGACGGCATCATCCCGGTGGCCCATGCGTACGCCGCACACGAGTTGATCCCGACGAGCCGACTCGAGATCCTCGACGGTGTCGGCCACTTCCCGCATGTCGAGCAACCCGATGCGTTCGCTGGCCTCCTCGTCGACTTCCTCGAGAGCAGCCAGCCCGCATCGACACGCCACGAAGCGCTTCGCGAGGTGCTGCTCAACGGTTCCTGAGCCGGTCGCGCCGGCTCAGCGTCGCCGAACCGCGATGTGTGCGACGCCGTCGCCTTCGAACTGGTGGAGGACGTCGCAACGCGCGTCGGCGCCGAATGCGTTCGGGAGTTCCCCGGCGCGGGCATGAAACGGTCCGGGGTGGTCGTTGCCCACGCTGGAGAGCACCGTGACCACGGCCAGTCCGCCAGAGCGGAGGTGGTCGACCATCGGGCGGTAGAGCGCGACGTCACGGAAGCGTTGGCACACGACGAGATCGAGATCGACGATGTCGGCGGGCAGCCCGCGGTCGAGATCGACCGTGCGTGCATCGACGCGAGCGGACACGCCGCTGGAGTGCGCCGCCGCCTCGAGCAGCCCGATCGCCACATCGGACACGTCCAGCGCCGTGACGTCGAAGCCGCGGAGCGCAAGCCACAGCGTCACCGCCCCGGGTCCGCTGGCGATGTCGACGCACCGTGCGGATGCGGGGAGCAGCGCCACCAGATCCGGCCACCGTTCGAATACCTCGGGTGCCCGAGCCACTGCCGGCGTCGTCGCCGCGTATCGATCGTTCCAGCGAGGTGCGTCGTCCTGCATGGCCTGATGCTCGCATCTGGGCGATGCCCCGACCGACGTCACAGCGTCCGGCCGGGCGTGGATGTAGGAGCACCACGGGTTCGCGTGAGAACATCGAGGGCGTGACCGACATCGACGAAGGCGCCAGTACCCAGACTTCGACCGGCTGGTTGTCGCCCGAAGACCTCGAACTCGTCCGAGCGCACGTGCCGATCGTCTACGTCGACGCGGTGCCGGTCCGAGTCGATTCACTCGGCAACGTCACCGAGGTGGGGTTGTTGCTGCGGGTGGCCTCCGACGGCTCGATCAGCCGGATGGTTGTCACGGGACGCGTCCTGTTCGGCGAACGGATCCGCGAGGCTCTGATGCGCCACTGCGAGAAGGATCTCGGCCCGATGGCGCTGCCGCGAGTCCCGACCAACCCGACGCCGTTCACCGTCGTCGAGTACTTCCCGAACCCCGAGCAGTCAGGCTTCTACGATCCGCGCCATCACGCCGTCAGCCTTGCCTACGTGGTCCCGGTCGAGGGCGACTGCGAACCGACCCAGGAGGCGCTCGATCTTGCCTGGTTCAGCCCCGAGGAGGCCGTCAGCGCCGAGGTCATCGCCCAGATGACGAGCGGTCACGATCGCCTCATCCGCCTCGCACTCGCCCACGTCGGCAAGCTCCCCTGGGGCGACCGGTCAGGCGAGCCAGAGCAGGAGCCACAACGTGATCATGCCGGCGGCCAACGCGGCGATCAGGTTGCGGGCGACTGCCGCGACGGCAATCGCGACGGCCAACGCGGCGACCTCGACGAACTCGACACCGTCGATGCCCTGGCCTCCAGCGATCAGGTTGACGGTCAACGCCGACAGCACGGCCGGGCCGACGTAGCGCAATGCTCGGGTGATGTTGGCCGGCAGCGGCCGATCGGCGAGGAAGACGATCAGCCCGGCGCGCGATGCGTAGGTGATCATGCCGACCGAGAGGACCGCGCTGATCGCGGCGAGCGTGCTCACCGGGCGCTCGTTCCGAGTCGCCGGTCGGCGCGGCGTGTCTCGGCCACGTCGGCGAGGTAGCCGGCGATGACGCCGCTGACCGCGCCGACGAGGATGCCGCCGTTGTTCGGCACGTCGAGCGCGAGCAGACACACGCCGGCGCCGACGACGGCCGCCACGATGCCGGGTCGGTTGGAGAGCCCGAGCACGACGAGTCCAGCGAACATGATCGCCGGGGCCACGTCGAGGCGCCACTCGACGGGGATCGACGACCCGACGACGAGTCCGAGCGTGACCACGGTGGTCCAGGAGAGGAAGTAGAAGATGCCGGCGCTCAGGTAGAACCGGCGCCACACGGGGCCGGACAGTCCGGTCCGCACGCTGGTGAGCGCGAACAGCTGGTCGATCAGGAAGAACGGTCCGATCCACCGGAACCACCGCGGCTGATCGTTGAACCGCGGCGACAGCGCAGCGCTGTACATCACGTGGCGCAGGTTGATCACGGCGGCCGTGGCCACCAGCGTGAGCCAGGTTGCGGTGGCGGCCAGGCTCACTGTCGCCAGCTGCGCGGCGCCGGCGAAGACGAACAGGTTGGTCGACCACGCAACGGCGGTCGGCATTGCCGAATCGGTGATGGCCACGCCGAGGACGAGGCCGAACGGGATGGCCGGGATGAACAGCGGAATCGCCGCGCGCAGTGCACTGCCCGTGACCCCGGAGAGGTCAGCGGACTCGTCGACGGGGTCGGCGAGTGGATCACGGGGCGGATCACGGTGCGGATCAGGGTGTGGACCAGCGGCGGGCATTGGTCGTCGACACTACGAGTCGACCGCGAGGATCACGCCAGCGACCCAGGTGTGTGACGTACCATGCTCATTCGATGCCCGAAGGCGACACGATCCATCGATCGGCCAGCGCCCTGAGAACTGCGCTCGCCGGCAAGCCGATGCTTCGCTTCGATGCGCCCCGACTCATCGGTCCCGTCCCGCAGGCCGGACGCGTCGTCGAGGCCGTCGAGAGCCACGGCAAGCACCTCGAGATCGAGTGGGACGACGGCCTGGTGCTCGACACCCACATGCGGATGAGCGGTTCGTGGCATCTCTACCGGCAGGGCGACAACTGGCGGCGCCCGTACACGCAGATGCGGGCGGCGATCGAGGTCGACGACTGGGTGGCGGTGTGCTTCAACGCGCCGACGGTCGAGACGTACCGGCGAGCCGACCGTCGTCGGCACCCCGGCATGGGACGGTTGGGTCCGGATCTGTGCGCGGCCGATACCGATCTCGGCGAGGTCGTCAACCTGCTGCTCACCTATGCCGAGCCGAACACCCGTATCGCCGAGGTGCTGCTCGACCAGCGCGTCATGTGCGGCGTCGGCAACGTGTACCGGTGCGAGGTGCTCTGGGCGACCGAATTGAGCCCGTACGCACCGGTTGGCGCGCTCAGCGAACACGACGCCATCCGAGTCGTCAACACCGCGGCGCGCATGCTGCGGTCGAATCTTCATCGCGCGAAGCGCATCACGGCGCCGTCGGTCAATGGCGGCCTCGCCGTCTACGGGCGCAACGTGCAGCGATGCTCCCGGTGCGCCGACACGATCGAGTGTCGTCGGATGGGCGAACACCGTCGGGTCCTCTACTGGTGTCCCGGATGCCAGACCCATCTCGACCCGAGGCTCCAGCGATCCGCCGACGACACCCCGATGGATCCGCACCCCGCAGCGCAACGCTGGCTGGCCGACCTCCCCTGGAACCGCGACGCGGGCTGAATCCGGCTCGGCTCGACCGGACCGACGCGGTGATCAGCCGCGGCCGAGGACGCGTTCGACGGCGATCTCGATCACGACGCGGTCGTCACGTTCCTTCGGCTGGCGGTAGCGGGCGGCGTAGCCCTCGACGCCGGCTCGTACCCCGTCGGGATCGCTGACCAGCCGGACCGGCCCCTCCAGGCTCAGCCAGCGTCCACCGTCGACCTGGCCGACCGCGGCGCGCTGGCCGCGTTCTTCCATTCGTCGTGCATTCACCGCCTTCTGCGAGCCGGCCCACGTGATCACCCGCGCCACGCATGCGTCGGTGTCGTAGCTGAACCCGACCGCCACCACGTGCGGCGACAGGTCGTCGCGCAGCGTCGTGAGGGTGGCGAGGTGGTACTCGCGGAGGAACGTCAGCACCTCGTCGGGCAGGTCAGCAGGATCAAGCGCCATGGCGACGTTGTAGTGCGTCCACGATGTGCCCGACACATCGTGGACGTCACTCGGTGGCGATGGCTTCGAGGACGTTCATGTTCGAGGCCTTGTACGACGGGTACAGCGCGGCGACGAGGCCGGCGATCACGGCGCCGACCAGGATCGCCACGATGATCGTCGGGTTGAACGCCAGCTTGCTGATGACATCGTCGGGGACGGCCAGCGTGAGGACGACGCCGAGGAACGTTCCGACGATGATGCCGATGAGTGCGCCGAAGAACGACACGATCACCGCTTCCCAACGCACCGAACGGCGGGTCTGGCGCCTGTTCATGCCGACAGCGCGCAGCAGCCCGATCTCGCGGGTCCGCTCGAACACACCGAGCGCCAACGTGATCGAGATGCCGAGGATGGCGATGAGGATGGCGAACGCGAGCAGCATCGTGATGATCAACAGCAGCTGATTGATCTGCGCTTCCTGCGACTCGAGGAACTCGGCGTTGGTCTGGACGTTCGCCTGCGGGAACGGTTCCATCGCCGCCTGGACCGCTGCGTCGCCGACGGTGGCATCGACGCCGTCGGCGAGCTTGGCGATCACGAAGAAGTCACGGGCTGGTGCGTCGCTGACCTCGTTGAGCGTGTCGAGCCCGATCAACCAGTTCCCGAAGGTGGCATCGCCGTAGATGCCGGCGACGGTCAGTGTCTGCACGACACCGTTCTGGAAGGTCACCTCGACGGTGGAGCCGACGCTGGCACCCAGGTCGTCGGCGGGGTCCTGGTGCAGCAGCAGCTCGTTCAGGCCGAGTTCGGCCACGGTGCCCTCCTGCAGATCGGGGTCGACCAGCTTCTCGAAGGCCACCGGATCGACCGCACCGAAGTTCTTGGTGCTGCCGTCGACCTGCCCGCTGATCCCGCGGATCGGCGTGACGGCCTCGAGTTCGGGCACTTCCGCCAGCGTCTCACTGACGATGGGTGAGAGCCCTTGGAAGCTGGCGTCGGTGATGATGTAGTCGGCCGAGATGGCACTCTCGAGCGTGTCGACCAACGATGCTCGAAGTGACGATGCGAACACCGCCGTGCTGCTGACCAGCGCCACGCCGATCATCAGCGCCGACGCACTCGAGGAGGTCCGCCGAGGGGCCCTGGCGACGTTCTGTCGGGCCAGCGCGCCCGGAACCTTGAAGAGCTTCTCGATCGGCCATCCGATGACGCGGGTCACCGGCGTGGCAACGGTCGACGACAGGCTGGCGATGCCGAGGAACAGCACGAGCGCTCCGAATCCGGCGAACCCGATCAGTCCCGCGGTGCCGCCCGGTCGAAGGAACAGCCCGACGACGAACAGCACCACCCCGACGACGGTGACGACGACGCCGGCAATGAGGCGCCGTGAGCGCATGGCGGCGAACCCGAGCTCGGGTCGCATCGCGGCAACGGGTGGGATTCTCGAAGCGCGTCGCGACGGCACGATGACCGACGCCATGGTGATGCCGATACCAACCAGCGCAGCGATGACGACGGTGCGCACCTGGAGCACGGTCTGGGTGTCGGGGAACCCTGCGCCCGCGGCGTCGAACGCTGCGATGAGTCCGCGAGCGACGAGCAAGCCCCCGAGGACGCCGAACAAGGTGGCGAGCACGCCGAGCGCGAAGGCCTCGATCGAGATCATCCAGCGCACCTGGCGCCCCGAGGCGCCGACGGCGCGCAGCAGCGCGAGTTCGCGGAGCCGTTGGCCGATGGTGATCTGGAACACGTTGTTGATGATGAACGCACTGACGAACGCCGTGATGAAGGCGAAAACGAGCAACCCGGTCCCGAAGACGTCGACGAATTGGTTGACGTCGTCCGCGGTCTCCTGTGCGACCTGTTCGCCGGTGATCACCTCGGTCTGGGGCGGGAGTATCGCGGCGATCTCCCGTTGCACCTCGGCAACATCGGCACCGTCGACGAGTTGGATGTCGATCGCATCGACCTTGCCGTCGGTTCCGAGACGGGACAGCGCGGTGTCCAAGTCGAGCGCCACGAGTTGGGCGCCTCCGAAGCTGTCGCCACTGCCGAGCCCGACCGTGGCGGTGATCGTGCCCTCGAAGCGGCCGACGTCGGTGAGGTAGGCAACCGAGTCGCCGACTTCGAAGTTCTCTGCGTCCGCGGTCGCCTTGTCGATTGCCAGTTCGTCGGGCCCTGACGGTGGTCGGCCTTCCTTGATGGTGACGCCGACGATGCCGTCCTCGCCTTCCCAGGAGACGCCGATCGTCGGTCCGCCGGCAGGGGTGATCACGTCGCCGTCGGAGTCGAGCAATTGCGCGAATCGCTGCAGGACCGGTTCGACGATCGCCACACCCTCGATGTCGCGGAGCTCGTCGGCGATGGCGACGTCGATCGGGTCGCGGGCATCGTCGGTCTCGAACTCTTGAGCGGCGCGGACCTCGAGATCGATGTTCTCGTTGAGCTCGGTGAAGAGGTTGTCGAACGTTGCGCGCAGGCTGTCGGCGAGCACGAACGATCCGACGACGAACGAGACGCTCGCCGTGATCGCGAACAGGATCGCGAGGGTTCGGCCCCAACGGGCTCTGATGCTCTTGCGAGCGATGAGTGTCCCGGCGCTCATGGTCAGTCCCAGTGCTTCAGGTGGTCGATGATCGCGTCGACGTCGGGGTCGACCATCTCGCCGGTGATCTTTCCGTCGCCGACGAAGACCACCCGGTCGGCGTAGGACGCGGCGACGGGATCGTGGGTGACCATGACGATGGTCTGGCCGAACTCGCGCACGGCGTTGCGCATGAACGACAGGATCTCGGTGCCGGTGACGGAGTCGAGGTTGCCGGTCGGTTCGTCGGCGAAGATGATCTGCGGTCGAGAGGCGAGCGCCCGTGCGACGGCCACGCGTTGCTGTTGGCCACCCGACAGTTCGCTCGGGCGATGCTTGAGACGGTCGC
Source organism: Ilumatobacteraceae bacterium (assembly GCA_963715825.1). Classification (GTDB taxonomy): domain Bacteria; phylum Actinomycetota; class Acidimicrobiia; order Acidimicrobiales; family Ilumatobacteraceae; genus Sva-07. Next base: position 11,168 of record CAVQSI010000009.1, read on the forward strand.
CCAATCCGACCGTGGCGACGACGTGGTCGATCCACTCCTTGTCGCCCGAGTCGCCGCCGAGCATCATCGGCAGGCGGATGTTCTCCTCGGCGGTCAACGTCGGGATCAGGTTGAACGCCTGGAAGATGAAGCCGACCTTCGTGCGGCGCAACTCGGTGAGTTCCTTGTCGTCGAGCGTCGCCAGGTAGGTCTCGCCGATGAACGTCGCGCCGGAGGTCAACGTGTCGAGCCCGGCGAGGCAGTGCAGCAGCGTCGACTTTCCCGACCCCGACGGCCCCATGATGGCGCTGAACTTGCCGGTCTCGAACGAGACGCTGACACCGTCGAGCGCATGGACCTGTGCGTCGCCGACGCCGTAGGTCTTGCGAGCATCGATGGCGCCGGCGGCGGCGATCGCCCCCGGCGCAGGGGGTGCAGGAGGTGTGGCAGGGATGGACATGAGTACAGGTCTACCGGCGTGGCGAGATACGCGCATCAGCCTCTGGGTGGATCGTGCTCAGCCGAACAGCGGAAGCGTCAGGCGAACCGTCGCATGGACGTCACGGGTCACCGGGAGTGACGACACCCGACTCGTAGGCCACGACCACGGCCTGCACGCGGTCGCGGGCGCCCAGCTTCGCGAGGATGCGCCCGACGTGGGTCTTGATCGTCGCCTCGCCGAGATAGAGGTCGCCGGCGATCTCGCCGTTCGATCGGCCACGAGCCATGAGGTGCAGCACCTCGAGTTCTCGCTCGGTCAACTCGTCGATGCCGGGGTACGACGACCGGTTGCGCACGGGCTGGCGGGCGATCTCGTCGATCAGTGCCTGGGTGATCGACGGTGCGAGCAGCGCGTCGCCGTTGGCGATGACCCGGATGGCGTCGACCAGTTGCTCGGCGGGAGCGTCCTTGAGCATGAATCCGCTCGCGCCGGCGCGTAGCGCGGCGTGGACGTGGTCGTGCAGGTCGAAGGTGGTCAGCATCATCACCCGGGTGTCGGGATGTCGCTCGCGGATGACCCGGCAGGCTTCGATGCCGTCGGTTCCCGGCATGCGCACGTCCATCAACACGATGTCGGCACCGGCGCGTTCGGCCACCTCGATCGCTGCCGCTCCATCGCCGGCCTCGCCGACGACCGAGAAGTCGGGCTCGGCGTCGAGGATCATGCGGAACCCGACGCGGACCATCTCCTGGTCGTCGACCAGCATGATCCGGATCACGAGGGGCTCGATGCCAGACGGTGGATCGCTCCGACGTCGACCGGCAGCGTGGCGCGGACCCGCCAGCCTCCGCCCGCTCGAGGCCCTGCGGCGAACGTGCCACCGGCCGCCGCCACTCGTTCGCTCATGCCGACGATCCCGAAACCGTCGGCGTTGGGCAGCGAGCCGAGCCCGCGGCCGTCGTCGGTGACCTCGATCGTCACGCCATCTGCGTCGGTGCGCACCGTGAGCACCACCCGCTCCACCGGGCCGGCATGGCGACGAACGTTGGTGAGGGCTTCCTGGATCAGCCGGTACCCGGTGGCGGACACGCCGTCGGGCAGTGCGGCGAGGTCGCCGTCCACGTGCACCTCGACCGGCAGGTCGCCGAGTCCGGCGACGTCGTCGAGGCGAGCCAGCGATGGCTGCGGCGCAGGGGGAGCGTCGGGGGCGACCGCCTCGGTACGCAACACCCCGAGGATCGACCGGAGCTCGGTCATCGTCTGGCGGCCGGTCGACTCGATCGCGGCGAGCGCCGCGGCGGCGAGCTCGGGTGACTCGTCGAGGTTGCGTCGGGCAGCCGCTGCCTGGATGACCATCACGCTCACCGAGTGGGCGACCACGTCGTGGAGGTCGCGGGCGATACGGGTGCGCTCGGCGGCGACGCGCTGTTCGGCGAGCAGTCCCTGTTCGCGTTCGGCGCGTTCGGCGCGTTCGGCGAGGTCGTCGAGGTGCTCTCGTCGGCGACGAAGGTTGTCGCCGAGCACGAACGCCGTGATCAGGACGACGCCGGTCGAGATGAACTCGTCGAGCAGTGAGAGGCCGTCGATCCAGCCGGCGACGAAGAGCAGCGCGACCGCCGCAGCGATCGCCGTCATCACCCGGGTTCGCCGGACGCCCGTGGTGTGGGCGCCGATCGAGTACACCGCAACCATCGAGCCGAGGAACGCGGCGCCCCCGATCCCGATGAACAGGGCGATCACCTCGGCGCCGACGACGACCGCGCCGGTGATCAGCGGGCGGGTTCGACGCCAGTAGATCGGTGCCGTCCCGGCGAGCACGATCGCGATGGTCCACCAGGCGGGGTCGGGCTGATTCGGATCGTTGACCGAGGTGTCGCCCGCCAGATGTGCCGCGACCGCAACCGCGACCACCAGCGCAGCGAGCATCGCATCTGCTGCTCGCGGATGCGAGCGCAACCAGACGACGGGATGCGGGCGGTACATGGCAGTCGCGACGCTAGTCATCCCGGGCGACCCAGTGGTCCGACCACGGGTGGACGTGCCGTACGATCACCGGTTGATGGCCGCCTGCACGTCGTGTGACTCCGCTCTGCCCGATGGCGCACGGTTCTGCCCCTCGTGCGGCCACGAGGTCGCCTCGTCCATCGCCGAGGAGCGGCGGGTGGTCACCGTCGTGTTCGCCGACCTCGTCGGCTACACCGCGCTCTCCGAGCATCTCGACCCCGAGCGGGTCAAGCGGTTGATCGATGCCAGCTTCGAACGGCTGATCGCGGACATCACCGCGTTCGGTGGTCGTGTCGACAAGGTGCTGGGCGACGGGATCCTCGCCCTGTTCGGCGCGCCGGTTGCCCACGAGGACGACGCCGACCGAGCGATCCGTGCCGCGTTGCAGATGCACGAGACGCTCGCACGCTTCGTCGACGAGCAACCCGACCTCGACGGCCCGCTGCGATTGCGGATCGGCGTGAACACTGGCGAGGTCGTCGTGGGCAACGTTTCCGGCACTGCCGAGTACACCGCGATGGGCGACGTCGTCAACGTCGCCTCCCGACTACAGACGCTGGCGGAGCCGGGTGGCATCCTGATCGGCGACTCGACGGCATCGCTCGCCTCCGAGGAGATCCTGCGCGAACCCGTCGACTCACTGGACGTCCGCGGACGCGAGCAGCCTGAACGGGTGTGGCGCATCACGGGTCGCCGACGTCGTGTCCCGAGGATCGGTGCCGGATTCCACGACGTTGCGTTCGTGGGACGCTCGACGCAGTGGGAGCTGCTGGCCTCGATCATGGCGATGGTGGCCAACGGCCACAGCGCGATCGTGTCGGTCACCGGTGAAGCGGGCGCCGGCAAGACGCGGCTCGTGGCCGAAGCCCTCGACGCGTTCCCGAGCCGTGCGGTCACCATCTTCTCGGGAGCGTGCGCCCCCTATGGCGAGTCCAACGTGTGGGCGCCGATCGCCACGGCACTGTTCCGTCGCCTCGAACTCGACCAGGATGCACCTCCCGACCTGCTTCGGGAGGTCAGCCGGGCCAAAGGTGTCGAGCTCTACGGGTTCGAGGCCGATGACCCCGTGCTCGGCCGGTTCGTCGAAGGGGTCATCCACCTGCTCGGGCACCCGTCGGAACTCGATCACGTCCCACCGGCGCAGGCCCGCGAGATCCTGTTCTCGCTGATCGTCGAAGGGCTGCGGCGGCGCACGCAGACCGGGCCGGTCGTGCTGTGGATCGACGACCTGCAGTGGGCCGACATCCTGATCGTCGAGCTGCTGCACCGCATCGCTCGCTCACTCGTCGATCGCCCCTTGCTGATGATCACCGCACAGCGCGACGACGCCGACATCGACTGGCCGCCCGCGAGTGATCACCCGGTGACGGTCCGCATGCCGTTGGACCCGTTGACGCACGACGAAGCTGCCCGGCTCGTGGGGGCCGTCATCGGATCGTCCACGAGCGAGGCGTTCGTCGACAGCCTCTACGAGCGCAGCGGCGGCAATCCGCTGTTCCTGATCGAGCTGGCCGAACTCGCGAAGTCCAACCCGACCAGTACCGCGCTGCCGGGGTCGTTGCGGGCGTTGATCTCCGCTCGGCTCGATCAGCTTCCCACGACCCAACGGGCGATCCTCGACAACGCTTCGGTCCTCGGCGCGGCGGGGCTCGTCGAATCGTTGGAGAAGTTCGCAGTCGAGATGAACCAGGGGTTCGATCCCGAGGACCTCGACGATCTCGACCAGTCGGGTCTGCTCGAGATCGACGGCCCGGCGTGGGAGTTCCGCAGCGACGTGGTGCGCGAGGTCGCGTACCAAACGCTCACCAAGCTGGTGCGGGCGCAGCGCCACGGCGGCACCGCCGCGGTGATGATCCGCGACCAGCGGGTGCCGATCGAACAGATCGCGCATCACGCGGCCTCTGCGGCCGAACTGAGCGCCGAGATCGGTCCGGTGCCCGGCCTGCCCGCCGACATCGCCGATCGAGCCGCCGGACTGCTGCTCGAAGCGGCCAAGCGGTCGATGGACGTTGGAGCGTTCAACCAGGTGCGCAGGCAGGCGACGCGGGCGCTCGATCTCGGCCCGAGCGACACGGCCGTGGCGCGCGAGTTGTTGCTGCTGCGGGCACAGGCGCAGACCGAGCGTCGATCGCTGGTTCCTGCGCTGGCCGACGCCGACGATGCGCTCGATGCGGCGTTGGCCGCCGGCGACCGCCGTCAGGAGGGCGTCGCTCGGCGCCTCCGCGGTGTCATTCATCAGCGCGACGGCGACCTGGCCGCGAGCGCGTCGTGAACTCGGCTCGAGCGTGGACATCTTCCGCGAGCTGGGCGACGACACCGAGTTGGCAGCGTCATTGCGTGAACGCGGGCTCGCCGAGGTGTTCGGTGGGTCGCTGGGCGATGCCGAGTGGCTGCTCGGCGAGGCCGAGGCCCTCACCGAGCGGATGGGCGACGCCCACGGACGCGCATGGGTGCGCCAGCACCAGGCCTGGGTGGCCTTCCTGTCGGGTGACGCCGCGCTGGCCGAATCCCGGCTCCTGACCGCCGCGCAGGAGTTCGATCTGCTCGGCGATCGGTTCGGGCGGGGCTGGGCCGCCGGTCTGCTCGCCTATGTGCGTTTCTACCAGCGACGCTTCGACGAGGCCGAGGCCCTCGCGGTCGAGGTCCGGCGCGACTCGATCGAGCTCGGCGATCCGTGGGCACCGGCGATGATGGACTCGTTGATCGCCTCGATGCGGCTGTGGTCGTCGCGTTTCGTCGAAGCCGAGGAGCTGTCGAGTCGAGCGCTGACCAACTTCCGACAGCTCGGCGACAAGTTCGGGGTCGTGCAGGCGCTCGCTCCGCGGATGCGGGCGCTGGTGGCGCTCGGCCGCACCCACGAAGCCGAACGGGGCATCGAGGAATCGTTGGCGATGAGCGAGTCGTTCGGCGACCTGTCGTTCCCGATGATGGCGGCGGCCGGGGCGGCGGTGCACCTCGGTCTCGGCGATCGGGGGTTGTCCATCAGCGAGCGGGCGCTCGACCGATCGGTGGCGATGGGCGCCGACGGCACCGAGTCGCGCATCACGTTGGCGTTGGCGCTGTGTCAGGTCGGCCGGGGCGACGAGGCGCTCGCGATGCTCGACGTCGCCGACAACCTGACGCCGTACCTGGCTTCGGTCCGGGCACTGGCGCGTGCGGTCACCGCCGATCCGTCCGGGTCGATCGACGACGCCGACCTCGTCGATGCCGATGCCGGTTCGAGCTACCTCGATCGGGTGATCGCCGGGATCGCTGCGGGGGCCGCCGCGGCGCAGATCGGTGCGCACGACGATGCGGTCGACCGGTTCGATCGGGCGTCTGCGACGGCACTCGACGCCGGCGACGTGGTGGCACGCGAGTTGGTGGGCCTCACGCGGTCCGTCGTGTTGCGCGAGGGCTCGCCGCACGAGGTCGGTCACCTCGGATCGGGTTGGAAGACGGTGGCGGCGGCGCTGGGGGCGCTGGTCGTCGATCGGCCGGGCGAGCCGGTGGCATGAGGCATGCGACCGGACTGATCGTCGGGCGGTTCGATCCGCCACACCTCGGCCATTCGCACATGATCGACTGGGCAGCGCAGCGGTGTGAGCTGTTGGTGGTGTTCGTCAACACCTCGCCTGACCGCGATACAGCACCAGGTCACCTGCGGGCGGGGTGGCTTGCGGAGCTGCATCCCGAGGTCACCGTGATCGAACTCCGCCACCGACTCGGCACCGACTTCGACGACGAGGAGCTGTGGGCGAAGTGGATGGCGTTGTTCACCGCCACGTGGCCGCACGACGACGGCCCGCACGCGGTGTTCTCGTCAGATGCGTACGTGGTCGAGTTGGCGGGACGATTCGGCGCCGACCACGTGGTGGTCGACGCCGACCGTGCGACGGTGCCGATCTCGGCCACCCAGATCCGCGAGGACCCCGGCGCGCACCTCCATCACCTTGCGCCCCCCGTGCGGGCCTGGGTCGAGACCAACTGGCTCTGAATCCCGAACGTCGGATGGTTGTGGCTGCAGGACCGACTCGGGTGTCAGCGGTTGGGTTGCTTGGTGATGCGGAGGTAGGGCTTGACGGGGTTCCACCCGGCGGGGAACAGCTCCTTGGCGTCGTCGTCGGACAGCGCCGGCACGATGATCACGTCCTCGCCGTCCTTCCAGTTCGCCGGTGTTGCCACCTTGTAGTCGGCGGTGAGCTGCAGGCTGTCGATGACGCGGAGGATCTCGTCGAAGTTGCGCCCCGTCGATGCCGGGTACGTCAGCGTCAGCTTGACCTTCTTGTCGGGTCCGATGACGAACACCGAGCGCACGGTGAGCGTGTCGCTGGCGTTCTCGTGGATCATGTCGTAGAGGTCGGCCACCTTGCGTTCGGGGTCGCCGATCATCGGGAAGTTCACCGCCGTGCCCTGCGTCTCCTCGATGTCGCCTTCCCACTTCTCGTGGCTGTCGACGGGGTCGACCGACAGGCCGATCACCTTGACGTTGCGCTTGTCGAACTCGGGCTTGATCTTGGCGACGTAGCCGAGTTCGGTCGTGCACACCGGCGTGAAGTCCTTGGGGTGGCTGAACAGCACGCCCCATGAGTCGCCGAGCCACTCGTGAAAGCTGATCTCGCCCTGGGTGGTGGGTGCGGTGAAGTCGGGTGCGGTGTCGCCGAGACGGACGGCCATGTTGGAGCTCCTTGTGCGAACGGATTACGGACGGAGACCATGGTAGCCCCATTCCCGACCAGATCGGTCGGGAATTACCGATCGGTAGGATCGAGCCATGAGCATTCCCGTCGCGATCGACGACCTGGCGGCGGCAACGGCGGAGCGAGCGTGGGCCTACTTCCTCACGGTGCGCGACGACCTGCGCCCGCACATCGTGGCGGTCACCCCGAGCTGGGACGACGCCGTGATGACGATGAACGTCGGCCGGGGGACAGCGCACAACGCGAGCGAACGACCGGAGGTCAGCCTCTGCTATCCGCCCGTCGAGCCAGACGGCTACAGCCTGATCATCGACGGCACCGCCGAGGTGCCGACCGAGGGCGAGGTTCGCTTCGCGCCGACCGGGGCGGTGCTGCACCGGCCCGCGGCGCCGGGCTTCGGCGGGTCGTCGACCGGGTGCGGGAACGAGTGCGAGCCGGTCGGCCCCACGGGGGGTTCGGGGCCGACCGACTCGGATCTCAGCGCGTCGGCGTGAGCTCGATGCGCACGGTGTTCAGGGGGCCGCGGGTGACCGCGGCGGTGGCGTCGCGGCGCTGACCGCCGAGCCAGACGGCGACCTGCTGGTCGGCCTCGATGTTGCGCAACCACTGCGAGTCGGCGCGCACGGTGCTGACGTTGAGCGTGTCGCCGGCCCGGGTGGCGAGAACGGGGACCTCGCGGGGCAGGCCGGACTTGCGGCCCGTCGTTTCGAGCACGACGGCACCGGCGCCGATCGGGAACGGGTTGCCGACGCCGGACTTCACCGCGGGTCGGACCACCGAGTTGAGCGTGGCGAAGCCGAGTCGGGCGACGTCGCCGGGATCGAGGCGGTTCATGAGCCCATCTGCGTCGTGTGGGCCACGTCGACGACCATGACGACTCGCTCGTCGCCGGGCTGGTGGAACGGGTAGCTGTCGACACCCATGTACTTCTTGGCCATCGAGTCGATGAACTCGTTCGTCGAGTCATCGTCGATGCTGACGACCGCACCACGCATCTCGAGGTAGCGGTAGGGGTTCTCCGGGTCGATGCCGGAGATGGCGATCGTCGGGTTGCGCACGAGGTTGTCGTACTTCTGGCGACCCTTGGTCAGCGAGAACACGAAGTGCCCGTCGCGCCATCCGCCCCACACCGGGCTCGACTGCAGGTTGCCGTCGGGACCGAGCGTGGCGATGTGCCAGAAGGTGGTCTTGTCGAGCAGGTCGGTGTAGTCGGAGGGGATCTTGGCCATGTGTGTCGTAACTGCTGCCGACCGGTTCCTATTCCGATGGGTGGCGGCCGGTCGCGCCTCAGCTGGTCGACCAACGGGTGAGCGTGGTGACCAGTTCGTCGTGGCGGCCGACGGCCAGCGCTCCGGCGACGACGGCGCCGGCCACCGAGGCGACGATGGCGGCGCTGCGGCTCGCCAGTGGCGACGGGTCGATCGCCCGCATCACGAGCACGACGACGAGGACCGGCATCATCGCGCCGAGCATGTACGCCGAGATGCCGGGAAGCTCACCGGCGAGGCCGCGACGCGAGGCGGTGAGGAGTGCGCCGAGCTCGCTGCCGACGCAGGGCCTCCACCACAGCGTTGCGGTGAACGTGACCGTGCCGGCGGCGACGGTCTGGGCGTGCGGCGTGTTCGCCCAGCCGAGCCGGGTGACGCTCGGCGCCGCGACCACGACGATGAGCAATGCAGCGACGAACACACCGCTGAGCTGCAGCTGACGGTCGCTGAGCGCGACGACGTTGGCGATGAACAGCCAGCCACCGAGGACCGCGCCGATGCAGATCGCCGCGAACGGCGCCCAGCGGCCGCGGGTGACGATCGCCATCACGATCGGTGGGAGCAGCAGCAGCAGCGTGCACGGCTGCGTGGTCGCTCGGATCGCCTCGAAGAACGCGGGGAGCACGCCGGCTCGTCCGGTCGTTCAGTTCGGCTCGGCGAGCAGGGCCTGCACGGCGGCGTCGGTCTCGGCGTAGCGGCCCTCGCCGATGTGGTCGTAGCGGATGTTGCCGTTGCGGTCGATCAGGTAGATGCGCGGCCAGTGCCCGGTCGGGCCCTCCTGCCACGAGTGGAACGTGCGCTTGGCGGTGTCGAGCACGATCGGCCAGGTGACGCCGAGGTCGGCGGCGGCCTCCTCGATGTTCGGCACCTCGGCCTCGTAGCCGAACTCGGGAGCGTGGATGCCGACGATCTCGAAGCCCTGGTCGGCGTACTGCTCGTACAGCGCCTGCATGTGGGGAAGTGTCGCTCGACAGTTGCGGCAGCCGAAGGTCCAGAACTGGACGGCGACGACCTTGCCGCGGAGCTCCTCGAGCGAGGTGACGTCGCTCTGCAGCCAGCCGTCGATGTCGAGGAGTTCCGGGTGCGGGCCCCGATTGGGGAGGTCGGGGGTCTCGACCGTCGCCGGAGGGGCGGCGACGGGAGCGTCGGTCTCGGTGTCGGCGAGGTACGCGGTCGGGTTGGCGTCGGGCGATGAGTCGCCGTCGCCGCCGAACGCGAAGGCGCCGACGATCACAACGGCGACCGCGGCCGCGCCCAGCCCGGCCAGCACCCGCGGGGTCACAGCCCGGCGTACCAGTCGTAGCTGCGCTCGGCCCAGTAGTCGGCTGGGCGTTCGTTGGCGTAGCGGATCACGCCGATCCGCTTGAGGCACTTGATGCCGTACTTGTTCGGCGTGGCGATGCGGAGCGGCGCTCCGTGATCCAAGTCGAGCGGCTCGGTGCCCTGCCGGAGGGCGAGCATCGTCTGCGGATGCATCGCCGACGACATGTCCCAGCCGACGTAGTAGAGGCCGTCGGGTGTCTCGAAGCCGACGTAGGGCACGTCGCCGACCTGGTCGGCGTAGCGGGCGTGGAAGTCGGAGAAGCTGGTGCCGCCCCAGTGGGTGATGTTGGACCAACCCTCGATGCACTTGTGCTCGATGATCATGTCGCGCTGGGGGAGCGCTTCGAAGGCCGAGATGTCGAGTTCGTCGAGCAGCTCGCCGTCGGGCCCCTCGACGCGAACGGTCCAGTCGGCGAGGTCGATCTCGTTGCGGATGCCGATGCGGCCATTGACCTGGATCGGTGTCGCCTTCGACACCGGGAACTCCGGTGCCGAACGTCCCTCCGACAGGTTGCTCCACACCTTCTCGTTGAACTCGAGCGTGTTGCGCAGCGGCTGCGGGATGCCGTCGTCGACCGGGCTGTCCTGTATCCATCGCCACCCGAGGAAAGCGGCGCCGACGCCGGCCGCACCGGTGAGGAACGAGCGACGGGAGCGGCCCTTGAGTTCCGACATCGGGATCGTCGGTGCGTCCTCGAGTTGGGCCCGGAGCTGCTCCTCACGGGTTGGTTCGGGGCTGATGGGTTCTGGCTGTTCGCTCACGATGATCCTCCGATCTGTGTGTCGTGCGTGTCGGTTTCCGGGACTGACGGTGCACCGATGGTCGGGTCGGCCTCGGATGGGGCGGGTGAGCGGCGCTCGACCACGTAGCCGGTGACCATCGAGCGGAAGTTGCCCCACCCGGCTCGTAGCACCTGCAGCACGTGGACGAGGAAGAACAGCGACAGCCCGATCGTCATCCAGAAGTGGACGAGGCGGGCGCCCTGGTAGCCGCCGAACAGCAGCGGCAGCGGGTACAGCTGGGTCGGCTTGTAGATCGCGAACCCGCTGACCACGATGATCAGCGCCATCACCAGCACCGCGGTGTACGAGATGCGCTGGGCGGCGTTGTACTTGCCCTGCGGTGGCATCTCCTTCTTGAGGTGGAGGTCGTGGAGGACGACGTCCTTCGCCTCCTTGGCCGCGTAGCGGTCGGGGAGGATGTGGCGCCACTCCTTGGTCGCCAGCAGGTAGATCCCGTAGATCGCGCCGTTGATCACGAACAGCCAGCCGAACGCGAAGTGGAACGCCATGCCGCGGGCGAGGCGGCGTTCGAGGTCGAGCGTCTCGTAGACGGCGTCGGGGAAGAAGGCGAACCACTGCCAGCTGCCGATGCCGAGGGCGTAGACGTCCTCGGCCCAGTAGATGCGCAGCCCGCTCCAGATCATGATCATCAGGAGCGGGAAGTTGATCCAGTGCAGCCAGCGGATGGCCCGGGGGTGCACGAGGCGGGCGACCGGTTCGTCGGGCGGCCGCTCCTCGGGTACGACGGCCTCGGCGGAGGCGTCGTCGGTGGTGGTGGTGTCGATCGACATGCCGGCGACCGTACGCCCGTCGGAGGTGCTGGTCGATCGGTTCGGGCCAGTGTTTCGCTCCCGTTCCCGAGCGTTTCGTGTTCGGTCACACCGAGGGCCGTGTCGCAGCATTGATAGGTTCGGGCCGAGACGAGGGGAGTGCGAAGTGGTGGATCGAATCGAGGTTGCTCGCGAGGTCCGAGCAGCACCCGAGGTGGTGTGGGCACTGGTGTCCGACCTGCCGCGGATGGGTGAATGGTCGCCGGAGAACAACGGCGGCACCTGGATCAGGGGTGCGAAAGGCCCCGTCCCGGGTGCGAAGTTCAAGGGCCGTAACGCGAACGGATCGCACCGATGGTCGACCACGGTGACGGTGGTCGACGCAACGCCGGGCGAGCGGTTCTCGTTCGTGGTCACGGTCGGCTTCTTCAAGATCGCCGAGTGGTCGTTCGACATCGAGCCAACCAAGCGGGGATGCCTCGTGATCGAGACGTGGGTGGATCAGCGCAGCGGGTTCATGAAGCAGCTCGGTGGCAAGGCGAGTGGTGTCGTCGATCGTGTCGAGCACAACCGAGCGGGGATGAAGCAGACGCTCGAAGGCATCGCCGCTGCGGCCGAGTCAGCATCAGCCTGAGGGTTGCACTTCTGAGCGGATCCGGTTTCAACTGCTGACACCAGATCCGAACAGAATTGCGTGAGGGGACGTCGAGCCCGAGGGCGATGAGCGAAGTGGTCGTATGCGGACCGTTCGCTCATCGCCTCGAGGTGGGCGTGGGGGT
>CAVQSI010000010.1:0-19960 GCA_963715825.1 Ilumatobacteraceae bacterium
GGCACTCCGCGCCGCCGGGCTGATCGAAGCCCGCCAGCAACGCGGCAACGCCGGCCGTCCCGCCGACCGCTATCGCGCCACCACCCGCACCGAGCCGCTGTTCGTCACCGCCGACGACGTCTCGATCGAACTGCTCGAACTCGTCGACGACGAGCATCCCGACCTCGTCGACCGTGTCTTCGACCGGCGTCGCCAGCGACTCGTCGACGACGCCGAGGCCCACCTCGCGGGCACCACGTTCGACGAGCGCGTGGCCCGCGTCACCGAGCTGCTCGACGCGCAGGGGTACCTGTGCGACTGGGAGCAGCTGGCCGACGGCCACTACCGGATCAACCTCCACAACTGCGCCATCTGGACCGTCGCCCAGCGCTTCGGCAAGGCGTGCGCCAGCGAACTCGAGTTCCTCCAGGGGGTGCTGCCCGACGCCACCGTCGCCCGGGTCACCCACAAGACCAGCGGCGCCCACACCTGCGCCTACGACATCACGCTCGACCGGTGACGTTGCCGCCCGGTCGGTGACGTTGCCGCTCAGGCCGCGTCGGGTGAAGCGGCGGCCGGAACGGTCGCGGGGCCGCCGAGCGACAGCACGAACGCACCGATGAGCGAGCAGGCAGCCGCCACCGCATAGGGCACCTCGTACGACCCGAACACGTCGTACAGCGCGCCGAGCAGCAGCGGACCGCCGGCGGTACCCACCACGGCCACGAGCTGTGTGCGGCTGAAGATCCGGGGATAGTCGCGCACACCGAATCGCTCTGCGATCACCAGCGGCTGGAGCATCAAGATGTTGCCGATCGTCGCACCGAACAGCACGATCGCTGCGAACAGCAGCCAGGTCGTGTCCGCGACGCCGATCACCGCCAACGCCGTCGCCTGAGCGATGACGAGGCCCACCGTGAGCCGCATCATCGGGACGCGCAGCACGACGCGCCCACCGATCAGCCGCGCCACCACCGACGTGCCGGCGATCGCCGTGAGCGCGAACTGTGCGGTCTGTTCGTCGGTGCGGTCCTCGACGAGTTTCACCAATTGCTGGATGCCGCCGACCTGTGCGCCGAGCGCGAGCAGGAAGCCGATCGTGACGGCGATGAAGAAGCGGGTGCGGACCGCCTCGGTGAACGGTGTGCCGGTGGGCGGGGGCGCGACCTCGCCGACCTCGCGCCGAATACCGTCCGGCGCCCATCCCTCGGCTTCGGGATCGGCGCGCACGAGGAACCAGCCGACGGGCACGATGCCGACGACGAACAGTGCGCCCAACCACGGGGTGCCGGCAGCCAGGCCCTGGGTGTCGAGCAGCTGCTTCGCGAACGGCGTGATCACGATGCCGCCGACCGACAGGCCGGTCGACGCGACCGACAACGCGATCGAGCGTTTGGCGTGGAACCACCTCGTCACGACGGTCGTGGCCGGTACCAGCCCCGCCGCTGCCCACCCGGCGGCGAACACGGCGTACACGACGAAGAGCTGCCACTGCTGTTCGACCTGGCCGAGCACACCGAGCGCCAACCCGCCGACCAGTCCCCCGCCGACGATCACCAGCCGGACGTCGTAGCGGGCGATCCACCGCGCCACCCACACACCCACGACGCCGCCGACGATGAAGAAGAGTGTGGTGGCGAGCGAGATCGTGCTCAGCGGCCAGTCGCGCTCCTTGCTGAACGCGTTGAGGTACACCGCCAGCCCGTAGAACCCCAGGCCCGACGACACCGTGAGCACCGTGAAGCAGCCCGCGACGACCCACCAACCGGGGAAGCGACCGTGCGCCCCCGGCGACGAATCCAGTTCCTGCGGGGCGAGGCGAGCCATGGCGGCGACGTTACGACGCGGACTCCACGCTGCGTCAGCTCGACGGTCGCCTCGGCGTGACAGCCGGCGACCACGTGACGCTCAGCGCTTGCGTTTGAAGATGCGCTTGAAGAAGCCGGCGTCGGCGGCGGCCTGTTCGGCTTCGACCTCTGCGCGCATGCTGGCGCCGACGGCGTTCAAGATGTCTTCGGCCTCGTCGAGTACCGCGGCGGCGCTACCGTCGTCGAGGCCCTGTGGCTCCGGCGGCGTCGGCGGCACGATCAGGGTGCCGTGCGTCCAGGCGACGTCGGCGAGTCGACGCTCGTACTTCGGGCAGTTCTCCGGGCAACGCCAGGGGGCATCGGGTGCGAGGTCGAGGTTGCACTTGCGCACGGTGTCACCGTTCGGGTACGTCCGGCTCTCGAATTGTTTGCACTCGGTCCTCATCGGCATCGGCTGGATTCTACGCCGGAGGTCCGAACAGGGACCGGCGGCGCCGAGGTTTCGATTCCGATCGGTCGGGAACCGCTCAGAGGCGACTTCCCAAGTGACGTTGCCAATGTTACGTTTGAATGACGACGACTCGACGGGATGTCGTTCGTCACCATTACATCCATCGTGAACCCCGCCATCACACAGGAGCACCAACCATGAGCGACACCATTGACACCCCAGACACGACCGACACCGACCTGACACCCAACGACCGCCGCGCCCTGCTCCGCAAGATCGCGATCGGCGGTGCCGGCGCCGCCGCCGGCGCCGTCCTGTTGAACAACGGCCGCGCTCTGCAGCAGCCGAGCGGCGGACCCCGTCCAGCGTCGGCGAGGCACAGACGAACACGAGCGTCACTGCCGACGATCATCGACTACGACCCTGCGGCCGCTCGCCGACGACCGGTCCGAGCGCGCTTCAGCGTCGGCGGCTACGACGCTCCCCGCCGAGTCACCGTTCCCGGCCGGGTCGGCGGCTACGGCGACTCGACGATCACCAACGGTGTCCACGGCTCGACCGACGGCATCCGACCGGCTTCGGTGTCGTCGCCGCGAACCTGGCTCCGGCTCCCGCCACGCCAGCTGCCGACCGACCCGGTTCCGGTCGGACTTGCAGTGGCATCGGCCACCGGCGCGCAGATGCGCTTCGTTCCGCTCCCGGGCTCGGTCACCGGCCCGACCCCCGGCACGCACGTCGCCGGCGAGTTGTACGTCGACAAGGACGGCACGCTGTGGTTCACGGTGCCGGCACCGACCACTGCTGCCCCGAACGCTGTGCGCTTCGTGAAGCTTGCGGGCACGCCGACGGCGGGTTCGTACCACGCCATCAACCCGCAGCGCGTGTACGACTCGCGCCAGACCGGCTACACCGTCCGCGGGGTGCTCGCACCCAACACGAACCGTGTCGTCAGCGTCGCCGACGGCCGCAGCGACAACGGCACGGTGACCACCGCCAACGCCGTCCCCGCAGGTGCCACGGCCGTCCAGATCAACGTCACCGTGGCCAACATGACGGCGCCGAACTTCCTCTCGGTCACCGCCGGCGACGTGACGACCACGACGACCTCGCTGCTCAACTGGAGCCCGGGCGACATCCAGATCGCCAACTCGATCACGGTGCCGGTCAGCTCGGCACGCGAGATCCGGGTGTACTGCGGTGACCAGACCGGCAGCACCGACGTCATCATCGACGTCTACGGGTACTACCTCTGATCACCACGACGTGACGATCCCGCCCCTCGCAGGGCGACGAACCGACGGCCCGGGACCAGTGTCCCGGGTCGTTGCGCGTCAGGCGGCGTCGTCGGCGAGGTCGGCGAGGTCGGGCACGTCGTCGCCGCTGCCGACGCCGACCGGAACGTCGACCTCGATGAAGATGCACTCACCCGGGCAGAGCTCGGCGGCGTGGATCGTGTCGGCGATGTTGCGCTCGCTCACCCACGCCAGGCTCCCCGACCCACCCGGATCGTTCAGCACCTCGCCATCCTCGACGACGTAGGCGATGCCGTCCTCGAGCAGCGAGAACACATCGGGACAGTGATCGACGCAGAGGCCGTCACCGGTGCAGAGGTCTTGGTCGATCCACACACGCATGGTGACCGAACGGTACCGCTGGCTGTCTACATTGGCTCGACCGTGAACGAACAAGCTGACCAGACATCCGACACACCCGTGGCGCCGCGTCACGAGCACACCTGGCGCCGCCCGACCGGCGACGTCGACGACCACTACGCGTGGATGCGCGACGTCGACAGCCCCGAACTGCTCGACTACCTCCGCGCCGAGAACGCCGCGGCTGAGCGCTTCTTCGCACCCCACCTCGACACGATCGAGACCGTCTTCGGCGAGATCCGATCGCGGGTCCAGGAGACCGACATGTCGACGCCCGTCGAGTTCGGTCCGTGGTGGTACGTGACCTCCACCACCGAGGGCCAGAACTACCCGGTCCACCACCGCGGCCCGAGCGCCGATCGTGCAAACGAGTCGATGCTGCTCGACGAGAACCTCGAAGCCGCCGGTCACGACTTCTTCGACCTCGGCGCCTTCGACGTGTCGATGGATCATCAGATGGTGGCGTGGTCGATGGACATCGCGGGCGACGAGCGCTACACGCTGCGCTTCCGAGACCTCACGACCGGCAACGACCTCGACGACCGGATCGACGACACCTCGAACGCCGGCATCGCCTGGTCGCGCGACGGCCACTGGGTGTTCTATGTGACGCCCGACGAGCAGGAGCGCCCCGCAACGGTCTGGCGCCACCGACTGGGTACCTCGCGCTCGGACGACGTGTGCGTCTTCGACGAGACCGACGAACGGTTCTACGTCGCGATCGGCTCGACACGGTCCGAGGACTGGATCGTCATCCACTCCGCGAGCCGCACCAGCGCCGATGCGCGGATCATTTCCACCGATCGCCCGACCGACGACCCGGTTGTGGTCGTCGAGCGTCGCGACGACATCGAGTACGGCATCGACCACTGGGGCGACTCGTTCGTGATGCACACCAACGACGACGCCGTCGACTTCCGTGTGCTGATCGCCGACGACGGCGCCGACACCAACAACCCGACAGCGTGGAGCGAACTGGTGGCGCACCAACCGGGCCGACGCATCCTCGGCGTCGACGCCTTCGCCGGCCATCTCGTCATCCACGAGTGGGTCGAGGCGCAACCACGGCTGCGGGTGCTGTTCCGTGATCGAACCGAGCGAGTGATCGAACTCGGGTCCGAACCCCACGACATCGAACCCTCCTCCAATCCGCAGTGGGCGACCGACGTCCTGCGCTACACCGTGCAGTCGCTCACGACGCCGACCTCGCTCTACGACGAACAGGTCTCCACCGGCGAGCGGACGCTCCTGCGCCGGATCCCGACACCGAACGTCGACCTCGACGCATACACGGCGCAACGGGTGTGGGCCACTGCGTCCGACGGCACCCGGGTTCCGATCGACGTCGTACGCCACGTCGACACCGCGCTCGACGGCACCGCACCCGGCGTGCTCTACGGCTACGGCGCCTACGAAGCGTCGCTGCCGCCATGGTTCTCGGTGGCACGACTGTCGCTGCTCGACCGTGGCTACGTGTGGGCACTCGCCCACCCGCGCGGCGGCGGCGAACTCGGCCGGAACTGGTACCTCGACGGCAAGCTCCTCGCCAAGCCGAACACGTTCAGCGACATGATCGCCTGCGGCGAGCATCTCACCGCAACCGGCGTGATCGCTGCCGACCGCCTCGCGATCCGGGGCGGTTCGGCTGGCGGCCTCCTCGTCGCGGCGTGCATGACGCAGCGGCCCGACCTGTTCTCGAGCGTCGTTGCCGAGGTGCCGTTCGTCGACGTCGTCAGCACGATGAGCGACCCGACCTTGCCGTTGACGGTGACCGAGTGGGAGGAGTGGGGCGACCCGCGCACCGAGCCCTACGCCTCGTGCATGCTCAGCTACTCGCCGTACGACAACACCATCGCCGCCGACTATCCGGCGGTGTACGCCACCGCCGGGTTGAACGACCCCCGGGTGAGCGTGCACGAGCCCGCCAAATGGATCGCCCGTCTGCGCGAGGTGTCGACCGGGTCGGCGCCCATCGTGTTGCGCACCGAGCTCGTCGCCGGCCATGGTGGCCCCACCGGCCGCTACGAGGCCTGGCGAGACGAGGCCCGAACGATCGCCTTCCTCCTCGCCACCACCTGACGCGATGAGCGAACGGGCCGCCGACGCCACCGCACGCTCATCGCGACACCACCCACCACCACACCGATGAGCGAACGGGCCGCCGGCGCCACCACTCGCTCATCGCGACACCACCCACCACCACACCGATGAGCGAACGGGCCGCCGGCGCCACCGCACGCTCATCGCGACGGTGGGAGACCGTCAGGCGACGAGGGCGACGACGGCGAGGGTCATGAAGCCGACGTTGCGCACCACGTGACCGCGACCCAGCGGCTTGCTCGACCACGCACCGAAACACGCACAGGGAGGGTGCTGACCCTCGGCGAGCCGGCGCAGGATCAGCACGGTGAACGCCACCAGCAGCGCCAGCGCCGCCAGCGCCGCCAACAGCGGCACGAGCTGCATCACGAGGACGGCACCGAGCACGATCTCGATCCACGGAAGCACTGGCACCACGAACGACGGTGCCCCGAGCCCTCGTGCCTGTTCCGGCCATGCCGGGCCCGCAGCAATCTTCGAGCCGCCGGACACGAGGAAGACGACTCCGAGCAGGACCGATGCCACCAGCCCGACGGCGGCCATCTCGTCAGATCGGGACGGTCATGCGCTCGCGAGCGGCGAACGCGTCGACGCCGAGCTTCGCGGCGCACTCGATCACCGGCGCGAGGATCTCGTCGAGTTCGTCGTCGTCGTGCGCCGGGTCGTGATGGAACAGGGCGAGTCGCTTGACCTTCGCCTTGCCGGCGAGCCACACCGCGTACTCCGGCGTGCAATGGCCCCAGTCGCGCTTGCTCTCGAATTCCTCGGGGGTGTACTGAGCATCGTGGATCAGCAGATCGGCGCCGTTGCACAACTCGAACACACCGGGCCACGCCGAGTGCGAACCGTCGGTGGGCATCTGGTGGTCGCTCATGTACACCACCGACGTACCGTTCCACTCGACGCGGTACCCGACGGTGTGTCCGACGTGTGGGATGAGGCGGGTGATCACGCGCACATCGTCGCCGACCATGAACTCTTCGTCGCCGATCTCGTGGATGTCGACCATGCCCGGGAACATCGAGAAGTGGATCGGGAACAGCGGCGGCTTGATCGTGTCGGCGAACACGTCGGCGACCGTGATGTCACCCGGCTGCGTCGGCGCGTACAGGGTGACGTTCGACCCCGGCCGCAGGAACGGCTTGAAGAAGGGGAGCCCCTGGATGTGGTCCCAGTGGAGGTGGCTCAAGAGGCACGTGCCGCGGAACGGTTGGTCGGCCGGTTGGGTGAGTCCGAAGTAGCGCAGCCCGGTGCCGAGGTCGAACAGGATCGGATCGTGGCCGGGCACGTCGAGCGAGACGCACGACGTGTTGCCGCCGTATCGCGCGATCTCGTCGCCATGGCATGGCGTCGAACCACGGACGCCATGAAAGGTCACCTTCATGTCGTGACCCCGACATCTGTGCGCTGTGAACCCCCGATGAACTCACGATAGGTCCTTTCCCGAACCCGCGTGCAACTGCAGCGACGTGACCCCTGTCGCTCGGAACGTTCGTCACCAACGGACCGTCACCGACTGATCATTGGCGACGGGTCGATTGCTACCGTCTCGCCATGGCCGCCCCAACCGCAGCACCCCGACTCCCCGACGGCATCGTGGTGGTGGTCAAGGAAGAGTGCGCGACGTGTCACTCGGTCACGTCGGTGCTGCGCCAACTCGCCGACGCGACGACGCTGACCGTGTACACCCAGGACGATCCGCGGTTCCCGGAATTCCCCGTCGCGATCCACGACGCCGACCTCGCGGTCAGCTGGCACCACGGCATCGAAACGGTGCCGACGGTGATCCACGTCGCCGACGGCGTCGAGGTCGAGCGCACCGTCGGGTGGCATCGCGACGAGTGGGTCCGGGTGACCGGCATCGAGGGCCTGGGGAGCGATCTGCCGGCGATGCGACCCGGATGCGGATCGATGAGCGTCGACCCCGACCTGGTCGACGAACTGAACGTGCGCTTCGGTGCGTCCACGCTCGCCTCGCGGCGGATCGACGTCGCCGACGCCGAAGACGAGATGGAGATGATGTTCGCTCGTGGTTGGACCGACGGTCTTCCCGTCGTGCCCCCGACCGAGGCGCGGGTGATGCGGATGCTGACGGGCACGACACGATCGCCGTCGGACATCGTGGCCACCGTGCCGCCGGACCTGGTCGACGTCACCGTCGAGAAGGTCGCGGTCGCCGCGGTGATGGCGGGGTGCCTGCCCGAGTACCTGCCGTGGGTGCTCACCGCGGTCGAAGCGGCCTGCACGCACGAATTCAACATGCACGGCCTGCTGGCCACCACGATGCCCGTCGGCCCGGTGATCGTGTGCAGCGGGCCCGGCACGCGGGCGATCGGGATGAACTCCGGCGGCAACGCGCTCGGCCAGGGCAACCGAGCCAACTCCACCATCGGACGGGCCCTGCAGCTCGTCGTGCGCAACGTCGGCGGCGGTCGCCCCGGCGAGGTCGATCGGGCCACGCACGGCAGCCCGGGCAAGATCGGCTTCTGTTTCGCCGAGAACGACGCCGAGTCGCCCTACGGCACCCTCGCCACCGAACACGGCATCGAGCCCGGCGTCGACGCGATCACCCTGTTCGCCGGCGAGGGCACCCGCTGCGTCGTCGACCAACTCTCGCGTGAACCCGACTCGCTCGCCCGGTCGCTCGCCGCCAGCCTGCAGGCGATGCACCATCCGAAGCTCGTCCTCGGTTTCGACGCGATCCTGGTGATGGGACCCGAACACGCCCGCGTCTTCGCCGACGCCGGGTGGGGACGCCAGCAGATCCTCGACGGCATCGCAGCGCACCTGAACCGACCGGGGTCGGAGCTGGTGCGTGGTGCCGACGGCATGGCCGAGGGACTTCCGGCCGGCTTCGCCGACGCGCCGTCACTGCCGAAGTTCCGGCCGGGCGGGCTGATGTTGACCTACGCGGGCAACGGCACGGGGCTGTTCTCCGAGATCATCGGCGGCTGGGCCAACGGCGACGTCGGCTCGAAGCCCGTCACCCGGGCCGTGACATACTGAGCGGCCATGAGCGCACGCACGATCCTCGATCCGACCAGCGAGCGCACGGTCGCCGAGCGTCAGCGACTCGACCGGCCGGCGACGCTGTCCGGCCTGACGGTCGGCCTGCTCGACATCTCCAAGCCCGCGTGGCGACGTGTTCCTCGATCGTCTCGAGGAGCGACTCGTCGGCGTGGGCGCGAACGTCAAGCGATACCGCAAACCGACGTTCACGAAGCCGGCACCGGTCGACCTGCGCCACGAGATCTCGGTCGAGTGTCAGGTCGTGATCGAGGCTCTGGCCGATTGAGGCAGTTGCACGTCGTGCAGTGTGCACGACATCAGCGATCTCGAACTGCGGGGCATCCCCGGCGTCTTCGTGGCCTCGGAGGGGTTCGTCGACGCAGCGATCGCGCAGTCGACGTCACTCGGTTTCCCATCGGTCGCCCGGGTGTTCACCCCGCACCCCATCCAGGACCGCACCGACGACGAGATGATCGCCTACGCCGACGCCGCCTTCGACGAGATCATGGCCGGCATCACATCCGGGGCCTGACCCCGGACCTGCCCCGGCTCAGTCATCGGATCGATAGGTCGAGTGGAGATCGAGTGGGATCTCGGTCGAGCCAGGTTCGATCGGTGCGATCGGTTGCATGATCCTGCGACGTTCAGGGTTCAGCCGGCTCAGGAACTCTGACGAAAGGCGGTAGCCGAACCGGGGCGTCGCCCACGGTGGCCCGTAGCGCAGGATGATCACCCGACGCTCCCCTGGGTTGGTCCTCGTGCTGCCACCGTGCATGCACGCGTCGACGAACATCAGCGCATCGCCTGCGCTGCAGTACATCGGCACCGCGTGGGGGAGCTCGTCCATCCGGTCGCCACGCGTGTAGTCGCCCGCAAGCGGATGGACGACGTTCGATTTGTGGCTGCCGGGAACGATCATCGTCGGTCCGTCGCCGGGGCCGATGTCGGTCAGCGCAACGAGCACGTTCAGTTGGCCACAGCGGAATCGCCCGTTGCGGAACGAGTACTGCGTGCGCACCGACGCATCGTGCCCACCCGAGTGGACCGGGTGATGGCCGCCAGCTCCCCGGATGGTGGCGATGTGCTCATCGATGGTCACACCTTCCACGTACGTGCCAGATTCGCCGGCGTAGCGGCGGGCGTGGTCGATCCAGCTCGGATGATCGATCAGCACGTCGAATGTCGGGTCGCCGCAGTCGAGCACATTGTGCAGTTCGAAGCCGGTGTCAGCCGTGTAGTCCCGGCGCTGCGCATTGCCGTACCAGTCGGCATGACCCAGTGGAGGAAATCGTTCGTAGGCGGCGTTGAGCTCCGCCACCTCGTCGCCGGACAATGCCGACGGGATGACGAGATACCCGCGCAGGTCGAACTCGTAGTCGTCCAGGGCCGTCGGAAGCACCATGCCCGAAACGTAGTGGTTCACACGCTCGTCATGCGTTTGCTTTCGTCAATTGACAGTGAACGCAAATTGGTGAAAGATAACGAAAGTGATGGGGGCCATCGACGTCGAGGAAAACCTGCCGGCAGAGATCCGCCAGCAGCGCACCCACGAGTACCTCAACGAGCGTGGGTTCGTCCGTGTCCGCGAGCTGTCCGACCGATTCGGCGTCAGCACCGTCACCACCCGCAACGACCTCGATGCACTCGCACAGCGTTCGTTGGTGCAGCGGGTCCACGGCGGCGCGATGCCGGTCAACCGCTCCCGCGGCGAGCAGTCGTTCGAAGTGGTCTCCACGCTACGCGCCGACGAGAAGATGCGCATCGCTCGTGCCGCTGCCGAACTGGTCTCGACCGGCGAGTCGATCCTCGTCGACGTCGGCACGACGGCTGCGGCGTTCGCAGCGCAGTTGGTCGGTCGACCCGACCTCGGCGAGCTGAACGTGATCACGAACGGCATCAGCATCGCGATGGCACTCGAAGCCGCCCATCCGCGTTTCTCGATCGTCGTCACGGGGGGCACGCTGCGACCGAAGCAGCATTCGCTCGTCGATCCGCTCGCGGGATCGTTCCTGAAGACGCTCAGTGTCGACACCGTTTTCCTCGGCTGCAACGGCATCCACCCCGGTGCCGGGGTCACCAACATCAACCTGCCCGAGGCGAACGTGAAGCGGGCCATGATCGAGGCGTCGCAGCGCTGCGTCGTGATGGCCGACAGCTCCAAGATCGGCACAAAGACCCTGGCGAGCGTGTGCACGATCGACGACGTTGATGTGGTCGTCACCGACAGCGACGTCCGCAGCGCCGACGTCGACTGGCTGAAAGAACGAGGTGTCGATGTCATCGTCGCCTGACGTCGACATGAGAACGTCCGGAACCATCCGGATGACAGACCGGTTCACTCATGTGAACCGGAAGGATGGAGCGCACCGAGTGCGTTTCAAGAGGGAGGGAACAACGTGAGGAACCTACGAAGGGTGGCCGTGGCTGCGGTCACACTCTCGCTGGTCGCGGCTGCCTGTGGCAGCGACGACAATGGCGGGACCACCGAGGGCACCGATGCCTCGGGCACGACCGGAGAGACCACCGCTGGAGGCGGCGGCGATGGCAGCGGCGTCGAGATCCGCTGGCGCACCCGACCCGACAACGACGCAGAAGCCCAGCTCTACGCTGGGATCAGCGACGAGATCGACGCCGCGAACGAGGGCTTCAGTCTGAGCTACGAGCCAGGCACGAACGAGGGCTCGCCCTACCAGGACCAGCTCGTCACCGAGATCGCGAACGGCACCGCGCCGGACGTGTTCTGGATTCCGGGCACCGACATCGCCCGCTTCCAGTCCGAGGGCCTGATCCTCGACCTCAACGAACTGGCGACTGCCGACGGCTTCGACACGAGTGAGTTCTACCCGGAGCCGATGTACCACCTGACCTTCGACCCGGAGACCGGCGCACCCGGCGACAAGCTGTGGGGTCTGCCACGCGACGTGTCGACATTTGCGCTGTACCTCAACAACGACCTCATCGCCGAGGCCGGCGCCGACGACCCGCGTGCACTCGCGGAAGCCGGCGAGTGGGACTGGGACGCGTTCGACGAGGTGGCCGAGAAGGTGACCGCGCTCGGTGGTGCCAACAAGGGCTTCGCGATGAACGGCTGGTGGGCCAACTACGGAGCGTTCATGAACGCTGCCGGCGGCGGCTTCTTCAACGAGGACCGCACCGAGTGCGCCCTCGACACGGCCGAGTCCATCGAGGGCATGGAGCAGATCGTCAAGGTCTACGAGAACGGATGGGCCGTGCCGTTCGGCGAAGACGGTGAGCCGCCGTGGAAGGCCGGCACCGTCGGCATGTTCACCAACGGCCGCTGGGCAACGCCCGGCGCTCGCGCCGACGTCGACTTCAACTGGGACGTGGTCCAGCTCCCGACGGGCAGCGGTGGCACCCAGGGCAACTGGCTGTTCTGGGGCGCCTACGTCGTCAACGCCAACACCGAGAACCCCCAAGAAGCGTGGGAAC
The DNA here is from genome assembly GCA_963715825.1 of Ilumatobacteraceae bacterium. Classification (GTDB taxonomy): domain Bacteria; phylum Actinomycetota; class Acidimicrobiia; order Acidimicrobiales; family Ilumatobacteraceae; genus Sva-07. The sequence goes on from CAVQSI010000010.1 coordinate 12,450, forward strand.
TCGTGCAGGCGCTCACCAGCAGTGACACCCAGGCCCAGATCAGCGAGCTCGGGGCGAACATCCCGAGCCGCCAGAGCCAGGACGCGATCGATGCGTTCCTGACCTTCACCCCGCCCGAGAACAACCAGGCGTTCATCAACGGTCTGCAGGACAGCCCCACCGCCGAAGGCCCGCTGTGGGCCGGCGACTGGCCGACCTTCGACACGGCGATGAACGACGCGGTGACCGCCGTGATCAACGGCACCCGCACCTTGGACGACTACGCCGCCAAGGTCTGCGACGAGACAGCAGCTGCATTCGACAGCTGAGGTCCGATGACCTCGCCGACGTGCACGATGTGCCTTGCACATCGTGCACGTCGGTTGGTGGTTCGGTGACGGGCGCATCTACGGTGTGGCCCGATTTCTTCACGAGGGGGTGATGATGGTCGATTCGACCGTAACGGAGCGCGAGTCGCCGACCGTCGCAGAACACGTTCCAGGCCAGGCATCGGGCGGCATCCACCGCGGTTTGCAACTGATCGTCGCCTGGCACATCGCCGGCGCCGTCAGCGCACTGGCGATGATGGTGCTCGCGAGCCGCAGCGGCGACCAGGAACTCCCGGCGACGATCGGGGTGTTCCTGCGGGTGTTCGCAATCGCCACCTTCGTCGCGCACGCCGCCGCAGCGTACGGCGTGCACCAACGTCGTCGGTGGGGGCGCACCGTGTCGCTGGTGGTCAGTTACCTCGCCTTCGTCGTCACGATCGTGGCGTTCGTCCATCAACTCGGCGGGTTCACTGCGATCGGCAAGCTCGGCGAAGGCCTGAGCAAGGCGTTCATTCCCTTCCTGGTCGTCGCGGTGGGGCTGCTCTGGGTCCTCGTGGCCGGCCAGATCGCAACGAACCGCCCGACAGCACCGGGGCCACGACTGCTGCGGCGGGCCGGATGGACCGTCGCCGCGATCGCATCGGTGTGGTTCGTCGTGGCCGCCGACCCCAGCGGCATGATCTCCACGGTCCTCGAGCGCATCGTGCAGCCCGTCACCATCGCGACACTGCTGTTGTCGCTGGCGTCGTTCGCTGCAACGAAGTTCATGTGGCGACGCGACGTCGGGCGCCTCTTCGGCACGACGGCGAGCACCGAGCGCACACTCACCGGCCTCGCGTTCTTGTCGCCGAACCTGCTCGGCTTCCTGTTCTTCTTCGCCGGACCCGTGCTGTTCTCGCTGGTCGTCAGCTTCTTCGACTGGAAGACGACCGGCACCGGTCGCACGTTCATCGGCATCGACAACTACATCGAGGCGCTCAGTCTCGATTTCTCCACCGCCACCGCACGGGGGGCCGGCGTCGAGGTCCTGAAGGACAACTACCAGGTCCTGATGCACCTCGACTGGTTCGGTCAGAACTGGGTGATCGGTGCTCGCGACGTCACCTTCTGGTTGTCGCTGCGCAACATCATGTTCTTCCTCGTCCTCGCCGTGCCACTGTCGGTCCTCCCGGCGCTGGGGCTGTCGAGCATCCTGGCGTCGCAACTGCGCGGGATGAAGATCTTCCGGGCGGTCTACTTCGTGCCGTCGGTGGCCGGCGTCATCGGCGTCGCGATCATCTGGGGCCAACTCTTCCAATCGACCGTCGGCTGGATCAACTATCTGATCAAGCGGACCGGCGACATCGTGCCCTTCGTCGACGCGCCCGAACAGGGCCAGGCCTGGCTGAGCGACAACACGACAGCGTTGCTCGCCATGGTGATCGTGTTCTCGTGGATGAGCTTCGGGTTCAACACCGTGCTCTATCTCGCCGGCCATCAGGCAATCCCCAAGGAGTTGTACGAGGCAGCAGAAATCGACGGCGCACGAGCCTGGAAGATCTTCCGACGCATCACCGTGCCACAGCTGCGCAACACCACGTTCTACGTGCTGATCACCACGTCGATCCTCGCGCTGCAGTTGTTCGACATCGTCTGGATCCTGTCGACGCCACAACCAGGTGGCCCCGACAACGCCACGATGACACCGGTGATCGCGCTCTACAACGAGGCGTTCAAGGACAACAACCGCGGCTATGCCTCGGCGCTCGCTTGGGTGCTGTTCGCGATCATCTTCGTGTTCACGTTCGCCCAGTTCCGACGCGACCGTGACGGTGCGACCGGAGGTATGGCGTGAGCGTCAAGCGCAAGGGACCCCGGGCGACCGCCGTCAAGGTCGCGACGTATGCGCTGCTGGGCACGGTGGCGATCATCGTGCTGTTCCCCTTCGTGGTCGCCGTGTCGACCTCGACTGAAACGCAACACCGACATCTTCACCTACCCGCCGTCGCTGATCCCGCGCACCGAGCGCACCGTGACCGATCCCGAACGAGGCCTCGACAACGCCACGATCTATGTCCTGCCAGGCCGCGACGGCGAGTTCGCGCTCGCCGAGGACGATGTTCCGATCGCCGAGTTCCGACGCATCGACGACCCTGAGGTCATCATCGCTCGGCCGCCCGCCGACGGCACCGAGACCGATCGGACGACGATGATCGACGGCGACGAGGAGACCGTCTACCTCCTGGACGTCGACGGCGAACAGGTCGAGGTGTTCCGGGCACGACTCACCGTCGGCGGCTTGTTCGTCCCCGTCACCGGCGACGGCGAATCGGTCGTCGAGCTCGTCAACCTGGCCACGCCCGACCGCGTGCTTCGGACCGCGGTTCGAGAACTTCTCGGAGGTCGTCACCGAGAAGAACCTCGGCCGGTCGTTGACCAACACCGTGTTGGTCACCATCGCCGTGGTCGTCGGCCAGATCGTGACCTCCGTGCTCGGCGGATACGCGTTCGCTCGGATCGACTTCAAGGGCCGCGACCAGTTGTTCCTGCTGTATCTCGGGTCGGTGATGATCCCGTTCGTGGTGCTGATCATCCCGCTGTTCCAGCTGATGTTGCAGTTGGGGTGGACCGACAACCTCGTCGCGTTGATCATCCCGTTCGTGTTCACGGCATACGGCACGTTCCTGATGCGCCAGTTCTTCCTCGGCATCCCCAAGGAGATCGAGGAGGCAGCGCTGATCGACGGCGCGAGCCGCTCGACGATCCTGTGGAAGGTGATGGTGCCCCTGGCCCGGCCCGCCATCGCCACGTTGGCCACGTTCGGGTTCCTCTACGCGTGGAACTCGTTCTTCTGGCCGTTGGTCATCATCAACTCTGGCAACCCGGACAACGGCTTGCTCACGCTCACCCTTGCCACCCTCGGCGGGCGGTCGAGCACCGACACCAACCTCGTGTTCGCCGGTGCCGTGCTCGCCATGGCACCACCGATCCTCGTGTTCCTGTTCGCCCAGCGCTACTTCGTCGAGAACTCCGCCTCCAGCGGACTCAAGTGAGGCCCCACCATGTCAGCAGTCACGTTCTCCCAGGTCACCAAGCGGTACAAGGACGGACCGAAGGCCGTCGACGGACTCGACCTCGAGATCGCCGACGGTGAGTTCATGGTGCTCGTCGGGCCGTCAGGCTGCGGCAAGTCGACCGCGTTGCGGATGCTCGCGGGGCTCGAGGAGATCACCGACGGCGAGCTGAGCATCGACGACCAGGTCGTCAACGACCTGCCGCCCGGCGACCGCGACATCGCGATGGTCTTCCAGAACTACGCGCTGTACCCGCACATGACCGTGCGCGAGAACATCGGCTTCGCACTCGAAGTCGCGAAGATGGACAAAGCCGAAGCGAAACGCCTCGTCGAGGACGCCGCCGAGATGCTCGGGCTCACCGAGTACCTCGACCGACTGCCCAAGGCGCTGTCGGGCGGGCAACGCCAGCGCGTGGCGATGGGGCGCGCCATCGTGCGTTCGCCGCGGGTGTTCCTGATGGACGAGCCGCTGTCGAACCTCGACGCCAAGCTCCGTGTCCAGATGCGCTCCGACATCATCCAGTTGCAGGCGCGCCTCGGCACGACGATGGTCTATGTCACCCACGACCAGGTCGAGGCGATGACGATGGGCCACCGCGTGGCGGTCCTGCGCAACGGCCTGCTCCAGCAAGTGGCGCCGCCGCAGGAGCTGTACCTCACGCCGGCAAACCTGTTCGTGGCGTCGTTCATCGGGAGCCCGGCGATGAACCTGATCACCTCGGAGGTGACCGTCGACGACGGCGCGGTGTTCATGTCGTTCGCCGAACACCGCGTACGTCTCGCACCCGGTGCCGTCGAGCGATATCCGGGGCTCCTCGAACGGCACGGCACGCAGGTGATCTTCGGGATGCGGCCCGAACACTTCGCGCTTGCCGGCGACATCGACGTCGCCGACGACCAGATCATCGGCGTCGATGTCGAGTTGGCCGAGGCGATGGGCGCCGAGGTCCACGTCCACACCCGATTCGACATCCCGCCGGTGTCGATCGACAGCCAGATGCTCGACCCCGACGAGGATGCGCCCGCCGACGGCACCCCGATCATCGCCCGCATCGACGGCGTGCACATCGTTGCGATGGGCGAACACATCCGGTTGGCCCTGAAGACCCACCTCGCCCACTTCTTCGATCCGGCCGACGGTCGTCCGCTGCGTTGACGTCGATGACATCCGAAGACCTCCGCGTCGATCCGACGCTCGGCACACGCATCCATGTGGTCGGGGCACGTCAGGGTCGCCCGAACCTCCCTTCGAGCGGTTGCCCGTTCTGTGTCGGCGGCGTCGAGGCACCCGAACCCTACGACGTGCGATGGTTCCCGAACCGGTGGCCGGCGATGCCTGGCGAGCGTTGCGAGGTGATCCTGTACACGTCCGACCACGACGCCACGTTTGCGTCGCTCGGTGTCGAGGGCGCTCGACGGGTCGTCGACCTGTGGGCCGAGCGGACCCACGTGCTCGGATCGTGTGACGACGTCGACTACGTCCTCGTGTTCGAGAACCGGGGCCCGGAGATCGGCGCAACGATCACGCACCCCCACGGCCAGATCTACGCGTTCGATCACGTTCCCGAACGCCAACTCGCCCTGCTGCGCGCCGGCTGGAAGCCCGACTCCGACCCGGGCGAGCGCTTCGTCACGGCGTCAGGCGGATGGACCGTGTCGGTCCCGGTCGCCAGCCCGTTCCCGATCGCGCTGTCGATCGCTCCGGATCGGCAGGTGCCCGACGTGGTCTCGCTCGACAACGACGAACGTACTGCTCTCGCCCGAGTGCTGGTGGACGTGTTCACCCGACTCGATGCGCTCTACGACCGGGCGCTGCCCTACATGATGTGGCTGCACCAGCGGCCGACCGACGGCGGGGATTGGTCGCAGGCCTGGTTCAGCATCGACATCGTGTCGCCGTGGCGCGCCGCCGGTGTCCAGCGCTTCATCGCGGCAGCTGAGGTGGCGACCGGCGAGTACTTCAATCCCGTCGTCCCCGAAGACCTCGCCGCCACGCTCCGCGCCCTCTGACGCGGCGGCCCCGCCGACCAGCGCGGACCGTACCGCCCCGCCGTCAGTCGAGTGCGGCGATGGCGGCGGCGGTGGCGAGGACGCGGCGGGCGTTGTCGACGTGGAGGTTCTCGATCATCCGGCCGTCGACCGTCACCACGCCGCGACCGTCGGCGACCGCTTCGTCGAACGCCGCGATGACCCGCTCGGCATAGTCGATGTCGTCGGCGGACGGTGCCCACATCTCGTTGGCCGGTTCGACCTGGCTCGGATGGATCAACGTCTTGCCGTCGAAGCCCATCTCCATGCCCTGGCGACACTCGGCTTCGAAGCCCTCCGGGTTCTTGACGTCGTTGTAGACGCCGTCGAGGATCACCTTGCCCGCCTCGCGCGCAGCGAGCACTGCGGTGGCCAGATGCGGCACCAGCGGATGCCGACCCGGCACCAGCGGGGAACGCAGCTCCTTGGCCAGGTCGTTGGTGCCCATCACCAGCACGGCGACTCGAGGGTGCGCTGCGATCGCGCGGACGTTGAACATCGCCGTCGGCGTCTCGATCATCGGCCAGATCACCACGTCGGCTGCGCCCGCGGCGTCGAGCAGCGCAGCGACCCGATCGACGTACTCGACCGAATCGACCTTCGGGATGACGACCGCAGCCGGTCGAGCGGCGCCCGCCGCGTTGACGTCGTCGGTCCCCCACTGCGTGTCGAGGCCGTTGCAGCGGATCGTCAGCTCACGGTTGCCGTAGAGGCCCGACTGCACTGCCGCGACGGCCTTGCCTCGGGCATCGGGCTTTGCGTCGGGCGCGACGGCGTCTTCGAGGTCGAAGATGATCGCGTCGGCCGGGATCGTCTGGGCCTTCTCGAGGGCCCGATCGTTGGCCGCCGGCATGTACAGCACGGAGCGGCGGGGTCGCAGGTCGTCGGTCATCGGGGTCTCCTTCTCAACAGCGATGAGTCTTCGCGTGGACAGGTCACGCGGAAACTCATCGCTTCGGATTGGTTGAACAAAGCGATGAGTCTTCGCGCGGACAGGTCACGCGGAAACTCATCGCTTCAGGTCGGTGGACGGGGTCAGAAGCCGTAGGTCGCGGCGAGTTCGGGGTCGCGTTCGGACAGGGCACGGGCGAGTTCGACGACGACGCGGCACTGCTTGACGGAGGCGTCGTCCTCCATCTTGCCGTCGAGCATGATCGCGCCGGTGCCGTCGCCCATCGCGTCGATCACCCGCTGTGCGTGGGCGACATCGGCCGGGTCGGGGCTGAACACCTTCTTGGCGATGCCGATCTGGACCGGGTGCAGGCTCCACGCTCCGACGCAGCCGAGCAGGTAGGCGTTGCGGAACTGGTCCTCGCAGGCAACGGTGTCCTTGATGTCGCCGAACGGGCCGTAGAACGGCAGGATCCCGTTGGTCACGCAGGCGTCGACCATGCGGGCGATCGTGTAGTGCCACAGATCCTGCTGGTAGGTGGTGCGGGGCGCCTCGATGTCGGTGTTGCCCTCGGCGTCAGCCTCGGGATCGGCGCGCACGAGGTAGCCGGGGTGGCCGCCGCCGACGCGGGTGGTCTTCATCCGGCGGTTGGCGGCGAGGTCGGCGGGTCCGAGCGAGAGCCCCTGCATCCGAGGCGACGCGGCGCAGATCTCCTCGACGTTGGCGACGCCGCGGGCGGTCTCGAGGATCGCGTGCACGAGCAGCGGCTCGGTCAGGCCGGCCTTCGCTTCGAGCTGGGCGAGCAGCCGGTCGACGTAGTGGATGTCCTCGGGGCCTTCGACCTTCGGGATCATGATCACGTCGAGCGCCTCGCCGGCCTCGAGCACCGCGGCGGTCAGGTCGTCGAGGCCCCACGGCGAGTCGAGGCTGTTGACCCGCGTCCAGAACTGGGTGTCGCCGAAGTCGACGGAGTTCGCCACCTCGACGAGGCCGGCGCGGGCCGCCTCCTTCTGGTCGGCGGGGACGCCGTCTTCGAGGTTGGCGAGCAGGATGTCGACCGTCGGTGCGATGTCGGGCACCTTCGAGCGCATCTTCTCGTTCGACGGCGGGAAGAAGTGGATCATCCGGCTCGGCGGGAACGGGATCTCGCGGACGGGCTCGGGGGCCCCGACGGCGAGCGGACGGAAGAAGTCTCTGGCTGGACGCACGGCGCAACCGTACGTGGCGC
>CAVQSI010000011.1:0-8620 GCA_963715825.1 Ilumatobacteraceae bacterium
TGTGGGCGTGTCGCTCGCCCGCCTCGGGGCAATCGCCGAGGAACAGCGCGTGATCGGCGATCCGGACTACAACCGGCTCCTCATCTACGACAACGCCGGCTACACCGTCGACGGCACCACGGTCACCGCCCCGGCTGTCGAGGACCTCCGGATTCGCAAGTCGTTGCAGGGCACGTTCCCGAACGTCGAGGGCGGTGCCATCAACGGCACCGCGGTCGGCGGCGTCGTGCTCAACGGCAACGCCACACTCGACGAGCAGACCGCGGCCACCAAGGAAGTGCTCGAGGTGCTCGACGGCGCGACGTTCGACGGCTTCGAGCTCACCGTCACCGGCTCGCCGGTGTACCTCGCCGAGATCAACGACTACCTCCAGGGTGGGATGCTCACCCTCGGTGCCGCCGCTCTCGGCTTGATGGCTGTCGTTCTTGCCATCATGTTCCGGGTTCGCTGGCGACTGCTCCCGCTGTTGTCGGTGTTCATCGGTGTGCTGTGGGCGTTCTCGATCATGGGCATCATCGGCATCGACCTGTCGTTGGTGACGATCTCGGGTCTGCCGATCCTGATCGGTGTCGGCATCGACTTCGCGATCCAGGTGCACAACCGAGTGGAGGAGGAGGTGGTGCTCGACAAGGAGGCACACCCGATCGCCGAAACGCTCGCGAACCTGGCACCCCCGCTCTTCGCGGCCACACTCACCGGTGTCGTGGCCTTCCTCGCACTGCGGATCTCGAAGGTCCCGATGATCCGGGACTTCGGCATCCTGCTGGCGATCGGCATCTCGGTGCTCGTCATCGTCGGCATCGTCGTCACCGCGTCGGCGCTCGGCATCCGGGAATGGACCAAGCGCACCGAGGTGCGGCCCCCGTCGATGGTCGAGCGCATCGTCGTGAAGCTCGGCGGCCTTCCCACCAAGTTCGGTCTCCCGCTGGTGATCCTCGCCGGCGTGCTGTTCATCGGTGGTGTGCTGGCTGAGGGCCGCGCGCAGATCGAGTCCGATCCGATCAAGTGGATCGATCAGGACAGCCAGGTGGTGCAGGACATCGAGACACTCGAGGACGTCACCGGGTTCTCGTCGACCCTCGGCATCCTCGTCGCCGCCAACAACATCTACGACCAGGAGGTCATCGACCTCATCTGGGACTTCACCCTCGACGCCGAGGCACGCGACGAGGTCGTGTCGAGTTCGAGCATGGTCAACACGATGGGCAAGATCATCATGATCGACGGCGCGACGCCCATCGCGCCGACGAGCGAGGACGTGCTCGCATCGGTGAACGGGCTGCCCGGTGTCGATGGCCCCGACCCGATGATGCCCGACGACATCGCCAGGGCGTTGCTGCGGTCGAAGGACGATCCGACAGCGACCCAGCTGAACCTCCGGCTCGCCCCGGCGAGTCTCGATGACCGAGCGACGCTGGTCGAGGAACTCGAGGCCGACCTGCAGACCCGCATCGACGCACTCGACCTGCCATCGGACAGCATCCTCCTGGTCGGCTTGTCCGACGGACAGGATCCAGTCCGGGCGACGCCTGCCGGGCTCGCCACCGTGGGCATCGGCCTGCTCGAGAACCTGTCGGCCAACCGCGCGAACCTCACCTACCTGGCGTTGAGCCTTGCCGGGTTGTTCCTCGTACTGCGGTTCCGCAGCGTGACCCGCGCCCTGCTCGCCCTGGTGCCGGTGCTCTTGGCCGTCGGCGTGTCGTCGCTCGTGGTCGGGTTGCTCGGGTTCACCCTGAGTCCGCTGACCACGGTGAGTGGGCCGCTGGTGATTGCGAGCTGTGCCGAGTTCTCGGTGCTGATCCTCGGTCGATACCTCGAGGAACGCCAACGCGGGCTGGCGCCACGAGACGCGTCGAACACGGCCGCCAGTCGCACGGGCCGTGCCTTCTTCACCTCGGCGGTCACCACGATCTGTGGCTTCGCTGTGCTGATCGGTTCGGCACTGCCACTGCTGCGTGACTTCGGGTTGATCGTCACGTTGAACGTCGCGATCGCGCTCCTCGCTGCGCTGGTCGTCATGCCGCCGCTGTCGGTGTGGGTCGACGAGAAGGGCTGGTTGGGCACACAGTCGCAGAATGCCGACGAGCTGGGTTCGGTGCGCCTGGCCGCGCCGATTCCCGGGCCGCAGACGGTTGGCGCAGTGGTCGGCGTCGTCGGGTTCGCCGCTGCCGGCGTGGCGGTGTACGCCACCGCCGACACGAGTACCGGGGAGGCGAGCGAGATCTCCTACGACGCCACCCCGCTGCCGACCACCACCACGACCACGACGACCACCACGACCACGGTGCCACCCTCGACGGTGCCGGGCGACACCGTCCCTGAGGGGCCGCTGATCGATCCCAACGACTTCGGCACCGAGCGCCCGACCTCACCGGTCGGCGGCATCGTGTTCGACAACCTGATTGCGCAAGGTGTGCCGCCGAATCAGGCGAACTGCGCCATCGAGTCGGTCGAAGGCGGCATCGACAACGTCGATGCGGGTGCAGTGCTCGCCGGCGACGATGCAGCAGCGGCCCCGGTCGTGCAGGCGGGCCTCGACTGTGGCATCGACCAAGCCACGATCGATGCCACGATCACCGCGATCCGGGGCGGCTGACTCGACGATCACCCGGAGTGGGCGATGTGTCGGAGGGACGGGGTTCGTAGGTTCGAGTGGTCAACCGAACCTCTCGATGAAGGAGACCACCATGTCTGACAAGCCCACCACGATCGCCGTCGCCACCTACACCAACGAGGCCAACGCCGAGCTCGACTACGACATGCTGCGCAGCATCAAGTCCGATGGCCAGCTCGACCACATCGCCATCTCGATGGTGACGAAGGACGCCGACGGCAAGCTGAAGATCGACCGCCACGACAGCACCGCGAAGCATCTCGCCTGGGGCGGCGGCATCCTGGGCGCAGCGATGACGGTCGTCGCCGCACCGCTCGGCATCGTGTTCCTCGGCCCGCTCGTCGCGAACACGGCGGTCTACGCCGGCGCCGGTGGCCTGGTCGGCCACTTCTGGCACAACATCCCCAAGGACGAGGTTCGCAAGATGAGCGACCTGCTCGAGACCGGCGAGTACGGCCTCGTGATCGTCGCCGTGAACCCGAAGGGCACCGATGTCGGCGCGCTGCTCACGAATGCCGTCAGCACGGTCGTCGTCGACGGCGTCGAGGACGCCGACGGCGAACTCGACAAGGCCTTCGAGTCGATCGACGCCTGATCACTAGTCTCTCCGGACGAGGCGCGGGCTCTGCGCCTCGTCCGACGGGAGGGACGACATGTCGACATCGGAACAGGCACCGCGTACGTGCATCATCGGTGCGGGGTGTTCCGGTTTCACGATGGCCAAGCGCCTGAAGGATGCTGAGCTGGCCTACGACTGCTTCGAGATGTCCGACAACATCGGCGGCAACTGGTACTTCGGCAACCCGAACGGGATGTCGTCGTGTTACCAGAGCCTGCACATCGACACCTCGAAGTGGCGCCTGGCCTTCGAGGACTACCCGGTGCCTGCCGACTGGCCCGACTTCCCGCACCACAGCCAGATCCTGCAGTACTTCCACGACTACGTCGACCACTTCGGCCTGCGTGACACGATCACGTTCAACACGGCGGTGACCGACTGCGAGCGTCTCGACGACGGCCGATGGAAGGTCACGCTGTCGACCGGTGAGTCGCGCGAGTACGACCACCTGGTCGTCGGCAACGGCCACCACTGGGATGCTCGCACCCCGACGTATCCGGGCACGTTCGACGGCTACCAGGTGCACTCGCACCACTACCGCGACCCGTTCGAGCCGTACGATTTCCGCGGCAAGCGGGTGATGATCGTCGGTGCCGGCAACTCGGCGATGGACATCTCCTCCGAGCTGTCGCAGCGGCCGATCGCCGAGCAGCTGTTCATCTCGATGCGCCACGGCGTGTGGGTGCTGCCGAAGTACTTCGACGGCAAGCCCGCCGACAAGGCGTCGCTGCCGCCGTGGATGCCCGCGAAGGTCGGCCGGGCATTGGCGCGAAAGAAGATCCGCAAGACGATCGGCAACATGGAGGACTACGGGCTGCCCAAGCCCGACCACCGTCCGCTCGATGCGCATCCGTCGGTGTCCGGCGAGTTCCTCACCCGCGTCGGCTGCGGTGACATCACCCCGAAGGGTGCGATCGACCGCCTCGACGGCGACGGTGTGGTGTTCACCGACGGCTCACGCGAGCAGGTCGACGCCATCGTGTGGGCGACCGGCTACAACGTGACGTTCCCCTTCTTCCGCCAGCCCGAGCTGACGCCCCAGGACAACACGTTCCCGCTGTTCAAGCGGATGGTGAAGCCCGGTTTCGAGAACCTGTTCTTCCTCGGGCTCGCCCAGCCGCTGCCGACGTTGGTGAACTTCGCCGAGCAGCAGTCGAAGCTCGTGACCGCCGCGATCTCGGGCACCTATGCGTTCCCGCCGGCGAGCGAGATGCACGAGGTGACCGCGGCCGACGAGAAGGTCCACCTCGGCCACTTCTACGACAGCCCACGCCACCGCATGCAGGTCGACTTCAACACGTACTGCACGGATCTGATCAAGGAGATCGAGCGCGGCGCCGAACGACTCGTGCCCGTCACGTCCGCCTGAGTCTGTCGGGGCGGCGTGATGAGCGAAGGGTGGCGCATGCGGCCGGTTGGCTCATCGCGGAGCCCGGGTGGGGCGGGCCGCGGGCGTCGCAACGGTGGTCGAGACCGGCGTCGATCCGGTGACCCCACGCTTTTCAGGCGTGTGCTCTGCCAACTGAGCTACTCGACCGTATTGGTGTCGAATCTGGCGTTCGACACCGGTGTTCCTACAGAAAAGCCACCCGCCATCTTGCGATGACGAGTGGCCCCCTGCTGCGGTCCCGACGGGACTTGAACCCGCGACCTCCGGCTTGACAGGCCGGCGTGAACTCCAGACTTCACCACGGGACCAGATATGTATGACGCTTTCGCGCCGCACCCCCAACGGGATTCGAACCCGTGCCGCCACCTTGAAAGGGTGGTGTCCTAGGCCACTAGACGATGGGGGCCTGTAGGCAATGGCCTTGTCTCGTTGAGAGCGACCTGAATCTAGCAGCGCCCCTCCGGCAATCCACCAGGCGATGCAGGATCGTCGACTGGCCGGCCGGCGTCTCAGCTGGTGACGGATGTCGCGGTCGACGCGGACGTCGTGGTCAACGGGTCGCGATCGGTGCCCGCCGCCCGGGCGCGCAGTTCGGCGGGGACCACCGGTGCGAGCATTCCGTAGGGGGCTGCGTTGTACAGGTGGTGGATCCGATGCGCGTCGGCGAGCCGATCGAGTGCGGGGATCCGACGGACACCGAACACGCCGAGGCGCCGGTGGATGTACCCGTCGTGCACCAGGGCGTACGCGACGCCGTACAGCGTGATCCCGATCCCGAGCGGGATGAGCGCGCTCAACGATGTGTTGAACCCGAGCCAGAACCCGAGCATGACGATCGACGCGAACGCGACCGGAAACCAGTCGTTGCGTTCCCAACCCGGCGTGCGGTTCGCCCGGTGGTGGCTGCGGTGGAACCACTCGCCGACGCCGTGCATCACCCATCGATGGGTGGCCGCGGTCAACGGCTCCATCAGGACGAATCCACCGATCACGATCAGCACGAATGTTGCTGGCGACACGTCGGCCAGACTACTCGCACCCGGTGGCGTTCAGCCTGAGTAGGCGGCCAACGCCTCGGCGAGGGTCGCCTGCATCACGCCGTGCTCGCGAGCGACCGCGTCGAGCCACTCGGGTCGGAACACGCTGGCGACCGCGATCGGTTCCTCGAGATCGGACCCGGCGAGCGCGAGGCGCACGAACAGCGTCGCGTAGTCGGGCGGGCGGAGGTCGCGACCCAACTCGACGAGCGCATACGGGTCGGGCGTGCTCGCACTGGCCGGCAGCGAGAAGAAGCTCTGCGACGTCGGCCCCGTCGGCCCGCCGGCGAGGCCGGGCCCGTCGACGAGGATCGCCCCGTGCACCTGCGCGGCGCGGGCGCCGGCGATCTGGAGGGCGATGTAGGCGCCCAGGCCGCGGCCGACGACGGTGATCGACCGGGCGGGATCGCCGTCGGTCAACGAGTTGAGTGCGGCGTCGGCGTCACCGAGGAGCAGTTCGGCGGTGTAGCCGCCGCCGCGCGGGATGGTCGATGCGCCGTGGCCCGTGAAATCGAGCGCGGCGACCGGCCCTGGCCAGCCGTCGGCCCAGCGCGGGGCGCTGCGCGGGGCGGCTTCGCCCAGGCCGTGCAGGATCAGCAGCGGACGGCCACCAGCGGCGGTGGCATTGCGGAGGTGATGGAGCGCGAGTTCGACCTTGCCGTGGCGCAGCATGGTGACGGTGTCGAGGCTCACGATCGGCCTCCACCGGCCAGTGCCGGCGCGGCCGGAGGAGCGCCGACGAAATCGAGCACCATGTCGGCGACGAATCCGGGCCGCTCGATGTGGACGAAGTGGCCGACGTCTTCGAGGATCTCGCAGCGCCCGTCGAGCGGCATGTACGGCAACACCTTCTCCGGTGGCGTGCCCCATCCCATCTCCTCCATCTCACGACCGAGGATCCCGAGGAACGGCATCGGCAGGCCGGGCAGTCGCATCAAGCGTCCACTCGGGCCGCCACGGGCCGAAGCCTCCGAACCGCATCGAGGGGTCGATCTTCCAGCGCCATCCGTCGTCGGACTCGAAACCGCCCGTGGTGACCAGCCGCTTCAGCCAGTCGGGATCGAGACGGGGATTCATCCGGCCCCGGCGGGCGGCGAGTTCCTCGATCGTGCCCGGCTTGCGCTGCGCCGTCGCGGTCGATCGGCGGTGGTCGAGCCAGCCGGCGATCTCCGCCGACACCATCTTGGTGCGCTCGTGTTCGGCGACGTCAGGAATGCGCCGGTTGTACGGGATGCCGTCCATGTTGACCAGATGGGTGAATCGGAACGGCTGGGCGTCCGCGAGTTGCGTCATCAACGCACCGCCCTTGGAGTGCCCGACGACCGGCAATGGCCGGCCGGGGCTGACGTGGTCGAACACCGTGAGCGCGTCGCGCATGTCGGCGTCCCACGAGTACAGCTCGGGGTGCTCGCTGTCGCCGTGGCCGCGCTGGTCCCAGCTGACGATGCGCCAACCGCCGGCGGCGAGCTTCGGTGCGAACACGTCGAACGTGCGAGCGAAGTCGAAGCCGCCGTGCACCAGCAGCAGCGGGGGTGCGTCGGCGTCGCCCCACTCGTGCACGGCGATCTGCAGCCCGTTGGCATCGAGGTGGTACTCGCGTGGCGGGTGCACGGCGTCGGGATAGTCGAACTCGACCGACGGATCGCCGAACGAGCGGTGGGTCGACGCCGGGTTCTCGGTCGGGGAGGGGAGGCTCGTCACGGCACCCGAGAGTACGTCGCCGCCGGGCCGTCGCCTCCATCTCGGCGGCCGGATGGGGTCGATGCGCTCCGGTCGCGTGCCGGCGAGCGCGTCTGAGGCCTAGCATCGCTCGCCATGAGGCGTCCCGACCGTGCCGTGATCGCGGCGACCATTGCCGTGTTCGGCGTCGCCGTCGTCGGGTGTGGCACCACCGACCCGGCGTCGCAGGAACGGCTCCCGCCGATCCAGACCACGACACCGACGACCACGAGCACCACCACCACGGTGGCGCCGGCCGATTTCCTCTACGTGGTCCAGTCCGGCGACACCTTGAACGAGATCGCTGTGCGGTTCAACGTCACGATCGCCGCGATCGTGGAACGCAACGGGCTCTCGAGCGCCGACGACATCCAAGCGGGTCAGTCGCTCGAGATCCCCGAGGGCCTGCTCGTCATCGACGACAGCCGCACCTCCGACACCACCGAACCCTGACGGTGCCCCGTCGGCCCACGACCAACCGCAGGCGGCAAGGGTCACAGTGCCCTGGTCGCGCCGGGTCGCATTCGTAGACTTGCCCCATGAGCTTCTGGCCGACCCTCGATCACTGGAGCGTGGCGATCCCGCTCGACACCCCGCATCGCCGTCTCGATGCGCTCGCCGACACCGGATTCGTCGCGCTGCGCGACCTGCCCTACGAGATTCCCGAGGCCGAGTTCGTCGACCTCGAGTACATGGACTGGAAGTCCGGCGGCGACACGAACTTCGCCCCGTTGGCGTCGGCCGACGGCGAACTCGACTGCCGCGGGTTCTGGGACAAGGGCAAGACCGACAAGGGCGCCCTGTGGACCTCGAACGCCGAGATCGCTCCCACCATCCGCAACTACGTCGACGAGGTCGGCGCGAACTTCGGACGTGTGCGCATCATCAAGCTCGAACCGCAAGACCGCGACGAGGCGATGAAGTCGATCCACCGTGACGACAACAACCGCTTCAACCCCGACGACGAGGGATGGGTCGTGCGCTCGTGGATCGAGCTCACCGACAACCCGAACAGCTACATGTTGCTCATGGACAATGGCCCCGATGGCCTGCCCGACCCGTCGACCGAGCAGCGCGTGCCGTTGCACCAGGGCGCCCGGTTCGTGGTCGACACCCAGCGCCTGTGGCACGTCGTGGTCCACAACGGCGACGCCCCGCGCTACGCGCTGATCACCAGCTTCGAGTCGGGCGATGCCCTCGACTCGTGGATCCAGCGCGAGCAGCGCCAGCCAGCCGCCGTC
>CAVQSI010000012.1:0-13172 GCA_963715825.1 Ilumatobacteraceae bacterium
ACCGGGAACGCGGCTTCTACCGCTCGTGGCTCGCGGTGGCCGGCGCCGACCGTCGCCTCGCCGCAGTCATCGGTCGCGACGCACGCGCCCGGCTCGCCACGCTCCCCGACAATCCCGCCGAGCTGATCGACCTCGTGCTGCAGGCCCGGGGTGTCTCCGACGACGATCGCATCGCGGCCATACGGACGTGGATCCTGCGCACACCGGGCTGGGCTGGTTTCGCCCGCTGGTGTGACGTCTGGGCGCCGGCCGATCGCTCCGGGGTGCGCCTGCGCATGCTCGACCTCGCCGCCGTGCGAGCAGCGATGGACCACCTCGCACCCGAACAGCTCGATCTCGCTGGCCCGGTCGTCGACGTCGCCGACGACAGCGCAGCGGCGTCGCTCGACCGGCGCGTCGCGGCGGCTGCCGCCGCAGTCGGCAGCGACCACCGCGACGAGATCGCAGATGTGCTCGGCTCGATCGGTGAGGACGACCGCGTGGCGATCTGGCTGGTCGCGCACGAATGGAACTTCCGCGACCGCCTCCTGGCCCGCTTGACGGGGCCGATCGCAACGGGCGACACGGCGCGCCCAGATGCGCAGCTCGTGTTCTGCATCGACGTGCGTTCCGAGGGGTTCCGCCGCCAACTCGAAGCGCTCGGCGCCTACGAGACCTACGGGTTCGCCGGGTTCTTCGGCGTGCCGGTGCGCTGGCGTCCGCTGGGCTCGCCGGTCGCCCAGGCGCGCTGTCCGGTTCTCGTGTCGCCGCAGCACGAGATCGTCGAGGTGGCCGTCGACGACGACGCCGCCTACCTGTCGACCTGCTCGGCCACATCCGGCCTCCACGATGCGTTCTACGCCGCCAAGGGTGGCATCGCCTCGCCGTTCGCGCTCGCCGAGTCCGCCGGCTGGTTCGCCGGTCCCGTCGCTGCAGCTCGAACGTTGGCGCCGCCACGCACCTCGCTCGATACGAGCGGCGACGCGAAGCGTCCCTGGTGGAAGCCGTTCGGCGCTGCGCCGCGCACGGCGCCCGTCGTCGACGTCGACGCCGGTGAGCGCGACGGACTCTCGCTCGAGCAGCGCACGCTGTTCGCCGAAGCGATCGTCACCACGATCGGCATGGCCGAGTTCGCGCCCGTCGTCGTGCTGTGCGGGCACGGCAGCGACACCACGAACAACCCGCACGCCTCGTCGCTCGACTGCGGAGCCTGCGGCGGTGCGCCGGGCGGTGCCAGCGCCCGCATCGCCGTGGCGATCCTCAACGACGCCGAGGTCCGCGCCGGACTCGTCGAGCGGGGCGTCACGATCCCCGACGACACCTGGTTCGTCGCTGCCGAGCACGACACCACCGCCGACCTGGTGACGATCTTCGATCGCGACACCATCCCGGCGGCGCACCGGTCGGGCGTCGACTCGCTGCAGCGCGACCTCGACGTCGCCGGCGAGCGCAACTCGCTCGACCGTGCGCAGCGACTGCCCGGCAGCTCAGCGCGGGTACGCGACCGCGGACGCGACTGGGCACAGGTGCGGCCCGAATGGGGCCTCGCCGGCAACGGAGCGTTCATCATCGCCCCACGCTCGATGACCGCCGGTCACGACCTGAAGGGACGCTCGTTCCTGCACAGCTACGTGGCCGAACTCGACCCCGACGGTGTGGCACTCGAGACGATCATGACCGCGCCGCTCGTGGTGGCGCAGTGGATCTCGTCGCAGTACTACTTCT
The DNA here is from genome assembly GCA_963715825.1 of Ilumatobacteraceae bacterium. Classification (GTDB taxonomy): domain Bacteria; phylum Actinomycetota; class Acidimicrobiia; order Acidimicrobiales; family Ilumatobacteraceae; genus Sva-07. The sequence goes on from CAVQSI010000012.1 coordinate 1,705, forward strand.
CCACCGTCGAGCCCGACATCTTCGGCGCCGGCGACAAGATGCTGCACAACCCGGTCGGCGGTGTCGGCGTCGTTGTCGGCCAATCCGGTGACCTCGCTGTCGGTCTGCCGATGCAATCGGTGATGCTCGGCGAGCAGCGCGCCCACGATCCGCTCCGGCTGCTGGCCGTGGTGCAGGCCCCGCTCGACCGCATCGAGGGGATCATCCTGCGCAACGGGGGCCTGCGCGCCCTCGTCGAAGGCGAGTGGATCCACGTCGTGGCTCGCGAGAGCGACAACGATGCATGGTCGTTCCGCACGCCGAGCGGCGGCTGGGAGCCGTGGCACCTCGCCGACGATTCGATGACCGATCACCGCACGACCCTCGCCCACACCGACCTCTCGACGCCCCTGTCGATCTGAACGGAGAACCATGACCACCTGGACCGACCTTCCCACCATGGCCAAGATCGAAGTCGTCGTCGACGGCGACGACGTGCCCGCCGTACGCGACCTCTTCCTCGAAGCCGGCTCGACCGGCTACACCGCCGTGACCGGCCTCTCGGGGTTCGGACACGGCGGCCATCACCACGGCAAACTGCTGTTCAACGATCGGGCAAGTCTCTCGATGCTGATCACCGTGGTGCCGATCGATCGCGCCGACGGCCTGATCGCCGGCATTCGACGTCTGTTCGAGAACAGCAGCGGTGTGTTCTTCGTGAGCGAAGTCCGCGTGAGCCGCCCCGACTACTTCGCCTGACCCGCAGCCGGTCGCCCGACCAGTCCGCCAGCGCGGTTCCCCAGGGCGGTTCGAGTGATCGCGTGCGAGACTGTTGGTGTGCAGAACATCATCGATACCGACGCCGTCAACCCGATCCTCAACGAGATCTTGAAGTCGGAGCTGTCCGGCGTGGTTCGCTACACGCACTATTCACTGGTGATCACCGGGCCGAATCGGCTGCCGTTGGTCGACTTCATGAAGGCGCAGGCGGCCGAGTCGCTGCTGCATGCCCAGCAGGCCGGCGAGATCCTCACCGGTCTCGGCGGACACCCCGAGCAGGGCATCGCGGCGATCGAGGAATCGCACGACCATGCGATCGAGGTCATCCTGCGCGAGTCGATCGACCACGAACGTCGAGCGCTCGACCTGTACCGCCAGCTGCTCGATCTGACCGAGGGGACATCGATCTACCTCGAGGAGTATGCCCGCAGCACGATCGGCCAGGAAGAGCTGCACGTGATCGAGATGAACAAGCTCTTGCGCGACTACTCCATCGACTGAGCGGGAACCTCACACCCATGGTGAAGGCAACGGACATCGGTCTGTGCACGGGCAAGGACTGCCGCAAGGCGGACGGTTACCGAACCGTCGAGCGCGAGGTTCGACGCGCCGGGCCGGTGCGGGATCTCTCGTGCCTCGACGTGTGCGATGGTCCGGTCGTGGTGCTCGACGTCAACGGCTCGTCGCCCGTCGTGATCGAACGGGTCACCAACCGTGCAATGGCGATCGAACTGATCGATCACGTCACCGGCGGCGCCGAGCTGTCGGGCCGATTGCGCAAGCGGGTGTTGTCGGGATCGAAGCGGGCCAAGGCCCGCCGCCGCATCACCCGAACGAAGTAGGGCCGCTGTCGGGCTGGAGTCGGGTCATGGCATGCGCCAGACCGACACCTGCGCCGGCGACTCGCCGGTGAGTCGGCCGAGACGCGAGCGTCAGGCCGCGCGCGGCGATGTGGAACGCAGGGGTGCCGCGGTGGCACTCGACGGTGATGCGCAGTGAGCTTGCGGGGCGATGTGGAACGCAGGGATCACACGGGGCACTCGACGGTGATGCGCAGGCAAGCTTGCGAGCACCAACGAAACTTGCGTTGTAATCATGTAATTGATGCGCTAGCGTCGTCGACATGACCAGCAGGAACTCCGCGAACTCCACGACCACACCGTCCTCCGCCACCGACTCCACCATCAGTTCCTGGCTCCGGGGCCGGCTCCCGGACGCCTGGACCGCAACACCGGCCGAGATCACCATCGACCGCGACGAGATCACGATCCTGCTCACCGTTGCCGAGCCCGAGCTGGGCGATGACGCCTCCGACGCCGACCGCGCCGAAGCGGTCGCCGGCCGCATCTCAGGGTTCCGCGAGGACACCCGCGACGCTCGCATCCAGGTCGCCCGCGAGGCCGAGCATCGCTTCGAGCGCAAGGTCGCCTGGGGCGTACGCGTCGGCGAGCGCACCGAGCGTTTCACGCACCTCGCCGTGCCGGTGATGACCCGCCTGCGTCAACCCGAGCGGATGGTCCTCGACACGCTCGTGGCCGCCAACGTTGCTCGCTCACGCGCCGACGCGCTGGCCTGGTGCGTCCGACTCGTCGGTGAGCACACCGAGGACTGGCTGTCGGAACTCCGCGACGCCATGCAGGCCGTCGAGCGCCTGCGCGCCGAAGGTCCCCGCACCGCCTGATCGGGGCGCGCCAGCACACGGTCAGTCGATGTGCAGGGCGTCGGCCGGACGCACGACGTGCGGGTCGGCGGCGTCGACCACGCCGTGGTCCTTGTGCTCGTAGTCGAGCCGATCGAGCACGGCCCGGATGCTGTTGAGTCGGGCTCGGCGCTTGTCGTTGGAGTTGACGACGGTCCACGGGGCGGGATTCGAACTGCTCTCGCGCAACATGCGGTTGCGGGCGGTGGTGTAGTCGTCGTACAGCTCGATGCCGGCTTCGTCGATCGGTGACAGCTTCCACTGCCGCAGCGGGTCGGTGCGGCGCTGCTCGAAACGCTCGCGCTGGTTCTCCTTCGACACGGTGAACCAGAGCTTGAACAGGCTGATCCCGCTGTTGACCAGCGACTGCTCGAACGCCGGGACCTGGCGCATGAACTCGTCGTACTCGTCGTCGGTGCAGAACCCCATCACCCGTTCGACCCCGGCACGGTTGTACCACGACCGATCGAACAGCACGATCTCACCGGCCGACGGCAGGTGCGCGACGTAGCGCTGGAAGTACCACTGCGTCCGCTCGGCGTCGGTCGGTTTGGCCAGCGCCACCGTGCGTGCACCGCGGGGGTTGAGGTGCTCGGTGAACCGCTTGATCGCGCCGCCCTTGCCAGCGGCGTCGCGACCCTCGAACAGGACCACCACGCGCTCGCCGTTCGCCTTGACGTGGCGTTGCGCCTTGAGCAGCTCGATCTGGAGGCGTTCGAGCTCGCGTTCGTAGTGCTTGCTCGGTGGGCGTTCGCCCTGCGGTGGGTGCTCCATCTCGGAGATGGTGCGGGGATGGCGGCGGGTCATGAGCCCTCCTCTCGTGTCGAGGTGTCGATGCGACGCTCGAACACGAACTCGTACTCGAGATAGTCGTTGAGGTGTTCGTTGCCGGGGAGCGGTGCGGTGAGCTGTGATGACTGCAGCAGCATCCACCCGTCGCGCAGCGCGGCAACACCCGTTGCGTACGGCGGCGTCCCGTCGGGCAGCGGTGGCCCGGTGCCGTCAGTCCCGTCGTGGAACGCCCAACCGACCGTGCCCGAGTCGAGTGCGGACCCGTTGGCCCAGAGGTACAGGACCTGCTGGCGCTGCGTGGTCATGAGCCGATCAGCGCCGCTCGGCCCTCGAGCCGGGTCAGGTAGTGGTCGACGTCATAGGTGTCGTCACCGGTCAGGTACCGCCAGAGTCGGGCGCGCTGGACCTGCTCGTTGCGGTAGTCGGTGATGCTCATCCAGGGATGCATCGTTCGAAGGATCTGCGCCACGCTGTCGGGGAGCATCCGGGCGAAGATGTGGTCCGACGGCGGGTTCTGCAGCTCGGCGAGGTCGTCGGTGTTCCACAAGCGGACCTGCGGCACCGTCGGGTTGAGCCGCACCTTGTGCATCCAGCGGTCGCCGTCACCGGGGTTCGGCTGCCCGGCGTGCCACAGCCCGTGGTGGAACACGACGACGGTGCCGGCCGGGCCGGCGAACTGTTGCTCGCCGGCGATGTGCTGGTACCGGTCGAGTCCGGACGATCGGACGCGACGGAGGTGGCTGCCGGGCACGAAGCGTGTGCCGCCCTCGCCGGGAGCGACGTCGTGCGGGTACCAGAACAGCTGGACGTCGAACGTGGTGTCGGGCGAGTCGGTGATCGCGTCGACGTGCAGTGGCTGGACGTACGTCGAGTGCGGTTGGAGGTGGTGCGTGAAGTCGTGATCGAACGTCGGGTTCGGCCCCACGAACGACTCGATGATCCCACGGATCTGTGGGAGTCGGAGGTACTCGCCGATCACCGACGGTGGTGGGTAGCACTCGTCGAGCGCGGTGCCGGTGTGCGGGGGCTTGAGCCCCTCCGGCGCGAATCGTTCGAGTTCGAGTCGCCGCATCTCCTCGATGGCCGGCTCGTTGATCTCGGCCGGCACGATCGCCTCGAAGCGGATGAATCCGTTGGCCACGAACTCGGCCATCTGACGCGTCGTCAACCGGTGATCTGTCCCCATCGGCCGATTCTGCCAGGTGGTGCGTCGGGCACCAGACCCCGACGCACCATGGCAACCGGCTCCGTGTCTTCACTCGGGGAGGGAGGATCAGGCTCCGGCCGCTTCTTCGCGGGCGAGCCGAACGCGCACGCCGATCGGCGCGGTCAGCTCGTAGCCGGCGAGATGGCGTTCCTCTTCGTTCTCGCCACCCCAGAAGCCGTACTCACGATTGTCGCGGGCGAACTGGCGGCACGGTTGACGCACGACGCAGGTGTCGCACAGTTTCTGCGCCTTGGCCTCCCGGCGAGCTCGCATCTGCGGTCGCTCGGCCACCTTGCCGAAGAAGAGTTCGAGCCGGCCCTTGCAGGCGGCGTACTCCTGCCAGTCGACACCGCGGGGCAGCGGCAGCGGCAGGTCGAGGTCGGCGATCTCCAGCGCGCTCATGATGCCCTCTGCATCTCAGCTGGCACATCGGAGGAGATCACCGATGCATGCCACCGAGCTTCGCGCCATCCTGCGTCGACCTTCTTCCAGATGATCGTGGCGATGCACTCGAACGACGCGGTGTGGTCGCCGACCGTCAGCGTCTGGGTGAAGTCGAGCACCGAGTAGCCGAGATCCTCGCCCGCAACGGCGTGGTAGTCGTCGATGCGCGAGTCGGTGGAGGCGCCCATCGAGTCCAGCGTGGCGAAGAGTTCACGGAACCACGCCTCCCAGCCGGCACGATCACGAATCGGTCGAGCGGCGCCGGCCGGGTCGACGTCGACGATGCCGAAATCGTCGTCACACAGCGCAGCGAGCGTGTCGAAGTCGTGGTCGCGCACCGAGCGCAACAGCGTCAACGTCTCGGAGAAGAAGGAACGAGCAGCGAACCGCTCCTGGTCGTGGTCGAGCATCGACCGAGTGGTGTCGTTCGACACCGGTGCGGCTTCGGCGATCATCAACGGGATCCTTTCGTGGACGGGTGGCGGGAGCGGGCCCGACGCCGGCGGGGAGACCGGCGTCGGGCCCAGGGGGACACGGGTTCAGGCCTTCTCGGCCAGTTCGCTGGCGTCGTCGGGGACGAGCAGCTCGGGGTCCTGGTCGAGCGCAGGCTCGTAGCCATCGGCTCGGGACTTGGCGATGGCGATCGCCAACACCAGCAGGCCGAACAGCGGCTTGGCCAACACATCGGCGATCGAGTAGCCGACCTGTCGGGCGACCTCGGCGGTGGCCTGGTCGTCGATCAGGCTGGGGAGCATGTACGCAATCGGGTACACACCCCAGGTGGCCAGGATGATGTAGCGGAGGCCGTCGACCAGCTTGCGCACCGAGGCGCTCTGGCGGTCGAGCGACTTGCCGAGCTCCACGAACAACACGTACAGGATGTAGAGGAACGGGATCGTCGAGGCGATGCCCCAGAACGTGCGGGCGGCCGAATCCGGGTCGGCGATCTCGCCGGGCCAGCCGAGGCCGATCATCAGCACTGCAGCGGTCGTGAGCCGAATCAACAGGCTGCGCGTCGTGCTCTTGTTGAGCTTGAGCACGATCACCAACTCCGCGAGGAGCAGCGGCACCGTGATCAACCAGTCGACGTAGCGGTAACCCTCGTTGAACGGTGCGATCTGGATGTACTCGCCGTTGGTGAACGCGAAGGCGGCACCCCACGAGTCGAAGATGCGTACGTAGTGATACGCGGCGATGGCGACCACGATCGTCGAGATGGTCACGGCCATTCGATGACGTGGGGCGACCTTCGATCGAACCAAGAGGAAGAAGAGGAATGCCCCGCCCATACAGGCGATGACAAAGGAGAACGAGTTGTACACCAGGTCGAACTGGTTCTCGCTCAATACGAGGTCCATGACGGCTCCTTGCGGTAGGCGGCCGCTCCGATGCGGCCGATGCACTGAAGTTAGCGTCGTTTAGTCCTATTTAGCGCAACTCAGCGTTAATTATTTTTGGGCCGTAGCATGGTGCGGTGCCACACGACGACCAGCTGGACCTGCAGACCGCCGCGGACGTACTCGGCGTCCATTACCAGACCGCGTACCGTTGGGTGCGAACGGGCAAGCTGGAGGCCCGGGTGGTCGATGGCAAGTACCAGGTCGATCGCAGTGCACTCGAAGCGGTCGAGACGGCTCGGTCGGCCCCGCGTGCTCCTGCACCGCCGTCGGCACGTCGTCTGTCGGCCGCGGCCGAGCGGGTGCATGCAGCACTCGTCGCAGGCGACGAGGCAGCGGTGCGTCAGTCGGTGACGACGCTCGTCGAGGAGGGCGCTCCCGTCGTCGAGGTCATCCAGAAGGTGATCGTGCCGCCGCTCGTCCAGATCGGGGCGGACTGGCACGACGGGTTGCTCACCATCTGGACCGAGCACCGGGCGTCGGCCATCGTCGAACGCATCCTCGGCGGGCTGGCGCCGAATCCTCGCGGTCGCCGACGGGGCACCGTGATGGTCGCCGCGGTCAGCGGCGACTTCCACTCGTTGCCGACGTCGATGGCCGCGGTCGCCTTGCGCGACGACAACTGGACCGTCGAGCACCTCGGGGCCAACATGCCGCCCGACGAGCTACTCCGGTTCTGTGTCGAGCACGCCGTCGATGTGGCGGTGCTGTCGTCGACGAACCCCGATTCGGCCGAGCTGGCCGCAGACACGGCGGACCGACTCCGAGCGGCCGGTACTCCGGTCGTGCTCGGGCAACCCGGCTCGAGCCTCGACGACCTGATCTCGCTGACCCGGGCCGCCGCCCGAGGCGTGACACCCGAGGTGAGCCCCCAGGCGTGACAACGGCGACGACTCAGGCGGTCTGGGTGCCGACCTTGAGTTCGCGGAACGGGACGCCGCGATCGACCGACGGTTCACGCGGCAGGCCGAGGACCCGGTCGCCGATGATGTTGCGCTGGATCTCATCGGTGCCACCGGCGATGCTCGACTGGAAGCTGTTCAACACGATGCGCTGCAGCTCGGCGCCGCCCTCGTCGTCGGGGTCCCACGCCACCGAAGCGGGTCCGGCGAACTCCAGCGCCATCTCGCGGACCTTCCACGCGATGTTCGAGCCGAAGAGCTTGCCGAGCGACCCGCCGGGGCCGGGCGTCTTGCCGGCCTTCAGTTCGTCACGGGTCTTCATCGCCACGAGCGACTTGCAGGTCTCCATCGACCAGATCTTCATCATCTGGTCGCGCACCACCGGATCGTCGAGCTTGCCCGTCGATTCGGCGGCCTTGCGCAGCATCTTGAAGTTCGGTTGGTTGATCTTGCCGGCGCCGGCGCCTCCGATGGCGACACGCTCGTACATCAGCATCGCGGTGGCCAGGTTCCAGCCGTTGTTGAGGTCGCCGACGAGCCAGTCCTTCGGGATGCGAGCGTCGGAGAAGAACACCTCGTTGAAGTGCGAGCCGCCGTCGATCTGGTGGATCGGTCGGATCTCGACGCCCTGGCCGCGCATGTCGATGATGAACATCGAGATGCCGGCGTGCTTCACCTGGTCGGGATCGGTCCGGGCCACGACGAGGCCGTAGTCGGACTTGTGGGCGAGGGTCGTCCACACCTTCTGGCCGTTGATGACCCACTCGTCACCGTCGAGTTCGGCCTTGGTCTGCAGGCTCGCTACATCGGAGCCGGCACCGGGCTCGGAGAACATCTGGCACCACATCGTCTTGCCCGAGATGTTGTCGGCGAGGAAGCGTTCCTTCTGCTCGTGGGTGCCGTACTCGGCGAGCATCGGCATGCACATGCCGTGGCTGATGATGAACTCACTGTCCGGCATCGGATAGTTGCCCTTGACTTCGCGCCAGATCTTCTCGTGCGCAAGGGTCAGTCCGCCACCGCCGTACTCCTGCGGCACCGGCAACCCGGCGAGTCCGGCCTCGGCGGCCGCCGCGAGGAACGCCTTCTGGTCGTCGAGCGTCGGGTTCTGGCCGGGAGCGAACTGCTCCATGAAATCGACGCACTTCTGGCGGAACTCGGCGGCGTCGGCGTCGCTCAATGCCGTGGTCGATCCGGTGGCGGTGTCAGTCATGTCGTGTCCTCCAAGAAGGGGCAGAAGGGGCAGAGGGGGCAGAAGGGGCGGTGGTCGCGAGACGATCTCGTCGATCTGCAGTTGCAATACTGTATGGCAACGTACAGTATGTGTCCACACCGCGTCGCACCGTGCCGGGATCAATGTGCCGCAACCGAACCCACTCTGACCTGATGAGCAACCTGACCACCCACGAACTCGATTCGCCGCCGTGGCTCCGCGTGGAGTCCACGCTGATGGCGACCGCACGGCTCGTCCGCGTCGCGTTCGACACCCGGCTGGCCCCGCTCGACCTCAATCTCACCCAGGCGTCGCTGCTCGGCTACGTCAACGAGTTCGGTGCCACCACCCAGACCGACCTCGCCGACCACCTGGGCATCGGGCGCGCCGCCATCGGCTCGGTGATCGATCGTCTTCAGGCGCGCGGGCTGATCGAGCGCCAACCACGACCGGACGACCGTCGGGTGTGGTTGGTTGCGATCACACCGGACGGAGCGCAACTCGCCGACGAGGTCAACGAAGTCGACCAGGTGCTGCGCGCTGAACTGCGCCGTGGCCTCGGCCGCGAGGAACGCCAAGCCCTCGCCTGGGTGATGACCCGGCTGCAACAGAACCTCGCCACCGCCATCGCCAAGACACCGACGGCGCCCGAGCCATGAGCGAAACCCGCAGTTGTGGGGCGTTCGCTCATCGCCCTCCGATCTCACCATTCAAGACCCCAACCACAGGAGAAAACACATGACCGAAGCAGTGATCGTCGACGCCGTCCGCACCCCGGGCGGCAAGCGCAACGGCAAGCTCAAGGACCAGCACCCCGCCGCGCTCGCCGCGCAGGTGCTCAAGGCGCTCGAAGAGCGCAACGGCCTCGATCCCGCCATGGTCGACGACGTCATCATGGGCTGCGTCATGCAGGTTGGTGAGCAGTCGCTCAACATCGGCCGCAACGCCGTGCTCGCCGCCGGCTGGCCCGAAGAGGTCCCCTCGACCACGATCGACCGCCAGTGCGGCTCGAGCCAGCAGTCGATGCACTTCGCGGCACAGGGCGTGATGGCCGGCGCATACGACGTGGTCGTCGCCGCCGGTGTCGAAGTGATGACCCGCACGCCGATGGGCGCCTCGATCGTCCAGGGCATGGGTTTCCCGTTCCCGCAGGAGCAGCTCGACCGCTATGCCGACACCGGCCTGCCGCCGCAGGGCATCGGCGCCGACATGATCGCCGTCGAATACGGCCTCACCCGCGAGGACCTCGATGCGTTCGGCGCCATCAGCCAGCAGCGCGCCGCCGTCGCCCGCGACGAGGGCCGCTTCGAGAACGAGATCATCCCGATCGAGGTCGAGATCGACGGCCAGACCGAGGTCGTCACCGCCGACGAAGGCATCCGCGAAGGCACCACCGCCGAGACGCTCGCCAAGCTCAAGCCGGCCTTCAAGGAAGACGGTGTGATCACCGCCGGCAACTCCTCGCAGATCTCCGACGGTGCATCTGCCGTGCTGATCATGAGCAAGGAGAAGGCCGAAGAGCTCGGCATGAAGCCCCGCGCCCGCTTCCACGCCTTCGCCGTCACCGGCACCGACCCGGTCACGATGCTCAAGGGCCCGATCCCGGCCACCAAGAAGATCCTCGAGAAGACCGGCATGAGCATCGACGACATCGACCTGTTCGAGGTCAACGAAGCCTTCGCCTCGGTCGTGCTGGCGTGGCAGAAGGAGACCGGCGCCGACATGAGCAAGGTCAACGTCAACGGCGGCGCGATCGCGCTCGGCCACCCGCTCGGCGCCTCGGGCACCAAGCTGATGGCGACGCTGCTCAACGAACTCGAGCGCACCGGCGGCCGCTACGGCCTGCAGGTGATGTGTGAGGGCGGCGGCATGGCCAACGCCACCATCATCGAACGCCTCGACTGAGCGCCGTTCGGCCGCCGAGCCGAACTCCGATACCCCAGACCCGAAAATGCCGGAATCGTTGCGCTGAGCGCGACGATTCCGTGCTTTTCGGATGGATTCGAGCGGATACGGTCGGGACGTGTCGATGTTGCGGGTCGGGTGTCCGATGTGGGCGCACCCGCCGTGGGTCGGCACGTTTCTGTCGCCGGGGAACCGGGGCCGCGAGCTGGCCGAGTACGCACGCTGGTGCAACGCCGTCGAGGGCAACACGACGTTCTATGCGGTCCCGCTCGACACGCACGATCGCCCGGTGGGTCGAACAGGCACCGGCCGACTTCCGGTTCGCGTTCAAGGTGCCGCGCCACGTCACGCACGAACTGCGCCTGCGCGGCGACGCCGCCGTCGCGGCGCTCGGCGACTTCTTGGCGGCGATCGAGCCGCTCGGGGAACGCATCGGGCCAGTGCAGGTGCAGTTGCCGCCGTCGTTCGGGCCCGAGTCGCTGCCGGTGCTGCGAGCGTTCGTGCTCCGACTGCCGTCGACGCACACCTGGGCGGTCGAAGTCCGCCATGCGGCGTTCTTCGACGGCGGGCCGGCGCACCGGGCAATCGACGAGGTGCTCGCCGGCGCCGGCGTCGGCCGGGTCGTACTCGACACCCGCCCGCTGTACGCGACGTCGCCGAGTTCGGACGCCGCCGTCGAGGAACGACGGACCAAGCCGAAGCTGCCGGTGGTGACCGATCTGATGGGAGCGATGCCGATCGTGCGAGTGATCGGGGCCGACGATCTCGACACGACGGCCGACGGCCTGCGGGCGTGGACCGGACAGCTCGCAGCGTGGATCGCCGAGGGTCACCAGCCGTTCCTTTTCGTCCACCAACCCGAGAACCTCCAGTCGCCAGCGCTCGCCCGGATGGTCCATGCCGAGGTGGCTGCGACGATCGACGGTCTCCAGCCTCTCCCCACGCCGCTTCCGGTCGCGCCTGCCTCCGAGGTGGTCGGCCAGGACTCACTGTTCTGACGTTCCGGTTCGAACCACCGACGCTGCCAGACTGCTCGGCATGGAGCGACGCAGCATCGTGATCGACACCGACACCGCATCCGACGACGCCATCGCACTGATCCTCGCCGTCCGGGAGCCCTCGGTGGACGTCCGTGCGGTGACCGTCGTGG
>CAVQSI010000013.1:0-145097 GCA_963715825.1 Ilumatobacteraceae bacterium
CTCGACAACACGGTGCTCGTCGTGCTCGCCGACAACGGCGCCTCGCAGGAGGGCGGCCCGTTCGGTGTGATGCACGAGATGAAGTTCTTCAACGGGATCTTCGAGACGCCCGACGAGGCCGTCGAGCGCATCGACGACATCGGCGGCCCGCACAGCCACACGAACTACCCGTGGGGCTGGGCGCAGTGCGGCAACACCCCGTTCAAGTGGTACAAGCAGAACACCCACGAAGGTGGCGTCCACGTGCCGATGATCGTGCACTGGCCCGAACGGATCGCCGGCGACACGGCCGGCAGCCCGGCGCGACCAGTTCACGTTCGTCGCCGACATCGCACCGACGATCTACGAGCTGGTCGGCGTCACGCCGCCCGAGGTGTACCGAGGCGTCGAGCAGTTGCCGGTCACCGGCCACTCGTTCGCCGCCGCACTCGATGACGCCGCTGCTCCTGCGACGAACCAGCTGCAGTACTTCGAGATGGGCGGCAGCCGGGCACTCGTGGCGGGGGAGTGGAAGGCGGTGTGCAAGCACGACAAGCCGGAGCCGACTACGACACCGAGCAGTGGGAGCTCTACCACCTGGCGGCCGACTTCTCGGAGTGCCGCGACCTGGCCGCCGACGAACCCGAGCGCCTCGCCGAGTTGCAGGCCCTGTGGTGGCAGGAGGCCGAACGCCACGGTGTGCTGCCGCTCGACGACCGGATGTTCGAGCTGTTCGGCGCCCGCTTCCGCGACCATTCACCGCATTCCACCGACCGGCGGTACGTGTATCGGCCGCCGATGTCACCGTTGCCAGGTCAGGCGTCGGCGGCGATCGGGGGTCGAGCTTTCGATCTCACCGCCCGCCTCACGCGGTCGGCGGGCGACGACGGCGTGCTCTACGCAACGGGCACCGAGAACAGCGGTGTGTCGATCTTCGTGCAGCACGACCGGTTGGTCGTCGACTACAACGCGTTCGACGACCACACGATCCTCGAATCGGACGTGACATTGCCGGACGGAGACGTGATGGTGACCGTCAGCGTTCGTCGCGGTGCGTCGCGGACCGGGTCGATGCACGTTGCCATCGACGGCGCACCGGCGGGGGCAGTCGAACTGCCGCTGTTCATGTCGATGATGTCGTCGGTCGGGCCGAGCATCGGCGAGGACCACGGCTCGGCGGTGTCGCAGCGATACGCCGCTCCGTTCCCGTTCACCGGAACGCTGCACGAGATCGAGATCCAACTGCTGTCTCGCGAGGACGCCGAAGCCCGCGACGCCATCGCCCGAGCCGAGATGAGCCGCCAGTGACCGTCGACATCACCCTTCTCGGCACCGGGAGCCCGATCGCCGATCCGAACCGTGCCGGACCCGCGACGCTCGTGCAGGCAGGCGGCGAGCACTATCTCGTCGACTGTGGCCGCGGCGTGCTGATGCGACTTGCGGCGGCAGGGGTGCCGGTCGGCCAGCTGACCGCGGTGTGCATCACGCACCTGCACAGCGATCACATCACCGACCTCAACGACGTGATCACGGCGATGTGGATCACCACGTTCGAGCCGACGCCGCTGCGGATCATCGGCCCGCCCGGCACGAGGGAGGTCGTCGGCCACATCCTCGCCTCGCTCGGCCCCGACATCGGCTACCGCCTCGCGCATCATCACGATCTCGATCAGCCTCCGCTGCTGGAGATCACCGAGACCGACGGCGAGGGGCAACCCGATGTGTCCGTTGGCGGCGTCCGCGTGACGACGGCGCCGACCGACCACCGCCCGGTCGAGCCGAGTATCGCGTTTCGCTTCGATCACGACGGTCTGGCCGTCGTCGTCGCCGGTGACACTGTGCCGTGCGAGGGTCTCGACCGGCTGTGTGTCGGCGCTCGAGCGCTCGTGCACACAGTGATCCGCAAGGACATCATCACCAACATCCCGGTGCCGCGACTTCAGGACACGCTCGACTATCACTCGTCACCCGAGGAGGCCGCCCAGACCGCAGCCCGGGCGGGCATCGACACGCTGGTGTTCACGCACTACGTCCCGCCGATCCCGCCCGGCGGTGGCGACGACTGGCGCCAACTGGCCGCCGAACACTTCACCGGTCGCGTCGAACTCGGCGACGACCTTCACCGAATCACGATCACCTGAGAGATCGAGGAAGAACCATGGAAGTACTGCGCACACCCGACGAACGATTCGAGGGGCTGGACGGTTACCCGTTCGCAGCCGCACTACGCCGAGGTCGCCGATGGCGACGGCGGCACGTTGCGCGTGCACTACCTCGACGAAGGCCCGGCCGACGCCGCGCCAGTGCTGCTGTTGCACGGCGAGCCGTCGTGGAGCTACCTCTACCGGCACATGATCCCGCCGTTGGTCGCTGCGGGCCACCGCGTGATCGTCCCCGACCTCGTCGGCTTCGGTCGGAGCGACAAGCCAACTGAGCAAGGCGACTACACCTACGCTCGCCACGTCGAGTGGATGCGCGAGCTGCGTGTTCGACCATCTCGACCTGCGCGACATCACGTTCTTCGGCCAGGACTGGGGCGGTCTCGTCGGCCTGCGGGTGCTCGCCATCGACCCCGACCGCTATGCCCGGGTGGCGATCGGCAACACCGGCTTGCCGACCGGTCACGGACCAGCGAGTGATGCATTCATGGCCTGGCAGAAGTTCGCGCAGGAGACACCGGTGTTCGACATCGGGTTCCTGATCAACGCCGCCACCACCACCGACCTGTCGCCCGAGGTGATCGCCGGCTACGACGCACCGTTCCCCGACGACAGCTACAAGGCCGGCGCCCGAATCTTCCCGACACTGGTGCCGACGAGCCCCGACGATCCGGCGAGCGCCGACAACCTCGCCGCCTGGGAGGTGCTGGCGACGTTCGACAAGCCGTTCCTGCTGTGCTTCAGCGACAGCGACCCGGTCACCAAAGGCGGCGACGCACCGTTCCTCGCCAAGGTGCCAGGCACGCAGGGGCAGTCGCACGTGACCATCGAGGGCGGCGGCCACTTCTTCCAGGAAGATCGCGGCCCTGAACTCGCCAAGCTGCTGAACGACTTCATCGGCGCCTGACGACATGAGCACCGACTGGCGAGATCTCAGTCGACGAGCGGCGTTCGAGTCGCACCGGCTGATCGGGTGGATCTACTGGGATCCGCGCGCGATCGCCAACTACGCAGCGCTCGGCGTGCCCGACGGGCTCGGCTACTACATCGCCAGCCGAGGGGCCACGCTCGGCCATGCCGGCAACGAGGTCGTGACTGCCGCGTTCTACTCGATCCATCCCGACTTCGTCGGCCTCGGCCTCGACCTGTGCCGCTCCAACACCACGTTCGAGGCTGCTGCGGCGGCGCGGGACGCGGCGGTCGTCGATGGTTTGCGTGAGTACACGCCCGAAATCTGTGACGACCTCGCGGCGATGGCCGACGAACTGTGGGCTGCCGCCGACTCGCTCGCAGTTGCTGGTCGGGTGCTGTACGCATCGACTCGCGCCTGGCCTCGGCCTGCCGACGACGCGCTCCTGTCGGCCTGGCTCGCGGTGAACTCGATCCGCGAGTGGCGTGGCGACACCCACTGGGCAATCCAGATCAACGAGGACATCGGCGGCATCGAGGCGGGCGTTCTCGACGGTGCCTGGCGGAACTATCCCGAAGGTTGGCTGCCGCGCAGCCGCGGCGCCGACGACGACGGCATCGCCGCCGCACTGCGGACACTCGAGTCGAAGGGGTTTGCCACCGACGGCGTCGTCAACCAGGCCGGTCTCGACTATCGGCAGTCGCTGGAGGACCGCCTCGACGACATCTCGGCCTCAGCGTGGCGCCGCTTCGGCGCCGAGGCGACCGAGCGGTTCCTCTCGCTGTTGGAGCCGGTGAGTGATCGGTTCGTCGAGCGCATCGACGCCACAGCGGGTCCGAATTGGATGCCGGCCGCACGAGTCATCGAGCCACGCGCATGATCACCACCGAACGAACCCGCACGATTCCGGCGCACCTGACGCGGGTCTGGGACGTGCTCGCTGACTTCGACCGACTCGCCGTGTGGGCCGACAACGCCGATCACACGTGCTGGCTCGACGATCCGTCCGACGACGGCGAGATGATCGGCCGGGCCCGGCGGGTGCAGGCAGGGCGCGTCGTCCTGGTCGAACGCATCACCGTGTGGGAACCGCCGGCGCGGCTGGCCTACGACCTCGGTGGGCTGCCGCCGGTGGTGAAGTCCGCGATCAACGAATGGCGACTGCGGGCCGACCCGGCGGACGGCGAGCGCACCATCGTGACGCTGGCGACCCACGTCGACTGTGGGTCCACGACCGCCACAACAACTCATCGCCCGGCTCGTCGGCAATCGACTCGCCAAGGCATCCGACGTGATGCTCGCCGGGACTGGCCGACCATCTCGCTGCCCCGAACACCTCCGACTCGAAGGGAACCCCGACATGAGCCAGACACGGCCCGACGTGATCGTGATCATGACCGACCAGGAGCGGGCGGCCCCACCGTACGAATCCGATGCGCTGCGAGCGTGGCGCGACGACACGCTGACCGGGCGGAAGTGGTTCGCCGAGCACGGCGTGTCGTTCCAACGGCACTACACCGGCTCGTTGGCGTGCGTCCCGAGCCGGCCAACGCTGTTCACCGGCCACTATCCCGACCTCCACGGTGTGACCCAGACCGACGGCCTCGGCAAACTGCACGACGACTCACGGCTGCGCTGGCTGCCCGAGGGAGAAGTTCCGACGCTCGGCAACTGGTTCCGTGCCGCCGGCTACGACACGCACTACGACGGCAAGTGGCACATCAGCCACGCGGACCTGACCGACGCCGCGACCGGCGAGATCGTCGCCACCAACGACGACGACGGCAAGGTCGATGACGCAGCAGTACAGCGCTACCTGTCGGCCGACCCGTTGGGCCCGTACGGATTCTCCGGTTGGGTCGGCCCGGAGCCGCACGGACCGTCGCTCGCCAACGCCGGGGTGCGACGTGACCCGCTGATCGCCGCTCGTGTCGTCGCGTGGCTGGAGGACCGCTACGCCCGTCGACAGGCCGGCGACGTCGAGGCGCTCAAGCCCTTCCTGCTGGTGGCGAGCTTCGTCAACCCGCACGACATCGTGCTGTTCCCGGCATGGATCCGCCAGGGCATGCCGATCGAGCCGGGTCCACTCGACCCCCCGCACGTCGGCCCATCGCCCACCGACGACGAGGATCTCGCCAGCAAGCCGGCTGCGCAGATCGCGTACCGCGAGTCGTACCCCACGGGCTACGGCCCGGCGGCACTCGTCGGCAAGTCGTATCGCGATCACGCCCAGGAGTACCGCGACCTGTACTACCGCCTGCACGCCGACGTCGACGCGCCGATCGACCAGGTGCGCCGAGCGATCACGACGGGCCACGAGAGCGGTGCGTTCGAGGAGGCCGTCGTCGTTCGCACGGTCGACCACGGCGAACTGCTCGGCGCCCACGGCGGGCTGCATCAGAAGTGGTTCAACCTCTACGACGAGGCCACCAGGGTGCCGTTCGAGGTCGTGCGTCTCGGAGCCAAGCCGACTGAGGCGCGGGTGATCGATGACGCTCCGACCTCGCACGTCGATCTCGTCCCGACGCTGCTCGGGGCGGCCGGCATCGACGAGGCCGACGTGGCCCAGACGCTGCGAGCCGAGTTCAGCGAGGTCCATCCGCTGCCGGGCCGCAACCTGATGCCCGTCGTCGACGGCGCGCTGGCGCCCGATCGCAACCGTGCGGTGTATGTCCTGACCAGGGACAACATGCTCGAGGGCGACTCGGGTGCATCGGGATTCGCCCGCCGGATCGGGCGGACGGTCAAGCCGCCGGCACCGCTGCGCATCAAGGTGCCCGCACACGTGGGCGCCAACTTCGAGGGAATCGTCGTGCGGGTCGACGAGACCGATGCCGCAGGCGGCGCGGGTCACCTGTGGAAGCTGGTCCGCACGTTCGACGACCCGGCGACGTGGACCGAGCCGGGCGTCCGTCACCTCGCCGCCAACGGCTTGCGCGGCGACGAGTACCGCACCGAACCGCTCGCCGACCAGTGGGAGCTCTACGACCTCACCACCGACCCGATCGAACACGTCAACCACTGGCGCGACGATGAGGCCCGAGCAGTGTTCGAGCACATGAAGACGGTCCTGAAGAGCGAGCGCGCTCGCTCGGTGCCCGAGCGCAACGTGCCGTGGCCGTACGTCCGCCGCCGCCCGAGCGCCCCGGCGACCAAGCGGGTGCCGCCCCCGGCGCGGCTGCTGCGCAAGGGCCTCCAGAAGCTCGGCCTGCATCCGACCGATCCCGACGCCCGCGAGTTCGAGTTGCTCGGCAAGCGGGCGCTGATCGTGTGCACCAACCATGGTGTGCTCGACATCGGCAAGGCGACCGGGGTGTTCGCCAGCGAGATGACCGTGCCCTACTACGCGTTCCTCGACGCCGGCATGTTCGTCGACCTCGCCAGCCCGAACGGCGGGGTGATCCCGGTCGACCCGCAGAGCGTCAAGCCGGTCATCCGCAGCGACGAGGACGATCGCTTCCTCGCCGACGACGACCTGCGGGAGAAGGTCGGCAACTCGCTCGCCATCGCCGACGTCGACATCGCGTCGTACGACATCGTGTTCCTCGCCGGTGGGTGGGGCGCCGCGTTCGACCTCGGGACGTCCGATGCGCTCGGCGAGAAGATCACCGAGGCGAACGCGCTCGGCAAGGTGATCGGTGGCATCTGCCACGGGCCGCTCGGACTCCTCAAGGCGACCGCGCCGGACGGGAAGCCGCTGGTCGAGGGGCGCCGCGTGTCCGCCGTCACCGACAAGCAGGTGCGCGAACTCGGCATCGAGTCGACGCCGCAACACCCCGAGCGCGAGTTGCGCGCGGCCGGCGCCGTGTTCGAGAGCGAGTCGGCTCGTCGCGATCCGCTGGCCAACCACTGGGTCGTCGACGGGAACCTGGTCACCGGCCAAAACCAGAATGCCGGTCCGATGGTGGCCCGGGAAATGATGCAGCTCCTCACGGAAGGCACAACGCACATGACCGACACCCGGACACCCCGCTACGGCACGGTCGACCCGGAGTACGGCATGCGGTTGGCAACCACGCCGCCGGAAGACGACGGCCCGGTGTGGATGGTCAACCTGATGAAGTACCGCGAGGTCGCCGACTACACCGATGGTCGGGAGTCGACGATCAGCGGCCGCGAGGCCGACGACCTCTACACGCCGCTGGAATCGCTTGCCGGGGTCGGCGCTGAGCTCGTGTTCGCCGGTGACGTCGAGCAGCAGTTGCTCGGCGACTCGCCGATCTGGGATCGCGTCGGTGTCGTGAAGTACCCGACGAGGCGCTCGTTCATCGAGATGCAGTCGCGTGCCCGACTTCCAGAAGCAGCACGCTCACAAGGACGCGGGCATGCAGGAGACGATCGTGATCGGGTGCCAACCGATCGACGTGCCCATCGCGTTCCCGATGGGACCGAACAGCCCGACTGGGCCGACGTGCCCCATCCGCCGACCGACGACGACGGACCGGTGATGGTGATCCACGTGCTCAAGTACCACGACGCCGCCAAGGCGTCGATCACGCCCGAGGACATGGCCGCCTATCAGCGTGCCGCCGCCGAGGTCGCGGTGCCGCACGGCGTGCGGATCTCGGGCTGGTTCGCCTGCCGAGGGCACGATCGTCGGCGACGGTCGTAGCTGGGATCAGGTGCGATTCAACCTGTTCCCGAGCAAGGCAGCGTTCATGGCGGTCGTGATGGATCCGGCCCGGCTCGAAGCGCAGAAGTCGAGCCGTGAACCGGCGATCGCCGACACCTACACGATGATCGTGCGGCCGACGATCGATCGTCTGGCCGCCAGCCTCGCCTCGTAACCCGAACCCCAAGCGATGAGTTTCCGCGCGGACGGGTCGCGCGAAGACTCATCGCTTCGGTGTGGCAGAGTCGGTGGGGTGAGCGAGGATCGGTGGTTCGCGTTCCTGCGGGCGATCAACACGGGCAACCGGCGGTTGACCAACGAGCAGTTGCTGGAGCCGTTCGTCGACCTCGGGTTCACCGACGTCGCCGCCTACCAAGCGGCCGGCAACGTGACGTTCCGGTGTGACGAGCCGAGTGCGGTCACCGAGCGCCGGATCGAGGATGCCCTCGCTGCGGCGTACGGTTTCGCGACGCCGACGTTCGTGCGGTCGGCGGCCGAGGTTGCTGCTGTCGTGGCGTCCGCGCCGTTCTCGGCTCGAGATGCTGCGCTCGACCGCCGGCAAGGTGCAGGTGACGTTCCTGCGAAGTGCTCCGCCGACCGAGACCGTCAGCCGTCTCGAGACGCTGGTGCCCGAGCAGGATCGGGTCCGGGTGATCGGGCGCGAGTGGTACTGGCTTCCGGTCGAGGGCGTCAGCACCTCGATGCTCCCCGTCCGTGAGGTCGAGTTGCTGCTCGGCGAGATGACGATGCGCACGCTCGGTACGGTCGAGCGGATATCGAGCAAGTTCCCCGACTGAGCCCACGCGAGACTGCGTCGGTACCCAGCCGGATGCACGACGATGAGGTCGCCGTCTCGGCGTCGATCTCGTCGTCCGGATGCCGCGGTATCCGCTGATCGTCGAACGGTCGTTGCACAAGCTGGCCGCCCTCGGCATCGGGGCGGCGTCGAGCACAGTGCGGGTCGCCCCGAGCTCGTCGAGTGGATCCGGTCCTGTGGTGGCAAGCTCGACGGTCGACCGGCACCGGGGCAGCCCGCGGCGAAATGGGTGCGGATCACGTGCCCCGGGTCGGGCAAGATGCGCCGGTGCCGACGCTCAGTTCCTTCGCCGCCTTCGCCGCAGTGTCCTTTGCGATCATCATCATCCCCGGCCCGAGCGTGATGTTCGTCGTGGGCCGAGCTCTGTCGCTCGGTCGGCGCGCTGCACTCGTCACGGTGGCCGGCAACGCCGCAGGCTTCTACGTGCAGGTCGTGCTCGTCGCGATCGGGCTCGGCGCCATCGTCGAGCGGTCGGTTGCGGTGTTCACGGCGATCAAGCTGATCGGTGCGGTCTACCTGATCTGGGTCGGGGTGCAAGCGATCATCCATCGCCGCCGCAACGTGCAGGTCTCGGTCGCGGTCGACGGTACGGATGTCGTCGCCCACCGATCGCTGTTCGTCGACGGGTTCGTCGTCGGCGTAGCCAACCCCAAGACGATCGTGTTCTTCGCGGCGATCCTGCCGCAGTTCGTCGTGACCGGTGGCGCGCCCGCGGGGGTGCAGATGCTCGCGCTCGGGGTGATCTTCGCGGTGATCGCGCTCGCCTCCGACAGCGTGTGGGGCCTC
Source organism: Ilumatobacteraceae bacterium (assembly GCA_963715825.1). Taxonomy (GTDB): domain Bacteria; phylum Actinomycetota; class Acidimicrobiia; order Acidimicrobiales; family Ilumatobacteraceae; genus Sva-07. The sequence continues at coordinate 9,264 of CAVQSI010000013.1, forward strand.
GCTGCCGGCACTGCCCGCCAGTGGTTCGTCGGGTCACCGCGACGCCTCGAGTTGGTGGGTGCCGCCGGCGGTCTGGCGATCGTCGGACTCGGAGTCCGCCTCGCATTCACCCGACGCGGCGACTGAGCACAGACCGTCGTGTGCCCGCACGGTTCCACAACGAGGCCTGACGCCGTCATCGATGCGACGTGGTGACGTCGGCGTCCACCGTCGCCGCCCGTCGACGTTGCGCACGCGCCCGGCGTTCGACGATCTCGCTGATGGCCAGCACCACTGCGGCGGTGACGAGTCCAGCGACGATGCCGAGAGCGAGCCAGGAGATCACGCCGGCAGCGATCACCACGGCGAGCCAGATCATGTTTCGTCGTGACACCTCGGTAACTCCTCTCGTTCGGGCGACTGGATGATGCCACGAGCCGAGCGACGGGCCGAGGATGCTCAGCGACGCCGGTGGACGGCCTCGCGACGTTCAGCGGCTCGGTGCGAGTTCGAACCATGACAGCAGTTCGTTGACGCCGGCCTCGTCGGTGGCGGTTGCCTCGTCGGCATCGAAGACGTCGTCGATCGTTCGCTTCCCGTTGAGCACATCGCCCCACACGCGACGCCCGATCGTGAGGACCACGTCGGCATCGGCGCCATCGGTGGGTACTGCGACCCCGTTGCGGACCTGCAGCCCGGCGGCGTCATCGGGGAACTCGACCCGAACGTGACGCTCGGCGCCGCCGCAGCGGCCGGGGTCGAGCATCACCCGCAGGACATGCACCAACTCGGAAGCGTCGGCCGCTGCGATCTGCTCCTCGGCGAAACGGTGTCGACGGAACCGTCGGACGTCGAGGTCGCCGTCGAGTTCGCCGCTCTCGTGAGGCACCAGTTCCGGATGTTGGCAGCGGTGGTTCGCCGGCCGACGGTCCGCAGCGCAGCGGCGAGTCGGCGACGGTCGTCGACGTGATCCGGGTCGACGCGCACCAGCCAGGTGGCGAGTTCGAGCGCCCAGCGAACGTCGTCGTCGGTGATCGCTGCGTCAACCTGGCGGCGCACCTCGTCGGCGCCGCCGAACCCGTCGATCAGTCGTTGGGCTCGTTCGACGGGCGGCACCGGGAAGAGCTGCGCGGTGTCGCCGTCGAACCAACCGCGCAGTCCGGTGTGGATCTGGCGCACATGATGCTCGACCAGCCCGTACAGCTGCGACTGGAAGTACGACTCGGCGTACATGTCGGGAAGCTGGACGAACTCGGTCAGTTCACCGTGGACGAGGCCCTTGTTCACGCCCCGCACCGTCTGGTCCCACATGAACTGGATGGCGTCTCGGCTGCGGGTCAGTTCGATGCGGATGTGCTCGGCGCCGCTGATCGGCGGACCGTGCGTGCCGACGAGGTGCGATGCCCCGAGCCCGATCAGATGGTCGAAGCCGGCGAGCAGGACGCGCGGGTCCCGGTACTCCTCGCCGCGAATGGCGAACACGTTGAACAGCGCCGGCCACGCCAGATTGTTGACGGCGACCGACAGCTCGGGGAACCAGATCGTGATCGAGTCGGTGGCATCCGACTCGGCCGGGGTGAGCTCGACCGTGAGCCCGGCGAGAGAGATCGCGACGGGCTCGTCGAAGGTGTCGGTGGGCGGCAGGAACCCCTCCGTGAACGGGGCGTTCTCGGGGATCCGGAACGCAGGGCCGAGGCCGGCGCTGACGAGTGCATCGGGACCGTCGGTCGGCAGGAGGAGACCGAACTGGTGCACCAGTCCGTACTGCGACACCGGCCCGACCTCACCGGACTGGCGGCTGCGGTTGCCCATCAGTCCCGCATGCGACCAGATCGGCAGCGATGCCGGAGCGCCTGCGTCGACGAGCGCCTGCGTGCCGCCGACATAGTGGAAGTGGCTGTAGACGACACCGACCACCGGGGCGTCGGTGTGCTCGCGAACCTGCCCGAGCGCCCACGCCATCTCCTCGTTCGAGTCACCGGTGTCGATCACGATCAGGCCGTCGGGGCCCTCGACGAACGTCTGGTTCGAGAGCCCGTTGCCGACCGCGCACCACACGCCGTCGGCGACCGTGTGGAGCCGACGCTCGAACCGGGCGCGGTGTTCGATCATCTCGGTGCGGGCGACTCCGCCGTTGGCTGCGGTGCCAACGCGTGCATCGTCGGGGTCGAAGCTGCCTGGAATGGCGTGTTCCCTCATCGCTGGAGCATGTCAGAGCGTGGAGATGCCGCCGTCGACGGGGATGACCGCGCCGGTGGTGTAGGCGCCGGCACGGCTGGCGAGGAAGATGACCGTGCCGGCGATGTCCTCCGGCGACCCCAGGCGCTTGCGGGGCACGCTCGCCTCGACCATCTTGCGGCTGTCGGGATCGTCGAGGCGGTAGGCCATCATCTTCGATTCGAACGGGCCGGGCGCGATCGAGTTGATCGTGATGTGCTCGCCCACCAGATGCGCAGCCATGTGACGCGCCATCATGTGGATGCCGGCCTTCGACGCCGAGTACGAGTAGTTGTTGCCGACCGGCACCCGGATGCCGTCGATCGAGCCGATCATGATCACCCGCGCCGGATCCTCGGCGGTGGCGCCCGCCGTCAACTGGGGGAGGAGGGCTTGGGTGAGCATGAACGGCGCCTTGACGTTCAGGTCGAGCACCTTGTCGAAGCCGATCTCGGGGAACTCGCCCAGATCGGCGCCCCAGGCGGCGCCGGCGTTGTTGACGAGGATGTCGATCTGGTCCTCGCGCTCGGTCAGCGCCGACACGAACGATGCCAGCCCCTCCTCGGTCGACAGGTCGGCCGGGAACGAGATGCACTCGCCGTGCTGCGACAACTCAGCCGCGGCCGCATCGCACGCGTCGGCCTTGCGGGCGGTGATGTAGACCCGCACGCCGTTGGCGACCAGGCCCGAGGCGATCATGAACCCGATGCCCCGTGAGCCACCCGTGACGACGGCAACCTTGCCGTCGAGGCCGAACAGCGTGCTGAGTGCGAGCGGACCAGGTGCTGAGGAGGCGGCGGGATCAGGCATGCTGGGCAGTATGGCCGACAGCAACCACGACGCTCACCACCGTGTCCTGGAGATCCGCGAAGTCGTCGATCGGCGACGCCGAGGTCCACGACGAACCGCTCGACCGATCTCCTCGACGGCCAGATCCGCCTGCGCATCGACCGATTCGCAGTCACGGCCAACAACGTGAGCTACGCCGGCGCCGGCGACATGCTCGGCTACTGGGACTTCTTCCCGTCGTCCGACCCGTCGACGTGGGGGCGGGTACCAGCGGTCGGCTACGCCGAGATCGTCGAATCGCGCACTGCCGACCTGCCCGTCGGCGGCCGGTATCACGGATGGTTCCCGATGGCCGAGACCGTCACGTTCACCGCGACGGCGACCCGCGACGGCTTTCGTGACGACGGTGATCACCGTCAGGCGCACGCGCCGATCTATCGCAGCTACAGCCGCACCGACCTCGACCCGTTCCACGACGACGCGCCCGACGGCGAAGACCGTCATGCGCTCCTGCGGGTCCTCCTGCTCACCGGATTTCTCGCGGATGAGTTCCTCGCCGACGAGTTCCCGCCGGATTCGGGAGTGGAGCAGGTGATCGTGCTGTCCGCCTCGTCGAAGACGGCGATCGGATTCAGCCAGCGCGCTGCCAAGCGTGACGGGCTCACCGTCGTCGGGCTCACCTCGGCGGCCAACGCCGACTTCGTCCGCTCCCTCGGCTTCTACGACACGGTGGTCACCTACGACGAGATCGACGACCCGGACACGGGTCTCTCGCTGGTCGACAGCGTGGTGATCGACATGGCCGGGAACCCGAACGTGCTGGCAGCCGTGCACCAGCGCCTGGGCGACCGGATCAAGCACTCGATGATGATCGGGCGGAGCCACCACGACGCCGTGCCGACGATCGCTGCTGGCCCCCTGCCCGGCCCGACGCCGCAGTTCTTCTTCGCGCCGACGGAACTCAACCGCCTCGTGGAAGCGTGGGGCGCTGCCGAGTACCGACGCCGCACCACCGAGGCGACCCACGAGTTCATCGAGGCCAGCCGCTCCTGGATGTCCATCGACGAACGCCGGGGCCCCGATGGACCTGCCTCGGCGTGGGCATCGGTCTACGGAGGCGAGGTGACGCCCGACGTCGGTGTCGTCGCGTCGTTCCACCCGTGACACGCCCCCGGCTCCATCGTCGGCTGCTGCGCATCCCGCGGCCGAACGACAAGCGACTCGCCGTGCGCGTGACGCCCGACGCGCTCCGACACATCCGGGCGGGTCACCCGTGGGTGTTCGAGGAGTCGGTCACCTCGATCAGCCACGAGGCGACGACCGGCGATCTGTCGGTGATCTTCGACAACGACCGCAAGTTCGTCGCGCTCGCGCTCTACGACCCCGACTCGCCGATCCAGTTCCGGGTCCTCCACGTCGGCAAGCCGACGCCGATCGATGCCGACTGGTGGCGAGCGACCATCAACACGGCACTGGCAGTCCGGGAACGGTTCACTGCCGCCCCCGACGCCGACCGGCTTGCGTACCGCGTGCTCAACGGCGAGAACGATGGTGTCTCGGGTCTGGTCGTCGATCGCTACGCGGACGTCCTCGTGATCAAGCTCTACTCGGCGGTCTGGTTCCCCCACCTCGTCGCCGTGGTGAATGCGCTCCTCGACGTCACCCGCAGTACCGCCGTCGTGCTGCGCCTCGCTCGCAACCTGCAGACGCGCGACACCTTCGGACTCTCCGACGGTGACGTGATCGCCGGCGACCTGCCCGATGGCCCGGTCCGATTCGTCGAGGCCGGCCTGCAGTTCGACGCCGACGTACGAACCGGCCAGAAGACCGGGCACTTCCTCGACCAACGCGCGAACCGTGTTCGGGTGGGCGAGATGTCGGCGGGACGCGATGTCCTCGACGTGTTCGCCTCCACCGGCGGCTTCAGCGTGCACGCCGCCGCCGGGGAGCGCGATCGGTGCACGCCGTCGACCTGTCGGCGCCGACCTTGGCTGCCGCCGAACACAACATGTCGCTCAACCGCGATCTCGACGCCGTCCGGGCATGCGCGTTCACGACCGAGGTCGGCGACGCGTTCGAGGTGATGGTGCAGCTCGCTCGAGCCGGCACCACCTACGACGTGGTGGTGGTCGACCCGCCATCGTTCGCGCAGCGCCAGGCGAACGTCGAAGGGGCGCTGCGGGCCTACACCCGGCTGACCCATCTGGCGCTGCGCCTCGTGCGCCCAGGCGGAATGCTGGTGCAGGCGTCGTGTTCGAGCCGGGTCACCGACGAGGAGTTCTTCGACACGGTCCTCGACGCTGCGGTCGCAGCGGGCCGACCGCTGACCGAGATCGCACGCACCGGCCACGACGTGGACCACCCGGTCACGTTCCGTGAGGGCAGCTACCTCAAGGCAGGATTCTGGCGCGTCGGCAGCCGCTGAGCCGCGCTGCGCTCACTGGCGGTCGGAGGGACGGAGCTACTCGACGAGGACATGGCCGACCGGGCTCGTGCGACGAACGTGTCCGAGCACCGGGCTCGCAACCACCGTCGCCCGTGCACCCTGCGGAATCGCATGACGCTCGCCGGTCTTCCAGGCCCGGATCGTGTCGGCGCTGCCGTCGTCGACCGCGAGATACACCCGATACCGGTCGCGCTCGAGCGTCCGCTGGAGCCGTCTCGGCAGCGGCGACACCTCGGCGGGCCGGCGGGTGCGGACCACGGCACCGGTGCGCTCGACCGAGTTGAACCCGTCGAACGCGCCGGCGAGCGCCATCCAGAGTCCGAACACGATCGGGACGTAGGCGAGGAACGTCACCGCCGTGGCGACGTCGGCGATCAGCCAGTCCTGCGAGGGGAACTGCTCGTAGACCCAGTCGAAGGCGTCGCCACGCGCCACGTCGCTCGCCCACGAACGCACGCGGAGCCCGATGAAGCAGGTCACGAGCCCGACGCCGATCGCGACGAACGGAGCGGTGCCGTAGCCGACCCGCGCCGGATAGGTCACCCGAACCAGCCGCGCCCGACCGCCGACCGTGCTCCACGCACGGTGGTGGTCCTCGCGGGCGAGCGGCAACTCGACGGCGGCGCCGTCGGCGAGACACATCGCACTGGCGTAGGCGAGACGTCGGTCGCCGGTCTCCACGGCGCTGGGTGCCAGGTCGGCGAACCCGCTGGCGGCCAGACGCTCACGCACCGCAAGCCACCGCCGGGTTGCTGCGACGCCGTCGTTGGTGTGGGTGTACGACGGCCTGAGCCAGAGGCGGATGACGTGGACAACGCCCACGACGAGCAGCACCGCCAACGTCCAGCCGACGAGGCGGACGCTCACCGAATCGATCACCGCCACGTCGGTGTCGCCGGTGCTGCGTGCGAACAACCAGCACAGCGCCGCGAGGGCCCACAGCGCGCCCGGAACGACAAGATCGGTTGCAGCCCACCGACGGCGGACGAGGCCAGCCTGGACGGCCTCGTCGACGACGAGGCCACTGAATCGGCGCCACCACGAGCCACGGATGTCGACGGCGAGGTAACGCGCAGGAATGGCGCGGTCGGTGGTGAACCGAGAGAGCACGTGCTGCAGGACCAACCGCTCGTGGGGGCGCAGTGCGTCGCCCTGGTACGCCGTTGCTGCCGGCCGCACCCGGGCCAGCTCCTCGAGGTCGTCCTCGGGCGGAAGGATGCGCAGCCAGCCACGGGCGGCCAGGTCGATCATCGTGGCGCGGAAACCGGCCGCCGTGACAGTGGCGTCGTTGGCGAGCAGGTTCACCACGGCCGGGGCATCGGCGCGCAGGGCGCCGGCGACCTCGTCGGCGTCAGGACGAGGTGGCAGCAGACGGTCGCGGGTTCGCACGAACATCACCCAGGCCGCAGCGACGAACAACGCACTCATCAGCAACCAACCGACCGTGAATGCCGGTGCGAGGAGTCCGACAACGCCCAACGTCATGGGCGTCATCATGGCATCACGATGCCGTGCCGAGGGGATCGTCGCCGGAGACGCCCGGAGCCCCCTCGCTGTCATCGCGGCGCACCCAGATCGTTCGCTGCGGAAACGGAATCTCGATCCCGGCATCGTCGAGCGCGGCCTTGAGTGCCTCTCGCAGCGCCCGCTGGAGGCCCCATTGCGCGCCCGGCTGGACCTTGACGGTGATGCGGATCGTGATGCCGTCGGCGCCCAGCGCCTCGACGCCGAGCAGCTGGGGTGGGTCGATGATCGAGCCGGACCACTCGTCACTCTCGACGAGTCCGGTGGCGCAGTCGAGGATCACCTGACGTGCCGCAGCCAGATCGCAGTCGTAGGCGACGTCGACGTCGACGAGCGCCACGGACCACAACTGCGACTTGTTGCCGACGCGGCTGACCTCGCCATTGGGGACGTGCCACACGGTCCCGTCGATGCCACGCAACACGGTCGTGCGCAGCGAGATCTTCTCCACGACACCGGTGGCCTCGTCGAGGTCGACCACGTCGCCGACGCCGTACTGGTCCTCGAGCAGCATGAACAGCCCCGAGATGCAGTCCTTGACCAGGCTCTGGGCACCGAAGCCGAGCGCCACGCCTGCGATACCGGCGCCGGCGATCAGGGGTCCGAGATTCACGCCGAGCTCGCCGAGGGCCATGATGATGGCGATCGTCCAGATGATGACCGACGCGGTGCTCCCGACGACGAGGGAGATCGACTGCAGGCGGGCCTGGCGCCGGGGGTCGTCCCGGGTGATGCCGATCGGTTCGGCGACGAGTGTGGTGGCCCGATCGCCCAGCTTCTGGATCTGTCGGGCTGCCGACGCCGTGTCGGGAGTGACGACTCGGGCGACGACTCGGCCGAGGTAGCGCCGCGCGAGGTGCGAGAGGATCCAGGCGGCGATCAGGATGATGATGATGGCGACCAACCATTCGGCGGTCTCTGCGAGGAACCGATTCCCGTTGGTGAGGTCGAACACGCTCTCGCAGATCCAATTCGGGTCGGTCCCGCACGCGTTTTCGAGTTCGGGGTCCACGGCAGCGACGGTACCCAACCCGTCGTCATCCACACGGGATGCCAGACCGACGGATCGCCTGATCTCACGCACCTCAGCAGATAGCCTTGCCCGAATGTCGAAACCCATCCGTCTCGGTGTCGTCGGAACCGGCTATGTCGGGTTGACCACGGGCGCGTGTTTCGCGCACCTCGGCCACCACGTGGTCTGTGGCGACATCGATCCGCGCAAGGTCGACATGCTGAACGACGGTCACATCCCGATCGTCGAGGAGGGCCTCGAGACCATCGTCAACGACGCTCGCGCCGCAGGCGTACTCGAGTTCGTCCTCGGCGCCGAAGCTGCCGCGGAGGGCGCCGACATCGTGTTCCTGTGCGTGCCCACGCCGCAGGGTGACGACGGCAGTGCCGACCTCAGCTACATCGAGGCCGCCGCCGCCCAGATCGCGCCGGTGTTGAAGCCGGGAGCGGTGGTGGTCAACAAGTCGACCGTGCCGGTCGGCTCGACGCTGGCCGTCGAACGGGTGCTGCAACGCAGCGACGTCTTCGTCGTGTCGAATCCCGAGTTCCTCCGCGAGGGCACGGCGGTCCACGACTTCCTGCATCCCGATCGGGTCGTGATCGGCAGCGCCGATCGAGGCGCCGCCGAGCGTGTCGCCGAGCTGTACGCCACGATCGACACCCCGATCCTGATCACCGATCCTGCGTCGGCCGAGACGATCAAGTACGCGGCAAACGGCTTCCTGGCCATGAAGATCAGCTTCGTCAACGCGGTGGCGGCGATGTGCGAGGCGGTTGGCGCCGATGTGGCGGCCGTGGTCGATGGGATCGGATCCGACCAGCGCATCGGCAGCCAGTTCCTGCGACCGGGACCGGGCTGGGGCGGGAGTTGTTTCCCGAAGGATTCGCGCGCGCTCGTGAAGATCGCCGAGGACCACGGCTACAACTTCACGATGATGCGCGGCGTCATCGACGTCAACGACGAGCAGCTCGAACGGATGGTCGCGAAGATCCGTAGCGCAGTGGGTCGACACGACGGCGACCTCGCCGGCGTCACGGTCGGTGCGCTGGGACTCACCTTCAAGGCCGGCACCGACGACCTGCGCGAGTCGCCGGCGCTGGCGATCATCGCGGAGCTGCGTGGCCTCGGCGCCACCGTTCGGGCGTTCGACCCGACGACGGTGGGCGAGCTCACGCCGCACCAGAGCGTCGTGCTCGCCGGCATCGAGCTGGTCACCGACGCGCTCGACGTGGCCGACGGCGCCGACGTGATCGCCGTGTTCACCGAGTGGCCCGACTTCGCCAAGGTCGACCTGGCGAGCCTCGCAGCGCGCGTGGCGCGCCCGGTCACCGTCGTCGACACCCGAAACCTGCTCGACCCCGTGCTCGTACGCGAAGCCGGCCTCGAGTACGACGGCGTCGGCCGCCGCTGACGTCCGTCGGCTTTCGCCGTTCAGGCGAGGCGTGACGTGAAGTACTCGGCGGTGCGCTCGAGGCCTTCGCGCAGCTGGATCGTCGGTTCCCAACCGAGCAGTGTGCGCGCTTTGGTGAGGTCGGGTTTGCGCTGCGTCGGGTCGTCGACGGGCAGCGGCAGGTAGACGACCTCCGACGACGATCCGGTGACCTCGACGATCAGCTCGGCGAGCTGCGCAATGGTGAACTCGTTGTCGTTGCCGATGTTGATCGGTTGGTTCTGGTCCGAGTCGAGGAGTGCCAGGAACCCCCGGATCTCGTCGTCGACGTAGGTGAACGACCGTGACTGCGAACCATCACCGAAGATCGTGATCGGCTCGCCTCGGAGCGCCTGCACGAGGAAGTTCGACACCGCACGCCCGTCGTCGGGCCGCATCCGCGGGCCGTAGGTGTTGAAGATCCGCACGATGCGGACATCGATGCCGTGGTGGCGGTGATACGCCATGGTCATCGCCTCGGCGTAGCGCTTGGCCTCGTCGTAGACGCCGCGCGGGCCGATCGGATTGACGTTGCCCCAGTACTCCTCGGGCTGCGGGTGCACCAGCGGGTCGCCGTAGACCTCCGAGGTCGATGCCAGGAAGAACGTGGCACCCTTCGACTTCGCAAGTCCCAGTGTGTTGTGCGTGCCGAGCCCGCCGACCTTGAGGATCTGGATCGGGATCCGTTCGAAGTCGGCGGGGCTCGCCGGGCTGGCGAGGTGCATGACCACGTCGACCTCGCCGGGCACCCAGACGTAGTTGCTGACGTCGTGTTCGATGAACGTGAACCCGGCACCGAACAGCTCCTCGATGTTGTCGACCGAACCCGTGACGAGGTTGTCGATCGCCACGACCTCGTCACCGCGCTCGAGCAGTGCCCGACACAGATGCGATCCGAGGAACCCTGCTCCACCCGTGACGACGACTCGTGCCATGGCGGGGAGCGTAGGCCGCGTTCAGGTCGTCGCAGCAGGTTCGGGCGCTCGTCGCACGGCCCGTCGACGGACAACTCGTCGTTGGTCGGCGTCGAGGAGCGTCAGCCAAGCGCATGACAGGAACCACCAGATCGCCATCACGTTGACGCCGGCGCCGAGCCCCTCGGTGGTGATGCTGTTGATCAGCAGCGCCACGAACACCCCGATCAGGATGAGCTGGTCGTGGCGCGCCGTCCCGGTGGCGCCGGCCAGGAGCACCGGCGATCGGCGTTCGATCCGGCGTAGCCGGATGAGCAGTGCGATGGCCGCCCCGACCAGCAGCAGCCACCAGATCAGCCCGGCGAGACCGACGTCGATCATCACGTTGATCACCGAGTTGTGCGCGCCGCCGAGTCCGGTCTCGTCGAAGAAGACGCCCTTGGCCGAATTGAAGCCCAAGCCGAAGAAGGGCCGCTCGAGGAACGACTCCCAGGCGAGCGTCCAGATCTCCGTGCGGCGATTGAACGTGCCGAGTTGGTCGACGGTCTCGCCGCGGGTGAGGAACTCGAGGATCTGGCGACCGAACGCGAGTGCGAATGCGCCACCGGCGATCAGCGCACCGAGGACGAGTTCGGGTCGAGCCCTGCGTCCGGACGACAGCCAGGTCATCACCGCGAGCGCGACGAGCACGCCGCCGATGGACCCTCGGGTGCGCGTGAGGAGCAGAAACACGATCTGCGCTGCCAGCAGTCCGCCGTACACCCATCGCGGCCACGGAAGCGGCCGTCGACCGGCGGCGAGCCACAAGCCGAACAGGATCGGAACCGACACCGCGAACATCGAGCCGGCGCTGACGCTGTGGACCGACAGCCACGTGAATCGTCCCTCCTGGGGCCCGCTCTTCGGCGAGACGTAGGCGAGACCCGCCACGATCGACAGCGAGATCAACGCCACCCAGCCGTGCAGAAGACGGCTGATCGTGGAGAAGCTGCCCTGGCTCGACACGAGCTGCACCACGGTGCCGATGATGATCAGCTCGACGGCACGTGCGAGGGCGAGCATGGGAAACGCCGAGTACATGGCGCTCGCGGCCGTGGTCAGGATGTAGCCCCACATCAACATCATCAGTGGTTCGATGCGCGGTGTGGACGGAATGAGACGCCACAGCGCCCAGGTGCCGACGACGGCAAGCGTGACGAGCTCGACGGCGATCATCAAGTCGATCGAACCCGACAGCGCATCGTCGATGCTGCGTCGACGGAACTTGTATTCGATGGCGACGATGACGACGAGCGGCGTGATCCACAGCAGCTCCCGGCTCCAGTCGGTTCGACGAGGGCGACCGTCCGTGCGGACCCGTGGAGTGGTCCCGGCGACGGCTCCTGTTCGCACCGGGCGGGTCGGCGGTGGCGGTGGCTTCGGTGTCGCAGGTGCACCGGTCATCGTCTCGATCGGCGACCATTTCCAGTGTGTCGTCTCCTCGAGCGGCTCGACCGGTGTCTCATCTGGTCCGTCGGCCGCCTCGACTCCGGCGGCGCTCGTTGCGTCGGCGGTGCCGACGTGGCCGGTGTCGGCCTGGACGGCTCGGTACAACAACGCCGCGCCCACGAACGCCCCGACCGCCAGGCCGATCGGGACGGCCTCGACCCAGCCGAACACGGCGATGAGCGCAGCGATCGTGCTGCCCACTGTTGCGTCGAGCAGCCTGATCATGAAGGTCTGCTTCGATCGGCCAGCGGCGACATTCGCCGCGCCGACCGGAAGGCCGATCCCGAACGCGATCGAAAAGAGCGACCACGACACGACACCGAGGGTCGCGACCACCGTTTCGCCGCCGGTGAGCAGTTGGGCGAGCGGCTCGCGCAGTGCAACTGCGAAGAGCCCGTAGGAGACGCAGATTGCAGCCACCAACAGCATCGCGGCACCGACGCTCGGCGAGAGACGGACCCGTCGGCGGAGCTGGTCGGAGTAGGTGGGCAGGAAGAACATGCCGGCGCCATTGGCCACGGTCAGTGCCGGAGCGATGAGCAGGCGGGCTGCCTCGAGCACGCCGACCGCTTCGAGTCCGAGGGTCACGGCAACGACGACTCGCATCAGGGCCTGACTTGCAGGTCGGAGTCCGACCTGAACGGCGCGCCAGCCGGCGAACGCAGCGAGTTCGGCCATGCGCGATGGTGATGCAGGACCCCGGAGCAGCTCGATCTGCGGCAGCTGGATGATCGCCAAGCCGATCGCGACCGTCGAGCCGGCGAGCAGCGAGATGATCACGGTGTCGAGCGTCAAGGCCGCCCCGCTGGCGATGACCGCTCCGAGCAGGCCGAGCGAGCCGACCGCAAAGGCGAGATCGTTCACGACGAGCGTCCAGAACTCTCGCCGGGCGATGAGAATCCGGCGCAGGGTCTCCTCGAGCGCCCACGCCACCGATGCAATGGCGAACAGAACGGCGGTCGCGCCGTCGACGCCATCGACGAGCAGCGCCGCCGACCACGTGACGACGAAGATCGCCACGACCGAGATCGCCTGCGACTGGAAGAGCGCTCTCCGGATCCCCGAATCGAAGCGATCGAGCACGGTCAGCGAGTCGCCGATCCACCCGGTCTGTACGGCATTGACCGTCAGCAGAACGGCAAAGAGCAGGCCGAACGTTCCGAGGCCCGACACCCCGAGCTCGCGTACGACAATGAGCGCGATCAGCAGACTGGTGCCCGCCACCGTCATCTGCGACACGATGGCGCCGAGCGGGCGGCGGCTCACGGTCACCCGCCGTGTTCGTGCGATCGGTGGTCGTAGACCACGCCGATCAGATCGGTGCGCAACACGTCGAGGCGTTGGCGCACGATGTCGAGATCTCGAGCGTCGGTGCCGCGCTCGACGATCATCATGACGCCATCGGACTCGCCGGCGAGTGCCGACCCGTCCGCTACGGCGAGCAAGGGAGGCACGTTGACGAGCACCAATTGGTAGCGGTCGCGCAGCGTGTGGAGCGTGGCGCGAGCGGCCTGCGAACGGAACAGCCCCGCCGGATCGTCGACCGAGCGGCCGCCGGTGAGCAGGTCGAGTGTGGCCTCGCCTCCGACGCTGACGGTGCGACGGACGTCGTCGATCGAGGCGAGACCGGCGAGCAGCTCGGTGAGTCCGCCGATCGCCTGCTCGAAGCCGAACAGTCGACTGATCCTCCGGTCGCGGAGGTTGGCGTCGACGACGAGGACGCTACGACCTTCGCGCGCTGCGGCGACGGCGAGGCGCGCCACCGTCTCGGCAGTCTCGGCGCTCGGCACGGCGGTCGCCGTGAGCACGACGCCGCCTGACGGATGCACCGCTCCGAGGCTGGTTGCCAGGAGCTGGTACGAGGCGCCTGGCGGCTCCGCCGGAGCGAACAGATGGGCCGGCGGCTCGGTGATCTCGCCCAGCAGCGGCGCGTTGAGGGTCGCTGTGGCATCCGAACTGGAGGTGACCACCGGCCGTCGGCCGGCGCGGAACCACGCGATGATCGCCATGGCGAATGCGGCGAACAGCGTCGCTGCGATCGTGTACTGCAGTGCCGGCAGGATCCGGGCATCGACCTGCACCTCGGCCGGTTCGACGAACTCCACCCCGTCGCCGAACAGGGCGGCCTCGGAGCGGACCTCGGCGATCTGGAGGTCGATCTGGTCGATCGTGTTCTGGCCGCCGTCTTCTGCGACGAGACGTTCACGCTCGACGAGGAACGCCGCGATGGTCGCATCGGCGGTTTCGGCAACGTCCTGCTCGGTGAGGGTGAGGAACGCCGCAACGACCTCGTCGCAGATCAGCAGGGCTCGCTGCTCGGAGTCCGCGGTGCAGTCGATACGGACATCCGCGCTCGCTGTCGTTCCCGTCGAGACCGCGTCGTCGATCGATGCCGCCGTCTCGTCGCTCGGGATGTCGCCCTCGCTGCCGTTGGCAGCGAGCGCGTCGCGCTGGGCGTTGATCGACTCCGCGACCGCGAGATGCACGGTGGCTGAGTCGGCGAACTCGGCGCGCTGGCGGGCATAGCGCGCGAGGTCGGTCGGTGCGCTCGACCCGTCGCGGAACACCGGTGTGCCGCGCGGGTCGGTCAGGAACAGGGTGGTCGTCGCCGTGTTGGTGCCACTGCTGGCCAGTGCGAACAGCCCTGCCAGGAGACCGATGACGACCGTGATGGGCACCGTCCACGCCCGGTACCGCCAGAACGCTTCGACGGGTCCGATCGAGCTGGTCTCCGTCATCGTCGTACTCATGGCCGACCAGCCTCGCGGGTCGAGGACAGACGGGTGTGCAGGGGATCCATCACACCTCTGTCGGCCGATCGGGCCTCGCGCTTGAGCCGTTGTTGACGAAACTCCGGGCGCTCCCACGTTGCGCTGTCCGAAAACCACACAGAGTGTGGTGTTCGCCCCGATCTTGACCACGTTTGGTGGTCACAGAGGTCGATGCGGTCGTACTGTCTCGTCCGGAAACCACCGGAGACCTGTTCGAGAGCGGGCGGAAAGAGAACGTCATGTGGCGGAATCGCGAACTCGGAGCATTCGACGCCGGTCAACGGTCGTCATCAGGGATCGGGCGGCGGGCCCGATCCCTGATGGCCCTCCTCGCCATCACCTCGTTCGGCGCCGGCGCGGCGATCGTCGGCGAGGCAACCGCCGTCGCTCAGGTGCCCGACCCGGTCGTCGATCCTGCGGTCGCCGTCCGGGTGCCCTTGAGTGGAACGACCTCGGCAGACGCCGCTGCGTCGTGCTGGGAGATCAAGCAGGCGCATCCCGCGAGCGCTGACGGCGTGTACTGGTTGCGCAACGACGGACTCGTGCGGCCAGAGCAGTTCTACTGCGACATGACGACCGACGGCGGTGGGTGGGTCATGATCGGTCGCGGCCGCGACGGATGGACGTTCCGGGACTACGGCCAACAGACCCCGCAGCGGCTGGTCGAGGTCGTCACCGGCCCGGGTGCGTTCTCGCCCGCAGCGCTCTCGTCAGAGGTCATCGACGCCCTGCTCGGCGGCGGCGACGTCAAGGACCTCGCCGATGGGCTGCGGATCCGACGCGCCCGGAACACGAACGGCACTGCCTGGCAGGAGGTGCGCTGGAACTTCCTCGACCTCGGTGCATGGTCGTGGGCGCTCGACGGTGGCCACCGCCTGGCCTCGTTCTCGATCGACGGCGCAGTGGGTACCGGATCGAACACCAAGGACTCGAGCATCCGTATGTCGGGCGAGGTCGGCGCCGGCAACCGGAGCGCGACGAACTACAACGGCTGGTTCACGTTCTCGTGGAGCGGCCACGGTCGCCAGGCAGGGTTCTCGTACCGCGGCTCGGTGGACGGTCAACGCAACGACACGTCCTACCTGTGGGAGTTCAACAACGAGAACTCGGCGCTTCCGTTCACGCAGCTGTTCCTGCGACCGACGTTGACCACACCGGTGGCGGCGCCCATCGCTGACGAGGGGCTGGCGGCGCAAACCTTGACGCCGATGCTCGACGACCGACCCGAGGAGATCGCCGGTGGCGTGATCGGCCTCAATTCGCTCGGCGATTCCGAGCCGAACCTGCGTGCTCCTGTGCTCGGCATCACCAGTCTTGGCGACCGGGTGTACGTGGGCGGCAAGTTCTCCCGTGTGCGCGACGCCTCGACGGGCCAATTGGTCAACCACTCGTACCTCGCTGCGTTCGACCGCGCGACCGGTGCCTGGATCAGCTCGTTCCGCCCGCAACTCGACGGCACCGTCTGGGACGTCGAGATCGCAGACGGACGCCTGATCGTCGGCGGTCAGTTCACGAATGTCGACGGCGTTGCCAACACGCAGGGTCTCGTCGCGCTCGACCCGATCACTGGTGCCGTCGATCCGACCTGGCAGGCCTCGCTGACGCTCGGCGGCACGACCATTCGGCCGGTCGTGTACTCGCTCGATCGGGAAGGCGACTCGATCTACGTCGGTGGGAACTTCACCCGGATCGCCGGGCCCACGCGCTCGTTGAGCATGGGGCGTCTGGCCAAGGTCTCCGTGGTCGACGGCGACCCCGATCGATCGTTCCGCCCCAACGTCGACGGTGTGCCGTTCGATGTCGATGCCCTCGGCGACACGGTGCAGGTCGTCGGCAGGTTCAACGGGGTGAACGGTGTTGCTCGGCGAAGCGTCGCCACCCTCACCACGAGTACCGGTGACATGGTGCCGGGTCTCGCCGAGGAGGTCTGGACCACCTCCAACAACACCCGTCGGTACCAGTTCGCGGTGCTCGATCTCGGCGACGAGGTGTGGAACGGTGGCTCCGAGCACGACACCCAGGCGTACCGCGCCAGCGACCACCAGTACCTGAAGGGATTCGTCACCACCGATCAGGGTGGCGACACCCAGGTGATCGAACTCAGCGGTGACAAAGTGATGCAGGGCAGCCACGGCAACGCCTGGATCTACACCGATGCCACGACCTGGCCGTCGGTGAACAACTACACGCGCACCGACGTCTACAACTGGATCGGGATGTTCGACCCGGTGACGCGCAGCTACGAACGCGATTGGGTGCCCGGACTCGGCTCGGCCTACACCGCGGGCGCATGGGCGCTGCACACCGATGTCGAGGGGTGTCTCTGGTTCGGGGGCGACATGCTCGGCGGTCCGTTCGTCAACGGCCAGCGCCAATATCTCGAGAGCTTCTCGAAGTTCTGCCCACGCGATACGGCAGCGCCCACGGTTCCTGGCGCAGCGACGGCGGGCCCGGCCACGGCGGAGGGTGTCCGCGTGTCGTGGACTCCTTCGGTCGACGATCGCGCCGGGTTCCTCGGCTACGAGGTGCTTCGCAACGACCGCGTGATCAGCCCCTTGCTGTACGCGTCGTCGTTCATCGACCCCACCGGAACCGCTGATGACCGGTACTTCGTCCGGGCAGTCGATCCCGCTGGGAACCGCTCGGCGACATCGAGCGCGCTGATCCCCAGCGACAACGAGCGACCGAAGGCGCCAGGTGATCTGGTGGTGTCGGTGTTGGGTGATGGCACCGTGGACGTGTCGTGGTCGGCGTCGAGTGACAACGTGGGTGTGGTGTCGTATCGGGTGTTGCGCAACAACGTCGAGGTGGCGTTGGTGCCGGGTGATCAGCTCGCAGTGAATCTGTCGACGTTGGGCTTCGGAACGCACTACATCGCGTTGCAGGCGCTGGATGCGGCCGGCAACGAGTCGTGGCGAACGCCGTCGATCAGGGCTGATGTCGTGCCGCCGCCGGAGTTGGACACGCAATCTCCGTCGGCGCCGGGCGATCTCGCGGTGTCGGTGTTGGACGACGACACCGTCGATGTGTCGTGGTCGGCGTCGAGTGACAACGTGGGTGTGGTGTCGTATCGGGTGTTGCGCAACGACGTCGAGGTGGCGTTGGTGCCGGGTGATCAGCTCGCGGTGAATCTGTCGACGTTGGGATTCGGAACGCACTTCATTGCCGTGGAGGCGTTGGATGCAGCCGGCAACGTGTCGTTGCGGACCCCGTCGATCAGGGCTGATGTGGTGCCGCCGCCGGAGTTGGACACGCAATCTCCGTCGGCGCCGGGTGATCTCGCGGTGTCGGTGTTGGACGACGACACGGTCGATGTGTCGTGGTCGGCGTCGAGTGACAACGTGGGTGTGGTGTCGTATCGGGTGTTGCGCAACGACGTCGAGGTGGCGTTGGTGCCCGGGACCGACACGGCGGTGAATCTGTCGACGTTGGGATTCGGAACGCACTTCATTGCCGTGGAGGCGTTGGACCAAGCGGGCAACGTGTCGGTGCGGACCCCGTCGTTGGCGGCGGTCGTGGTGCCGCCGCCGGAGCTGGACACTCAGCGTCCCACCGGCCCGCGTGATCTGGTGGTGTCGGTGTTGGGTGATGGCACGATCGATGTGTCGTGGTCGGCGTCGAGGGACAACGTGGGTGTGGTGTCGTATCGGGTGTTGCGCAACAACGTCGAGGTGGTGTTGGTGCCGGGTGATCAGCTCGGCGGTGAATCTGTCGACGTTGGGATTCGGAACGCACTTCATCGCCGTGGAAGCGTTGGACGCGGCCGGCAACGTGTCGAGGAGGTCGGCGTCGATCAGGGCTGATGTGGTGCCGCCGCCGGAGTTGGATACCCAGCGTCCGTCGGCGCCGCGTGATCTTGCGGTGACGGTGTTGGCCAATCGCACGATCGATGTGTCGTGGTCGGCGTCGAGGGACAACGTGGGTGTGGTGTCGTATCGGGTGTTGCGCAACAACGTCGAGGTGGCGTTGGTGCCGGGTGATCAGCTCGCGGTGAATCTGTCGACGTTGGGACTCAGGAACGCACTACATCGCGCTGCAGGCGTTGGATGCAGCCGGCAACGAGTCGTGGCGGACGCCGTCGATCAGGGCTGATGTGGTGCCGCCCGCGGAGTTGGATACCCAGCGTCCGTCCGGGCCCGCGTGATCTGGTGGTGTCGGTGTTGGGCGATGGCACGATCGATGTGTCGTGGTCGGCGTCGAGGGACAACGTGGGTGTGGTGTCGTATCGGGTGTTGCGCAACAACGTCGAGGTGGTGTTGGTGCCGGGTGATCAGCTCGCGGTGAATCTGTCGACGTTGGGCTCCGGGACGCACTTCATTGCCGTGGAGGCGTTGGACGCGGCCGGGAACGTGTCGAGGAGATCGGCGTCGATCAGAGCCGACGTGGCCTGATCCGAGACCCGAACCGAGCGGAGCGGAGTTCGTCGCACGATCGTCGGTAGAACTCCAGGTCGGAGCCGGGCGCACCCCAGCCGGCCTCCTCCCAGTCGAACAACACGAGTCCACGCCCGGTCCTGCGCAGGTTCCACGGCGCCAGGTCGCCATGCACGGGCACGGCGTCGGCGGGTGTTCCCGGTGGCCGGGGGAGCGACGCGAGCCGTTCGGCCAGGTCGCGCTCGAAGCTCCTCAGCGGTTCGTCGATCGCCGGCCGCTGCCGATCGAGGCCCAACGCGTCGGTTGCGAGGAACGCGATGTCGCCGTCGAGCTGACCCGTTGCGAGCACGGTCGGCGTGGCGACACCCGGCAGCGGCATCTCGGTCAGCAGCGAGAGGACACGAGCTTCGTTGTCGAGACCATCGGATGTTCGGGTCAGCTTCACCACGACGTCGAGTTCCGACGACTGCCACGGCATGTGGCACAGCAGCGACAGGCGGTCGCGCTCGGGCTGGCGAGGTATCGCTGCGGCGTCGATGCGCAGCCCCGGCAGCACGTCGCGCAGCTGCCGTTCGATGGCCGACACGTCGAGTTCCGGCCAGCGCCAGCCACCAGTGTGCGGTAGGGCCCGAGTGCCGGCCGCCAAGATCACGGCGGCGCCGAGCAGATCGGCGCCATGGCGCCGCCAGTCGGACGTCCCGCCAAGGGCGCGGATCCGCCTGGCGCGTCGACCGGCGCCGGCAACCACGACGAAGCGACGCGAGAGCGGGAATCGACGAAGTGTCGTCACCGTCGTTCCCGAGCGGCGATGGCGTCGCCGTAGGCGGCCTCGAGCGCGGCGACGCCGACCGCTTCGCTGTAGTGCTGCTCGAATCGGCGCCGGTTCGCGACACCGGCACGATCGACGGTTCGATCATCGAGGGCATCGAGCGCAGCGGCGAGGGCCGCCGGCTGTCGCGGCGGGACCAGGAGCTCGGGTGGCGGCTCGACGATCGCTGCCGCACCGGCTGCCGTGGTGACGATCACGGGGAGTCCGGCGCTCATCGCTTCGACGAGCACCATGCCGAAGGTCTCGTACAGCTCGGATGGCGCCACCAGCGCCCGGGCGTCCAACATCCGCGCCGTCACCTCGTCGCGACCGCGCCAACCGAGCATCTCGACGTCGTCGGCCACGTCCACGCTCGAGTTGAGCAGCCAGCGGGCCGTCTCCGATCACGCACAAGCGCTCGTCCGAGCGTCGTTGCCTCGGCGAGGACCATGCGGCGAGCAGTGTGTCGACGCCCTTGCCCTGGGCCAGCCGCCCGATCACCAGGATGTCGCCGGAGCTCGACGGCGCCCGACGGCGCTGACCGGGGTCGTCGACGAAGTGCGGTTTGACGATCGTGCGCTCGCCGGGAATCCCCATGTCGGCGAGCCGGTCGGCCATGAACTGCGATGGGGCGATGAATCGGGTGACCGACGAGTCGAGCACGCCACGTCGACGGGTGGACACGATCTCGGCCGCCTGGAGGGCAGACAGGGCGCGGGAGTCTCGATAGCAGCCGTGCAGCACCCCGGGAAGCGGGCTGCGGCCGACGCAGGCCGTGCACACCGCACCGTCACGGAACAGATCGGTGCCCAGACAGCCGATCCGGAAGTTGTGCAGCGTCATCACGACAGGCACGCCGGTGCTCGCGGCGGCCGCCACCGCGGACGACGACAGCGCGAACCAGGTGTTGTGGACGTGGACCACGTCGGGTCGAACTGCCTCCACCCGCTCGCGGACCCGCCGGGCGCTCGACGGATTGTGCATGCTGCGCGCAAGCGCCGAGATCGTGGCGAGGGGTTCGGTGGGGTTGTCCACCGTCAGCTGCACGACGTCGTGTCCGGCGCGAGCGAGTGCCGCTGCCTCGTTGTCGACCACCGTGTCCTCGCCGGCGCGCACCCGATAGCGCGCGTGCAGTTGCAGGATGCGCATGGTCACTCGCCGGTCGTGGGGGCGGCGAAACGCGGCCAGGGAGGTGCAAGGCCGAGACGGTCGGTGAGCTCGGCCACGTCGGGTCGGAAGCGTTCGGTGAGCTCGGCGTCGATGTCGGCGTCGAGCGCCGCGGGTCGGGGGGCGGCGTTGCGTCGTTCCGACTGCTGCTCGTGCGGCAATGGCGGCAGTCCGGCCTCGTCGAGCACCGTTGCGATCACCCGGCTCGGATCAGCGAAGTAGTCCTCGGAGTACACGATGGTGAGGCGCTGGCGTCCGACCGCCTCGATCCACCGGTCGAGGGACGCCGCGTAGTGGCTCTGCGCCGCGTAGGACTGCTGCTCGTGGGCGTGACTCTCCCCGAGCGTTCCGCCGGCCAGTCGCTCGCCAGCGTCACCGACCCGCCGGTCCTCGACGTCGAGCGCCTCGCGCAGCGTGAGCGTCTCGACGCCGTTGCGGGTCTGCTCGGCCCAGTGCGAGACCGTCCGTTCGACCGGGTCACGCAGTACGACGACGAAGTGCGTCAGCGGGAGGGCGTCGGCCGCTCGCGCCGCAGCGAGCGGGTGGAAGAGGTAGTACGGGCTGGCCTCGGCGGCAAAGGCGTGCCCGACGCGTCGTGTGCGCCACCACCGTGTGGTCGAGGTCGGGAAGTGGCTGCGGTACCACCGATCGGACCTCGCCATGTCGCTGTCGAAGTAGTGGACGCCCTTCTGGTTCTCGCGCAGTGGGAGTCGTCGTGCCGACGGCACCAGCGGGCACATCGAGGGGTGGCGTTCGAGATCGCGAAACAGCGAGGTGGTACCACCGCGCTTCACGCCGATGATCACGAGGTCGGGAGCTGGTCGCAGATCGGCCGTCGCCATGGCTGCGGCACGCACCACGGTTCGGCCCATCGGGCGGACGACGTCGACGACGCTGGTGGACATGGCGGGTGATCGTACCGTCCGGTGAAAAAGCTCACCATGAGTGGTCGTCAAGTCTTGGTCAAGTGGTTGCCGGATCGACCCGTCGAGTGCGACAATACTCAAGCCGTACATGGCTCCCAGGGCAATCGTTGCCCCTCGAATCGTGACCGGTGGCGGAATCATCGCCACGGAGAGTGACCTCACGCTCCGTGGCTTGACGGAAGGCGGAACATGACGAGCGAACTCGTGCCTCTGGCATCGGCGTACCCGGACCTGCGGTCGACCGCAGCTCTGCGGCGACCGGAGCCGTCCACGGCCTGGTCCGACACGACGCCGTCGGCGGCGATCATCGCGGCGCTCCCACGCGTCGACAAGCCTCGCGGCGTCTACGTGCGGTTCGTCAAGCCGTCGCTCGACCGGGCGCTCGCGTTGGGCGGACTCGTCGTCGCTGCGATCCCGATGGTGCTGATCGCCGCAGTCGTCGCAGTGAGCATGGGGCGGCCGGTGTTGTTCCGCCAACGGCGCATCGGTGTCGACGGTCAACCGTTCGAGGTGCTCAAATTTCGCACGATGCGCCCCGATCGACGCGGTCAACGTCTCGACGTCATCCACGATCGTCGCCGCACCCACAAATCTGAGCGCGATCCCCGCCACACGCCGGTCGGACGATTCCTCCGCAAGTACAGCCTCGATGAGCTCCCGCAGCTGCTCAACGTGCTGCGCGGCGAGATGAGCGTCGTCGGACCGCGGCCCGAACTCGACTCGGTGGTCGCGCAGTATCCGCCGGTGTTGCACCAGCGTCACCTCGTCAAGCCCGGACTCACGGGCTTGTGGCAGGTGTCGGCGCGGGGGGCCGGCCCGATGCACGAGAACGGCCAGTGGGACCTGGCCTACGTCGCCCACGTGTCGCTGCGGACCGATCTGCAGATCCTCGCCAAGACGCCGCGTGCACTCGTCGGCGGTGCCACCGGGAGCTGACGACGCGCACTGCGTCGAGGTTCAGCGGCGTCGGGTGCGCCACAGCAGGCGCAGGAACTTTGCGTTGTAGACCAGGTAGCGACGGCCGAGCCGACGTGGCTCGGTGAGCAGTCGGAACAGCCACTCGAGACCGGCTCGCTGCATCCACGCCGGCGCCTGCTTCTTCGTGCCGGCGATGAAGTCGAACGCGGCACCCACTGCCACGTAGGTCGCATCGCCGAGTTCGGCCATCCGCCGAACGAGGAGATCCTGTTTCGGCGTGCCCATGCCGACCCACACGATGTCGGCCCCGCGTGCTCGTGCCACTTGGAGCGACGCGTCGAGCTCGTCGTCGGTGATCTCGCGGAACGGGGGCGATTCGCTGCCGACGATGCGGGCACCGGGCCAGCGTTCGCCGATGCGCTGCTCGAGCGCTGCGAGCACCTCGGGGGTGCTGCCGTAGAGGTAGTGGCCGAGATCTGACGATCGACCGCGATCGAGCACGTCGCACATCAGGTCCGGGCCGTACACGCGGGTGCAATCCGGGATCCCCCGGCGGCGGGCGATCCACGCGAGCGGCGTGCCGTCGGGAAGGTTCAACGCCGCTCCCTCCAGGCTCGAGGCAAGGTCGGGTCGCTCGTCGGCCAGGGCGAGCGTGTAGGCGTTGCAGAGATGCACGTCGCCGCGGACGCCTCGGGACGCGACGAGATCCGCGGCGACGCTCGGCGCGATGAAGTCGATGTCCACCCCGCCGACCGGGAGCCTGTTGCCCGGCTCGTTCACGCTGCGACGTCGCCGTCTGCGATCGTTGCCGCTCGTAGGTCGGTGGGATCCGACCACCCTGTCACCACCGCCACCGACATGGTCGTCGAGGGTACCGTGACCTCGCCGGGGTCGTGCCTACACTGAGCCGTCGTGTGGAGCAGCCGGGTGAAGTTGGGATGGCGCCCCTCCACGTTCGACATCCGCACGGGCGAGTTCCGTGATCTGGTCCGACGTTCCCGTGAGGTGGTGCTGCTCGCAGCGGTCACCGGCGCGGTCACCGGGTTGTTCGTCCGCTTCTTCGAGTACGTCGTGGTCGAGTTGGTGTTCGAGTGGATCCTGCACGGGCCGCTCTGGGTGGGCGCGATCGCTCCGGGAATCGGGCTGCTGCTGTCGGCGATCCTGCTCAAGACGCTCGGCAACGGAGCGTCACCGGCGACGTCGGACGAGTACCTCCGGGCGTTCCACGATCCGGAGTACCCGCTGCGACCGCGCGCGTTCATCGGGCGCATGGCGGCGGCGATCACGACGCTCGGCTCCGGCGGCGCCATGGGACTCGAGGGTCCCTCGATGTACGGCGGCTCCGCGCTGGGGGCGATGATCCAGCGCCGACTGCCCTCCGCGTTCCGAGGAGTCGACCACCGAACGCTGCTCGTTGCGGGTGCAGCCGCAGGCGTCGCAGCGATCTTCAAGGCGCCGGCCACCGGAGCGATCTTCGCCTTGGAAGTGCCGTTCCGCGATCAGATGGCGCGCCGGATGTTGCTGCCGGCGCTCGTGGCGAGCGCATCGGGCTACCTCGTGTTCGTGGCGTTGAGCAACACCAATCCGATCTTCGTGTTCCAGACCGAGCGGAGCGCCACGTTCCAGTACCGCGACCTCGGCGGTGCGATCCTGATCGGGATCTTCTGTGCGATCGGCGCCCGCGCGTTCTCGCGGCTGATCCGGTATGCGAAGGCCGTGACGTATCGACCGGTGGCGCTCCGCGTGTTCGGTGCGAGCGTGGTGCTGGCCGGGCTGTTCGTGATCAGCCGTCTGCTGACCGGCGAGAGCCTCACGATCGGCACCGGCTACGAGGTGATCCGATGGCTCTCGGAGGAACACGCGCTGTGGCTGCTCGCTGCGGTGTTCGCGCTGCGCTGTCTGGCCACGGCGACGACGTTGGCAGGCGGCGGCGTGGGTGGCGTGTTCGTGCCGTTGGTGGTGGCCGGGGCGATCGTCGGGCGTGGCGTCGGCGACATCGTCAACCCGCTCGACCCGACGCTGTATGTGCTGCTGGGCATCGCTGCATTCCTCGGTGCGGGCTATCGCGTCCCGCTCGCCGCCGTGGTGTTCGTCGCCGAGACCACAGGTCAACCGGGCTTCATCGTGCCGGCGCTCTTCGCAGCCGTGGCCGCCGAGTTGGTGATGGGCGAGCAGTCGATCACCACGTTCCAACGCTCGCCCGACCGGGCCAACTGACTAGACCAGGGCCATGGCCAACCACGTCAGCGTCACCGCCGAGCTGCAGGGAACCGTCGTCGGGTTGTTCGTCGACGTCGGTGCATCGGTCGACGCCGGCGACGTCCTGGCACTCGTCGAGTCGATGAAGATGCACCACGACGTGCTCGCCCCGGTCACCGGCGTCATCGAGTCGCTCGCCGTCAGCGACGGCGACACCGTCGTGATCGGCCAGGAGTTCGCCCGCATCGTCGAGGGGGTCGGCACTCACGGCGCCCACCCGGTGGCGACGACTGCACCGAGGTCTCCTGTGGGCTTGGAGCGTGACGACCTGCGCGAGGTGATCGGCCGTCACGCCGTCGGACTCGACGAGCAGCGGCCGCAGGCCGTCGAGCGGCGCCGGGCGAGGGGGCGCCGGACCGCTCGGGAGAACATCGGCGATCTCGTCGACGAGGGCACCTTCGTCGAGTACGGCCCGCTGGTGATCGCTGCGCAACGGCGCCGGCGCAGCGTCGACGACCTGATCGAGTCGACCCCTGCCGACGGCCTGGTCGGCGGGATCGGTGAGGTCAACGGCGAGCTGTTCGGCACCGGCTCGGCGAGCAGGGCGTCGAAGGTCGTCGCCGTGTCGTACGACTACACGGTGCTCGCGGGGACGCAGGGCACGCAGAACCATCGCAAGAAGGACCGCCTGTTCGAGGTGGCCGAGCAGCTCCGGCTCCCGATCGTGTTCTTCACCGAGGGCGGCGGTGGTCGCCCGGGTGACACCGACGGCATCGGGGTGAGCGGCCTCGACTGCCTGGCTTTTCGGTGGTTCGCCGAGCTGTCGGGCACCGTGCCGCTCGTCGGCGTCAACTCGGGGTACTGCTTCGCCGGCAACGCGGCGATCCTCGGGTGCTGCGATGTCGTGATCGCGACGGCGGACTCGAACATCGGGATGGGCGGGCCGGCGATGATCGAAGGGGGCGGCCTGGGCGTGTTCGAGCCGACCGAGATCGGCCCGATCGAGGTGCAACGCCGAAACGGGGTGGTGGACATCGTCGTCGCGGACGAGGCCGAGGCGGTCGAGGTGGCCAAACGGTACCTGTCGTACTTCCAGGGTCGCACCGAGACCTGGTCGGCTCCCGATCAGGCGGCCCTGCGCGATGTCGTGCCCGTCGACCGGTTGCGGGCCTACGACATCCGGCGTGCGATCGAGGGCCTCTTCGACACCGACTCGGTGCTCGAGCTCCGGCGCGAGTTCGGCATCGGCATGGTCACCGCCCTGGCGCGGATCGAGGGACGCCCGGTGGGAGTGATCGCCAACGACCCCGGCCACCTCGCCGGTGCAATCGACTCCGACGGCGCCGACAAGGCCGCCCGGTTCATGCAGTTGTGCGACGCGTTCGGCCTGCCGATCGTCACGCTGGTCGACACGCCGGGGATGATGGTGGGCCCCGACATCGAGGCCACCGCGCTCGTTCGCCACTGCAGCCGGCTGTTCGTGACCGGAGCGAACCTGTCGGTGCCGATGGTGTCGGTGGTGACGCGCAAGGCCTACGGGCTCGGAGCGCAGGCGATGATGGGCGGCACGACCAAGGCGCCGATCGCCTGCCTGTCGTGGCCGACCGGAGAGTTCGGCGGGATGGGACTCGAAGGCGCTGTCCGTCTCGGCTACCGCAAGGAGCTCGACGCGGTCACCGACGACGCCGAACGCGAGGTGCTGTTCCGCGAGATGGTCGACCGGATGTACGAGCACGGCAAGGCGGTCAGCGTGGCGTCGTTCTTCGAGATCGACGACGTGATCGACCCCATCGACACCCGTCGCTGGATCACGACGATCTTCGATGCCGCCCCCGAAACGCACCGTGCTGCCACCGACCCGTTGGCGCCGCCGCGCCGACCGAACATCGACACCTGGTGATGCTCAGGCGCCGCAGCCTGCGGCGAGCACCTCGGTCAGTTGGCCGTCGGCGTAGGTGTAGACGATGACCGCGGCGCCTTCGTAGTACCAGGCGTGCACGAGCACCTCCATGCGCCCGTCGCCGTTGAGGTCGACGACGTCGAGGATCCGGTAGCGCTCGATGATCTCGAACGACGCCGTATCGGCGTCGGGGTCCTGCTCGGGGACCGCCGACAACAGCACGGTCTCGGCAGCGCGGGTGGTCGCATCGACCACGAGGAGGGCGGCGAGGTCACCCGCTGCTCCCGGTCCGGCACTCGGCTGGATGAACTCGAACGACACCAGGGCCTCGTCGTCGCCGTCGCCGTCGAGGTCGGTCACGACGAGCTGCTCGACGGTACCCGACGCGCCGTCGACGGGTTCGTCGTCGAAGGCGGCGGCGCCGAGAGCCCGGTAGGCGTCGGGAGCGGTCGAGGTGACGGCGACCGGTCGGGGCTTGAGCGTCCATGGCACCTGTGGGACGGCGACCGCGTTGTAGCCGAAGCCGGGCGGATCGGCGGGCGCCACGTCGACCTCGATCGCCGGCCCGACGCGCTCGTCGAAGCACGCCTCGGTGTTGTCGCCCAGAACGACGGGCGTCTCGCCGTCGAGATTGCTGACCACGAACGGAGTCCCTGCGGCGATGCCAGGACGGATCGGATTGCCGCTCGGGTCGAAGGACTCCTGCCAACGGTCCTGCTGCCACGCGCCGAGGAACAGCCATCCGGCAGAGTCGGCGCCGCCGATCAGCAGCGGTACGAGTGTGTCGGCGGGGCCGTCGGGAAGCGGAGCGGTCGGCTCGGGCGCCACGGTGGCAGCAGATGTCGTCTCGGGGGCCACGGCGGCGGTCGACTCGGGCGGCGGCGCAGTGTCGACGGTCGCGGTCGTCTCGGTGGTGGGCGATGTCGTGGAGGTGAGGGTCGGCCGGGGGGTGGACTGCTCCTCGGTGGTGCACGAGGCGACGAGCGCCGCCAACGTCACGGCGACGGCGAGGCGCAGGATCGATGGTGGCGTCACGGCACCGTCACCGACTCGCCGGGTTGCAGCAGGTGGAGATGGCTGGACAGATCGGCATCGGCGAGCGCGGCGGCGAACTGGTCGGGCGGTGTCTCGAACCACGGGGGGAGTTGACGACGTCCATCTTCGGGAGCGTAGGTCCCCCAGTGGATCGGCACGACGATGCCGGGCCGGATCAACCCCGTCGCGGTTGCCGCTCGGGTCGGGTCGAGGTGGCCGACCCCCAGCGACGACCCCCACCCCCAGATCGGCAAGAGGGCGACGTCGATGTCGTCGAGCGCGGCCATCCCGGCGAACAGGTCGGTGTCGCCCGGGAAGTAGACGCGACGTCGTTCGTCGCCTTGTGGGCCGCTGACGACGTAGCCGACCGGAGGAGCGGACACCCGGCTGTGTGGCCCGCGACCGTGCTTGTGGGCTGCGGGAACGACCTCGGCGGTGACGAGCGGGCCGTCGAGGTGCACGGTGTCGCCGACGCGCACCTCGGTGACGTCGTCGAAACCTGCGGCGTGCAGCAGTCGGCCGGTACCGAACGGTGTGATGAAGCGGGTGTTCGGGTGGACGTTGCGCAGCGACGGGAGGTGGAGGTGATCGAGGTGCGCGTGAGAGAGCAGGACCGTGTCGACGTCGGCGACATCGGGCGTCGGCAGCTCTCGGCGTCGGCGGAGGTGGGCGACGCGCCGGGTCAGCAGCGGATCGGTCAGGATGCGGTGGCCGCCGACCTCGATCAGCGCGGTGGCATGGCCGACCCACTGGACCCGCATCTGTTGCTGCACGACCTCCACGCTAGGCCACTCACGTTTGTGTGCGGATTCGGACGACCCGTTCCAGCCAGAATGCTGCGCAAACGTGGTTCAGCCGAGGTCGGGCCAGCGGCGCTGCTGTCGGCGGCGCAGGCCGGCGGTGCCGAGCTTGCGGCGCTCGGCCAGCGCCCAGTCGCGTCGCCACCCGGTGTGATCGGGGCCGGTCAGCGGCGGATTGGTGCCGGCGGCCGAGCGCTGTCTGGCGGTCCAGAAGTCGGTGATCGCCTCGTCGCCGAGCATGGTGACCGCAGCGTCGATGCGGGCGGTGAACCGGCGGGTCGACTCGTCGGGCTCGGGCCGCAACGGTGCGCCGAACACGACCTTGGTGCGGCCCGGCTTGGGGCGCTTCATGCCCTTGCCGAAGATCGCGCCGGTGCCGTCGATGAACACCGGCACCACCGGAGCGCCGGTGCGTGCCGACAGGTAGGCAGCGCCGCCCTTGAAGTCCTGGCCCCATCCGTCGGGCGATCGGCCGCCCTCGGGGTAGATCACCAGGCTGTAGCCGTCGTCGATCAGGCCCTTGACCAGGTCGGAGGACTTGCGGCCCGTGAGTTCACGGTCGATCGGGATCGCATTGAGCGACAGCGCCGACAGCGCCGCCTTCCACTTCTTGTCGAAGAAGTAGTCCGCCGCAGCGGCAACGACCAGCTTGTGCCGCCACGCTGCGGGGACCGAGCGGATCATCAGCCCCGTGTCGAGGTGGCTGTGATGGTTCGGTGCGAAGATCACCGCCGGCGGGTCCTCGAGCGTCGTCAGGTCGGCGAGCCGGTCGGTGCCGACGATCTCCGGTGACGCCAGCACCCGGGCGGCCAGGCGCACCGGGCCCTCGACCATCACGGTGCGCACCGACGACGCCAACGGGCGCCGAGCCCATTCGGTGTCGTAGTGAGCGCCGAGACCGGAGGCCTCCGGTGGCACCTCGACACCGCGGGGAACGGTCGGTGCCCGGTACGGGAACCCGAAGTTGCGCAGCGGCATCGTGGCGCGCCGCACCGCGTCCTCGGCGACGCCTGCGGCGCGCTGGGCTCGTTGGAGGTTCCGGTCGACCATCGAGATCGCCCTACTTGACGTCCGCGATCAAGAGTGGCGGCGTCTTGATGTGGGTGATCGTGGGGGAGCGGCCGACGGTGTCGGAGGCGATCTCGAACGCGTCGTTCATCGTCGACGCCGGCGTGAAGCCGAGCTTGCGGACCGTGGCCGCATCGCCGCCGACGATGATCACCTTGCCGACGTGCTTCATGGCGTGGCTGCCCCAGTACCACATGTAGAACGGGTGGACACCGTGGTAGGCGTTCGTGGTGCGGTACAGGTGGCGGTACCAGTCGTCCTCGGCGTACTGCTGCTCCCACTTCTGCGACATCACGTGGGGGTCCTTGGTGTCGGCGAGGACCTCTTCGAAGAAGTCGATGTAGCTCGGGTGGTGCACTGGGTGGAACTCGTTGGTGGTCGGATGGGTGAGGATCACCACACCGCCCTCACGGACGAGCGGCCTACCGCGGTACAGGTTGAAGAAGTAGCCGAGCCCGGTGCACATCACCAGGATCGGGTTCATGATCGAGTGCACGTTGTAGGGGCAGATGTACGGGATGCCCATCGTGAGGATGTCGGTCTGGCCCTCGACCTCGACCAGTTGCTGGTCGTACACGTGCTGTGTGGTGACCTTGTGGACCGCCTCGACCTCGCCACACTGGATGCTGGTCATCTGGTGCGGCGCTTCGATGCCGTGGAAGATCTTGCGGGCGGTGCGCGCCGGCAGCTTCGCCACCGACTTGGCGGTGCCGAGGTAGAGCGCCCGGTCCTTGGCGTTCCACTCCCATTCGCGCTTCGACAGGAACTCGAACGGTTGCGGGAACGTGTCGGTGTTCAACGTCGTTTCGATCTGGAACACCTTGGGGCCGTGGTCACGCATCACCTTGCCCATCCGCCACGTGCTCTTGTGGAGCTCGGACGCGTGCTGGTCCATGAACGAGTGCGACGCTTCCATCGTGGTCGGGTTGTGGTGGTGGCGCAGCGAGCGATAGCTGGCGAGGCCCACGGCGGTCGACTTCCACCCGCCGTCCATGGCGACGAGGTTGATGTTGACGTAGATCAGCAGGTCCGACTCGGCGGCGCGCTTGTTGATCTCGATCTCCTCGCCCTGATCGGTGGTGCCGAGGAACGCCAGGTTGTCGGGATCCTCGGCGTCGTGCTGGGTGAGCAGGCCCCGCGGCTCGAACGCGTCGTACACCCGGTCGCCGAGCGCATGACGGAGCTCGAACTCGTGCATGCGCCGGTGCAGTGCGAGCGCAGCGACGAGCTGCACGTCGTCGACGCCGGCGTCGGCGGCCATCGTGAGCACCTGCTCGATGATCCGCTGACGCAGGTCGGGGCGGCGCATCTTCGGCAGCGGCAGGGAGACGTCGTCGAAGGCAATCGTCAGCTTCATGCCGGCGAACAGCAGCGACGGCAGCGGGTCCATGTCGATCGGGTTGAGCAGCGAGGTGCGGATCGCGCCGTCGATGTCGTCGATGGCGTCGTGCGGCTCGGGTGCGTAGATGACCCGCGAGCGGTCGGCGGGCAGCTTCTCGAGCCGGAAGCCCTCGCCGTGCCAGAACAGGGTGGGGGGCGTCGACTTGTCGACGTCGAGAACGAATCCGGGGCGTGGCATCAGGTGTCTTCCTTGCGCAGGTCGAATGCGATCTTGACGGCGCCGCGGCGGCCGGCGGTGGCGGCGTGGGCGATGGCGTCGACGTGGTCGAACAGGGGATAGGTGGCCGACAGCAGCCGCTCGGCGCGCAGCTCGTTGGCGGTCTCGATGGCGAGGTCGAACGTGCGGACCGTGCGCCCGTCGGGCAGGTGCTCGGTGCCGTAGGTGTAGGCGCCCTTGAGTTCGGTCTCGCGGTGCCACAGCCCGGTGAGGTCGAGCGTGACGTCGGCCGGCATGCCGAGCAGGACGACGCGCCCGCGGGGGCGGGTGATGCGGAGGCAGTCGGCGACGGTGGCGCTGGTGCCGACCGCGTCGATCGTGACGTGGGCACCCGACGACAGGTGGTCGCCGACCATGTGGCAGCCGGCGGCGCGGCGCACGGCTCGTGGCAGCTCGTCGGGGGCGACGACGACGTCGGCGCCGAACTCCTTCGCGAACTGACGCTGGTGCGGGTAGCGGGCGCCGGCGATGATGCGCACGTCGGGCACGTAGCGGCGAAGGCCGGCGATCGCCGCGAGGCCCATCGTGCCGGCGCCGAGCACGGCGACGATCGCCGGTGCGCTCGTGTCCTGGCGGGCGGCGACAGTCGGCGCGGCCAGGAGTGCTGCGTGGATGCCGCCGGCGAACGGCTCGACCAGCACTGCGCGCTCGTCGGGAACGTCATCGGTGATGCGATGGAGCTGCGACTCGTGGGCGACGAACTCGGGCGCCCAGCCGCCACCGGTCGAACAGCAGAAGCCGGTCTGGATGCCCGGCTCGAGCGGACCGGTCGCGAGGTGGGCGTAGTCGTCGCCGTCGCCGGGGGCGGCGCTGTCGAACGGGGGAGCGAAGCCGCGGGCCTCGTGGCCGAGCACCGGTTCGAGGATCACCCGGGTGCCGTCGTCGAGTACGCCGACCACTTCGTGGCCGGGGACGAACGGGAACGACACCCAGTCCTCGAAGTACAGCGATGCGTGGCCTTCGACCAACGACAGGTCGGAGCCGCAGATGCCGGCGAGCCGGGTGCGGACGCGGTGCCAGCCGTCGCCGGGCAACGCCGGTTCGTCGACCGTGGTGTATTCGAGCGGGCCGAGTTTGGTCGCCGTGACGGGCGAGATCGCGGAGGCGATGCGCGCCATGCCGAGCTTGCGCACCGACCGCGAAACCTGCAGGGCCTTCACCCAGCCACCCCCACATTCACGTTTGCGTTGCGGAAGTGGTGGGCCGGGTCACCGGAAACGTCACGCAAACGTGGGTGGACCACCGCGTTCACGTTTGCGTTGCGGAAGTGGTGGGCCGGGTCACCGGAAACGTCACGCAAACGGGGGGTCACGCGCGTGCTCCGAAGCGTTCGTTGCGTTGGCGTTCGGACAGCAGGGGTCCGATCGGGAGTCGGGGGCGGGGGCCGCCCGGCGCCTTGCTCCAGTGTTCGACGAGCCAGCCGCGTTTGCGGGCGATGGCTGCGAGGCGCGTCTCGGGGTTGACCGCCACCGGGAATCCGACGGCTTCGAACAGCGGGAGGTCCGACGACGAGTCGGCGTACGCGACGCACTCGTCGAGGTCGAATCCTTCGGCGTCGCAGTAGTCGGCGAGCACCTGTGCTCGGGCTTCGCCGGTCGGCGGCACCGTGTGCATCTCGCCCGAGTAGGTGTTGTCGGGTTTGATCGACATCTCGGCGGCGACGATCTCGTCGAACAGTGGCCGCAGCCCCTCGACGTTGAAGCTCAACGCGCCGGTGATCAGGATCGTCCGGTGACCGAGTGCCCGGTGCTGGCGGACCCGTCGCATGCCCTCGGGGAACGACTTGGTCATGATGATCTGGCCGAACATCTCGCGGGCGTCGGCGTCGATCTGGTCGACCGGAGCGTCCTCGTAGCGTCGGTAGAAGTAGCGCAGGAAGTCGCTGCGGTCGGCGCGGTCGAGCTTCAGCAGGCCGGGGCCCTCGGCGAGGGTGCGCAGCGCGTAGCGGATGCGTTCGGGTGTGTCGAGACGGCGGGTGGCGAGCCACGAATAGCTCTCGACGACGTTCGACGAGATCAGCGTGTTCTCGAGGTCGAAGGCCACGACCTGGCGCTTCGGGTCGAGTACCTGCTTGCGCAGGCGGGCCATGCGGTCCGTCGACTGCGAGGGGCCAGGCGTGGTCTTGACCCGGGCGTGCTTGACGATCGACGGGAGGTGGATCTGGGTGATGTAGGTCGGCCAGTCGACCGAGCGCGGGTCGAAGTTGAACGTCGCCTGGTCCGCGTCGTCGAGTTCGCCCCACGTGAGCATCAGGTTGTCGACCTGGTAGATCGCTTCGCACTCGGTGTACAGCCCGTACAGCTCGACGTAGGTGAGCGCCCGCTCGACCTCGGTGCGCTTCGTCTCGATCTGGGCCGACCATTCGGCCTGGCGCCCGCGCAGCGGCAGGTTCTGGAGCACCTTCTCGCCGACCGTCAGGATCGTCTTCGCTCGATTCAGCTGGCCCTGCACGCGGCCGCGGCCGGGGAACCGGAACTCGGGCACGACGATCGGTTGTCCCTTGGCGTCGTAGACCGGGTGCTCGAGGAACCAGCCGCTCACGTTGTCGACGAGCATCCGGTACTTCAGCGGGTTGATCCCGCCGGACGCCACCTGGGTGATCGCGGGGGCCCGCTCCGGCCCGAGTGCTGCGACGGCGATGATCGAGGCCACGACGATGTCGACGGGGATGACATCGACGGTTCCCTCGGGCACGCCCGGGAACTCGTCGAGCAGACCGCGGGCATAGGAGATCAGGACGGGCTCGGCCATCCGGAAGCCGCGGATCCAGCCGGGCTTCGGTTCGGCGAGCGCCGACTCGATGATCGACGGGCGGACGATCGACACCGGCACGGGGCCCTTGACGTCGGTGAGTGCCTGCTCGCCGAGCGCCTTGGTGAAGGCGTAGGCGTCGGGCCAGCCCACGCTGGCGGCGCGGGCGCGGCCGGCTTCGACCAGTTGGTCCTTGACCCACTTCTCGCGCAGCTGCTCGGTCTTCGAGGCGAGCGCCGGAGCGCCCGCGGCGCCGAGTTCGGTGCGAGCTTCCTTGCGGAAGGTTTCGAGGTGCTCACGGCTGCGGCTTGCGGCGTCGGCGTCGGATCGCAGCCTGCGGCTGGCCTTCACTTCGTTGCGCCAGTCGATGCCGATGTCGAACGGTCCGTCGCTGACGAGCTTCTCCGGCGCGTTGCCGCGTCGGTTGCCCGCGACGTAACAGGTCGACACGGCCACGAGATGCGGGGTGATGCCGATGGCGTTGCACAGGTCGGCGATGCGTGACGGGCCGAGCAGGTTGATCTCGACGGCCGAGTCGAGTGGCGAGTCGAACGACACCGCGGCGGCGGAGTGGATCACGGTGTCGCAGCTGGCGAAGATCGCGCGGTCGGTGTCGTTCAGCCCGAGGCCGTCGCGGGTGACGTCGCCGGCGATTGTGGTCACGCGACCGGTGACGGTGGTGAAGTCGACGTCGCGTTCCTTGCAGTCGGCGCGCAACCGGTCGAACGCGTCGTTCTTGAAGATCTCGCGATCGGTGCGCCGTGCGGCACTGGTTCGCTGGCCGTCGCGCACGAGCAACACGAGCTCGCAGTCGGGGACCGATCGCAGCAGTCGCTCGACGAGCGCGGTGCCGACGAATCCGGTCGCGCCGGTGATGGCGATCCGTTTCCCCGCGAGCGATTCGGCGATCACGATTGACTGTTCTAGCACGATCGTCTACCAATTGGTAGAGATGAACGCTGCAGGAGACGTCGGTGCGTCGACGCGGGACCGGATCCTGACCGCCTCGCTCGACCTCTTCGGGACGCGCGGTGTCGACGCCGTGTCGCTCGACGAGATCGCTCGCACCGTCGGGGTGCGCAAGCAGACGGTGCTGTACTGGTTCGAGTCGAAGGATTCGCTGGTCGACGAGGTGCTCGGAGTCGCTGCGGCCGAATTGGTGATCGTGATCGATGCGGCACTGCGCGCTGCGCCCGACGATCCGCTCGATCGGATCGATGCCGTCGTGCGGGCGGTGTTCCGCCCGGCGGTGCGCCGGCCGGCGTTGCTCGGCTTGATCCGCGAGGTCAGCCGACTCGACTCCGAGACGGCCGAGCGCCTGCGGGCGCGCATCCAATCGCTCGTCGATCGAGCGGTCGGTTACCTCAGCGCCGAGATGGACGCCGGGCGTCTGCGCCGTGGCGACCCACGACTGATCGCTGCGTTGGGCTACGCAACACTGACCGGCATCGCAACGGAACCTGAGGCGCTGAGAGCCGTCGGGTGGCAACCCACACCGGCCGGATTGCGTCACCTCCGCGACGAGCTGCGCGCCTTCCTGCGCGCCGCGCTCTCGCCGATCTGAGGGGTCCGCACTGGTGGCTCAGCGGTAGAAGTCGATGACGAGCGAGACGTCGTCGGACGGCTCGATGTGATGGTGCATCTCCGGTTCGATCACCTGCGACTCGCCAGCGGCGACCGTGCGCCGCTCGCCGGCCGCCTCGGCAACGAACGTCACGCTGCCGTGGAGGACGCGGAGCACGCCCCACACCGAGGGAGCGAGGTGGTGTTCGGCGAGCAGTCCGGCGGGGAGGTCGGCAACGGTGAATTCCGGCGTCGATCGGCTGAGGTCCAACCCATCGGGCAATGTCACGGCGTCGAGCACACCGATGGTTGTACCAGGCAGGGGCTCGTGGGGCGCAACGGCTTCAGCGCTTGGTGTTGCGGCGCCGCCGGGCGTGGCGCTCGAGCGCGAGGTCGACCAGACGGTCGATCAGCTCGCTGTAGCTCATCCCGGAGTGGATCCAGAGCTTCGGGTACATCGAGATCGGTGTGAAGCCGGGCATCGTGTTGACCTCGTTGCACATGAACCCGCGACCGTTGCCGTCGTTGTCGATCTCGTAGAAGAAGTCGACCCGAGCGAGGCCGTCGCAGCGCAGCGCCCGGAACGCGTCGGTGGCCAGCGCCCGAACCCGCTCGACCTCGTGGTCGGCGAGTGGTGCG
Source organism: Ilumatobacteraceae bacterium (assembly GCA_963715825.1). Taxonomy (GTDB): domain Bacteria; phylum Actinomycetota; class Acidimicrobiia; order Acidimicrobiales; family Ilumatobacteraceae; genus Sva-07. The sequence goes on from CAVQSI010000013.1 coordinate 45,598, forward strand.
GGGATCAGGAGTTGGGCGCCGTCGGTGACGTACTTGTCCTCGTAGCTGTAGAACTCCTCGCCCGGCACGATCTCGCCGGGTATCGAGGCCTCGGGCTCGACGCCGCCGAGGACGGCGACCTCGATCTCGCGTCCGACGATCGCTTCTTCGACGACGATCATCTCGTCGTAGGTCAGCGCATGGTCGATCGCCTCACGCAGCCCCTCGACCGTGGTCGCCTTCGACACACCGACCGATGAGCCCATGTTGGCGGGCTTCACGAAGACGGGCAGGCCGAGTTCGTCGGCGAGCTGGGCCGCCCAGCCGGGGGTGATCTCGTGCTCGGCGAAGGCTCGGAAGCGCGCCTGGGGGATCCCGGCTGCGGTGAGAACCTGTTTGGTCATCGCCTTGTCCATCGACACCGCCGAGCCCAGCACGCCGCTGCCGACGTAGGCGACGTTGGCGAGGTCGAGCATGCCCTGCACGGTGCCGTCCTCGCCCATCGGGCCGTGCAGGAGCGGCAGGACGACGGTGACCTCGTCGGACGACGACGCATCAGCGAGCATCGGGGTGGGTGACACGTCGGTGCCTGCGGGGTTCAGGCGGCCAGGGATCGCGTGGGGGCCCTCGATCAGCGCCTCGACCGCTTCGTGGGCAAGCGCCCACTGGCCCTCGGTGGAGATCCCGACGGGGGTGATGCGATAGCGCTCGGGGTCGGCGGCCCGCAGGACGTGGGCGGCAGTGGTGCACGACACGTCGTGCTCGGCCGATTCGCCGCCGAACAACACCACGAGATGAATGCGCTCATGCGGCTCTGCGACCATCGGCCCACGGTACCGTCGGCGCCTGTGAGGATTCGTGCATCCGAGGCCGCAGCGGGAATCGGCGGTCGGCTGATCGGCCCCGACGTCGAGTTCGACGGCGCGTCGTTCGATTCGCGCTCGACGAGTCCTGGCCAGCTGTTCGTGCCGATCGTCGCCGACCGCAACGGTCACGAGTTCATCGGAGCGGCCCGAGAGCGCGGCGCGGTGGCCCACCTGTCGAGCGAACCCGACCCGTTCCGGCGCGATGGCACGGCGATCGAGGTGGCGGACACGGCTCAGGCACTGCTGGCGCTCGCGCAGTGGGCGAGGCCCCGGCTCGACGCACGCGTCGTCGGGGTGACCGGCAGTGTGGGAAAGACGTCGGCGAAGGACCTGATGGCGGCAGCGTGTGCGGCCGGTCGGCGCACGACAGCGAACGAACGCAGCTTCAACAACGAACAGGGTCTCCCGATCACGATCCTCAACGCACCCGACGACACCGAGGTCCTCATCCTCGAGATGGGCATGCGCGGGTTCGGCCACATCAGCCAGCTGTGCGAGATCGCCCGCCCCGACATCGGCGTCGTCACCGTCGTCGGTCACGCCCACACCGAACTCGTCGGCGGACTCGACGGCGTCGCGGTCGCCAAAGGCGAGTTGGTCGAGGCGCTGCCTGGAAGTGGGACGGCGGTCCTCAACGCCGACGACGACCGGGTTGCCGCCATGCGGTCGCGGACCCGTGCCGACGTGATCACCTACGGAGCTGCCGGCGACGTACGCGTCAGCGACGTCGTCCTCGACGGATCTGCTCGTGCGCAGTTCCGCGTCGACACGCCCTGGGGGAGCGGCACGACACAACTCGCCGTACCCGGCGCCCACATGGTCACCAACGCGGCAGCGGCGATCGCGGTCGCTGGGGTGGTCGGCGTCGACCTGGCAGGGGCGCTCGACGCGCTCGCGACGGCGACCGTGTCCGGGATGCGGATGGAGGTGTCGACCGCTCGTGGCGGGGCGACGATCGTCAACGACGCCTACAACGCGAACCCGACCTCCATGCTGGCTGCGCTCGAGGCGCTCGCCGCGATGGACGCCGACCGGCGTATCGCTGTGCTCGGGCTGATGGCCGAGATCGAGGACCCGGCACCGGCGCACCGGGCGGTCGCCGCTCGTGCCAGCGACCTCGGACTCGAACTCGTCGCGGTCGGTACCGACCTCTACGGCATCGAGCCGGTCGATGACGTCGTTGCAGCGCTCGGGCCCCTCGGCCCGGAGAGCGCCGTGCTCGTCAAGGCGAGCCGCTCCGCCGGCCTGGAACGAGTGGTTGGAACGCTGATCGCCCGCTGATTCAGAGCAGCCGGGAGGCGTTCGTCGGGGTGAACGGCTCGCCGCCGTCTTCGACCGGGAGGAAGGCCGCCTCGGGCAGTCGTCGCAGATCGACCCACCACGCGAGGATCAGTGCGACCACCGCGCCGAAACCGAGCACCGCCCGGGCGCCGACCCACTCGATCACCACGCCGAACAGGAGGTTGCCGATCGGCACCGTGCCGCCGAACACCATGAACCACAGGGGCATCACCGTCGCCCGCTCGGTGTTCTTCATGTTCAGCTGGAACGTGGTCGTGATCGCGGTGGCCACCATGAAGTAGAAGAAGCCGAGAACGAAACCGACGGGGAAGGCCAACTCCGGCCCGCGGATCTGCGAGAACACGCCGAGCGCGATGGCGAAGCCGGTGAATCCACGCACGATCAGCACCTTGCGGTCGATCGACGACAGGAACGTGCCGACGGACAGCGCCCCGAGGAACGCGCCGGCACCCCACGTTGCGTAGAGCCAGCGGTACGTGGCACTCGACGGTGCGATGTCGAAGTTCAGTCGGGCGACCGACGGGAACAGCCCGATGTACACCAGGCTGAACAGCGAGAACAGGAACATGCCGATCAGCAGCCGGTTCAGCACCAGGCGCTCCTTGGCGATCTTCAGCCCGATCGTGAGCGATCGGAAGCCACGGGTCGTGTTGCCGCTGCGGACGTCGGGCATGCGAACGATCAGCAGCGCCGCGATGAAGAAGAGGTACGTCGCCGCGTTCACGAGGAAGATGCTCGACACGCTGAGCCCGGCGACGGCGAGTATCGCAGCGAGGACCGGGCCGATGACCCGGGTGCCGTTGATCATCGCCGAGTTGAGCGAGATCGCGCCGGGGAGGTCCTGGCGGTGCACGAGCAACGGCATCGATGCCTGGAACGCCGGCGCATTGAGCGCGTTGGCGATGCCGATGCCCAGCTGCGCGAGGAAGATCGTCCACAGCGCGGTCTCGGCGGCGACGAAGTAGGCAATGGCGATCGTGAGCAGCACCGACGCGGACTGCATCGTGAGCTGGAGCTTCTGTTTGGACACCCGGTCGGCGAGCACACCGCCGGGGATCGAGAGCACCAGCAACGGGCCGAGCTGGGCGAAGATCATCAGGCCGACGAGCGCAGGGCGGCCGGTGCGGTCGTCGATGTAGGCCGGCAACGTGAAGTTCTGCATCCAGGTGCCGATGTTGGACAGCGCCAATCCGATGAAGATGATGCGGAAGCCTCGGTACGACAACGCCGCCCGGGCGGTGCCGGCCTTGTGCCCGTGCTCGGGTGGCGTGTCTGTCTGGGCGGGCGCGGTCATGGGAGTGGCGGAGTCGTCTTGACCCGCGGGTCAAGTTACCGCAGCGATCCGGACCTCAGCGGAACTGGCGGAAGCACGACCGGAGATCGTCGACGAACAGGTCGGGGACCTCGAAGGCGCTGAAGTGGCCGCCGCGTGGCTGCTCGTTCCAGTAGCGGATGTCGGTGAACGCGCCCTCGACCCAGCGCCTGACCGGCGGCACGATCTCCTTCGGGTACACGGTGAAGCCGGAGGGAATCGTGACCGGTACCGGCCGCGGGCCCTTGCCGAAGCTCTCCCAGTAGATCCGTGCCGACGACGCGCCGTTGCCGTTGATCCAGTACAGCATCACGTTGTCGAGCAGTTCGTCGCGCGTGAGCACGTTCTCCGGATGTCCGTCGCAGTCGGTCCACGCCCAGAACTTCTCGAGGATCCAGGCGGCCTGTGCCGCGGGGGAGTCGACGAGGCCGTAGCCGACCGACTGCGGGCGCGTCGATTGCTGTTTCGAGTAGCCCGAGTCCCACTCTTGGTAGTAGCTCAGTCCATCGAGGGCCCGCTGTTCCTCCGGCGTCGGCTCGCCGTCGATCTTGGGCCTGGCGCCCATGGCGAGCGTCACGTGCACGGCAGCGCAGTGGTCGACGTCGGTCCCGCCGATTGCGGTCGTGACGGCCGATCCCCAGTCGCCGCCCTGGGCGACGTAGCGGTCGTAGCCGAGCGACACCATCAGGTCGGCGAACGTCTCGCCGATCTTCTGGACGCCCCAACCCGTCCTCGTCGGCTTGCCCGAGAACCCGAATCCGGGCAGCGACGGGGCCACCACGTGGAATGCGTCCGCAGCGTCGCCGCCATGTTTGGTCGGGTCGGTGAGCGGCTCGATCACCTTGTGGAACTCGACGATCGAGCCCGGCCACCCGTGGGTGATCAACAGCGGCATCGCCTCGGGGTGCGGCGAGCGGACGTGGACGAAGTGCAGTCCGGGATCGCTGATCCCGTCGACCGGCATCGTGAACTGGTCGAACCGGTTGAGCAGCGTTTCGCGTATCCGCCAGTCGTAGCTGTCGGCCCAGTACTCGCAGACGTCCTGGACGTACGACAAGGGGGTGCCCTGTGACCAGTCCTCGACGAGTTCGCGTTCGGCCCAACGGGTGTTGCGCAGCCGGGCCCGCAGATCGTCGAGCAGCTCGTCGGACACATCGATCGTGAACGGCTGGATCGTGCTCATCGTGCGACCCTAGGCACTCGACCACCACCCGTCCCTCATCCGAAAAATGTGCCGCAGGGGCCGCCTGGCGCTCTCTGCTGTGCACATTTCAGGTGGTGCTCCGAAATGTGTAGCGGATCACCGCTCAGCGAACGCCAGCGCACATTTTTCGGGTTGGGGGATGTCAGCGGGTTCGGGCAGTGGGGCCGTCCGAGGGTGGGCCGGCGAAGAGTTGGGCCTTCTCCATCCAGTCGCGGGCGGAGTCGCCGGTGACGACGAGGTCGGTGTCGTCGACGTGGCGGCGCTGGGTGGTGACGAGGCAGAAGTCGAGCGCAGCGCCGACGATCGATTCGGCGGCGTCGTCGGGTCCGAACGTCAGCAGCTCACCCGAGGGCAGGTGCAGCTCCGCTCGCACCGGCGTCGACGGCACGTCGAGACCACGGTTGATGTAGGTCCAGCCGCGGGTGATGAACCCGAGCTGCGCGATGTGACGCAATCGATCGGTCGGCTCGCGATCGGCGTCGCCGCCGTTCGTCGAGATCGCGTCGACGATGTCCTGGCCGTGGGCCCACACCTCCATGAGCCGCGCAGTCAGGAACGACTTCGCGCCCATCGATGGCCCGTACCAGGCCACCCGCGCGTCGTTCTCCAACGTCTCGCCAGCTGCCGCGAGCGCCGCACGGTTGGCCCGCCATGCGTCGAGCAGATCGTCCGGCGACATCGCCCGATACGGGCCGAGCACGATGTCGTCGGCCGACTCGGCGCCGGCGCCACCCGACGACAGCAGCGAGGTCATCGCATCCTGAAAGGCGGGCGGGTCGACGACGGCGAGCGCGGCGGTGCCGTCGAAGTAGGTGAGGTGGCCGATCTGATCGGCGATCGTCCAGCCAGGGCTCGGCGTGGCCAGTTCCCACTGCTCGGCGTCGAGGCCGGCGACGATGTCGTCGAGGGTCTGCTGTTCGGCGAGGAGATCGGCGAGTACATCCGTCACGTCCATGGCGTCAAGGTGTATCCGATTCGACGCGCCGGCTGCGCTTCGGAGCCGATCGAGGTCGCTCCACTACGGTGACGCTCGTGACCATCGGCACCGTGATCCGCAGTCGGCTCGACACACGATCGGCCGAGTACCAGGACAATCTCGCTGCGATGCAGCAGCTGTGGGACGGTGTCGCCGCCGAGTTGGCGAGCGTGCCGACGATCGGCGGACAGCGCTACGTCGACCGCCACCGCAAGCGCGGCAAGATGCTGGTGCGTGAGCGCATCGAGGCGCTCGTCGACCCCGACACGCCGTTCCTGGAATTGAGCCCGCTCGCCGGCTGGGGAACCCAGGATCCGGTCGGCGTGGGGAGCTGCACCGGGATCGGGATCGTCGAAGGCGTGGAGTGCGCGATCAGCGGATCCGACATGACCTATCGAGGCGGTTCGGGCAACCCGACCACGTGGAAGAAGGGGTCGCGTTTCCACGAGATCGCTCGCGAGAACCGGCTGCCGGTGATCGTCCTCAACGAGTCTGCTGGCGCCGACCTCCCGCGCCAGGCCGACCTGTTCATCCAGGGTGGGGCGAGCTTCAAGGACCTCACCCAGCTGTCGAAGATGGGGATCCCGTCGATCACGATGGCATTCGGGCCGAACACCGCCGGTGGCGCCTACACGCCAGGGATGAGCGATTACACCGTGTTCGTCAAGGAGCGCGGCACGGCGTATCTGGGCGGACCACCCTTGGTGAAGATGGCGATCGACGAGATCGTCGACGAAGAGACGCTCGGCGGCGCGGATATGCACTCGCGCACGAGCGGGCTGTCGGACTATCTCGCCGTCGACGAGCTCGATGCGATCCGCATCACCCGTGGCATCGTCCGTCACCTCCGTTGGAACAAGCTCGGCCCGGGCGCCACCGAGCCCGACGATCCGCCGCTGTACGACCCCGCCGAGCTGCTCGGCTGCGCGTCGGCCGATGTCCGCATCCCGTTCGACATCCGCGAGGTGCTCGCCCGGCTGCTCGACGGCAGCCGGTTCGAGGAATTCAAGCCGCTCTACGGCGACAAGCTCGTGTGCGGCTGGGGATCGATCCACGGCTTCCCGGTCGGCATCCTCGGCAACAACGGGATCCTGTTCTCGGAGGAGGCGTCGAAGGGCGCCCAGTTCATCCAGCTGTGCAACAAGCGCGACATCCCGTTGGCGTTCCTGCACAACATCACCGGCTTCATGGTCGGTTCCAAGGCCGAGCAGGGCGGCATCATCCGCAACGGCGCGAAGTTGATCAACGCCGTGTCGAACTCGACGGTGCCGCACTTCAACCTGATGGTCGGCGCCAGCTACGGCGCCGGCAACTACGGCATGGCCGGTAAGGCGTACAACCCGCGGTTCATCTTCAGTTGGCCGAACCACCGGGTGGCGGTGATGGGCCCGAAGCAGCTCGCCGGGGTGATGGAGATCGTCGCTCGCAACGCGGCCGCCGGGCGGGGCATGGAGGTCGACGAGGACGCCCTCGCCGCCCAGACCGCCGGGCTCGAAGCGCAGATCGAACACGAGTCGACGGCGCTGTACTCGACCGGGCGATTGTGGGACGACGGGATCATCCACCCCGCCGACAGTCGCACCGTGATGGGCATGGCACTGTCGGCAGTGCACAGCAACGTGGTGCAGGGCGCGACCGAGTACGGCGTGTGGAGGCACTGATGAGCATCTCCCGTCTCCTCATCGCCAACCGCGGCGAGATCGCCGTTCGGATCGCTCGAACGGCGCACCGACTCGGCATCTCGACCGTCGGCGTGTACTCCGAACCCGACGCCAACGCGCTGCACGTCGACTCGGTCGACCTCGCCATCGCCCTCGGTGGAGCCACACCGGCGGAGTCGTACCTGCGCGGCGACGCGATCATCGCCGCTGCGCTCGCGACCGGTGCCGACGCAATCCATCCGGGATACGGGTTCCTCGCGGAGAACGCTGGCTTCGCGCAGGCCGTGATCGATGCCGGGCTGATCTGGGTCGGCCCGACGCCGGAACAGGTGACGTTGCTCGGCGACAAGGTCGCCGCCAAGCGAGCAGCGATCGAAGCTGGCGTACCGACGACGTCGATGATCGAAGTGGTCGAGGGTCGTATCGCCGACGGCGCCGACGTGACCTACCCGGCGCTGGTCAAGGCGGCCGCCGGTGGCGGCGGGCGCGGCATGCGCGTCGTGCGCGGCGCCGACGAACTCGACGACGCGGTCGCTGCAGCGTCACGCGAGGCGCTCGCAGCGTTCGGTGACGGTGCGGTCTTCATCGAGCCATTCCTGGAACGCGGCCGGCATGTCGAGGTCCAGGTGTTCGGTGATCAGCACGGCAACGTCGTGCACCTCGGCGAGCGAGAGTGCTCGATCCAACGTCGCAACCAGAAGGTGGTCGAGGAGTCGCCGTCGGCCGGTATCACGCCCGAGATCCGAGCGGCGTTGTGCGATGGTGCGGTCGCGCTGGCTCGACACGTCGGATACGAGGGCGCCGGCACGGTCGAGTTCATGGTCGGCGCCGACCAGACCATCACCTTCCTCGAAGTGAACACGCGACTCCAGGTGGAGCACCCGGTGACCGAAGCGGTGACCGGCCTCGACCTCGTCGAGTTGCAACTCCGGGTCGCCGCCGGCGAGGCCCTTCCGATCACCCAGGACGATGTCACCATCACCGGGCACGCCATCGAGGTGCGTGTCGTCGCCGAGGATCCCGCGGCGGGCTGGATGCCGTCGACGGGCCGCATCGGTCGGTTCGTGGTCGGCGCTGACGTCCGTGTCGACACCGGCGTGAGAGATGGGGCGGAGATCTCGTCCGACTACGACTCGCTCGTCGCCAAGGTGATCGCGCACGCGCCGACCCGGGTCGAAGCCGCGGGCCGGCTGGCCCGGGCGCTCCGCGGGTCGCAGATCACGGGTATCCGGACAAACCTCGATTCGCTCGTCGCGATCCTCGGTGAGGCCGACTACCTCGCCGCCGACACTCCGACGGCCTATCTCGACGAGCACCCCGACGTGCTCACGCCGATCGGTCCGGCCGGTGACGATCGGGTGGCGCTGCTGCTGGGCGCAGTGTTCGCGCTCGAAGCCGAGCGGCGAGGTGCCGACCGGGCGACGCCGTTCGCTCCGTCGGGTTGGCGCAACCTGCGCACGCAAGGCCAGCGCCAGGTATGGCTCGAGCCCTCCGGCGAACACCTCCATGTCGAGTACGTGATGCGAACCGAACGACTCGCCGACGGCTCGGCCCGCCGGGCCGCGTCGGTGTGGCTCGGTCCCTGGCCCGAGCCCGACGACGAGGGAGTGCTGCCGGCCGATGACCGGACCGAACGGCGCATCCGGTTGCTCGATCGGCGAGCCGACGGCAGCGCAGGTCATCTGGCGATCGAGATCGACGGACGTCGCAGCGCGGTGGGCACCGAGATCGTGCACCACACGTTGGGTCTGGACGACGATGGCGTCGGCGCCGTCACGGTCCACACCCGCAGCGCCGCTGGCGCGCTGACGTTGACTCGTGCTCCGCGGTTCGTGCTGCACGACGCGCAGGCCGAGGGCGGTGGCCCGATCTGTCCGCTGCCCGGCACCGTGATCGCCGTGCACGTGGCCGCCGGCGACGCAGTGGTCGATGGCCAGGTGCTGATGGTGGTCGAGGCGATGAAGATGGAGCACAAGATCGTCGCGCCCGGCGACGCGACGGTCGGCGAGGTGCGCTTCGCTGTCGGCGACCGTGTCGACCAGGGCGAACTGTTGGTCGCCCTCGATCATGGAGACGACGCATGACAGTGGCACCCGGCGCGCCGATCCGCATTGCCAACTGTTCGGGCTTCTTCGGCGATCGACCGAGTGGTGCACTCGAGATGGTCGAAGGTGGCCCGATCGACGTGCTGACCGGCGACTGGCTCGCCGAGCTGACGATGTTGATCCTCAGCCGTATCCGAGCCAAGCAGGCCAAGGGCGGATTCGCCAGGACGTTCGTCAGCCAGATGGAACAGGTGATGGGCACCTGCCTCGATCAGGGCATCAAGGTGGTGTCGAACGCCGGTGGCCTCGACCCCGACGGCTGCGCCGACGCAGTCCAGGACGTCGCGGATCGCCTGGGGCTGTCGCCGACGATCGCCTACATCGACGGCGACGATCTGATGCCTCGAATCACCGAGCTCGCCGAGTCGGGCGCGCTCGCTCCGTTCGGGTCGGCGACGAGCGATCCGGGTGGTTGGGGCGACCCGTCGCGGTTTCTCACGGCCAACGCCTACCTCGGTTGCTTCGGCATCGTCGACGCGCTGACCAAGGGCGCCGACATCGTGATCACGGGCCGGGTGACCGATGCTGCGGTCACGTGTGGTCCAGCCGCGTGGCACCACGGCTGGCAACGCGACGACCTCGACCAGCTCGCCGGGGGCGTGGTCGCCGGACACATCATCGAGTGCAGCGCCCAGGTGACCGGTGGCAACTACTCGTTCTTCCACGAGATCGAGGGCCGTACCGAGGTTGGCGGGCGTGCCCGCTTCGGGTTCCCGTGGGCCGAGGTCGCCGCCGACGGCTCCTGTGTGATCGGCAAGCACGACGGCACCGGTGGCGTCGTCAACGTCGAGACCGTGACGTCGCAGCTGCTGTACGAGATCGGTGGACCCGCGTACCTCGGTCCCGATGTGACCGCCCGCTTCGACACGATCCAGGTCGAACAGCTCGAACGCGACCGTGTCAGGGTGTCCGGTACGAAGGGTGCGGCGCCGCCGACGACGCTGAAGGTCGCGATGAACGAGCTCGGCGGGTATCGCAACTCGTTCACCGTGGCGCTCACGGGACTCGACATCGACGAGAAGGCAGCGTTTGCCGAGGCGGCCTTCTGGGACGCCTGCCCCTACGGTCCTGACGACTTCGGGTTCATCGAGAACAAGGTTGTCCACACGAACAAGCCCGACCCGGCGACGCAGGAAGAAGCGACGGCAATCTGGCGGGTGACGGTCAAGGACTCCGACGAACGCAAGGTCGGGCGCGCGTTCAACGACGCGATGGTGCACACCGTGCTCGCCGGCATCCCCGGGATGTACGGCCTCGGCGGTGGCCCCAGCGCGGCGTCCCCGTTCGGGGTGTACCGCCCTGCGACGGTGCCCGCCGACCTGGTCCCGCAGTACGTCCACATCAGCGGCACCACCACCCAGATCGAGTCGGTCGCCCCTGCTGGCATGCCGACAGGTGCCGCAGGCTCGGTCGAGGTCGCTGCGGCGTCGACGGTGCCCGACGGCGACTTGATCGAGGTGCCGTTGGGGTCGTTCGTCGGTACCCGTTCGGGCGACAAGGGCGGCGACGCGAACCTCGGCGTCTACGCCCGCACGGACGCAGGCTGGGCATGGCTCGACGTCGAGCTGACGGTCGAGCGACTCCAGGAGTTGCTCCCCGAGACCGCTGCGCTCACCGTCGATCGGTACCGATTCCCGAACTTGCGCTCGCTCAACTTCGTGGTTCGCGGGCTGCTCCAGGAGGGCGTCGCCGCATCGACCCGCCAGGACGCGCAAGCGAAGGCCCTGGGCGAGTGGCTGCGAGCACGCGTCGTGACGGTGCCGCGTTCGGTCGTGGATTCGGTGGCCAGCTGACGAAATCGACCGTGGTCGGTCAGGCCGGCGTAGCTCGCGAGCGGGGAGCAGCCGGCGAGTCGCAGCACGCCAACAACCACACGTCTGGCGCGAGTGCTCAGACGATTTCGTTGCCGTCGGGGTCGATGATGTGCCAGGTGCCGTGGTCGTCTCGGTAGACCTGGAAGCCTTGTTCTTTGAGGTTGTTGTGGCAGTTGCAGAGTCCGCCGCCGTTTCTGGGGACGGTGGCGCCGTGAGCTTTCCAGCCGATGGAGTGGTCGGCGTCGCACCATGCGATCGGCCGGTCGCAGCCGATCCAGACACAGGTGGTCAGCAGCAGCATCACCGCCTCGCGTGAGCTGCCGCGGAACAGGCGTTGGCGGCGGCCGAGATCGATGACGGTGCCCGAGCTGTCGTAGACGACACGGCGGATGTAGCCGACGAGCGCAGCGTTGACGGCGTCGTCGGGATGCAGGCGCCGCCCGGACTGAGTACGTACCACGACGTCGCGGTAGCGGCGCGGGTCGACGGTCTCACCGGACAGGTGGGTTTCGAACGTCTCGTGGTCGATCACGATGTTGACCGTCGTCTGCGGCATGCGGGAGCCTGGTGCTGTCGAGGCGGCTGCTTTGGTCATCGCCACGAACGCATCCGCACGGCGTTGCGCTTCGGTACGGGCAAGGTCGTTGGTGGTCGCGGCGTCGCCGAGGCGGGTGCGGGCGTCGGCCCAGTCGGCGTGCCATTGGGCTTCGATGAACCACGCAAAGATCTCGTTGACTTCGCAGCCGGCCAGCTCGGCCAGGTTCCCGGTGAGGGTCCAACCGCCCTCGGGGCGGGGTCGGATGCGCACGTCACGGTTGGCGTGGGCGCGTTCGTTGCGGTCGCGGTCACCGTCAGGATCGGCCAACGCCTCCCACATGCGTACCCGGCGTTCGAACTCGTCGAACGACTGACTGATCGCATCGTCCAACAACGCCGGCGAGTCGCGCTCCAACACGACCGCGGGGATGCGCGGGTTGGCCGCGACACGCGCCATCAACTCCGACTGCGCGACACCCACACGACCGTCGGCCTCGGCGTCAGCCCACTCGGGCAACGCCTCGTGCAGGCGGGCGGTCTGCACCCGACGATGCGCTTCGGGACCCGACAGCTTGCACATGTGCTTCACGACCGTCTTCGCCGACACAAAACCCTGCTGACGGAACGGGTTCGACCTGTCCACCACACCCGCCGCGGCGACCGCAGCAGCCTCGACCGTCCGACGCAACCCCTCGACCTCTTCGAGCCACAACCGCAACTCGACGGCATCCAACACCGACACATCGACATCGAACAACCCCGCCAGCCCCGCCGACGCCCGACCGATCGCACGCCGAGCCTGATCAGCCGCCGATTCCTCCACCATCGCGCCGACGAGACGCAACCGGATCGCATCCACACGATCGAGACGGGCGGCTCCCACCACCTCGTCGACGTCAACCGAAGTCATGGCTCCATCATGACGAAGGGGTACCCCAGAGTTCGCGGGACGACGAGCCCGCTGGAGCGCTGCAGCAAGGTCAGCGGTGTTCACGACCGTCGGCATCGACAGCCGAACGCGATCGCAACGGCCTACGGCGACAGCCGTCCACGATCGGACATCGCGAGCGGTGTGCCGTCAGGCGCGAGCGCCGCCACCTGCCACGTCATGTCGCCGAACACCCGTGCGCCGCTGCCGGTCGGCGTGCTGTTGCCGCCGACGGGCACCGCTGTCTCGGTGCCGCTCCACGCCCAGTAGGGCCGGCCGTCGGGATCGAGCACGACGAGACGGTAGAGCGCCGCACCATCCACCGGCGTCCACGACAGCGTCGGATTCGAACCCGACGCAGCCTCGGTCGTGACCATGGCGGGGTAGCTGGGCGCCCGCTCGGTCGTCTCGGGAACGGTCGCCGCGGTGTCCTGGCCATCGGTGGTCGTGGGCGCCGTGGTGCTGGCGGCGGGTGCGGTCGTTGAATCGGCGGTCGGTGCTGCGGTGCTCGACGGCGACGCGGACGGCGTTGCGTCGTCGGGGTCGGCGTCTCCTGCACAGCCCAGCAGCAACCCGGCCAACGACAAGGCGACGAGGAGCGAGGTGACCGGTCGAACGTGCGATGTCATCGTCACGATCCCAACTCGGCGATCAGGTCGTCGATCGTGTCGGCCTGCGCGTCGAATCCGAGCAGGCGGCTGGCCGCCGAGAACTTCGCGAGGGTCGCAGGATCACCGTCCAGCAATGCGGCGTCGACCGCCTCGTCGTACACCTCGAGCCAGAATGCCCGGGCCTCGGGATCGGAGGAGAAGGCGCCCGACCGGAACCCGGCGAGGACCAACTCGATCAGGATGTCGGCATCCAGCTCATCGGTGAGGCCGGCCATCTCGAACAGCATCGAGTCGATCAGTTCGGTGGTCGCCGCTCGGAAGCTGGCCGGGTCGTCGTTGCCGCACGACCCCGACACGCCGTAGGCGAGGGAGCCCTCGGCGGATTGCAGCAGGTCCCTGATCGACGGGAGGTCGACGACACCTCGCCGAATGCCGGTGAGCACCAGTCGACCCTGCGTCGTGAGGGCCTCTTGACTCGCGCGCCGGGCCTCGGCGACGCTGGCCTCGTCGGCGTCGGCGCCCACTCGGAGTGCGCTGAACTGCCCGACGAGCGAGTTGCCCGGGAAGTCGACGACCCAGTTGCCCCAGACGGTGTTGCAGTCGCTGCCGGTCACCTCCATGCGCCCGCCGGACGCCCCCGGGAGCTCGCCCGCGCTGAACTCGAGTGTCATGCCGATCGTCGGCTCGGTCGCGGTGAGCTTGGTCAACTCGAGGTCGACCCCGGCGGTCGACCCGTTGAACACCCCGACCGCGACGGCGTCGGCCTCGGCTCGAACCCCCTCGGTCTCGGTCACCGAATGCACGTCGACCAGCCAGCGACCCGAGAGTGTCCCGGCGATGGCTGCCGCTTCGAAGTAGCCGGATGCCTGGTAGTCGGCGAGGACCTGGGCGTCGACGCCGTCGGCGTAGACCGAGCCGCCGTCCATGCCCAAGAAGCCCTCCCAGTTCCCCTCGGGGAACTCTGGCGACTGGGCGCTCCCGACGGCGCCGGGCCCGGCGGTGCCTGCGACCACGACCGCTGCGCACAACCCGGCGACAAGGCGCACTCGAGACATCGACCAATGGTGGAGGCGCAGCCGGTTCGAGGCAATACGTCATTCGGCGTAGGCCTGGGCCGCGTTCGGGTCGCCGAGATGGACCAGCAGCCGGTCGAGGAGTTCCCGCTGGGCGGTGACGACGTTCGAACGGGCCGTGCCGAGGTCGAACCAGGTGACTCGATCGAGTTCGGGGAACGTCTGGACCTGCCCCGACTTCGGCGGCCACTCCATCTCGAAGGTGTTGCTCACCGCAGTGGTCGGATCGAACTCGATGCCGTCGGTCAGGCGGGCTGCCCACGCTCGAACGATCTTGCCGCCCGACTGGCGGACCTCGCCGAGGTCGACGAACTCGGTCGACGGTACGGCGACGCCGATCTCCTCCTCGAACTCACGGAGTGCGGCGTCGAACGGTTCATCGTCGGCGTCGTACTCGCCCTTCGGGATCGTCCATGCGCCGGCGTCCTTGTGCGCCCAGTACGGGCCGCCCATGTGCCCGAGCAGTATCTCGACATCACCGCCAGCCGTGCGTCGGTGCAGCACGATCCCGGCGCTCCGTTTCACCGCAACGGCCCCAGTTCGACCAATCGCAACACCACCCGGTCGTCGTCGCGAGACGCGTCCAGGTCGACGATCGCCTCGATCCGCCACTCGTTGGAGTCCTCCGGATCGTGCAGGATCTGCGTCACCCGGCCGGTCGATCGGTCGTAGTGGAACAACTCGCCCGAGCGTGCCGTCGGGTCATCGAGCACGTCACCGAACTCGTCGCGATATGCCGCCATTGCGACGATCACGTCCTCACCGGACTGCCAACGGTCGCGATCGGCGGCGTCGGCGACGATCTCGTCGTAACCGTTGCGCCGCGCCAGGCGCTGCACCCAGTCGAACGCCCGGTTGCGCACCATCACCCGGAACGCCCGGTCGTCGTCGACGATCGAACGCTCACCGGTCGGCAACGCCGGGCGGAGATCCTCGACCGAGTCGAGCTCATCGGGATGCAGGAGCCGCTCCCACTCGTCGATCAAGCTCGAGTCGACGTGGCGCACCACGGCGCCGAGCCACGCCACGATGTCGCCCAGCTCCGGCGTCGCGAGCTCCTCGGGCACGTTCTGGGCGAGGCCCTTGTACACGTCGGACAGGTACCGCAGGACCACACCTTCGGACCGCTTCAACCCGTAGTCGTTGACGTACTCGCCGAACGTCATCGCCCGCTCGTACATCTCGCGCACGATCGCCTTCGGAGCGACGGTGTCGCCGCCCACCCACGGATGCCGGGTGCGGAACTCGTTGAAGTTGCCGTAGATCCACGCTGCGTTCGGCTTCGGATACTCCACCTGCGCCAGCCGCTCCATGCGCTCCTCGTACTCGACACCCGACGACTTCATCTCGGCCATCAACTCGTCCTTGGCCCGCTTCACCTGCGCAGCCAGCACCACACCGGGGTTCTCCTGGACCGACTCGATGATCGTCAACATGTTCAGCGCGTGGTCGATCGCATCCCCGGACCCGGACCCGGACTCGGAGCCGGAATTCGACGCCGCCGCCGCTTCGGCCTCGGCGGCGGGGAGTGCAAGGAGCGCCTCGACCGCCCACAGCGACAGCGGCTGATGGAGCGCGAACTGATCCTGCAGGTCGAAGTTCACCCGCACGCGCCGCCCGTACTCGTCGGGCTCGTCGGGGAATTCGAGCAGCTCCGCCTCGACCAGCGATCGATAGATCGAGATCGCCCGGCGGATGTGGGCACGCTGGCGCCGCCGGGGCTCGTGGTTGTCGGTCAACAGGTCCCGCACTGCACGACATCCGTCGACTTCCGTCCCGTCGGGTTCGTGCACGACCGGTCGGTCGAGGAGGTTCATCACCATCTGGTGGCTCACCTGGAAGTGCGACTTCAACTCCTCGGGCTCGCCGCCGACGAGCTTGTCGAACGTCTCCTGCGTCCAGTGTGCGTAGCCCCGCTCGGGTTGCTTCTTCTTGACGACCTTCTTCTTGCCGCTCGCTGCCGCCTTCTCGCCGAGGCGCTGGTTCTCCACCACGTGCTCGGGCGCCTGCACCCACACGTCGCCACGGTCGTCGAACCCCTTGCGCCCTGCCCGTCCGCCGATCTGCGCGAACTCCCGGTTCGAGAGGATCCGCACGCCCGACCCGTCGTACTTGCACAACTGCGTGAACAACACCGACCGGATCGGCACGTTCACCCCCACGCCGAGCGTGTCGGTACCGCAGATGATCTTCAACAGCCCCTCCTGAGCGAGCTTCTCGACCAACAGGCGGTACTTGGGCAGCAAGCCGGCGTGGTGCACGCCGACGCCGGCGGTGATGAACCGTCGCAGGTCCTTGCCGATCGGGGAGTCGAAGCGGAACCCGGCCAATGCCTCTTTGACCGCCGTCTTCTCGGTCTTGCTCAGCGGGTCGAGCGCCAGGTAGTTCTGCGCCGCCTCGGTCGCGTCCTTCTGCGTGAAGTGCACGAGGTAGATCGGCGCCCGGCCGGACTCCAACAGCTGCGTCACGCTGTTGTGCAACGTGCTCGTCCGGTACTCGAAGTCGAGCGGCACCGGCCGCTGCACCGACTTCACGATCGTCGTGTCGCGCCCGGTCCTCTGGGTGAGGTCCTGGCGGAAGAACTCGACGTTGCCGAGCGTCGCCGACATCAACAGGAACTGTGTGTTCGGCAGTTCCAGGAGCGGCACCTGCCAGGCCCACCCACGTTGCGGGTCGCCGTAGTAGTGGAACTCGTCGACGACGGCGAGGTCGACCGGTGCCTCCCGACCGTCACGCAGTGCCCAGTTGGCGAGGATCTCCTGCGTGCAGCAGATGATCGGCGCGTCGGGGTTGACCGCGGCGTCGCCGGTGACCATCCCGACCTGGTCGGATCCGAACTCGCGGCACAGTGCGAAGAACTTCTCGCTGACCAGCGCCTTGATCGGCGCGGTGTACACGCTGCGCTTGCCCTCCGCCAGCGCGGCGAAGTGGGCGGCTGCGGCGACCAGCGACTTGCCCGACCCGGTCGGCGTGTTGAGGATCACGTGGTTGCCGAGGACGACCTCGAACACCGCCTCCTCCTGCGCCGCGTACATCTCGATCCCGAGTTCGCCGACGTAGTCGGTGAAGCCACTCAGGATCGCGTCGCCGTCGATCGTGCCATCGCCCAGCCGGGCGCCCGGCCCCGGAAGGTGGCGGATCAGCGGCGGGTCGGGCACGCCGGTCGCGATCAGCCGCAGGTGTCGTTCAGGACGGAGACGACGGCGCTCGCTGCACTGACCACGTCACCAACGGCAGTGGCGACGCCCGCGGCGTTGGCCGCCGAGATGTCGTCACCGAGGGCCTCGATCGACTCGTTGAGGCTGTCGACCGAGTCGCCGAGCGCGTTCACTTCTTCCTCGGCCACCTCGGCGCCGGCTGCCCGCAGGTCGGCGACATCCTGCTGGATGGTGTCGAACCGCTCGGTGAGCCCGTCGAGCCCGCCCGTGATGAGGTCGACGCTCGCCAGGTCGCTGACATCGGACTGCAGCGTCTCGCCGGCGGCGCAGAACTGCTCCTCGGGTGAGGCGCCCTCGTCGTTGTCGCTTCCGCAGCCGGCCGCGGCGGCGGCCAGCAACACGACGGCGGCAACGCTCCCGCCGACGCGGGCGAGCGGGCGGGAAGTGGCTCGTGACGTGGGGGTCATGTTCGTGACGCTATCCAGCCGACAGCCCGGAGCCCTCAGACCCTCGCCGGCCGACCGAACCGGGCATCGAGCGGTTCCGCGATCCGAACCAGCGCTTGCCCGCTGGGCATCGACAGTCGACGTGCGATCACGGCGGTGTCATCGAGTTCGACGATGCTCGCTGCTCGGAGTGTCCACGGTGGGTGGTCGACCGGATGGTGGCGGAGTTGGCCGCGCCACTCGGCGACGGTGCCCCACCGTGCGGTGAGAAACTCGTCGAGTGCCGTCGGCTCGATGGGTTCGCCCGCCTCGACGACCAGTCGGGTCGTGGCAGCGGGGGAGCGCGGCCAGCGGCGGCGCGTCGTTTCGTAGGTCCATCGGTCGCCGGTCCGGTCGATCGACATCGTCGACCACACGTAGGGGAACCCGATCGTCCATCGGGCGAATGCGACCACCGCGAGGCGAGCGGCGTCGAGGGAGAGGAACCACACCGCTCGATTGCCGGCCGAGTCGACGACGTAGGTGCGCACGTTCGTCTCGGCGAACGTCGAGATCCATGGGATCGGCGGCAGCACGCTCGGGCCCGCACGCCGCATCCGGAACGGCACGAGCGACACCCACGCCCGCGGTCCGTCGCCGTCATCGAACGTGTCGACGGTCAGGCCCCCGGGGAGCAGCTCCTGCACCTCGGCCGGGTCGTACGGCCAGTGCACGAACGCAAGGTCGTCCCAACGGTTGCGCAGCCATGCCCGCCGGATCGGTGTGGGGCACGTCGACGACAAGGGCTGGGGCTCGAAGCCGGTCGGTACGCTCGACACGTGGCCCAGCATGACATCGAATCCGTTGAAGTCGACCGCACGTCGCATGTCGAGGTGTTGTTCGACGACGGCGTCCGCGCACGGTTCGAGCTCGCGCCGCTGCGTTTGGCCTGCCCCTGCGCCGATTGCAACGCCAAACGGACCCGCGGCCAGTCGGTGCAGCCGGCCGTCGAGCGCGGCGAGCCGATCACGATCACCGACGCAGAGCTGTCCGGCGCCTGGGGGCTGAGCCTCGACTGGAGCGACGGGCACTCCACCGGCATCTACGCCTGGGAGAAAATGCGCTCGTGGGTCGACGCCGGCGAGGTCGGCACGACCGACGAAACCGACAGCGGCGGTACGTGAACGCTCGATGACCAGCGGCGAACCCGCCGAGTGACCCCGGTGGGTGCCGGGTAGGTTCCCCGCGTGTCGCTGTCCGATCCACTCACGCGCAGCGATGACACTCCGGGTGCATCCGCCCGGATCTCGACGACGGTCGTCGTCGGCCTGGTTGCGATCGTCGTCGCGTTCGTGGGCGTCGGCGCACTCCACGCACTGCAGCAGCCCCCGTTCTTCCCGCCCGACGAGACCGCACACGTCGGCTACGCCCAAGAGGTCGCCTCGGGGCGACTCCCTGAGATCCGCAAGTTCCCCGAGGTCCCCGTCGAAGCGCGCCAGTGGCAGGCCGAACGATCGACGGCCAACGACACCCGCTACCGCGGGGTGTGGGTGGCGAATCACCCGCCGCTGCACTACGCCGCGGTGGCCCCGCTGGTCTGGGCCAGCCGTGCGACGGGCGCAGCCGACGGCGGACTGATCCTGATGCGCTTCGCCAACGTCGCCTTCGCGGCGACCGGCATGGTCTTCACGTTCCTCCTCGCTTCCGAGGTCACCCGCCGCAACCATCGCCTGGCGCTCCTCGCCGCTGCGCTCGCTGCACTCGTGCCGCAGGGCCACGCTGTGTTCTCGCAGGGCCTCAACGACGGTCTGGGTTTCGCAGCGGGCACCGCCGTCGTGTGGGCGGGCGTGCGTTGCCTGCGCCGGATCGACGCGCTCGCCCGAGGTGACCTGACGCTACTGGCAGCCACCGCGGCGGTCGCGTTCGGCGCTCGCGCAGCAACGATGCTCCTCGCGATCGCCGTGGTCGGAGTCGTTGCGCTGTGTCGGTTCACCCGTCCCGCTCCCACGGCAACGGTGCAGTGGCGCAACGCCTCCCGGGTCGTCGTCGTCGGGTTGGGTCCCGCCGCGGTGGTCTTCGGGTGGTTCTACGCCCGCAACATGGTGCTCTACGGCGACATCGGGGCGTCGCAGTACCTGCTCGAGATGTTCCGTCGCGAACGCAGCGGGTCAGTGTTCGACATGATCGTGCGATGGTCGATGTGGTCGAACGTGTTCGAAGGCCTGATGTCGCCGACCACTCGCCGTCGAATCCTGCCGCCGGGCTCCGTCGTCCTCACCCTGGTCGCCGCAGTCGGTGTGGCCGTTGCGTTCGTCGCCGGTCGTATCACCGGCCCCATCACGGAGCAACGCAACGACGACGAGCGCGGCCACGCGTCGACGCTGCGCTGGCAGCTGGCGCTCGCAACGGTCGCGGTGGCGGTCATGGCGCTCACCATCGCCCAACACGCCAGCGGCGGCGGCAATGCGCATGCCCGCTATGCGATGCCCGCCATCGGGGCGGCGGCCGTGCTCGTCGTCATCGGCATGGAGCGGATCTGGTCGCGTTGGGCGCCACTTGCCCTCGTGACGATCGCCGGATGGTGGGCGCTGATCAACCTCCCCGTCGACATCGATCCCGAGACGCTGCGCCGCAACCGCGACGACGGCCAACTCCCGCCGCTCCCGCTGCGCGTGCTCCCGCTCAGCGACGGCTGGCGCACTGCCGCGGGTGTGCTGATCGCCGTCGGCGTCGTCGTCGCAGCGGGCGCCCTGGTTGCCACGCTTCGCACACCGTCGCGTCCGGCACCGGAAGGTGAGGGTCTCGATCTGGTCGGGCCGAAACCGTCGGGTGAGGGTGCACTCGTCGAGGCCTGACGGTCACGTGTTGCGCAGCACGTCGGCGATCGAGGCAGCCGCTGCGGCGACTCCCGAGCCGCCGGTCGGCGCTCCCAACGCGCGGAGCGCAGCTTCGATGGTGCCGAGGGTTCCCAGGAGCATCGGTGGGTTCACGTGGCCCATGTGTCCGACGCGGAACCGGGTGTCCGTGCCGCCGTCGACGCCACCGATGCCCAGGCCGAGTGTGAGCCCCATCTCGTTCTCGCAGAGTTCGCGGAGCGCCGTTGCATCGATCGTGCCAGTGCGGATGGTCGTCACGGCGTGCGAACGTGCCGTTGCATCGGTGATGTTGCAGCTCACGCCGTCGTCGGTGTGCCACGCATCGACCGCCGCCCACACCGATCTCGCCAGCACCTCGTGGCGTCGCCACGCGTTCTCCAGGCCCTCTTCGGCGATCATGTCGAGCGCCTCGCGCAGTGCGTAGATCATCGGGATCGGTGGCGTGCCGTTGTACAACTGGTAGTGCGCATCGACATTGCGGCGTGACGCCCAGTCGAGGTAGCCGACCCGTACGTCGGCGCGCTCGTGCGCGGCCAACGCGTTGTCGTTGACCCACACGAACCCGAGTCCCGGCGGGCACATCAGGCCCTTCTGGCTGGCCGCCACGGTCACGTCGACACCCCACTCGTCCATCTCGAATCGATCACACCCGAGCGAGGCAATGGCGTCGACCATCAACAGCGCCGGATGGCAGGCGGCGTCGATCGCCCGTCGGATCGCTGCGATGTCGTTGCGTACGCCCGTCGCGGTGTCGGCGAGCACCACGAGGATGCTTCGGATCGCATGCTCGCGATCCGCGCGCAGGCGCTCCTCGAGCGCCGCCGGATCGACGGGCCCGTGCTCGGTCCCGGCGAGCACCTCGACCTCGGCGCCGCTCATCGTTGCCTGCTGGCCCCAGACGACGGCGAACGTTCCCGATTCCAGCACCAGCACGCGATCGCCGCGACGCACGGTGTTCGAGATTGCCATCTGCCAGGCGGCGTGACCGTTGCCGATCACGATGAACACCTCACCGTCGGTGCGCGCGATCGCGGGCAGATCGGCGAACAGGCTGTTGGACACCTCGACCAGCGGTCCGTCGTAGATGTTCGGCATCGGCCGCTGCATTGCCGCCAGCACCCGGTCGGGAACGACGGACGGACCGGGGATGGCCATCTGGTGGCGGCCGTGGCGCAACGTCATCGGGCGACGACGTGTCTCAACCGAGGACGAGTTCTGCGAAGCTCGGCAGTGCCATCGCCGGCCCGCTGACGAGGAACTCGGTGATGCAGGTCTCGCGCCACATGTCGAGCTCGTCGCGAATCTTCTCGGGCGGCCCGACGAGCGCAACATCTTCCACCATCGCCAACGGGATCGCTGCGGCGGCCTCGGCCTTCTTGCCCTGCAGGTAGAGCTCCTGGACGGTGTCGGCCACGTCGCCGTAGCCCATCCTGGCGAAGACCTCGTAGTGGAAGTTGGCGCCCTTCGCCCCCATGCCGCCGGCGTAGAGCGCCAGGAACGGGCGTACGAGATCGGCGCACTTCTCGGCGTCGTCACCCGGGATGATCATGGCGGTCGCCGTCACCTCGAAGCGGTCCTTCTTGGTGGGGTCACCCGACGCGTCGAAGCCCTGCTGGAGGCAGTCGCGGTAGAACTTGTCCTCCTTCGGCGAGAAGAACAGTGGCAGCCAGCCGTCGCAGATCTCGGCGGACAGTGCCACGTTCTTCGGGCCCTCCGCTGCCAGATAGATCGGGATGTCGTTGCGCAGCGGATGCACCGTCGACTTCAGTGCCTTGCCGAGCCCGGCGCCGCCCTGGAAGGGCATGTCGTAGAACTCGCCGTGGAACTCGACGGGCTGCTCGCGGGCGACGATCGACCGCACGATCTCGACGTACTCGCGGGTGCGGGCGAGTGGCTTCGGATAGGGCTGGCCGTACCACCCCTCGACGACCTGCGGGCCGGACGCCCCGAGGCCGAGGATGAACCGTCCGTTCGACAGGTGGTCCATCGTGATCGCTGCCATCGCCATGGCGGCGGGCGTGCGCGCCGACATCTGTGCGATCGCCGTACCGAGCTGCAGCGTCTCGGTCGCCGCGCCCCACCACGCCAGCGGCGTGAGCGCATCGGAGCCGTACGCCTCGGCGGTCCACACCGAGTTGAACCCGAGCCGCTCGGCCTCCTTGACCGCTTCGAGCGCACCCTTGGGTGGGCCCGCCGACCAGTAGCCAGTGTTGTAGCCGAGCTTGATGTCTCCCATCGCTTCACCGTACGCGACGCCGTGCCGGTGGGGCATGCTGGGGGAGTGGGAGCAGCCGACGATCGCCTCGTGGTGACCGACAGCGTGCGCATCCCACGCCACGAACTCGCCCTGAACTTCAGCGCCTCGGGTGGCCCAGGCGGCCAGCACGCGAACAAGGCAGCCACCCGCGCCGAACTGGTCTTCGACGTCGAGGCCTCATCGGCGTTCTCGGAGTCGCAGCGGGCCAGGGTGCTGGCCAAGCTCGGCCCGATCGTGCGGATCGTCGCCGACGACGAACGATCACAGCTGCGCAATCGAGCCCTCGCCGAGGAACGTCTCGCCGAGAAGCTGCGTGGCGCACTGCACGTCCCTCGACGTCGACGAGCGACCAAGCCGACCCGAGGTTCACAGCGGCGGCGTGTCGACGCAAAGAAGCAGCGTGGCGAGACCAAGCGGTATCGGCGCCCGCCGACCATCGACGACTGACCCGAGTCGGGCGGGGCCGAGATCAGGTCGCGGTGAACGTGACCGGGAGGTGGACCGGGCCGAAGATGGCGGTGGTCGCAGGCTTCCACTCGATCGTGCCGTCGACGGCGAGGTCCGGCATCCGCTGGGCCAGGATCGGCAGCGCCTCCTGCAGTTCCGCCCGAGCGAGTGCGGCGCCCAGGCAGTAGTGGATGCCAGAACCGAACGTGAGCTGCGGCTGGCCCGACGGCTCGCGCGTGATGTCGAACGCTCCCGGATCGTCGAACACGGTGGCGTCTCGATTCGCCATCGCCATCGACGTCATCACGACGGTGCCCGCCGGGAAGTGGAGGTCGCGGTACTCGATGTCTTCGCTGGCAAACCGAGCGGTGCCCCGGACCGCCCCGAAGTACCGCATGACCTCTTCGACCGCTCGCGGCGCAATCGAGGGGTCGTCGGCGAGCAGCTTCCACTGGTCCGGGTGCTCCGAGAGCAGGCCAACCGCGCAGCCCAACTGGTTGCGGGTCGTGTCGGTGCCGCCGACGATGACCGCATCGACCATCATCACGAGTTCATCGGTGCTGAGTCGATCACCCTCCTCCTCGGCGGCGATCAGGTCGGTGATCAGGTCGTCACGCGGGTCGTTGCGGCGATCGGCGATCAACGCTCGGGAGTACTCGTCGAGTTCGACCCGGGCAGCTTTGATCACGTCGAGTTCCTCGAGCACGTTGCCGTTGAAGATTCGCAGCACGTCCTCGGCGAGGCGTGAGAACAGCTGCCAGTCCTCGCGAGGTGCGCCCAACAGTTCGCAGATGATCGGGATCGGGTACGGCTCGCAGACATCGACGGCGATGTCGGCACGACCCGTCGGCGCCACCGGGTCGATCAGGTCGTTGACGACCTCGCGCATGAAGGGTCGCAGCCGGTCGGCCGACCGCGGCGAGAACGACTTGGCGACCAGGCGCCGGAGTCGTGTGTGCACATCGCCCTCGGCCGACAGGATCGACACCCGACGGTTCGCGAGGAAGTCCTCGTCGGTGATCCCCATCATCTCGGGGATCTTCGAGGTGGCACTGTGCCACCGCTTGTCGCGCAGCACCGCAACGACGTCGGGGTACTGCAGGATCGAGTACCCGATCGCATTCTTGACGATCCAGTGATCGCGGGCGAGCGAGGCGATCAGCTGCTGGCGTTCCTGGTCGCTCAGGCTCGGATCGTCGATCGACGGCAGGTCGAGTTCGGCCACGTGGGTCATCGGCCCACCGTAGGAGATCGGACCGGTCAACGCCCTCGTCGTGGTCAGCCTGCGGCGAGGGCGTCGATCGCGGTGGCCCCGAGCGACTGGGCGACGGCGACGTTGGCGTACTCGCCGCCGACGGTGTTCAGGCCGTGGGCGATCGACGGATCGCGCCGAGCGGCGCCGATCGCACCGTGCACTGCGACCTCGAGGAGATAGGGAAGGGTCGCGTTGGTGAGCGCGTAGGTGCTGGTGTGCGGCACCGCGCCCGGCATGTTGCCGACCGCATAGTGCACGACGTCGTGTTCGATGTAGGTCGGGTCGTCGTGGGTGGTCTCGCGGGTGGTGGCGATGCAGCCGCCCTGGTCGACCGCGACGTCGACGATCACCGCTCGGGGCTTCATCGCCTGGACCATCTCGTCGCTGACCACGATCGGCGCTCGCCCGCCGGCGACCAGGACCGCACCGATCACCAGGTCGGCATCGGACAGTGCCCGCTCGATGGCGCCACGATTGGATGCCGCCGTCATGATCCGACCGCGGTGGATCTGGTCGACGAAGCGCAGGCGGTCGAGGTTCTTGTCGATCAGTACGACCTCGGCCTCCATGCCGGCGGCGATCCACGCCGCGTTCCAACCCACGTTGCCCGCACCGAGCACGACGACCTTGGCCGGTCGGACGCCAGGGGCGCCGCCCATCAGGACGCCGCGTCCGCCGTTGTGGCGTTCGAGGAAGTGTGCACCCATCTGAGGCGCCAGTCTCCCGGCGACCTCGCTCATCGGCGCCAAGAGCGGCAGCGATCCGTCCGCCGACTGCACGGTTTCGTAGGCGACCGAGGTCGTCTTGGTCGCGATCAGTGCATCGGCGACAGCCGGATAGGCCGCCAGGTGCAGATAGGTGAACAGCGTCAAGTCCGCTCGCAGGAACCCGAACTCCTCCGGCTTGGGCTCCTTGACCTTGACCACCATGTCCTGCGCCCATGCGTCGGCGGCGGTCGGCACGATGTCGGCGCCGGCGGCCACGTAGTCGGCGTCGGTGATCGAGGCGCCGGCCCCGGCGCCCGTCTCGACGAGGACCTCGACGCCGAAGCGCTCGAGTTCCCTCACGCCGTCGGGGGTCATCGCCACCCGATGCTCGGCCGTCTTCACCTCGCGAGGGACGCCGACGGTGCGCATGACAGGTGTGAGCTCGCTCATGGCGATCATCATGCCTGATCGACCGGCGCCGGCGCCGCGACCACTACCGTCGGGGCGAGATGACGAACACCGACGCACCTCGAATCCACCTCGGCCCGGCGGGCGGACCTGACTGGCTCGCCGAGGCCGTGATCGCAGGTGGCGGCGAACTCGTCGGCCCCGACGAGGCCGATGGGGTCGTCTGGGCCGATGCCCGAGCCGTCGACGCCCTGCGCGCAACGCTCGACGACGCTGCCCACATCCGCTGGGTGCAGTTGCCGTTCGCCGGCATCGAGAACTTCGTCGATCACCTCGACCACGACCGGACCTGGACCTGCGGCAAGGGCGTGTACGCCGAACCCGTCGCCGAGATGGCGTTGGCGCTGGGCATCGCCGGGCTCCGCAACCTCGGCGCCTACGCGCAGGCCACCGAATGGTCGGGCGCTCACGGTCGCAACCTGCTCGACGGGCGTGTCACCATCCTCGGCGGCGGCGGCATCACCGAATCGCTCGTCCGGCTCCTGCAGCCCTGGCATTGCGACATCACGGTGGTCCGCAATCACGCGGTCCCGATGGAGGGTGTCGACGACGTGCTCGAAGCCGACCGCTTCGCCGATGCGCTGCCCGGCGCCGACCTGGTCGTCCTCGCACTCGCCCTCACGTCGGAGACCGAAGGCATGTTCAGCGCCGACGAGTTCGGGTTGATGGAAGATCACGCGTGGATCGTCAACGTCGCCAGAGGTCGCCACATCGTCACCGACGACCTCGTCGACGCTCTGCGCAATGGCATCATCGGCGGTGCAGCGCTCGACGTCACCGACCCCGAACCGCTGCCGGCCGGTCACCCGCTCTGGACGCTGCCGAACTGCATCATCACGCCGCACGTCGGCAACACGCCCGAGATGGCGAAACCGCTTCTTGCGCAGCGCGTCACCGAGAACGTCCGCCGATTCGCCCGGGGCGAGGAGCTGCTCGGGCTCGTCGACGTCGACGCCGGGTATTGATCCTCCAACGCCCGTAACGTGTTCGGACCGTGTCCGGCCTGACCCACTACGACGTCCTCGGTGTCTCTTCGAGCGCCGGCGTGGACGAGATTCGTGACGCGTACCGGCGTTTGGCACGCGAGTACCACCCCGACCGCGCAGCGACGAGTGGGCGCAGCGGCGGCGAGGTCTCGATGCCGGCGATCAACGAGGCCTACCGGGTGCTCAACGACCCGGCGCGCCGGGCGGTCTACGACGCGTCCCTCCGTGGCGGGCCGACCCGAGGTCCGGCTGCTCCGCCGACGGCGGACCGATCAGCCACCGCCGCTGGTGCTGCGCCCACGATGCCGACGTTCCCGAGCCACCTCGGCCCGGCCAGGTTCCCGTGGCGTTCGGTGTCGTTCTTCGCCGTGCTCGCGATCATCGGGGTCGTCGTGCTCGCACAGTTCACCGAACCCGGCGAGCCGCAGGGACCCGACGGCCTCATCCAGATCGGCTCGTGCGTCACCATCGAGCCCAACGGCGACGCCCGCGAGGTCCTGTGCACCGACGACCCGACCGTCGACCTGAAGGTCGAGGCGTTCGTGCCGTTCAGCGACTCGTGTCCGGTGGGCACGTCGCCGCACCGCGACCGCCAGGGCATGGGCATCGCCTGCGTCGGGCTGACTCCTGTGACTGCGGGCTGAGCCAGCGTTCCGATCGGCTGTGTGGCGATCAGCAGATCAGACGACGCCCCTTCAGCTCACTCGCTTCCGGCCGTTGGACCCGCTATCACGTCACCTGAGACGTCTTCGAGCAAGACACTCTGCCCGACGGGGATCGTGTAGCTGACGGATACGCCGCAGATCTGGTGAAGGGGGGTGCCGTCGCCACCTTCGTATTCGACGAAGAAGTACTCACCGGCTGAGACCAACTCAGGTGTCGCAAGTGTTGCCGTCACCGTGTGGAGTCCAGGCGTGCCCACGGTGCTTACTGACGCGATGGCGGGAACCGTTGTGGTCAGGCGAAACAGCCTGACCTGGCCAGCCGCTGCATTGCTGTCCACGACACGGGCGCTCACGCTCGTGATCGTGACGCCGACAGGAAGCTGCACGGCGCTGCGAACGGTGTTGTCTCCCCCACTTTCCCGAATGCACCCGTTGACCCAAGTCGTTTGCGTGTTTGCGGTGAACGAGGCTGCGCCCAGGACCTGTGAACCGGTGGTGGCGAACTTCCCGTCGATCTGGGCCTTGGTGTACACGTCGGCGGCGTTGGCCTTGGTGGCGACGTCGGCGACGAGTTCCTGGAGGCCGGTGTTGGTCAGGTAGCCGACGACGTCGACGAGGATGTCGGTGGTCTGGCCGGCCTGGCCGTAGGCGTCGTAGGTGATGTCGATCTGGCCGGCGTTGGCGCCGGCGGTCGGCATGGCGACCTGGACGGCGTTGGGAACGACGCCGGCGACGCCGGTGGTGAAGTTGAGCGACGAGGTGGTCGCTGCGCCGGTGGCGTCACCGGGTCGGATGGAGATGAATCCGTTGGCGGTCATGTTGACCGGGGTGACGTTCAACAGCACGCCGGTCGCGCCGGCTGGCACGACGACCTTGGTGCCGGTGGCGGTCGGGATCGAGCCGGTGACCTGCAGCTTCTGTGCGACGGGGGAGGTGAACGGTCCGGCGAGTCCGAGGTTGACGGGGTCCCGCGTGTCGAGGATGCGTTCGGGTGTGACGGTGACGACCGTGGACTCCGCTGGTCCGGGCGCGGCCTGGGCGACGAAGAGCCCGCCGGCGCCGAGACTCACGGCGACGGCGGCGCCGATGGCGGCCCATCGCGATCTCCACATCCCCCGTCGTCCGGCGTCGTTCGCGGTTCCACTGGTGTCGTACATCGCTACCCCCGTATCGATGGCGTTGTCGTGGCCACTCAGCCTCCTCCTCTTCTGTGGTCACGTCAAGGGTGAATTGCCGGTGTCGGGAGCATGTCGTCGCTGCTAGCTTGTGGCTTCCCTCAGGGGCGATTAGCTCAGCTGGAAGAGCGCCACGTTCACACCGTGGAGGACTCGCCGAGACCTGCTCGGGAGATAGAATGGAGCGATGCCCGGGAAGGTCGTGACTGCCGCCGAACTCGAGAAGATGAGCCCGGCCGAGCAGCAAGCGCTCTTCGAGGCAAGTGTCGTCACCGATCTGGATCAGGTCCCAGCCGAGTTCCTCGAGCGGGTGCGCCTTCGCCTCGAGCAGCACATCGAACAGACCGAGTCGGCTCCCAACCAGAAGTGAGTTCCACACGCGCGTCGTTCGCGCGACGCCGAGGTTCTTCGAGGACCTCGACCGCCAGCTGCGTCCTGAGCGCGGACCGAACGGCGAACCGTCGACGAACGATTTCCAGGTGTTCGAGCTGATTCGGATCGTCGATCGCTTCGCAGTCGAATTCGATGACTTGCCGCGGCTGATCGCCGAGCGTGACGACTACCGAATCCTGGTGATGTCCGGAACGCTTCTTGCCGGGTTCTCCGTGATTGGCCAGCTCGCAGCAGACGGCGCGGTCGAGCTCGTTCAACTCGACCTCGACACCGAACTCGACTGGTAGACGCTCGGTCAGGAGTCCGGCGACTTCTGGGTGCCCTCCGTGGATTCGCCTGTGTCGACGATCTCGGCCCAGATGCTGTCCTGGATCTCGAGGAGCTTCTTGGCGTTGGCCTGGCACTCGCTGCAGATGAAGATGTCGCCCGCATCGCTGAACGAGCCCTCCACTCGCAAGTAGTGGCAGACGACGCAGGTGACCGCAGGTCGAGGCATCGCGCCATACTCGCACCTCACAGTCGAACGGGCTGGAGGCCGCTTGAGCGCCTCCGGCCGGACGAGCCCGTTCGTCACATCTGGCGACTGGACTGGTAGCCGTGGTCTGCGAGCCAGGAGCGCGCTCGGCCCAAGCGTGCATCGTCACGGAACCGGTGCCAGCGCGTGTACTCGTCCTCGTGCCGGCTGAGTTCGGTCTGGAACCGGCGGAATGCACCAGAACCCGCAAGCGCATCGCTGAGACGCAATGCGAGATCCGGTTGCTCGATCGTCGCGACGAATCGCTGCATCGCGTCGTATGCAGGGCCTGATCCGAGGCCGACCACGAGCAGCCACCGATCCGACTCCGGGTCGAAGTCGGCAGGGCCCTGATCGACGTCGAACAGCTGCGCCGGCCACAACGTTCCGTCGGTCAGGTCGATGAACGAGTCGCTACCGCCCGACTGGTCGAGTGCTTCGCCGAGTTCGTCGAGGGCGACGGGCAACGTCGTCAGATCCGACGCGGTGCGGTCGACGTAGTGCTCGAGCTCCACGATCAGTTCAGGCGTCACCGGTCCAGTCCCGGTGCCCCAACGCCTCGACCAGCCGACGAGCGATTGAGACAAGGGTGCCCGAGCGTTCGACGCGCAAGAGCGCACTGCCGGCGTGTTGGAGTCCATCGGCGGGAACATCGCCGGCCAGCACCTCCTCGACAGAGCGGGTGTCAGCGCCAGCAATGCGGAGCTGTTTCAACCAAGGGTCACGACTCATCGTCTGATTGCGTTCATCGCACGATCGACCGACGCCAAGTTCATCCGCCGAGACCAACGTGCGGGACGCCGGCGCGAGACGCAAGTCGCCGCATCAGTTCATCGTCCTGCTGCGGGTAGAGGTGGCCGTATCGATCCAACACGGCAGAGACCGAGGTGTGGCCGGCCATCGCGGCGACGTGCTTGGGGTTGGCTCCCTCAGCGACCCAGAGCGAGACGGCGGTGTGTCGGAGATCGTGGATGCGGAATGGTTCGAGGCCGGCTGCGGCAACCGCAGGGCGCCACACGCGTCGACGAAAGAGCGTCGCCCGCACCGGGAATCCCTCCGGCGACTCGAAGACCAGACCCTCGGGATCGACCGGCGGAACGGCACGGCGGGACAACTCGTCGCACACGAACGAGGGGAGTGGCACCGTTCGGACTGCGGCCTTCGTCTTCGGTGGTCCGAAGGTGATGTGGCCGCCGATGCTGACGAGCGTCTCGGCGATGTCGACTCGTCGTCGGAGAAGATCGACGCGCTTCCATCGCAGGCCGAGCATCTCGCCGAGCCGCAGGCCGCCGAACGCTCCGAGCAACACGAAGGATCGATACGCCTCGTCGATCTCGTCGGCGAGCTTCCAGATGTCGTCGGTGTCGAGGAAGCGCATCTCCCGCCGCTCGATGCGTGGGAGTGGGAGCTTGGCGACGGGGTTGTGCGCAATGAGGCGGTCCTCGAACGCCGCGTTGACGCACTTGTTCCTGAGTTGCACCACGCGGTGGATGGTGGCGGGCGCGAGGTTGCTGCCGTCGGGCGACCCGAGGTCGGCGACCCAGGCACGGAGCGCGGTTCGGTCGAGCTTGGTCACGTTCGCGAACGCGAGAGCGTCACGGCGGCGCTTGAACTGCTTCGAACGTTGCTTGCCGTCAGCGGTCCGGAATCGCACGAGGTAGGCCTTCGAGCCGTCGCTCAACTGCTTGTCGACGACCGATGCCATGGATGAATTCTGCTCGCCAGGCGCACACCAGGTGCACAGATGCTTCATCACGAGACGATACGAGACAACACTGGACGGACGTAACACACCAGGTCAGAACCACTTTCCGATGTCGGCCTCAACGGCGTCAAAGTGGCTGATTCGCTTGCACACCGTGGAGTCGGGAGATCGAGACTCCCATCGCCCACCCTGAACGCCCTGTTCGCGTCGCTCGAGCAGGGCGAATCGATTTCTGCGCCGACGCTCCCGCCGTTCAGTTGAGCGGCCGTCAGAGCGGCGGGAGCGCGACGATCTGGTCGGGTCCGAGGCTGTAGATGAAACCGGCATCGGTCCACACGATCTCGCCGAGACGGCCGAGGCCAGCCGGCTTGATGGTCAGGTCGCCGTCGTTCGGTGCGAACTCCGGCCCGGTCGCCAGGACGGTGAGGGGCCCGACCGATCCGTCGGCGGCGATGTCGGCCACCACGAGGAGGTGCCCGTCGGGGTCGTCCTGGTCCGCGAGGATCAGCGCGACCTGGGCCCCGTCTGGCGACAGTCCCCCGCCGGTCACCCGCATCGACGACGCTGCGAGTTGCGGAATGTCGATCGGAACGACGTTGCCGGAGGGGACGTCGGCGACCGACAGTTCGAAGCCGCCGGAAGCCACCCGACTTGGCGCGACCAGCAGCGCCCGATCTCCGGCCACGTCGGCGACTGCCGGAGTCGGTCCCTCGATCACGATCGAGCGACTCGTTCCACCGTCGACGTCGATCGAAACCAGTTCCGAGTTCCCCTCGGCTCCCGAGAACATGATCACGATCGACTCATCGGAAACGCTACGACCAGCGGTCGGGGGCACGCCAGCGAGAGCCGGGCCGAGAGGGGTGACCACACCGTCGCCGTCATACCGATGCAGCACCGCCTGGACGCCATCGCTCGGGTCGGGGA
This sequence comes from Ilumatobacteraceae bacterium, assembly GCA_963715825.1. Taxonomy (GTDB): domain Bacteria; phylum Actinomycetota; class Acidimicrobiia; order Acidimicrobiales; family Ilumatobacteraceae; genus Sva-07. The sequence goes on from CAVQSI010000013.1 coordinate 77,924, forward strand.
GGCGAAAGAAGTAGAGCGTTCCGTCCGGGGCGAACGTCGGTGCGACGTCGAGAGCGCCGCCGTCGCCGTCGATCGGCACGCCGTCGTCGGTCAACACCGTCAGCTCGCCGGTGGCAAGCTCCAACTCGACGAGGTCGGGCTCCTGGCCGAATCCGAAGAGATTGTGGTGGAACACGAGTGCTGTCCCGTCGGGCGCCCAGGTGATCGAACCAGGCGCGATCCCGCTCGGAAACGGGGAGCAGCGATCCGCATCGGTCGGGACCTCCGGCGATGTCGAGACGACGCAGACCTCGCCGGCTCGCGAGACGGCGATGCGATCTGCGTCGGGCGACACCGCGATGTCGGTCAGCGGCAACCCGTCGAACCGGCGAACGAGCGGCGCACCGAGCACGAGGTCGGGCGCCGCGTCGGGGAAGTCCAGCTCGACCCGCTGGTCCGTGACCACCGGGTCGACAGGCGGGGCGGTGGTCACGGATGGCGCAGCCGTACCCGACGACCCCGTGTCCGAAGCGGCACACGCTGCCAACCCCATCAGGGCGAGGCCGATGAGAACCGTTGTGGCGCTCGACGTAGCCCCACGTGGCGAACTCACACAAGCCGAGGGTCTCCGAATCTGGGGCTGGGCGCCATCAGCCGCTGAGTTCGACGAACGGGGGATCACGACGGGCATCGGACGAGGTGGGCCTGCAGCCCTGTCAGCGGTTCTCGCGGACTTCCTTGATGAACATCCGAACCAGGATCCAGGTGGCGAGCGCCGTGGAGGCCCACACGATCAGCGTGGCGAGGACCCACGTCACCGCTCCCGAAATGGTCAATCCGTCCGACACCAGATCGGTGATCAGCAACGCGAGGAACGTCGTGATCAGCGAGCTGAACGTGCCCACGATCGAGACGTGCTCCTCGCCGATCCGTTCGACGAAGGGCTCCAGCACCGCGGTCAGGACCACGAAGATGACGATCGCCAGGACGAAGGCGGCTCCATCGAGCGCCATGTTGTCGAGTACCACCGCGGCGATGAGCAAGCCGATGGCCGCGCCGAGCAGTGCAATGCCGACGCGGATGAGCAGTCGAATCATGAGGTCCTCCCTCGAAGGTTGCGTGTCGGCGCCAATCATGGCGCACTCACCGCTTCCCGACGTGTATCGCGGTGCGCCCGATCGGTTCCGACCGTCTGCGTCCGACCGGGGGCGCCCGGCGACGGCTAGTGTCCGTGGCGATGCAACGCCTGTGCGGACGCCCCGGTTGTTCCGACCGGGCATCCGTGGTCTACGGCATGCGGGCCGAGGATCTGGTGTTCTGGATCGACGCGTTGCCCGATCCGCTCGACGATGGCGCAGCGGTCCTGTGTCTGCGCCATGCCGACACGATGGTCGTGCCGCGCGGCTGGACGCTCGACGACCTGCGCGACCCGGAGCTGCACCTCTTTCGACCACCACTGCCCGCCCCGACGGAACGCAGCCGGGCGCCGCGGTCGGTCCGGGAGCGGCCGGTCGGTGAACAGCTTCGCCTCGACGCCGACGCACCGACCGATACCCAGCCGGGCACCCGCGCCGAGTTGACCGCCGACGAGATCGCCGTCGACACCGCCGTCGACACCGCCGCGGCACCGCCGACGACATCGGCCCGTGGACGCCATCGTTCGACGAAGCCGACGATCTCGACGGCCTGCTGTCGGCTCGCAGCCCGCTGCTGTCGCGGGCCTTCCGCACCGCCGACCGTCCCGTCGAGTGACGAGCGCCGCCCCGTGACGATGCAGATCGAACGGCACACCCAGGTCCCTGGACCGCCCGAGCGGGCGTTCGCGCTCGTCGACGACCTCGGCGCCTACCCGGCATGGATGGACCTGGTGCACGACGTCGAGGAGGTCGCGTCCACCGACGGCCGGCGAACCTGGAACGTCGAGCTCCAGGCGCAAGTCGGGCCGTTCGCCCGATCCAAGCGGCTCCGGATGGTTCGTGTCGTGCACGACCCGCAGCGTCGGGTCGTGTTCGAACGCGCGGAAGTCGACGGACGACAGCACTCGCCGTGGGTGCTCGCCGCCACCATGGAACCACCGTCACCCGACACCGGCGACGCCCGCCTGACGATGACCTTGACCTACGGCGGCAACCTGTGGACCGGTGCTGTACTGCAGCGGGTGCTCGACGACCACGTGGAGCGCGGGGCGGCCGCGCTGCGTGCGCTCCTGACCGAGCCCGGCTGACGGGGTGGGCGCCGTGTCTCTCAACTCGCGGTCAAGTGATGACGACCTGATGACGAAGAACAAGAAGAACGAGATGACCGGCGCTGAGCTGCCGGTCACCCGACCGCCATGCCCACTACGATCTCGCCCATCACCACCATGAACGCCATGCACCACGTCCCCACGCGTCGTCGCGTTCGTGCGCGGGTCGGTCATGGTCGACTGGGACGGACGATTCTCGTGCTGCTCGCTGCCGCGGTGGTGGCCGCGCCCATCGCCACCGTCGTGCCCGGTGGCGCCACCGCACAAACCAGCGAGGACGCTGCCCGGGAAGCCGCTCGCGAGATCCAGGCCGCCCGCGACCGTGCCAATGCCGCAGCCGATGCCTATTTCCAGGCCCAATCCGATCTCGAGGTCCTCGAGGACGAAGCGGTCGGCATGGAACGCCGTGCCGAGCAACTCCAGGCGCGGGTCGACGAGTTGCGCCGCGATGTCCAGTCGCTGGCCGTCGCGCGATTCGCAACGAGCGGCGCAGAAGGCATTCCGTTGCTGACCGGGCTCCAGGCGCCCAAGGACCAGGTCCAGGCCGACGTGCTGGTCGACGTCGTCACGAACGCCGGCAACAGCTCGATCGACGAGTTCGAGTCCGCGCAGAAGGAACTGAGCGATCAGCAGGATGAACTCGCCCGCCAACGCCGGGCGATCGAGGAGCAGCAGGCGCTGTTCACCCAATTGCAGGACGAGGCCGAAGCCGAGGTGCAACGTCTTCGCGAGATCGAAGAACAGCGCCTGACCGACGAGGCCGTGCTCCAGGCGCTCGCCGAGCAACAGGCCGCCAGCGACGCCTTCTTCGAAGAGGTCGAGCTGCGCAATGCCGAAGCTGCCGCCCGCGCTCAGCCGAACCCCGGCATCGCTGCCGCGCAGGCCGCCGCCGAGGCCGCTGCAGCCGCAGAAGCAGCCGACCCGAACGCCGATCCCACTGCGGATCCCGATGCCGACCCAGCGATCGCTGCGGACGCCGGTACGGGAAATGCCGTGCGGTCGTCCGGAGCGTCCGGAGGCACCAGCGGTGGTCGCACGGGAACAGGTGGCGCCGGCAGCGTTCCGATCGGCGTCGTCAACGGCGAGGTGTACATCGATGCGATCATCTGCCCGATGAACGGGTCGGCCTACGGCGACAGCTGGGGGGCGCCGAGGTCGGGCGGGCGCAGCCACGAAGGTGTCGACATGCTCGCCCCGATGGGCACCCCGATCTACGCCGTGGTCAGCGGCACCGTGAACTTCCGGCAGAACCGCCTCGGTGGCAATGCTGCGTCGCTCGTCGGTGACAACGGCAACCGGTACTACTACGCCCACTTCGCCTCCTACGAAGGCGTGAGTCGTCGGGTCAGTCAGGGCGAGGTGATCGGCTACAACGGCGACACCGGCAACGCCACCGGCACGCCGCACCTGCACTTCGAGGTCCACCCGGGTGGAGGCCTCGCGGTGAACCCGACACCGTCGGTCCGCGCCGCCGGCTGCTGAGCCCCGAGCCCGGAAACGTAACCTGGCGCCGATGGGGACCTCCGCGGTGGGCACCGAGCTGTCGACGATGTTGTCGCAACTGCTCGACGACGCCGAGATCCACGACCTGCACCGACTGTCCGGCGGAGCGTCGCGCGAAACCTGGCGCTTCACGGCTGATGGTCGAGACCTGATCCTGCAACGCCAGCGCTCCGGTGATCAGCGCAACATGCTCGTCGAGGCGGGCGTGGTCGCGGCGGCTCGCCGGGGCGGTGTTCCCGTCCCCGAACTGGTCGATGCCCGCCGACGCAACGACGGCATGGCGTTCATGGTGCTCGAAGCAATCGACGGCGAGACGATCGCTCGCAAGATCCAACGCGACGACGACTTCGCCGCCGCACGACCGAGGTTGGTCGCCGACTTCGGGCACGCCCTCGCCAAGATCCACGCGCTCGACCCTGCCGGCATCGACGGCTTGGAGGCCACGGATCAACTCTCGTACTACACCGACGTGCTCGACTCGCTCGGCCAGCCCCATCCGGTGCTCGAACTGGTCCGCAACTGGTTGATCGACACCCGGCCGGACTCGGCTCGGACGTGCGTCGTCCACGGCGACTTCCGCCTCGGCAACGTGATCGTCGGACCCGACGGCCTTCGTGCGGTGATCGACTGGGAGCTCGCGCATCTCGGCGATCCGATGGAGGACCTCGGCTGGCTGTGCGTCAAGGCCTGGCGGTTCGGCAGCGGCCCACCGGTCGCCGGACTGGGCGAGTACGACCAGCTGTTCAGCGCCTACGAGGAGGCCGGTGGCGCCACCGTCGATCCCGTGGTGGTGCACTGGTGGGAGGTGCTCGGCACCTGGAAGTGGGCGATCATGTGCATCCTGCAGGCGAGCGTCCACCTCAACGGCATGACCAGGAGCCACGAGCTCGCGGCGATCGGCCGTCGGGTGTGCGAGAACGAACACGACCTGCTGCGATCGCTGGAAGGACGGTGGTGAACATGGGTGCTCCGCACGACGCACCGAACGCGATCGAACTGTTGGAAGCGGTTCGCGAATGGATCGACCGCGAAGTGATCTCGTCCACCGACGGTCGCCTGCGGTTCCACGCCCGCGTCGCGTCGAACGTCCTGGCGATGGTCGAGCGCGAGATCGAACTCGGCCCCGCTCAGGTCGCCGCCCACGAGGAACGCCTCGCCCGTCTCGGCGTGGCCGACGACGCGGAGCTCGCCGCAGCGATCCGCGACCGCCGACTCGACGATCGCGCCGACGAGGTCCGCGCCGCGCTCGCGGACGCTGTCGCCGACAAGCTCGCGGTGGCGAATCCCACCTACAGCTGACCCGTCAGCGACGGCGCCCGAGGGTGACCGGTTGGCCCGCCGCCAGCTGACCACACGCCGCGTCGATGTCGGTGCCGCGGTTGCGGCGCACGGTGGCGTTTGCGCCGTGCGACTCGAGCAGGTCGCGGAAGGCCTCGACGCGCCGAAGTGGCGTGCCCGTGGTCGGGTAGCCCGGCGTCGGATTCAACGGAATCAGATTGACGTGGGCGTGCGGGGAGAGCCGACGGCACAGGGTGGCCAGCTCACGGGCGTCGCTGTCGCGGTCGTTGACCCCGTCGATCATGGCCCACTCGAAGCTCACCCGCCGATGCTTCGCGTCGAGATAGTCCTCGCAGGCGTCCATGAGATCGGCGATCGGGTACCGCTTGTTGATCGGCACCAGTTCGTTGCGCAACGTGTCGTTCGCAGCGTGCAACGACACGGCCAGGTTGACCGGCAGCGGCCGGTCCGCCATCGAACGGATGCCGGGAATGATGCCGACGGTCGAGATCGTGATGTGGCGCGCCGACAACCCGAGGTCGGCGTGGAACCGCTCGGTGGCGGTCCACACCGCATCGAGGTTGGCCATCGGCTCGCCCATGCCCATGAACACGATGTTGCTCACGCGGCGCTCGAGCTGCCTGGCGCGCTGGGACGCCCGCACGACCTGTTCGACGATCTCGCCGACGGTGAGGTGTCGTGTGAAGCCGGCCTGGCCGGTCGCGCAGAATCCGCACGCCATTGCGCAACCCGCCTGGCTGCTCACGCACACCGTGGCGCGGTCGGCGTAGAGCATCAACACGGTCTCGACCCGGCTCCCGCCATCGAGCTCCCACAGGAACTTGACCGTGTCGCCCCGGTCGCTGACCGACTCGGTGACGGCGGTGAGCGCCGTCGGCAGTTCGGCGTCGAGTCGCGCCCGCAACGCCTTGGGCAGGTTGGTGATGTCGGCCGGGTCGGCGAGCTGTGTGTACAACCCGTCCCACACCTGGTCGAGGCGGTACCGGGGCTCGCTGTCGAGCACGCCGGCCAGGTCCTCGCGGGTGACGTCGTAGCGGGTCGTCACGCGGTTCCGGCCAGTGTCGCGTAGTCGTCGATCCGGCCGCGCACCACGTCGAGACTGGCAGTCCAGAACGACTCGTCGGTGACGTCGAGGCCGAACGCGGCACCCAACTCCTCGGCGGTGTCCATGCCGGCACGCGACAACAGATCGTCGTAGCCCGCACGGAACCGCTCGGGGTCCTGCTGGTACTCGGCGAACAACCCGAGCCCGAACAACAGCCCATAGGTGTACGGCCAGTTGTAGAAGTGTGAGCCGTAGTAGTGGGGCTTGAGCAGCCACATGTAGGGATGTGCCGTCGACTGATCGAGACCGTCGCCGTACGCCTCGGCCTGCGCGGCGGTCATCATGTCGCACAGCTCGGAGGTGCTGAGCGTGCGACGCGACCGCCGGTCGAACAGCTCGCTCTCGAACAGGAACCGCGAGTGGATGTCGACGATCACCTGATTGGTGCCGACGAGGTCGACGTCGAGCTGCGCCAGACGCTCGACGCCGTCGAGGCGGGCCAGGCCGGCTTCGACGACGAGCGTCTCGCAGAAGATGCTGGCGGTTTCGGCAAGTGCCATCGGGAGCTGGCGCTGCAGGGCCGTGCGGCCGGCCAGCGTCGTGTTGTGGTAGGCGTGGCCGAGTTCGTGCGCGGTGGTCTGGGTCGAGTCCGCCGACCCGGACCAGTTGAGCAGCACCAGCGATCGGTCGTCGACGAACCGAGCGCAGAACGCGCCGCCGGTCTTGCCGTCACGCGGTTCGGCATCGATCCAGGACTCGTCGAGGGCTCGGTCGACCAGCCCGCCGAGCGTGGAGCTGTACTCGCCGAACGCCCGGCGGACGACCTCGACGCCGTCGTCCCACGACACCGTCGACGCCGCTGACGGCAGCGGTGCGACGAGGTCCCACCACGGCAGACCCTGGCCGGGCCGATGTCCGTGCAGCGTCGCCTTCGTTCGCATCCAGCGACGCAGGTCGGGCAACGACGCCGTGACCGCCGACTGCATTGCCTCGAAGGTCGGTCGGCTCACACTGTTCGCGAACAGCGATGCGTCGACCGGCGACGTCCAACCGCGGCGGCGATTGAGCGCGATCGCTTCGCCCTTGATCGCATTGAGGGCCGCCGCAACGGGCACCTCGACGGTCGGCCACGCGCGCAGCTCGGCGTCGTACGCTGCTCGCCGAACCAGCGGATCGGGGTCGGTGGCGAGCCCGCGAACCGCCGGCATCGGCAGGGTCTCGGAGCCGTCAGGCAGGTCGACCTCGGCGGTGAGCTGCGAGGTGACGTCGGCGTGCAAGCGGCCCCACGCCGACGAGCCGGTCAGCGAGAGTTCGGCAGCGAGGTGCTCCTCGGATTCGCTCATCTGGTGCTCGGCTCGGGCGGCCAGGCGACGCAGGGGACCGCGGTGGTCGTGGGCCTCGGTGCTGAGGTCGGCCAGCTCGTCCACGCCGAGCGAAGCAACCCAGTCGGCCAACCGGGATGACAGCGGCCGCAAGGTGGCGTCGAGCTGACGGGTCTCGCTGAACACTGCCTGGGCGCGTTCGTGGCGAGAGTCGGTGGCGACGGTGGCGTAGACGTACACCCGCAGGAGGTTGACGGCGTCGGTCACCCGGTTCAGTTCGCGCAGCGCTCGATCGGCCGCCACCGCGTCGTCGGGCGTGACCGGACGGGTCGGTGTGGCGCGGATGTCGAGTTCGTCGAACAGCGCCACCAGGCGATCGGCGTCGGCGCCGGCCTGTTCGAGCGCATCGGTGAACGACCGCGCATCGAGCGAGTCGTGCACGTCGGCGACGCTCCAGCGAGGCAACTCGGTCGTGGTCACGTCGGGGTCCCTCCTGCGGGTGCGATGTCGGCGACGAACGCCGCGTTGGTCGAGTGGACGGAGAATCCGAGTCGTCGGTACAGGTTGACGGCGGGCGTGTTGTCCGCGTCGACGTACAACATCCCGGTGTCGATGCCTCGAGCGGCGAGGTGCTCGAGACCCGCCAAGGTGAGTTGCGCGCCGAGACCCCGACCGTGGAAGTCCGGGTCGACGGCGATCACGTAGATCTCACCCAGCTCCCGCTCGTCTCCGTCGGCGGGGTGCACTTTGGTCCAGCAGAACCCGGCCATCCGCTCGACGCCCCCGTCGCCATTGCCACGCTCGTCGACCGCGTCGAGCACACGGAAACCTTCACGGTCGAACCAGGGCTCCTGCTGGCGCTGACAGAACGTGTCGATCGTCCAGCCGCCCTGCTCGCCGTGGTCGGCGAACGCCCGGTTGTTGACGCTCAGCCAGGCTTCGTCGTCGGCGCCGGGTACGAACGGACGCGTCTCGATGGTGACGTCGATGCCGGTCGGCAGACTGCGTCGCATCTGGAACAGGGTTCGTCCGCGGGACATGTTGGCGTCGTCGGCGAGGGTGTCGTGGGCCGAGGTGGGTTCGAAGACCCACCAGTTGACGCGTCCTCCTCCGTCGGCGGCGACGACCTCGATCGCCGCGTCGATCAGCTCCGGCCCGATCGTGGCCATCTCGTAGCGGTGGTGCGGGTGGATGACCAGCTCGAACGCATGCGCACCGTTGCCACGCGAGATCTGTGCGTAGGCGACCGGGTGGTCGTGGCCCGGCTCGGATGCCAGGAACCCGGCGAATCCGTCGAGGCCGCCGTTGACCAGATCGAGGTACAGATGGTCTGACAGCGGCCGTCGACCGTCGGCGCGAGCGGCAGCATCGAGCAGCTCGGTGACGCTGGCGATGTCATCGCTCGCCATCTGGCGTTTGATCTCGAGGCAGCGCATGGTGGGAGGGTACCCGTGCGACTTCCATCGGGTGTATAGTTCACGTCAACCAGGTTCCCGCCACCTGGTTTGCTGCGACGGTTGGGATCCGCCTCCCGACCTCGCACCGAGCGACGGCCCCTCTCACGAGGGGTCGTCGCCACTTTTTCGTCCCTGATCAGGAGGTTCGCGTGCTCACCGGCACGCCTTGATCGCCCGGATCAGCGTGCGTTCGGCGTTGCGGAGCTGACGTTCGGCCTCGTGGATCGCAGTGACCACGTCGTCACGCTCCGTGCCGATCCACGGTTCTGCGAGCCCGGCGACGCGTTGGCGGTACTGCGCCACGTTGTCGGCGATGGCGCCCAATTCGGCAGCGGTCGACTCGGTGGATCCGGCCATGTCGCCAGACCCTACCGGGGGCGTGTGGTGGGCCGCCTCTACACTTCGCCCGGTGATTCCCGTCCGTGACGATCTGCGCGCCCTCGAGGGCTACCACTCCGCCCAGGTCGATGTTCGGGTCCGCCTCAACACCAACGAATCGCCCGAGCCGCCCCCCGCCGCGTTCCGCGACGCGGTCGCCGCCGAGGTGTCGCGCATCGACTGGCACCGCTATCCCGACCGTGCCGCAAGCGAGCTGCGCGAGGCGATCGCGGCGACCCACGGCGTCGACGCGTCGCAGGTGTTCGCTGCCAACGGCTCGAACGAGGTGCTCCAGACCGTGCTGTTGGCCTATGCCGGGCCGGGGCGTACCGTCGCGACGTTCGAGCCCACGTATCAGATGCATGCGCAGATCGCCCGGGTGACCGGAGCGACCGTCGTGGAGGGCGAGCGCGCCGCCGACTTCACGCTGGATCCGGCCGAAGTCGAGCGCGTGCTCGCCGAGCACCGACCCCACGTCGTGTTCCTCACCTCGCCGAACAACCCGACCGGCCTGGTCGAACCCGCCGAACGCGTCCGTCAGCTGCTCGACCTGGCGCCCGGTCTCGTCGTGGTCGACGAGGCGTACGCGCAGTTCGCCGACTGGTCGGCGCTCGACCTCGTCGCCGAGGACGTGCCGCTGGTTGTCACCCGGACGTTCTCGAAGACCTGGTCGATGGCGGGTGCCCGCCTCGGCTACCTGATCGGGCCATCGTGGCTCGTCGCCGAACTCGACAAGGTCGTGCTGCCGTACCACCTCGACGCCGTCAAGCAGATCGCCGGCCGGCTCGCCCTGCGATTCTCCGACGACATGAACGACCGCGTCGATCACGTCGTCGCCGAACGGGAACGCATCGTGGCCGCGATGGGCGGCCTGCCGCTGGACGTGTTCCCGAGCGGCGCCAACTTCGTGTTGTTCCGGGTGCAGCCCGGCGGCGCTCACCGGTCGCGAGGTCTGGCAGGGTCTCGTCGATCGCAGCGTGCTGATCCGCGACTGCTCGAGCTGGCCCCGACTCGACGACTGTCTGCGTGTCACGATCGGCACCCCCGACGAGAACACCGAGTTCCTCACCGCGCTGGCCGACGTGCTCGCGCTCGCCCCGTCCCGTACCCCGTCCAGCACCCCGACCGGAGTCACCTCATGACACGTACAGGCCAGCGCCGCCGCGCGACGAAGGAGACCTCGATCGAGATCGACATCGACCTCGACGGGACCGGTGTCACCGACATCTCGACCGGGATCCCGTTCTACGATCACATGCTCGACCAGATCGGTCGTCACGGCGGTTTCGACCTGCGCATCCAGGCCACGGGCGACCTCCACATCGACACGCACCACACCGTCGAAGACGTCGCGATCGCGCTCGGCGAAGCGTTCGCCGAGGCGCTCGGCGACAAGGCGGGCGTGCGACGGTTCGCAAGTGGGCGCTATCCGCTCGACGAGGCGCTGATCGACGTCGCCCTCGATCTGTCGGGACGGCCGTGGGTCGAGTGGCACGTGCCGATGCCCGAGTCGCTCCCTCTCGGCGATCCCGCCTTCGATCCGCAGCTCGCCGAGCACGCCGTGGCGTCGTTCGCCACCGCGGCGAACATCACGCTGCACGTCGAACTCGTCCGCGGGCGCAACGTGCACCACATCATCGAAGCGACGTTCAAGGGGCTCGCGCGCACGCTGCGCGACGCAGTGCGCATCGACGACGCCGGCGGTGGCGTCCCGTCGACCAAGGGTGTGTTGTGAGGGGTGTGTTGTGAGGGGTGTGCTGTGACGCGACCGCTCATTGCGGTGCTCGACTACGGCATCGGCAATCTGCACTCGGCGCAGAAGTCGCTCGAACACGTGGGCGCCGATGCCCGACTCACCGCCGACCCGGCGCTGATCGCCGACGCCGACGGCGTCGTGCTGCCCGGTGTGGGTGCGTTCGGGGCATGCATGGACGCATTGCGTGCGGCTGGGCTCGAGGGCCCGACCCACGACGCGGTGAACTCGGGCCGTCCGTTCCTCGGGATCTGTGTCGGCATGCAGATGCTGTTCACGAAATCGCAGGAGAACGACGGCGCCGCCGGCCTCGACGTGATCCCCGGCACGGTCACCTGGATCCCGGCGGGGCCCAAGATCCCGCAGATGCAGTGGAACCGCCTCGACATCGTCGACCCGAAGGAGCCGATGCTGCACGACCTGGGCGACGAGCCGTACCTGTACTTCGTCCACTCGCTGCACGGGGTGCCCGACGATCCTGCCGTCGTCGCCGCCACCGTCGAGTACGGCACCACCCTGAACGCAGCGTTCCGGCTCGACAATGTGTTCGCCGTGCAGTTCCATCCCGAGAAGTCGAGCCGGCCGGGCCTGCGGTTGCTGCGCAACTTCGTGCAGGAGTGCACACGATGATCGACCTCTATCCGGCGATCGATCTGCTCGGCGGCCGGGTCGTCCGCCTCCGTCAGGGCGACTATGCCGACGAGACCGTCTACGGCGACGACCCGGTCGCTGTCGCCCGGGACTTCGTGTCGGCGGGTGCGCGCTGGATCCACGTCGTCGACCTCGACGCCGCTCGCTCGGGTGATCCTGTCAACCGACCGGTCGTCGCCGCGATCGCATCGGCGCTCGAGGGGACGGCACGCGTCCAGACGGGCGGCGGTGTCCGATCACTCGACGATGCTCGCGAGCTCGCCGACGCCGGCGTCGCCCGTGTGGTGATGGGCTCCGCGGCCGTGAGCGATCCAGCGCTGGTCGGATCGGTGTCCGACATCGTCGCGGTGGCGGTCGGGCTCGACCACCGTGACGGTGACGTCGCCGTGCACGGCTGGACCGCCGGGAGCGGTCTGGCGCTCGACGACGCCTACGCACTGTTCCCGACCGCTGCCGTCTTCGTCGTCACCGACATCGGTCGTGACGGCATGTTGGCGGGTCCCGACCTGGACGGCCTGGCCCGGTCGGCCGAACTCGCCGGCGCGCCCGTGATCGCCAGCGGCGGCGTGGCGAGTCTGGCCGACGTTCGCGCGTTGGCGGCGATCGAGAACCTCGGTGGGGTCATCACGGGCAAGGCCATCTACGAAGGACGGTTCACCGTGAGCGACGCGCTCGAAGCCCTCGGACAGGCGCCGTCGTGAAGGTCGCTCGGGTGATCCCATGTCTCGACGTCACCGACGGTCGAGTCGTCAAGGGAACCAACTTCGTCGACCTCCGCGACGCCGGCGACCCCGTCGAGCTCGCCGCCCGCTACGACCTCGAGGGCGCCGACGAGCTGGTGTTCCTCGACATCACTGCGTCGAGCGACAACCGTGACACCACCGTCGACATGGTGCGCCGCGTCGCCGACGAGGTGTACATCCCGTTCACCGTCGGCGGGGGCATCCGCACCCTGGAAGACGCTCGACGCATGCTGCGGGCCGGCGCCGACAAGGTGAGCGTGAACACTGCAGCAGTCGAACGGCCCGAGCTGATCACCGAGATCGCCACCGAGTTCGGTGCCCAGTGCGTCGTGTGCGCGATCGACGCCAAGCGGCGGACCGACGACGACGGGTTCCCCGCAGCGAACGGCTGGGAGGTGTACCTCCACGGCGGGCGCACCCCGACCGGCATCGATGCCGTCGAGTGGGCACAGGAGGCGGTGCGGCGAGGTGCCGGCGAGATCCTGCTGACGTCGATGGACCGCGACGGCACCCGGGAGGGGTTCGACCTCGACCTGACCCAGGCGATCGTCGACGCCGTCACCGTGCCGGTGATCGCGAGCGGTGGGGTCGGCTCGATCGAGCACCTCGTCGAGGGGGTCGCAGTCGGCCGCGCCGATGCCGTGCTCGCTGCGTCGATCTTCCACTTCCGCGAACACACGGTCGCGGACGCCAAGGCGCAGATGTCCGCAGCCGGCATCCACGTTCGCCCCGTTTCGTGACCGGTCGCGTAGGTTCTGCGAGATGAGTACTGCAGCAGTCACGACCGAACGACGCGACGGGGTGCTCGTCGTCCATCTCGACGACGGCAAGGCCAATGCGCTGTCGTTCGACATGATCGCTGCGATCAACGCCGCGATCGACGAGGCCGAAGCCGACGACGACATCCGGGCGATGGTGCTGCACGGACGGCCGGGGAAGTTCTCCGCCGGGTTCGACCTCGGTGTGATGTTCGGTGACGACATGTCGGCGATCATCAACCTGGTCGCCGACGGGGGAGCGCTCGTGCACCGTCTGTACGGCTCGCCGGTGCCCGTCGTCGCCGCGAGCACCGGCCATGCGCTGGCCGCCGGAGCGCTGGTGCTGCTCGGCTGCGACGTGCGCGTCGCCGGCGACGTCGAGGCGAAGGTGGGCCTCAACGAGGTCGCCATCAAGATGGTGCTGCCGGACTGGGCGCTCACGATCGCCGTGGACCGCCTGAGCAAGCGCCATCTCCAGCGCGCCCTGGCCAACGCCCGGATCACGACCCCGCGCGCCGCCGTCGACGTCGGGTTCATCGACGAGGTGGTCGCCGACGGCGAGGAACTCGATCGTGCCGTCGCCGTCGCCTCCGAACTGGCCGCGACACTCGATCCGTCGGCGTACGCCCGCACCGTCCGGGCCATCCGCGGCCCGGTCCTCGACCTGATGGCCGAGCAGATCGCGAGCGACCGCTCGGCAGGGGTCAGCCCGCTCTGAGGTGGGTAGGGTCGCCGACATGGCTACCCCCACCGTCAATCCCAACATGGAATACCGCCGGCTCGGCAACACCGGGCTGCAGGTCAGCGTGCTGTCGTTCGGCAGCTGGGTCACCTTCGACACCCAGCTCGACAACAACCTCGCCCTCGACTGCATGGCGGCGGCGGGCGACGCCGGCTGCAACTTCTTCGACAACGCCGAGGCCTACGCGGGTGGCAAGAGCGAGACGATCATGGGCCAGGTGCTGCGTGAGCTCGACTGGCCGCGCTGGTCGTACGTGGTGACCACCAAGGTGTTCTGGGGGCTCAACAAGAACACCCCGAACATGAACAACACACTCAACCGCAAGTACCTGATGCATGCGATCGACGGGTCGTTGGAGCGCTTCGGCCTGGATTTCGTCGACGTCCTCTACTGCCACCGGTCCGACCCGAACACGCCGATCGAGGAGACGGTGTGGGCGATGAGCGACATCATCTCGGCGGGCAAGGCGCTGTATTGGGGCACCAGCGAATGGTCGGCCGACGAGATCCGCGCGGCGATCGACATCGCCGACCGCCATCACCTGCATCGGCCCGTCACCGAACAGAGCCAGTACAACCTGCTGGAGCGCCGCAAGGTCGAAAAGGAGTACGCACGGATCAACGCCGAGTTCAACTACGGCAACACGATCTGGAGCCCGCTGGCGTCGGGCCTGCTCACCGGCAAGTACAAAGACGGCATCCCGGACGACTCGCGCGCTGCGCTCGAGGGCTACGGCTGGCTCGCCGGCCGGTTGAGCGACGCCGAGGCAATCGCCCGCGTCGAGAAGCTCCGCCCGATCGCCGAACGCCTCGACTGCACGATGGCGCAGCTCGCGCTGGCGTGGTGCACGAAGAATCCGCACGTGTCGAGCGTCATCACCGGTGCGTCGAAGGTCAGCCAGGTCGAGCAGAACTTCGGGGCCCTCGACGTGATCCCGCTGCTCACCGACGAGGTCAAAGAAGAGATGGAAGCCGCCGTCAGCGGCTGAGCCAGGCGGTCATCCGGGCAGCGACGTCGAAGGTGTGGCCGACCAGGGAGTGGTCGGCCATCTCGATCGTGTGGTGCTCGACCGGTGTGCCGTCGGCAACCCAGCGTTCGATGATCGGGCCGGACACCTTCGGCGGGCTGAACTGGTCGTGCACCGGTGTGAGGACCAGCGTCGGCACCGCGGGTGCGGCCACATCCGGGGCCAGTGCCAGCGGGGGAGCGACGAGGCCGAGTGCCGTGACCCGCGCATCATCGAGACCGAGAGCGATCATCGCTCCGAACGAATAGCCCAGCGCGACCATCGGGACGTCGGAGACGGCTGTTGCGATGTCGTCGAGCGCCGCGATCGCATCGAGGCGTTCACCGGGCCCGCCTGAGAAGTCGGCTCGGAAGTCGAATCGCAGCGAGGCGATGCCGGCACGTGGCAACGCCTCGAAGAGTGCGCTCACCACGTTGTTGAACCGATTGCCGCCGTACTGCGGATGCGGGTGGCAGATGATGGCCGCCAGCCGAGGGACGTCGGGCACGGCGAGGTCGCCCACCAGCGCAGTGCCGTCCGAGGCCACGAGCTGCCGGTGTTGGATGGCCTCGGCATCGCTCACGTACATCGACGGTAGCGCCGCAGATAGCGTGACGAAGATGGCCGTCATCGACGACAAACTCCCGATCAAGATGCTCAACGATCGGGTGCTCGTGCGCGTCTCCGACAAGGCCGGCGAACGCAAGTCGTCGGGCGGCATCGTCATCCCCGCCACCGCCCAGGTGTCCAAGCGCCTGATCTGGGCCACCGTGGTCGCGCAGGGGCAGAACGTGCGCTCGTGCGAGGTCGGCGACAAGGTGCTGTTCAGCCCGGAGGACCGCTACGAGGTCGAGGTGCAGGGCGAGGACTACGTGATGCTGCGCGAGCGCGAACTGCACGCAGTCGCCGCCGAGCGCATCGAAGCGTCGACCGGGCTGTATCTGTAGCTGCTGGCCGGTCAGCCGAGTTCGTAGCCGCCGCGCACCGTCACGGTGACGCCGATGCGGTCCTTGGAGTAGGTGGCCCCACTCATCGTGTCGAGGCCGAGCCAGGTGATCAGCCGGTCCTGATCGGCCGGCGTCAGGCGGGCGCAGCCCTTGCTCTGTGGGCTGGTCGGGACGTTGTTGGCACCGTGGATCGCCTGGCCGTTGTCGAAGTACAACGGCTTGTACATGTTGCCGTTCAACGGGTTGTCCTCGGGCACCGGGTAGATCGACGACTCGTGCCACCCGCCGTTGTCGAGCGCCGGGTTGAACCGGAACGCACGGGTCCGTTCCTGGAGCCGAGTCTCGTAGCCCGCTTCGCCCGTCGAGGTGCGGAACACGTTGACCATGCGGTCGAGGCCTTCGCCGGTCAGCAGCACCTGGCACGTGAGGTCGATGAAGATCCACCGACCCTCGGTGGCGACGTTCGGAGGGATCGGCAGCGTCGTGGTGGCCAGCAGCAACTGCTCCTCCTCGCTCCCCGGGAGCATGTCGGCGCGGTTGACGGGCAGGCCGAGTGCCAACCGGCTTGCGCACAGCGCTCGTCGGGTGACCGGGCCCGACACGCCGTCGACGGGCATCTCGGGGAATCCGTAGGGGACGAGCAGTTCGTTGAGCTTGGCCTGCTGGGCAGTGACCGACGCGAAGGTCTCGGCGGCGACGATTGCCGCGTTGCGTTCCAGGCGCTGTTCGCCGGTGATGTCGTCGAGACCGTTGTCGATGCACACGTCGAGCAGTTGCTCGGGCAGGATCAACTCGTCCGGCAGGTTGTTCTCGGCCTGGAGCGAGGCGATGGTGACGATCTCGTCGGCTCGCGACGTGGCGATGCCGCCGAGCGACTCGCCGGGTGCCACCTGGACGACGCAGGCGGGATCGTAGACGTCGAGCGCCGGCTCGGTGGTGGTGGTCGAGCTCGGCGGGGCGGTCGTGGGTGGCGCAGTGGTCGGTGGGGCCGTGGTGGGCGGCGCCGTGGTCACCGGGGCAGACGTGGACTCCGACCGCGTCGTCGAGGCGTCCGGTGAACCCGCTGCCGGGTCGATCGCCGCGGCCTGGCTGCAGGCCGACGCCACGAGGCAGCCGCCGACCAGCCAGGCCAGCCAGGTCGGTCGGGTCGTGCGCACGACGGACAAGCTACAAATCTTCGCTCGAAGGCGGCACCTGTTTCGTGGCTGTTCACCGACCGTAGGCTGGCCCGATGCCCGACGGGACCACGATCCGAGCGACCGACGACCAACTGGCGGGGATCAAGTACGACGACCATGGCCTGGTGGCGGCCATCGCTCAGGACGTCCACAACGGTGACGTGCTCATGCTGGCCTGGATGAACGCCGAGTCGCTGCAGATGACGCTCGACGAGGGCCGCATGGTCTACTGGTCTCGCAGTCGCCAGGAGCTGTGGCGCAAGGGCGACACCAGCGGAGATCGGCAGTTCGTGCGCGAGGCCTACTACGACTGCGACGCCGATGCGCTGCTGTTCAAGGTCGAACAGGAGGGTGCCGGAGCCTGCCACACCGGCGAACGCACCTGCTTCTTCCGGGCGTTCGGCACCGAGGCGTGACCGCGCAGGGAGGATCCAGGCGATGAAGATCCAGCCGTCGCGCGACGAATTCCATCAGCACGCCGCCGTGCACACCGTGGTCCCCGTGTGGACCGAGTTGCTCGCCGACCTCGAGACGCCGGTGGCTGCGTACGTCAAGCTCGTCGGCGACGGGCCCGGCTTCCTGCTCGAGTCGGTCGAGGGTGCCGAGCGGTGGGCCCGGTTCTCGTTCGTGGGTCGCAATCCATCGGCAATGCTGGTGCTGCGCGACGGTGTCGTCGAACTCGACGGGGCCCTGCCCGACGGCATCCCGACCGATCGCGGCATGCTCGCAGCGATCGAGCACCTGCTCGGCGAGTACACGAGCCCCCGGTTCGACGACCTGCCACCGCTGCACGGCGGCATCATGGGATTCCTCGGCTACGACGTGATCCGCGAGGTCGAGCACCTCCCGGACACGCCACCCGACGACCGGGGATACCCCGACGCCGTGATGTCGGTGATCGGGTCGCTGGCGGCGTTCGACCACTGGCGCCAGCGTGTCTATCTCATCGAGAGCGTGCCGACCCTCGGGCTCGACCACGACCAACTCGACGCGGCGTACGACGCCGCGATCGCGCGAGTCGAGCAGGCGGTGGCCGACCTCGCCGAGCCGTTGCCGTACACGCCGGTCGAGCCGCCGACGGCGGCCGACGAACTCCCCGAGCTCCACTCGTCGATGCCCAACGGCGCGTACCAGCGCGCCGTCGAGGTCGCCAAGGAGCACGTGGTCGCCGGCGACATCTTCCAGGTGGTGTTGGCCCAGCGGTACGACCTCGAACTCGACGCCGACCCGTTCGACGTGTACCGGGTGCTGCGTCAGGTGAACCCGTCGCCGTACATGTACTTCGTGCGCCACCCCGAGCTCACGATCGTCGGCTCGTCGCCCGAACCGATGGTGCAGCTGCTCGACCGCACCGTCGTCTCGCGTCCGATCGCCGGCACGCGTCGACGGGGTCGCACCGACGAGCACGATCGGATGATGGCCGCTGAACTCATCGAGCATCCCAAGGAGCGCGCCGAGCACGTGATGCTCGTCGACCTCGCCCGCAACGACGTCGGGCGCGTCGCCGAGTTCGGCACGGTCACCGTCGACGAGTTGATGACGCTCGAGCGCTACAGCCACGTCATGCATCTGACCTCGCAGGTGTCCGGCCAGTTGCGTGACGGGCTCGGTCCCATCGACGTCCTGCGCGCCACACTGCCGGCGGGCACGGTGTCGGGTGCGCCCAAGGTGCGTGCGATGGAGATCATCGACACCCTCGAGCCGGTCAAGCGCGGCCCGTACGCGGGCGTGGTCGGCTACATCGACTGGTCGGGCAACCTCGACACCGCGATCGCGATCCGCACCATGTTCGTCACGGGCGACGGGGCGACGGCGAGCCTGCAGGCCGGTGCGGGCATCGTGGCCGACTCGGTGCCCGACGACGAGGACCTCGAGTGCCGCAACAAGGCAGCGGCGTTGCTGGCGGCGATCCCCGCAGCACGGCGGATGACGGCTGCTCGCCGCGACGCCGGCACCCTCGCCTGACACCGGACTCCGACGTCTGCTGGTGGCAGCGGTGTCAGAGCAGGATGCCGAGGAAGAACAGGAAACCGAGTCCGGCCATACCGAAGGTGATTGCGGCGGCCAGCAAGATCAGCAACGGGAAGGTCGTCACCGACTTCAACGCAATGGCCAGCGCCGTGAACTGTCCGGCTGTGCCGACGGTGTCGCTCATCGTGAAGAACTGACGTGACATCACCACGGCGCTCTGGTCCTGGACACCGTCGCTCGCCTCGACGGTCTCGATGACGACGCGCTCCGAGCGCGGGTCGCCGGTGATCAGTCGCTCGACATCGCTGACCAGCGCCGCCCCGAGCCTGGTGATCGCCCAGAGACGGAACATGGCGAGACCGACCGAGCCGATGGCGACGATCACCGCGAACCCGCCGAAGATGATCCACACCGTTTCGATGCCGTCCGACAGTGCAGCGATGCCGAGGGCGAACGCTCCGAGGCACACGACGACGACGATGAGCATCGTGCCGACTGCGAGGCGGGTGCCGCGGTGCACGAGCGTGAGGAGGCTGTCGACGGTGCGCGTCGCCAGATCGTGGAGTCGGCCGTCGCTGGTGCTGTCGCTGGGGTTGTCGTCGTAGCTCATGACGTTCGCAGTGTGCCACGGCAGACTGAAGGTGTGATCCCCGATCCCGCTGCCATCGACGAAGCCGCCCGCGACCACGTGATCGTCGAGGGCCCCGACGCACTCACGTACCTGCACTCGCAGGTTGCCCAGGACCTGCGCGACCTCGCCGTCGGCGACGTCGCGTGGACACTCGTGCTCGAACCGACCGGCAAGGTCGACTCGCTCGCCCGAGTGACCCGCAGCGCCGACGACCGATTCGACTTCGACGTCGACGCCGGGTACGGCGACGCGCTGGCCGCCCGGCTCAACCGGTTCAAGATCCGCGTCGACGCGGAGATCGCCGTGGTGCCGTCGGCGTCGCCGCATCCATCGGACGCGCACGAGGCCGCCCGGGTCGCAGCAGGCTGGCCCCGGATGGGCGTCGAGATCGTGCCAGGCGAGACCATTCCTGCAGTGACCGGGGTGGTGCCGGTGGCGGTGAACTTCACGAAGGGGTGCTACCCCGGCCAAGAACTGGTCGAACGCATGGACAGCCGAGGCGCTGACGCACCGAAGTCGTTGCGTATCGTCGACGTCGACTCGGGCGCTGCACCGGGTGACCCGCTGGTCGTCGACGGTGTCGAGGTGGGCACGATCACGAGCGTGTCGCCGGCCGGCACCCAGGCGCTCGGCTTCGTCAAGCGTGGCCACGACGTCGGACGACCACCCGCCCACCTTGCCGGTGCCTGAACGGTCAGACCGAGTGAGCGGACGCAATGTCGCGACGGATCGCGACGACGTCGGGGTGCTGTCGGATACCGATGAGTTCGGGTGACGAGTCGATGATCACGGCCAGGCCCGACGGTGACGTGCCGGCCTCGGCGGCGGTTCGGAGCCAGCCGATCGCCGTCGCCTGATCGCCCAGCGCTCCCGCCGCTCGCGCCACGGTGGCCGCAGCGAGCGTGTGGGGATGTCGGGTGTAGCCCTCGGCGGCGTAGTGCGCGGCATCCTCGAAACGGCCGAGACGCATCAGTTGGTTGGCGAGGACGTACTCGTTCCAAGGATCACCCGACGGCCAGGGTTCGGGCAGCAGGTCGACCAGCGCTGCGATCCGATCCTGGGGCAGCGTCACCGGTGGAGGTGGCTGGTCGGGGCGATGGTGGCTGAGCGCCGAGACCAGGATGCGGCGCGCCTTGCCCGGCTTGCCCGCGGCAAGCGCATCGTCGGCGTCGTGCCACGGCGACGTCGCCGTCTTCGACGAGCCGAGCATCTGCAGCTGCGTGATGAGCAGGAAGCCCATGATGAGCATGAAGCCCCGGTACCGCGTGTCGATCAGTGCGAACACGGTGAAGGCCCCGGTGACCGCCAGCGAGAACCAGATCATCGCCCGCTCGGCTCGGTCGGGAGCGATCCGGTCGAGTGCCGTGGTGACGATGTTGCCGCCGTCGAGCGGCAACACGGGAACGAGGTTGAAGGCGCCGATGATCGGCCCGGCCCACCAGATGGCGAGCAGGGCGGGGTCGTTCGCGTACGACGGTTGTTCGAGCGGATTGGCGCCGAGTGCGATGAGCAGTCCGACGCTGACGGCGATCTGGATGCCGGGGCCGGCGAACGAGATACCGATCTGTTCGAGACGCGTCAGCGGGCGCGTCGGCACGTACGAGGCGTAGCCGGCGAGGAAGTTGAGCGAGATCTCGGCGTCGGCGCCGGTGCGTCGCGCCGCCACCGCGTGGCCGAGTTCGTGCAGCAGCGTGAACGCCGTCAACGCCACGGCGAGCCAGAGCCCGAACGCATCGCCGTAGAGCACGACGATCAGCACCATGAACACGACGAAGCCCGGTCGGACGTGAACAGGAAATCCGAGCAGCCGGAACATTCGACTCCGAGGCTAGGACCGATCGTCGACGGCTGTCTCGCGAGACTCGGTGTTTCGACATCGTGTTCCGTGATCGTTCAGACGAAGAACGGTCATGGTGACGGCGCGAAGGGTCGTACACTCCTGTGACGTGCCATACGTCTACGCCTTCGATCACAAGCACCGCCGCCCTCCAATGGAGTACAAGGACCTGCTGGGTGGGAAGGGGGCGAACCTCGCCGAGATGACGAGTGTGTTGAAGCTCCCGGTGCCGCCGGGCTTCACGATCTCCACCGATGCGTGCCGCGACTACATGCACAGCGGCTGGCCGGACGGCCTCGACGAGGAGATCGCCAAGCACGTCTTCAAGCTCGAGAAGGCCATGGGGCGCAAGCTCGGCGACCCGTTCGACCCGTTGCTCGTGAGCGTTCGCTCGGGTGCCAAGTTCTCGATGCCGGGCATGATGGACACGGTCCTCAACCTCGGCCTCAACGATCAGAGCGTCGAGGGCCTTGCCCACTCGACCAACGATCCGCGGTTCGCGTACGACTCGTACCGTCGCTTCATCGCCATGTACGGCCGCATCGTGCTCGGTGTCGACGGGGAACCGTTCGAACACGCCCTCGATGCAGCCAAGGCCAAGGCTGGCACCGCGATGGACAACCTGATCCCGGCCGACGCACTCAAGGAGCTGTGCGACGACTACAAGGAAATCGTCCAGAGGGAGACCGGCGCACCGTTCCCGCAGAAGCCTCGCGAGCAGCTCAACGGCGCCGTCGAGGCCGTGTTCCGCAGCTGGAACGGCGCTCGTGCGATCGCCTACCGCAACCGCGAGAAGATCGATCACGAGCTCGGTACCGCCGTCAACGTCCAGACGATGGTGTTCGGCAACCGCGACGACAACTCGGGCACCGGCGTCGGTTTCACCCGCAACGCGGCGACCGGCGAGAACAAGCCGTATGGCGACTTCCTGGTCAATGCACAGGGAGAGGACGTGGTGGCGGGTATCCGCAACACCGAAGACCTCGACCACATGAAGAAGCACTTCCCGGTGATCCACGCCGATCTCCTCGAGATCTTCAAGCGCCTCGAAGAGCACTACACCGACATGTGCGACACCGAGTTCACCATCGAACAGGGCAAGCTCTGGATGCTGCAGACCCGCGTCGGCAAGCGCACGGGCGCCGCCGCGCTGAAGATGGCCGTCGACATGACCAAGGGCACCGGCAGGGGATCGCATCGGTGGAAGATCTCGCGCGACGAGGCCATCATGCGCGTCTCGGCCGATCATCTCGACGCGGTGCTGCACCCGCAGTTCGCCACGGCCGGCAAGGTGCTCGCCAAGGGCCTGGGGGCGTCGCCGGGCGCCGCGGTCGGCGCCGTGTACTTCACCGCCGACGAGGCCGCTGCTGCGAAGGAGCGCGGCGAGGACGTCGTGCTCGTGCGCAACGAGACGAGCCCCGACGACATCCACGGCATGATGGCTGCCGAGGGCATCCTCACCGCCCGTGGCGGACTGGTCAGCCACGCTGCCGTCGTTGCCCGTGGTTGGGGGACGCCGGCGATCGTCGGCGCCGAGGACGTGAAGATCAAGGGCGATCAGTTCACGGTTGGTGACATCGTCGTGCACAAGGGCGACATCATCTCGCTCGACGGAACGACGGGCCAGGTCATGCTCGGTGCGCTCGAGCTCCGCGAGGCCGAGCCGCCCGCCGAGTTCGAGACGATCCTCAAGTGGGCCGACGCGGTCCGCAAGGGCAAGTTGGGCGTGCGTGCGAACGCCGACACCGGTGAGGACGCCACCAACGCCCGAGAACTCGGCGCGGAGGGCATCGGCCTGTGCCGGACCGAGCACATGTTCCTGGCCCCCGACCGGTTGCCGGTGGTGCGCGAGATGATCCTCGCCTCGACACCGGCGCAGGAGGAGAAGGCGCTCGAGAAGCTGCGTGCGGTCCAGGAGGCGGACTTCATGGAGATCCTCGACGCGATGGACGGCCTTCCGGTCACGATCCGGCTGCTCGACCCGCCGCTGCACGAGTTCCTCCCCTCGGTCGAGGAGCTCCGCATCAAGGAGGCCAAGTCCAAGAACGGCCTGAACAAGAAGGAGCAGGAGCTGCTGAACGCAGCCGAGCACTGGGCCGAGCACAACCCGATGATCGGAACGCGCGGTGTGCGCCTCGGCGTACTCAAGCCGGGTCTGTACGCCATGCAGGCCCGGGCGCTGCTGTCGGCTGCCGCGAAGCTGCGCGAGATGGGCAAGAACCCGATCGTCGAGATCATGATCCCGCTCACGGTCACGCGCGAGGAAATGACGCTGGCTCGGAGCTGGGTCCAGACCGAAGTCGACGAAGCGCTCGCCGGCATGAAGAAGAAGCCGATCATCACGATCGGCACGATGATCGAGACGCCGCGGGCGGCGCTGCGGGCCGACGAGATCGCCGAGGTCTCCGACTTCTTCAGCTTCGGCACCAACGACCTGACGCAGCTCACCTTCGGGTTCAGCCGCGACGACGTCGAGAGCCGGATGATGCCGCAGTACCTCGAGCAGGGCTTGTTGAAGGCGAACCCGTTCGACACGATCGACCAGACCGGCGTGGGTGACCTCGTGCGGATCGGCGCCGAGCGGGGCCGGTCCACCAAGCCCGACCTCAAGCTGGGCGTGTGCGGCGAACATGGGGGAGACCCTGCGTCGATCGACCTGTTCTACAACGCCGGGCTCGACTACGTGTCGTGCTCGCCGTTCCGGGTCCCGATCGCCCGGCTGTCGGCGGCCCAGTCGATCATCGCCGCAGGCTGACCGGTGACGCCGGTGCCAGGCACCGGCATCACCGGTCGGGCACTACATTGACCCGAGCATGGGGATCGTCGACGAGGACATCGAACGACTGCGGTCGACGGTGTCGATCGTCGACACGATCCAGCAGTACGTCGCGCTGAAGCGCGTCGGGCGCAACTGGGTCGGTCTGTGTCCGTTCCACGCGGAGAAGAGCGGGTCGTTCAACGTCCGCGAGGAGACCGGGCGGTACAAGTGCTTCGGCTGCGACAAGGGCGGCGACGTCTTCACGTTCATCCAGGAGATCGAGCACCTCGATTTCCCAGGGGCGGTCGAGCATCTGGCGGCCAAGGCCGGAATCCAGCTCAACTACACGACGACGGGTCAGTCGAAGGAGCGGGCGAGACGCAAGCAGCTCGTCGAGGCGATGGACGAAGCCGTCGAGTGGTACCACCAACGACTCCTCACCGATCCCGACGCCCGCACTGCGCGCGACTATCTCCGTCGGCGGGGCCTCGCCGGCGACATCGCCCGTCAGTTCAAGCTCGGGTGGGCGCCCGACGACTGGGACTCGCTGTCGCGTGGGCTTGGTGCGTCGCCGGACGTCTTGCAGTCGGTGGGGCTGGCGTTCCGCAACAAGCGCAACAAGATGCAGGACTCGTTCCGGGCACGGGTGATGTTCCCGATCTTCTCCGAGTCGGGTGAGGCGCTGGCGTTCGGTGGTCGGATCCTGCCCGGATCGGACGATCCGGCCAAGTACAAGAACTCGTCGGAGACACCGATCTACACCAAGTCGAAGGTGCTCTACGGGTTGAACTGGGCCAAGAGCGACATCGCCAAGCACGACCAGGTGGTGGTGTGCGAGGGCTACACCGACGTGATCGGCTTCCACCGAGCAGGCGTCGCTCGGGCAGTTGCCACGTGTGGCACCGCACTCACCGAGGAGCACGTGCGGCTGTTGAAGCGCTACGCGAGCAGGGTCGTGTTGGCCTTCGACGCAGACGCCGCCGGTCAGGGTGCCGCGGCCCGCTTCTACGAGTGGGAGCAGACGCATGCGGTGGAGGTGTCGGTCGCGCGGCTCCCGCAGGGCAAGGATCCCGGCGATCTCGCGCAGTCGGACCCCGAGGCGCTGCAGCGGGCGGTCGACTCGGCGATGCCGTTCCTCGGGTTCCGGCTGCAGCGCACCTTGAGTGCCCGTCCGCTCGACTCGCCCGAGCACCGAGCCCGGTTGGCCGAGGAGGCCATGGCGGTGGTCAACGAGCACCCGAACGCCAATGTCCGCAAGCTCTACGCCGGCGAAGTCGCGACGAAGGTCGGTCTCCCCGTGAGCGACCTGGTGCAGATCGCCGAGCGGGGGATCGCGCCGTCCGGCGATCCAGGTGGCACCAAAGCGTTCACGGGGGCCGATGGAGAACGCCGAGTTCGCTGCACTCGTCCTGCTCGTGCAGGACTGGGACGAGATCGCACCGTGGCTGATCGAGCAGCTGTTCGACGACGACGCCAACCGGATGGCGTTCGCTTCCATGGCCGAGGCGGCGGGCGATCTCCAGGGTGCGCTCGAGGTCGCGGCGCCCGATGCTCGTGAGGTCCTCGAGCGAGCCGCGGTCGCCGACCTGAACCTGCAACCCGACGTCGAAGCCAGAACGCTCATCGGTGCCGCGGCGCGCCGCGAGTTGGCCGCGCATGCCCGTCTCGCCGACCCAGCGGCGATGGAGGAGGACCGTGCGGCGCGGCTCGACATCGACGCGCTCAACGACACCGATCGAGCGCGTGCCATGGCGGCAGCCGAGTCGTTGCTAGGTTGGCTGGATCGACGCTCAGGGGAACGCAATGGTGGGGGCTGAACCAGCAGCCGGAAACGAGTCGGCGCTCGGCGTGCCGTTCGCCGGCGTCGACGTCGACGAATGGGACGAGCTGGTCGGTCGTGGTCGTCAGTCGGGTGCGGTTCATGCAGAGGACGTCGCCCACGTGTTGCGCCACGTCGAGTTGTCCGGCGACGTGCTCACCGAGATGCAGACCGCGATGGCCGGCCAGGGCATCGAGATCGACGACGCGGTCGACCACATCGCCGACGACACGCCCTCCAACGGTGGTCGCCGGCTGGTGGTCACCAAGGAGCGTCCACCTGCTGAGGCCGCCCCTGACCACGACGAGCAACTGCTCAGCCGCGGCCGGGGTCGACGGACCCGCAAGGCCGGACCGAAGGGCGACAACAGCACCTCTGACACGGTGCGGCTGTATCTCCGCGAGATCGGCCAGGTCGACCTGCTCACGGTCGAGGACGAGCGTCGCCTCGCGCAGCTCATCGAGGAAGGCAAGATCGCTGCGGCACGCATCGACGAGATGGCCGACTCGGCGACGTTCGCGCCGGGCGAGGAGCGGATGCTGCTGCGGGCGGTGAGCCGCGGTGAACGCGCCAAGAGCGAGTTGACGCAGGCCAACCTTCGCCTGGTGGTCAGCATCGCCAAGCGCTACTCGGGTCGGGGCATGCAGTTGCTCGACCTGATCCAGGAGGGCAACCTCGGGTTGATGCGTGCGGTCGACAAGTTCGACCACAGCAAGGGCTTCAAGTTCTCGACCTACGCGACGTGGTGGATCCGCCAGGCGATCACCCGGTCGATCGCCGACCAGGCACGCACGATCCGCATCCCCGTGCACATGGTCGAGCACATGAACCGGGTCACTCGGGCGAAGCGTCAGATGCACCAGGAGCTCGAACGTGAGCCGTCGGTCGACGAGATCGCCGAGAAGGTGCAGCTGCCACCGGATCGGGTGCGCGAGCTGCTGCGGATCTCGCAGGACCCGCTGTCGCTCGACTCGCCCGTCGGCGACGAGGACGAGGCGAACCTGGGTGACTTCATCGAGGACGAATCGGTCGACAGCCCGGCCGACGCCGCCACCCGCATGATGCTGCACGATGCGGTCACCGAGGTGCTCGGCGAGTTGTCCGACCGTGAGCAGGAGATCGTGCGCCTGCGCTTCGGTCTCGACGGTGGACGCGCCAAGACGCTCGAAGAGGTCGGTCAGGAATTCGGCGTGACGCGCGAACGCATCCGCCAGATCGAGGCCAAGACGCTCGCCAAGCTCCGCCACCCGCAACGCTCCGAGCGTCTCCGGGAGTTCCTCGAAGTCGAGTGACGCTGGACCCCAGCGGTGAATCTCTCGGCGGGAGGGTGATCCGATTCCGCTCGGTGCCCGAACCTCGGGCATGGACACGCCCACCCTGTCGAAGCGTTCGGTCACGGCGCTCGGCGCACTCGCCGGGGTCGTCGCAGCGATCGTTGCGCTCGGCGTCGCCGAGCTGATCGCTGGGAGTCGCCAGCAGTGGCGATCCCCGATCATCGACGTCGGCGACCGGGTGATCGACAACGTGCCGCCGTTCGTCAAGGACTTCGCGATCGAGACGTTCGGGACGAACGACAAACCAGCGCTGTTGATCGGCATCGGGGCGACGTTGCTGGTCTACGCCGCCGTCATCGGTGCCTTGGCGTTCCGTCACCGAATCGAGATCGGACTGGTCGGCATCGGGCTGTTCGGCCTGATCGGGGCGTTGGCCGCCATCTCCAATCGCGCTGGCGGATCGCTCGACGACGCGGTGCCGACCGTCGTCGGTGCCAGCGTCGGTGCGCTGACGCTGTGGTACGCCCACCGGTTCTCCCAGCCCTTGATCGTCGGCACGCCGTCAGCGGACGCAGCGTCGCCGGACGACCCGACGGACGCCGGTCGGCCCTCACCCGACGATGCGCCCAGAGCCACACGTCGTGAGCTCCTCGTGCGCACCGGCGGTGTGCTGGCCGCTCTGGCGTTCGTCGGTGCGGGAGCCGGAGCGATCGGGCGCACCATCCGCAGCCGGTTCAGTGCGACGGAGTCGCGTGCGAACCTGAACCTGCCGGCCGGCACGAACGGTCTGGCGCCGATCCCCGGCGGGGTCTCGGTCGGCATCGACGGCGTCGCGCCGTTCATCACGCCGAACGCGGACTTCTACCGGATCGACACGGCACTGACCGTTCCGCAGGTCCCGACCGAGGGCTACGAACTGCGGGTGACCGGCATGGTCGACCGGGAGCTGCGCCTGAGCTTCGACGATCTGCTGCGACGCGACATCGTCGAGCACGACATCACGCTCACCTGCGTGTCGAACACGATCGGTGGCGAACTGATCGGCAACGCCCGTTGGACGGGCATTCGCCTGGACGAATTGCTGGCCGACGCGGGCGTGAATCCTGCTGCCACCCAGGTGGTCGGGAGATCGATCGACGGCTACACGTGTGGCTTCCCGATCGAAGCGGCCACCGACGGCCGCAACGCCTTGGTGGCGTTCGGGATGAACGGCGAACCACTCCCGCTCGAGCACGGATTCCCCGTGCGTCTGATCGTTCCGGGCCTGTACGGCTACATCTCGGCCACCAAGTGGCTCGTCGAGATCGAGCTGACGACGTTCGAGGACTTCGAGCAGTACTGGGTGCCTCGCGGCTACGCCGACCGGGCCCCGATCAAGCTGATGAGCCGGATCGATTCGATCGACGGGCTCGGGACGCTCACCCGCAACGCCGACGGCACCGCCGCCATCGGAGGCGTGGCCTGGGCGCAGACACGCGGGATCAGCGGCGTCGAAGTGCAGCTCGACGACGGCCCGTGGCAGCCCTGCGAGCTCGGTGAGGCGCTCAACGACGACACGTGGCGCCAGTGGGCGTTCCGCTGGACGCCGCAGTCCACCGGGCGGTCGTCGATCCGCTGTCGGGCGATCGACGGAGACGGAGTGATCCAAACCGCCGAACGAACCGAACCCCTCCCGAACGGTGCCTCCGGGCACCACCAGATCGTGGTCTTCGTCGAGTGATCCGCCCCCCGGATCATGCGACGACGGCCATGCACAGCGCTGCGATGCAGCGTGAACACACCCCCACAACACACCCCCTACAAGGAGAAGCCAATGACCACCCGAAGCCGAACCACGAAGATGTTGCTCGCAGCAGCCTCCTTCTCGCTGGTCGCCGCCGCCTGCGGCAGCGATGCCAACGACGAGGGCGCCGACGTCACCGATGCGCCTGCGGCCACGACGCCGGCAACCGACGGCGAGATGGACGAGATGGACGAGATGGCCGAGATGGCCGAGGGCCCGTTCGGTCCGGCGTGTGACGCCGTCCCGACCGAAGGCCCCGGCTCCTTCGCCGGCATGACCGAGGACACCGCCGCGACCGCGGCGTCGAACAACCCGCTGCTGTCGACGCTCGTCACGGCCGTCTCCGAGGCGGGACTGGTCGACACACTGAACAGCGACGGTCCGTTCACGATCTTCGCCCCGACCAACGACGCGTTCGCCGCCATTCCGGCGGAGGACCTCGACGCGGTGCTCGCCGATCAGGAACTGCTGACCTCCATCCTCACCTACCACGTGGTGGCGGGCGAGAGCCTCGACGCCGCAGCGCTCGGTTCGGCCGGTTCGGCCGAGACCGTGAACGGTGCCGAGCTCGAGTTCGGCTCCGACGGCACGACCGTCAACGGCGTCGACGTGCTCTGCTCGAACGTCATGACCGCCAACGCCACCGTCCACATCATCGGCGAAGTGCTGATGCCGCCGGCCGACGACATGGCCGAAGGGACATGGACGAGGGCGACATGGACGAGATGGAGGAAGGCGCCATGGAGGCGTCCGGCCCGCTCTGCGCCGCCGTGCCCACCGAGGGTGAGGGCTCGTTCGCCGGCATGACCGACGACACCGCCGCCACCGCTGCGTCCAACAACCCGGTGCTGTCCACGCTGGTGGCTGCCGTGCAGGCAGCCGGTCTGGTCGACACCTTGAACAGCGATGGTCCGTTCACGATCTTCGCCCCGGCCAACCCGGCCTTCGACGCACTGCCCGAGGGAACGCTCGACGCCGTCCTCGCCGACACCGATCTGCTGACGTCGATCCTGACGCTGCACGTCGTCGCCGGTGAGCAGCTGTCCAGCGCCGACCTCGCCGAGCTCGACTCGGTGGCCACGGTCAACGGTGCCGACATCACGCTCGAGGTCGCCGACGACGGCACCCTCATGGTCAATGGCCAGGCGTCGGTCGGTTGCGCCGACATCCAGACGGCCAATGCCACGGTCCACGTGATCGATGCAGTGCTGATGCCGTGATCCCGTCGGTGCAGCGCACCGAGACATGACCGACCATGCGTGGCGAGGAGGCTCCGGCCCCTCGCCACGCTCGCGTGTTCCGACGACGTCAGGTGATCCACGAGCCGTCGTGATGCGAACCATCAGCATGACAACGCCGCGCTTCACGCTCGATGGGTTGGTCTGCGGACACCACGGACTCGACCTCGACGACGTCGCCGATCACGTGACCGTCGGCGTCGACGGAGGGCTGCTCATCGCACTCGTCGACCTGCTGGCGATGGTTCGCCTCGCCGTCGATGCCGATCTCCTCCTGGTCGAGTTCGTCGACGGGTCGAGCCGTGCGCTCCGGTTGTGCGAGGTCCTCGACCGTGACGACGTCTACCTTCGGTTGCGCCTCGAGGGTCCTGCGAGGACTGAGGATGCAGGATGGCGCGCCCAGCTCTGGTCGGCGGACTCGGGGCCGTCGCTGACGGTGTCGTCGATCCGCGCCCTGACCTTCGGTGCCTTCGTGGGGCTCGAGTGAGCGCCGCCACCGCCGTGTGGGTGCCCCGGGAACGGGCACATCCCTGGCATCATGATCCGATCGTCTCCCCCCGGCCAGATCTCGTGTCGTTGATGCAGCTCGTGCAGCGCGGCGACCAGGAGGCGTTCGCTGTTCTCTACGACGAACTCGCCGCGGCGGTTTTCGGCACGGTCAAGCGGGTGCTGCGCGATCCAGCGATGTCCGAGGAGGTCACCCAGGAGGTGTTCGTCGAGCTGTGGAGCACCGCGTCCCGGTTCGATCCCGAGCGGGCGAGCGTGTCGACGTGGGCGATCACGATGGCCCGTCGACGAGCCGTCGACCGGGTGCGTCGGGAGCAGTCACAACGAGATCGCATCGAGCGCTCGGCGATGCAGCGGCCCGTCGAGGTCGAGGCCACCGACGACACCGTCGTTGCTTCCATCGAGGCCGAACAGCTCGCTCGCGCACTGGCCGAACTGCCCGCCGAGCAGCGCATCGTGATCCAGATGGCCTTCCTCGACGGCGACAGTCACGGCGAGATCGCGGAGCGTCTCGACCTGCCGCTCGGCACGGTGAAGGGCCGGGTGCGTCTCGGACTGAAGAAGCTCGGTGGCAGACTGGGAGCAGGACCATGACCTCCGATCGCATCGACGACCTGATCGCGTTGGCCGCCCTCGGCGAGCTGTCCGAGCCCGAGCGCCGCGAGCTCGACGAGGCGGCAGCGAACGATCCCCTCGTGGCTGATGATCTCGACGAGGCGCTCGCGGCCGCCGCCGGCCTGCAACGTCGGCTTGCCGAGGATCCGTCACCTGCGCTTCGGGCCTCCGTGCTGGCATCGATCGCATCGACGCCGCAGGAGCCGCCGGCGCACCGGCCTGCCGAGGCGCCCGTCGTGTCGCTCGACGATGAACGGCAACGCCGCCGGATCCGGCCGGCCATCTTCGCCGCGGCCGCAGTGGTGGCGCTGTTCGTGGCCGGCGGTGTCGTCCTGTTCGCGTCGGACGACGGAGCGTCGGACCCCATCGCCGCGGTCGTCGAGGCGCCGGATGCGACGCTGCGCACACTCGACGGAGAGATCGACACCTTGACCGTGGTCTACTCGGCGAGCGAGCAGGCGCTCGTCGTCGAGGGCGTCGGGGTCCCGGTTCTCGACGACGCAGCGACGTACCAGCTCTGGCTGGTCGGCGACGACGGAGCGACCTCGGTCGGCATCTTCCGCCCCGACCCCGACGGCACCGTGTCCGAACGGTTCGCCGATGCCGACCCGACCGGGTTCGTGCTCGGCGTCACCGAGGAGCCCGCCGGTGGCAGCGAGTCGCCGACCCTGCCGATCCTCGCGTCGTCCTGACGGCGCGCGCCGAACTCCGGGATCCAGCGACGTGTGATGGCCGGTGTCGGGGCGATAGCCTCACGATTCGACCTTCCGGGATAGCTCAGCTGGCAGAGCAATTGACTGTTAATCAATGGGTCGCAGGTTCGAGCCCTGCTCCCGGAGCACGTGAGACGGGCCTTCGAGCGATCGGAGGTCCGTTTCTTCTTTTCGGTGCTCGTGACATTGGTTGGTGGACTCACCACCCAAGGTCTGCGATGGTGGAGCCACGGAACGCCACCGAAGAGGAGGACTGGATCATGTCGATGTCACTGGACGGAGCGGTTGCGATCGTCACCGGAGCCGCCCGGGGGATGGGAGCGGAACACGTCCGAGGACTCGTGCGCGCTGGCGCCAAGGTCGTGGCGACCGACATCTTGGACGCGGAAGGGCGGGCACTCGCCGACGAGCTCGGTGACTCGGTGATGTACCGCCACCTCGATGTCACCGACGCGGCCGGTTGGGAGACGGTCGTTGCGCAAGCCGAGGAGGCCTGGGGTCCGGTGAAGGTGCTGGTCAACAACGCCGGCATCGTCACCTTCGGACCGATCGAGGCATTGTCGCCGAGCGACTGGCAGCGAACGATCGACATCAACCTCACGGGCGTGTTCCTCGGGATGCACGCCGTGGTGCCGTCGATGAAGCAGGCCAATGGGGGAGCGATCGTCAACATCTCCTCCACCGCAGGCCTGCAGGGCTACGCCAACCTCGGGGCCTACGTCGCCAGCAAGTGGGGTGTGCGCGGGCTCACCAAGACCGCGGCGGTCGAGTTGGGTCCGTTCGGTATCCGAGTGAACTCGATCCATCCGGGCCCGATCCGCACTCCGATGACCGACGGGCTCGACCTCGAAATGGTCGCCAGCCAGCCGATCGCCAGGATCGGCGAGCCCGAGGAGGTGACGGCGATGCTGCTGTTCATCCTGCAGGAGGCGACGTACTCCACCGGACACGAGTTCGTGATCGACGGCGGAACCGTCGTCGGCCAGGTCGTCCAGATGCCCGACGAGTAGTCGTCACCGTCGGACTGGACCGGTCCGCTGTCACACTGGCGTATGGCGTGCCGATGGAGACGGTGATGCGTCGATCGACGAGCATGGCCAAGGGGATGGACGCCACGTTGGCCCGCCTGAAGGCGGCAGTCGACGCCTGAGCCGTTCGGCGTCAGCGGTATTGCGTCGCCGCCGTGTCGCCGATCGCTAGCTTGGGCCGTCACCCGTGTTCGGGGCGGTAGCTCAGTCGGTCAGAGCAGCGGACTCATAATCCGTCGGTCGTGGGTTCGAGCCCCACCCGCCCCACCGTCATCTAGGTCGACGCCAAGTTCATGGCGGCCGCGGTCCGACTCGATCCGCAACGACGACTGGTCGTCGAGCTGCGCCGCGACCGGCTGGCCCGCATCGGTCCCAACACCACCGGCCGGCTCTCCACCACCCACGTGACAACATCCCCGTCGTACGGGCCGAAGCCGAGAGCGTGACCTGCCGTCGTCGTCGCGATGACGCGGTGCTCGTGGAGCGGCCAAGACGGCGCTCGACCGAGCCCTCGTCCGAACCGAATCTCAGGGTCCTGCGTCTCCGAGTCTGACGAGGTCGTCGAGGAGCTCCTGGATACGTGGCTCGTGCTCGACACGTGCGCGGCACATCAGGGTTCGGTGTCGGATCTCGCCGGAGTCCGCGCGGGCGCGGGCGCAACGATTTCGCAGTTGTCCTCCTCGCGCTCGAGGTCGTCACCCCGCTCGAACAGCAAGATGCGCTTGCCCGACGGTGCGAGCTTCCAGGAGAGCGAGTTGTTGTTCGGGGGAGGGTGGGGAAGATCGGGGACTCGTGTCGCATCAGGCGGCCGCCGTCCGGATCGCTGCCTGCTGCTGTGCACGACCGATGCCGATGGCGAGCGCACCCATGGCGACGGCGATGGCGGCGGAGACGGCGAACACGCTGGTCAACGAAACGGTCGACTCGAGCGCGCCGGCGCCGAACGCGGCGATGCCGTACCCGACCTGGTACGCGGCGATCAGCCAGCCGGCCGACACCGCTCCCAGCGCCGGGAACGTTCCTTCGGAGTAGCCGATGGTCATCGGGAAGAAGCCCGAACAGGCGAAGCCGCCGGCGGCGAAGATCACCACACCGTTCGTGCCGTTGGCGACCGTTGCGACCAGGAGCAGCGTCGCGGCGATCGCCCACGGAAGGACGCGGTAGACCACCAGCGTCGGGATCTGTCGGGGCATCACCGAGATCAGCAGCCGGCCGAGTGTCACGCACGCCCAGAATGCGGCGAGCGCGTAGCTGGCGGTGGTCGCCGACGCGCCGTCGTTGCGCAGCACCGTGGTGCCCCAGTTCCCGAACATGGTTTCGCAGATCCCGTAGGCGACGAGCGCGATCGCAAACACCCAGAACATCCTGGGGATGGGGGCTCGGTCCGTCGTGCTGTGGGCGGTGGCGGTCTCGAGCGGCAGGGTCAGCGACAGCACGAGGAGCACCGCGAGCCCGACGGCGGCGACCACCGGCAGACCCCACCATTCGCCGACATTGGTGAACAAGGCGATCAGCAGCGGCGAGAGCGCAGTCCCCAGCCCGAGCAGAACGTTGAGCGTCGTCAGCGCGACCTCGGGTCGGTCTGGTCGGAAGCCGGCCGCGATCGTGCTCAGACACGACAGCGTCACTCCGAAACCCAGACCCAGCAGTGCGGTCGAGACGAGGAGGATCGGGAATGCGATCGAATCGCCTGCCACCGTCGCGCTCATCGCCAGCACCGCCATCGACAGCAGGTCCGCCGCGATCCCGACGAGGAGCAGCGGCTTGATGCCGAACCGGCGCGCCAGCGAGGGCATCGCGAGCGAACCGGCGATCGCCATCACCACCTGCGGCACGAACAGCAATCCGTACTGCGTGCTCGACAGGCCGTATCCCGACGAGGACGTCAACACGCTCGACGCCGCCGGAAAGGCCACCAACGCGAGACCCTGGAACAGCCCCACGCAGTAGACGGTGACGACTTCGCGCCGGGGGACGACATTCACGGCGCTGGGGGGCACGGCCACTGGCAAGACTGTTGCAGACGATCGGCACGGGTTCAAGGGGCCGTCTCGGGCCCCGACGCCTGCGAGTCACGTTCTGGCACGTCGACCCGGCGACCAAGGGCTGATCAGGTGCCGCCCGCCCGGGAGTCAGGCGTCGGGCTGCTCGATCGCGTCGAGGAAGGCGTTGACGTCGGCCTCTTCGCCGCCGACCAACCAGATGGTCAGCTCGCCGTCGCTGTCCTCGTCGTCTTCGTCGTCCTCCCACGGCAGCACGCCGTCGACGAAGTAGCGATCGACGGTGATGTCGTCGGATCCGTCCTCGACCGGTGCGATCACGGCGAGTTCGACCTCGGCGTCAGCCGGCTGGTCGCTGAGGATGTCGATCAGTTCGTGGACTCGCATGACGCTCCCTTGGGTGGTGGGGCCGGGTTCAGTACTCGTTGAGCCACTGCGGGGCTCCTTCGAGCAGGTACAGACTGACATGTTTGCACCGGTCGAGTGCGGCTTCGATGGCATCGTCGACGTTCATGTACACGTCGGCGAGATCGACGGTCATCTTCGCCACGATCGACAGGCTCCGCTCGGGGGCGTCGGTGACGCTCGGGAACGAGTCGATCGCCGACACCTCGACCGGGAGGTCCATGCCGCCGATGCCGGCGAGATCGATCGACAACACCAGGAGGTCCGGCGGCTCGGGAAGGGGTGGGAGCGTCCACGTGAAGATCAGTGGGAACGAGAACCCCGTCGGTGGCGGGTCGTCGATCTCGTCGAGCTTCATCACCTCGTCTTCGAACCCGAGCATCGCCCGGGGATCGACGTCGAGCGACAGATGGAGATCGATCGGCCCGGCGCACGCCTCTTCGGGATGGAGGTCGACCTCCCACAGCTGCCGCAGCGAGTAGGTCTCCACGAAGTGCCGTTCGTCGTGGACGTGGAAGCCGTGGTCGATCGCCTGGCTCTTCACATCGGCGACGAATCCTGCAACGTCAATCACTGCCATGCAGTTCGGACACTACCGTCCCTGGCGATGCACGAACCCAACGACTTCGACATCCTGGCGCTGTTCGGTTCGATCTGTGACGCGACGACGGCCGTGTTGCGCTCCACGACCGACTGGGGTGAGTCGGGCCAGCGCCCCGGCCAGTACCTCGTCGACCTCGACGTCGACGCGGTCTGCGTGGCTCCGTTGCTCTCCGCCGGCTTCTCGGTGTTGTCGGAGGAGAGCGGCCTGCAGCACCCGACAGGCGACCCCTCGGCGGCCGGTGTCGTGGTCGTCGATCCGCTCGACGGGTCGACCAACGCCACCCTCGGCCTGCCATGGTGCGCGACCTCGTTGTGCCTGGTGGTCGAGGGGGAGCTGGTGGCCGCGATGGTGGCCAACCTGGCGACCGGGGCCCGGTACACCGCCGTCCTCGGCGGCGGTGCGACACTCGACGGCCGAGCGATCTCGATTGCATCTGCGGCCCCGCTCGACGACGCCGTGATCGCCGTCAGTGGGCTGCCCGGCCATCACTACGGTTGGCGCCAGTTCCGGGCGATGGGCGCCTCTGCGCTCGACATCTGCGCGGTGGCAAGCGGGACCTTCGACGGGTTCGTCGACATGAGCCCCGACGCACACGGCGTGTGGGATTACCTCGGGGCGACGCTGGTGGTGCGTGAGGCCGGGGGAGTGGTCGTCGATGCGCAGGGGCGAGACCTCACCGTCGTCGACCATACGGCACGGCGAACTCCGGTGGCTGCCACCAGCAGTGCCTTGCTCGACGAACTGCTCGAACACCGTCGGCGCAGCTGAGCGCAGTTGACCCCCCGCTCAGAAGTCGAAGTTCTTGTTCGGTCGGATCACGATCTCGGGGATGTGGACGTGGGCCGGCTGGGTGACGGCGTAGAGCACGGCGTCGGCGATGTCGTCGGGCGCGATCATGATGTCGGCGAGCACCGCCTGCGCCGCTTCGAGGACGTCGTCGGGGAGACGCTCTCCGGGGACGATCTCGACCTCGATACCCGACATCGCCACGATGCCGGCGAGGAGTTCGGGGTCAGCGTTGCGGCCGATGTTCGTTGCCACCAGGCCGGGCATGATCGAGACCACCTGGATCGGGTCGTCGAGGAGTTCCTCGCGCAGCGAGTTCGTGATCACGTTGACCGCGTGCTTGGTGGCGCCGTAGACACCCGAATCGGGGCGGAGCGCGGCGACGGAGGAGACGTTGACGATGTGGCCGCGATTGCCGACCTTGCGCATCGCCGCGACCGCCGCGGTGGAACCGGCGAGCAGCGACACGACGTTGATCTCGAACATCTCGCGCCACTCGTCGACGTTGCCGTCGAGGACGCCGCCGAGATACGACACCCCCGCGTTGTTGACGAAGATGTCCAGGTGGCCGTCGGCGTCGAGCGCGGTGGACACCAACTCGTCGACGGCGCTCGGTTGGCGGATGTCGCCGACCACCACGGTGGCGCGACCGCCGGCGTCTGCGATCAGCGCGGCGCTCTGCTCCATGGCGTCGGCGGTGCGGCCGGACAGGATCACGTGCGCACCAGCGGTCCCCATGCGTTCGGCGATGGCGCGGCCGATACCGCTCGAAGCGCCGGTGACGATGGCGGTCTTGCTGGACAGGTCGGCGGTGATGCTCATGGTGCACCTTCGCACACGGCGTCGTAACGTGCCGGCATGAAGCGGCAGGAGAAGGCGGACCGGATCGGCGAAATCCTCGACGAGTTGTATCCCGAGACCCCGATTCCGCTCGATCACACCGACGCGTACACACTGCTCGTCGCTGTCGCGCTGTCGGCGCAGACCACCGACAAGAAGGTGAACCAGATCACCCCCGCGCTGTTCGAAGTGGCCGGCACGCCCGCACAGATGGCCGCACTTGATCCGGATGTGATCCTCGGCTACATCCGGGAGGTCGGCCTGGCGCCCACGAAAGCGAAGAATCTCTGGCTGGCGGCCAACAAGATCGTCGACGCCGGTGGCGAGGTCATCGGCGACTGGGAGTTCCTCGAGTCGCTGCCGGGCATCGGCCACAAGACGGCAAGTGTCGTGATGTCACAGGCCTTCGGGGTGCCGGCGTTCGCCGTCGACACCCACGTCCACCGCCTCGCCGAACGCTGGGGCCTGTCGAACGGCACCACGGTCGAGCGCACCGAAGCCGACCTCAAGGCCGTGTTCCCGATCGAAACCTGGAACGACCGCCACCTGCAGATCATCTTCTTCGGTCGTGAGTACTGCCCGGCCCGCCGCCACGACCTGGCGACCTGCCCGATCTGTAGCTGGGCCGCCAGCAAGAAGCGGATCCGCGACGAATCGATGCGCTGACCTCCTTCTCGTGAACAATGGTGCGCTCTGACCGCACACTTGTTCACGAGAATGGGTCAGTCGTCGGCGAGTGCGTCGAGGGTGAACGCGACGATCTCGTGGCGGTCCATCGCAGCGCCGCGGGCGCGGAGTGGCGCGGCGTCGGGAATCGCATCGACGAATTGCGTGGCCATGTCCCTGATGGTCTCACCGAGCGCCCCCCACGGGACGGCTCGGTGCTCGTTGTGGCCGAATACGACCGCGGCTGCCGCCGGGTTGTCGACGGCCAGCAGGAGCGGCGAAGGTTCGAGCAGCGTGTCGATCACGATCCACTGGCGTTCGTCGTAGGCCAGCGAGATCCCTCGCCGGAGTTCGGTCCGAGCATCGGGGTTTCCGCTGCGGATCAGCGTGAAGACGAGGCTCACCTGGGACCATGCAGCGTTCGTGCCGACCGATTCGTTCAGGCGGATCGCCTCGCGTGCATCGGCGACGGCGCCGTCGTAGTCGCCGTCGACGGCGCCTCGATGAGCCGCCCGCATCCGAATCGCATGGGCGACTTCGTTCGGGCCCACCGACAGCGAGACGCAGCGTCGACCAGTGCATCGATGTCGGGACCTGAGTCAGGCTGACCCTGACTGGCCTGGGCGATGCCGAACGCGAGCGCCCATTTCGACATCGGGTCCGCCCTTGCGAGGTGAGCCCGCATGTCAGGGATCAACGCCTGTGCTTCTGCTGCTCGACCTGCACCGGAGAGCGCTGCCGTCACGACCACGATAGAGGAATGCCGTGTCTTGCGGATCGTCGCAGTCGTCGAGTGCGTCGGTCAGCAGTTCGATGGCGCCGTTGGGATCTCCGTCGGTGAGCATCCAGAAGGCGCTCGGGCCGAAGACCATCGCGGTCGCACACCATTCGTGTCGGCGAGCATCCGGGTTCGCCTCGCCCACTCCTGGTGGTCTCTCCGGACGCGAGCGAGACCGAAAGCGACCGGTCTGGCCGACGAGTGCGACTGCTGCGTCGAGCGCCGACGTGGCGATCGCCCAGTTGTGCGCAGCGCTCAGGTTCTCCCAGTCCTCGTCGAATCGAGCAGCGGCGACCACCTGCTCGGGGCTCGCCCAGAGGCTGCGAAGTTCGTCCGACCAGCCCGACGAAGTGTGCGAGGTGAGCGTCACGCAACACTGCGGTCTCGCCCCGGTCGTCGAGGCGTTCCTCGCCGTACTGGCGCAGCGTCTCGAGCAGGCGATACCGGGTGCCACGGTCGGAGCGGACGGCGATCACCATCGACTTGTCGACCAGGTCGCCGAGCAGGTCGACGATGTCGTACTCGTCGATGACGTCGTCGCCGCAGATCGCCTCGGCCGCCGCGAGATCGAAGGTGCCGGCGAACACCGAGAGCCGATCGAACAGGAGCTGGCTGTCCTGCGCCAGCAACTGATAGGACCACGCCACCGTGGCCCGCAGCGTCTGATGTCGTTCCAGACCCCCGCGGCCGGCGCCGCGGAGCAGCCGGAACCGGTCGTCGAGCCGGGCGAGCAGATCCGTCGGGCTGAGCGACCGGATCCGGGCTGCGGCGAGCTCGATCGCCAACGGGATCCCGTCAAGGCGGCGGCAGATCGACGCGATCGACCCGAGGTCGGCGTCGGAGGGATGGAACGAGCTGTCGGCCGACACCGCACGATTGACGAAGAGCTCGACGCCGTAGCGCTCGTCGAGCGACGCGATCCGCACGACGATCTCGCCGTCGACGCCCAGCGGTTCACGTGACGTGGCGATGATCGTCACGGTCGGGCAGGCGGCGACGATTGCTCGGACGAGTTGGACGACCGGGTCGAGGACGTGCTCGCAGTTGTCGAGGATCAGCAGCATCCGGCGGCCGTAACACCAGTCGACGATCGACTCGACCAACGTCATCCCCGGCTGCGGCAGCACCCCGAGCGTGCTGGCGATCCCGGTGAGCGCGAGTTCGGGATCAGCGATGGGTGCCAACTCGACGAGCCACACCCCGTCGACGAACTCGTCGATCACCAACCAGCCGATCTCGATCGACGCCCGGGTCTTGCCGACACCGCCGGAGCCGGTGAGTGTGACCACACGGGCCTGCGCCAGGTTGGCGACGCGTCGCTGTAGGTCGGCGAGGTCGCCGACCATCTCGGTCTGCGGGCGGGGGAGGTTGCCCCGGGAGATCTCCGTGGTCAGCAGCGGCGTGTCGATCCACTCGTGACCTTCCCCGGCGACACCGACCACGCTGACCGGCTCGATCACTCCCTTGAGTTGCACCGGCCCGAGGTCGTACAGCTTGAAGTCCGACACCCCGTCGACGAGCCCGGCGGTCAGCGCTGACAGCACCACTTGGCCGCCGTTGGCTGCCCCCATGATGCGGGCGGCCCGATTGACCGGCGGGCCGAAGTAGTCGCCGTCGCGTTCCTCGGCTTCACCGGTGTGGATACCCATCCGGACCCGCAGCACGGGTCCGCCGACCCACTCCTCGGCCGCGAGCAGCGCCTGCGCGGCGATGGCGGCCTCGACGGCCGAGGCGGCGCGAGAGAACACTGCGCCGTAGCCGTCGCCACCGGTGGAGAAGATGTGCCCGTCGGCGTTGGTGATCGCTGTGCGCAGGATCTCGTCGTGACGGGCCAGCGCCGGTCCCATCGCATCGGGGTACGAGTCCCACAGCGGCGTCGAGCCCTCGATGTCGGTGAACAGGAACGTCACCGTGCCGGTCGGAGCAGTGGTCACGACGCATCCACCGTCTGATCGGCCTGAGCAGCGATCAGGTCGTCGAGGGCGGCCAGCGCGAAGGCGACGATCTGGTGACGATCCATCGCAGCGCCGGCCTGGCGCGCAGGCGAGGGTTCCGGACCCTCGGCTGCGAGATGCATCGCCCGGTACATCTCGCCGAGCGCGCCCCACGAAGGCGGATACTGCTCGATGTAACCGACGACGGTCGACCTGACGTCGGCCGACCCGTCGGTCAGCACCAGAGGAAGCTGCTCCAGCAACAGCGCGGTGGAGACGCCGTTGCGAGCCTCGTACGACGCAGCGAGCACCCTCCGCATGGTCACAATCGCATCGGGATACCCGCCCTCCGCCTTCGCCCAGGTCATCGTGGTCTCGGCGTAGGAGGGGCTCGCACCGATTGCTCGTGCGTACTCGATCGCCTCGTGGCATCGGGCGAGCGCACCGTCGAAGTCGGGTGGGTCGCTCAACATGGTGCTGATTGCCTGCAGCCTGCGTGCCGTGAAGAGTTCGCTCGGGGTCTGCAATCGTTCGGCGTACGCGACGAACTGTTCCAGTGCCGTCTCCCAGTCGTCGGCTCCCATGAGCGCGTGCGCCATTGCTGAGAAAAGCAGTGACTTCTGGCGGTCGGTGATGCCCGAGTCGACCATCTCCCGGAGCCGCGGGAGCTGGGCGAGCGCTTCGGCGGTCTGGCCGGCACCGATCAAGGCGAGGACGAGGGCGCCGCGTGCGTACGGTTCGTCGTCGCCGGTCGCCTCGCCCACGGCCCTGCCCGCAGTCTCGACGGCCCGAGACCTGTCGCCCTCCGCAAACGCCCAGATCGACACCTGCGCAGCCACCGGTGCGCAAGGAACGCCTTCTCGCCGGCAGACAGCGTCCGTGCGCTCGGCCAGCTCCTGGTGGTCGCGTCGAAACCAGGCGATTGCCGGGCCGCCCATCTCGAACACGATGGAGATCGCGTCATCGAGATTGCCGCCGACGAGCGCCCAGTTGTGTGCCGCGATCAAGTTGTCCCACTCCTGGTCGAACCGCACCGCGACCTCGGGCTGGCGAGCTGTGTACCACGCGTCCCCGAGCTGGCGGGCGACGCCGGTGTAGTGCGCTTTGTGCAGGTCTCGCCGATGCGCGGTGTCGGCCCGATCGTCGAGGCGTTCCTCGCCGTACTGGCGCAGCGTCTCCAGCAACCGGTAGCGCGTGCTGTTGCCGGAACGTGCGGTGATCACCATCGACTTGTCGACGAGGTCGGCGACGAGGTCGACGATGTCGTACTCGTCGACGCCGTCGCCAGCGCAGATCGCCTCGGCGGCTGCCAGATCGAACGTGCCCGAGAACACCGAGAGCCGATCGAACAGCAGCTGGGTCTCCGCCGACAGCAGCTGATACGACCAGGCGACGGTCGCTCGGAGCGTCTGGTGACGTTCGAGGCCGCCACGGCCGCCGCCGCGCAGCAGCCGGAACCGGTCGTCGAGCCGTTCGAGCAACTCGGTCGGGCTGAGCGACCGGGTGCGGGCAGCCGCGAGCTCGATCGCGAGCGGG
This sequence comes from Ilumatobacteraceae bacterium, assembly GCA_963715825.1. GTDB lineage: Bacteria > Actinomycetota > Acidimicrobiia > Acidimicrobiales > Ilumatobacteraceae > Sva-07. Next base: position 120,653 of record CAVQSI010000013.1, read on the forward strand.
ATCCCGTCGAGGCGGTCGCAGATCGCCTCGATCGCGGCGAGGTCGTCGGGTGTCGGCTCGAACGCGCTGTCGGCGGCGGTCGCGCGCATCGTGAAGAGTTCGATCCCGAAGGTCGGCTCGAGCGACGGGATGCGCACGACGATCTCACCGGCGACACCGAGCGGTTCGCGACTGGTCGCGATGATGGTCACGGTCGGGCACTGGGCCACGACGGTGCGAACGAGATCGACGACGGCGTCGATGACGTGCTCGCAGTTGTCGACGATCAGCAGCATTCGGCGGCCGTGGCACCAGTCGATGATCGAGTCGGTGATCGTCATGCCCGGCGACGGTTGCGCGCCGAGCGTCGACGCGATCGTCGAGACCACCAGGTCGGGGTCGGTGATCGGCGCCAGTTCGCTCATCCAGACGCCGTCGACGAACTCGTCGACAACGAGCCATCCGATCTCGGTGGCGGCCCGGGTCTTGCCGACGCCGCCGGATCCGGTGAGGGTGACCACCCGGGCGTTGGGGAGGTTCTCGACCCGTCGCTGCAGATCGGCGAGGTCACCGACGAAGTCGGTCTGGAGCCGCGGCAGGTTGCCGGCGGAGACCTGACTCGTCAGCAGCGGCCGGTCGATCCACTCGTGACCGACTCCGGCGACACCGAACACCTGCACCGGATCGACGACCCCCTTGAGGGTGACCGAACCCAGATCGAAGAGTTTGACCTCCTTGACGTCGCCGATCACCCCGACGGTGAGCGCAGAGGCGACGACCTGTCCGCCGTTGGCAGCAGCCATGATCCGTGCGGTCCGGTTGACGGCGGGGCCGAAATAGTCGCCGTCGCGTTCCTCCGCCTCGCCGGTGTGCAGCCCCATGCGGACACGGAGGGCCGGGTTCTCGCCCCAGTCCTCGACGCCGAGCGACCGTTGCGCAGCGAGGGCGGCATCGACGGCGTCGGCGGCACGGGCGAAGACGGCGCCGTAGCCGTCGCCACCGGTGGAGAAGATGTGGCCGCCGGCGTCGTCGATTGCGCTTCGGACGAGTTCGTCGTGGCGGGCCAGCGAGGCACCCATCGTGTCGGGGTGCGAGTCCCAGAGCGGCGTCGAGCCCTCGATGTCGGTGAAGAGGAACGTGACGGTGCCGGTCGGAGTTCGCGTCGTCGCCCCGTCCGCAGCCATGTATCGACCCTAGTGGCAGCGCCGTTGACCCTGAACCCGATCAGGAACGCGCGATCTGGTCGAGGAGTATCCAGTCGTCGTCGGGTTCCTCACGGAGGAACTTCCAGCGCAATCGACACCGGATCTCGTCGAGGCGATCGACGGTGCGGCTCGGGCGGGGTGTGCCGCCGTGGTCGTGGCGGTCGCTGTCGCGGTTGTGCGGTGGGCATTCGAGCTTGCCGTTGAACTGGCTGGTCGGGCCGTCAGCGGCGTAGGGGACGATGTGGTCGACGTCGCACTGGTCGGCGGGTACGTCGCAGCCGCTGGTGTGCTGACACCCTCGATCGCGTACTTCGACGGCGCGTCGGAGGGCGCCCGTGAAGCTCCGACGGTGCGACACCGAGATCACCGTGGACGGCCCGTCGAACAGGACGGTCTCGAGGTCGGCGTCGCTCATCCAACGCACGAGCTGGCCCGGGGTCACCACGGTGCCGTTCGCGAGTTCGCACAGTTGCGCCAGCGTTGCGTCGCCGACGAGCGCCGTGAACAGCGGCTTCGGGCGGCGGCCATCGGCGGGTGCAGTGGCTGAGCGAGTGGCCATCACGACGAGTGCGGCGGCTCGCCGCTGTGACGCGGTGCGGGTGACGCCGTCACGTTGGTCGGCGAGGTACAGCTCGCGTTCGAGACGGGTGAGTTCGTCGCTGACGATCGCTCCGCTGATCGGGTCGAGGAGCCCGTTGATCACGACCGTGCCATCGAGCGTGGACGCCACGTCGAGGTGGGCAGCGTTGCGTTGACGCTCGGCCTGGTCCTCCGCAGCGTCGGCGTCGGCACGGGCGCACCAGTAGTCGACCATCTTGCGAGCATCGAAGAAGCGCAGCAGCTTGCACTGTTCGACCAAGGTCTCCTCGTGGTCGGCGAAGCTCGCGCTGCGCCACGGACGGTTCGCCTTGGCGAGCAGGTCGACGTGGTCGGGGGAGAGCTCGCCGGCGGCGAGCGCAGCAGCTGTGGCTGGCATCGAGCGGAGCTGCCGTGCGCGGCGGATCTCGGTGCCCGTCGACCCAGTCGACGCCGAGGTGTCGTTGGCGAGTCGGGTGGCCGCCGACCTGGCGCCGTTGTCGGCCCACACCATGCGCCGATCCCAGTTGGAGATCGCCGTCGCAGCGACGGCAGCCAGCCGGTGGCGTTGCCGCTGAACGGCGGTGACCAGCTCGTGGAGTTCATCGTCGGTCAGCTCGGCTGGGTCGACGTCGAGGAGCGAATCGATCACTCCTGCCAGGTCGTCGATCTCCTTCGACATGTGTCGATGATAGCACACCAGTACGACAAAAGCAACAATGTACCAACAAATGTTCGACTCTCAGCGATCCCGGAATCCCAGACCAGCGAGGATCTTCGGCGCGCACGCATCGATGCGGCTCATGCGGGTCGACGCCTGCTTCGCACTGGAGATGTGGAGGTGGTACTCGCGCTGGCGTCCCGGAGTGAGCCCCTCGAACGCTTCCCGCAACGCCGGATCGGCGTCGAGACGCGCCTGCAGTTCCTCGACAAGTACCAACTCGGGCCCGGGTTCGAGCTGGCGGCCCGAGTCCTCGATGTCGATCGCCTCGGCGACGTACGTGGTGATCGTGTCGGCGAGCCGGGTGACTTCGTCGACCGAGGTGATGCAGATGCGGCGAGCCGACCGGGAGTTCGGGCCCTGGTCCTCGAGTACGCCGTCGGGATCGGCGAGCAGGGCGCCTTTGAAGAACATCATGGCGAGGAAGTTCTTCATCTCCTGCAGCATCAAGATGTTGCGGCCGTCGTGCGAGTAGCAGGGCTTGGCCCACTTGATCTCCTCGTCCAGGCCGCACCTCGCGAGGATCGGACGCAGCGCCGAGATCTCCTCCGGCCACCGATCGGACTGCTCGACGTAGGTGTCGACGTCAGGATTCGTGCTCATCGGCGGATCGTAGGTCACTACCGTGGCGACGTGATCGACGCCGGATGGCCTGCTGACCGTGGACGAGGCAGCGGTGCCGATCGCGGGTCGGGATCAAGTGGAGCAAGCACGGACCAGACGTCGTGCCGGCTTGGGTCGCCGACATGGACTTCGACCCGCCCACGCCCGTGCTCGAGGCTCTGCGTGGCCATCTCGATCGAGGCGACCTCGGCTACGGACCGTTCGCCGGTGCACTCGCCGAGCACTCTGCGAACTTCCAGGAACGGCACCACGGTTGGCGGCCCGACGTCGAGCGGATCCGACCGTTCACCTCCGCGCTTCACGCTCTCGAGACTGCGTTGTGGACCACGACCTCGCCGGGCGACGGCGTCGTGGTGTTCACGCCGATCTACTACCCGTTCCTCGACGCCATCGCCGACAGCGGGCGGCGCCGTGTCGACGTGCCCCTCGATCCCGATGGTTGGCGGATCGACCCCGATCGGCTCGTCGCCGCGATCGACGACACCACCCGGATGGTTCTGTTCTGCAACCCGCACAATCCGACAGGGCGGGTCTTCGACGACGACGAAGTGGCCGCTGTCGCTGCGGTCGCCGAACGCCACGACCTGCTCGTCATCACCGACGAGATCTGGGGCGAACTGGTCCATGCCGGTTCGGTGCACCGCCCGCTGGCGATCGCCGACGAACGCTTCCGCGGGCGGCTGGTCACGCTCGGCTCGGCCAGCAAGACGTTCAACCTCGCCGGCCTGCGTACCGCCGTCGCCCACATCGACCATGCACCGCTCATCGACGCACTCGCCACGATGCCCGGCCACCTGCAGGGCTCACCGAGCTCACTCGGCGTCGTCGGCACGGTCACCGCGTGGACCGAATGCGACGACTGGCTGGCCGCTGTCCGCCGGACGATCGCCGCCCGCCTCGATCAGCTCGCCCGGCGTCTCGCGTCGGATGTCCCGTCGGTCCGACTCGGTACGACCGCAGGCGACCTATCTCGCCTGGCTCGACTTCCGCGAGACCGCCCTGGGTGACGACCCGGCCGAGGTGCTCCTCGAACGGTTCGGCGTCGCGCTGTCGAGCGGTCCGACGTTCGGCGCCAACGGCACCGGGTTCGCTCGCCTCAACGTGGCCACGTCCGAGCAGATCCTCGACCGGGTGATCGACCGGATTGCCGACGCCGTCGATCAGTCGTCGATCGCCTGATAGACGAGCGACCGCAGGTCGCGATCGGGCAGCAGCATGCCGGTCATGTACTGCGACATGAACAGCCCGACGAGATCCTCGGCGGGATCGACCCAGAAGTAGGTCTTGGCGGCGCCGGCCCATCCGAACTCGCCGACCGAGCCCGGTCCGGCCGACTCGGCGACGTCGAGCATCACCCTCGATCCGAGACCGAAACCCATGCCTGGCACGGGCAGTCCCAGGAGTTCGTAGGGGAGGAGCTCGGGTGGGAGGTGGTTGCTGTGCATCAACTCGAGCGTCTTGCGCCCGACCAGGCGCTCGCCGCTGCCGGTGCGGTCGATGCGCCCGCCGTTGGCGAGCATCTGCGCGAACTTCATGTAGTCGGACGCCGTCGAGAACAAGCCGAGCCCGCCCCGTTGGAAGACGTCCGGGGTGCTGGTCGGATACGTCACCGACACGTCGATGCGTTCGTTGAAGCCGCTGAGGGCTGCCTCCATCAGCTGGATCGCCGAGTAGTCCTCGCCGACGAGGTCGGGAAGGCCGTACATCGCCGACAGTCGGTGCAGTTGATCGTCGGCGACGCCAAAGCCGGTGTCGTCCATGCCCAAGGGATCGAACAGCCGCTCGCGCAGGAAGTCGCCGAGGGACGTCGCCCGACAGCACCTCGATCAGGCGGGCGGCCACGTCGATGCCGACGCTGTAGTGCCAGCGGGTGCCCGGCTGGAACGCGAGGGGGAGCGTCGCCAGCTCGTCGATCAGTGCGTCGAGCGGTCGGGTCGAGTCGTTCATGATCCGAGCGTCGCGGTAGAGCTGGGCGACGGGGTTGTCGGCCATGAAGTCGTAGGTGAGCCCGCTCGTGTGGCTGAGCAGGTCGCGGATCTGGATCGGTCGCGCCTGGTCGACCAGGGTGCCGTCGTCGGCCATCACCTTGGTGGCGCCGAACGCCGGGAGGTACTGGGCGACAGGGTGTTCGAGCTGGAACGCGCCTTGCTCGTGGAGCAGCATCAACGCGGTCGACACGACCGGCTTGGTCATCGAGTAGATCCGGAAGATGGTGTCGGCCGCCATCGGGGTGCCGGCCTCCTTGTCCTGGAAGCCGAACTGTCGGTCGTGGACGATCTCGCCGCGGCGACTGACCATCGTGCTGATGCCGACGACCCCGCGTTCGGTGACGTACGACTCCATCACCGGGGCGATTCGCCCCAGCCGGGCGCTGCTCATGCCGACCGCTTCCGGCGACGTGACGTGGTTGCTCATGGTCCCTCCTCGGATCGTGCGCGATCATCGCGCACGCACGATCCCCGGAGGGCCTCGGAGGGTGCGAGCGTCTCAGCTCATGGGCGCATCGGCTTCACGGGCGTCTGCCGGGGCGGGGTGAGCTTGATCGGCGTCGCCTTCACGGGAGTCGGCTTCATCGGCGGGCGATCGCTGGTGGTGATGGAGGTGTGAAATGCCATGCGCCGACCGTACGGATCCTCTGTTCCCGCTTCGTTTCGTGGCCGTGAACGCACGTGCGCGGCGGCGACGACGATTGCATCGGCGCGTCGAGGGGGTAAGGATCACGCCCATGACGACGATGGCGATGTTCTCGGCCAAACCCTACGACCGGCGTTCCTTCGATGCGGCGAATGAGGCAGGCTCGCTCGAGCACCGGGTGGACATCCAGTACCACCAGCCGCGGCTCAACCGATGGACGGCCGGCTACGCGGTCGAGGCCGACGTGGTCTGTGCGTTCGTCAACGACGACCTGTCGGCCCCGGTGCTCGAGGTGCTCGCTTCGTCGGGAACGAAGTGTGTCGCCCTGCGGTGCGCCGGCTTCAACAACGTCGACCTGGACGCAGCGCAACGCCTCGGCGTGACCGTCGTACGCGTGCCGGCCTACTCGCCGAACGCGGTTGCCGAGCACACGCTGGCGCTGATGCTCACCCTGAACCGCAAGATCCATCGGGCCCACAACCGGGTGCGCGAGCGCAACTTCTCCCTCGACGGGCTGGTCGGGTTCGACATGGCCGGCAAGACCGCTGCGGTGATCGGCACCGGCCAGATCGGTGCCATCGTCGCCCGACTGCTGTGGCACCTCCGCTGCGAAGTGGTCGCCTTCGACCCGGTGGTGAATCAGGGTCTCGTCGACTTGGGCGTCACGTACGTCGACCTCGACGAGGCGCTCTCGGTCGGCGACATCGTCACGCTGAACTGTCCGCTCAACGAGCACACGCATCACCTGATCAACGCAACGTCGATCGCCAAGATGAAGCCGGGAGCGATGCTGGTCAACACCGGCAGGGGAGCGTTGATCGACACCGCCGCCGTGCTCGAGTCTCTCAAGTCCGGCCACATCGGATCGCTCGCGCTCGACGTGTACGAAGAGGAGGGCGACCTGTTCTTCGAGGACCGTAGCGACGAGATCCTCGACGACGACAACTTCGCCCGTCTCCTCACGTATCCCAACGTGCTGATCACCGCGCACCAGGCGTTTCTCACCCACGAAGCGCTCGCAGCAATCGCCGAGACGACGCTGGCGAACGTGGATGCCGTTCTCGCCGGCGAATCGTGCGAGAACGCAGTGTCCCCGGCCTGAGCGCGGCGCATGTCAGCGCTCGTTGCGTCAGCGCAGCCAGTTGTTGGGGATCGCCCGCTCGCACCACGAGCCGAATCGCTTCCAGAAGACATCCATCATCCGGTTCCAGACGCCGACGGCGCGAGCTCGCACGAACGTGTCGAGCTGCAGATGGAGCACGGTCACCGGTCGGTTCGCCGTCGAGTCGGGGGCATCATCGAGCCAGAACTGCAGCCGTGTCGGCCGGAACAGGGCGTGGCTGATCGCGTGGCTGCCATAGCAGTACTGGAGGTCGCGGTAGCGTTCGGACTCGATCGTGCCGAGCACGCCGGAGAACGACATCAGTGGGCCGACGTGAGCGTTGTAGACGCCCTCAGCGAACCCTGTGTCGCCGTCGGCGTTGGTCAGGAACTCGACACGGAACGGCGGGATCTGTCCGTCGACGAACGTGGACGGGTCGCACAGCCAGGCCCACACTTCGGCACGGGACCGTTCGATGCGCCACGTGTGCTCGTAGATCGAGCGAAGGAATCCGGGAGGTGGTTCCGACGGTGCGAGCGGGACGTGGAGAATTGGTCCGGACAGGCGCTCGGTCGAGTGGGCTGAGGGTGCCGGAGGTGACGTCACGCCCCAAGTGTGGAGTGGTCGTTGGCGGTCTGCACCGTCGAGCCGGCCTTCTCGGCGCGGCTCGGGTGAGCGGCGATGTGTGGCTGTTCCTGCCGTTCGCGGCACGAGCAGCGCACAGCACCGCCGATCTCCCGTCGTGCTCGCTGCGACCCGGGTGGTGTCGGCGCTCGCGTCCGACGGAGGTCTCCAGCGGTATGATCGTCGCCTGCTCCGGCTCGCCGCGGAGCGTGTAGGCCGGGCGCATAGCTCAGTTGGCTAGAGCGCTTCCCTTACAAGGAAGATGTCGGGGGTTCGAGTCCCTCTGCGCCCACCGATCTACCAGGTACTTTGTACCGAGAAGGTAGATCTGATCTCAAGCGGTGGGCAACGCGGTGGGCAACGAATCGGCACTCCCCGAACCAGATGCGGTGGTTCGGGATTCGGCAACCGTCATCGATTGTCTTCGTCATACGCCCAGCAGCGTGGTCGAGCAGGACCGAGTCCAGAGCCTTGTTCACAACGATCCCTCGCCGATCCGCCGACGGCTGGAACGACGAGGTGATCGGGATGATCACTCCCTCGATGGCTCCCACCGGGTTGTCCGATAGCTCCCACCGGGTTGTCCGATAGCTCCCACCGGGTTGTCCGATAGCTCCCACCGGGTTGTTCGATAGCTCCCACCAGGGGTTCGGTCGCTCCCTCGGCCTGGTGTGTGTGGTGGAGTGAGTTGTCGCTGTCACGGCGAGCGATGCCGTTTGCGCTCCGCCTGCCGGCGCTGCGCTCGGTTCGGACCGGGTGCGGGTCGGGGATTCGGTGCAGGAGTAGATGTGGTCTGGGCGAGTTCGGCGAGTTGCGCCTGTAGGTCGGCGCGTTCGCGTTCGGCGGTGTCGAGTTCGATTCGGAGGCGGTCGTTGGCTTTGCTGAGCCAGCTCGAGCGGGCCTGTTCGCGTTCGAGTTCGTTCTCGGCCCGACGCAAGGTGGCCTGGGTCTGCTTCAGTTCGGCGGTGAGCGCGTCGATGGTGATGCCGAGTTCACGAACCTGGTCCCATGCGGCTGCCGCGTCGTCACCGTAGTGCAGGGCGAGCTCGATCGTTGGTGGTTCGTCTTCGCCGCGTGCTCGTGCGCGGAAGGCGCGCACACGGTCGGCGTCGGATCGCCACTTTCGGGGGCGGCCGCCCTTGCCTGGCACGGTCATGGGAGCTATCGTAACGAAACGTAACGGTACGTGCACCCAGCGGGTAATGATATGTGAGGGTGCTGCTTGCCTGGGCTCACTCAGCTCGTTGCGACCGAGCGCGTACGTGCCGATCTCGGACGGTTTGAAGCGGTCGGCAACTCCGGCAATATGCGCTCGTTCGCGATGCTGAAGAGCCCGATCGGTGGTTTCGATCGGCGCGGAACGTGCGGTCGACCCGTGGGCCTCGCGGGAGCAAAGATGGTGGTTCGGCATTGGCAGGACCTTGTGCGCTGCTCTCGCAACGGCGGGTGGATCGTCGTCGTCGCCCGACTTGCCCGGGACTCACCCGGGGTGAAACCGTGTTCACCCCTGCTCATGGCGTCGCGCCCTGCGCATCGATGCAATGGTGCGGTGGCGCGACTCCAAAGGAGGCGCTACGGGCAGACGTCGAATGGTGCAAGCCCTTGACGAGGGTCAACGCGCATTCACACCAAAAACTTTGGAGGATACGATGAACACAGGCGCACAGTCGTCCGTTGGAGCCGCGATCGGACAGATCGTGTCGGGGCTTGCCGGGCGCATAGGCTTCGCGGCGCAGGAAATCGGCGGCGACGAGGTGATCGCGTTCAATGGTGATGAGACCTTCGCCATGGCCAGCACCTACAAGGTTGCGATCGCCACGACCGTACTGGATCGCGTGGACAAGGGGGAACTCAGTCTCGACCAACCGGTCGAAGTCCCGCCCGACATGTATGTCGCCGGCGTCGTTGCGATTGCCGAGAGATTCCCCTACCCCGGGGTCCAGTTCTCGTTGGCGAACTTGATCTATCCGATGATCACAGAGAGTGACAACACAGCGACCGACGTCGTTCTGGAGCTGGCAGGTGGACCAGAGGCGGTGACCGAGAACCTGCGCAGGCTCGGGATCACCGACTTCAGGGTCGATCGGAATGTCTGCGAGATTCTCATGGATTTCTACGGCTTGCCGGCGGCCACGCCAGAAGCTGTCGCTGAGGCCATCAGCAACAACCCGGCACTGGTGGCGGCCCAGGTTGATCCCAATCCGGACTTCGAGGCGGATCCCCGCGACCACGCAACGCCCAATGCGTATCTGAAACTGCTGCTTGCCATTGACGGTGGCACGGCGATGAGCCCGGAAAGCCGCGAGTTCCTGCTGGGAGTGATGTCGCGCACGCGCACCGGCGCTGAACGCATCAAGGGGTTGTTGCCGAAGGGCACGCCGGTCGCGCACAAGACCGGAACCGAAGGCGGAGTTGCCAACGACGTTGGCTATGTCACGCTCCCTGACGGTCGGAGATTTGCTCTCGCCGTGTTCACGAACAGCAGCAAGACACCCACGGCGGACAGGGATCGGGCTATTGCCGAGATCGCCCGCGCGCTTTTTGACTACTACTACTTGTCTCCGGTGGCGAAGCAATAGGTGGGTACACCGCTTGGGGCGCACCCACGCTTGCGCCCTGCGACGAGGTGCTGGACGGCCCCCCGGGCTGAGGCGGCGCTGCGCCTGGACCGAATGCAGCCGTGCTCTCGAGCTCGACGGTCGGGCGAGGATGCCGGGAAAAGCCGGCACACATCGTCGAACCCCTCGCGGGGGTTCGAAAGCCGTCCCTGAATCGGTCCACCGGTCTGCGAGGTGTTGTCCGCTTCGAAGGGCAATCGAGTTCCAGTTGGCGCGGATTTGCTCCAACGCGACCTCAATCGTGGGTGGTTCGTCGTCGCCGCGTTCTCCTGCTCGGAAGGCGCGCACGCGGTTGGCGTCGGAGCGCCACTTGCGGGGGCGGCCACCCTTCCCGGGCACGGTCATGGGCGTGCCCGTAACGAAACGTGAGGATTCGTGCGCCGGGCGGGTGATCGTCTGTGAGGGGGCTGTTTGATTGACGGGACGATGCGGTAGGCCGAGAGGGCTCGGACCTCCAACACTTCCGACCGGGGGTCCCTCCGGTTGGAGGACTACTGGCCGGCGAAGTACTTCGCGGCCGTTCGCAGAAAGCCGGGAGAATAATCGACTCCCGAGATCTCGTCCGGGTTCGGGGCCAGACCGAAGTACATGCCGCAGAAGTCTCGGGCGGGATCGACGTAGATGCCTTGTCCCATGTTGCCGTGCTTGAACATTGCGCCGTCGGCGAAGGAGTGGTCCCATTGTGCGGTGTTGGTGAGCGGCTTCTCGCCGAACCAGCCGATGCCGTAGCCCTCCTCGGTGGAGCCCACGTAGGCCGCCGGGTCGCCCATGGACTGGATTGTCTGCAGGAGCCGTTCCGAGACGATCCGTTCCTCGGACACCACGTGCCAACTCGGCGTGTACGACAATGCGAACCGCAGCACGTCCTCCGGTGTGGACGCGACGATGCCGGCAGCCGCCGGCGAGCCGTCGGGACAGAGCCCAGCGAGGTACGGGCTCTTCGCCCCGATCTTCGACCAGACCCGCTCGTTGAAGAAGTCCTGCCAGCGCATCCCGGTCACGTGTTGGGTCGCGAGCACCAGCGTCTGGGTATTGGCCCCGGAGTAGCGGAAATGGGTGCCAGCGGGTTCTCCCTCGAGTGGTTGCGCATGCTTTGACATCTCGCGCCAATCACCTTTGCCCTCGAAGACGGCGGTGAAGAAATGAGCGATCCAGGTGTCGGGGTTGAGCAGGTTCGCGATGCTCTCTTCGATGTCGAGCCCTGACGCCATGTTCATGACGTTCTTGACGGTGGCCTGTTCCCAGTGTGTGCCACGGAGTTCGGGCACATAGGTCGGCACCGGCTTGTCGGGATCGACCTTGCCTTCGTCGATCAGCATGGCCATGAGCAGCCCGACAGTCGTCTTCGCGGCCGACATCCAGATGTGGGAGTCGGTGGGGTTCATGCCAGGGAAGATCTCGAACACGACCTTGCCCTGGTGGGCCATCATCATCGCCTGAACCTGCCGTTTGCCGACCAGGTACTCCCGCAGCGGTGGCGTGGTGGAGCCGTCATCGGCGGTGAAGGTCAGATCCAGCACTGTCGGATCGATCGACCGTTCGAGCCTGGAGAACTCGTCCGATGGCGGCACATACGAGCAGTTGAAGAACTCGGGGATGTTCAGGTTGTAGTAGATCGACTGCTCGCTGCCCGATTGCCAGTTCGGGAAGCTGTAGTCCTGCCTCGCCTGATCGATGAACGCTTCCGATTGTGGCTGCTTCCACTTCGCCATCGGGCTGTCGACCTCGAGCGGCTCGAAGCCTGACGCACCGACGCGCTCTGGACTGGGCACTGCCTGGATCTCGTTGCTGGACATGTTCTGGACGCTCCTCTTGATCGAATGAATTTCAGCGGTCACCTCGATGAGATCAGAAGTTCATTTCCAGACCTCGCTCATGACCCGGTAGATGTTGCCTCCGATGAACTTGAGGCAGTCCATCGATCAGCCCATTCCTGGCTCTGTGCTCTTGGGAGAGCGATGTTCAGGACTCGAGTGCGTCGTCGATCTTGTCAGTGGACTTCGAGACCGCCTTGACGAGCTTGTCGTAGTCGTCGCGGTCGATCGCCTTGCTGACTCGCTTGGCGGACTTGGCGAGCACGGCCTCGAGGCGGTCGAGGTACACGACGTCGACGACCGCGACCACCGCTGACGAATTCGCCGGGAAGTACTCGTCGAGTTCGACACCGAGTTCCTTCTCCTCGTGCTTCTTGGTCAGGTGTCCGAGCAGCGCACCGATCCCGGCACCGATCGCCGTCGCGGCGAGCAGCGGCGGGGCAAAGAGGCCGACGACGACGCCCACGCCACCGCCGAGCATCGCTCCTGCTGCGGTGTCGCCGTCACCGACCTCGAGCACATCGACGCGACCGTCAGCATCGCGGCTCATCACGATCGCAGCGTCGACCACGAGATCTGATCCTTCGGCTGCCTTCAAGTCGTCGAAATCGGCCCGCGCACTGTCGCCATCGGCGTAGGTGGCGGCATACAGGACGAGGTTCTCTTGCGATGACATGGCGGATCTCCAATGAGTGAGGCGATCGGATCACCCGATCGTGCGGCAGCCGAAGCACTCGACCACGAGCGGAACGTAGGTCCCCTCGGTCCTCGGGGCCAGTTCGGCGTGGGTGAACGTCGGGCCACCCCGGGTGATGTGCGCAGGCCGCGGTGTCACGGAGAAAGCGGCGCGTACTCCGCCGCTGGATCGCCGGCAATTCGCACATGCCACATCGTTCTCGGCTCCGACATGTCCCACGGCCGCGCCCGATGCAACAGGCAGCGGTTGTCCCAGATGACGGCATCACCGCGCTGCCAGTGATGCTCGTGTACTCGTGATCCCTGACAGGCCTGGTCGACGAGTTCCGCGAGCAGCCGGTCTGATTCGTCCCGCTCGAGGCCCGGAATTCCGTACGCGTGGCGGCCGATCAGAAGTGACGGGGTGCCCGTCACCGGATGGTGCTTCACGAGCGGTCGCAACGGGACGCCCTCGTGTTCCATCCCGTAGCCGACATAGTCGGAGTCCTCGGAGTGAACGTGCCCGTGAGCTCGCTGGCTGTGATGCAGCGAGTGATATGCGGACAGCTCGCCGACGCGGGCCTTGGTCTGGTCGTCCAGTGCGGCGTAGGCGGCACGCATGTCGGCGAACTCGGTACCTCCACCGTCGGTCGGGACGACCTCAGCAGAAAAGACAGCACCCTTCGACTGCAGCTCCATGTACGTGCTGTCGCAATGCCAGTCCATGTTGCCCCGCAGGATCTTCATCATGTCGTCCTCGCCTCGGAGTGCGCCGCCCGTGGTGACGTTGCTCAACGAAACGATCTCTCGGCCCCCGATCAGTTCGATCGCCCCGAAGCTCTTCGCCAGGGCGACCTGCTGGTCCCGAGTGAGAAACACCTGGGGCAAGATCAAGAGCGCGTACTCGATCCAGGCTGCATACAGCTCGTCCCATGCAGCGGTTGTCGCCCCAGGTCCGACGACCGCGTCGACGTCGAGGTTCTCGACGATCGCTCCGAACGTCGAGCCGGGCAGAGGTTCGATTGAGAGTGCAGTTGCCATGAGACGTCTCCGATGCGTGCGCCGGCCAACGTAACGCGATCTGGAAGCAGCGTCGCGCCCGATGCCTACCCCGCCGCGAGCGTTCCTCGGATCCCGGCTCGGGAAGGCGCCAGGTTCTCCGGGGTGAGCCCTACCGATGCGAGGTCAGCCGGCAACTCGCCATCGAGGATCAGCCCTGCCGCCGCTCGGGCGAGCCCTGGCGCTGTCTGGATGCCGTAGCCGCCCTGTGCCGCGAGCCAGAAGAAGCCGGGGGCGTTCGGGGCGAAACCGGCCACGGGCGTCCGGTCGGCCACGAACGTGCGCAGGCCCGCCCATGTCGTTCGGATGTGCCGCAACTCGAGGGTGGTCCATTGGCCGACGACGTCCATGGCTCGAGCGACATCGATCTCCTCGGGGCGGGCGTCGCACGGCGGCGAGAGCGTCTCGTCCGCGGGTGAGATCAGCAAACCGCCCGGTTCCGGTTTGCAGTAGGCGGCCATGCCGCCCTCCTCGGACTCGAAGGCGACGAGCGGCCACGAGCCGATGTCGCCGACGTCGGCGGGGAGCGATGCGACGGCTGCGGTGCGTCGGAGTGGACGCAGACCGAGTGGTTCGATGCCCGCGAGCTCCGCGATCTGATCGCACCACGCTCCGGCCGCGTTGACGACCAGTGAGGTGGTGATCGTCGCCGACGGAGTGGTGACGATCCACCCGTCGCCCGAGCGCGCGATGGCAGTGACGGGAGCGTTCGAGGTGATCGCGGCCTGGGAACTGCGCATTCCCCGCACGAACGCCTGATGAATCGCCGCCACGTCGAGTTCCATGGCGTCGGGTTCGAGGAGCGCACCCCCGACGGCTTCGGGTCGCAGTACCGGCATCAAGGCAAGTGCATCGGCTGCGTCGATGAAGGCGGTCGTGGGCGCGAGCGCTCGCAACTCGATCGCACGGGCGCGGACTCGTTCGACATGTTGGGGAGCACACACCTGCATGAGCGGGCGCGGATGCCAGAGTGGACCGTCCACCAACTCGGACGGCGGTTCCTCGAAGAACGACCGCCCAGCGACCGTCAAGCGACGCACCGACTCGTTGCCGTAGGTTTCGAGGTACTGCGCAGCAGAGCGACCCGTTGCGTGCTGAGCGAGGGAGTCCTCGGCCTCGAGAAGCTGAACCGACAGCCCGCGCTCGCAGAGCTCGTAGCCGATGGAGACTCCGGCGATGCCACCCCCGATGACCACTGCGTCCGTCGTGTTCGACACCCCAGTGAACGTACTCGGCTGGTCGGCCGGTCTCAGGTCGTCGTCCGGCCTACGATCGGTGGATGCGGATCGCGATCGGTGGCATCCTCCACGAGACCAACACGTACGCGGTCGAGTCGTTCGGGATGACTGGTCTCGACAATTTCGACGTGCGTCATGGTGATGCGCTGCTGCGCTACGACGGGACTCGCACGTTCACCGGTGGGATCATCGCTGCGGGGCGCGACGGTGGCCACGATCTGGTGCCGGTGGTGCATGCGTTCGCGCAGCCGTCCGGGACCATCGAGTTCGACACCTACCGTCGGCTCGCCGACGAGCTGGTCGAGGGGATCCGCGCGGCGCTTCCCGTCGACGCGGTCGTGATCGAAACGCACGGGGCGGGCATCGTCGACGGTATCGACGACCTCGAGGCCGATCTCGGAGCGGCGATCCGAGCGGTGATCGGCCCCGACGTTCCGCTGCTGACGACGCTCGACCTGCACGGGAGCATCAGCGAGGAGATGAACGAGGTCTACGACCTGATGCTCGGCGTCTACGACTACCCGCACGTGGACATGTACGAGCGTGGCGTCGAGGCCATCGAAGCCGCGGTACGCATCGCCACAGGCGAGTGGAAGCCGACGACCCACGTCGAGCGTCTCCCGCTGCTGCTTCCGACCTCGACCACCGACGTGTCACCGGCAGCGGACATCCGTCGACGGTGTCTCGAGATCGGAGCCGAACCGGGTGTCATCCGGGCTGCGTTCTTCCACGGATTTCCCTACACCGACAGCCCGCAGGCGGGCGCGTCGATCGTGGTCACCACGCTCGACGATCCCGCGTTGGCCCGCCGCCATGCCCGAGATCTCGCGAGACAGGTGTGGGATCGCCGAAACGAGTTCGTGCACGAGTCGCTGACACCGGAGGTGGCGATTCGTCAGGCGATCTCGATCGCCGGTGAACGTGGCGGGCCGGTGGTGGTCAACGACACCGCCGACAACCCCGGCGGCGGAACGCCCGGAGACGCGACGCACGTGCTGCGGGCGCTGCTCGAATCCGGCGTCGAGCGGGCGTGTTTCGGCTTCATCTACGACCCGGAGGTGGCGCAGCAAGCCCACGACGCGGGCCCTGGCTCGACGATCGACGTGCGGCTCGGCGGCAAACACGACGAGCTGCACGGAGCGCCACTCGAGGTCTCGGCGTACGTGAAGACGGTGTCCGACGGTCGCTTCGTCCACACCTCACCGATGCTTGCCGGTGTGCGCGCGAACTACGGCCCGATGGCCCGCCTCCAGGTCGGCACGCACCGTGAGGTCGACGTGCTCGTCGGCTCGGCTCGGTCGCAGGTCTTCGATGCGGAGGTGTTCGCACTTCACGGGATCGACGTCACGGCCTGCGATCTGGTCGTGCTCAAGAGCAGTCAGCACTTCCGGGCCGGCTTCACCGACCTGGCGACCGACATCCTCACCGCCGACAGCCCCGGACTCACCACGCTCCGAGTCGAGAACTTCCCCCACGTGCGAGCCGACGGGCCACGCTGGCCGCTCGACCCGCACACGGTGTGGGCCCCCGAGGACTGACAGCGACTCGCTTCATCATGCGGCGCTACGGTGCGCCCGCCCGCGGTCCGTGCCTGTGACGAGCCGAGCTCGTCTCGTTCGGTCGGTTACGTTGTCAACGGCTGCACCCTGCAGCCTCGAGGAGTTCGCATCGTGAGGAGTGGCGCATGCAGGCTGGACGC
This sequence comes from Ilumatobacteraceae bacterium, assembly GCA_963715825.1. Lineage (GTDB taxonomy): Bacteria > Actinomycetota > Acidimicrobiia > Acidimicrobiales > Ilumatobacteraceae > Sva-07. The sequence goes on from CAVQSI010000013.1 coordinate 137,221, forward strand.
AACCGAGGGCTTGCTGCCGACGACGCCGTGCCGGTGATGTCGGTGATGGACGAGTATCTGGAGGAGGGGAGACGCAAGGCCTTCGCCCTCGGGAACCGCGGACCCATTCGGTTCGATGACGCTGGCCAGGTTCATCCCGAGATTCTCGAGGCGTACTCGCGGTGTGGGTTCTACGTGTTCGAAGGCGTGCTCGGCCCTGAAGAACTGGCGGACATCGAGCGCGACATCCATCACATACTGGATCGGGTACCGGTGGCTCGCGGGAGCGACGTCGATGCTCACGGCCGTCCGGCGATCACTGCTGGTCTCGAGGCCCCGAGCGTGTACTTCGCAAAGCCGCTGTCGGACCCGAACGGTGGAACGCGCGCAGCGAACGGGCGTCATCCCGTGAAGATGCACGAGCCGACCCCAGCCGACGATGCGCCCGACGAGGTGGTGTATCTGATGCTCGGCTCGCTGCAGCACTCCGAGGCCTGCCTCCGCGTGTACGGGCATCCGGAGTTGCTGGCGGTGGCAGCGGCGGTCAACGGTGACGACTTTGCGCCGTTCAACGAGGCGCTGTTCTTCAAGGAGCCGGGGCTCGGGGCCTCGGTGGCTTGGCATCGTGACGGTGTGACGCACTGGGATCGTGATGATTGGGACGAGGGGATTCACGGCTTCAACTTCATGGCGCAGCTCTACGGGTGTACGCCCGCGAACGGGGTGTGGGTCGTGCCCGGTTCACACAAGGATCGTCACGCTGACATCGCAGCGATGGTTGCTGATGCGGGCTCCGAGCGGATTGTCGACGCCGTGCCGATCGTGTGTGCCCCGGGGGATGTGGCGATCACCAACCGTCAGGCGGTGCACGGCTCGTTTGCGAACACCAGCCCGGATTGGCGGGTGACGGTCAACTTCGGTTTCCACCGGAGGTCCTCGGTGCTCGACGTCGAGGCCGGTGGCGTCCACAACGCCAAAGCGGTGTACGACGCCGACCGCATCCGCCGTCGGGCGAGACTCATCGGTTACGGGATCGATGCGCGCCGCCGGCGCTTTCCGGCGGAGACCCCGTTCGTGTATCGGCCTCATCTCGACGAAGGGTTGCAGTACACCTGGGATGACTCGGCACGTGCCGATGTTCGGGACTACAACCTCGACGACCTCAGCATCTGATCCACCCCGGTGCTAGCTGTTCTCCTCGGCGGAGCGAATGAAGATCCGGTGGTTGAATCGCAGGTAGTTCCGTTCGCCGGACGGATCTTCGAGCAATTCACCGAGGGCTCCCTTGTTCGGGCCTTCGGTGACGATCAGCCACCCTTCGGCTGTGTTGGCCACATCGGCGGGGGCGGGATCCGCTCCCGGCTTCGTCAGTTTGGACGTCTGGGCAAGCTGATACCTGCCGCCACTGGTCGTGATCTCGAAGTCTTGGAACGTGCCCGTGAAGACGCCGACGAAGGGATCGAGCACTGACGGATCGACGCCGGTCGCGACCGCGGTCTGGCGCTCGAGCGCGGTGAAGGCGCTGACCATTGCGTCGGCAACTGTCGTGTAGGCCTCGACCCCGCGGTCGCCGTTGGTCAAGACGATGACGGCGAAGTCGTGATCCGGGATCAGCTGCAGGAAGGTGCGGTAGCCGATGTAGGTTCCGCCGTGGTACGCGCTCGAGACCTCGCCGTAGTTGCGGACGAACCAGGTCAGTCCGGTGAACCCGCCCGTCGGAGCATCGACTGCGGGGGCGTGGGCAAAGGCCAGCGCTTCGTTGGACAGCAGCGTGTTGCCGGACGAGTCCTTCCCGTCCAGCTGAAAGCGGGCGTACTTCAACATGTCGTGAACCGTGGACTGGATTCCGCCGGCGGACCCGGCCGTCGGGGGGAACGGCGTGAAGATCGGCTCGAGTTCGCCGATGTCGTCGTCGGCATAGATCGGTGGATGACCCCAGGCGAAATTGTCGTCGGGAGGGGAGGTGCTGTAGTTGAAGCATGACGCATCCATGCCGAGCGGGGAGAGGATGCGCTCTTCGACGAGCGTCTCGTACGGTTTGGCGCCGACGACCGACAGCACATGGCCAGCGAAAGCGAGATTGGTGTTGTTGTACATCCAGGCCTGATCGAAGGGCACGATCTGCTCGAGGTAGCGCGCTTGGAGCATGCACTTCTCGGTGATCGATCCACCGGGCGGAACGGGATCGAAACAGTGGTCACCGCTCCAACCGGTGTGATGGTGGAACAGGTCGATGACCCGCGCTCTGGACGTCGCCTCACGATCCTTGACTCTGAACCACGGCAGGAGGTCGACGATGCGATCGTTCAGATCCAGATCGCCCTGTTCGGACAGCTGCATGGCCAGCGTCGCGGTGAAGGTCTTCGTGATGGAGCAGATCGGAAAAGTCGTGTCGGCGGTGACGGGCTGTGGGGTGCTGGTGTTCGTGACACCGATCCCGGCGGCATAGGAGTTCGCTCCGTGGATGACGCCGACAGCGAGTCCCGGTACATGCAAGTGTGCGATGCGATCGGCGGCTTCGCCGACGACCGCATCGAAGGCCGCTTGGCCATCCTTCTCGTTCATTGAAACTGAGCCCTTTCTGCTCGGCGCCTGCCGCTCACAGGTAGTCGTGGCGGGTGAGCCAGCGCAGGCTGGCGTAGCCCCACAGTGGTGGGAGGTAGTAGCTGACGAGTCGATAGATCAGCACGGCGGACACCGCGACGTCGCCGTCGACGCCGATTGCGGTGAGTCCTGCGGTCATGCCGGCTTCGGCGACGCCGACGCCGCCGGGGATCGGCATCAGGCCGGCGAACAGCGAGACCGTCACGTTGATGAAGATCGCCTGGCCGAGGGTGATCGATCCGCCGACGGCGAGCACACACATGGTGAACCCGGCTCCGTAGAGCACTTCGGTCCCGATCGAGCTGCCGAGCGCGGTCAGCGCGACCTTCGGGTTCTTCACCGTCTTCACGGCGTCGCCCATCTGGGAGATCGGTGTGCCGATCTTGCTCCAGGCCCACCTCCGCCACGCGGGAACGACGAACACGACGACCAGCGCGACGACGAAGATGGTGACGGCCATGCCCAGGAGCCGAAGAGCGCCGCCTCCGCCCTGCATCGCAGAGAAGTCGATGCTCCCGGCGCCGACGAGAATCGTGATCACCACGAGGATCGCCTGGGCGATGAAGCCGGTGAGGCCGGTGATCGCGCCGGTCGTCGTCGATGTGACGGGGCTGATGCCGAACTTCTGGAAATACCGGGCGTTGGTGGCGATGCGTCCGGCCGAGGAGGGGACGGCGATGTTGATGAATCCGATGGCGAACTGCTCGATGGTGGTGATGCCGACCGGGACGGGCTTGGGGGAGACGGCGGCGAGCGCGATCGCGTCGGTGTAGTTGGTCGCGGCGGCGAGGACGAGGCCGAGCAGGATCAGGCTCCAGCGGGCGTCGGCGAGCGTGTTGAAGATGGTGGCGAAGCCGACGTCGGCCAGCTGCGCCATGATCGTGTAGACGGCGAGGCCGACGAAGCTGATCATCAACGCGCTCTTCCAGGTGACCCTGGTGAGCTGTTCGAGCTCGGGGACCTTGGTGCCGATCGCGTCGGCGGTCTGCGAGCGAAGCTCCTTGATCTTCAGCTTCTCCTTCTTGACCCGATGTCGCAGTTGCCCGTTGAGCGATGCGGTCTGCAGCAGGGGGAGCATCGCCGTCAATTCGTCGTCGGTGTTGGCACGTCGGGCCGCGGCGATCGCTCGTTGCTCGCCGACCGTGGCGGCGGTCAGCACGAGCAACGCCGCCATGTCGCTGTGCCGTTGATCGGCGCTCGGATTGATCGCGGCGTCGGCGAACCCCATCAGGGCGGGTCGACCCGTCGAGTCGAACCAGATGTGGTCGGCGTCGAGCGATCCGTGGCTGATCCCCGCTTCGTGCAGCTTGCCGAGCGCACTCCAGATCTCGTCGAGAAGGCCATCGTCGACGGCATCATCAGCGATGCCGTCCAGCTTGTGGTCGAGGCGTTCGGAGACGAGGACGGCATCATCGCGTTCGGTCATCCCGATCGTCACGAGTGCCGGCACCGATGCGCCGCCCTGATCGGCCAGCAACATCGCCAGCGCCTCGTGTTCGATCTGCTGGCGGCGATCCGACCCGAACTGCGACCCCTGATCCTGGTACCACGCCCGTTTCCACAGCAGGGTCCACTTCCGCGAACTCCACGCATCACGTCCCAACGCGGTGACGAACAAGGGTGCACCATCGGCCGACGTGCCGGTCAACACGAGCGATGCCAGCGGTTGTCGATCGGTGTAGTGCAGGTCCGTCACCTGCACCCCGAGGTCCGCCAGCCCCGCCCGCATCCGGCTGGTCGACGGCAGCCCGGCCGACGTGCCGAACACGTACCGGATGACCGCAGCCGCGATCAGTCCGACGAGCACGCCACCGAGTGCGTCGCTGACCGTCGTGACACCGCCGAGCACCGACGCGACGATGGCGGCCAGGATGAACGTCCAGCCGATCTTTCGCATCGGGGCGGTGAAGTGGGGCGCCGCCGCTGATTGGATCGCCGTCGACGTCGTGATGAAGAACGCCGGGAATGTCGACCGGGTCTGATCGAGGTCGAAGAAGGCGAGCTCAGGCCAGCGGTTGTCGATGAGCTGTGTGATCAGCACGCTGCCTGCGGCCGCGAGTATCGCTGCAAGCAGCATGTCGCGGAGCAGTTCCAGCCGGTGCCGGGAGAACAGCCCGACTCCGATCAACACGCCGAACGCGTAGACGACACCCACGATGTAGGCGGCCTGGCCGAGCCACAGCAGCCAGCCCGGGAACGTGCCCACGAACGTGAGCGTGTTGTTGTCGAGCGTCGAGCCGTCGCCGGCGACGATGATGAGGAGTATCAGCAGGGAGGCCGAGAGCCCGGCCGAGACGAGATCGGTGTGCCATCGCACACGCGGCGCATCCGACGGCGCCGAGAAGACCTGGATCCCGTGACTCTCGGCGTTGGCAGTGTGGTCTCGGTCGATCATCTGGCGGGGTCTGTCGACGAGGCGTCACTCACCCTGGAAACCATCTCTCGGAACGGTCATGCGGTCCTTGTGGGGTCGGTCGGGGTCGGGAGTGGGCCGTAGATCTTGTCGATGTCCTGGTCGTCGGGCACCCGGTGCTTGCGCGACAGGGCGGCGGCGATTGCGAACGATACGACAGGGGTCAGGTAGGCGAAGAACGTGTACGGCGCCCACTCGATGGTGGCGATGCCGAGTGTTCCCGCGAACAAGGCGCCGTGGATGTTCCACGGAATGATGTGCGACATGATCGTCCCCGAGTCGGCGATCGAGGTCGACAACACGACTGGTTCGAGTCGTTCGCGTTGATATTCGGAGCGGAACATCCGGCCGGCGAGCTCGATGCTCGTGTACGGGTCGGCGGTGACGACGTTCATGCCGACCGACGTCGCCATCGTCACGCCGAGCAGCGAGAGACGGGTCTTGGTCCAGTTGATCACCGGTGTGACGACCCGGTTGAGGATGCCGACGTAGTCGACGACCGCGCCGAACGCGGCGGCGACGAGGACGAGCCAGATGGTCGTGAGCATCGACGCGGTGCCGCCGCCGTTGAACACCCGGTCCAGGCTGTCGTCACCGCTGTTCAGCGAGAAGCCGTTGGCGATCGTGTCGATGCCGACCTCGATCACACTTCCGACGTAACTCCGACCCTCGGTCGCCAGTGACACGATCAGGTCGTGCTGGGTGAATCCGGCGAGTACGACGGCGACGATCGCCGGGATGATCAGCGACAGGTAGGCGGACAGGCCACGTACCGAGAGCACGACGATCAACACGATGGGCAAGAACGCGAGCAACGAGACATTGAAGTACTCGCTCACGGCGTCCTGTACCTGGCTGAAATCCGCCGAGCTGGTCGACGAGGTCGCCGTCAGCCCGAGGATCAGATAGAGCACGGCCGAGATGATCGCGGCCGGAATCATCGTGCGGGTCACCGACTTCGAGTGCGTTGCGATCGTCAGACCTCCGACGGTCGCGACAGTCAGGTTCGCCGTGTCGGAGATCCTTGCGACCTTGTTGCCGAGGACCGCCCCGGACACGACCGCACCGGCAGCGATCGCGGGATCGACGCCGAGGACCGACGCCAGCCCGACCATGGCGATGCCGAGTGCGCCGACGGTGGTCAACGAACTCCCGAGCATGAAGCTGAGCAGGCCGGCAAGGAGGAAGACGGTGACGTAGAAGTAGTCGGCGGTGAGCAGGTCGACGCCGTAGTACACGACAGCGGCGACCGACCCGCAGAGATAGAGCGAACCGATGAGCGCGCCGATCGCCAAGATGACGAACAACGTGCCGACCACCCCGTTGATCCCGCTCTTGATCGCCGTGGAGATCAGCGAGCTGCTGTGGCCGTACCGGGCGGCCACGCCGACGGCGATCAGCGTCGCCAGGGTCATGCTGACCTGGAGCGGCCCGTCGGCGACGTCGCTGCCGAACATGATCACCGCAGTGACGATCAGTGCGATCATCGATCCGACGACGAACAACGACGCGGCCATCGATGGCTGGCTCCCCACCGTCTCCGCAGGTGCCGCGTCGGTGTCGTGGGGTGTCTGGGAGGTGGCGGGAGGGTGTCTGGGAGGGTGGCGGGGTGCCCGGTTCGTTCATGATGATTCCTTCCGGTCCACGGTGGGATCCGAGGTCGGGTCGGGGGTCTGTCGGCCGAGAGCGAGCAGCGAACTGGCGACGAAGAGGCCCGAGAGGATCGACACGATCTGGACCAGGACGCCTTGCGCCGAGTTGCTCAGTGCACTGCTCGAGTCCGAGTTGAGCGCGCGCAACGACGAGTAGGCGGCGACCCCGGGCACCAGGATCATGATTCCCGGGAGCAGCACGATGAGCGGGTTCGCCCCATTTCGGAGTTTGACGAACAGTGCGGCGAACAGACCGAGGACCAACGCGCCGAGAAACGGGCCCTGCCAGATTCCGGCACGGCCTCCGATGTCCAGACCGCTGTAGGCGACGACGCCGGCGGCCACCGCGAACGGAGCCTGGCGGGGCATCACCTGGAACACGACGACGAGGCCGACCATGAGCACGACGAGCGAGAGGTACCGAACCGGAAGTGCGATCGTGGGCTGCCCAGCCGACTCGGCGACACCGAACAACGCTCGGACGATCAGTGCTGCGAGCGATGCGCCAGCGAACAGCGCAAACGTCCGAACCGCCGACGTGATCAAGCGGTTCCAACCCAACAGCGTGTGGCCCTTCGCGAGTTCGAAGGTGCCGAGCGTCAATCCGAGACCCGGGATCAGGACGACGAACGCACACAGCGCCACGACGTACGTGTTGCTCCTGTCGAGGATGACTCCGGCCGTGCTGGCGATCGCAGAGGCGACGAACGCCGAGATCACGTAGACGCGCTCCGCCAGCCATGCGGATCGCTCGGCTGCCTGCGCCAGGGCGAAGACCACGAGACTCAGCACGGCGGCCAACGCGACGTCGAGCCATGCAGCGGAGAGGATGACGGCAAACCCGGCCCCGCAGGCCGCATACGCCACGCCCACCGCAGCGACGGGATACGGGGGACGGAGCGCATCGATCTCGTCCAGGCGTTGGCCCGCCTCGTCGACACCGACGTCGCCGGCGCGGACGTCATCGGCCAACTTGAGTGTCTGTGAGAGCTTCTGCAGGTTGTACGAGACCTGGTCGAGCGGCACGAGGAAGCGACGTTGTCCGCCGTCGTCGAAGTCGTCGACGGTGATGTCGAGGCATGCCGGCGTCGAGATGACGGTCAGACTCAGCCCGAATGCCGCTGCGGTCTCCGCCAACAGATCGTCCAACTCGTAGGCCGGCAGCCCGTACTGATGGGCCAAGCTGCCCAACCGCAGCGTGAGCTCGACGTCCGGAGTCGGCGTCATGC